>NZ_AUND01000042.1 GCF_000714535.1 Thioclava pacifica DSM 10166 | reverse complement strand
CTCGACCTGATCGTGGGTGACGTAAAGCGCGGTGATCCCGAGCTTGCGCTGCAATTCGCGGATCTCGACGCGCATCTGCACGCGCAGCTTGGCATCGAGGTTCGAGAGCGGCTCGTCGAACAGGAACACCGCCGGTTCGCGCACGATGGCGCGGCCCATCGCGACGCGCTGGCGCTGCCCGCCCGAGAGCTCGCGCGGCTTGCGGTCAAGATAGGGGGTGAGCTGCAACAGCGCCCCGGCCTCGTCCACGCGGGCGGCGATCTCGTCCTTCGCCATGCCCGCGATCTTCAGCCCGTAGCCCATGTTCTGGCGCACCGACATATGCGGGTAGAGCGCGTAGTTCTGGAACACCATCGCGATGTCGCGGTCCATCGGTTCGCGCTCGTTCACGCGATTGCCGCCGATGCGGATCTCGCCTTCCGACACGCTCTCCAGCCCCGCGACCATGCGCAGAAGCGTCGATTTCCCGCAGCCCGACGGCCCGACGATGACGATGAATTCGCCGTCGCGAATGTCGATCGAGACCCCGTGCAGAACCTCGGTCTTGCCGAAACGTTTCTTGATGTTTTCGAGTTCAACGGTCGCCATTGTCTGCCCTTATTTCTCGCTGTCCACGAGGCCGCGAATGAAGAGTTTCTGCATCGAGATCACCACGATCACCGGCGGCACCATCGCGAGGATCGAGGTCGCCATGATGACCGGCCAGTCCGCGATATCATCACCGCTCGGGAACATCTGTTTCAGCCCCATGACGATGGTGTTCATCTCGGGATTGGTGGTGATCAGCAGCGGCCAGAGATACTGGTTCCAGCCATAGATGAAGAGGATCACGAAAAGCGCCGCGATATTGGTGCGGCTCATCGGCAGCAGGATATCGAGGAAGAAGCGCATCGGACGCGCGCCATCGACACGGGCGGCCTCGGCCAGCTCATCGGGCACGGTCAGGAAGAACTGCCGGAACAGGAACGTGGCCGTGGCCGAGGCAATCAGCGGCAGGATCAGGCCGGAATAGGAGTTCAGAAGACCGAAGCCCGCGACGACCTGATAGGTCGGCACGATGCGCACCTCGACCGGCAGCATCAGCGTCAGGAAGATCATCCAGAAGAAGAAGCGCCGCCCCGGAAAGCGGAAATAGACGATGGCGAAGGCCGACAGCAGCGAAATCGCGATCTTGCCCAGCGCAATCCCCAGCGCCATCACCATCGAGTTCATCAGCATCGTCGCGACCGGCACGTTGACGCCGGAAAAGAGCGCCCGCGTGTAGTTCTCGATCAGATGCGAGCCGGGCAGGACCGGCATCGGCGCCTGTGCGATCTCTTGCTGGGTATGGGTCGAGGCCACGAAAGCCAGCCAGATCGGGAAGAAGATCACCAGCACGCCCGCGATCATCAGAAGATGCGTCAGCCACAGTGCCGAGCCGCGCTTCTCGACCATGCCGGGGGGTGGCTCGATACGATTGTCAGCCATCAGTAATGCACCCGCTTTTCGACGAACTTGAATTGCAGCACCGTCAGGATGCCGACCACCACCAGCAGCACCACCGATTGCGCGGCGGAGCTTCCCAGATCCTGCCCGACGAAGCCGTCGGCATAGACCTTGTAGACGAGGATAGTGGTGGCCTGTTGCGGGCCGCCGGAGGTGATCGTGTGGATCACGCCGAAGGTCTCGAAGAAGGCGTAGACGATATTGACGACCAGCAGGAAGAAGGTCGTGGGCGACAGGAGCGGCAGCACGATGGTGAAGAAGCGCCGCCAGAAATGCGCGCCATCAATCGCCGCCGCCTCGATCACCGATTTCGGCACCGCTTGCAGGGCTGCGAAATAGAACAGGAAGTTGTAGCTGATGCGCCCCCAGGCCGAGGCCACGACGACAAGCCCCATCGCCTCATGCTCGTTCAGGACATGGTTCCAGTCATAACCGAGCTGGTTGAGGTAGAAGGCCACCACGCCGATGCGGGTGTTGAACATGAAGAGCCACAGCACACCCGCCACCGCAGGCGCGACCGCATAGGGCCAGATCAAGAGCGTGCGATACGTCCCCGCCCCTTTCACCAGCCGGTCGGCCAGCACGGCAAGGAACAGCGCCGGGATCATCGAAACGAGCGTCACCAGCGTCGAGAACACCGCCGTCGTCAGGAAAGAGGCCCGGTAATAGGGATCGGAGAAGAGATATTCGAAATTCCCCAGCCCCACATATTGCATCGAAAGGCCGAACGGGTCGGGGATGAACAGCGACTGCCAGACCGCCTCTCCCGCCGGGTAGAAGAAGAACACGGCCGAGATGATGAGCTGCGGGGCGATGAGCAGCATCGGCAAGAGCCAGCCCTTGAAGGTGACGCGTTTTTCCATTGGGGGTCCGGGATCGTCGAGAGGGGCAACCGCGGGCAGGTCTCACCCGCCCGCGGTCTGGATCGGTTTAGCGGTTCGCCTGCTCGAAGCGGCGCAGCAGCTGGTTGCCGCGCGTCACCGCGTTATCGAGCGCGTCCTGAGCGGTCTTGTCACCCGACCAGACGGCTTCCAGTTCCTCGTCGATGATGCCGCGGATCTGGTCGAAATTGCCCAGACGGATGCCCTTCGAATTCGCCGTCGGCGCATTCGCGGTCATCTGTTTCACGGCGACATCGGTGCCCGGGTTCGCCTCGTAGAAGCCCTGCTCGCGGGTCAGATCGGCCGCGGCCTTGGTGATCGGCAGGTAACCCGTGTCCTGGTGCCATTTCGCCTGCACTTCGGGCGAGGAGAGATAGCTCAGGAACTCAGCCACGCCCTTGTAATGGCTGTCATCCTTGCCCGACATCACCCAGAGCGACGCGCCGCCGATGATGGTGTTCTGCGGGGCGCCCGCGACGTCGCCCCAATAGGGCAGCGGATGCACTTCGAAGTTGAACTTGGCTTCGGACTTGATGCCCGCGTAACCAGCCGAGCTCTCGGTGAAGAGCGCGCAGGTGCCGGCGCGGAAATCGGCGCCACCCTCGTTGCGGCGGCCCTTGTAGATGAACTCGCCCTTCTTGGCCCAGTCACCCATGGTCTGGATGTGCTTGACCTGAACGGGGCCGTTGAATTCGAGCTGCGCATCGAGACCGGCAAAACCGTTCTCCTGGCTGGCGAACGGAACGTTGTGATAGGCCGAGAGGTTCTCGAGATGGATCCAGCTCTGCCAGGCGGTGGTCATCGGGCAATCGACGCCCGAGGCCTTGAGCTGATCGAGCACCTTGCCGACGTCTTCCCAGGTGGTCAGCGGCGCATCCTTGGCCACGCCCGCCGTGTCGAGCATGTCGCGGTTGACCCACAGCACCGGGGTCGAGGAGTTGAAGGGCAGCGACAGCATCTTGCCATCGGTGGTGGTGTAATACCCCTTCACCGCGCCGATGTAATCGTCGGCGTTGAACGGCACACCGGCATCGGCCATCACCTGATAGACCGGCTTGATCGCGCCCTTGGCGGCCATCATCGTCGCGGTGCCGACCTCGAACACCATCAAGATGTCGGGCTGCTCGCCCGCGCGGAACGCCGCGATCCCGGCATTGAGCGTTTCCGAATAGTTGCCCTTATGGGTCGCCACGACCTCGTAATCGCTCTGGCTGGCGTTGAAGTCCTTGACCTGTTGGTCAACCAGCTCGCCAAGGCGGCCAGTGAAGGCGTGCCAGAACTGGATTTCAGTTGCGGCCTGCGCGGTGAAAGGCGCGGCCAGAGTTGCGGACGCAAGCGCCGCACCCAATGCGAAATTCTTCATGTCTTCCTCCCAGTTTGTAGCGGGATTCACGGATTTTTCTCGATCTGGAGCCCTCTGCGGAGCGTCCACGCTACGGGGCTTAGTCTGCGCGTGTAACAGTCATAAAACAAGACCGTGAGAGATCGGGAGGTCGCGCGCCACACAACGTGAAAGCCCCGTGAACATTGGTGAATTTCGTTGAAAATTTCACGAGATCACGGGCATATCGGGGATCATCAGGCTCATGCGATCACGCGTTTGTGATCTTCGATTTTGAGCGAGAATGTGCGAATCGAACAAAACCGCCCGTTTGCGCACGGGCGGTTTTGCGGGAATCGGCAGCGATCTGGCGCCGCTCAGAGGTAGTTGAAATCGCGCACGTGATCGGGCATTTCGACGCCGTCGAGATTGCGCGGATCGGGGATCGGTTCGCCCACCACCATGCGCACCGGGATCTCGCCCGCCCAGATCGGCAGCGCATAATCCTCCTCGTCGTCCTTTGGCCCGCCGGTGCGGACTTTGGCCGCGCCTTCGGAAATCTCCATCCCCATCAGCGTTGTCGCTTTCAGATCCTGCGCGTGATCGGGGCGCAGCGTCTCGTAGCGTCCCGGGTAGAGGTGGTTCACGAAATTGCCGAGCTTGGCGAGCTTCTCTGCCGGGTCCTCCACCTTGAAAGCCCGGCCAAACAGCATCACCGAGCGGGTGTTGAGCGAATGGTGCATCCCCGAGCGCGCCAGCACGAACCCGTCTATGATCGAGACCGTCAGGCAGACCTCGGCTTCCTTCTGCGCCCGCAGCGCGCGGCTCGCCGAGGAACCATGCCAGTAGACATGATTACCCTCGCGCCATTGCAGGGTCGGGGTCACATAGGGCTTGCCGTCCATGACATAGCCGACATGGCACATCGGCTGCACATCAAGGATTGCATTGATCGTCTCGCGATCGAAATGGCCTCGCTCGTGCAGACGACGCAGGCGGCTTCTTTCAGTAACGGGGAGGGTCTCGGTCATGGTCTGGCTCCGCGGAGAATTCTTGTCGGCCTGCGGGTAGCGCGATATTGGATTATAAAACATGTCCAATATCGACAAAAAACTTCATGCCAATTTTAACGCAGCCCTATTCGCGCTCAGTCTGGAGCGCAGGGCTGGGCGGCCTCTGCACGCGCAATTGACGGACGCCCTGCGCGAGCTGTTGCGCGCAGCTCCCGAAGCTGCGGGCGCGCGCCTGCCCGCGAGCCGCGTTCTGGCCGAAGAGCTGTCGGTCTCGCGCATGACCGTGACCTCTGCCTATGACCAGCTTGTCGCGGAGGGCTATCTCGTCACCCGGCGAGGCGGGGGAACCTATGTCGCGCGCGAGCTGCCCCATCTCGCGCCGCCAGCCCCCACGCCACGCAAAGCGCCCGAACCGCCGCGCCCTTGGTTACCCTTCCAGCCCGGCCTGCCCGACCAGTCGCTATTCCCGCACCGGATCTGGGCGCGCCATCTCGAACGGGTATGGCGCCAGCCCGATCCAGCGCTTCTCGATCGGCCCGACAGTTTCGGCTGGCCCGCGCTGCGCGCGGCGATCGCGAGCCACCTCTCGGCCTGGCGCGGGCTCGATTGCACCCCCGAACAGGTGCTGATCACCGGCGGGGCAAGCGACGGGTTCGACCTGATCGGGCGCGCGCTGCTGCCTGCTGGCGCCCGCATGGCGATCGAGGACCCGGGCTGGGCGACGCTTGAACACACCCTGCGCGGAATCGGGATCGCTCCCGTGGCACTGCGCGTCGATAGCGAGGGGCTCGATCCCACGCGTCTGCCCGAGGATTGCGCGGCGGTGAATGTCACGCCCTCGCGCCATTATCCGACCGGGGTAGCGATGCCGCTCGCACGTCGGCTCGCCCTGCTCGATTGGGCGCACAGGGCTTCGGCGCTGATCATTGAGGACGATTACGACAGCGAGTTTCGCTATCAGGGCCAACCACTGCCCGCGCTGGCCGGGCTCGATGGATTGCAGCGCGTGATCTACATGGGAAGCTTCTCGAAACTCCTCAGCCCGGCCCTGCGGATCGGATATCTCGTCGTCCCCGAAGCGCTGATCGAAAAGCTGCGCGCGACTCTCTCGGTCACTGGCTCACGTGCCTCGCTGGTTCCCCAGCCCGCGCTGGCCGCGTTCATGGCCAGTGGCGAATTCGCGACCCATCTACGCAGGATGCGGCGGACCTATGCGCGCAGGCAGGCGCATCTTCTGGAGGCACTGACGCCCTTATCGGAGTGCCTCGATCTCGCGCCGGATCCTTCGGGGATGCATCTATGCATCGACCTGCGGCCCGCTCTTGGCGTGCGCATCACCGATGCCGAAATCTCGCGCAGAGCGGCCGCGGACGGGCTGACGCTGCGCGCGCTCTCGAGCCATTCAGTGCTGCCCGAGCCACCGCAGGGGCTCCTCTTCGGCTATGCCGGTTTCACCGAGTCGCAACTCAGTGCGGCCGCCGCGCGTCTTTGCGACCTGCTCGCCCCCCTTTGCGCGGGTCCCGCCTGATCCCGCGCCGCACACCCGAGCGCCTTGCGACAAAGGCGCGGGCGAATTTTGGCCTCGGGGATGAAATTTCCTCTTGCAGCCCTCCGCGCGATCCCCTAAATCCGCCTCCACCGAACCGGCGCGGGCGTAGCTCAGGGGTAGAGCATAACCTTGCCAAGGTTAGGGTCGGGCGTTCGAATCGCCTCGCCCGCTCCAGTTCGGTCAAATACCTCAGGATGCGGGCGTAGCTCAGGGGTAGAGCATAACCTTGCCAAGGTTAGGGTCGGGCGTTCGAATCGCCTCGCCCGCTCCAATACAAAGAAGCCTCCCTTCGGGGAGGCTTTTGTCTTTTCCGGGTGAGTGCCGCTGTCCGGAGATTAGAAGCCCCGCACGGGCGTCCAGCCCGGGCAGCGCCCGACCTCCCCCCGGGAGGGCGCTTTTGAAACGTCACCGCGCGCCCTGCCGTCAGAGGCGCGTGACGCGATAAAACGCAGACCACCATGCGTGGAGCGCGCCCACCCGAGGTCGGGCGCCGCCCTCAGCGCCTCATAACGCCCCCTCCGCCGCTGACATTCGACTTTTCCGCCGCATCGCCCAGCCTTTCGCACCACGCCGCTTGAGCGCGCCCCCGGCCCCGGCCTATAAGGCGGTGAGTTTCAAGGAGGCGCCCGATGCGCAAGGCCACGATCAGCCGCAAGACCGCCGAGACCGATATCACCGTCGAGATCAATCTCGACGGCACCGGTCAGTATGACAACCGCACGGGCGTGGGCTTCTTCGACCACATGCTCGACCAGCTCGCGCGGCATTCGCTGATCGACATGACAATCCGCGCGCAAGGCGATCTGCATATCGACGACCACCACACGGTCGAGGATACCGGCATTGCGCTGGGTCAGGCCCTTGTGAAGGCGCTGGGCGACAAGCGCGGCATCCGCCGTTACGGCCATTTCGCGCTGGCGATGGATGACACGCAGGTGCAATGCGCGCTGGACCTCTCGGCGCGCCCCTTCTTCGTGTGGAATTGCGACATGCCCACCCCGAAGATCGGCACCTTCGACACCGAGCTGGTGCGCGAGTTTTTCCAAGCGCTCGCCACCAATGGCGGGATCACGCTGCATATCGACCGCGTGCATGGCTTCAACAGCCACCACATCGCGGAAGCTGCGTTCAAATCGGTCGCGCGCGCGCTGCGCATGGCGGTCGAGACCGATCCGCGCATGGGCGACGTGCTGCCCTCGACCAAAGGGGCGCTGTGATGCTGACGGCACTGGTCGATTACGACTCGGGCAACCTGCACTCGGCCGAGAAGGCATTTCAGCGCATGGCACGCGAGACGGGGCACGGCACGATCGTCGTGACGTCCGAGCCGGACGTGGTGGCGCGCGCCGACCGGATCGTGCTGCCGGGCGACGGGGCTTATCCCTCCTGCAACGCCGCGCTACACCGGTTCGAGGGGCTCGCACAGGCGATCGAGGAAGCGGTGACCGTCAAGGGCCGCCCCTTCCTCGGGATCTGCATCGGCATGCAGATGCTGGCCACGCGCGGGCTGGAATTTCAAGAGACCGAAGGCTTCGGCTGGATCCCCGGCGAGGTGGTGAAGATCGAGCTCTCGGACCCTGCGATGAAGGTGCCGCATATGGGCTGGAACGATCTGGTGGTCGACAATCCGCATGCGGTGCTCGACGGCATCACGACGGGCGATCACGCCTATTTCGTGCATAGCTACCATTTCAAGGTGGCCGAGCCCCAACACCGTCTGGCCCATGTCGATTACGGCGGCGAGATCACCGCGATCGTGGGGCGTGACAATATCGTGGGCACCCAGTTCCACCCCGAGAAATCGCAGACCACTGGTCTGCGGCTGATCGCGAATTTCCTCGGCTGGAAACCCTGATGGCGCCGAAGGCGGTTCTGTCGTGGTCGTCGGGCAAGGATTGCGCGATGGCGCTTCATGCCTGCCGGAGCGAAGGCCACGCGGATGTGGTGGCACTGCTGTCGACGACCAACGAGGCTTTCGACCGAGTCGCGATGCATGGCACCCGCAATGAGCTGCTGCGCGCTCAGGCCGAAGCCGCGGGCCTGCCGCTGATCGAGGTGCCGCTGCCCTGGCCTTGCTCGAACGCGGATTACGAGGCGCGGATGGCCTCGGCGATGGAGCAGGTGAAGGCGCTTGGTGTCGAGACCATGGTCTTTGGCGACCTATTCCTCGAGGACGTGCGCGACTACCGGATCGAGAAGCTGAAACCGCTCGGCGTCGCGGCGCTCTTCCCGCTCTGGCAGCGCCCGACCCGCCAGCTGGCGCGCGAGATGATCGCGGCGGGGTTCGTCACGCATCTGGTGACGGTGGACCCGAGCAAGCTCGATCCGAGCTTCGCGGGACGGCGTTTCGATGAAAGCCTGCTCGCCGATCTGCCCGAAGGCGTCGATCCCTGCGGTGAGAATGGCGAGTTTCACACCGCGGTCAGCGCCGGGCCGATCTTCTCCGCCCCGATCCCGGTGCGGGTCGGCGAAACCGTCCTGCGCGACGGCTTCGCCTATGCCGATCTCATTCCCGAGTGATTACTTCACCCGCTGCCAGTCCTGCGACTTGCAGAACAGGCCCCCGGCCACACAGCCAGCCAGCGCCATCGCATTGCCGTTCAGGGTGATCTTGCCGAGATAGATCTTGTTGTTGGACGGGCGCCAGACCTGACCCTCGTATTTGCCGTCGCCCTTGGGCGCCATGTTGATCACGATCTGCTTGCCGAGATTGGGCGATTTGTATTCGCCATCGGCCTTGAAGGTCCGGCTGATATCGCCGCAGAAATTCGCGCCGCAAGGCTTGATCGTGACATAGGCATAAGAGCCGTCATCGGGCTGGGTCTTCCACACGCCCTCGATCGGGTCGGCCAGCGCCGCACCGGCGGCGAACGTCAAAGCCGCGGCGAGCAACATCGTCTTCATGGCAAATTTCCTCCCTTTTGCCTCATGGCGCGCATCAGGCCACGCGTCCCGATTCCGGGCAAGATTTACGTGACGTCCGCGTAAGGGTTGGAAAAGCGCCGAGGCCGTGGCAATAGGCTCGCGACAGCTCAGGAGTGCCCCGAATGATCCTCTACCCCGCAATCGACCTCAAGGATGGCCAATGCGTGCGTCTGCTGCATGGCGAGATGGACAAGGCCACGGTCTTCGGTGACGACCCGGCGGCGCAGGCGGCCAAGTTCGAGGCGGCGGGCTGCGAATGGGTGCATCTGGTCGACCTGAACGGCGCCTTCGCGGGCGAGCCGGTGAACGCGGCGGCGGTCGAGGCGATCCTTGCGCGCATCAAGGTCCCCGCGCAGCTCGGCGGCGGTATCCGCGACATGGCGACGATCGAGCGCTGGCTCGACAAGGGACTTTCGCGCGTGATCCTCGGCACCGTCGCGGTGGAGAACCCCGATCTGGTGCGCGAAGCGGCGAAGGCCTTTCCCGGCAAGGTTGCGGTGGGAATCGACGCGCGCAATGGCCGCGTCGCCACGAAAGGCTGGGCGGAAGAGACCGATGTGATGGTCACCGATCTGGCGAAGTCTTTCGAGGATGCGGGCGTGGCCGCGATCATCTACACCGACATCATGCGCGACGGCGCGATGACCGGGCCGAATATCGAGGCAACCGAGGCGCTGGCGCGCGCGGTGGAGATCCCGGTGATCGCCTCGGGGGGCGTGTCCTCGCTGCCCGACCTGATCGCGCTGCGTGATACCGGTGTGATCGCGGGCGCGATCTCGGGGCGCGCGATTTATGACGGGGCGCTCGATCTGACCGAAGCGCTTGCCGCCTTGCGCACCTGACATCGCGCCTGCGAAAATCCGCAGGCGATGACATGGATCATTGTGAGAAGAGACCAAACGCGGCACTGTTTCCGCGAACGCTCGCAATGTGTGGAGGGAGTACAATGCGTAAACTCATCTTGGTCGCGGCGATGATCTGTGCGGCAGGTGCCGCGTCGGCTCAGGAAATCCCGACGGCGAAATCCAAGACCGACACGAAGGGCTTCGTGGGTCTGAACTGGACCTTCGGTCCGCATGCCAGCGGCCTTGAAGGGGTCGTCGGCGCGATGAATTACCGGATCGACCCGGATGGCGACATGAAGGGCGCGAAACTGTCGCTTCATCTGGGCGTCGGCCCGGGCCCGGTTCAGGGCAAGATCAAGCTGACAGGCGTCGCGGGCCAGAATGACGGCATGGCCGAGCTGGGCTTGGGCTATGGCAGCCACGGCTTCTTCGGCACGGGCGGGCTCCTCGGTGAGCGCTGGAATGTCGGGGGAGACCTCTACTTCCAGAATGGCTGGGAAGGTTATGTCGGGCTGCACAGCCTGACCTTCGACAAGCCGAAAGCGCCGGAGACGACGCTTGAACGGTAAGGCTCGTTCAACCCTGATACCCTTGCCCAACGGCTGGGATCATCAAAGGGCGGCGTCAGTCGCCCTTTCCTTTTGCGCTCAGGCCCCCACCGCCTTGCGAACCATGTCCCAGTAGATATCCGCCACCATCGCTCGGCTCAGACGTCCGCCTTCGCGGAACCAGGTATTCACCCCGGTCAGCATCGCGATGATCGCCATCGTGGCGAGCTTCGTGTCGGGGATCAGGAACACCCCCTCCGCCTGACCCGCCTTGAGGATCTCTTCCAACTCGGTCTCATAGGTCTTCCGCAGCCCCTCAATTTTCGCGAAATTCTCCTCCGAGAGGTTGCGCAACTCCATGTAGCTCAGGAAGACCACCTCGGCACGTTCGAGGTTGAAGCGGATGTGAAAGCGCACGAAACGCTCCAGCCGCGCCAGAGCATCCGCCCCCTCGGGCGCCTCCGCGCGCCAGGCGGCGATCAGATCGTCCATGTGCGACTTCAGAAGATCGAAGAGCAGCGCCTCCTTGTCGGGCGTATAGAGATAAAGCGCGCCCGCCTGCACCCCCACCGCCGCCGCTATCTGGCGCATCGACACGGCCGCAAAACCGTGACGCGCGAAGAGCCTCTGCGCCTCGGCGCGGATCTTCGGGCCAGTGATCTCGGAATGCGAACCAGTCTTGCGTGCCATGGGCCGACGCTAACTGAACGCTCGTTCATTATCAAACCCCAAACGCGCGCATTCCGCTCTGGCAAAGCGGGTCGGCGCGCAATAGTTTGGGCGCGTCGATAAGGAGACCCGATGCGCGCGCTTGCCCTGATCGCCTCGCTGGCCATGCTCACCGCCTGCTCGAAGCATTCGAGCGAGGAGTATCCCGCGCTGTTGCCGCTTGATCAAATCCTCGACGATCAGCCATTGAGCCCGGATCCAGCCCCCGATCTCGAGGCCCGCGCCGCGGCGCTCAAGGCCCGCGCGGACATGCTGCGCGCCGATCAAAGCGCCACAACGGCGCAGTGACGCGTCACGCCGCGTTGCGCCAAGACCGCTTTCCCGCTAACAGGGCGAAAATCATCCCTTCATGAGGTCACCCATGTCCCGCGCCACCGATTCCGCTCAGCCCCTGCGCCTTGGCATCGCGGGTCTTGGCACCGTGGGCATTGGCGTGGTGAAAATCGTCCAGCGCCATGCGGCGATGCTGGCCGCGCGCTCGGGCCGCCCGGTAACCATCACCGCCGTCTCGGCACGTGATCGTACGAAGAACCGTGATGCGGATCTGTCCGATTATGCGTGGGAAACCGATCCGGTGGCGCTGGCCACCCGCGAGGATGTCGATGTCTTCGTCGAACTGATGGGCGGCCATGAGGGGCCTGCGAAAGAGGCAACCGAGGCCGCGCTGAAGGCGGGCAAGGATGTGGTGACCGCGAACAAGGCGCTGCTGGCCCATCACGGGCAGGCGCTGGCGGAACTGGCCGAAAGCCTCGGCCGCACGATCCGCTACGAGGCCGCAGTCGCAGGCGGCATCCCGGTGATCAAATCGCTGACCGAGGGGCTTGCGGGCAACGGGATGCGGCGCGTGATGGGCGTGATGAACGGCACCTGCAACTACATCCTGACGCGGATGGAAGAGGCGGGCCTGCCCTATGACACGGTCTTCGAAGAAGCCCGTCAGCTGGGCTATCTCGAGGCCGATCCGAACCTCGACGTGGGTGGCATCGACGCGGGCCACAAGCTCGCGATCCTCGCGGCCATCGCTTTCGGCACGCAGGTCAGCTTCGACGATGTGGTGCTCGAAGGGATCGGGCGGATCTCGATCGACGATATCCGGCGCGCGGGCGACATGGGCTACAAGATCAAGCTGCTGGGCGTTGCGCAGATGACCGGGCGCGGGCTGGAGCAGCGCATGACGCCCTGTCTCGTGCCGTCGAGCTCGCCGCTGGGCCAGCTCTCGGGCGGGACGAACATGGTCGTACTTGAAGGCGACTCGGTCGGCCAGATCGTGCTGCGCGGCGCGGGCGCGGGCGAAGGCCCGACCGCTTCGGCCGTGATGGGCGACGTGATGGACCTCGCACGAGGAATGCGCCTGCCCGTCTTCGGCCAGCCGGCCGCCAGCCTCGCGACGCCCACGCCGGCCGTGACCGCGATCGCCGCGCCCTATTATCTGCGCCTGCAACTGTCGGACAAACCCGGCGCGCTGGCCAAGGTCGCGACGGTGCTGGGCGAGGCAGGCGTTTCGATCAGCCGCATGCGCCAGTACGGCCATGCCGACACGGCGGCCCCGGTGCTGATCGTCACCCACAAGACGACCCGCGACGCGATCGACGCGGCGATCAGCGCCCTGCCCGCGACCCGCGTGGTCGAGGGCGAGCCGGTCGCGATCCGCATCGAAGAGCTCTGAGACATGGCGATGCTCAGCCATCTGTCGCTGGGCATCGCGGAGTATGAGCGCGCTTTCGCCTTCTACGCGCCGCTGATGGAGCGGCTCGGGCTGCGGCTGCGCTTTGCCGAAGCCGACAAGCACTGGGCGGGTTGGACCGCCGCGGATGGCAGCCGCCCGATCTTCTTCATCACCCGTCCCTATGACGGCAACGCTCCCGAACCCGGCAACGGGCCGATGGTGGCCTTCGACGCACCAGATCGCGCCACCGTCGATGCCGTCCATGCGAAGGCCTTGGCGATGGGTGGTACCGATGAGGGCGCACCTGGGCTGCGCACGCATTACCACCCCGATTATTACGGCGCCTATTTCCGCGATTGCGACGGCAACAAGCTCTGCGTGGCCTGTCACAGCCCCGCCGAAGCCCAAGCAGTGCGGCGTTAGCGTTCACAGGGTTGCCCTTCCCTGCCCTAAAGGCTTTATCTGAGCCCGGCCCGTAACGCCCCTTGGCAGACAGGAAGAAACAGATGACCCCTCCGAGTGATTTCAACGACCGTATGCTTTCGCTGGGCCTCGCCCGCGTTTCCGAAGCTGCGGCGCACGCCTCCGCCGACCTGATCGGGCGCGGTGACGAGAAGGCCGCCGACCAGGCTGCGGTGAACGCGATGCGCGAACAGCTCAACAAGCTCGAAATCCGGGGGACGGTGGTGATCGGCGAGGGCGAGCGTGACGAAGCGCCCATGCTCTATATCGGCGAAGAGGTTGGCCAAGGCATCGGCCCCGAGGTCGATATCGCACTCGACCCGCTCGAAGGGACGACCCTGACCGCGAAGGACATGCCCAACGCGCTGACCGTGATCGCAATGGCGCCGCGCGGCACGATGCTGCACGCCCCTGACGTCTACATGGAAAAGCTCGCCATTGGCCCGGGCTACGAGACGGATGTGGTGTCGCTAGACATGAGCCCGACCGAACGCGTCGTGGCGCTGGCCAAGGCTCAGGGCGTCGAGCCCAAGGACATTGCCGTGTGCATCCTCGACCGTCCCCGCCATGAGGACATGATTGCCGAGGTCCGCGAAACCGGCGCAAAGATCCGCCTGATCACCGATGGCGACGTGGCCGGTGTCATTCACTGTGCCGAACCCGACTTCACCGGGATCGACATGTATATGGGTTCGGGCGGTGCCCCCGAAGGCGTGCTCGCGGCCTCGGCGCTCAAATGCATGGGCGGCCAGATGTGGGGCAAACTGCTGTTCCGCAACGACGACGAACGTGGCCGCGCGAAAAAGGCAGGGATCACCGATCTCAACAAGGTCTACACCCGCGACGAGATGGTCCGTTCGGACGTGATCTTCGCCGCGACCGGCGTGACGAATGGCTCGATCGTGAAAGGTGTGAAGCGCGAGCCGACCTACATCGAATCCGAAACGCTTCTGATGCGCTCGAAAACCGGTTCGGTCCGGCGCGTGATCTACCGCAACCCGGTGAAGTGATCGGGACCGCAATGTCATTGAGAGGGCGGCCCTTGGGTCGCCCTTTTCATTTGCGAAAACCAGTACGCACGACCCTGCACGCGAAACCAAAAGGCCGGAGCATCGCCCCGGCCTTTTTCATCTTTTGAACCGCCTCACTCGGCCGCGTCGGCATAGGCCTCAAGCGGCGGGCAGGTGCACACGAGGTTACGGTCACCCCAGACGTTGTCGACCCGGCCCACCGGCGGCCAGTACTTGTCGACCCGGAACGCACCCGCCGGGAAGCACCCGGCCTCGCGCGAATAGGCGCGATCCCAATCGGCCACCAGATCCTCGACCGTGTGCGGCGCATGACGCAGCGGGCTGTCCTCGGGGGTGATCTCCTCGCGCTCGACCGCCGCGATCTCGTCACGGATCGCCAGCATCGCGGTGATGAAGCGGTCGATCTCGGCCTTGGTCTCGGATTCAGTCGGCTCGACCATCAGCGTGCCCGCAACGGGCCAGCTCATCGTCGGTGCGTGGAAGCCGTTGTCGATCAGGCGCTTGGCGATATCGTCCACGGTCACGCCGACATCGGCGAACTTGCGGGTGTCGAGGATGCACTCATGCGCGACCCGCCCGCGATTGCCCATGAACAGGATCGGATAAGCCGATTTCAGGCGCGCCGCGATGTAATTGGCGTTGAGGATCGCCACGCGGGTCGCCTGGGTCAGCCCCTCACCGCCCATCATCAGGATATAGGCCCAGGAGATCAGCAGGATCGAAGCCGAGCCATAGGGCGCGGCCGAGACCGGGCCTTCCTCGCCACCGATCTCGGGATGGCCCGGCAGGAAGGGCGCGAGATGCGCCTTCACACCGATCGGACCCATGCCCGGACCGCCACCGCCATGCGGGATCGCGAAGGTCTTGTGCAGGTTGAGGTGGCTCACATCCCCGCCGATTTCGCCGGGCTTCACCAGCCCCACGAGCGCGTTCATGTTCGCCCCGTCAATATAGACCTGACCGCCGAGCTCGTGAGTGATCTCGCAGACGCGCTTCACCGTCTCCTCGAACACGCCATGGGTAGACGGGTAGGTGATCATACAGGCCGCCAGACGCTCGCCGGCCTCCTTGGCCTTGGCCTCGAAATCCTCGAGATCCACGTCACCATTGGGGGCGGAGTTCACCACCACAACCTTCATCCCCGCCATATGAGCCGACGCCGGGTTCGTGCCGTGGGCCGACATCGGGATCAGGCAAATGTCGCGCTGATCATCCCCATTGGCGCGGTGATACGCGGCGATGGTCAACAGCCCCGCATATTCCCCCTGCGCACCCGAGTTGGGCTGCATGGAGAACGCGTCATAGCCGGTGATCTCGCAGAGCTTCTCGGTCAGATCCGCAATCGCCTCGTGATAGCCCTGCGCCTGATCGGCCGGCACGAAGGGGTGCAGCGAGCCGAATTCCGGCCAGGTCAGCGGCATCATCTCGGCCGCCGCATTGAGCTTCATCGTGCACGATCCGAGCGGGATCATCGCCCGGTCGAGCGCGAGATCACGATCGGCCAGACGGCGCATGTAACGCATCATCTCAGATTCGGCGCGGTTCATGTGGAAGACCGGATGGGTCAGGTACTCGCTTTCCCGCAGCAGCGCGTCGGGCACGGAGGGCTGCGTCGCTTCCGGCGCAGGCTCGGTGATCCCGAACGCATCCAGAAGCCGAGCGACGATCCCCGGATCGCTGGTCTCGTCGAGCGAGATCCCGACCCGGTCACGCCCCACCTTGCGCAGGTTGATCCCGCGATGGCGGGCCGCGGCGAGAATGCCCTGCTGGCCCACGCCGACCTTCACGGTGAGCGTGTCGAAGAAGGCGTCAGGCTCGACCACGGCACCAGCGGCTTTCAGCGCCTCGGCCACCTGAACGGTCAGCAGATGCACCCGCTCGGCAATCGCGCGCAGCCCGACGGGGCCATGGAAGACCGCGTAGAAGCTCGCCATGACGGCCAGCAGCGCCTGCGCGGTGCAGACATTCGAGGTCGCTTTCTCGCGGCGGATATGCTGCTCGCGGGTTTGCAGGCTGAGGCGATAAGCACGGTTGCCGTGGCTGTCGATGGACACACCGACAATCCGCCCCGGCATCGCGCGCTTCATCGGATCGGCGCAGGCCATGAAGGCCGCATGCGGGCCGCCATAGCCCATCGGCACGCCGAAACGCTGCGCCGAGCCCACCGCGATATCGGCCCCCATCGCGCCCGGCTCCTTGAGCAGGCAAAGCGCAAGCAGATCAGTCGCAACGATCGCCACGGCCTTTGCCGCGTGAAGCGCTTCACATTCGGCAGTGAAGTCGCGGACATGGCCGTAAGTGCCCGGATACTGGAAGATCGCGCCGAAGACCTTGTCGGCCGCGAGCGCCTCGGGCGCACCCACGATCACCTCGATCCCGAGCGGTTCGGCGCGGGTCTTGATCACGCCGATGGTCTGCGGGTGGCAGTTCTCATCGACGAAGAACGCCATCGCCTTCGACTTCGCGACCCGCTGCGCCATCGCCATAGCCTCGGCCGCCGCCGTCGCCTCGTCGAGAAGCGAGGCATTGGCCACCGGCAGCCCGGTCAGGTCCGAGACCATCGTCTGGTAGTTCAGCAGCGCCTCGAGCCGGCCCTGTGCGATCTCGGGCTGATAGGGCGTGTAGGCCGTATACCAGGCGGGGTTCTCGAGGATGTTGCGCTGGATCGCCGGCGGCGTGACGGTGCCGTAATAGCCCTGCCCGATCAGGCTGACCATCACGCGGTTCTTCTTGGCTACTTCTTCCATCTTCTGAAGCAGGCCGAATTCGGTCAGCGGGGCCCAGGTCAGCGGCTTGTCCTGCCGGATCGAGCGGGGCACCGTCTCGTCGATCAGCGCGTCGAGGTCACGCGCCCCCACGGCCTTGAGCATCTCCTCCATCTCGGACGGGGACGGCCCGATATGGCGGCGATTGGCGAAATCGTAAGTGTCATAAGTCGTGGGGGTGAACATGTGCGATTACCCGATGAAGTCCTTGTAGGCGGCTTCGTCCATGAAGCCCTCGAGTGCCGAAGCATCGGCCAGTTTCATCTTGAAGAACCAGGCTTTGCCGAGCGGGTCTTCGTTCACGAGACCCGGATTGTCGGCCAGATCCTCATTGATCTCGACGATCTCACCATCAAGCGGCGCGAGGATATCCGAGGCAGCCTTGACCGACTCGATCACGCAGATCTCGTCACCCTTGGAGACTTCGTCGCCCACATCGGGCAGCTCGACGAAAACGACATCGCCAAGCTGCTCGGAGGCGTGCTCGGTGATCCCGACGATCACAAGATCGCCCTCGGTCTTCAGCCATTCATGGTCTTCGGTGAATTTCATCTGGGGTCTCCCGGTTGGTTTTATCAGCGTTTGTAGGTGGAGGGGCGGAAGGGCATCGGCACGACCGTGGCGGGCAGACGCTTGCCGCGGACCTCGCCATAGACGGTGGTGCCTTCCGCGGTGTCGGCGGGCAGGTAGGCCATCGCCATCGGCGCCTCGATCGAGGGGCCGAAACCGCCCGAAGTGACGCGGCCGATCGGCGCGCCGCCCTCAGCACTTGCGAAGATCTCGACGCCCTCGCGCATCGGCGCACGACCCTCGGGGCGCAACCCGAGACGCAGGCGAGACGGGCCCTCTTCCAGTTCGGTCAGGATGCGATCAGCACCGGGGAAGCCGCCTTCGCGCTCGCCGCCCTTGCGCCGCACCTTCTGAATCGCCCAGGACAGGTTGCCCTCGACCGGGCTCGTCGTGGTGTCGATGTCATGGCCGTAAAGGCAAAGCCCGGCTTCCAGACGCAAGCTGTCGCGCGCGCCCAGGCCGATCGGCTCAACCGCCTCATCGGCCAGAAGCGTCTTGGCAAACTCCACAGCCCGGTCTGCAGGCACGGAAATCTCGTAACCGTCCTCGCCCGTGTAGCCCGAGCGCGAAATCCAAAGCTCCACCCCGTTCCACTGAGAGATACCCACATCCATGAAACGCATCGCGGCAACGCCCGGCACCAGCGCCTCGAGCACGCCTTCCGCCGCCGGTCCCTGAAGCGCAAGCAGCGCGCGGTCGGTGATCTCCTCGACCTGATCGAGATGCGCCCGCATATGCGCGATGTCAGCCTCCTTGCAGGCCGCGTTCACCACGACGAAGAGATGATCGCCGCGATTGGCCACCATCAGGTCGTCGAGAATGCCGCCCTCGTCATTGGTGAACATCGCATAACGCTGACGGCCCTCTTTCAGCCCCATCAGGCTGACCGGAACCAGCGCCTCGAAGGCCTCGGCCGCATCCGCGCCGGGCACGATCACCTGACCCATATGCGAGACATCGAAGAGCCCCGCCTGCGCGCGCGTGTGCAGATGCTCCTTCATCACGCCCAGCGGATATTGCACCGGCATCTCGTAACCCGCGAAGGGCACCATCTTGGCGCCAAGCTCCACATGCAGATCGTAAAGCGGTGTGCGTTTCAAATCGCTCATCGCGGCCTTCCCCTTTCAGCCGGATGACCCGGCATCGATCCATAGGCCGTTCCCGGCCCGCCCGATGCCCCCTCTGTCCTTGCCCTCCCCCGTTTCCGGTTTCGGGCGCCTGAGATCGTTATCCCTTCGGCGGACGCATTAAGCGCCTCTCTCCAGAGTCCTTGGCCGGATGCGGTCCTTTTGCCTGAGAGTTTACCGGGGCGGTTGCTCCTTCGGCACCGGGGTTTCCCCCAGATTCTCCCGTATCCGACATAGACTCGCATAGCCCGGCCGCTGTGCCACTGACAAGCCCCAATCTCCAAATGCGCCGTTTCGGAGCGAAAACCGACACTCCTCGCGCGAATTTGCCCAAGCAAGAGGCGCAAGGCGCCGCCTCCCCTTCTTCTTGATGAAAATATCTCGGGGGGACGCGCGGCACGCGCGGCGGGGGCAGAGCCCCCTCCAGATCAGGGTTTTCGCCCTCCGGCGAAGGCGGCAAAGCCCCCTCCAGAACAGGATTTTCGCCCTCCGGCGAAGGCGGCAGAGCCCCCTCCAGATCAGGATTTTCGCCCTCCGGCGAAGGCGGCAGAGCCCCCCTCCAGAACAAGATATTCGCCCTCCGGCGAAAGCGGTAAAGCCCCCTCCGGATCAAGAACGTTCGCCCACCCGCGATGCAGGCGGAACGCCCTCAGACCGTGTCGAGATACAGTTCGGTCTGTTCCTGTTCGGAGAGTTCCGCCATGTAATGCAGCTCCTGGCGCTTGGTCATGGCGAAATTGTCGATCAGCTCACGCTCGAAGATCCGCGGCATCATCTTGCAGCTCGCGAAAGCCTCGATCGCGGTGCCCCAATCCGTAGGCATCTGCGGCAGGTCGAGCGCATAGGCATTGCCCTTGATCGGCGGCGGAGCCTCCATCTCGTCCTCGATCCCGATCAGCGCCGCGCCGAGGATTGCCGCGATCATCAGATAGGGGTTCACATCGCCTCCCGCGACCCGGTGCTCGATGCGCCGCGCAGCGGGGCCCGAGGCCGGGATGCGCAGCGCCGAGGTCCGGTTCTCATAGGCCCAGGCAATCCCGGTCGGCGCATGGGCGTCGGGGACCAGCCGGTCATAGCTGTTCTCATGCGGAGCGAAGATCAGGGTTGAACCCTCCATCGCCGCAAGGCAGCCCGCAACCGCATGGCGCAGCTTGTCAGAGCCCTGCGCCGAACCGTCGTTGAAGATGTTGTTGCCGTCACGGTCGAGCACCGAGAAATGCATATGCATCCCGTTGCCGGACCATTCGTCGTAAGGTTTCGCCATGAAGGAGGCGGCGAACCCATGGCGCCGCGCAAGCCCCTTCACCAGCATCTTGAAGAGCCAGCTGTCATCCGCCGCGCGCAGCGGATCTGCCTGATGGCTCAGATTGATTTCGAACTGGCCCGGACCGGCCTCTGAGATCGCCGTATCGGCGGGAATGTCCATCTGCTCGCAGGCTTCGTAGAGCTCGGTGAAGAAGATGTCGAAAGCGTCGAGCGCTCGCAGGGACAGGACCTCCCCCCCGGTGCGGCGTTTGCCCGAACGCGGGCTCGGCGGGACCCGCAGGGTCTTGCCGCTATCGTCGATCAGGAAGAACTCCAGCTCCGTCGCGACCACCGGGGTGAGCCCGAGCGCCTTGTAGCGATCCATCACCCGCGCCAGCGCCTGGCGCGGATCGCCCGCATAGGGCTTGCCGTCCATGTGGAACATCCAGATCGGCAGCAGCGCGGTCGGAGCCGAGAGCCAGGGCATCGGCAGGAAGCCCCGTTCGGTCGGCATCAGAAGGCCGTCGCAATCGCCGGATTCGAAGACGAGCGGGCTATCCTCGATATCCTCGCCCCAGATGTCGAGATTCATCACCGAGAACGGAAAGCGCGTGCCCTCGGTAAAGACCTTGTCGGCAAAGCGTGCGGGCAGGCGCTTACCGCGCGCCACCCCGTTGAGATCGGCCGCCGCAACGCGGATCGTGCGAACATCGGGGTGGTCTTGAAGCCAGTTCATTGGTTACCTGATAATCTGCGGCCTGAACCGGATACGCCTGCGGCTTTCCTGCGGGATGTGACGATTCAGTCGGCGGTTGATCAATCCGAAGACCGCGATAACGCAAAGCGTGAGCAAGATGAAGTAGAACGCCGCGATCGGGTAAGGGATGAAGGGGTTGAAGGTCTTGTCCGCGAAATATTTCGCGTAATAGAGCGCGTCGCCCTCCTGCCGGAACGCCGGGAAGCCCGAGAAGAAGACAAGCGTCGTGGCATGGAAGAGGAAGATCGCCTCGTTGGTGTAGGACGGCCAGCCGAGCCGCAACATCGTCGGCCAGGTCACGCGGCGGAACTTGGTCCAGCCGGCCATGCCGTAGGCATCCGCCGCCTCGAGATCACCTTTCGGGACCGAACGCAGCGCGCCGTAGAAGATTTCGGCGGCATAGGCGGAGGTGTTGAAGAACAATACGACCAGAGCCCCGGCCCAGGCCCGCGTGATCCAGTCGGTCGCGACCGTGATCCCGAAGATCGGGATGCCCGCGCGGGGCAGCATCGCAAAGGCCTCATAGGCAAGGAAGAACTGGATGAAGAGGGGCGAGCCCCGGAAGACGAAGATGAACCACTCGGCGGGCTTGCGAAACAGCGCCTGCTCGGAATTCTTCGCGACCGCCAACAAGGTCGCGAGGAAGAAACCTGCCAGCAGCGCGAGGATCCCGAAATAGAGGTTCCAGAGCATCCCCGAGCCGATCAGAGTGAACTGCTGGCACATGGTGAAATCGGAGCGCGGCAGCATCCGCTCGCCGATCCCGATCGAGCGCAGCCCGTAATCCGCGATGGTCTGGATACAGCTCATGCGCCTGCCTTTCTCAGCGCCTCGCCCGCCGCCGTGGCCTGCCCGAAGGCGATGCGGCGGTTGATCTTGGCGAGCACGATTTCCGACAGCTTGGTCATCAGGAGGTAGAAGACCAGCAGCACGAGGAAGTAATAGAGCCGCCAGTCAGGATGCGGGAAAGCATAGATCTGGGATTTGGTCGCGCCCAGCTCGCGCGCCCAGTAAACGATATCCTCGATCCCCAGAAGGAACAGCAGTGGCGTGGCCTTGATCAGGATCATCCAGAGGTTCGACAGACCCGGGATCGCATAGGCCCACATTTGCGGGATCAGCACGCGACGGTTCACCTGCGCACGCGTCATGCCATAGGCCTCGGCCGTCTCGAGCTGCGCGCGCGGCACGGCCTGCATCGCCCCGTAAAGGACATTCGCGGCAAAGGCCCCATAGACCACCGAGAAGGCGATCACGGCCAGCGCAAAGCCATAGATCTCGTGATAGAGCTGCGGCGACGATCCCAGCGGGATCTTGGCCGCGGCGCAGACATGGAATTCGTTATTCGACCATACCGGCGCGGAAGTATCCTCGCAGACCGCGCGCGACTTCAGGAACTCGAGCCCCTGGTCCATTGCGATCGGCACGAAGAGAAAGAAGATGATGTCGGGTACGCCGCGCACCATCGCGATGTAGCCACGCCCGATCAGCTTGAACGGCCAGAGCGCCGAACGCGCCGCCAGAGCGCCCCCGAATCCGAAGATCAGCGCCACCGGGGCGGTGATCGCCAGCAGGATCAGGACGATCCCGAAGGAGCCATAGAACAACAGGTGCTTACCCGTGGTCAGGTAGCACAGCATCCATGACAGCCCGTGCAGGGCGGAGGGGTCGGAACAGCTCTCGAACATCGCAGGTCAAGATGGGAGCGGGCCGGAGCCCGCCCCCAAACGGATCAGTTGAAGGTCAGGGCGTCGTCGCCGAAATACTTCTTGATCATCTCGTTCAGCGAGCCGTCGGCTTTCATCTTCGAGATCGCGTCGTTGAACTTGTCCTTCAGCGCGGTATCGGACTTGCGCAGGCCGATGCCGATGCCCTTGCCGAGCGGCACGTCATCGCCCACGAATTCCATCCCGTCGGTACCCGCAAACGGCGCCAGTGCGTCCTTGTCAGCGAAAACTGCATCCGCTTCACCGTTCTTCACCGCAGCGATCGTGTCGTCGAGGGTCGCGTATTCCGCCAGCGTCGCACCGCTCTCGGCGACATGGGCCGCCTGGATCGTGCCGGTCTGCGCCGCGATCACGCCGCCCTTGAGATCGGCATTCGGATCCATCGACATGTAAGCCGAGGCTGCCGGCGGGTAATAGGCCTGGGTAAAGTCGATCGACTTCTCGCGCTCTTCGGTGATCGACATGCCGGCGATGATCGTGTCGTAGTTGCCCGAGAGCAGGTTCGGGATGATCGAATCCCAGTCATTGGTGACCCAGGTGCAGGTCAGACCTTCCATCTCGCACAGCTTGTCGCCCAGCTCGCGCTCGAAACCGGCAACCTGACCGTTATCGTCGATGTAGTTGTAGGGAGGGTAGGCGCCCTCGGTGCCCATGCGCACGGTCTCGGCCGCAGCGACGCCAGCCGAAAGGCCGAGAATGGCGGCGGTCAGGATCAGTTTTTTCATTCTTGAGTTCCCCTGTCGTTGGACTTTGGTTCTTGGGTTCACGCCGGCGCGGTGGCCGACAGGAATTGTTGCAGACGCGCCGATTTCGGAGCGCCGAAAAGGGCTTCGGGAGGCCCCTCTTCCTCGATCTTGCCCTGATGCAGGAAGACGACGTGATCCGACACGTCCCGTGCCAGCCGCATGTCATGGGTCACGAGGATCATGGTGCGGTGCTCGGCGGCGAGGTCCTTGATGACCTTCACCACTTCCTGCTGCAATTCGGGATCGAGCGCAGAGGTCGGCTCATCGAAAAGAAGCGCCTTGGGCTCCATGCACAGCGCCCGCGCGATCGCCGCGCGCTGCTGCTGGCCACCCGAAAGCTGCGCGGGCCAGGCATCGCATTTGTCACCGATGCCGACCTTGGCCAGAAGCAAGCGGGCAAGCGGCTCGACCTCGGCCTTGTCGCGGCCCAGCACCGTCACCGGCGCTTCCATAACGTTTTGAAGGATCGTCATATGGGCCCAGAGATTGAACTGCTGGAACACCATCGAAAGGTTGGTGCGAAAGCGCGTGACCTGAGCGCGATCCGCCGGACGGCGCGCCAGCCCCTCGCCTTTCCAAGTGACCGCTTCGCCTTCGAAGATCACCTCACCCTTCTGGCTGTCTTCCAGCAGATTGCAGCAGCGCAAAAGCGTCGACTTGCCTGAGCCCGAGGATCCGATCAACGAGATTACATGGCCACGCGGTGCGGTGATCGAGACGCCCTTGAGCACCTCGAGCGAGCCGTAGCTCTTGTGAAGGTCGCGAATTTCGATGACGGGCGCGTCTTGGGGCGCGGGCTCGTTTATGGTCACGCGGGCAGCTTCTCTTTGTCCATCCGGTCAATCTGGCGCGATTTTAGAGATGATTGCAACGGTGCCAAGCAGCTTGACCAGAGGGAAAGGGGCGAAATCACGGGCAGATGGCGAAAAAATGAGCGCCAAACGCCACCGTTTCAACCGCGGCGTGCTTCCACGCGCTGGCGTGCTCGAGCCGAATCGACGTCATTCACACCCAGCAATTTCGCCGCCAGACGGATCAACGCGTCCTCATGCGCATCGCGCACGCCATCGGCCAGGGCGACATCCCAGAGCGCCTCGATCACACCGGTGCGATCCTCATAAGCAACCTTGTCCTTGAGCGCGCGGGTGAAACGTACCGTATCGGGTGCGCCCGCCTCGACCTCTTCGGCGCGCTTGCGCATCTCGGTCGCTTCGAAACCCGACAGCCCGTTGCGCTGCGCGAGGACCCGGTCGATGCGGATCTTCTCCTCCTCGTCATAATGCTCATCCGAGCGCGCGAGCCGTACCAGAAGCGCGCCAAGCGCCAGTTCACGCTCCTCGCCCGCCATCGGATCGGGCGTGGGGTCGTTGAGAATATTGAGAAGGCGTCCAAACATGAGAATAGAGATAAGGGTCCGGCAGGAAAGGGCAAGTCACTGAAAGCGGAGCCCCTGCCCCGCTCTCCCGCGCGCCTCAGCCGACGCGCACCAAGACCTTGCCGAAATTGCGCCCCTCGAGCAGGTCGTAAAGCGCCTGTGGCGCGGCCTCGAGCCCCTCCACTACCTGCTCCTTGTAGCGCACTTTCCCTTCGGCGAGCCAACCGGTCATGTCACGCGCGAACTCCTGATAGAGCTCGGCGGGGAAGCTGTCGAAGATGATGAAGCCCTGCATCTTCACTTTCATCCGCAGGATCGTCGAAAGGATCTGCGGCCCGTGATCGGGACCGTCCGGCAGACCGGGCAGATTATACCACGCGACCATGCCGCAGACCGGCATCCGCGCGAAGGGATTGAGCAGCGGCAGAACGGCGTACAGCACCTTGCCGCCGACATTCTCGAAATAGACGTCGATCCCGTCCGGGCAGGCCGCGGCCAGCTGATCCGCGAAATCCTCCGCGCGGTGGTCGATGCAGGCGTCGAAACCGAGAGTCTCGACGACATGAGTGCATTTCTCCGCCCCGCCCGCGATGCCGACGACGTGGCAGCCCTTGATCTTCGCGATCTGGCCGACAGTCGCGCCGACCGGCCCGGACGCCGCGGCCACCACCACTGTCTCGCCCGGTTTCGGCTCGCCGATCTTCAAGAGCCCTGCATAGGCCGTGTAGCCGGGCATCCCGAGGATCCCGAGCGCCCAGCTCGGGTTTTGCGGCTCCGGCCCGAGATTGAGCACCTGCGTGCCATCCGAGACGAACCAGTCCTGCCAGCCCGAGGGCGCGAGCACGTAATCGCCCTTCGAAAAGCCCGCGACATCGCTCTCGATCACCTCGGCCACGACCTGCGCCGTCATCACGCCCCCGATCTCGACCGGGGTCGCGTAGGATTTCGCATCGTTCATCCGCCCGCGCATATAGGGATCGAGCGATAGCCAGACAGTGCGCAGCAGCATTTCGCCCTTGCCAGGTAGCGGCACGGCCTCGGTCTCAAGTCGCAGCGTAGTGTCATCCGGCGCGCCTTTCGGACGCGAGGCCAGAATGATCTTTCGATTGGTTTCGGTCGTCTGGGGCATGACTTGTCTCCTCTTCGAAATTCCCAGCTAGCCCGCGCACGGGTCTGGAAAAGGGGGCGCTGCCCCCCTCTTCGGCTCTCGCCGAATTCACCCCCCGAGATATTTGGATCAAGAAGAAGAAACATCCCATTCCCTTCTTCTTGACGAAAATATCTCGGGGGTGAATGGCCGAAAGGCCAGAGGGGGCAGCGCCCCCTCCTTCTCTGTAAATTGTCGCCCTCCGGCGACGGGGGCAGCACCCCCTGATCCCACGGCTCAGATTGACCCTGAGGGAAGATCGGCTATCCTCTTGAGAAACAAGAGCAGTGACAGGTCCGCATGACCGCCCTATCCGAATATGAACGCCTCGAGGCCGAGGGGATTTGGCGTCCCGACCCGGAGGCGCAGCGCCAGGAGGTGATCCTCTCGCTCGGCGATGCGACGCTGGTGATCGCGGACGATCGCTCGGCGACGGCACTGGCGCATTGGTCCTTGCCCGCGATGATCCGGCTCAACCCGGGCGCGCGACCTGCAATCTATGCGCCTTCGGCCGAGCCGGGCGAAGAGCTCGAGATCGCCGACGAGACGATGATCGCCGCGATCGAGAAGGTTCATGCGATGATCGAGGCGCGCCGTCCGCATCCGGGGCGACTGCGCGGCGCACTGATCGGAGGCGGCGTCCTTCTTCTAGGAGCGGTGGTGCTGTTCTGGCTGCCCGGCGCACTTGTCGATCACGCCGCGCGCATCGCGCCGCAGGCCAAGCGTGTCGAGATCGGGCGCAAATTGCTGACCGAGTTCACCAAGATGACCGGCCAGCCCTGCCATAGTCCCGCGGGCGACAAGGCGCTCGCCGCTCTGGCCGAGCGACTGCCGGGGCAGCAAGTGATCGAAGTTCTGCCCGAAGCTCTGGACGGCGCACGGCTGCTGCCGGGCGGGCTCGCCATCGTGGGGCGCAACACGATCGCGGGGCCTGATACACCCGAGGTGGTCGCGGGCTTTCTGATCGCCGCGCAGCGCGGCGCAGCAGGTGAGCGGCCGCTGCACCGGATGCTCGACTGGCTTGGTCCCGCGGCGGCGCTCCGGCTCCTGACGACGGGTGATCTGCCTGACGACGGCATTGCCGAATATGCGCAGGAGCTGGTCCAACACCCGCCCGAACGGCCCAACAATGACACGCTTTTACATGCATTTCGTGAGGCAGGCGTCAGCTCCACGCCCTATGCCTATGCGCTCGATCCGACCGGCGAGAGCGTGCTCGGCCTGATCGAGGCCGACCCGTTCAAGGGGCAGCCCGCGCCACACCCCGTTCTCGAAGATGCGCAATGGGTGGCCTTGCAGGACATCTGTTCGGCACATTGAAAAAGCGGCCCGGAGGGGCCGCTTCCCGATGTCGCAAAAGTTTCCGCTCAGCGCAGGATGGCGTCGGAGAAGCCTGCGCCTTTCGCAGACGCGAGCGCCTGTTGCAGCGCGGCGGAGCTCGCGAACGGACCCGCATAAATGACAGTCAGCCGCCCCGACTTTCCGGTCGCGACCGGCAAGCCAAGTGCGCGCAGCCGCGCCTTAGCCGCCTCGGCATTGGCGGGCACCCCGAAGCTGCCGACCTGAACGAAGCGCTTGCCCGCAACCGCGCCCTGGCGCGTCACGGTCTTGGCCGGGGCCACCGATTTCGAGGACATGGTCGCCTGCGTCGGTGCGACCGGCACGTAGATCACGCGACTGGCCGGGGGCTTGGGCATTTCCATCGGCACGCCGTCGCCCCAGCGTTGCGCCATCTGCGCATCGCCATAGGTGGTTCGCGGGCCGCGATAGGGATTGAGCCGACCATCGTCGAATGCCGGACGCCAGCCGCCATCGGGCGCTTTCGAAGTCGTCACCACCGGGGCAAGCCCGCCGACACTGACTTCGCGCGGGATCTGGCGCGCTGCGGGGGCCGCGACCACTGTTGTCGCGCCGGGAACGACATAGCCGCTCGTGGGCGAGATCTGTTGCGGGCCACAGCGCACGCTCATCCCCTCGCGCGTCATCATCAGCTGTTGCGCCAGCGGATCGAGACCGGCGCAATCGCCGCTCGTCGCAGGGGCTGGATTGGCCTGAGGTGCGCTGGGGGCGACGGGCACGTTCACGCTATAGCTGCCGCCCGGGGCCGCATCGCCGGTCGCAGAAAAAGGCGAGACATAGCCGCTCGTCGCGGGGGCGCTGGTCGCGGAGGCAAGCACCGTCGGTGCCGACTGCGCGACCGGGTAATAGGGCGAGTTCGTGGCGCTCGGCGCGGGCATCATCTTCGAGGCAACCGTTTCCATGGGGGCGTTCGCGCGCGGCGCCGGCGTCGGCGCAGGGGCCGAGACAGTGCGCATCGGGGTCGGTTTCGGAGCCGCGGGGGTGAGTGCCGGAGCAGGTGCGGGAGCCGGGGCGGCACTGGGTGCTGCCGCAAGTTCGGCGCTCGGGAAGGTCGGCTTGTAGCCACAGACCGGCGTGCGATCGCGGTTGATCCGCGGCACCCATTTCACCGCCTCGCCATAACCCGCGCGGATAAAGACGCAGCCATTGCTGTCGACATATTGCCGACCCTGGAAGGAAGAGGGGGGCGTCTCGGCCGGAGCGTAATCCTCTGCCTGCGCGACGGTTGCGAAGAGCCCCGTTCCAGCTCCGAAAACCGCAGCCAGAATCGCTGCCGAAAAACCGCCGTCAAAACGCATATCCGCCCCCTGTCCAATCGGAGGACAGGATGACGGAGTCTTTCTTTTGAGTAAAGGGGGTTAGGGCTTATTTGGTCCCGAACATACGGTCGCCCGCATCCCCCAGACCGGGCACGATATAGGCATGATCGTTGAGGCATTCGTCGAGCGCTGCGGTCACGATCGGCACATCGGGATGCGCCTCTTTCATGCGCGCCACACCCTCGGGGGCGGCCAGCAGGCACATGAAGCGAATATGCTTCGCGCCCTTGGCCTTGATCAGGTCGATCGCGGCAACCGAGGAATTGCCGGTGGCCAGCATCGGATCGACGACGATGGTCAGACGGTCTTCCAGCTCGCCCGGCAGCTTGCAGTAATATTCGACCGGCTGCAGCGTCTCGGGATCGCGGTAAAGACCGACAAAGCCCACCCGCGCCGCCGGAACCAGTTCCAGAACGCCATCGAGAAGACCATTACCCGCCCGCAGGATCGAGACCAGCGCGAGCTTCTTGCCCTCAAGGATCGGCGCGTCCATCTCGCAAAGCGGGGTCTCGATTTTCTTCGTGGTCAGCTCCAGTTCCGAGGTGATCTCATAGGCCAGAAGCAGGCTGATCTCGCGCAGCAGGCGACGGAAGGAGGCCGTCGAGGTGTCCTTTTCGCGCATCAGGGTCAGCTTGTGTTGCACCAGCGGGTGTTTGACGACGGTCAGGTGTTCACTCATTTCAGTCCCTCACAGAAAGCTCTTGCCCGGTCCTTGCGCCGGGATCCCCAGATGCGCGGCAATCGAGGCCGCAAGATCCACATAGCCTACCTGGCCCAAGGCGCGCGACCCCTGACCTGGCGCATATCCCAGAACGGGCACGCGCTCGCGGGTGTGATCGGTCCCGGTCCAGGTCGGATCGTTGCCGTGATCGGCGGTAAAGATGGCCAGATCGCCGGGGCGCAGCCGCGCCATGAATTCGGCCGCGCGCCCGTCGAACCATTCCAGCGCACGGGCATAGCCCGAGACATCGCGGCGGTGGCCGTAGAGGCTGTCGAACTCGACGAGATTGGCGAAGGTGAGCGAGCCCTCCTCGGCCTCGTCGGCAAGCCGGATCAGGTGATCTGCCAGGTCGGCGTCACCCTTGCCCTTGTGCAGATGGGTGATGCCGCGATGGCTGAAGATATCGCCGATCTTGCCGATCGCATGGGTCACCCGGCCCGCATCATAGGCCCAGTCCAGCAGCGTCGGCGAGGGCGCGGGGATCGCGAAATCGCGGCGGTTCGGGGTGCGGGTGAACTGACCGTTTTCGCCCACGAAGGGACGCGCGATGACCCGCCCGACCTTTATCGCATGAAGTGTGGGCGCGAGCCCTTCGCACAGCTTCAGCAGCCGGTCGAGGCCGAAATGCTCCTCATGCGCGGCAATCTGGAAGACGCTGTCGGCCGAGGTATAGCAAATCGGCCAGCCGGTGCGGATATGCTCGTCGCCCAGTTCCTCGATGATATTGGTGCCCGAGGCGTGGCAATTGCCCAATATCCCCTCGGTGCCCGCGATCTCACAGGCTTTCGCGACCAGATCGGGCGGGAAGCTGTTTTGATGATCGGGGAAATAGTGCCATTCCCACGGCACCGGCACGCCCGCCAGCTCCCAATGGCCCGAGGGCGTATCCTTGCCGGGCGAGACCTCAGTGGCCGCGCCCCAGAGCCCTTGCGGCTCGGCCCCCAGACCCGGCGCCTCCTCGCCCGAGGCAAGCTTGACCGCAGCCCCGAACCCCAGCGCATCGAGCGCGGGCAGTTTCAACGGACCGGACCGCCCGACTTCGGCTTTCCCGGCGGCACAGGCCTGTGCGATATGGCCAAGGGTATTCGCCCCGGTATCGGGCACGCCATCGTTGAAGAAGCGGTCCGCATCCGGCGCGCCGCCGATCCCGACGCTGTCCATCACGATCAGGAAGGCGCGACTCATTGCACATCCTCCGGGCCGATGCGGTCATGGATCAAAGGTGGCTCCTCGCCAGCTTCATCGCCCAGCGTGATCGCCCTGAGGATCGCGGCTTCGGCGGCGTCGGCCGTGCGATCACTCGCGGCATGGATGATGGTGAGCGGTTCGCCGCGCTCCATCTCTTCGCCAAGCGCGACAGTTTCCCAAAGCCCGACCGAGGGGTTGATCTTGTCGGTGCCAACCAGCCGCCCGCCGCCCAGATGCACCACCGCCTCGCCCAGCGCGCGGGTATTGATCCGGGTGACGAATCCCGCTCGCGGGCTCGCCACGGCACGGATCACCGGAGCCGAAGGCAGACGGTCGGGGTAGCGTTCGACGAAATCGGCAGGACCACCCAACGCCGCGACCATCTTGCCGAAGATCTCCGCCGCGCGACCCGAGGCGATCGCCTCGTCAATCCGGGCCGTGCCCTCTTCCGCATCCGAAGCCAGCCCCGCAAGCACGAGCGCCTCGCCACCCAGCGCCGCGGTCACGTCCCAGAGTGCCTCGTTCACCACCGTCCCCGTCAGCGTCTCGAGCACCTCGATCACCTCAAGCGCATTGCCAGCCGAATGGCCCAGCGGCTGATCCATATCGGTGATCAGCGCCGTCGTCTTGCAGCCTGCACCATTCGCGGTGGCCACGAGGCTTTCAGCCAGGGCGCGCGCATCTTCGGGCTTTGCCATGAACGCCCCCGAGCCGACCTTCACATCGAGGATCAGGCCCTCAAGACCGGCGGCCAGCTTCTTCGACAGGATCGAGGCGGTGATCAGGTCGATGCTCTCCACCGTGCCCGAAATATCGCGGATGCCGTAAAGGCGCTTGTCGGCGGGCGCGATCTCGCCTGTGGCGCCGACGATGGCGCAACCGACCTCGGCCACGACCTTGCGCAGCGTGCCGATGCCGGGCAGCGCGTCATAACCGGGGATCGCTTCCATCTTGTCGAGCGTCCCGCCGGTATGGCCCAAGCCTCGCCCCGAGATCATCGGCACGTAGCAACCACAGGCCGCCAGCGCAGGCGCAAGCAACAGCGAGACCGAGTCTCCCACGCCGCCCGTCGAATGCTTGTCGATTACCGGGCCGGGCATGTCCCAAGCCAACACCTCACCCGAGTCGCGCATCGCCTTGGTCAGAGCCACACGGCCTTCGGTGCCGATGCCCTTCAGCAGCACCGCCATCGCAAATGCCCCGGCCTGCGCATCCGAGACCGCGCCGTCGGCGAGGCCACGCGCGAACCAGCGGGCGGCCTCTTCGCCCAAGCCCTTCCCGTCGCGCACCCCTTGGATGATGCTGCGCGCGTCCATCAGGTATTGTCCATATGGCTCATGTCGAAGCGGCCGGGCAGCAGATCGCCGACGGTGGTATCGAGCCGGTCGCCCTCGGTCGTGGCCAGCGTCACCGGCGTGTCATGGCGGCCAAACTCGGCCAGCTTCTGACGGCAGCCACCGCAAGGCGGCACCGGGGTCGGACTGTCGGCAATCACGGCGACCTCGGTGATCTCGGTCTCGCCCGCAGCCACCATCGCCGCGATAGCGCCAGCCTCGGCGCAGGTGCCCTCTGGATAAGCCACGTTCTCGACATTCACCCCGCGATAGATCGTGCCCGAGGCACCGCGCACTGCCGCGCCCACCTTGAATTTCGAGTAAGGCGCATAGGCGTTTTCGCGCACCTCGCGCGCAGCATCGAGCAACGACATGGGCCGGTCTCCGGGCTGGGCCGGACATGAAATTTGTCCAGCCGGTTGAGTTTTTCCGATCCTGCGCCGCCCCCGCGCCGGATGCAAGCGCTCACCTCGCGTAGCGCTACCCGCTCTCGCGATGTTCATGCCGCAAGGTCAGCGGGACTCTTGCATTCGGCTTTCATGTGCTATCTAGAGCGGCACAAGAGTCGCGCTCGAAAAAGTAGTTTAGCGCTAAACCAGTTTCGGGAGGAACAGATGGAAGAGGCCCGCCAAGACAATCTCCGGCAATCGGCACTGGACTATCACGCCCATCCGAAGCCCGGAAAACTGGAGATCCGCGCAACGAAACCGCTCGCCAACGGGCGTGATCTGAGCCGCGCCTATTCGCCCGGCGTGGCCGAGGCGAGCCTCGCGATCAAGGCTGATCCCGACACGGCGCGCGACTACACCGCACGGGGCAATCTGGTGGCCGTCGTCACCAATGGCACAGCGGTTCTAGGGCTTGGCAACATTGGCCCGCTCGCCGCGAAACCGGTGATGGAAGGCAAGGCCGTCCTGTTCAAGAAATTCGCCAATATCGACTGCTTCGACATCGAACTGGCCGAAAGCGATCCAGAGAAGCTCGCCGAGATCGTCTGCGCGCTCGAGCCTTCCTTCGGCGCGATCAACCTCGAAGACATCAAGGCGCCCGACTGTTTCATCGTCGAGAAGATCTGCCGCGAACGGATGAACATTCCGGTCTTCCATGACGACCAGCACGGCACCGCAATCGTCGTGGGGGCCGCTGCGACCAACGCGCTGCGCCTGACCGGCAAATCCTTCGACGAGATCAAGATTGTCTCCACCGGCGGCGGCGCGGCCGGCATCGCCTGTCTCAACATGCTGCTGAAACTCGGCGTGAAGCGCGAGAATGTCTGGCTCTGCGACATCGAAGGTCTCGTCTATGAGGGCCGCGAAAAGGACATGACCCCGCAGAAGGCGGAATATGCCCAAGGCACAACCGCCGCGACGCTGAGCGATGTGATCGAGGGCGCGGACATGTTCCTCGGCCTGTCGGGCCCGGGTGTGCTCAAACCCGAGATGGTCGCGAAAATGGCCAAACAGCCCATCATCTTCGCGCTGGCCAACCCGACCCCGGAGATCCTGCCCGACGAGGCCCGCGAAGTCGCCCCCGACGCGATCATCGCCACGGGCCGTTCGGATTTCCCCAACCAGGTCAACAACGTCCTGTGCTTCCCCTTCATCTTCCGCGGCGCGCTCGACGTGGGCGCAACCACGATCAATGACGAGATGCAGATCGCCTGCGTCGAGGGGATCGCCAAGCTCGCCCGCCAGACCACCTCGGCCGAGGCTGCCGCCGCCTATCGTGGCGAAAAGCTGAGCTTCGGCCCGGATTACCTGATCCCCAAACCCTTCGACCCGCGCCTGATAGGCATCGTCGCCTCCGCCGTGGCCAAGGCCGCGATGGAGACCGGAGTTGCCGCGCGTCCGCTGGAAGCGCCCGAGGCCTACAAGGCGCAGCTCGACGGTTCGGTGTTCAAATCCGCCCTGCTGATGCGTCCGGTCTTCGATGCCGCCGCCACCGCCGCGCGCCGCATCGTCTTCTCCGAAGGCGAGGACGAGCGCGTATTGCGCGCGGCCAATGCGATGATCGAGGAAACCACTGACACGCCGATCCTGATCGGCCGCCCCGACGTGATCGAGATGCGTTGCGAGCGCGCAGGCCTGCCGCTCGACCTCAGGGCAGTCGAGATCGTGAACCCCGAGAACGACCCGCGCTATCGCGACTACTGGGGGACCTATCACGAGCTGATGGCCCGGCGCGGCGTCACCCCCGACCTCGCTCGCGCGATCATGCGCACCAACACCACCGCCATCGCGGGGATCATGGTCCATCGCAACGAGGCGGATTCGATGATCTGCGGCACCTTCGGGCAGTATCTGTGGCACCTGAAATATGTCCGCGAGATTCTCGCCCGCGACGGGCTGCATCCACAGGGCGCACTTTCGCTTATGATCCTCGAGGATGGCCCCCTCTTCATCGCGGACACCCATGTCCACCACCAGCCCACCCCCGAGCAGATCGCGGAAACCGTCATCGGCGCGGCGCGCCATGTCTGCCGCTTCGGCCTCAAGCCGAAGATCGCGCTTTGCTCGCACAGTCAGTTTGGCAATCTCGACATCGACTCGGGCGAGCGGATGCGCGCCGCGATGAACCTGCTGTTGCAGCGTGAGGTCGAGTTCGATTTCGAGGGCGAAATGCATGTCGATGCCGCCCTTGATCCCGAGACCCGCACCCGCCTCATGCCTGACAGTCGTTTCGAGGGCGCGGCCAACGTGCTCGTTTTCGCCAACACCGACGCGGCCTCGGGCGTGCGCAACATCCTCAAGATGAAAGCGGGCGGGCTTGAGGTCGGTCCGATCCTGATGGGGATGGGCAACAAGGCGCATATCGTGACCCCCTCGATCACCTCGCGCGGGCTGCTGAACATGTCGGCCATCGCAGGCACCCCGGTTGCGCATTACAGCTGAGTCGCAAAGCCCGCAAAGTTTGCAAAGCACCCGCAAGCTGCAAAGAAGCTGAATACTCCTCCGCGCTTTGCAAAGGTTTGCGGGTGTTTTGTCGCGGCTTATGCAAATTTTTCTGCCGTTCCGGCAATTGTGCGCGGTAACAATCTTGCGTCGCGCCCTGCCCCTTCGTAACACATCTGCAAATTCCTGAGGAGGAGATGTTCGCATGGGCTACAAAGAGGTCTATTCCGCCTGGCAGGCCGATCCCGAGAAATTCTGGATGGAGGCCGCCGAGAAGATCGATTGGGACACCAAACCCTCCAAGGCGCTCTTCGATGGCAATGCCCCGCTTTATGAGTGGTTCTCGGACGGGCTCGTGAACACCTGCTGGAACGCGGTGGACCGCCATGTCGAGGAAGGTCGCGGCGACCAGATCGCGATCATGCATGAGAGCCCGATCACCCATTCGACCAAGGGCATCACCTACAAGGAACTGCAGACCCGCGTGGCCTCGCTCGCCGGTGCGCTGAAGATGCGCGGCGTCGAGAAGGGCGACCGCGTCATCATCTACATGCCGATGATCCCCGAGGCGCTGGAGGCGATGCTGGCCTGTTCGCGCATCGGTGCGATCCACTCGGTCGTCTTCGGCGGCTTCGCGGCGAACGAACTCGCCGTGCGCATCGACGACTGCACGCCCAAGGCGATCATTGCGGCCTCTTGCGGCCTCGAGCCCAACCGCGTCGTGCATTACAAGCCGCTTCTGGACGAGGCGATCGAGATCGCCGATCACAAGCCCGAATTCTGCGTGATCTTCCAGCGCGAGCAGGAAGTCGCGAAGCTGATCGAGGGCCGCGACTTCTCGTGGCACGGCTTCCAATACGGCGTGAAGCCCGCCGACTGCGTGCCGGTCGAGGGCAACCACCCGGCCTATATTCTCTATACCTCCGGCACGACCGGCCAGCCCAAGGGCGTGGTGCGTCACACCGGCGGCCATCTCGTCGCCCTGCAATGGACGATGAAGAACATCTACAACATCGAGGCGGGCGACCGGTTCTGGGCGGCCTCGGATGTGGGCTGGGTCGTTGGCCACAGCTATATCTGTTACGGCCCGCTGATCGCGGGCGCGACCACGGTCGTGTTCGAGGGTAAACCGATCGGGACCCCGCATCCGGGCGTGTTCTGGCGCATCATCCAGAACAACCGCATCAAGAGCTTCTTCACCGCTCCGACCGCGCTGCGCGCGATCAAGCGCGAAGACCCGAATGGCGAATGGATCAAGCGTTACGCGCTGCACGACCTGCAGGCGCTGTTCCTCGCAGGCGAACGCGCTGATCCCGACACCGTGGAATGGGCGCAGAAGCATCTCGGCGTGCCGGTTGTCGATCACTGGTGGCAGACCGAGACCGGCTGGGCGATCGCCGCGAACCCGATCGGGATCGAGGAACTGCCGACCAAGGTCGGCAGCCCGTCCGTGCCGATGCCGGGTTATGACGTGCAGGTGCTCGACGAGGGTGGCCATCCGGTCGCGCCCGGCACGCTCGGCGCCATCGCGATCAAGTTGCCGCTGCCTCCGGGCACCCTGCCGACGCTGTGGCAGGCTGAAGAGCGCTTCAAGAAGAGCTATCTTGAGCACTTCCCGGGCTATTACGAGACGGGCGATGCCGGCTATATCGACGAAGATGGCTACCTCTACATCATGGCGCGCACCGATGACGTGATCAACGTCGCGGGCCACCGCCTCTCGACCGGCGCGATGGAAGAGGTTCTGGCAGGTCACCCCGATGTCGCGGAATGCGCGGTGATCGGTGTGGCCGACGACCTCAAGGGCCAGTCCCCGATGGGCTTCCTGTGCCTCAACGCGGGCTGCAACCGCCCGCACGCCGAGATCGTCAAGGAATGCGTCGCCCGCGTGCGCGACCAGATCGGCCCGGTCGCGGCCTTCAAGCTCGCAACCGTGGTGGACCGCCTGCCCAAAACCCGCTCGGGCAAGATCCTGCGCGGCACGATGGTCAAGATTGCCGACGGGCAGGAGTGGAAAATGCCCGCCACGATCGACGACCCGGCGATTCTCGACGAGATCACCGAGGCGCTGAAAGGTCTGGGCTATCCGCGCGGCTGATCGCTCTGGCGCTATGGGGCGACGGATGGCCGCGACCCGCAATTGCCGATCACATTTTTTCCATTTCGCCGCGTCCCTTCGAGGGCGCGGCGTTTTATCTCGGGCGGGACGCTTGATTTCGGCCCGCCACCCCCGGATGATTGATCGGGGCTTTACATGAAAAACTATATCGCGACACCCATCCCCGACAGTTCGTCGTCGCGCCCTCCCGGCGCGGATGGGAAGATGTTGCAGCATGATCTGCGCGCCGCGCTCTCTGAGATGCTGGGAGGGCTGTCGCAGCTACTGGCCCGCACCCGGGAAAGCGAGACCCGCAGCGGGCTCGAAGCCCTGCGCGGGCTGAGCGAGGAGATGGGGCGGCTGATCTCGTTGCTGAGCCCCGATCCGCGCGCCTTGTCACATCAGCCGCCCGAGCTGCGCCTCGATGCCTTCCTCGCCTCTGTGGCGCGACGCTGGGAGGCGGCGGCGCAGGCGCGCGGCATCCGCTTCACGCTTGAGGTGTCGCATGATCTGCCCACCTCACTGCATCTCGACCGACTGGCTCTGGAACGGTTGCTTTCGAATCTTCTTGGCAATGCTCTGGCCCATGGCGCGCAAAGCGCGGTCTGGCTGCGCTTCGGACTAGAGCAGGGCAGCCGGTTCACCCTTACGGTGCGCGATGACGGACCCGGTTTTCCCGACACGACGCTGAACGACCATGCTGCCGGAGAAGCGTCTTCTGCACCTTTCGCACCTAGCCGACATGCGAGCGGCCTGGGCCTGTCGATCTGCCGAGAAATCACCGAGGCGCTCGATGGCACAATGTGTGTGTCCAATCCCGCGGACGGCGGGGCAGAGATCCGCATCGCCCTGCCGGTCACGCCGGTGCGGTCCGGCCAGCCCGGAACCGAGACGGCGTGTCTCGATCACCTTCCCGACCTGACCGGATGGACCACGCTTGTCGCCGATGACAGCGCTTCAGGGCGGGCGATATTCGAACATCTGCTGCGCGCGATGGGAGCACAGGTCGTGGCGCTTTCGGACGGGGCAGACGCGCAGGAGAAACTGCTGGGTGCACCCTATGATCTCGCGGTAATCGACATCGAGATGCCCGGGCTGAGCGGGCTTGAGGTGATGCGTGCGCTGCGCCGCTCTGACCGCGACTGGGCGCGGCTGCCGATCATCGCCTGCTCGGGCCATATACTTCAGTCCGAACGCACAGCGATGCGGAGCGCAGGCGCCGACGTCATCCTCGCGAAACCACTGATCGGCGTGATGCCGATCCTGCGCGCCATCACCGAGATCGCCGATGCGCGCCAACCCGCATCTCGGATTTGTTCGCCCAATGACGACCTGCTGATCGCGCGGCTCATGGCGCGTACCGGGCGCAGCCTCGCCGAGCTTCTCGGCGACACCTGCACCGAGGATTTGCGCGCGGTGCAATCCGCCCTTGCCAAGGCCGTCGCCGAGCAGGATCGCGCCACCCTGAGTTGTCAGAGCCACAAGCTCGCAGCCGTCGCGGGAGCGATCGGTGACGATATCCTCACCCGATAGGCGCGCGCGCTTGACAGTGCTGCCCGCCATGGCACCTATGAAGATATTGATGACCTTGGGCGCATCGTTCTGGCCCTGTTGGAACGGCTCATTGTCAAAATGACACAAGATTTATTGGAAAAAGACGATTTCGACCATGAGTGCGCAAGAAAATGACCAGAGCAGTGCCGCGTCAGCGGACAAGACCGGGCCCGGAACGGGCCTGCCAGATTATGAGGGCGGGCCACGTCAGAACGTGCGTCCGACAGACCCAAACACCGCCGAACATGTTCTTCTGATCGAAGATATCGGATCGCTGCGTGCGATCTACGACGCCTACCTGCGCGCTGCAGGTTTCGTGACCCATAGCGCCGAGACCGCCGCCGAGGGGCTCGCAATCTTTCGCGCCCACCCGATCAGGATGGTGCTGCTCGATCTCATGTTGCCCGATCGCGATGGCGACACGATGATCGAGGAGATGCTCGAGCTGCGTCCGCGCACGGCGATCATCGTTGTGACCGCCGACCGTTCGGTGGATCGCGCGGTGCGCGCGATGCATGCGGGCGCAGTCGACTTCCTGGTCAAGCCGATCGACGAGACCCGCCTGAATGCGGCGATCGACCGCGCGCGCTCCGCGAGCCTTCAGGCTCCGGGTGAAAACCTGGCCGAAACCAAGGCGCCGCTGGGCGATTTCATCGGCACCTCATCGCGAATGCAGTCCGTCTACGAGCGTGCCCGCTCGGCCGCGCGCTCGTCCGCCCCGGTCTATCTCTGGGGTGAAAGCGGCACAGGCAAGGAGCTTTGCGCCCATGCGATCCATTCCAACGGCACGCGCGGCAGCGGCCCCTTCGTGACGCTCGATTGCGGCTCTCTGCCTCCCGACCGTCTCGACAGCGAGCTGTTCGGCCACCACAGCGGCGCCTTCCCCGGCGCGCTGCATGACAAGCCCGGCGCGGTGACGATGGCCGATGGCGGCACGCTGCTTCTCGACAATGTCTGCGAATTGCCGATGCCCGCGCAGATCAAGCTGTTGCGCTTTCTCGAGACCGGCCAGGTCAAACCCTATGGCGCGACCGAGCCGGTAACGGTGGATGTGCGGGTGATCTCTGCCTCGGCGAAGACGCCCACCGAGACGCTCGCCTCGGGCAAGATGCGTGAGGATCTCTACTATCGGCTCAACGTTCTCTCGATCGAGATGCCGCCGCTGCGCAGCCATGGCGAGGATATCGGCCCGATCGCGCGCATGGCGCTGGAGCGTTTCGCCGCCGAAGAGAACCGTTGCTACAACGTCATCACCGACGATGCGATCCGCAAGCTCGAACAAATGCCCTGGCCTGGCAACGTGCGTCAGTTGATGAACGTGCTGCGCGCCGCGATGGTGATGCATGATGGGCCGGTGCTGCGCGCCGAAATGCTGCCCGATCTGCCAAGCGTAGCGCCTCTGGCCGATGCGCCCGAGACGGGCGAGGCGTCGGGGCTCACGTTCGAAGGGATGACCCTCTCGGAGATCGAGCGCATCGTGATCGAGGCCGCGATCGAACGCCATGACGGCTCGATTCCGCGGGCCGCAAACGAGCTGGGCGTCGCCCCCTCGACGATCTATCGCAAACGCGAAAGCTGGGCCGCGCAGGACTGAGCCTGACGCGTTTCCGGTCGCCTCAGGCGAATTGCTCGCGCATGAGCCTTTCTTCGAGCCCGTGTCCGGGGTCGAAGAGAATGCGGTGCGCGATCTCGGGCTCGGACCGAACCTCGACCCATTTCACAGGCTTAACCGAGCGCGAATCCGCATCCGCCATGACCGGGCGCTTCGCCCGCTCGAGCACATCGAAGCGCACGACCGCGGAGGAAGGCAGGATCGCCCCTTGCCAGCGCCGGGGCCGGAAACTGGCAATCCCTGTCAGCGCAAGCACATCCGACCCGATCGGCAGGATCGGCCCGTGCGCCGAAAAGTTATAGGCGGTCGAGCCCGCAGGCGTCGAGACAATCGCCCCGTCGCAGACCAGCTCTTGCATGCGGACCTTGCCATTGATCGAGATCTTCAGCTTGGCCGCCTGCGGACCTGCGCGCAGCAGCGAGACCTCATTGATCGCAAGCGCCTCGTGCAGCACCCCGTCCTCGGTCTCGGCCTTCATCGAAAGCGGGTTGATCACCGCCTCCTCGGCCGTCTCAAGCCGCTCGGGCAGGTTCTCGGCCACGAAATCGTTCATCAGGAAGCCGACAGAGCCGCGATTCATCCCGTAGACCGGCAGGCCCGTCCCTTCATGCAGGCATTGCAACATGAACCCGTCGCCGCCCAGCGCCACGATCACATCCGCGGCGTAGCGCGGCACCTGCCCGTAAAGCGCAACCAACTCGGCCATCGCCTCCTGCGCGCCCTCCGCGCTCGAGGCCGCGAAATGGATATGGTTGTACTGGCTCGCCACGGCGTTTTCCTCTTGCACATCCAAGGTGTTGCAAGCGCCCGGACGAAAGACAAGCGCGAAAGGCCGGTGAAAAACCTGTTTTGGTCGCTTTGGGCGCTTTCAGCCCCACGAAAACTGCGCTAAATGGGCCGCGACCCCGGATCTTTGCGAGGAGCGCACCATGACCGAGCAACGCGACGCTGGCTTCTTTACCGAAAGCCTTTCCAGCCGTGACCCCGAGCTTTTCAAATCGATTACCGACGAGCTGGGCCGCCAGCGCGACGAAATCGAACTGATCGCGTCGGAGAACATCGTCTCGAAGGCGGTGATGGAGGCGCAGGGTTCGGTGATGACGAACAAATACGCCGAAGGCTACCCGGGCAAGCGCTACTATGGCGGCTGCCAGTATGTCGATGTCGCCGAGACCCTCGCGATCGAGCGCGCCAAGGAACTCTTCGGCTGTGAGTTTGCGAACGTTCAGCCGAACTCGGGTTCGCAGGCCAACCAGGGCGTGTTCACCGCGCTCGTGAAGCCGGGCGACACGATCCTCGGCATGAGCCTCGATGCGGGCGGCCACCTGACCCACGGCGCCAAGCCCAACCAGTCGGGCAAATGGTTCAACGCGGTGCAATACGGCGTGCGCAAGCAAGACAGCCTTCTCGATTACGAGCAGGTCCGCGAACTGGCCCTCGAGCATAAGCCGAAGCTCATCATCGCGGGCGGCTCCGCCATCCCGCGCCAGATCGACTTCGCCAAGTTCCGCGAGATCGCGGATGAGGTCGGCGCCTACCTGATGGTCGACATGGCCCACTTCGCCGGTCTCGTGGCCGGTGGCCAGCACCCCTCGCCCTTCCCCTATGCGGATGTCGCGACCACCACGACGCACAAGACCCTGCGCGGTCCGCGCGGCGGCATGATCCTCACCAACAATGAGGAGATCGCGAAGAAGGTGAACTCGGCGATCTTCCCGGGTATTCAGGGCGGTCCGCTGATGCATGTGATCGCGGGCAAGGCCGTGGCCTTCGGCGAGGCGCTGCGTCCCGAGTTCAAGGTCTATGCCGAGCAGGTCGTGAAAAACGCCCAGGCACTGGCCGACGAGCTGATGAAGGGCGGCCTCGACATCGTCACCGGCGGCACCGACACCCACGTCATGCTGGTGGACCTGCGCCCGAAAGGCGTGAAGGGCAACGCGACCGAGAAGGCACTGGGGCGCGCGCATATCACCTGCAACAAGAACGGCATCCCGTTCGACCCGGAAAAGCCGATGGTCACCTCGGGTATCCGTCTGGGCACCCCTGCCGGGACCACCCGTGGCTTCGGCGAGGAAGACTTCCGCGAGATCGCCCGCCTGATCGTCGAAGTGGTCGATGGTCTGGCCGCCAATGGCGAAGAGGGCAACGGTGAGGTCGAAGAGGCCGTGAAGGCCAAGGTCGCGACGCTGCTCGCGCGCTTCCCGATCTATCCCGAGCTCTGATATCTTCGGACACGGATTGCGAAGGCCCCCGATCTCGGGGGCCTTTTACGTTTTCGGGGGCACGACATGCCGACAAGGAGGGCTGCGCCCGATCGTCGGGTGGGCGCTCCTCCTTACGAGGTCATCCCTTTATCTCAGCCAAATCCGGACGACCTCAATCCGCGCGCTGACGTCACCCAAACGCCCGCCCGAGGGGGCGGTCGGGCGCTGCCCGGGCCGCTGACGCGGCTGTTCCGGGCAAGGCCGCAGCGACAGGCCTCAGATCATCCCCGACCACAGCATCGCCGCCAGCAGCGTACCGCCGACAACCAGGAAGATGAACGCGATCGAGCCTCCGAGGTTCAGCAACGCTCCGCGCAACCTGTCGCCTGCGCCCAGCGGCTCAAGATAGTTGCGGCAGGTCGCGTAAGCCGTCTCGATTGCACGCGGATCCAGCTGCCGGGCGACCTTGGGGGCGTGGGCCTTGCGCTCGGCCTCCGCCAGAAGCCGCGCCGCCTTGCGCACCTTGCGTGGCAGGACCCGGGCCCGGCTCGCGACGCGAGACTCGAGATCATGGCCTTTCGCCCCCAACCGGACGGCCAGTAGCCGCGAGATCTGCGTTGTCATCTCGGTGATCCTGTCCGGTCCCATCGCCCTCTCCGTCGCTTACCTCGGACGCTAGCCGCCGCGCGCGATTGGTGCAACCAGCGTGACGCACGCAAATTTTCCTTCCCACCCTCTGGCGGAGAGAGTCAGAGAGTCCTAGCTTGTGGGCCATGCTCAATACCGTTCCCTACCCCGCCGACAGCTCCGAAGTTCCACTGCTAATCGCTCCCGGCCTGTTCGGCTCGGCGCGCAACTGGAATGCCATTGCCAAGCGACTGAGTGCGGATCGCCCGGTAATCGCGCTCGATATGCGCAATCACGGCGACAGCTTCTGGGACGACGATCACTCCTATGCCGCGATGGCCCGCGATATTGCCGAGGTGATCGAGGCGCAGGGCGGGCAGGCCGACGTGATGGGCCATTCGATGGGGGGCAAGGCGGCGATGACGCTCGCGCTCACCCGGCCCGAGCTGGTGCGAAAGCTGGTGATCGCCGACATGGCGCCGAGAGGCTACGCACATGGCGACAGCCACGGCGCACTGATCGAGGCGATGCAGGAAATGAAGATCGACGATCTGAGCTCGCGCTCGGTCGCCGATGAACGCCTGGGAGAGCGGATCTCCGATCCCGGCACGCGCGCCTTCCTGCTTCAATCGCTGAGCCTGCGCGACGGGCCGGTGCGCTGGAAGTTCAACCTTGATGCACTCAAGGCCAATCTCGATGCGATCCTCGACTGGTCCGACCCCGAGGGCATGCAGCCTTTCGATGGCCCTGCCCTGTTCCTGTCGGGCGCGAATTCACCCTATCTCCGCCCCGAGGACCACGCGGATATTCTCGCGCGGTTCCCGCAGGCGCGGTTTGTCGTGATCGACGGCGCGGGGCATTGGCTGCACGCCGAGAAACCCCGCGAATTCGAGGCGGATGTGGCGCGCTTCCTCGGCTGAGGTCGCGCGCAGCCAGGTCAGCCGCCTGCCTTCATCATCCGCCGCAGCAGGTGATCTTTCAGGAAATACTGGTGATAGAGCGCCGCGGCGATATGCAGGCCTGCCAGGATCAGCAGCCCCGTGGTCAGCGCGGAATGGACCTCTGCCATCCAGCCCAGCGTGAAGTAATAGGCGAGCCCACCCGAGATCGGCAGCGTAAAGAGCAGCAGATAGAGCAGCACGTGGATCGCCTTGGCGCCAAAGCGCATCAGCTCGGGATCATCGTGCGGCGGCTCGGGGGTGCCGTGGGTCGCGCGCAGAACCAGCCGCCACGCCGCGAGCAGCAAGATCACCACCCCCAGAACGATATGGCCATAGGTCAGAACATCAGGCGAGACCGACTCGCCCTTCGCCTGCCCCCAAAACGTATGCGCCATCGAATCGTGGAGCAGGAATTGCGGAATGATCAGCAGCACGACAAGCCAGTGCAGCCAGATCTGCGTCTTTGAATAGCCGGGAGCGTTGGACATCGAACCTCTCGCGAATGGATAAACGTAACTTACGCTTCCTCGATACAATCAACGAGGAAGCTCGCCAGTTCCGTCCATCACGCTTGCGAGAGCGGATGTCAGACGTTCTCGCGGATCATCTTCGCGATGAACCAGGAAATCGGCAGGGCAACGATGAAGCCGATCACGGCCGAGGCGATCATCGCTTTGGCAGTGAACATGTTCATCGTCAGCGCGGCGATGATCAGGATGCCCGCAACAGTCGGGCCGGCGAGCGAATACATGATGGCGAAAAGGCGCATGTCGAGTCTCCTTGAGCGGCGCGTTTTATGGGGGAAGATCACCATGATCGCGAAAACGTGACCTTGATCGGAGTCAAACTGCCCGAGCGGAATCTGCGGCATCGCGCCGCATCAGCAATCGAGCTGAAACCGTGCCTCGCCTGTGTCGCCGGGCAGCGAAGGGGAGCGATAGAGCCCTCCGGCCGGCCCCGCGACCGCACAGCCCGAGGCCTCTTCGGCGGCGCGGATCATCAGCGCGGGCACCCGATCACGTTCGGACCGGCGCAGATAGCCCATGCGGATCACCTCGGCCCGCCCGCCCTTCACGAAGACCACGAAATCGATGCCCTCGAGGCGCAACTCGTGGCGCGCCGCGCCGAAGAATTGCGGGGCGGGTGATGCCCCGCATCCGGCGAGGACAATGAAGGCTGCAAGAAGGATCGGGGATCTGAACATGGAAAGGCTCCGGGGAGGGACAACCCGGAGCCTTTCAGAGCATCGTTAACAGTCAGTTAACCTGCTCGGGCGGAAGGTAGCGGCCCCCGCGAGGGACGGGCGGGGGCCGCAACGCCGTTCTGACAGGGATCATGCCTGGCGGGGCGGCCAGAACGGGTCATTCCTCTTGATACGTCTTTCGGTCCAGAGCCCGGCCGGGATGCCCAGCACGAGCCCCACGATCACGGCCATCGCAAAATCCTGCCACTCGACCACGCCGAGGCTGAGCGCCACGATCACGACAACCCCGGTCACCACGAGGGCCGAGAGGGCGGCGATCAACAGGCGCAAAGGCGATTTCATCGAACTCTCCGTGTTGTGTTCAGACCGCTAACGCCGCACGTTGAAGAGGGTTCCATGGAACCGTAAAAAATTTCATACGTTGGCCGGTGTGGCTTCATAGGAGAGCGAGAAAGATGACGAAGACGGTTAAGCTGGGCGCGGCGATGGCGCTGGTGATCCTCGGTCTGGCGGCGTGCAACACGGTGCGCGGCGCGGGGCAGGATCTCTCGGTCGCGGGCAACACGATCGCGAGCGAAGCCAACAAGGCGCAGTAAGTGCCCGGGAAAGCGGCACAAAGAAGCCCCGAGGGAGACCTTGGGGCTTCTCTGGAATTTAGGCCTGACGACATCTATTCAGTCAATACGTCCGGACAGGATTCTATCCACTTTGACAGCATAGCGATCGGTCATGCCTGACACATAGTCTGCGAGCGCCTGCAGGGCGGAGTATTCGTCGCGCACATCGCGCAGGTCGATCTGGGTCGCGGAGACTATCTGACGCAGGTGATCCGGCAGTTCGTCCTGATTCCACTTCTTCTCCTGCAGAGCCTTCAGAACAGGCAGCAAGCCGTCGAGCACCCGATGCAGGATGGCGCGCCCAGCGACCTCAAGCCGGGTCTTGCGCGGGGCAGTGAAGATTTGTTTATTCGCGGCCTTCTCGATCTCGCCGAACGCGACTGCCTGAGCGCTCTGATCGACCAACGCCCCCGAGAATTCCCCGACCATGATTGCATCGTAATGTGACTTGAACGCCTCGACACAGGCTGGAATTGCGCTTCCGATAGCACGCGCCCGATAATAGGCGATCTCTTCATTTGCCTCATCGAATTGTCGCGACGTTCCGCCGAAGACCTCCGCCAACAGCGCCTTGACCTGCTCAGCCGGCAAATCGCCGGCATTCACAGCATCCTCCAGATCAATGATATTGTAGCAAATGTCGTCGGCGGCCTCGACCAACAGGACGAGGGGATGGCGGCGCCACCATTTTCGTCCCTCGACAATCCCGCCCTCGATGAGGCCGAGCCTTCCGGCGACCTGCTCGAATATCGAGTATTCGGACCGGAAGAGGCCGTATTTCTTGAGCCCCTTGTAAACCGCCTCACCCGCCTTTTCCGCTTGGTCTTTCTTTGCCTTTGAGGTCGCGCAAAGGGTCGGGTATTTCGAGAAAGCACCCAGCGTGGCGTAGCTCAGCTGCATCCCACCCGCGTTGCGATACATCTCCAACCGGGTCAGCAGACGGAAGCCCTGAGCATTGCCTTCGAAATTCTCGAGTTCGGAACGTTCCTCTGACGACAGGCCGTCGAAGATCGCCCCTCCCTCCTTGAAGCCGCTCGCAAACCAGTCACCGATCGCGCTTTCGCCGGAATGCCCGAAAGGCGGGTTGCCGATGTCGTGAGCGATCGCGGCCGCCTGCACCACACCCGAGACGATATGGCGCGCGCCCCCGGCAATCCGGCCCTCGCTTTCGAGCCAATGGCCAACCTGCAGCCCGAGCGAACGCCCGACGCTGCTGGTTTCGATCGAATGGATCAGGCGGTGGTGAAGGTGGTCGTCGGCATAGAGCGGATGAACCTGTGTCTTGTTCGCCAGCCGCCGAAAGGGAGCCGAAAAGACGAGCCGGTCGTAATCCTGCGCTGAGTGCGGCCGATCTTCAGAGGGCTCGCGTTCCTCCGCACCAAGCAACCGGGTGTCGAGCAGCTTTGTCCAATCCATTATCATCTTGAAATCCGTCTTCTTAAAAACAAAACCCCGCCGAAGCGGGGCCTATCTCATTCATCCATCTTGAGCGCGGCGATGAACGCCGATTGCGGGATTTCCACCTTCCCGAACTGGCGCATCTTCTTCTTACCGGCCTTCTGCTTTTCAAGAAGCTTCTTCTTCCGGGTCGCGTCCCCGCCGTAGCATTTCGCGGTCACGTCCTTGCGCATCGCGCTCAGCGTCTCGCGCGCGATCACGCGGCCGCCTATCGCGGCCTGGATCGGGATCTTGAACATGTGACGCGGGATCAGGTCTTTCAGCTTCTCGCACATCGCGCGGCCCCGCGCCTCGGCGCGGTCGCGATGCACCATGATCGAGAGCGCATCCACGGGCTCGTCATTCACCAGGATCGACATCTTCACGAGGTTGTCCTCGCGATATTCGGTGATCTGGTAATCGAAGCTCGCATAGCCCTTGGTGACCGATTTCAGACGGTCGTAGAAGTCGAACACGACCTCGGCCAGTGGCAGGTCATAGACCACCATCGCGCGCGAACCTGCATAGGTCAGGTCGAGCTGGATGCCGCGGCGGTCCTGACAGAGCTTGAGCACATCGCCCAGATATTCGTCGGGCACGAGGATCGTCGCCTTGATGCGCGGCTCCTCGATATGATCGACGTAAGTGAGGTCGGGCATGTCGGCGGGGTTGTGCAGATCGCGCACCTCGCCATCCTTCATGAACAGCTTGAACACGACCGAGGGCGCGGTGGTGATCAGGTCGAGATCGTATTCGCGCTCCAGCCGGTCGCGCACCACTTCGAGGTGCAAAAGCCCCAGGAAACCGCAGCGGAAGCCGAAGCCGAGCGCGGCGGAGGTTTCCATCTCGGCCGAGAAACTCGCGTCGTTCAGCTGCAGTTTCTCGATCGCGTCGCGCAGCGCTTCGAAATCGTTCGCATCGACCGGGAAGAGGCCGCAGAACACGACCGGGATCGAGGGTTTGAAGCCCGGCAGCGCCTGCGCGCAGGGTTTCTTCTCGTGGGTGATCGTGTCGCCAACCTTGGTGTCGCGCACCTGTTTGATCGAAGCGGTGAAGACGCCGATCTCGCCCGGGCCGAGCTCGTCGATATTGACCATCTGCGGCTTGAGAACGGCGAGACGGTCGAGCTTGTAGGTCGCCCCCGTCTTCATCATCTTGATCTGGTCGCCCTTGCGGATCACGCCATCCATGACGCGGATCAGAACGACGACGCCGAGATAGCTGTCATACCAAGAGTCGACCAGCATCGCCTTGAGCGGCGCATCGCGCTCGCCCTTGGGCGCGGGAAGACGGTGAACGATCGCTTCCAGAACATCCGGGATACCGAGGCCGGTCTTGGCCGAGATCTCGACCGCGTCGGAGGCGTCGATCCCGATGACGTCCTCGATCTGCTCCTTCACCCGCTGCGGCTCTGCCGCCGGCAGGTCGATCTTGTTGAGCACCGGGACGATCTCGTGATCCGCGTCGATCGCCTGATACACGTTCGCCAGCGTCTGTGCCTCGACGCCCTGAGAGGCATCGACCACCAGCAGCGAGCCTTCGACCGCCTGCATCGAGCGCGAGACCTCATAGGCGAAGTCCACGTGGCCGGGGGTGTCGATTAGGTTCAGGATATAGGTGTTGCCGTCCTTGGCGGGATATTCGATCCGCACCGAGTTGGCCTTGATCGTGATGCCGCGCTCACGTTCGATATCCATCGCATCAAGGAGCTGCTCCTTCATGTCGCGTTCGGCCACCGTGCCGGTCAGCTGGATGAGCCGGTCGGCAAGCGTGGATTTGCCGTGGTCGATATGCGCCACGATGGAGAAATTGCGGATGCGATCAAGATCTGTCATGGGCGCGCGTATACAGGGGAAAATGAGGGCCGGGAAGAGGGATTGAGCGTGCCGCACCCATTGACCTTTCATCCTGTCGAGCAACATATCTCGGGCAAGCAACTCAGGAGATGCAGCCATGATCTTTTCCGTGCCGAACATGACCTGTGGCCATTGCAAGGCCGCCGTCGAAGCCGCGATCGAAGAGGTTGGCGGGCGCGCCGATGTCTATCTCGAGGATCGTGAGATCGAGGTCTCGGGCCTGCCCGAATCCACCGTGCTCAGCGCGCTCAAGGCTGCAGGCTACGAGGCAACGCCCGTCGAGGAGTGATCGGACCACGGGGAGGTCTCCAGATCTAGGGGGTCGTCCTCCCCTGCCCCCGACCGATTGCGGCCCGGTTCCCGCACCTTCGCGCGACCGGCGGAAACCCGCCTGTTTCATTGCCTGCCTTTTGAATTTCCGTTAGAATGCGGGACAAATAACGAGGCAGGATCGGCGCATCTGACGTCGACCGCAATGCAAGGGGCAGTGCAATGACTTTCAAGACGACATTCGGAATCTGTGCATTCGCCGGCGCGATGGCGCTGGCCACGAGCGTTTCGGCCGGTCCGGTTGGCAACGCCTGTATGAAAGCGGGACGCGCGGGCAGCCCGGCGCTCTGCGGCTGCATCCAGAAGGTTGCAGACATGACGCTGAGCAACCGTGATCAGCGTCGCGCAGCCGGCTTCTTCCACGACCCCGACCGCGCGCAGGAAGTGCGCATGTCCGACCGCCAGTCGGATTCGGATTTCTGGGACCGCTACAAGAACTTCGCCTCGACCGCAGAGAGCTATTGCAGCCAGTAAAGCTCCGGGTCCGGCTGCGCGCGGGAGATCAGCTCCCGCGCCGCTTCTCTTCTTCGTCAGCCAGAAGATCAGCAACGAGCGCCTCGGCGCCCGCCTCGATCAGGTCGAGCGCCGCCTCGAAATCTCGCGTGTAATAGGGATCGGGCACATTCTGCGGCCCGTTCGGTCCGTCGATGAACATCTGCACCTGCGCGCTCATCTGGCGCGGGGCCACGTCGAGCGCGTTGCGCAGGTTGTTCTCGTCCATCGCAAGGATCACATCGAAAGCGTCATAGTCGGCAGGCGCGATCTGGCGGGCCCGCAAGGAGCGCATGTCATAACCACGCGCCTCGGCCGCCTCGATCATCGGGCCGTAGGGCGGCTCGCCCACATGCCAATCGCCAGTGCCGGCACTGTCGAACTCGATATCGAGCCCCGCCGCGCGGGCTTTGTGACGGGTCACCGCTTCGGCGGCGGGTGAGCGGCAGATATTGCCAAGGCAGAGAAACAGGATACGCATAGGGCAAGTGATAGCGGAGGGCAGAGCGATGGCCAAGATCGTGATTTTGACAGGCGCGGGCATTTCCGCCGAAAGCGGGATCCGGACCTTCCGCGCCAGCGACGGGCTTTGGGAAGAGCACCGGATCGAGGATGTCGCGACCCCCGAGGGCTTTATGCACGACCCCGCGCTGGTGCACCGTTTCTACAACGCCCGCCGGGCCGCAGCGACGGCGGCCGCGCCCAACCCAGCCCATACCGCGCTGGCCGAACTCGAGGCCGATCCGGGTCACGAGGTTCTGATCGTCACGCAGAATGTCGATGACCTGCACGAGCGCGGCGGCTCGCAAAACGTGCTCCATATGCACGGCTCGCTCTTCGGCGCGCTATGTCATTCCTGCGAGCACCGCTGGCCCGCGCCCGAGGTGATGTCGCCCAGCGATACCTGCCCCTCTTGCGGCGCACAGGCCACCCGCCCCGATATCGTCTGGTTCGGCGAGATGCCCTACCGGATGGAAGAAATCTGGCACGCGCTGCGCGCGGCGGACCTCTTCGTCTCGATCGGGACAAGCGGGAATGTCTATCCCGCCGCAGGATTCGTGGCAGATGCGATGCATGCGGGCGTGCCGACGCTGGAGCTGAACCTCGAACCCTCGGCGGGCCGCTCGATGTTCGACGAGGCGCGCCAGGGTCCGGCAAGCGTGCTGGTGCCCGAATGGGTGCGCGAGCGGCTGGGCTGAGGCGCGTGACAAAGGACTGGGCGCAACAGACCGCCCCACCCTCTCGTCAGTAGCTGTATTCGGCGTAGATCTTGCTCAGATCGCCATTCCACTCGCCGTGGTATTTCTCGAGCAGTTCGTCTGCAGGCACCCGGCCCGTCTCGACGCTCTCTTCCAGCGCGTTGAGGAAATGGGTCTCATCCGGAATGAGCCCGTTCGCGCCGGGCTTCGCCCGCGCCGCCAGACCGGATTTCGCGATCGCCACCGTCTCGCGGGCGAGATCGTGCAGATTGATCCCGTTGAACTCGCCCTGCAGCGCATCGACCGCCGCCGCGCGGCGCAGCCCCTCGCGGGTCTCGTGATCCCAGTCCTTGACCAGATCCCAGGCGGCATCGAGCGCGGACTGGTCGTAGAGCAGCCCGACCCAGAGCGCGGGCAGCGCGCACAGGCGCCGCCACGGGCCGCCATCGGCGCCGCGCATCTCGATATATTTCTTGGTGCGCGCCTCGGGGAAAACGGTGGTCAGGTGATCGGCCCAGTCGCTCAGCGTCGGCTTCTCGCCCGGCAGCGCGGGCAGCTCGCCCTTGAGGAAGTCGCGGAAGGACTGGCCCAGAGCGTTGATATATTTCCCGTCGCGATAGACGAAATACATCGGCACATCGAGCACGTAGTTCACATAGGCCTCGTAGCCCGCGCCCTGCTCAAACATGAAGGGCAACATACCGGTGCGCGCATCATCGAGGTTCTGCCAGATATGCGAGCGCCACGATTTCATCCCGTTCGGCTTGCCATCGAGGAAGGGCGAATTGGCGAAGAGCGCCGTCGCCACGGGTTGCAGCGACAGCGCCACGCGCATCTTCTGCACCATGTCAGCCTCAGAGGCGAAATCGAGATTCACCTGCACGGTGCAGGTGCGATACATCATCTGCGTGCCAAGCTCGCCCACGCGGCCCATGTAATCGGTCATCAGCCGGTAGCGGCCCTTCGGCATCATCGGCATCTGGTCCTGCGTCCAGATCGGCGCGGCCCCCAGCCCGATGAAGCGCGCGCCGATCTTGTCGGCGACTTCATGGACCTCGCGCAGGTGCTCGTTCACCTCGTCGCAGGTCTGGTGGATCGTCTCGAGCGGCGCACCGGAGAGCTCCAGCTGCCCGCCCGGCTCGAGGCTGACATTGGCGCCATTGAGCTCCAACCCGATGATGTTGCCCTGCTCTTCGACCGGCTTCCAGCCGAAGCGATCGCGCAGCCCTTCCAGCATCGCTTTGATCGAGCGCGGCCCGTCATAGGGCAGCGGCAGTTGCTTGTCTTCGCAATAGCCGAATTTCTCGTGCTCGGTGCCGATGCGCCATTGCTCTCGGGGTTTTTCCCCCTCGGCAAGGAACTCTGCCAGTTGCTCGAACCGTTCGATCGGGCCGCCGCCCTGCTGCGGAATGGACATGTCTGCTCTCGCGTCGTCTCAAGGAACGCCACAGGTGGCGCGGGGGATGGCCCAAGTCAAGCGCGAAACCTATCGCCGCGTCCACAGGCTTTGTGCGGCGAGCTCGCGATCAAGCGCCGCCGAGAGCTTGCCCATGTCGATCCCGGGCAGGCTCGCGAAGGCATCGTAAAGCGCATTCGCGCCCGCAGCATCGAGCGGGATCAGCAGCGCCTCGCCTGCGCCGCTGCGCAGCCGCCAGTATTGCTTGCCTTGCAGGTTCAAAAGCCGGATCTCGGCCAACTCGCGTAGCGCCAGCTCGCCCCCCATCCCCAACGCCGTGACATTGCTGCCCGGCCCCGCGATGGCGCGTGCCCGCGAGGCCGCGAAATAGGAGATCCGGCCCTCGTCGATTTCGACCAGACCGGGCGCGCCGACATCGCGCGAAAACCGCATCCGGCGCCAGCCGATCAGCGCCCACCCAAGGCCCAGCGCCACTGCGACCGCGCCCAGCGTCATGAGCAGATAGCCCCCGAGCCAGATCAGCCATGCGCCAAAAGCCACCACCGCGCCTGCCGTGATCACCTCTCCCCAACGCTTGAAGCCTTGCGCAACCTCGGGACGGATCACCGCCAGTCCCCCAGCGCCGATTGCCAGAGCGTGATGGCCGCACAGACGGCGGTATCGGCGCGCAGGATGCGCGGGCCGAGGCTGACCGGGGTGACGAAATCGAGGCTGCGGAGCGTCTCGCGCTCGCCCTCCGAGAACCCGCCCTCGGGACCGATCAGGATCGCCCAGGGGCCGGGTGCGAGCCCCGCAAGCGTCTCGGCGGGACCGACCAGTGCCTCGTCGGCCCAGAGGATGCGGCGCGCCGGGTCCCAACTTGCCAGCAGTTTCTTCAGCGGCTCCAGATCTTCGACGGGCGGCACATAAGTGCCCAGACATTGCTCGGCCGCTTCCTTGGCATGCGCCTGCAACCGATCCTGCCGGATGCGCGCGGAATTGGTGAACTCGGTCTGCACCGGCAGCACTTTCGCGCAGCCCAGCTCGGTCGCCTTCTCGACGATGAAATCGGTGCGTTCCTTCTTGATCGGCGCGAAGATCAGCCACAGATCGGGCGGGGCCAGCTGCGGCGCGGCCTGTTCCACGCAGGCCAGAACGCCGCGCTTCTTGTGGGCCTCCACGACTTCCGCCGTCCATTCCCCGTCGCGACCGTTGAACAGCGCGACGCGCGCACCGACCTCCAGCCGCATCACCGCGAAAAGGTAATGCGCCTCATCCTGCGTCAGAGGCACGGCTTGCCCCGCGCCCAATGGGTGCTCTACACAGAGCCTGATCTTGGCACGTTCCATGAGGCGGACTTTATGAGCGGAAAAAGCGAAACGCCAGAGGCGGCAGGCGAGGTAGCAGGCACCGTGGCAGATGCCTATCGAGGCAACTGGGTGGACCGGCTCGCCCCGGCCTGGACGCGCCCCTATCTGCGCCTGAGCCGCGCCGACCGCCCGATCGGTACATGGCTTTTGCTGCTGCCCTGCTGGTGGGGGATCGCGCTTGCGGCCTCCTCCACTGGTGGCTTCGTCTGGATGGACCTGTGGCTCGCGGTGGGCTGCGCGATCGGCGCGTTCCTGATGCGCGGCGCGGGCTGCACCTGGAACGACATCACCGATCGCAAGATCGACGCAGGCGTCGCACGCACCCGCTCGCGCCCGATCCCCTCGGGGCAGGTGAGCGTGAAACAGGCGCTTGCCTGGGCGGTGATCCAGTCGCTGATTTCCTTCGCCATCCTGCTGAGCTTCAACACGCCCGCGATCATCCTCGGGATCGTCTCTCTCGTGCCGGTTGCGATCTACCCCTTCGCCAAGCGCTTCACCTGGTGGCCGCAGGTCTTTCTCGGCATCGCTTTCAACTGGGGCGCGCTGCTGGCCTGGGTGGCCCATACCGGCACGCTGACATGGCCGCCCGTGGTTCTCTACCTCTCGGGGCTGATCTGGACGCTCTTCTACGACACGATCTACGCCCATCAGGACAAAGAGGACGACGCGCTGATCGGGGTGAAATCCACCGCGCGGCTCTTTGGCGACAACAGCGCAAAATGGCTGGGGGCGTTCCTGATGCTGGCCGTCACGCTGATGACCGCCGCGGTGATGGGCGCGCTCATGCCCGACGCGCCGCCGCTGCGGCTCGGCCTGTCGCTGCTGGCGCCCTGGGCGATGGGCTGGCACATGCTCTGGCAGATGCGCCAGCTCGACATCGACGACCCCGATATCTGCCTGCGGCTTTTCCGCGCGAACCGCGATACCGGCCTGATTGCTGCGCTGTTTCTCGCCGCTGGCGCAATCGTGTAACGCGCTTGCGATTGATCCCCTGTCCCGCGCACCTTAAGGAACACGGGTAAAGATTCCCTGGGGAGGGCTCCTGAGAGATGCGCACACGCGCCACCCTGTTGACGATTGCCGCCTTTGTCCTCGCGCTCGTTGTCTCGGCCGTGATTGCCGGCGGCGCCGCGACCGTGATCGAGAAAAGCACCAAGCAGGAGGTGCGCGTCGCAATGGAGGCGCAGGGCTACGGTTGGATGAATATCCATACCGACGGTCTTCAGGTCGTCCTCGCCGGCACCGCCCCCACCGAGGCCGAGCGATTCCGCGCTGTGTCCGAGGTGGACAAATATGTCGACAGCTCGCGTGTGGTGGACAACACCGACACCGAGGTCGCCAAGGACATCACGCCGCCCGCCTTCTCGCTCGAAATGCTGCGCAACGAGAACGGCATCTCTCTGATCGGCCTCGTGCCCGCTTCGATCGACCGCAAAGCCATCGTCGAGAAACTTTCCAAGGTCGCTGGCGAGGAGGGCGTGACCGACATGCTCGAGAGCGCCGATTACCCGATGCCCGGCAATTGGGACGAGGCGATGCAATTCGGGCTGCGCACGCTTGAGACGCTGCCGCGCTCGAAGGTCTCGGTCACGGCCGGGCAAGTCTCGGTTCAGGCGATCACCGACAGCGTGGCGGAGAAAGGCCGGGTAGAGACTTCGCTCGCGCGCAGCCGCCCGTCGAATCTGAAACTCGATTTCGACATCTCGGCGCCGCGCCCGGTGATCACCCCCTTCACGCTGCGTTTCATCGTCGACAAGGACGGCGCGCGCTTCGACGCCTGCTCGGCCGATACCGAAAAGGCGCGCGACCGCATCCTCGCCGCGGCGCGCGCGGCCGGGGCCAAGGGCACGCTGAGCTGCACGATCGGCATGGGCACGCCTTCGACCGACTGGGCCACCGCCGCCGAGATGGCGATCAAGGCGATGGGGCAACTCGGGGCGGGCTCGGTGACCTTCTCGGATGCCGACATCGCGCTCGATGCGAAACCGACCGTGCCGCAGAAGACGTTCGACGATGTCGTGGGCGAGCTGGAATCGAACCTGCCGCCGGTCTTCTCGCTCAAGGCCACGCTGGAACCTGTTCCCAACGCCACGGCTGCCGAGGCAGAATTCATCGCCACCCGCGACGGCAAAGGCCAGGTCGAACTGAAAGGCCGTGTGGTTGATGCGCGCCAGCGCGAAGCGGTCGAAAGCTTCGCCCGCGCCAAGCTCGGCCATGACAACGTGCATGGGGCGACCCGCGTCGACAAGGAACTGCCCGCGGGCTGGCCGGTGCGCACGCTGGCCGGGATCGAGGCGCTCGCAGTGCTCCATGATGGCACCGTCACCGTGACGCCGAAGAAGATCACCGTGAGCGGCACGAGCGGCGACGCTCAGGCCTCCGACACGATCTCGCGCATCCTGACGAGCCAGCTTGGCGAAGGCGTGCAGATGGATCTCAAGGTCAGCTATGACAAGCGCCTCGATCCGACGCTGGCCCTGCCCACTGGCAAGGAATGCGTGGCCCGGCTCAATGGCGCGCTGGCCAAGCAGAAGGTCAATTTCGACCCTGGCTCGGCACAGGTCTCCACCGACAGCCTGCCCGCGCTCGACGCGCTGGCCGGGGCGATGAAGAACTGCACCGAGTTCCGCATGGAAGTCGCGGGCTATACCGACAATCAGGGCCGCGAGGAGATGAACCTTCAACTCTCGCAAGAGCGCGCCCAGGCGGTGATCCGCGGCCTGCTCGATCGCGGCATCCTGATCGGCAATCTTGTGGCCAAAGGCTATGGCGAAGACCAGCCGATCGCCACGAATGACACCGAAGAAGGCCGCGAAGAGAACCGCCGCATCGAATTTGTGCTGCTCGACGAGGCTCCGGTCGACGAGGGTGAAACGAGCGCGGCCGATGCCGCAGCCGAAGGCGAGCCGCATTGGGACGGCGCGGTGACCGATGACGGTACGCCCGCGACCGAAGATGCCGCTCCGACAGAGGATGCGCAGACGGATGGGGCCGCGCAGCCTGCCGCCGATGCAACCGAGACGCCGGGGGATGCGGCCGCCACTGACGCGGCAGCCACCGACACCACCGACACAGGGGCCACAGAGCCTGCCACGCAAGACGAGCTCCCGGTCGAGACGCCCGGCGATGCCACGCCGCGTCCGAAGACCCGGCCGCAAGATCTTACGAAGGGCTGAGGGGACAGGATATGAACCGCACCGAATTCATCATCGCCACCGCGATCATTCTCTTCGTGGCTTTCGCCCTGGGCTGGTTCGCGAGCTGGCTGATCCATCGCCTGACCCGCGTGACCCGCGCCGACATGGGCGAGCTGGAGCAGATGGCGCAAGCGCTGCACGAAGCCGAGGAAACGCGCGATCAGGCGCTCGCCTATTTCGAGCAGCGCGAGGCGGAGCTGACCAACCAGCTCAACCAGTCCGAGGCCGAACTGCGCGCCGCGATGGACGGGCTGCGCGACGCCCGCCACGAGGCCGAGGAACTGCGCGCCTATATCGAGCGGATGCAGCAGGCTTAAGCGGACAAACAGGCCAAGGCGAGAACAAACGAAAAGGGGCGCGATCACTCGCGCCCCTGTTTTTATCCGCTGGCCTTCGGCTGGCCGAATTACCCTTTTACAACCTCAACCGCTTCGAGGATCGCATCGGCGATGTAATCGAGCTCGGGCTGCTTGAGGCGCGCGGGAAGGCGCGTGTCGCAGGCGCGCATCAGCATCGCGCGGGTCTTCGGCAGCTCCGGCACATCGCCGAGGAACTGCCAGTTCCAATAGGCACGCGCGTTATCTTCGCTCAGACCGAAAACCTGTACGCCGACGCCCCGGGCCTTCGCCTCGGTTTGAAGCTTGCGGGCTTCTTCGTCGGTCCACTCGCCCGCGAGGTTGAATTGCAGCGAGTCCGGTGCGCGGGTCTCGGGCCCGAGCGGAGGCGGCACGTCGAGCCAATCGCTCGTGTTCAGCCGCTCCGCGACATAATCGTGGTTCGCGCGGCCGTCGTTCACACGGCGATCCACTTCCGGGATCTGCGGACGGATCACCGCAGCCGAGAGGTTCTGCATCCGGCAGTTATAAAGCGGCAGCTTGTTCTGCCATTGCACGAAGGAGTTTTGCAGGCCGGGGTGTTTCTTCCAGTTATGCTCGTAAGCGCCCGACATGATCACGGCGCGCGCGGCCAGTTCCGGGTCGTCGGTCAGCAGGATGCCGCCCTCGCCCGCGTTGATCAGCTTGTAGGACTGGAAAGAGAGGCAGCCGATCTTGCCGATCGTGCCGATCTTCTTGCCATTCCAGAGCGTCCCGAGCGAATGCGCCGCGTCCTCGATGACCGGCACGCCCTTTTCTTCGGCGAGCTCCATGATCACATCCATGTCGGAGGTGTGTCCGCGCATGTGCGAAATCATCACCGCGTCGATGCTGTCGTCGAACTTGGCGCGGAAATCATCGAGGTCGATCCGGTAATTCGACCCCACCTCGACCAGCACCGGCACGCAATCGGCATGGACAATGGCGGAGGGTACAGCCGCAAAGGTGAAAGCCGGGACCAACACGCGGGCGTCCCGCGGCAGGTCGAGCGCCTTCATCGCGAGGAACAGCGCCTGCGAGCAGGACGACACCGCGACCGCGTATTTCACGCCCATGAACTCTGCAAACTCGGCTTCGAGCCGGGCGACGGGGGCATTCTCCGAGGTGTAGCGGAACAGATCGCCGCTTGCGAGCAGGCGGTCGATCTCGGCGCGGGCGGCCTCGGGGATGGGTTCGGCGTCGTAGCAGTTCGGGGCGATTTGTCCGTCACGCGGCATGGCAAGGTTTCCTGAAACTGATATTTGGGAAACCTTACACTCTCTGTGGATATTTCTCCAGTGACCATTTCATGACGAAATCGAGACCGGGCGGTTTCGTGCCTTAAATGCCCAGCTTGTCGCGCATCGAGAACCACGTCATCGCCGCAACCAGAAGCGGGCTGCGCAGGAGCGCACCGCCCGGGAAGCTCGGCACCTTGAGCCCGGCCATCAGATCGAAACGTTCGGCCTGCCCGGCAACCGCCTCGGCCATGATCTTACCCGCCATCGTGCCCATCGCCACGCCATGGCCAGAGAATCCGCTGGCCGAAAGCGCGTTCTTCAGTGGGCGGGCGAAATAGGGCATCCGGGTGCGAGTGATCGCAAGCGTTCCGCCCCATGCGTAATCAATGCGCACATCGGCAAGGCCCGGATAAACCTCGAGCATCGGCTTGCGTACGGTCGCGACGATATCGGGAAACTTGTAGCCATAGCTCTCCCCACCACCGAAAAGCAGCCGGTTATCCTCGGACAGTCGCCAGTAATTCACCACGAACTTGGTATCGGCCACGGCGATATTGGCGCGCAGCACCTCGTCGACACGATCGCCCAGCGGTTCAGTCGCGAGGATGAAATTGTTGATCGGCATGACGCGGGCAGCCACGCGCGGCGAGAGATCCCCCAGATAGCCATTGGCCGCGAAGATCAGGTGATCGGCATCGACATGGCCATGCTGGGTCTGGATGCGCACCGGCTCTCCGGGGCGGATATGATGAACGAGAGAACTCTCGTGGATCGTCACCCCTGCCTTGTCGCAGGCCAACGCCAGAGCTTGCGCGAAATTGAGCGGATGCAGATGCCCTGCCCCACGATCGAGATCGCCGCCGATATAGGCCTCGGACGGCAGCAGCGCGCGCAGATCCTCGCGATAGAGCGGATCGATCTTGTCATAGCCGTAATCGCGGGCGAGCTTCTCGGCCATCTTGTGCGAATGGGCGACCTCGGTCTCGCTGCGGCAGGCATGGGCGATGCCGGGATGGAAGGTCACCCCCATCTCATGGCGCGCGATCAGATCGCGCACGAGCGCCTTCGCATCTTCACCAATATCCCAAAGCCGATGCGCCATCTCGCGCCCGTGGATCTTCTCCAGCTCGTCCTGTTCGAGCCGCTGACCGGATCCCACCTGACCGCCATTGCGCCCCGAGGCGCCGAAGCCCACGCGATGGGCTTCGAGCAGGATCACCGAAAAGCCTTTCTCGGCCAGGTGCAGAGCCGCCGAAAGCCCGGTGAAACCGCCACCGATCACACAGATATCGGCACGCTGTTGCCCCTTCAGCTCCGGCCAGCGTTTCTTGGTCAGCGCTGTCGCAGCGTAGTAGCTCGGCGGGTGCTCACCCCGGCGGTCATTGGCAAAGAGCAGGTTCATCGGATCACACGTTCAGCAGAAGATGCTCACGCTCCCAGGGCGAGATCACTTGCAGGAATTCCTTGTACTCGTTGCGCTTGACCGCCTCGTAGACGGCGCAGAATTCATGGCCGAGCACATCGCGGATCTTCGCATCCTCCGAGAAGAGATCGAGCGCATCGCCAAGGTTCACCGGCACGTCCTCGGCCGACATATAGGCGTCGCCCAGACATTCGGGCTTCGGCATCTGCTGCTCTTTCAGCCCCAGATAGGCACAGGCGAGCGAGGCCGCGAGCCCGAGATAGGGGTTGCAGTCCATCCCCGCGAGACGGTTCTCGATCCGCCGTGCGGCAGGCCCCGAGATCGGCACGCGCAGCCCCGTCGTGCGGTTGTCGCGGCCCCATTCGAGATTGATGGGTGCGGCGAAATCGGGAACGTAGCGGCGATAGCTGTTCACGTAAGGCGCGAGCAGCGCGATCACCGCCGGAAGATGGGTTTGCAGCCCCGCGATGCAATGCAGGAAGGCCTCGGTCTCGCCGCCCTTTTCATCCGAGAAGATGTTCTCGCCGGTCTCGATGTCGATCACCGATTGGTGGATATGCATCGCCGAACCCGGCTCGCCCTCGATCGGTTTGGCCATGAAGGTCGCGAAGCAATCGTGGCGCAGCGCGGCCTCGCGGATCAGCCGCTTGAAGTAGAAGATCTGGTCGGCCAGCTCGACCGGGTCGCCATGGGCGAGGTTGATCTCGATCTGGCCCGCGCCGCCTTCCTGCAAGATGCCGTCGATCTCGAAGCCCTGAAGTTCGGCGAAATCGTAGATGTCGTCGATCACCTTGCCGTATTCATCGACCGCCGACATCGAATAGGCCTGTTTCGCCGCCGCGCGACGGCCCGAGCGGCCCATCGGCGGGATGATCGGCTGGTTCGGGTCCACGTTGCGCGCGACAAGGAAGAACTCCATTTCGGGCGCGACGACCGGCTTCCAGCCCTCGGCCTCGTAAAGGCTGAGCACGCGCTTGAGGACGTTGCGCGGCGCGATCGGCACCGGGTTGCCCTGCTGGTCCTCGACATCGTGGATGATCTGCAAGGTCCAGTCGGCCGTCCAAGGCGCGGCGGTCGCCGTCGAGAAATCGGGCACGAGGATCATGTCCGGCTCGGTGAAGGCGCCCGAAGGGTTGTCCGTCCACTCGCCGGTGATCGTCTGCAAAAAGATCGAGTTCGGCAGGAAGAACCGGTCCTGGAACTGGAATTTCGACGCGGGCATCGCCTTGCCGCGCGCCACGCCGGCAATGTCGGCGACGATGCACTCCACCTCGTCGAGGCGGCGGCCCTCAAGATAGTCGCGCGCCGCCTGCGGGATACGGTCGGTCCAGTCCTTCATCGAGTTCATCGGTCAGCTTTCCGGGCGCGCCTGCGCCCTTTCCTGTAGAAAGAAATCGGCGATCCGCGCAGCCATTCGTGCCGAGCCATTGGGAGAACCGAGCTTCGCGCGCGCCGCCTCCATCAGATTATCCGGCACCACGCCGCGCCCGCGCGTGTCCATCAGCCCTTCCACGAAAGTATCGCGGAACTCGGGATGGGGCTGCACGGTGAATATCGTATCGCCATAAACGAGCGCCGGATAGGCGCAGAAATCATTGCCCGCGACAGGCGTGGCGCCGGGCGGCAGCTTGGTCACCTGATCCTGATGCCAGGCGTTGAGCGTCACCGTCTCGCCGTCGAAATCATAGTCCTGCGGACCCACGGCCCAGCCGCCCGCGAATTTCTCGACCTCGCCGCCAAGCGCCTGCGCGATGATCTGGTGGCCAAAGCAGATCCCCACCATCGGCACTTTCGCCTCATGCGCCTTGCGGATGAAATCCTCCAGCGGCGGGATGAAGGGGTGCTCCTCATAGGCGCCGTGGCGCGAGCCGGTGATCAGCCATCCCTCGCACTCATGCACGTCTTTCGGGAACTGCATATGCTCGACATCATAGCGCGCGAACGTCAGCCCGCGCCCTGCCAGAAGGGTTTCGAACATGTCGGGATAGTCACCCGCCTGATCGCGCAGCACGTCAGGGGATTGGCCGGTTTGAAGGATGCCGATACGCATGAAAGGTCCGCTCGTAAGCTCTTTTGAGCGGAGCGTAGTGCGGGGCGGGTAGCGCGGCAAGGGGGACCGCGCCGATCCCGGCGTCAAGTCACGCGCAAGAGGCGTTCAAGGCTTACGCTTGCGGAAAATCTGCTCACGCCCGATACGGTCGAGCAATTCGCGCGTCGCTTCGGTGCCGAAATGCGGCCGATGCGCGAGATCGGGCAGACGCGCCGAGATCTCCGTGCCAAGCTCCTCGGGCAGAAGCGACAACGTCGCCTCCGACACCATCAGGCTCTCGACCGGAATACCCTCGGCATAGATGATCTCGTGGCGCTCGAAGACCAGCGCATAGTAATCGACGAACCCACCCTCGCGGCGCCAGACATTCTCGTCATCGACAAGATGCTTGGCCTGCACGAGGATCTCGGAAGTATCGGCCAGCTTCTGCTTGCCGCGCCGGTAGAGAAAGACCCGGTGATGCGGCGAGACCACCAGATCGCCCTCATTTCCCAAGACGCCCGCCGAGATCACAACGGGCGCAAAACTTCCCAGAGCACGCATCGTGGCCTTGGCGACGAGCTGCACCGGTTGCGGGCCGTTGTCGCGCGTCAGCACCCGATCACCGGCCTTGAGCTGTTCGATCGGCATCTGCGCCCCGCCCGCGAGCGTGATCATCGTGCCGGTCGTGAACGCCACACAGACCAGATCCACGAGCTGAACCTCGCCCGGGTCGTCGCTGGCCTCCAGCAGCGTGTAGTCGAGCCGTGGGGCGATCGGCGAAAGCGGCAGCGCGAAGTGGCGGCCTTGCGGGTCATGCCGGATCAGCAGCACGTCGACCGTGTCGCCATCGGGCGTCATCATCAGATGCCGCGCAACGAGGATCAGAGGATCGCCCTGCGCACCAAACTCGGACCCCTCGACCACCTCCGCCTGCGCACCGCTCTGTGCGAGGATCAGCTTGCGCGGCATGGCCTGACGGTCGAGCTGGTAAATATCGCCCGGTTCGCAGGTCTCCGCCGGCCCAAGCCCGTCGCCCTGATTGGCGCCCGAAGTCACCCAGATATCCTCGGCGTCGAAGACATGGACGGTCTGGCTGGGCTTCGTCACGCGCGCTCCCCTCGCCCGTTCGGGCGTCCTGCGTGGGTATTTGTCTTCGCTTACCGCCCTGCCCGCCCCAGGGTCAAGCAATGTTGCATGCAAGCGCCTGTGCATGGATGCGCTTGCCGCCCGGGCGGGGCAAGCTATTGTGCAGCCAAACCCGGCCGCGGCCGGACTGACAGGAGAGGAGCGCGAAATGGATCTCGGGATCAGAGGCCGCAAGGCAATCGTTTGTGCAAGCTCGAAAGGGCTCGGGCGGGGCTGCGCGATGGCGCTGGCCGAGGCGGGGGTCGACCTGGTCCTCAATGCGCGCGGTGCCGATGCGCTGGCCGCGACCGCCAATGACATCGAGGCTGCGACCGGCGTCTCGGTCATTCCCGTCGCCGCCGATATCACCACCCCCGAAGGCCGCGCGGCCGTGCTCGACGCGGCAGGCGCGGTGGATATCCTCGTGACCAATGCGGGGGGGCCGCCCCCGGGCATGTGGACCGACTGGTCGCGCGAAGATTTCATCAAGGCGCTCGATGCGAACATGCTGGCCCCGATCGCGATGATGCAGGCAACGCTTCCGGGCATGATCGAGCGCGGCTGGGGCCGCGTCGTCAACATCACCTCGCAATCGGTGCGCGCGCCGATCTCTGCGCTGGGTCTGTCGAACGCCGCGCGCTCCGGCCTCACCGGTTTCGTCGCGGGCACCGCGCGTCAGGTCGCCCCGCATGGCGTGAACATCAACAACCTGCTGCCGGGCATCCACGCCACCGACCGCGCGATCTCGCTCGACACGGGCGTTGCGAAAGCGAAGGGGATCAGCCTCGAGGAGGCGAAAGCCGAGCGTTGCGCCACCATCCCCGCCCGCCGCTACGGCACGCCCGAGGAGTTCGGCGCGACCTGCGCTTTCATGTGCTCGGTCCATGCCGGCTTCATGATCGGCCAGAACGTGATGCTTGACGGCGGCGCCAACAATATCTCGATCTGAGCGCGCTTGCATGAGAGGCGGGGGGCTGGTATCCCCGCCCCAAATGTCCGAGTGTTTTAATCGAGATTAAACGACGTGAGCGCAACCCCGATCCCACCGCGCCTCGAGGTGCAATCGCTGCGGCGGGTCTTCGATGGCCAGCCCGTGGTCGACGATGTCTCCTTCTCGATCCCGGCGGGACAAGTCACCTGCCTGCTCGGCCCTTCCGGGTGCGGCAAATCCACGACGCTACGCATGATCGCGGGCGTGGACATGCAAGACGCGGGCCGGATCTTCGTCGACGGCAAGCTGATTTGTGACACCGTGTTTCGGGTCCCGCCCGAGCGTCGCGCGATCGGGCTGATGTTTCAGGACTTCGCGCTCTTTCCCCATCTCACCGTAGCCGAGAACGTGGGCTTTGGCCTCAAGGGCAGCGCCGCGGAGAAACGCGCCCGCGTCGAGGAACTGCTCGGCAAGGTCCGCCTGACGCGCCATGCGAACAGCTACCCGCATGCCCTTTCGGGCGGCGAACAGCAGCGCGTGGCCCTGGCACGCGCGCTGGCCCCGCGCCCCGGGATCTTGCTGATGGACGAGCCCTTCTCCGGTCTGGATGAGCGTCTTCGCGACGATATCCGCGACGATACGCTGGCGCTTTTGAAAGACGAAGGTACGGCCGTTCTGCTTGTCACGCACGAGCCGCATGAAGCGATGCGCATGGCCGACGAGATCTTGCTGATGCGCTCGGGCAAGATCGTGCAGCGGGGCGCGCCCTACAATCTCTACAACGCGCCGGTGGACCGCGCGGCAGCCGCTTTCTTTTCCGATATCAACGTGTTGAAGGGGCGCGTGCAGGGCGCACTCACCCCGACGCCCTTCGGTGATTTCCTGACCCCGGGCCATGCGGACGGAACCGAGATCGACATCGTGATCCGCCCCCAGCACCTCAAGATCGACTTCGATCGCGCAGGGCGCGGCCCCAACCCCACACCGCAGGACGGCACACCCGCGCGCGGCATCGTCGAACGCGCCCGCTTCCTCGGCCGCGAGAGCCTTGTCGAGTTCCGGATGGAGTTCGACGGCTCGATCCTGCGCGCCAGCGTGCCCAATGTTTTCCTTCCCAAACCCGGCACGCCGATGTGGCTCATGATCCGCCGCGACCGCTGCTTCGTCTTCGCCGCCTGAGCCGGAAAATCGCGATCCTGCGCGGATGTTAACGCGGCTGAAAGCCTCCCCGCCCTAGTCTGCCCGCAAGCATCCCCGAAAGGGGTCTGAAAAGGGGGCAGACCGAATGCTGTCGAATTGCGCGCAACAGGATCGCCTGGACGGCGTTCGCATCATCGCCCTGGTGATGGGGCTTATCATTGTGGCGGGTACCGCTCACAACTTTCTCGTGTCTGCCGAGACCAGCGCGCCCGCGCTTCATCCGTTCTCCGCTCTGGGATATCTCAGCATCGCGATCAGCTTGCTCGTGCAGTCTGGTCGCCCTCTCGCCCCGCCCTACTGGCTTCGGGTGCAACAGATCGTCGTACTGTGCTTCATGGCCGAAAGGCTGATCGAGGCATTCATTCCAGGCTGGCCACGCCTCGTCACCTCCGAGGTCGTCGAAAGCCTGAACGACCGATATCATTTCAACGGGCGCCTCTCCGTCGAAACCGCGATGGGACTCTTCTCGCTTCATCTGGCCATGTTTCTCGCCCCCTCCAGCCTCGGCGCGGGGGTTCTCGCCTATTTCGGCGCGCTCTGCCTGGGGATTTTCGTGATCTACCAGTTCGGTTTCGGAATCCTGCTGTTTCACGGGCAGTTCTCCATGGCCTCGCTCGGCTCGCTTTTATTTGCTCTGGCCGGTGTCAGCCTGCTGCTGCGTAAAAACGGCTATTTGCGGCCCTTCTTTTCGCATCGCAGCCACGGAATAGCGATGCGCGCCCTGCTGTTCGTCTCAGTGGCGGCGCCCTTCATCGGCGGCGTGGTCTTCATCGAAATTCAGCACCCCGATCCTCGCGGCATCTTCGCCCTTCAATTGCTGTTTTCTTCCTTCAGCGCGCTTTTCGTCGGCCTCCTCTTGCTCTTGGGGCGTCAGATCAACACCGACGCACGCCGGATCGAGCGGGTCACCAAACATGACCCCCTGACCGGTGCGCTCAGCCGACAGGGATTGCGCGACATCCTCTCCGACACCGATCCATTTGGCGGGGCAATCCTCGTCGACGTGGATCATCTCAAGGCGATCAACGAGCGCTTCGGATATGCACAGGGGGATCGCGTTCTGATCTGGCTGGCGGAGATCTTGAACAGGCTCTTTCCTGCGGAGGTGCCCGTCACGCGCTGGGGCGACGGCGAGTTCCTGATCCTGACCGCCGAGGCCGATGACAAGACGCTCGAGCGCCACGCGACCCTGATCCAGCGCGCCGTTGCGGCGATGGATCCGCTCGCATTGGAGGGGGCGCAGTTTCACGTCACCGTTTCAATCGGTTATTCCGCCATCGACCCCTCGCAGGAGGCTGATATTCATGCCGCCCTCGGCCGCGCCGAGGGCGCGCTCTACACCGCGAAGCGGACCGGCCGAAACCAGAGTTGCTCGGCGCAAGGCGAATACTGCATCCGGCGCGCCACGATCGAGGAGCTCGTGGCCTGAGACCTGCACGGATCTGGAACGATATCTGACCAGAATGGCCGGGGGCCGCGCACGGCCCGCACAATCAGCCGCCCTGACGCGCCGCCCGGCCGCCACGACGCTTACGCAGACGCGGGGCACGGCTCGGAAGCTCTTCCATCACCGCGCGCCGTGCCTCGGGTGTCATGCGCGACCACATGCCGATCTCTTCAAGCGTGCGGAGGCAGCCCACGCAAAGACGTTCCTCGGGATGGATCTGGCACAGCTTTACGCAAGGGCTCTCGATCTCGGCGCGCTTCCACAGCTCGTCACCAGCCCGCGGGGTATCCTGCTCGCTCATGCCGCCCCCAGATAGCGCAGCCGGTCGAGCGCGCCTTGCAGAATGAACCCTGCCGCAACGTGGTCGATCGCCTCGGCGCGCTTGGCCCGCGACATGTCCGCCTCAAGCATCGCACGCTCAGCCGCAACGGTCGAAAGCCGCTCATCCCAGAAGGAGATCGGCAGATCCGTGAGCTTCTCGAGATTGCGTGCAAAGGCCCGCGTCGCCTGACAGCGTGGCCCTTCCGTACCGTCCATATTCTTCGGCAGACCCAGGATCAGCCCCTTCAGGTCGCGCTCGGCCACGATCGCCAGAAGCGCCTCGGCATCGAGCCCGAACTTGCGCCGCTTGATCGTCTTGAGCGGCGTCGCGACCGAGCGCAGCCCGTCCGACACCGCGACGCCGATGGTCTTTGTGCCCAGGTCGAGACCCGCCACCGCGCCCGCGCGCGGCAACGCCTCGGCCAGCGCCTCCATCGTGTCACAGATCATTCGGCCACACCGGCGCGCTGCGCCGCGAGCTGAACCTGCGCCAGCGCATCAGGGTCATCGGCCAGCGCCTGCTGCGCCTCGCCCCAGGCTTCCTTGGCGCGATCGACCTCACCCAGAGTGGCCAGCGACGAGATCACCCGCGCCCATTCCGCCGGCGTGCCGCCCTCGGTGGTCAGCCGGTCAAACAGCCCATCGACCATGCCCTGGATCATCTGCTGACGATCCTCGGGGCTCATCGAGGCCGCATCCTTCATCTGCTCGGCGGTCGGGCCCGGCATCATCGGCGCGGCTTGCGCCGGAGCCGCCGGAGCGCCACCCTCATCCTGCAACGCCTTGCCAGCGGGCGCCTTATGCGCCGCGTCGATCTTCGCGAGATCCTCGGGTCGGGAGGCGAACTTGCCCTTCGCCTCGCCATAGACCGCATCGGCGCGATCCACCTCGCCGATCATCCGCAGCGAGGAAATCAGCCGCGCCCAATCGTCGGCCGAACCGCCCTCCTGCGCGAGCCGGTCGTTGAGCTGCTCGACCATGCCGCGGATCATCTGCTGGCGCTCGGCCGGGGTCATGTCGGCGGCGGCCGCGATATCGGCCTGGCTGGGCCCGACCCCGCGCGGCATCGGCGGCGTGTAATCGCTCTCGCCTGCAAGCCAAGCCAACTCGTTGATGTTCTGGCGGATCATCGGCACCCAAGGGTCGCTGTTTTCGGAATTGCGCAACAGCCCGTCCCAGATCCGGAACGCCCGATCGCCGCGGGCATTCTGCGCCATCATCAGCCCGACATAATAAAGCGACAGCCCGTTCTTGGGATCTTTCTGAAGCGCCGATGCGAAGGTCTTCTCCGCCTCGGAGGTGATCAAACCACCCGCCGCAACAACCATGAGCTCTCCGAGTTGCGCATAATCGTCCGCGCTCGCCTGATCGCCCTTGAGCGCAACAAGACGCTGCTGCGCCTTCCAAGCCGCATCGAAATTGCCCATCGCCGCCTCATTGCGCGCGAGCAACTCAAGCCCTTTCGGATCGTTGGGATTTTTCGCGACCGCATCGCGCAGCCGCTGCATCAATTCGGCGAATTTCGGATCGGACTGAGGCTGGTCGAGCTGACGCGCCTTGGCCATCTTCTCGGCCTCTTCCTGCGAAGGGCGGCTGTCATAGAGCTTGTCGGCATTCTGGAACCGCATTGCGAGCGGCTGATCTTCATAACCCTCCGCCCCGATGCGCCCGTAAAGCCAGAATGCTCCGCCGAAAATCACGGCCCCGCCAATCACCAGCGCAATCGTCGCCGCTTTCGGCGCCATCGACAGATCCGAGCCAGCCTGCGCCTTGCGATCGGCCTCGAGCATCCGGCGCGAGATTTCCAACTTGGCGCGCTCCGCCTCTTCTCGCGAAGTCACGCCGCGTTCCACATCGCGGTCAAGATCACGCAGCTGATCGCGATAGACCTGTACGTCGTAGGAGGCAGCCGGTGCCATGTCGTCATCTTCGCGCCCGCGCCACAGGGCGAGTGCAAACAACAGTGCGATGACCGCTACGAGCGCGGCGGCAATGATCCAGAACAGCATGGCGTCTCCTCTTCCTTCGCCCCCATTTAGGCGCTTTGGGCGACAGCCGAAAGGGTCAAGCGCGCGAATGGAACCCGATGTCGCAGCCGTATGTCGCTTTTTTCCCTGCGATGCCGCAACAGGGGGGCTTTCACCCGCCGGGCCGGTCCATCACAAGGGTGGGGAGAGTCGGTCAACCACCAGCCCGGGGGCGCGGACATGAAACGCTATTCAATCTTTGCCGTCGCACGCGAGGCGCTGCGCTATCATAGCGGTTGGGAGCGCGCCTGGCGCTCGCCAGAGCCGAAGAAACGCTACAAGGTTATCGTTGTGGGCGCAGGCGGCCACGGGCTCGCCACGGCCTACTATCTCGGCAAGGTCCACGGCATCACCGATGTCGCGGTGATCGAGAAAGGCTGGCTGGGCGGCGGCAATACCGGCCGCAACACGACGATCATCCGCTCGAACTACCTGCAGGATCCCTCCGCCGCGATCTACGAAAAGGCCCGCGCGCTTTATGAGGATCTGAGCCAGGATCTTAACTATAATGTGATGTTCTCGCCGCGTGGTCTGCTGATGCTGGGCCAGACCGAGCACGAGGTCCGCGGCTACAAGCGCACGGTGCACGCAAACCGCCTGCAGGGAATCGACACCGAATGGATCGGGCCTCAGCAGGTCAAGGATCTGGTGCCGATCATCAATATCGAAGGGCCGCGCTACCCGGTGCTCGGCGCTCTGCTGCAAAAGCGTGGCGGCACCGCGCGCCACGACGCGGTCGCCTGGGGCTATGCGCGGGCCTGTTCGGCGATGGGCATGGACATCATCCAGAAATGCGAAGTGACCGGCGTGCGCACCGAGGGCGGCAAGGTGCAGGGCATCTCGACCTCCAAGGGCGAGATCGACTGCGAGCAACTCGCCATCGTCGTCGCGGGGCACTCCTCGGTCATGGCCGAGATGGCGGGCTTCCGCCTGCCGATCGAGAGCGTGGCGCTGCAGGCCTGGGTCTCCGAGCCGATCAAACCTTGCATGGACGTGGTCGTGATGGCCAACACCGTGCACGGCTACATGTCGCAATCCGACAAGGGCGAGATGGTGATCGGCGGCGGCACGGACGGCTTCAACAACTACACCCAGCGCGGCTCGTGGCACCATGTCGAGGAAACCACCCGCGCGCTGGTCGAGACCTTCCCGATCATCTCGCGCCTGAAGATGCTGCGCCAATGGGGCGGCATCGTGGACATGACCGGCGACCGCTCGCCGATCCTGTCGAAAACGCCGGTCGAGGGCATCTTCGTCAATTGCGGCTGGGGCACGGGCGGGTTCAAGGCGATCCCGGGCTCGGGCTTTGCCATGGCCGAGCTGATCGCGCGCGGCCACTCGCCGCTGACCGACGAATTCGGCCTCGATCGCTTCAAGGAAGGCCGCTTCATCGACGAAAGCGTCGCCGCCGGGGTGGCGCACTGATGGCTGCCCGCACCGCTTCCAATTGCTCCAAATATCCTGCGGGGGTCCGGGGGTGCAAAACCCCCGGCGCTCTCCACCAAGAGGTGCCTCCGACATGCTGACCCTCACCTGTCCCTGCTGCGGCGTCACCGCCGAAGAAACCGAATTCGCCCCGGGCGGCGAAGCGCATCTCAAGCGCTTCGGGCCGGGCTCCAGCGATGACGATTTCGAGGGCTACCTGTTCGCCCGCAAGAACCCCAAGGGCGTCCATTTCGAACGCTGGCGGCATGCCTATGGCTGCGGCAAGTGGTTCCTCGCCGCCCGCGACACCAACACGCTCGAGGTTTTCGCCACCTACAAGGCGCAAACCTCCGAGCCGCCCGCCGATGTGATCGCGAAGATCAAAGCGAAACGCCCCGACTGGGAGGGCTATAAATGAGCACGCGTCTTTCCAAGGGCGGCCGTCTGATCGACCGCGCGAAACCGCTCGCCTTCACCTTCAACGGCAAGCCGATGCGCGGCTTTGCGGGCGATACGCTGGCCTCGGCCCTGCTGGGCGGCGGTCAGGTCATGGTGGGCCGCTCGTTCAAGTATCACCGTCCGCGTGGCATCGTGGCGTCGGGCGCAGAAGAGCCGAACGCGCTCGTGGGCCTCGGTCGTAACGCGCGGTTCGAGCCCGATCAACGCACCACCACGACCGAGCTGTTCGAGGGCGCCGAGACCACCAGCCAGAACCACTGGCCGAGCCTCGAGTTCGATATCGGCGAGATCAACAACACCTTCTACAAATTCCTGCCCGCAGGCTTCTACTACAAGACCTTCATGGCCCCGCGCGCGGCGTGGAAACACCTGTTCGAACCGGTGATCCGCAAATCCGCAGGTCTCGGCGGCGTGCCGAAAGAGGCCGATCCCGATCGCTACGAACAGGTCTATGCCCATTGCGACGTGCTCGTCGTTGGCGGCGGCGTGGCGGGTCTTGCCGCAGCGCTCAAGGAGGGCCGCGCGGGCAAGCGCGTCTGGCTGATCGAGCAGACCCCGAACTGGGGCGGGCGCACGCCCGTCGATGGCGGTCAGATCGACGGCCACGATGCGCAGGACTGGATCGACAGCGCACTGGCCGAACTGTCCTCGATGGAGAATGTCACGATGCGCACCCGCCTGATGGCGGCGGGCCTGCACGATCATGGCTATGTCATCGGCTACGAAAACCTCGCCGACACCACCCCCGGCGATGGCCGTCCGCGTCACCGTCTCTGGCGCATCCGCGCGGGTCACACGATCACCGCGACCGGCGCGATCGAACGCCCGCTGGCCTTCGCGGGCAATGACGTGCCCGGCGTGATGTTGGCCTCGGCGGTGCGCGATTACATCGTGAACTGGGCGGTCTCGCCCGGCGATCGCACGGTGATCGTGACCAATAATGACGACGCCTATCGCACGGCGCTGGCGATCCTCGATGCGGGGCTGACGGTCTCGGCGGTGATCGATGCGCGCGAGGAAACGCATGGTGCGCTGCCGCAGGCGGTGAAAGCGCGCGGCGTGCGCGTGCTCGAAGGGCGCGGCATTGCGAAGGTGCAGGGCCGCAAGCATGTGACCGGCGTCGAGATCTGCGCGCAGGCCGGCGAAGGCGGTGCGGTCGAGACGATCGCCTGCGATTGCGTCGCGATGTCGGGCGGCTGGTCGCCGGTCGTGCATCTGTGGTCCCATTGCGGCGGCAAGCTGACCTGGGACGACGACCGCGCGATGTTCCGCCCCGACGCGGCGCGTCCGCCCACCGGCGCGGATGGCTCCGCGATGGCCACGGTCGTTGGTGCCGCCAATGGCGATCTGACCCTGCCCGAGACGATGGGCGGTCTGGGTATCGGCGCGGTCTCCGAGGACGAGGCGCCGCTCGCGCAGGTCTGGATGATGCCCGCAGGCGCCCCCGATGCGCTGCGCTTCAAGAGCTTCCTCGATTATCAGAACGACGTGAAGGTCTCGGATGTGCAACTGGCAGCCCGCGAGGGCTACGAGTCGGTCGAGCACACCAAGCGCTATACCACGCTCGGCATGGCGACCGATCAGGGGAAACTCAGCAATATCAACGGGCTCGCGGTGCTTTCCAATGCGCTTGGCCAGCCGATCCCCGCGACGGGCACGACCACCTTCCGCCCGCCCTATACGCCGATCTCGCTGGGTGCCGTGACGGCGGAGGCGAAGGGCGAGCTGTTCCAGCCGCTTCGCCGCACGCCGATGCAATCCTGGCACGAGGCCAAGGGCGCGCATTGGGAGCCCGTCGGCCACTGGCGTCGTCCCTATTGCTACCCGCGCAGTGGCGAGACCCATCGCAACGCGGTCAATCGCGAGATCTCCAATACCCGCAAGAATGTCGGGCTTCTCGACGCCTCGACGCTGGGCAAGATCGTGGTGAAAGGGCCGGACGCGGGGAAATTCCTCGACATGCTCTACACCAACATGATGTCGACCCTGCCGGTGGGCAAATGCCGCTACGGGCTGATGTGCAACGAGAACGGCTTCCTGATGGATGACGGGGTCGTGGCGCGTCTGTCCGAGGACACGTGGCTCTGCCACACCACCTCGGGCGGGGCGGATCGCATCCACGGATGGATGGAAGACTGGCTGCAATGCGAGTGGTGGGACTGGAAGGTCTATGTGGCCAACCTGACCGAGCAATTCGCGCAGATCGCCGTGGTCGGCCCGAAGGCACGCGATCTGCTCGAACGTCTGGGCGGCATGGATGTCAGCAAGGAGACGCTGCCCTTCATGCAATGGACCGAGGGCAAGCTGGGCACGTTCGACGCGCGCATCTTCCGCATCTCCTTCTCGGGGGAACTCAGCTACGAGATCGCCGTGCCCGCCTCTCAGGGCCTCGCGCTCTGGGAGACGCTGATGGCCGAGGGCGAGGCGCTTGGCGTGATGCCCTACGGCACCGAGGCACTGCACGTGATGCGCGCCGAGAAGGGCTTCATCATGATCGGCGACGAGACCGACGGCACGGTAATCCCACAGGATCTGGGCCTGAACTGGGCGATCTCGAAGAAGAAGACCGACTACCTCGGCAAGCGTGCGCAGGAGCGGTCACATATGACCGACCCGAACCGCTGGAAGCTGGTGGGTCTCGAGACGCTCGACGGCTCGGTGATCCCCGATGGCAGCCACGCGCCCGCCGAAGGGTTCAACGCCAACGGGCAGCGCAAAACCCAGGGCCGTGTGACCTCGACCTATTACTCGCCAACGATCGGCAAGGGGATCGCGATGGGTCTGGTGCTCAACGGTCCCGACCGGATGGGCGAGGAGATCGAGTTCACCGGCGAGAGCGACGCGATGATCAAGGTGCGGATCGTGGATCCGGTCTTCTACGACAAGGACGGGGAGAAGCAGAATGTCTGATGCTGTCAGCGCCCTTCAGGGCGAAACCCATGAAGGCTTCGCCACCGTCGCCGAGACCGGTCTGGTGGGCATGATCACCATCCGCTGCGATCTGGGCTCCAAAGGGCTCGCCAAGGCGCTTAAGGCCGAGGGCCTGCCCGTGCCGGATGCGCGCCGGATCGAGACGGTCGAGGGCCGCTCGATCGCCTGGATGAGCCCGGACGAGCTTCTGCTGATCTGTGCGCATGACGAGGCGCCTGCGCTGACTGAGCGCCTCTCCACGGCGCTCTCGGGCGAGCACGCGCTGGTCGTCAATGTCTCCGATGCCCGCGCGATGTTCACTATCCGTGGCGAGAAGGCCGATCAGGTGGTGATGAAACTGTCGCCCGCCGATATCGCGACCCTGCCCACGGGCGAGATCCGCCGCTCGCGCACAGCCCAAGTGGCCGCGGCCTTCTGGCGCTCGGACTCGGACACCATCTCACTTGTGTCTTTCCGCTCCGTCGCCGGCTATGTTATGGGTTTGCTTGAAGTTTCCGCCCGTGAGGGCAGCGAGTTGTTTTAACCATAGGCGTTGAACCGCATGATTTTGGGGCGGTGCGCCGCCCCATTTGATTGTGAGGAATTCAATGCGCCATCTCCTTTTGACCATCCCCCTGATTGTCGCTTCCCTCGCGACGAGCGCGCAGGGCAAGAACGCCAATATCGTTGTGCCGAAAGGGACCGTGGCCCTGCATTGCGAATTTCGCACGGGTTATCTGTCGAACAGCACGCCCGGAACGGTCGATATCTATCGGGAGCCCGGCGCGGACTGGCAGGTGATGGATCCCTTCCTCGCCTATTTCAAGAAGCCCCCACAACAGGTCGAGATCCTCGTCGACAATCCCAAGCGGACGACCTACGGCTGGACTGTGAAACGCGTAAGCTCTGACGCCAACAAATTCGCCACGCTTGTCAATTTCCGCCTGACCTTGATCAAAGCGACCCGACAGGCCTCGATCGCCGTGCAACCCGTTGGATTTCGGAGCGAAACCGCTTGGGGCCGGTGCCTGCCACTGCACACCTTCTGACTCTTCCGCGTAAATTGGGAAACTCCCACCGAAGGGGGCGCTGCCCCCGTCCTTCGGACTCCCCCGGGATATTTCGAGCAATTGGAAAACCGAAAAGGTTTCTTAACCTCGATCTGCCAAGGATGGATCTGCGGTACAGGCGGGGACGCCGATGACCGCGCAGTTGGAAAGCCCCGGCTTGCCCTCCCCTCTGAGGCTCGAGCCGGGCGTCTTTCGTTTCCAACTGCTTGAAATATCCCGGGGGAGCTGACCGCAAGTCAGCGGGGGCAGCGCCCCCTCCCCTTTCAGATCACAGCGCGCGCCAGCCGATATCGCGGCGGCAGAAGCCTTCCGGCCAATCGATCGCATCGACCATCGCATAGGCGCGGTCACGCGCCTCTTGGAGCGTCGCTCCGCGCGCGGTGATGTTCAGAACCCGCCCGCCGGTCGCAACGATCTGCCCATCCTTCGAGGAGGTGCCCGCATGGAAGACCATATGTGCGCTGTCATCGGGCAGCGCATCGAGCCCACGGATCGCCGAGCCCTTCTCGTAGGCGCCGGGATAACCTTTAGCCGCCATCACCACGGTCATCGCGTGATCGGGCGCCCATTGCGCCTGCACCTCGCCGAGATGCCCCTCGGCGCAGGCCAGAAGCAGGTCGAGCGCCTGTGCGCCCAGACGCAGCATCAGAACCTGGCACTCGGGATCGCCGAAGCGCACGTTATATTCCACCAGTCGCGGCTGGCCGTCCTTGATCATCAGCCCGGCATAGAGCACGCCCTGAAACGGCGTGCCGCGCTTCGCCATCTCGGCCACGGTCGGGCGCACGATCTCTTCGAGCGCTTTCGCTTCGATCTCGGCGCTCAGCACAGGGGCGGGGGAATAGGCGCCCATGCCGCCCGTGTTCGGCCCGGTATCGCCTTCGCCGACGCGCTTGTGATCCTGCGCACCGCCCACCGCGAGGATGTCCGTTCCGTCGCAGAGCACGAAGAGCGAGGCTTCCTCGCCCTCCATGAATTCCTCGATCACGACTTCCGCACCGGCCGCCCCGAAGGCGCCGCCGAAGATCTCCTCGATGCCCTCCAATGCCTCATCGAGCGTCATCGCCACGATCACGCCTTTGCCCGCCGCCAGACCATCGGCCTTCACCACGATCGGAGCGCCTTGCGCACGCACATAGTCCTTCGCGGCATCGGCCTCGGTGAAGCGCGCATAGGCCGCCGTGGGCGCGGCGCAGGCATCGCAGATCTCTTTCGTGAAGGCCTTGGAGGCCTCCAGCTTTGCTGCCTCAGCCGAGGGGCCGAAGGTCAGGATGTTCTGCGCCCGCAGCGCATCGGCCACGCCCGCCGCGAGCGGCGCTTCGGGCCCGATGACCACGAAATCCACCGCGTTGGCCTCGCAGATCTCCAGCACCGCCGCCGCGTCAGAGGGGTCGATATCGGCGCATTCGGCGATCTGCGCGATCCCGGCATTGCCCGGGGCGACAATTAGTCGGTCGCATTTCGGGTTTTGCTTGATCGCCCAGGCCAGCGCATGTTCGCGCCCGCCGCCGCCCAGAACCAGAATGTTCATCGCTCGCCCCCTTGGCCTTGCCGTTTGCGCCTTCTAAGCTGCGCTCCATTGCGAGGCAAGGTGGCGATGGACCTTCTGGAAGACGATAACGGCTCGAATGCGCATGATTACACGGTCTCCGAGATTTCGGGGGCGGTGAAGCGGGTGATCGAAGGCGAGTTCGGACGCGTGCGCGTGCGCGGCGAAGTCGGGCGTGTGTCGATGCCGCGCTCGGGGCATATGTATTTCGACCTCAAGGACGACCGCGCTGTAATCGCCGCCGTCAGCTGGAAAGGGCAGGTCGCACGGATGCAGGTCCGCCCCGAAGAGGGGATGGAGGTCATCGCAACCGGCCGGATGACGACCTTCCCCGGCCAGTCGAAATACCAGCTGATCGTGGATGAGGTCGAACCCGCTGGCGCAGGCGCGCTGATGGCGATGCTCGAAGCGCGGCGCAAGCAACTCGCGGCCGAAGGGCTGTTCGATGCCAGCCGCAAGCAGCCGCTCCCCTGGCTGCCCGAGGTGATCGGCGTCGTGACCTCGCCTTCGGGCGCGGTGATCCGCGACATCCTGCACAGGCTGCGCGACCGCTTTCCGCGCCGCGTGTTGATCTGGCCGGTGGCGGTGCAGGGCCAGGCCTGCGCCCCCGAGGTCGCCCGCGCGATCCGGGGCTTCAACGCGATGGAAAAAGGCGGGCCGATCCCGCGCCCCGACCTGATCATCGTCGCCCGTGGCGGGGGCTCGATCGAGGACCTCTGGGGCTTCAACGAGGAAGAGGTCGTGCGCGCAGCGGCCGAGAGCACGATCCCGCTGATCTCGGCCGTGGGCCACGAGACCGACACGACCCTGATCGACTATGCCTCGGACCGGCGCGCGCCCACGCCCACGGCGGCAGCCGAAATGGCGGTACCGGTGCGCGCCGAACTGGCGGCGTGGCTGTCGGAGGCGCAAACCCGGATGATGCGCGCCGCGCGCGGACGCATCGACCAGCGCAACCAGCGACTGCGCGATCTTGCGCGCGGACTGGGCCGTCCAGAGACGCTGACCCAACCGGCGCGCCAACGCTTCGACATGTGGTCGGAGCGGCTCGGGCCCGCATTGCGCACGCTGGTGCTGCGCAAGAACAGCCGTTTCGCCCCGCTCGCCGCGCAGATCTCGCCGAACCTGCTGCGTCGCTTCATCCGGGACCGCGCCCGCGAAATCGACGGCTTCGCCACCCGGCTCGCCCCGGCCCCCGCCACGCGTCTGCGCCGTGCGCGGCAAGAGTTCGAGCAACTCTCGAAACGGCTCGACAGCTCGCGCCAGCGCATGATCGGCGAGGCTGAGCGGCGCAATCGCGAGGGCGCTCAACGCCTCTCAGCGCTGAGCGAACGCCTCGCGCGTGCGCCGCGCACCCGGCTTGATGCGCTCGAAGACCAGCTCGACCGGCTCGACCGGATGCGCCAGACGCTGGGCTATACCGAAACGCTCAAGCGCGGCTATGCGGTTGTGCGCGGCCCCGACGGCGTCGTCACCAGCGAAAAAATGGCCGCGAAACAGCCCGGCCTCGAAATCGAATTCTCCGATGGCCGCCTCGCGGTGATCCCTGGCGGCGGCGGCACCGCGACGCCTCCCTCACGGGCGAAAGCCTCGAAGAAATCCGATCCGGGCCCGGATCAGGGCAGCCTGTTCTGAGCAGTCTCCAGTGCGGCACGCGACATCGCGGAAGCAGCGCAGCCGCGGGCCAACACCCCTTTGCAGCACTCAGCCCTTGCCGCGGATCTCGGGGAGCGCCGCGCTCACCAGCGGGTGCAAATCCTGCCCCGCGTGATGGGCAAGAAACGTGTCTCGCATCGCAGGTGCCCAATTGGCGTTGATGTGATCGGCGACCGCCTGCGCCTGATCGCCCGGCTGGCTCTCAAAGAACCGTGCGATCTGATTGGCCATGTGGGCAAGCTTGTCGGGGTTCATGCCGGGGCCTCCTCGGGTGCAGTGTAAAGGGCAAGCCCGCCATGGGCGCGCGCAATCAGCGTCAGCCCTGCCGCGCGGGCTTCGCTGACTGCCAGCGCGGTCGGGGCGGAAGGGCCAAGGATCACGGGAATGCCCACGGTCGCGGCTTTCTGAATCAGGTCGACCGAGAGGCGCGAGGTCATCACCAAAGCGCCGCTCGCTGCCGCGATCTTCTGCCGGATCAGCGCTCCGATCAGTTTGTCGAGCGCGTTGTGACGACCCACATCCTCACGGCACAGCATCAGGCCCTGGCCCGGACACCAGAAGGCCGCGGCATGGACCGCACGGGTTTCGTCCTGAAGTGGCTGGTGGCCCCGAAGCGCCGCGAGCGCCTCTTCTGCCTCTTCGGGTGCCAGGCTCCATCGCGGCGCGCGCACGGTCGGCAAGGGCCGACGCGCCTGTTCGAGCTGCTCGATCCCGCAGAGCCCACAGCCCACCGGCCCCATCGTGGCGCGACGGCGCTCGGCAAAACGCGCGCCTGCCGGGGCGGCGAGCCAGTTGCGGGCCTCGATCCCGGCTTCGGTCGTCTCGATCTCCTGACGGGTGATCTCGGCCGCGTCCGCGATCAGCCCCTCGGACAAGGCGAAGCCCAGCGCGAACTCTTCGAGATGGGCGGGGGTCGCCATCATGACCGCCTGCGTCACCCCGTCGAAGGACAGCGCGACCGGCACTTCCTCGGCCAGCCGCACCTCTGCCCCATCCGGCAATCGCCAGCCGCTCGCCGTCATTCGGCAGCCTCGACGCGGCGGGTCAGTTTCGTCTGCGCCTCATACAGTTCCTGCCAGTCCGACGGCCCGTTCGAGAGCGCCACCTGCACCGCCGTCACCTTGTATTCCGGACAGTTCGTCGCCCAGTCGGAATTGTCGGTGGTGACGACATTGGCCTGCGTGTCGGGATGATGGAAGGTCGTGTAGACCACGCCGGGCGAGACCCGGTCGGTGATCGTCGCGCGCAGGCTCGTCTCGCCCGAGCGCGAGGCCAGCCGCACCCAGTCGCCCTCGTTGATGCCGCGCTGCTCGGCGTCGTGGGGATGGATCTCCAGCAGGTCCTGATCATGCCAGACGGAATTCTCGGTCCGCCTTGTCTGCGCGCCCACGTTATATTGCGACAGGATCCGCCCCGTGGTCAGCAGCAGCGGGAAGCGCGGCCCGGTGCGCTCCTCGGTCGCGACATAGGCCGTGCGGATGAACCGCCCCTTGCCGCGCACGAACCCGTCTTCATGCATCACCGGAGAGCCTTGCGGATGGGTCTCGTTGCAAGGCCATTGCACCGAGCCTATGCGGTCGATCAGCTCATAGGTCACACCCGCGAAAGAGGGCGTGGTGCGGGCGATCTCGGCCATGATCTGCGAGGGGTGCGTGTAGCTCCACCCTGCGCCCAGCGCATTCGCCAGCGCCTGCGTCGCCTCCCAATCCGCGAGCCCGGCTTTCGGCGCCATGACCTTGCGCACCATGTTGATCCGGCGCTCGGCATTGGTGAAGGTCCCGTCCTTTTCGAGGAAGGTCGAACCCGGCAGGAACACATGGGCGTAGCGCGCGGTCTCGTTCAGGAACAGGTCATGCACGATCACGCAGTCCATCGCGGCGAGGCCCGCGGCGACGTGATGAGTGTCGGGGTCGGATTGCAGGATATCCTCGCCCTGAATGTAGATCGCCTTGAAATCCCCCGCCACGGCGGCGTCGAGCATGTTCGGGATTCGTAGCCCCGGCTCGGGGTCGAGCGTGGTGTGCCATTCGGTCTCGAAAACCGCCCGCGCGGCATCGTCGGAGACATGGCGATAGCCCGGCAGTTCGTGCGGGAACGAGCCCATGTCACACGAGCCCTGCACGTTGTTCTGGCCGCGCAGCGGGTTCACGCCCACGCCAGGCCGCCCGATATTGCCGGTCATCATCGCGAGATTGGCAATCGCGATCACGGTGGTGGAGCCCTGGCTATGCTCGGTCACGCCCAGCCCGTAATAGATCGCCCCGTTCGGTGCGGCTGCATAGGTGCGGGCCGCCTGGCGCAGGGTCTCGGCCGGAACACCGATCAGCGCTTCGACGGCTTCGGGCGAATGGGCGGGATCGGCGGCGAACTCGGCATAGTCCGACCATTCCTCCCAATCGCAGCGCTCGCGGATGAAAGCCTCGTCATAGAGCTTCTCGGTGACGATCACATGGGCCAGCGCGGTCAGCACCGCGACATTGGTGCCCGGGCGCAGCGGTAGGTGGATGCCCTCGCCCATATGCACGCTTTCCAGAAGGTCGATGCGGCGCGGGTCGATCACGATCAGACCCGCCCCCTGCCGCAGCCGCTTGCGCAGGCGCGAGCCGAAGACCGGGTGGCCATCGGTCGGGTTCGCCCCGATCACCACCGCGCAATCCACCTGCTCGACGCTGTCGAAATCCTGCGTGCCGGCCGAAGTGCCGAAGGTCTGCTTGAGCCCATAGCCGGTGGGCGAATGACACACGCGGGCGCAGGTGTCGGTGTTGTTCGTCCCCATCACCGCGCGGGCGAGTTTCTGCACGAGGAAGGTTTCCTCGTTCGTGCAGCGCGAGGAGGTGATGACGCCGACGCTGTCCTTGCCATGCTTGGCCTGCGCCGCCTTGATCCCCTTGGCCGCGAAATCGAGCGCCTCTTCCCACGAGACTTCGCGCCACGCATCGGTGATGCTCTCGCGGATCATCGGATGCAGGATGCGGTCGCCGTGGTTCGCATAACCCCAAGCGAAGCGGCCCTTCACGCAGGAATGGCCCCGGTTCGCCTTGCCATCCTTCCACGGCACCATGCGCACCAGCTGATCGCCGCGCATCTGCGCCTCGAAGGAACAGCCCACGCCGCAATAGGCACAGGTGGTGATGATGGCGCGCTCGGGCGTGCCAATCTCTTCGACGGTCTTTTCCTGCAAGGTCGCGGTCGGGCAGGCCTGCACGCAGGCGCCGCAGCTCACGCAATCGGAGTTCAAAAAATCGTCTGTTCCGGTCGAGATGCGCGCGTCGAAGCCGCGCCCGTCCACGGTCAGCGCGAAAGTGCCCTGCACCTCCTCGCAGGCCCGCACACAGCGCATACAGACGATGCATTTCGAGGGATCGTAGAAGAAATAGGGATTGGAATCGTCGCGCGGGATGTAGAGCGGATTGGGTCCCTCGGCCGCACGCGTCTCGACATGGTTCTGACCCGGCGCGTAGCGCACCTCGCGCAGGCCCACGGCCCCGGCCATGTCCTGCAATTCGCAATCGCCATTGGCCGCGCAGGTCAGGCAGTCGAGCGGGTGATCCGAGATATAAAGCTCCATCACCCCGCGCCGCAGACGCTGCAATTGCTCGGTCTGGGTCTTCACCACCATGCCGTCGCGCACGGGCGTCGTGCAGGAGGCGGGCGTGCCGCGCATCCCCTCGATCTCGACCACGCAAAGACGGCACGACCCATAGGCCTCGAGCATGTCGGTCGCGCAGAGCTTCGGCACGGTGATCCCGGCCTCGGCGGCCGCGCGCATCACGGAGGTGCCCTCGGGCACCGTCACGTCCATGCCGTCGATCACCAGCGTCACCGGCGCGCCCTTCTTCGCGGGCGTGCCCATATCGGAGAGTTTCGGCCCGTGAATGCCGTCGGGGATGATGAGATCCTTCATTCCGCAGCCTCCTGTGCGCGCGAAAATTCTTTCGGGAAGAGCCGGATCGCCGAGCGCACCGGGTAGGGCGTGAAGCCCCCCATCGCGCAAAGCGAGCCCTTCTCCATCACTTCGCAAAGCTCGTGCAGCAGCTCGATCGCCGCCGGGTCGCCCGCCGCCACCCGGTCGAGCGTCTCCATGCCACGCACCGCGCCGATCCGGCAGGGCGTGCATTTCCCGCAGCTCTCGATCGCGCAGAACTCCATCGCGTAACGGGCGAGCGCGAGCATGTCGGCGCTGTCGTCATGAACAACGAACCCGGCATGACCCACGAGGCCACCTTGCTCGGCGAAGGCTTCGTAGCAGACCGGCAGATCGAAATCGTCCGGCCCGTGATAGGCGCCGAGCGGCCCGCCCACCTGAACCGCCTTGAACGGTCGCCCCGAGGCGGTGCCGCCGCCGATCTCGTTGATCAGCGTGCCAAGCGACACCCCGAAGCCGGTCTCGAACAGCCCGCCATGTCTGACATTGCCCGCGATCTGGATCGGGATCGTCCCACGCGAGCGGCCAAGCCCGAACTCGGCATAGGCGGCGCCGCCATGGGTCAGGATCCACGGCACGGCGGCGAGCGACAGGACATTATTCACCACCGTCGGCATCCCGAACGCCCCTTCGAGCGCAGGCAGCGGCGGCTTGGCGCGGACCATGCCGCGCTTGCCTTCGAGCGAATTGAGAAGCGAGGTTTCCTCGCCGCAGATATAGGCGCCCGCGCCGACGCGCACCTCCAGATCGAAGCGCGGCCCCTGCCCCATCAGGCTGTCGCCGATGATCCCCGCCTCACGCGCCGCCCTGATCGCCGCGCCCATCGTGCGGATCGCATGGGGATATTCCGAGCGGATATAGATGAAGCCCTTGGTGGCCCCCACCGCGAGCCCGGCAATCGCCATGCCCTCGATCAGGCAGAACGGGTCGCCCTCCATCAGCATCCGGTCCGCGAAAGAGCCGCTATCGCCCTCATCCGCGTTGCAGACGATGTATTTCTGCGCGGCCTCGGCCCCCGCGACCGTCTTCCACTTGATACCCGTGGGGAAGCCTGCGCCGCCACGACCACGAAGGCCCGAGGCCGTAACCTCCTCGACGGTCTTCTCAGCCCCGAGATCCAGAGCGCGGCGGAGCCCCTGCCAGCCCTCACCCGCCTCGTAATCGGCCAGCGAGAGCGGATCGGTCCGCCCGCAGCGCGCGAAGGTCAGGCGGGTCTGTTGCGCGAAGAAGGGGATGTCCTCGACCGGACCGAGAGCTTTCGGATGTTCGTCCCCCTCGAACAGCGCGGGTACGTCCTCGGGCGCCATCGGGCCGAAGCCGTGGCGCAGGCCGTCGCGCTCGATCTCGACCAGCGGTTCCAGCCAGATCATCCCGCGCGTGCCGTTGCGGATGATCTCGACACTCTCGCCGCGCAGGCCCGCCGCCGAGGCAATCGCCGCCGCGACCTCATCGGCACCACAGGCGACCGAAGCCGCATCGCAGGGAACCCAGACTTTCATGCCGAGACCTCCGCGACCAGAGCCTCGATCCGCTCGGAACTCGCACGCCCCACAAGTCGGTCATCCACCATCGCCGCGGGCGCGCAGGCGCAAAGCCCGAGGCAATAGACCGCCTCAAGCGTCACATCGCCCTTCGTCTCGCCAAGTTTCATGCCCAAGGCGCGCTCCAGCCGCGCGATCATTTCGGCCCCGCCCATCGACTGGCAGGCCTCGGCGCGGCAGAGCTTGATGACATGCCTGCCCGCAGGCGCGTCGCGGAAATCGTGGTAGAAGGAGACGACGCCCGCGACCTCCGCCCGGCTCAGCCGCAAAGCATCGGCGATGGGCTGGTAGCAATCGGCGGGCACACAGCCGAATTCGGCCTGCACATCATGCAGGATCGGCAGCAGGGCGCCCTCGCGGCCTGCATGGGCGGCAAGGATCGCGTCCAGCCTGTCATCTTTCGTCATGTCGTCCTCCCTGCCCCGATACTGGGGCGAGCATGGCGCGGCTCGCAAGTCACGACTGGTTCAATCGCGAACAGGCGCGGGCAGGAACCGTCATCGCTGCGCTTGCGCGGGCGGGGGTGAGCCTCTACATCCCTTCCCATGAGCCTGATCCAACGCCTCCCCTTCGTCAAGAAAACGCCCTTCGTCGCGGTGATCCGCCTGCACGGCGCCATTGGCATTTCGCGCCCCGGCGCGCCGGGCCTGTCCGACGCCGCGATGGCTCCGATCATAGAGCGCGCCTTTGCGCGGGGCAAACCTGCGGCGGTGGCGCTGCTGATCAACTCGCCCGGCGGTTCGCCCGTGCAATCAGCGCTGATCGCGGGGCGCATCCGCAGGCTCGCGGACGAAAAGAACATTCCCGTCCACGCCTTCGTCGAGGACGTGGCCGCTTCGGGCGGTTACTGGCTGGCCTGCGCGGCCGATCAGATCTGGGCCGATCCGACCTCGGTGGTGGGCTCGATCGGGGTGATCTCGGCGGGCTTCGGGTTGGATCAGTTCATCGAGCGCTACGGCATTGAACGCCGCGTCCACACGGCGGGCGGCTCGAAAAGTTTCATGGACCCGTTCCGCCCCGAGAAGGAAGAAGACGTCGCGCGGCTGAAGAAGCTGCTCGAGGATATGCATGTCAGCTTCAAGGAGCATGTGCAGTCCCGGCGCGGCGCGAAACTGCCCGAGGATCGCGATCTCTTCACCGGCGATATCTGGACGGGCCGTCAGGCCCTGGCCGAAGAGACCGGACTGATCGACGGGATCGGCCATGCGGTGCCGAAACTGAAGGAGCTTTACGGCGAGAAGGTCCGTATCGTGCCCTACGCCCCGAAACGCTCCCTCTTCCGCCGCTTCGGCGCGCAGATGGGCGGCGAGCTGGGCGCGGCCACGGCCGCCGCGTTGATCGACACCGCCGAAGAGCGCGCGCTCTGGTCGCGCTACGGGCTGTAAGCGATGCTGATCAAGGGAATGACCCTCTTCCTCGTCGTCATGGCGGTGCTCGCCATGTTCGGCAAGCTGCGCCTCCCGGGGCGCAAGGGGCCGGCGCGCGTCAGCGAACGATGCCCTGACTGCGGCCGTCTCAAGATCGGGCGCGGCCCCTGCCCCTGCAAAACCGACAAGAACAAGACAGGGCGTCGCGGATGATCTGGGATTTCGGCGAGATTGCTGCGGGGCTTGTGCTGCTCGTCGTGGCTGGTGACCTGCTGGTCAAAGGGGCGGTGGCGCTGTCGCTCAGGCTTGGCATCCCGGCGCTGATCGTCGGCCTGACGGTCGTGGCCTTCGGCACCTCCGCGCCCGAGCTGATGGTCTCGGTCGCCGCCGTACTCGATCACGCACCGACCATCGCGCTCGGCAATGTCGTGGGCTCGAACATCGCCAACATCCTGCTCGTGCTCGGCCTACCCGCGATGATTTCCGCGATCCGTACCGACGAGCACGACACCCGCGAGAGCTTCGTGCTGATGATGGGGGCGACGGTGCTCTTCATCCTCGTCTGCTTCATGGGGCCGATCCGCTGGCCGCATGCGCTGCTGCTGCTCGCGGGGCTCGGCGTGATCCTGTTCCGCCAGATCCGCGACGCGCTGGCCCATCGCGCCAATCGCGATCCTGACGAGGAAATCGAAAGCGTCGATCCCAAGATGCCAACGTGGCGCGTCGCCCTGTTCATCGTGGCGGGGCTCGCGGGGCTGCCGCTGGGCGCCGACTGGCTGGTCGACGGCGCTTCGGATATCGCACGCACCTTCGGGGTCTCGGATACGGTGATCGGCCTGACGCTGGTGGCGCTTGGCACCTCGCTGCCGGAGCTTGCCACCTCGATCACCGCCGCCACCAAGGGCCGCGCCGATGTGGCGCTTGGCAATGTGGTCGGCTCCAACATCTTCAACCTGCTCTGCATCATCGGCGTGGCGGGCCTCTTTGGGCAGATCCCGGTGCCCGAGCAGATGCAGCGCTTCGACCTCTGGGTAATGCTGGGCGCCTCGATCCTGCTCGCGCCCTTCATCTTCGGCAATCGCGTGATCGGGCGCTGGATTGGCGTCGGCTTCACCTCGGCCTATCTGATCTACATGGTTCTGCTTTTCGTTGGAGGCCACGTATGAAACGAGCCCTCGTAACCGGTGGCGCGAAACGTCTGGGGCGTGCGATGGCGCTCTATCTCGCAGGGCGCGGGATCGACGTCGCGATCCATTATCACGGTTCGGACGAGGCCGCACAGGACACGGCCGCCGAGGCCCGCGCCCAAGGCGTGCGCGCCGAGATCGTGCAGGCCGATCTTCTGGACGAGGCGCAGATGTCCGGGCTGGTCGAACGTGCCGCGCAGGCCCTCGGCGGGCCGCTCGACCTGCTGGTCAACAACGCTTCGATCTTCGAATACGACACGATTCTCAGCGCCACCCGCGAAAGCTGGGACCGGCATTTCAACTCGAACCTGCGCGCGCCCTTCGTGCTGATCCAGCATTTCGCCCGGCAGGCACCCAAGGCGGATCGCTCGAAAGGCGAGCCGAAAGCGCAGGCGCTGGTTCTCAACATGCTCGATCAGCGGGTTCGCAAGCTGACGCCGGAGTTCATGACCTACACGCTGGCGAAGATGGGGCTCTGGACGCTGACCCAGACCGGCGCCCAGGCGCTCGCCCCCGATATCCGGGTGAACGCGATCGGGCCGGGGCCGACGTTACAAGGCGCGCGCCAGTCGGAAAGCCACTTCGCCCGTCAGCGCGCCGCGACCATCCTAGAGCGCGGCGCCGACCCCGAAGATATCTGCGCAGCACTTGGCTATTTCATGGATGCACCGGCCGTCACCGGGCAGTTGATCTGCGTCGATGGCGGGCAGCATCACGGCTGGAAAACCCCCGACGTTCTCGGCCCGGAATAAGCCTCTGGCGCTAACCCAACGGAAAGTTGTGCACCCCCGCAGGGACCGTAACAAACCCGTTACAAAAGTCTTAATCCTTTCAATGGCTTGCCAAATGTCGGGAAAAATACTTAACGAAAACAACGGGTTAAAACGTCGCTCAAAAAATAGGCAGATCGGTTAGTATCCTTTATATTAAGGCCCAAGCCCCCTGTCCCACATATTTGCCAACAGAGTTATCCCCAGATTTGGTGGACATGTTTCCTCTTGAACCCGAGCGGGTAAGATTGCAGCCAGAACCGAGAATCGAAGCCTGCTTATGAACGACCACCATCAGGGTAAGGAAATCCTCAGCGCGCCGCCGGCGACGCGCCCGCAGCACGGGCTGACCGGCCATGCGCTGATCGCGGATTACCTCAAGCGGCTCGATGGATCGCCCGGTGTTTATCGGATGCTGAACGCGAAGGGCGAGGTGCTTTACGTCGGCAAGGCGCGCAACCTTAAAGCGCGGGTGTCGAACTATGCGCGGCCCTCGGGCCACTCGGCGCGGATCGCGCGGATGATCTTCGAGACCGCCTCGATGATGTTCCTGACGACCCGGACAGAGACCGAGGCGCTGCTGCTCGAACAGAACCTGATCAAGCAGCTCAAGCCGCGCTACAACGTGCTCGCGCGCGACGACAAGAGCTTCCCCAATATCCTGATCGCGACCGACCATCCCTTCCCGATGATCAAGAAGCATCGCGGCGCGCGCAAAGAGAAGGGCCATTACTTCGGCCCCTTCGCGAGCGCCGGCGCGGTGAACCGCACGCTCAATCATCTCGAACGGGTCTTCCTGCTGCGCAACTGTTCCGACGCGATGTTCGACAGCCGCACCCGGCCCTGCCTGCAATACCAGATCAAACGCTGTTCGGGGCCTTGCGTCGGCAAGATCTCCGAAGCCGATTACGCCGAACTGGTCGAGGATGCGAAGCGCTTCCTGCAAGGCAAATCCACCACGATCCAGCGCGAACTGGCCGAGCAGATGCAAAAGGCCTCGGACGAGATGGAGTTCGAACGCGCAGCGGCCCTGCGCGACCGGATCAAGGCGCTGACCAATGTGCAGCAAAGCCAGGGTATCAACCCGCGCACTGTGCCCGAAGCCGATGTGATCGCGCTGCATCTCGAAGGCGGGCAGGCCTGCGTTCAGGTCTTCTTCATCCGCGCGAACCAGAGCTGGGGCAATCACGACTTTTATCCAAAGACTGGCTCCGGGGCCGAAGCGCCCGAGATCCTGCAGGCCTTCATCGCGCAGTTCTACACCAACCGCCCGCCGCCGAAGCTGCTGCTGCTCTCTCATCCCGTCGAGGACGAGGATCTGCTGGCCGAGTTCCTATCCGAACGCGCCGAGCGCAAGGTGGAGATCGCCGTGCCGCAGCGGGGCGAGAAGGCCGAACTGGTCGAAAACGCCGCGCGCAATGCCCGCGAGAGCCTTGGCCGCAAGATGTCCGAATCTGCGGCACAGGCGAAGCTGCTGGCGGGCGTGGCCGAGGCCTTCGGGCTGGAAAAGCCGCCCCAACGCATCGAGGTTTACGACAACTCGCATATCCAGGGCGCGCATGCCGTGGGTGGGATGATCGTGGCTGGCCCCGAGGGCTTCATCAAGAGCCAGTATCGCAAGTTCAACATCAAGAACACGGAGCTGACGCCGGGCGACGATTTCGGGATGATGAAAGAGGTGCTGACCCGCCGTTTCACGCGGCTTCTAAAGGAAGACCCCGAGCGCCTGACCGACGCCTGGCCCGATCTTCTTCTGATCGACGGCGGCGCAGGGCAGGTCTCGGCGGTGCGCGAGATCATGGACGAGATGGGCGTGAGCGACATCGCGATGGTGGGTGTCGCGAAAGGCGTGGATCGCGACCACGGCAAGGAAGAGTTCCACCGCACCGGGCAGCGCCCGATCGCGCTGCCGCGCCAATCGCCGGTCCTCTACTACATCCAGCGCCTGCGCGACGAGGCGCACCGCTGGGCCATCGGCACGCATCGCGCAAAGCGTGCCAAAGCGCAGATGGCAAACCCGCTGGATGAAATCCCCGGCATCGGGGCGGCGCGCAAACGTGCGCTGCTCGCGCATTTCGGCTCGGCCAAGGCAGTGAGCCGCGCGGCACCCATCGACCTGATGGAGGTCGACGGGATCTCCGAGGCGATGGCCGAGACGATCCACAATTTCTTCAACGAGAAGGGCTGAGATGACCGATCACAGCCGCCACCCCCGCGCGCTTACCCGCGTGGACGATCTGGAACGCGAGGGGCTGACCGCACCCGAGGCCCGCGCCGATCTGGAGCGCGTGGCCGAGGAATTCCGCATCCGCGTCACCCCCGAGATGCGCGGAGCGATGGCCGATCCCGCCGATCCGGTCGCCGCGCAATTCGTGCCGCAGGCGGCAGAGCTGATCACCCGCCCCGAAGAGCTGGAAGACCCGATCGGCGATGACGCGCATGCGCCCGTGCCGGGGCTGACCCATCGCTACCCCGACCGGGTCATTCTGCACATCACCAAGACCTGCGACGTCTATTGCCGCTTCTGCTTCCGCCGCGAGACGGTGGGCGAGACCGGGCCTTTGCCCGAGGATCAACTCACCGCAGCGCTCGACTACATCGCCGCGACCCCGGCCATTCGCGAGGCGATCCTGACCGGGGGCGATCCGCTAACGCTCTCCACGCGCAGACTGGCTACAGTGCTGGAACGCCTCTCGACGATCCCGCATCTCGACCAGATCCGGCTGCATACCCGCGTGCCGGTCGTCGCCCCCGAGCGGATCACCGAGACGCTTTGCGACATCCTTCGCGCGGCCCCCACCGCATGGATCGTGCTACACACCAACCACGCGCAGGAACTCACGCCCGCCGCCCGCGCCGCCATCGCGCGGCTGGTGGATCACGGCATCCCGATGCTCTCGCAAACGGTTCTGCTGCGCGGGATCAACGACAGCGCCGATGCGTTGGAAACCCTGTTCCGCGCCCTCACCAAGCTCCGCGTCAAACCGTACTACCTGCACCATTGCGACCTCGCGCGCGGCACCTCGCATTTCCGCACGACCATCGCGGAGGGCCGCGCCCTGATGGCCGAGCTGCGCCGCCGCTGCTCGGGCACGATGATCCCCGCCTACGTCCTCGACATCCCTGGCGGGCATGGCAAGGTGCCGATCACCGCAGACCATTTCACCCCTGCCGACACCCCCGGCCATTGGCGCGTCACCGACCGAAACGGCAGGACCCATGACTATCGCGACCCCGCGACCCGTTAACGCGCCCTCTTCCGCTTTTTGAACCGCGCCGCTAGGTTGCCTCACATGAGATGGACCCTTCCCAATATCCTGACCGTGCTCAGGCTCCTGGCTGCCCCCGGCGTGGCGGTCATGTTCCTCTATTTCTCGCGCCCCTGGGCCGATTGGTTCGCGCTGGCGCTGTTCATCGGCGCGGCGATCACGGATTGGTTCGACGGCTATCTCGCCCGCCTGTGGAAACAGGAGAGCAAGTTCGGTGCGATGCTTGACCCGATCGCCGACAAGGCGATGGTGGTGATCGCGCTGGTGGTGCTCACGGGCTATTCGGGAATGAACCCCTGGCTGATCCTGCCCGCCACCGTGATCCTGTTCCGCGAAGTGTTCGTCTCCGGGCTGCGTGAGTTTCTGGGTGCGGATGCCGGGCGGCTCCGGGTGACGAAGCTCGCGAAGTGGAAGACGACCGCGCAGATGGTCGCCATCGCCGTCTTGTTCCTGGGAACGGGGCTCGCCTATCTCGAACAGGGCCGCGCGCCGCGCGCAGGAGAAGGCGACATCCCGACGGGGGCGAGCCTCGCCGATATCGCGACCCATGTGGGGCTCGCGCTGATCTGGATCGCCGCCATCCTGACCGCAATCACCGGCTGGGACTATTTCCGCAAGGCCCTGCCCTATCTGAAGGAGCCGGGCCATGATTGACGTTCTCTACTTCGCATGGGTGCGCGAACGGATTGGCCTGCCGCGCGAAACGGTCGAGACGCAAGCCGCAACGGTTGCCGATCTGATCGAGGAGTTGAAGGCCCGCGAGCCGCGCTACGAGGCGGCCTTTGCCGATCTGTCTGCGTTGCGCGTGGCGCTCGATCAGGATCTGGCCGAGTTCGACGCACCGCTTGCGGGCGTGCGCGAGGTGGCCTTCTTCCCGCCGATGACGGGAGGCTGAGATGAAGATCTCGGTTCAGACCGAGCCCTTCGATCTGGGCACCGAGATGGCCGGTTTCGGCACCGGGCGCGAGGATGTGGGCGCGGTCGTCAGCTTCACCGGCATCGTGCGCGACGACACCGGTGCGATGGACGCGCTCGAGCTGGAGCATTACCCCGGCATGACCGAACGTGCGATCGCGAAAATCGTGGGAGAGGCGATCGAGCGCTGGAAACTGGCCGATGTCATCGTCATCCACCGCCACGGACGGCTCGGCGTGGGCGAGCAGATCATGATGGTCGCCACTGCAGCCCGCCACCGGGTCGCGGCCTTCGAGGCGGCCGAATTCCTGATGGATTACCTCAAATCCCGCGCGCCCTTCTGGAAGAAGGAACACGGGCCCGAGGGCACCTCCTGGGTCGCGGCGAAGGATGAGGACGAGGACGCCCTGAAGCGCTGGTAATCAGTCGCCCAGCTTGGCGTGGACTTCGTCCAGATCGACCTCTCCAATCGGCAGCTTGTTGTCCGGATCGTCGAAATCGTATTGGAACAGCTGGAAATCCTTCTTGTAGATTTCCCAGATCAGGTGGCGTGACAGGTCGTCGAAATAGTCGCTCACCTTGTGCGCGCGCTTCGGCCCGTGTCCCTCGGATTCGTTGAACCGCGGCACCTTGGCCAGATCGACCTTCACCGGCGTCTCGATATGGTCGAGCACCGACTGCATCCCCTCGTTGAATTTCTCGGTGAAGAAGATGTTGTCGTAGCGCCCACCGTTCACGATGAAGGTCGAGATATGACCCGACATGGCCGACCAGTGAATGTCCGGCTCCATCGGGCGACGCCAGCGGATCGTGTCGCGCGCGAACAGCAGAAAGCGGCGGAACGAGGCGATCTGGTCGAAGTCGAAATCATCCTCCGGCGAGCCGACCTCGATCCCGTATTTCTGGATCAGTTGCGGCACCAGATTGCCGCGATAGCGTTTGCCGTTTCGCTGGATACCCGCGATCTTGTCGAAGAAGCTCGACAGGATGCGTTGATAGGGATTGCGCACGCAGGTGAAGGCGTAGCTCTTATGCGCGCTGACATTCTCGGAGATCGGCTTCTGGCTTTCTTCCTGCGACCACTTGTGCAGGCCCGCCTTGGAATCGTGGATATCGCCATCGAAGAACCGGCCGTGATCGGAGTAGAACATGATCTGGCCGATCGAGGAGCAAGCACATTTGGGCACCACGCGATAGACGACGCTTTCGCTCTCGGTCATCCAGGTTCCGGGAAATCCCATTCGTCGTCCTCCAAGAGCGCCCTGATCAGGCTCGGGTAGCGCAGTCGTAATAAATATGCCCTAAAGAGCAAAGAAATCCTGTCTTTTCAACGTACATTGACGGTAACAAGACGGATAATCGCCACAAGAGCCGCCGCATCGTTTCCCTCATGGCCCGAATCGCCTTCATTCTGCTCACTCACAAAGATCCCGAAGGCATCATCGCCCAGGCCGAGCGGCTGACCGCGACGGGTGATTACGTGGCGATCCATTTCGACGCCCGCGCCAAACCCGCCCATTACGCGATGCTGCGCGAGGCGCTCGATGACAACCCGAACGTGACCTTTGCGAAGAAGCGTATCAAATGCGGATGGGGCGCGTGGAGCCTCGTCGCGGCCACGCTCGAAGCGGTAAAAGCTGCCGAAGAGGAGTTTCCCCGCGCCACCCATTTCTACATGCTCTCGGGCGATTGCATGCAGATCAAATCGGCCGAATATGCGCATCGCTTCCTCGATGCCGAGGATGTCGATTATATCGAGAGCTTCGACTTCCACAGCTCGGGCTGGATCAAGACCGGGATGAAGGAAGACCGGCTGATCTATCGCCACTGGTTCAACGAACGCACCCAGCCCAAGCGGTTCTATTTCACCTACGAGGTGCAAAAGCGCTTCAACCTCGCGCGCGAGGTGCCCTCGGATCTGCAAATGATGATCGGCTCGCAATGGTGGTGTCTGCGCCGACGTACGATCGAATGGGTACTCGATTTCATCAAGGACCGCCCCGATGTGATGCGCTTCTTCCGCACCACATGGATCCCGGACGAGACCTTCTTCCAGACCATCGTGCGTCATCTAGTGCCCGAAAACGAGATCCGCACCCGCACGCTGACCTTCCTGATGTTCACCGATTACGGGATGCCGGCGAATTTCTATAACGACCATTACGACCTTCTGCTGTCGCAGGACTATCTTTTCGCGCGCAAGATCAGCCCCGAGGCGACCGAGTTGAAGGCCCGCCTGGGGGCGCTCTGGCAGGAGGAGGGCAAGGACTTCGCGATCTCGAACGAGGGGCGCGAGCTGCATCGGTTCCTCACCGCGCGCGGACGGATCGGGCGCCGCTTTGCCCCGCGCTTCTGGGAGGCGGAGGCGACGCTTGGCCGCGAGCGCACGCTGATCCTCGTGATCTGCAAGAAGTGGCATGTCGCCAAACGCCTGCTGGCCGAGCTGCGCAAACGCAGCCATGTCCCTGCGCTGGACTATGTCTTCAACGAAATGGGCCCGCTGCCCGATCTCGGCGGAATCGAGACGAGTCAGGAAAAACGCAATCGCCACCGCCGGGCGCTGATGCGGATGCTCTTCGACTATCACAAGGCCGACCGGATGGTGCTTTGCGTCGATCCCGCATCGCTGCCGGTGATCAAGGATTTCGTCTCGGATCGCTGCCAGACCCGGTTGCTCGAAATCGAATGCCACTTCTCGGATGACTATCTCACAGGCCATGCGCAGCGCGTCGGGCTTGCGGGCGAGAACACGCCGCCCCATGTGCTCGAGAAGATCCTGCCCACGATCCGCGCCGATCTCGCCCATGAGTCCGAACAGATCCGCGATGCCGAGTTCGAGAATTACGCGCTCCTGCGCGAGGGCGGCGATCTCGAGGACAACGCCCGCGCGCTGGCCCATGCGCTCGACATCCCCTCGGATATGGCGCAGGAATTGGCCGAGCTCGATTACATCTTCCGCGACTGAGGAGACCCGCCATGCCCTATCAATATGACGACCAGAACATCTTCGCGAAAATCCTGCGCGGCGAGATCCCGAACCAGACCGTTCTCGAGACCGAGCACACGCTGGCCTTCCGTGACATCGCGCCCAAAGCGCCCGAGCATATCCTGGTGATCCCGAAAGGGCCCTACGTCGCGCTCGATCATTTCTGCGCCGAGGCGAGCGATGCCGAGATCGTCGATTTCCACCGCGCCGTGGCCGAGATCTGCAAGATGATCGGCGCGGGTCCGGGCGATGGCGGCGATGGCTTCCGCGGCATCACCAATGCAGGCGAGAACGGCGTGCAGGAAGTGCCGCATTACCACCTGCATATCCTCGCAGGGCGCCCGCTCGGGCCGATGCTGCTGATGCGCTAAGGCTCCTCGGCGCGCCCTGATGCGGGCGCGCCCGACCTAGGCTCAGATGAGGCCCTGGCCCGCGAAGATCGCCTTCACATCCACCTCGGGACGTGCGCCGTAATGGCCGATCACTTCGGCCGCCGCAGCACAACCCATCCGACCCGCCGTCGTGAGGCTCTGCCCCGTCGCGTAGCCATAGAGGAACCCGGCCGCGAACTGATCGCCCGCCCCCGTCGCATCCACCGGCACCACGCGCTTGACCGGCACGCTCACCCGCTCCTCGCCGCGGATAAGCACCACGTCATCGCCCGAACGCGTACAGACCACCATCTCGCACTCCTCGGCCGCCTGTTTCAGCGCCGACTCCAGATCGGTCTGATAGAGCGATTCCCATTCGTGCTGGTTGCCGATCACGTAATCCATCTGGTCGCGCACCAGACGCCGGAAATCGGCGCGGTGACGATCGACGCAGAACGGGTCCGACAGCGCGATCCCGGCCTTGCCGCCGCCCCGGTGACAACCCTGCGCGGCCTTCAGGAACGCGGCCTTGCCGTGGTCCTTGTCGAACAGATAGCCCTCGAGGAACAGCACCTGCGTATTCTCGACCACATCGAGGCTCACATCCTCGGTCGAGACCTCCGCCGAGATCCCCAGATAGGTATTCATCGACCGCTCGCCATCCGGCGTGACGAAGATCATCGAACGCGAGGTCGGCAGCTCGCCCGCCTTCACCGGCGGGTTCGGGAAATCCGTGCCCTCGCCATGCAGCGCGGCCTCGTAGAACCGCCCCAGCGTATCGTCGCGCACCCGCCCGATGAAGGCGGTCGTCAGCCCCAGATTGCCCAGCCCCGCGATCGTATTGCCGACCGAGCCGCCCGGCGCCTGCGTGCGCTCTTTCATCGCGCCGTAAAGCGTCTCGCCGCGCTCGCGTTCGATCAGCTGCATGATGCCTTTCTCGATGCCCATATGCTCAAGAAAGCTGTCATCGCATTGCGCGATCACGTCCACGACGGCATTGCCGATGCCGACGACCTGATACTGTTTCAAAGGGTTTTCTCCTCAAACTGGCACAGGTCCCGGATCGGGCAGGCCTGACATTTGGGTTTGCGCGCCACGCAGATGTAACGGCCGTGCAGGATCAGCCAGTGATGCGCGTGGCGCTGGTATTCGACGGGGACGTTGTCTTCGATGGCACGCTCGACGGCATCGACATCCTTGCCCGGACAGATGCCAGTGCGATTGCCGACGCGGAAGATATGCGTGTCGACCGCCTGCGCGGGATGGCCGAACCACATGTTGAGCACCACGTTGGCGGTCTTGCGCCCCACGCCCGGAAGCGATTGCAGCGCCGCGCGCGAGGACGGCACCTCGCCATTGTATTGATCGACGAGGATCTGGCTGAGCTTGATGACGTTCTTCGCCTTCTGCCGGAACAGCCCGATCGTCTTGATATGCTCGGTCACGCCCTCGAGGCCCAGCTCCAGCATCTTCTCGGGACTGTCGGCCACGGCGAACAGCCCGCGCGTGGCCTTGTTCACCCCCGCATCGGTCGCCTGCGCTGACAGCGCGACGGCGACGACCAGCGTATAGGCGTTGACGTGCTCGAGCTCTCCCTTGGGGTGGGGCTCGGAGGCTTCGAACCGGGCGAAGACCTCTTTCATCGTGGCGTAATCGAACTGCTTGACCATGCGCTCTTTTGCCCCTCGCGCACGCGGAGGGCAAGAGCGGCCCACCGTCACGGCGGAATTGGTGAAAATTGACGGCAATTGGTCGGGGTCGAATTAACCGCCTCTTTGCCTAGCCCGCGCGAAAGTGACGGCGATGGAAAAAGGGATGGGCGCAATGGAATTCGGTTACCCGCCGGGCAGTCTTCAACATGACTGGGTCCGCAATTGCTGGCGGCTGGCGCCGGATTTCGACCATGACATGGATCTGTGGCGCATCGTCGCCGGGCCGCCGGGCAGCACACAGGTCCGGCTGATCGACCCGGCGGGCCGCGAGATCGCGCAAGGCGCCTTGGGTGCAGACCTGCCGGTGATCCTCGATGGCCCCGAACATGTAATCCGCCTCGACCGGATCGAAATCGGCGGGGAACTGATGCTCTTCATCCCGTCAGATTGGCTCGAACCCGGCCATGGCTATCCCGTCGCGCAGCCCGACTGGGCCGCCGGGCGCGAGGCCAGCCCGGACGAAGCCGCCGCGATTCCTGGCCTCGGCGCGGGCACGATGGTCGCCACCGAGGCCGGTCCCCAGCCGGTCGACTGGCTGCGCTCCGGCGACAGGGTTCTGACCCGCGATCACGGTTATCAGCCGCTGCTCTGGCTGGGCCAGCATGTCCTGCCCGTGGACGCGCCCGAAATCTGTCGCCCACGCCGGATCGCGATGGACGCCTTTGGAGCGACGCAACCCGATCAGGCCCTGCTGGTGAGCCCGACAACCGGGCTTCTGCTGGCCAGTGCCCAGCTTGATCTGTGGTTCGGTGCGTCGGAAATGCTCGCCCCCGCCCGCATGCTGACGCCTGCCGCTCCGGCGGACCGCCATGTGCTCTATTCGCTCCTGTTCGATGCGCCGGAGGTCATCTCCGCAGGCGGGCTCTGGCTCGGCTCGGTCCATGCTGATCGCGCCTATCTCTCGCTCCTGCCGCCCGAGATCCGCACCGATCTGGGCCCGCAACTCGGCGCGTTGCATCGTCAGGCCGCGCGCAGCTGGCTCGCCCCCTGGGAACTGGAGGCGATCTTGCACCTCAATGATGACAAGTGCGTCGGGCTTGCCGCCTAGATGCGCAGCTTTCGGGTCGCGAAAAGCCACTCACCGGCCTAGGATCGGGTCAACAGAAAGGCCCGACCATGACCGCACAGGACGACATTTCCGCGCGCTATCACTATCAGGTCATCGCCCGCGCTTTGGCCGAGATCGACGCGGCACAGGCCGAGGGCGAGGCGCTCTCCCTCGATGCGCTGGCAGAGCGGCTCTCGATGAGCCCCGCGCATTTCCAGCGGCTCTTCTCGGCCTGGGTCGGCGTCTCGCCGAAACGCTACCAGCAATATCTCACACTCGATTTCGTCCGCGATTTGCTTAGCCGCCGCCTGCCCCTCGAGGAGGTCGCCGACCGCGCGGGCCTGTCGGGCACGGGGCGGCTCCATGACCTTGTACTGCGTTGGGAGGCGATGACACCGGGCGCCTTCGCACGCGGCGGCGAAGGGGTGACGATCCGCTGGGGCCGCTTCGACAGCCCCTTCGGCCCCGCCATCGCGATGGGGACAGATCAGGGGCTTTGCGGCATGGCCTTCGCGGCCGAGATGGGCGAGCGCGAGGCCTTCGACGATCTCGCACGCCGCTGGCCCGAGGCGCGCTTCACCGAAGATCCCGAACCGATACGCCCCTGGGTCGAGGCCGCTTTCGCGCGACGCGGCGAGGCACGACTGACGCTGATCGGAGCCCCCTTTCAGATCAAGGTCTGGGAGGCGCTGCTCGCCATCCCCACCGGCCATGTCACCACCTATTCCGACATCGCCGAAGCGATCGGCAACCCCAGGGCAGTGCGCGCGGTCGGCACCGCGATCGGACGCAACCCGATTTCCTTCCTGATCCCCTGCCATCGCGCCTTGCGCAAATCCGGCGGGCTCGGCGGCTATCACTGGGGGCTCGGCGTCAAACGCGCGATTCTCGGCTGGGAGGCTGCGCGGGCCGATGCAGAGGCACAGCCCGAACGCTGAGCGCGCAAGCTCTTGCCCGAAACGTGATGGGCGGAAATTCGCGCGGCCTGAAATCACGATGGAACAAGCGCGAAAATTAGGCGTATGCTCTGCGCAAGCCTCTGAGGGAGGCGATGAGACAAGGCAGAGACAGAGCAATGACCACCCTTCTCAAGACCAAGACCATCCTGCTGGGGGCCGCCGCCGCAATCGCGCTGAGCGCCTGCGTCCCGGCCAACGAATCCGACCCCAACGCGAACCGCAACGCCGGCGCCATCACCGGCGCACTGATCGGCGGCGCGATCGGCGCGACCCGCAAGGGCGACGAGAAGCTGACCAAGGCGGCTGCGGGCGCCATCGTCGGCGGCCTGATCGGCGGCGCCATCGGCAGCCAGCTCGACAAGCAAGCGGCAGAGCTGCGCCGCGACCTGACCACCAATGGCGTCAGCGTGGTGCGCTCGGGTGACCAGCTGATCGTGACGATGCCGCAAGACGTGCTCTTCGCCACCGACAGCTCCGCCGTGCGCCCCGACCTGCAGCGCGACCTCTACACGCTGGCGGGCAGCCTCAACCGCTACCCGAACACCACCGTCGAGGTCATCGGCCATACCGACAACACCGGCGACGCGGCCTACAACATGCGGTTGTCGCGCCAGCGTGCCCAATCGGTTGCGAATATCCTCGTGAATGCGGGTGTGCCAAGCTACCGCGTCGTGCCGACCGGGCGCGGCGAGGACCAGCCGATCGCGAGCAACCTGACCGCCGAAGGCCGTCAGGCGAACCGCCGCGTGGAATTCATCATCCGCGCCACCCAGTAACGGTATCGCACGAAACTCGAAAGGCCGGGGAAACCCGGCCTTTTTTATTGCCTGCCCCCCTCTCTGGTCATACATCTTGACCACATGGAGGGGGAAATGCCGTTTCAGAAGATCGAATCCGAGAAGCTTGCCAGCGCGGTCGTACGCCAGATCGAGGAGCTGATCCTGCAAGGGATCCTGCGCCCCGGTGAGCGCCTCCCCTCCGAGCGTGAGCTGTCCGACCGTCTCGGCGTGTCGCGCCCGAGCTTGCGCGAGGCTGTTTCCGAGTTGCAGGATGCCGGGCTGCTGACGACGCGCGCCGGTGCGGGGATCTTCGTGGCCGATGTGCTCGACTCCGCGTTCTCGCCCGCTCTGATCCGGCTCTTCGCGAGCAATGATCAGGCACTGTTCGATTACATCTCGTTTCGCCGCGACATGGAGGGGCTTGCCGCCGAACGTGCCGCGCAATGCGGCTCGGCCACCGATCTGCAAGTGATCCAGACGCTTTTCGAGCAGATGGAAGCCGCCCATAGCAAGCGCAACCCGGCCGAGGAAGCGCAGCTCGACGCGCAGTTCCACATGGCGATCATCGAGGCGAGCCACAACGTCATCATGATCCACATGATGCGCGCCATGTTCGACCTTCTGGCCGAAGGCGTGTTCTACAACCGCTCCATCATGTTCCGGAACCGGGCAACGCGCGACAAGCTGCTCGACCAGCACCGCGCGATGAATGACGCGATCCAGCGCCGTGATCCCTCTGGCGCACGTAAGGCGGTTGCCGCGCATATGGATTTCGTCGAGGAAGAAATGGCCGCAATGCGCCGCGCTGAGCGCAATGAGGCGACCGCAAAGCTGCGGCTTCAGCACAAGGTCATGCGATAGGACGGCCCCCGCGCCTTTAGCGGCCCCACGACCCAGAGCGTCGCGTCGGGCGGAACACCTTCGGCACGTCCCCACCCAAGCAAAAACCCCGGCCACGCGGACCGGGGTTTTCGTAACTTACCCGTTCGGGGAAGATCAGTTGAGACGCTGCTCGACTTCACCCAGCGAGGTGTCGATCATCGCGGCACGATCCTTGGCGGTCAGCTGCTTGGCGAGAACTTCGCCAGCGGCGGCCACGGCGACCGAAACGGCGCGATCCTTGACCTCTTTGAGCGCGTGGGCCTCAGCCGAGGCGATCTGCTCGTCAGCGGCCTTCAAGCGGCGCTCGATCGAGACCTTCAGATCTTCCTTGGCCTTCTCGGCCGCGGCTTCCGCGTCGCGCTTGGCGGCGGCGACGATCTCATCGGCCGTGCCCTGCACTTCACGCGCCTTGCGCTCATAGCTTGCCAGGATCGCCTGCGCTTCGTCACGCAGCTTGCGGGCTTCGTCGAGGTCGCCACGGATATTGTCCGCGCGCTTGTCGAGCATCTTGCCCAGCGTCCCCGGAACCTTCGCCCACAGGACGATCCCCACGAAGAGGATGAAGGCGATGGTCACGATGAAGTTCGTGTTCCACAGCGAGAAGAACGGACCCGAAGCCGCGAATGCGGGCTGGGCAACGGCGAGCGGGAGGAGGAGAAGCGAAAGTTTCTTCATCATCTTACCCTTTCAGCCGCGTATCGACAGCCGCGTTGATGGACTTGGCATCCGCCTTGCCCCCAAGCGCCGCGACGATTTCGCCAGCGGTATCCTTGGCCACCTGATCGACCGCAGCCAGTGCACCGTCGCGGATCTCCGCGATACGGGCTTCCGATTCCGCGGAACGGGCCGCGATCTCGGCATCGGCCTTGGCGATTGCGGCGTCGAGGTCCTTCTGGATCTCGGCCCGGGTCTCACCGGCGATCTTCTGAGCCTTGGCGCGGGCATCGGCCAGCGCCTTCTCGTAAGCAGCTTCGGCCTCTTCGGCCTTGCGCTTGAAATCCTCGGCTGCGGCGATGTCGCCCGCGATCGTGCCCTGACGATCGGCGAGGACCGCCTCGATCCGGGGCAGCGCGATGCGCGACAGCAGCCAGTAGATCGCGACCAGAGCGACCAGAAGCCAGAAGATCTGGTTCGGGAAGCTCGAGAAGTCGAGCTGAGGCATGCCGCCCGCGTCAGCGGAATGTGCAGCACCTGCAGCGCCATGGGCCGCATCAGCGGCTGCGTGCGCCATATCTTGCGTTTCGCTTGCCATGTCGTCCCTCGACCCTGATCACAAATCCCCTTTTGGGTCACGGATGGGCTCCGAATGAGCCCACCCGCCCTCAAGGAAAAGCGTGTTGGATCAGACGGCGAACATCAGCAGCAGCGCGACGAGGAACGAGAAGATCCCGAGCGCTTCCGCGAAAGCGATGCCGATGAAGAGGGTCGCGGTCTGGCCAGCGGCCGCCGAGGGGTTGCGCAGAGCGCCCGACAGGAAGTTGCCGGCAACGTTGCCCACACCGATAGCCGAGCCACCCATGCCCATGCAGGCCAGGCCAGCGCCGATGTAAGCACCCATTTGAACGATATCGCCTTCCATTGTCGTACTCCTTGAGGTTGGAAGTGGCAGAAACTTTTGTGAAGCGGTTCGATCCGTTGTCCCGTCAGTGTGCCGGGTGCAGTGCGTCACGCAGGTAGACGCAGGTCAGGATCGTGAAGACATAGGCCTGAATGAAGGCCACGAGAACTTCGAGCCCGTACATCGCGGTGATCGCGAGGATCGACAGCGGGGTGACGGCGATGCCGACGCCCGAGAACAGGATCAGCGGCGCGAAGGCGGCGAACACTTTCATAACCGCGTGGCCGGCCATCATGTTGCCCGCAAGACGAATGGAGTGGCTGACGGGGCGCACGAAGTAGGAGATCAGTTCGATGATCGCGAGGATCGGACGCAGCGCGAGCGGCGCCGAGGACACCCAGAACAGGCTCAGGAAACCCGCACCGTTCTTGACGAAACCAACAACCGTCACCGTGACGAAGACCATCAGCGCGAGCACCGCGGTCACCGCGATATGCGAGGTCGTCGTGAAGGCGCGCGGCAGCAGGCCGAGGAAGTTCGAGAAGACGATGAACAGGAACAGCGTGAAGATGTAGGGGAAGAACTTCAGAGCGTCCTTGCCGGCCACGTCTTCGACCATCTTGTGAATGAAGCCGTAGGACAGCTCCGCGATCGACTGGGCGCGGGTCGGCACCACGGCACGACCACGGGTCCCGATCACCAGCATGAAGAAGATCGCGACCACGGCGACTGCCATCCACAGCGTCGCATTCGTGGGCGTGTACCAGTGGACAGGGCCCTCCCCGAAGAGAGGCTTAACGATGAACTGGTCCATCGGGTGGAAAACCAGTTCGCTGCGCATTTCCTGTTCAAGAGTTGCCACGTTCGTCTTCCTCTTCATCGGCCATCTCGGCCGCACGCTCTTCGTTCATTTCCTTGGCAGAGCGAAGCATCACCTTCACCCCCGCCGCGAGACCGAGAAGCGTGAACAGCACCATCATCCAGGGTATCGTGCCAAGCAGCACATCAAGCCCGTATCCGATGCCGAAGCCGATCCCCAGCCCCGAAACCATTTCGATCACCATACGCCAGGCCATATTCGCCTGGGACAGATGATGATCGGCACGTTGCGGAGGCGGCTCCTGCGACTTTCTCACCTCAGACAGCCGTTTCTCCAACGCGGCGAGGCGTTCGGGATCGGGCTCGTCGGAGCGGTGATCAGGCATGGTTCGGCCCCCACTCAGGTCTCAGCCGTGATAGCTGCGCCCCCCTTGCGAGTCAATTCCGTATGGATCACCTTTTTGATCATCTAAGCCATTGAAATTGAATGTTTTTGAAAAACGCCGTGATTCCAGCCCTGCGCAAAGCTCACGCAAATGCGAGCAAAGCCATATTCAACCGATCGGTTGACGTTTTTCAACGGAAGCCCCATCACTTGGCCATGCTACCGCCCACCCCGCCCTCTCTCGACGCGATCTTCGCCGCCCTCGCCGACCCGACGCGGCGGGCGATCCTGACGATGTTGCTCGAGGATGACATGGCGGTGACCGATGTGGCCGAGCCCTTCGAGATGTCGCTTGCCGCCGTGTCGAAGCACCTCACGATCCTCACCAATGCCGGGCTGATCTCGCAGGAAAAGCGTGGCCGGGTGAAGTGGTGCAAGCTCGAACCGATCGCGATGGCGGCGGCGACGACATGGATCCAGGGCTTCGGTCAGTTCGAGCCGGTCGATTTCGACGCCTTCGAGAAATTCCTCGAAACCGAGCTGTCTGCGATCGACCTGTCGGAGCCCGAAGACCCCGAGCCCGACGCGTCCAAAGCCGGTTAGATCGAGCCCGCCTCGACCATGTAATTGTTCGCCGTGCACATCGCCGCGTCATCCGAGGCGAGGAAGAGCACCATCCGCGCCACGTATTCGGGCTGGATCAGATCGGGCAGGCATTGCTTGCGCCGCTGATCCTCCAGCGCTTCGGGCGTGGCCCAGAGCGTCTTTTGCCGATCCGTCATGATCCAACCGGGTACGACCGTGTTGACGCGGATGCGGTGCCCGCCCAACTCGCGTGCCATCGTCCGTGTCAGGCCGTGCACGGCGGCCTTGGCCGTCGCATAGGCCGGAAAGCCGCTGCCCGCCTCCCACCAGGAGTTCGACCCCATATTGATGATCGACCCCGCCCCTTTCGCGATCATGTCCGGTGCGACGGCCTGGATCGCGAAGAACATGTGGCGCAGGTTGGTGTTCTGCCGTTCGTCCCAATATTCCGCGTCGATCTCGCGCCAGTCGTGGCGATCGTCGCGTGCGGCGTTGTTCACCAGCACATCGGCCGGGCCGATCTTGGCGCGCAAACCTTCCAGGGCCGTCCTCATCGCCGCGATGTCGCGCAGATCGCACAGCTCGAACGCCACCCCATCGAGACGCCCCGCGAGCGCTGCGCTCGCATCGGCATCGCGATCGAGGAAACCGACCCGCGCGCCTTGCGCGGCAAAGCTTTCGACGATCAGCGCCCCGATCCCCGAGGCGCCCCCGGTGACGATGACGCTCTTGCCCTTCAGGCTCGGATAGATCGCGAAATCCGGCATGTGCTCCTCCACTCTTTCCCGCGCGAGCATCGCGCCACGCACCGACCCTGTCCAGAGCGCGCCAACGAAAAAGGCCGCCCCCGGAGGTGCGGCCCTGATCACGGTTTGCCGAGGCGACTTACTTGTCGTCGTCCTCGTCATCCTCGTCGTTGTCGGGCAGGTTGAAGAAGCTGTCCGCGTCCGAGTAATCCTGCTTGTCGTCTTCGTCGTTTTCTTCGCGCAGATCGGAGGAGGTGAAGTTCTCCAGGCCCGCGATGGCCGAGGGCAGGCGCGGCTCGTCGGGCATCCCAAGCGACTGCTCGGTCGAAACGAGTTTACGACGCTCGTCATCGCTCATCACACCCTCGGCGGCGGACTTCTTCGCGGCCTTCTGCACTTCCATGTCCAGTTCCGACTGGCGGCACAGACCCAGCGCGACCGGGTCGATCGGGGTCATGTTCTGGATGTTCCAGTGCGTGCGCTCGCGGATCGACTGGATCGTGGGCTTGGTGGTGCCGACGAGACGCGCGATCTGCGCATCGGCCAGTTCGGGGTGGAATTTCACCAGCCACAGGATCGCATTCGGACGGTCCTGACGCTTCGAGAGCGGCGTGTAGCGCGGGCCACGGCGCTTGTCCTCGCCCAGAGCGGCCTTGTTGAACTTCAGCTTGAGCTTGTGGAGCGGATCTTTCTCGGCCTTGTCGATCTCTTCCTGATCGAGTTGGTTCGAAGCGACCGGGTCGAAGCCCTTCACGCCGGTGGCCACGTCACCATCGGCGATGCCCTGCACTTCCAGCTCGTGCAGCCCGCAGAAATCCGCGATCTGCTTGAAGCTGAGCGTCGTATTGTCCACCAGCCACACGGCGGTGGCCTTTGCCATCAGGGGCTTGTTCGTCATTGCAGCCATCCTTTACATATCTCTCCCGGGCCGAGAAATCGGCTGCGGCGCGGGAATTCCCTGCCGCGGTCCATTTCTGGAAGGGGAATTGCGGCCCCATATAGTCAATCGCGCGTCGGGAGAAAAGAGAAAATGACTCGTCTGAGCCTTCTGGCCGCAGCCCTGCTTGCCGCGCTTTCGCTCGCTCCCGCCCATGCCGAAGGCGAGCGCGCGGGCGATTTCGACTATTACGTTCTGTCGCTCAGCTGGTCGCCGACATGGTGCGCGCTGGAAGGCGACGCGCGCAACTCCCCGCAATGTGACCCCAAGCACGACTATTCCTTCGTCCTGCACGGGCTCTGGCCCCAATATGAAAGCGGCTGGCCCAGCTATTGCCGCACGCCGCATCGCGACCCTTCGCGCCAGCAGACGGCCGCGATGGAGGACCTGACCGGCGCGCCGGGCCTGGCGTGGTATGAGTGGAAGAAGCACGGGCGCTGCTCGGGCCTGTCGGCGGCGGATTACTTCGCGCTCGAGCGCCGCGCTTATGAGAGCATCAAGATCCCCGATGTGCTCGCCCATCTCGACCGCGACGTGAAGCTGCCCGCCAAGGTGGTCGAGCAGGCCTTCCTCGAGGCCAATCCGGGGTTGGATGCCGACGAGATCACCATCACCTGCAAGGCGGGCCGCATTCAGGAGGCCCGCATCTGCCTCACCAAGGATCTCGAGCCGCGCAAATGTGGGGCCGACACGATCCGCGATTGCCGCATGCCCGACGCGCTGATGGAAAAGGTGCGCTGAGGCTCAGGCGCCCGGCGGGATCTTGTCTTCCAGCGTCGAGAGCTTCCGCTCCGCCGCCGCATCATGCGAATGGTCTTCCGCCGGACGGCCGATCTCGCGGATCCAGGCCTTCGCCTCCTCCAGCTCCGCGACGTGAAAGACCCGCAGCGGCGCATGCACGAGCGGCGCAAAGATCTTCATCCCGTGCCGAATCCAGTCGGTATCCGTCACCAGCGCCAGAGCCCCGAAATCGCCCAAGTGCGACAGCCCCAGCTTGGTATCATCCCAGGCCGCGCCCATCGTGAAGCCCTCGAAGCGATCGCCCAGAACGTAAAGCAGCTTGACCTTGCCCTCGGCTGCGATCTTCGCCTCGACCGCCGGGATCAGCTGCGTCTCATAGGCTTCGGCGTCGATCTCGCCGACGGCCTCGAAGGCCAGAACATCGGTGGGATAGCCGGTGAAAAATTCGAACGTACCCTTACTCATGGTCGTCTCCTTTCCGGTTCCTGTCCCTGATATATGGGGATTGCGGGCGCTCGCGAAAAGCTCAGCCGCCCTTCACCTCCAACACGATCTTGCCAATGTGTTCGCTGCTTTCCATCCGCGCATGGGCCGCTGCGGCCTCCGTTAGCGGGAAGGTGCTGTCATGGATCACCCGCAGCTTGCCCGCATTTACCATAGGCCAGACCTGCGCCAGAAGCTGCCGCGCGATCTCGGCCTTGGCCGCATCCGATTGCGGGCGCAGCGTCGAGCCGGTGATCGTCAGTCGCCGCAGCATCACCTGCGCGAAATTGATCTCGGCCTTGGGGCTTTCGAGAAAGGCGATGAAGACCATCCGCGCGTCATCGGCCATCGCCTTGATATTGCGCGCGATGTAAGACCCGCCGACCATGTCGAGCACGAGGTTCGCGCCGCCTTCAGCGCGCAGCACATCCACGAAATCGCCCGTCTTGTAGTTGATCGCGGTCGCGCCCAGCTCCTCGCAGGCTGCGCATTTTTCCGGGCTGCCCGCCGTGGTGAAGACCCGCGCGCCGAGCGCTTTCGCGATCTGGATCGCGGTGGTGCCGATGCCGGAGGACCCGCCATGCACGAGGAACCTCTCCCCCGCCTTCAGCCCCCCGCGCATCACCACATTCGACCAGACCGTGTAGCAGGTCTCGGGCAGGCAGGCCGCCGATTTCAGGTCGAGCCCCGCGGGCACTGGCAGCGCATGTTCGGCCGGGCAGGTCACGAACTCCGCGTACCCGCCGCCGGGCAGCAGCGCGCAAACCTGATCGCCCACAGCCCAACCCGTCACCCCCGGCCCAAGCGCCGCCACCCGCCCCGAACATTCCAGCCCGGGGAGATCGGAGGCGCCCGGCGGCGCCTTGTAGGCGCCTGCGCGTTGCAGCGCATCGGGGCGGTTCACCCCGGCATAGGCCACCTCGATCAGGATCTCGCCATGCCCCGGCACAGGCACGGCGCGGCGCGCCTCGATCAGTACTTCGGGCCCGCCGGGTTCGGAAATCTCGATACAGCGCATCTCGGTCGGCATTTCGAAGGCGTCCATCAATGCGCCTCCTTGCCCGGCATATCGTCCATGCCCTTCGGCGCGCGGATACCGCTCAGGATCTTCGGCAAGAGCGGCAATTTCATCGCCGCCCCCTTCACCTTCTCGAACTGCATCACGCCTTCGATGCGCCGATCGAGGAAGGCCCAGGTATCGGCATGGCCCTCGCTCTCGTCGCCCATCCAGTAGAGCACGGTCGCGGAATAGACCCCGGATAGCGTCATTCGTTTCGTGTACCAGTTATAGTCGCGGCTCTGATCGCCCAGCACGTTCCAGATCTTGTCGCACGTTTCCCAGATCAGCTTCGACCCGGTCGCGGCATTTTGCGGCAGCGCGAAGATCGCCGCCCCCCGGCGCACCAGTTCCGGATCGGACGCCTCCAGCCGGAACCGCACTGCCGTCGCGATTCGCTCGTGGAACTTGAGCCCCGACAGGTCCGTCTCTTCCAGCCGCTTGAGCATCGCCGCATCGCCTTCGCGGTGATAGGCCACCGCCAGATCGACCGCGCCGCGCGGACAGATCACCCGCGCCAGCCCCCGATCGAGGCCCAGATCGGCCACAGCTTCCTTGAATGCAGGCTCCGACCAGCCATCGAAGGGCACATGCGGCTTGATCGCCGCCAAAAGCTCGGATCGGGCGCGGTCCATGTCGAGATGGTCATTTTTCATCGCGTTTCCTCCGGTTTGGGCGGTAGACAAACCGCCTTTTGGCCTCTATATGGAGCGCTCCTGCAAGCAACTGCAACTCTAACTTAGGAAGGTGGTGACACCACATGCAGGTCAGCGTTCGCGACAACAACGTCGAACAGGCGCTCCGTGCTCTGAAGAAAAAACTTCAGCGCGAGGGTGTGTTCCGCGAAATGAAGCTCAAGCAGCATTTCGAGAAACCCTCGGTCAAAAAAGCGCGCGAGAAAGCCGAAGCCGTCCGCCGTGCCCGTAAACTGGCACGTAAGAAGGCTCAGCGCGAAGGCGCGCTCTAAGCGCACCGCTCCGCGTCTGCAAAGGCGCCTGAAAATGCTGGCGGGCTTGCCCGCACCGATGACCCCCGAGGCCTGGCCGCGGGGGTTTTTGGTTTCTCGGGGCCAGAGCCTGCGACACCAGATTGCACTTGCCTTGCGCCGCAAGCCCCCTACCCTACCGGCAATCACCGATCGCCCTGGCTGGATCCGCTCACACCCATGTCCGATTTCCGGCCCGTTCTTCACCTCTTCGGCCTGATCCTCGCGGCGCTCGGGGTCTCGATGCTTGTCCCGACCGGGATCGACCTGCTGGATGGTTCGGGAAACTGGCGCGAATTCTTCGAGGCCGCGATCGAGACCACCCTCACGGGCACGCTTCTCGCACTGGCCACCCAGGGCGAGCGCACCGGCGGGCTGACGACCCGACAGGCCTATCTGCTGACCGCCGCGATCTGGCTCGGCCTGCCCTTCTTCGCGGGCCTGCCCTTCATCGACGGCGCGCCGAATGCCAGCTGGACCGACGCCTATTTCGAGGCCGCTTCTGGGATCACCACCACCGGCTATACCGTGTTTTCCGATCTCGACGACATGCCGCGCTCGGTCCTCCTCTGGCGGGGCATGCTGAACTGGTTCGGCGGGCTCGGGATCGCCTTCGTCGCGATGATCTTCCTGCCAGTGCTGCGCATCGGCGGCATGCGTTATTTCCAGACGGAAGGTTTCGACACGCTCGGCAAGGTGATGCCGCGCGCGGGCGACATCGCGCGCTCGCTCCTGTGGGTTTATCTCTCGCTGACCGCCGCCTGCGCGCTCAGTTACGCCGCAACCGGAATGAGCCCCTTTGATGCGATCTGCTACGCGATGGCGACGATCGCGACGGGGGGCTTCGGCACCCACGACACCTCCTTCGCGAGCTTCTCACCCGCGGCGCAATATGCGGGCGTGATCTTCATGCTCGGATCGGCGCTCCCGTTCATCCGCTACGTCCAGCTGGGCCACGGTCATCTCGGCCCGTTCTGGGAAGACCCGCAGATCCACGCCTTCCTGCGCTGGTTCTCCATCGCGCTCGCAGCTCTTCTGCTCTGGCGCTACACCCACGACCCGAAGGGCATCGAGCCGACCTTCCGCTCCGCCGCCTTCAACCTTTCGTCGATCATGACCGGAACGGGTTTCGGCACCGCGAATGTCGCCAACTGGGGCAGCTTCGCGGTGGTACTGGCCTATTGGGTCGGGCTGATCGGCGGCTGCACCGGATCGAGCTCGGGCGCGCTCTCGGTCTTTCGCTGGCAAGCGCTCGGCGCGGTGATCCGCACCGCCGTCCGCCGGTTGCACGCGCCACACCGCGTGATCCTGCCGCGCCTTGGCGGCAAGCTGCTCGAAGAGGACGTGCTGTCCTCGCTCATTCTCTATTTCACGGGCTACATCCTCGCCCTCGGGGTGATCTCCGTCGGGATCTCGATGACGGGGGCCGATTTCGTCTCGGCACTGTTTGCAACCTGGGGCGCGCTCGGCAATATCGGCTACGGCATCGGGCCGCTGACCGATCGCACCGGAACGATGGTCGATTTCAACGATGCCGCAACCTGGCTGATGACGCTGGCGATGCTACTCGGCCGGATCGGCATGCTCGCGATCCTCGTGGTGTTCCTGCCCCGGTTCTGGCGCAGCTAGACTGGCAGCGCCGTCGTCGAAAGCACGCATTTGAGCGAGAAACTCGACTGGATCTGCGCCACCCCCGGCAGGTTCGCCAGCTTCGCCCGATGCAACCGCGCGAAATCCTCCGCATCCTCGGCCACGACCTTCAGCAGATAATCCGCCGCCCCCGCCATCAGGTGACATTCCAGAACCTCGGGCACCTTGCGCACTGCCGCTTCGAACGCGTCCAGAACCTCGTCGGCCTGGCTCGACAGCTTGATCTCGACATAGACAGTCGTGGTCCGCCCCAGCTTGCGTGGATTCAAGAGCGCCACGTAATCGCGGATATAGCCCTCTTCCTCGAGCCGCTGCACGCGCCGGTGACAGGCCGAGGGCGAGAGGTTCACCCTCTCGCTCAGTTCGGCATTCGAGATTCGCCCCTGTTTCTGCAACACCGTCAAAAGCCGACGATCCGTCGCGTCCAGCTTGTCACTCATGCAATTTCCTGTCGGTTTAGGGCCATTTCTTCGAAGATACGGGCGCAAGCCCTCGGCAGCAATCGCGAATTGGCAAAGCACTTGCACGTGACGGACCCGATACTGGGGTCAGGACGTTCCAATCGCATTGAGGAGGAAACGCGATGAAGATCGGATCGGTGCGCGAGATCAAGGCACAGGAATTTCGGGTCGGGCTGACCCCGGCGGCAGCCGCCGAAGCCGTGGCCCACGGCCATGAGGTTATCATCGAGGCCGGGGCCGGTATGGGCGCGGGCTTTGCCGATAGCGACTACGAGGCGGCGGGCGCGAAAATCGTGGCCGATGCGGCGACCGTCTTCGCCGAGGCCGACATGATCGTGAAAGTTAAGGAGCCGCAGGCCTCCGAGCGCAAGATGCTGCGCAAGGGCCAGATCCTTTTCACCTATCTTCACCTCGCCGCCGACGAGGCGCAGGCGAAGGACCTGATGGAATCCGGCGCGACCTGCATCGCCTATGAGACCGTGACCGCGAAGGACGGCACCCTGCCGCTTCTGGCACCGATGTCCGAGGTCGCGGGCCGTCTTGCGCCGCAGATGGGCGCCTGGACACTGCAAAAGGCGAATGGCGGGCGCGGCGTTCTGATGGGCGGCGTGCCGGGCGTGGCGCCTGCGAAAGTCGTGGTGATCGGCGGCGGTGTCGTGGGCACCAATGCCGCGCGCGTGGCCGCTGGGATGGGCGCGGATGTGACCGTGCTCGACAAGTCTCTGCCGCGCCTGCGCTATCTCGACGACACGTTCCGCGGCCTCTTCCACACCGCCTTTTCGTCGAAAGCCGAGACCGAGGCGCTCGTCGCGAGCGCCGACATGGTCATCGGCGCGGTGCTGATCCCCGGTGCGGCCGCGCCCAAGCTGATCACCCGCGAGATGCTCAAGACGATGAAGCCGGGTGCTGCGATCGTCGATGTCGCGATCGACCAGGGCGGCTGCGCCGAGACCTCGCGCGCTACCACCCATGACGATCCGGTCTTCGAGGTCGATGGCGTGATGCATTATTGCGTGGCCAACATGCCGGGCGCGGTGGCGCGCACCTCGACCAAGGCCCTGTCGAATGCGACGCAACCCTTCCTGATCGCGCTTGCCGACAAGGGATGGGAGCGAGCCTGTGCCGAAGACCCGCATCTTGCCGCGGGCCTCAACGTTCATGCCGGGATGATCACCCATCCGGCGGTGGCCGAGGCGCTCGATCTGCCGCTCAATGAAACGCAGACGCTGCTGCACGCAGCCGAGTAAACCGGCCGCGACCGCAAAGCAAAAGGCCCGGGGAGATACCCGGGCCTTTTCCATCTGTTTGACGCTTTATTTCTTGAGCGCGTCGCGGATCTCGAGAAGCACGTCCAGCTCACTCGGGCCGGTCGGCACCTCGGGCGCCACGTCATCAGGCTTTTCCGCCGCAGCCTTGATCCGGTTGACCATTTTGACCAGCAGGAACACGACGAAGGCGATGATCAGGAAATTGATCACGGCCGTGATGAAAGCCCCGTAGGCGAAGACCGGCGCTCCGGCTTCGCGCGCGGCGGCAAGCGAGGCAAACTCGCCCTCGCCGAGATTGACGAACAGGTTCGAAAAATCGATCCCGCCCGTGATCACCCCGATGATCGGGTTGATCAGATCGCCCACCAGCGAGGTCACGATCGCGGTGAAGGCCGCGCCGATGATGATGCCGACGGCCATGTCCATGACATTGCCCTTGGCGATGAAATCCTTGAACTCTTGAATCATTCGCTGCCCCCAATTTGCAGTTCGTACGATGCGATGTGAGGAGCGTATCATGGGCTGCGCGCTGCGGCACCTTTTCGTTACGGGGAAAATTTGCTTGGGTGATGCAAATTCAGGAGGCCCCATGTCCGATCTGTCGCAATTTCCGATCACCCGCCGTTGGCCCGCCGCCGATCCCGGCGTGATCCAGCTCTATTCCCTGCCGACGCCAAACGGGGTGAAAGTGTCGATCATGCTCGAGGAGACGGGTCTGCCCTATGAGCCCCATCTCGTACGGTTCAGCGAGAACGACCAGATGACGCCGGAATTCCTTTCGCTCAATCCGAACAACAAGATCCCTGCGATCATCGACCCCGACGGGCCCGACGGTCAGCCCTTGCCGCTTTTCGAAAGCGGGGCAATCCTGATCTATCTTGCCGAGAAGACCGGGCAGTTTTACCCGCAGGCGCAGCGCTACGAGGTGCTGCAATGGCTGATGTTCCAGATGGGCGGAATCGGCCCGATGTTCGGCCAGCTCGGCTTCTTCCACAAATTCGCGGGCTCCGAGATCGAGGATCCACGTCCGAAAGAGCGGTACCGCGCCGAGGTCACGCGGCTTCTCAAAGTGCTCGACGGGGCGATTGAGGGGCGCGACTGGATCGTGGGGGACTATACCATCGCCGATATCGCGATCTGCCCTTGGCTGCGCACACTTCGGGAGGTTTACAACGCCACCGAGATCACCGGTTGGGACGATCTGAAAAACGTCCCGGCCTATCTCGATCGTTTCCTGTCGCGCCCGGCTGTCCAGCGCGGGTTGAACATTCCCAAGCGCGACTGACGTTCAACAAGAGCGGTCCCGGGCCTCATCGACGAGGCGGCGCGCCGCGCCTGCGACCGAGCTCAGCAGATCGCCCTGCGGATGCGGCGTCAGCGGCATCGCCGCCAGCCCGTCGCTGACGCGCGCCCGCGCCTCCTGCCGTGCGCTGTCGGCCAGCATCCGGGCGTCGAGGCGCACGGCCTCGCGCGCCTGGGCCAGCAGTTCGCGATCTTCCGCGAGGCAGCCGAAATGCTCGGGCATCTGCATCATGGTGCGCAGCTTGCGCTGGGCGGCCTGGATCTGGGCACTGGCCGCATCGCGCCGGTCGGCGTGAAAGCCCAGCTCCAGCGGCAAGGTCGCTACGAGGCTGTCGCGTTCCTCGCGCAGACCTTCGGCCGCGCCCATCAAGGCCTGCGCTGTCTCGGCATCGACCATGGCCGCGTCGTCTTCACAGCCTGCAATCATCTCGTCGAGCTGACCCAGACGATGCCGCGCGATGATTTCGGCAGCTTCGGCATGGGCGAGATCGGCAGACGCCCTGTGCAGGTCGTCAAGCACCCGTTCCATTGGCGCAGGCGCTAAGCTTGCACCCAAAGACGCATCGAACGAACGGCGGACCGGGTCGGTCCGGTGAAACTGGTGGAACATGGCAGCATCCCTCCTATGGCAGCACGATCAGGCTGGCACAGGCGGATGAACGAAAAGTGAACATGCTCGCATGCATTCCGAAGGATGCAAGAAAGCCGATAAATATCAGTCGTTTGCGCGGATCGTTTTCGCGAGCGGCTGGAACATCTCGGCATTAGCCGCGATCACGGACCCCGATTCGAGGATCGAACGCCCTTCGCGAACAGCCTCGACGAAGCCACCGGCTTCCTTCACCAGAATCAGGCCGGCCGCGATATCCCAGGCATTCAATCCGCGCTCCCAGTAGCCCTCGTAGCGGCCCGCGGCCACGTAAGCGAGATCAAGCGCCGCCGAGCCCCAGCGCCGCACACCTGCGCATTGCGGCATCAGCTTGGCGAGGTCCTGGAGCGTCGCCGGAAGCGTCGATTTGCCACCGAAGGGAACGCCGGTCGCGAAGATCGACTCGATCATCCGGTTGCGGCCCGACACGCGCAGACGGGTCTCGTTCATGAAAGCGCCAAGGCCCTTCTCGGCGTAATACATCTCGTCTTTCGCGGCGTCGAAAATGACACCCGCGACGACCTCGCCCTTATGCTCGAGCGCGATCGAGATCGCCCAATGCGGCAGCCCGTGCAGGAAATTCGTGGTGCCGTCGAGCGGGTCGACGATCCAGCGGCGCGTCGGGTCCTCGCCCTCTTCCTCGCCGGTTTCCTCACCGACCCAGCCATAGGAGGGGCGTGCCGTGCGCAGCTCTTCCTTGATGATGCTCTCGGCTTCACGGTCCGCTTTCGACACGAAGTCGCCCGGCCCCTTCGAGGAGACCTGAAGGTTTTCGACCTCGCGGAAATCCTTGACCAGCGAGCGACCTGCCTTGCGGGCGGCCTTGATCATCAGGTTGAGGTTTGCGCTGCCTTGCATCTTAGGGCTCCTTCGCGTTTCAAGCGGCTGCCTTACAGGGGTTGAGCGGAAAATCCAAGGGCTTTGGCGCAGGCTGGCGTCTGCGGAGCGGCGCTGCCCCGTTTGCGACGAGCGCCCCCGAGATACTTGGATCGGAAAGACGCCTCAGGCGCGCTGAAGTTTCACCGGTTCGGTGCGGGCAAGGCGCAGGAAATGGGCCATGAAGGGTTGTGTGGCGTCTTCGGTGCGCGTTGCCGCATAGAGGCGCTTGGTCAGGCCCTGTTCGGTCACCGGGCGGGTGATGTAATCGGGCTGGTACTTCACCTCGCGCAGCACCCAGTCGGGCAGCACCGCCACGCCGCGATTCGAGGCGACCAGCATCAGGATCACCGCCGTCAGCTCCACCTGCCGCACGGCTTTCGGCTCGACCCGCGCGGGCGTGAGAAGCTGGGTGAAGATATCCGAGCGGCCGCGGTCGATCGGATAGGTGATCAGCGTCTGGTCGGCAAAATCCTCGGCCTCGATAAAGGGTTTCGCGGCCAGCGGCGAGTTGGCGGCGGCGATGAAGGTCGGCGCATAATCGAAGAGCGGGTTGAAAGTGACGCCCTCGATCTCTTCGGGATCGGAAGAGATCACCAGATCGACCTCTTCGCGCGCAAGCGCGGGCAGCGCCTTGAACGCCAGACCGGGGCGGATATCCACGTCGATATCGGGCCAGGCATGGCGAAATCGCTCCAAAACCGGGAAGAGCCAGTCAAAACAGGCATGGCATTCGATCGCGATATGCAGCCGCCCCGCACGGCCCGAGCGCAGCGCCTCGAACTCGGCCTCGGTCGCGGCGATCTCGGGCAGGATACGCTCGGCCAGCCGCAACAGCTTCATCCCCGCCGCCGACAGCTTCAACGGCTTCGAGCGCCGCACGAACAGCTCCACCCCGGTCTGGTCTTCCAGTCCCTTGATTTGATGCGACAGCGCCGATTGTGTTATGTGCAGCACATCCGCCGCCTTCGCGAGCCCGCCCGCATCGTGAATCGCCTTGATGGTGCGCAGGTGCCGGAACTCGAGATGCATCTTGTAGTTATACTCATAACCATTTTGAGGATTATGAGTTTGTCTCACAAAGCCCGATCTGGCACAAGAGAGCGAACGAAAGGACATATTCCCATGACGACGCCCAAGGTCAGCTTCGAATTCTTCCCGCCCCAGACGCTCGACGCGTCCTTCCGGCTGTGGGAAACCGCGCAGGTTCTGGCGCCGCTGCAGCCCGAGTTCGTCTCGGTGACCTATGGCGCGGGCGGCACGACGCGCAAGCTGACCCATGAGGCGGTCGGCACGATCCACAAGAATTACGGGCTCAACGTGGCAGCCCACCTGACCTGCGTGGAGGCGACCCGCGCCGAGACGATGGAGATCGTGAACTCCTATGCCGAAGTGGGCGTGACCGAGATCGTGGCGCTCAGGGGCGATCCGCCGAAAGGCGCCAAAGGCTTTGTTCCCCATCCCGAGGGCTTTGCGTCGTCGGTCGAGCTGATCGAGGCGCTGGCCGAGGATGGCCGCTTCACGATCCGCGCGGGCGCCTATCCCGAGCCGCATCCCGAAGCCGCCGACCCGCTGGCCGATGTGCGCTGGCTCAAGCGCAAGGTTGAGGCGGGCGCGACCTCGGCGATCACCCAGTTCTTCTTCGAGGCCGAGACCTTCTTCCGCTTCCGCGATGCCTGCGAGCGCGAAGGCATCACCGCCAAGATCATCCCCGGCATCCTGCCGATCCAGTCCTGGAAGGGCGCTAAGAACTTCGCCCAGCGCTGCGGCACCTCCATCCCCGCCTGGGTCGAGGAAGCCTTCGAGGCCGCGGTCCGCGACGGGCGCGAGCAGCTTCTGGCCACCGCGCTGTGCACCGAGCTTTGCGACAAGCTGATCGAGGGCGGCGTGGAAGACCTGCATTTCTACACGCTCAACCGCCCCGGCCTGACCCGCGACGTGTGCCACGCGCTGGGTGTGACGCCCGAAGCGGTGCTGGAAAACGTCGCCTGAAAGGGTGGTGGAGCGGAGTGACGGAAAGGGGTCCGGCAGGGCCCTTTTTCTTTGGTTGGGGTGCGTGGAATGTCGGCTATGCGGACTAAGCTGACCTTCGCCGCAGATGCTCAATTCTCACTGCAAGCGCGAGGGCCTCGGCGCGCCGGGCGGAAAGCGGTGATTCGCTGCACGCACAGCAGAAATCTTCTTTTCGCCGCGCACACCGGCTCCAAGGCGAGCCTATACAGCCAGAGATGTTTGTGCTTTTTTTGTCCCTATTCAACGTTCCGTTTGTGAACAAGAACCGAGGTTCACAAACATCAGAAAGCGACTGTGTGGTTATGAAAAAAACCTGTCACGCTTGTGGTGAGCAGATTTCTGACGGCGCAAAAATCTGCCCAGTCTGTAATTCAAATCAAAACAAGTTCCTGTTTTATGCGAACGGTGGAATCGGCATCGGGTCTTTAGTTATATCCGGCCTTTCCTTAGTGGTGGCCTTTGTAGCTCAGCAGTGTCCCACCGGGTGGTGT
>NZ_AUND01000041.1 GCF_000714535.1 Thioclava pacifica DSM 10166 | reverse complement strand
CCCAAAAACTCTGATGACGGACAATGAAAAGGCTCAACGTCATAGTCACCAGAAACAGGGCCCCAAGAATGACGCGTGGGGCGCTCTCTCCAAAGGCGTCGAGGACGGTCGCCGCTGCAAGATCGACCCCACCTGCGCGTTCGAGCGCCAAGGCGAAGGGGATCATCCCCGCGATCAGCACCAAGGTCTGCCAGTTGATCGCTCGATAGGCCGACGGAAGATCAATGCAGCCGAAAACCCCCAGGGCAATACAGGTTATCAGTGCGATCTGGGCGTTCGGCAGAACACCGAATGTCATTGCGAGCACCATGGCGGCGAGGATGGCGATCGCGGTCTTCGCCCGCTTGCGTTCGGGCACATACTCCTCGGCTTCTTCCGGAAGTTCGAGAAGGACGAGATCGCGTCGATGCCCCTGCAAACGCTGGATCGTCGTCCATGGACCGCTGAGCAGGAGCGTGTCACCTGCTTTCAACTGTGTATTGGCGACATCGCTCTCAACGGGTTGCTGGCTGCGACAAATGCCGAGCACGCTCAAATCCGAGATGGTCCTGAGCTCTGCCTCGACGGGCGATTTGCCCACAAGGGGCGAGTTCGGTGGGACCATTGCTTCGACCAGCCCCACGTCACGGTTTGGAAGCGGGGTGGAGTTTTCGAAAGAGCCGGACAACTGCATGTCGTGCTGCGCAATGTATCCGTCGATGTCGAACGTGGGGGAGGACAGAATGACGATGAGGCGGTCATTGGCGGCGAGCTGTTCATGTGCTTGCGGAAGCAGAAACTCCTTCCCGTGCCGCCCGCGCCGCTCAAGCGCGAAGATGGATACACCGTCTCGCGCGAAGAGACCGAGTTCATCGAGCCTTTGTCCCCGAACATTGCTGGTCGCAGGGATGGCAATGCGCGCAATCCGGTCTGTCAGGCCGTAGCGCGCAAGCAGGTCGCGAAATCTTGGGCGCAGGCTGGCAGAGGCAGAGGCCTCTTTATCTGCCCCAAGAAAGCGGCGCATGAACAGCATATAGAGGATCGCGAAGATCAGCACGGGCACGCCGAAAAGCGAAAATTCGAAGAAGCCGAAACCGTCATATCCCTGTCGGATCAACTCGGCATTGAGCACCATATTCGGTGGGGTCGCGACGAGGGTCAGCATGCCGGAGATCAGGGCCGCGATCGAGAGTGGCATCATCAGCCGGTCCGGCGGGATATGGATCTTGCGCGCCGCGCTCAGGACGATCGGAATGAAGATCGCGACAACTCCCGTCGAACTCATGAAGGCGCTGAGCCCCGCGGCAAAAAGCATCAAGAGAACGAGCATCTTGGCCTCGCTGCCGCCCGAGCGGAAACTGAGCTGATCGCCAATCCACTGGGTCACGCCCGTTCGGACGAGGGCTTCGCCGACGACAAACAAGGCCGCGATGAGAATGACGCTCGGATCGGAAAATCCTTTGAGTGCCTCGGAAACGGATATCAGCCCGGTGAAGGGCAATGCGATGACGAGCATCACCGCAACCACATCCATGCGCGGTCTGCCCAGAACAAAGAGCACAAGCGAGATGATGAGAAGACCCAGGACGGTCGCGAGTTCGAATGTCATCAGGTTTCCGATTTCCGGGTTCGCCGGGGTCCTGTTGTCAGCCTATGTGCAACAGGATCGCTTTTATGGGTCAGACAGGCTTTCTCAGGACCCATCTTGCAGAGCTTTGCTCGAAGATGAAAGCTCACTTGGCGAAACCGGCGCGAAACCTTCCTGTGCTGATCGCACGATCCGTAGGGCAGGGCGTTTCGAGAGACGGCGCTGCCCGCTTTTTAAGTCATCTGACGACGGGCGGAAGTTGGGGCGCTGAAGCGGGCCAACCTGCAGAACTGACGAATCACCTGATCAGAACGAGGCGGCAAACCGGCTGTGCGACGGCTATTGCCACCTCGGAGATTACTTTTTTATCATTTTTATTTCGCGAACCAGAGCTGTCCTTCTTGCAGAATTTTCAGGGTCAGATCCGCCCGCCGCGGTCCAAAATCCGGGATTCTGTATGATAGATTTCTCGGTGTATCAGGAGCATTCAATAGCCGTCAAAGTCGCGTTGAGGGCGCAGGAAACGAGACTTCCGAAAGCATGCAATCCTCATGTTTCGAAGCCGCAGAACGCGCCAGTCAGGCTGCAATTTCCGATATGTCTTTTTACAACTCTGCCGAGAGGGCGTTTTCTGAAGCTTCGAAAAATTTACACTCAGAGGTCGTTTCGGAAAATTCGTCACCTCAAGTGCGCAATTTTCGAACTGGAATCGATCGTTCAGCTGGGTGAGAGAGAACTTCTTTCGATTTGGCCCAATTGGCGTGTGTCGTGACAGGGCGCCAAAAAAACATGCACTGGGCCGCATCATCCGTTGCTCAACTCTTGTTTGTGTCGCCTGGAATTTTGGAGTTCTGGATCATTCGCCTCTGGGGTGAATGTGGCGTCGCCGAACTGGCGGTGATTTCGGCTGGATCTTGAGCGGACGGGACCCGAAAAACCAGCTGAACTTCGATCCGATTTGCGCCGCTGTTGCGCATCATTTCGAGCGGAGGGGCGTTGTCAAAATTCGACCTGCCAATGCGTTTTACGGGCCGTGTTTTCAGGCCCCTCTCGGCGGGAGGAATGTCCTCGTTGCACCCTGCAAATCCCTTATTTTCAAGGGCGCACGCCCCGGTTGTGCACCTATGTTTTTTATTTTCAGGTGGCGAAAAATCTGATATGATTTTTCTCACTCATGCGTGCGTGATCCATACGATCATGCGGATATTGATCGAGGACATGATGAAGACAGAGAACACTCCCGAACTCGAATCTCCGGCGCGTCGTGCGGCACTCAAGGCCGTGAGCAAATACGCGACGCTCGGCGCGGGTGCGTCGATTGTCGTGCTGAGTTCGGCTGATGCCGTGAAGGCGAACGCGAACAGCAACGGTTGCAACGGCTCCAGTGGCGGCGCAAACGGCTGCTCTTGACAGCGCAAACGGTTGTTGAGCCTCGGCGCAGCATGCGCAACGTCTATATAGAACGAGCGCCTCTCGGGTCCCATTACGTCGCACACAACGTTCGCTCCGGTGCGATCGTTCTCAATGACCGAGTTGGAGATGCGGCGTTGGAGCGGGTCCGAGACGCATCTTTCGATAGATCTGATGTTGCCGCTCCAGAGCAAATCCGGATCTGGGAGAAGGCGGGACTGTTCCAGAAAGAGCGTTACCAGCCGGAAGCTTATCTCGCGCTTACGGAGACAGCCGAGCCACGGCATATCTCCTTCGGTTTCGGGCATGCTGGCATCACCATCGCGCTGCCCGATCAGATCCTTGCAAAGCAACTTCGGACGATCCTCGCTCCGATCCTGATTGGACCAGATGGGCGAGATTGGCCCGTGATCGAAGTCGCCTGCGCGCATGGTGAATTCACCGTCTTCGAGGCGGGCCACCCGACCACGGAACGCATCGATCGGGACCAGACGCGTTTCCTGCTGATCCGTCGCATTGCTGAAATACTTCTCGGCGAAAATTCCGTGGCGGCGATCTTGCATGCCTCTGCCGTCGCGCGGGACGGGCGCTGTCTTGTGCTGACCGGAGACAGCGGGCGCGGCAAGACGACAAGCGCGATCGGGCTGCTGAACGCGGGTTGCATCCAGGTCTCCGATGATCATCTCGCGCTTGATCGCAACGGGTGCGATGCGCTCGCCTTTCCCGCGGCGATCGGGATCAAGCCGGGGTCCGTGGATCTGCCCGAGGTAAAGGCGCTCCTTGCGGCCTCGCACGAAACCGCGCCGGTGCGCGAAGGGGTGCGCTACGCCCATGCGCCGAACCGCGCGGCCCCCGGCACGCGGTTTCCCATCGCGGCGATCGTGATGCCGCACTTCGTCCCCGGAGCGGAGCTGGAACTCGAGCGGCTCAGCCCGGAGGCGGCGCTGGTCGAGATCATCTCTGCGGGGGCACGGCTGAGCCCCGGGATCAACTCGATCCGGCCCGTTGCGCATCTGCTCAACGAGGTCCCCGTTTACGTGATGCGCTACGGCAAGTCTGCGCAATCGGTGCCTGCCTGCCTGTCGTTGCTGGAGTCACCATGCTGAGCGTCTGTGCCTCACCCGAACATCGCGCGGCGCTGGGGCTATTGTCCGTCGCGCTAGGGGCTGGCGTTGGCGATCAACTGATCGAGGATATTTCGGCAAGCGATCCGGTGAAACTCGCGGCGATCATCAATGTGGGGCATGTCCACACGCTTCTGAGTATCACCAGATCAAGAGATCCGCGGCTCGATGAGGTCTTGCCTGCGGACCTCTGGCTCTATCTCGACGAGATGCACAAAGCCAATCTGGATCGGCAGTCCGATGCGGTGGCACAGCTGCGCGAGATTGGTGTGCTTCTTCACGAGAACGGGCTTAGCGCAGTGGTTCTCAAGGGGGCGGCGGAGCTTCTCTCCCCCGTCTACCCGTTGCCCGGCCAGAGGTTTCTGAGCGACCTCGACATTCTGGTCCGTGAGGATGAGGCCGAACAGGTGCGCTCACTATTGCAGGGGCGCGGTGGCGACTGGCGCGACTATCCCGAAACCACGGCGAAGATATCTCATCATCTTCCACCGATCGCGAATGCGCGCTGGGGACATCTCGTCGAGTTGCATCTGAGGGTTGGTCAGGCCCCGGTCGATCATATTCTCGAGGCCGCTCGGGTTTTCGACCGCTCGCTGCCCAGCGATATTCCAGGGTTGCGGGTCCCATCTCTGCAAGATCGCTTTCTCCATCATGTCCTGCATGGGATGCAACGCAGGTTCGCCCGGCACGAGATCTATCTGCGAGATATCTCGGATCATGCGGCCTTTGCTCGCGCGCTATCTTCGCAAGAGGATGCCGGGGTGAAGCAAGCACTCACGGATGCTGGTTTGCTAGGGCAGCTTGAGGCGCTCGATGCACTCCTCTGCCTCCTTGTTCCCGAGGAATTTCCGGCGCCCGGCAAAGCGGGGCAAGACTGGGTGCGCAAGGCTCTAAAATACTACGGCTCCCCCGAGTTGCGCAAACACCGAGACACGCTCGACTGGGTGATTCATTACGCCCGTAAGTTCTTCTTTGATGCAGAGTTTCGACGCCATTACATCCGGAAGGTCAGCAGTGCCGAAGGACGGCGCGAGTTCGTCGCATTCCATCGCGAGCGGCTCAATCGGATCAGGTGACATAGCCCGGCCGAAAATCAGCGCGGCGCAGTTTTCTGTATGTGCTGGCGTTACGTGCCGCAAGGCGATTTTCGTGCATTTGGTTCACAAACGCGCCTACCCCGCCTGTCGTTGCCGCCGCAGCGCACTCTCTTCCCGCTGCTCCAGCTTCGTGATTTTCTCCTCGCTCATCCGCTCGAAGGCATCGAGCGCGGTTGCAAGCTGGTCCAGGGCAACCTTCTGCGGATCTTCGACATGCAGCATGATCTTCCGCGTGACCTCGGCATTGGACATCATGTTTTCCTCTCGATAGGGAGCACCGGGGTTCCTCTGGGGTTCCGTAGGGGCTCCAAATGCGACTTTCTTCAATGATGAAAATTGCTGGCACGCGTGTCATGCATTTCGCGCGGTTATCCACATAAATATATGATTTTTTGCGAAAAAATAGATACAGGCCCGGAGCAATATGGTTTCTTTTGGGGCATGCTGACTCCTTTGGAAATGACCCTTGCTGCGTTGAAAATCCGCGTGTCGGTGGTTCGAATGCGCCTCCGTCACCACTTCTTCCCTAAATGACAACCATTCAGGCGCAGGCATCACGCCGAGCGATGCTTCACAAGATCGAACCCATCTCGACGAAAGGCCGGTTTGGCATCTTAGCGGTAACTTGCACATCCAGATTGCAACTCCTCGCGAGACCAAGATAGCTTTTGTTTCACCAACCCACGAGATCAGGCACGCTGCAACGACGCGCCCTCGGCCCCGAGATACCGCAGAGGGACAATGGCGAAACTTCTCTGGATATTGAGATTACCTGCGGTGCTTGCGGTGCTGACGCTTGCCCTGCTGCGCCCCGCGATTGCGTCGGAAGAGCTCAGGATCGGGGTGCTCGATTTCGCAGGCGAGCTGCATTCGATCACCCATTGGCAGGCAACGGCGGACGCGCTCAATGCGGCGCTGCCTGAGTATCGGTTTTCCCTCGTGCCACTCGATCTCTCCGGTCTGGAGCGCGAATTGGCAGCGGGTCATCTCGACTTCGTCATCACCAATCCCGGCGATTACGTGACCCTCGAATATCGAGAACATATCAGCCGGATCGCGACGGTCGAGGAGGACACGCCGGTGGCCTCGACCCTCGTCGCCAAGGGCGATTTGACAACCCTTGAAGACCTTGCGGGCAAGCGGCTTGCCGTGGTTTCTCCCGATGCGTTCGGCGGGTTTCAGGCCGTGTGGGCAGAGATGCATCAAGTCGACCCGGGGCTGAAGGATCGGGTTCAGCTTGTCGTCACGGGGACACCGATGCACAAGGCGGCCGAGGCGGTGTTGGACGGGCGCGCTGACGCGGCGGTGCTGCGCGCCTGTATGCTGGAAGAGCTCCAGGCCGCCGATCCGGAGCGTTTTGCCCCGCTCCAGGCATTCGCCACCCGTCCCGAGAAAGCGCGCGGCTGTGCCGTGTCGAGCCCGGTCTATCCCGGCTGGCCCTTCGCGAAAGCCCAAGGCACCTCGCCGGCGCTCGCCAAGAAGGTCGCGATCGCGCTTCTGGGAATGCAGGCGGGGAATTACTGGACCGTGCCGCTCGATTATCAGCCCGTCCATGACGTGATGCGCGAGCTCAGGGTCGGGCCCTATCGGCGCACGGGCCCGGTCGCAATCTCGGAAGTCATCCACGATTATCGCGACTGGCTGATCGCCTTGGCCATCGCCCTGATTTTCTGGGCGATTTACTCCGTGCGGATCGAGACGCTCGTGCGGCGGAGGACGCAGGCGCTGAATGCGGCCAATGCCGGGCTCAAAAGGGAGATGGCCGAGCGGCGGCGCGCCGAAGAGGCGGATCGGCAGCACCGGCGCGAGCTCGAACATGTCGCCCGGCTCTCCATTCTGGGCGAAATGGCGTCGTCGATCGCGCATGAGCTGAACCAGCCGCTTGCCGCAATCAGTGGGTTCGCGCAGGGCAGCCTGCTCCGGCTTCAGGCCGGGAACTGCACCCCTGCCGACATGGAGCGCGCCTCGGAGGAGATTTCCCAGCAGGCCGAGCGTGCCGCGACGGTCATCAAACGTATCCGCGCCTTCGTGCGCAAACGCGACAGCCGACGCACGATGGTCGACCTGGCCGCTCTGACGGAAGAGGCGGCCGCCTTGTTCGCGGCGCCCACGAAACGCGCCGGGATCGTGACGCGCATGGATCTGCAGGCGGGCCTGCCGATGGTCAGTGCGGATGCGGTGCAGATTCAGCAGGTGGTGCTGAACCTTGTCCAGAACGCGGTCGAGGCAATGGGCGAGACCGCGCCGGAAGATCGCATTATAGAGATCCGTGTCGCCCGCGAGTTCGACCCGGTTCTGGGGACCGGTCTTTGCCTTTCGGTGCGCGACTATGGCACTGGGCTTGGTCCCGAAGGTTTGGCGCATTTCGCGGAAGCCTTCTATACGACGAAATCCGAGGGGTTGGGGCTCGGCCTGTCGCTGTCGCGGTCGATTGTCGAGGCGCATGGGGGCAGGCTGAGAGCAGAGATGCCGACGGAAGGGGCCGGGTTGCGGGTGAAAGTCTGGCTGCCGGTGAAGGAGAAGGAATGACCGAGACAGGGGCGGTGATCCATGTCGTCGATGACGACCGTGCGGCGCGCGAGGGGCTGCAATTCATGCTTGGCTCGCTCGGGCTCGAGGTGATGGCGCACGGGTCCGCCGCGGATCTTTTGGCAAAGCTGGATGATACCCAACGAGGCTGCATCCTTGCCGATGTGCGGATGCCGGGGATGTCCGGGCTTGAATTGCTCGACGAGTTGAAAGCGCGCCAGTGCCCGCTGCCGGTGATCATGATCACCGGGCATGGCGACGTGCCGATGGCGGTGCGCGCGATCCAGGCGGGCGCGCTCGACTTCTTCGAAAAGCCGGTGAACGGCATGGCGCTGGTCGAACGGATTCGCACGGCTTTGACCCTGTGCGACGAGCAGCTTGCGGTTGCGGTCGGGCGCAGTGCGCTGGCCACCCAGATCGACACGCTCACGCCGCGCGAAGCCGAGGTCGCGAAAGGCGTGCTGGCGGGGCGGCAGAACAAGCAGATCGCGGCCGATCTGGGCATCAGCCTCAAGACGGTCGAGATTCATCGCCACAATCTGATGGACAAGATGAACGCCCGCAGCGCCGCCGATCTCGTCCGAATGCTGATTGCGGCTGGCTGGGACGCCTAAGCGCCGGGGGCTTACACGCGCCACCCAAGGGTAAACCCCTAAGTCCCCCGGGTTTCCTCCGATTCCGCTCGCATGGTGGCGGACGTATCTTCTGGCCGATCGAATAGGAAAGGATCTGGCCATGGATACGAACCGCCGCGGTTTTCTGGGCGCGATCGGCCGGGTGACCATCGGCGCAGCAGCCTCGATCGCCGGAGTGACAGAGGCTTCCGCGTCCGAGATCGCCACCGGAGGCCCCGAAAGCGCCGTCAAGACGAAGGATGGTCATACCGTTCACTGGGGCATGGTTGTCGATCTGCGCAAATGCATCGGCTGCCAGGCCTGCACCGTCGCCTGCATCATGGAAAACGATGTGCCGGAAGATTCCTTCCGCACCCATGTCAGCGTCTACGAGGTGCTCAAGGACCGGCAGGATCCTGCGATGGTCATGCTGCCGCGCCTTTGCAACCATTGCGATGATCCGCCCTGCGTGCCGGTCTGCCCGGTCGAGGCGACCTTCAAGGCCGAAAACGGCGAGGTTTTGGTCGATGCGAGCCGCTGCGTTGGCTGTGCCTATTGCGTTCAGGCCTGCCCCTATGACGCGCGCTTCATCAATCACGAGACGCAGACGGCGGACAAATGCACCTTCTGCTATCACCGCACGCAAGAGGGGCTTTTGCCAGCCTGCGTGGAGACCTGCGTCGGCGGGGCGCGCAATTTCGGCGATCTCAACGATCCCGACAGCGAGGTGTCGCGGATGCTGCGGGATAACGAGGTCTCGGTGTTGCGTCCCGAAATGCACACCAATCCGAACGTCTATTACATCGGGCTCGACGAAGCGCTCGACGGCCGTGTCGCCGGTGAGGCCGCCTATCACCCGCCCCTGACTTCCAACACCCATCATGAGGAGAGTCTGTGATGGAGATTCATGAACTTGTCGGCGCCGTCCATGATGCCGCGTGGCTGCCATGGGCCGTGCAGTATTTCTTTCTGATCGCGATCTCGACCACGGCGTTCCTGATGGCGCTCCCGACTTTCGTGCTGGGCAATGAGGACGGGCTGCCGCGCGCGCGGCTGGCCTTGATGGTCGCGGTGACCACCGGGATCACCGCGCCGATCGCGCTTCTGGCCGACCTGCACCAGCCGTTCCGCTTCTGGGAGTTCTACGCCTATACCCACACGACCTCCTGGATGGCTTGGGGCGCCTGGATCGTGCCGGTCTATGTCGGTGGCGTGATCGCTTTCGCCTGGGCGCTGCATCGGCCCGCGCTCCATGCGATGGGGCAGGAAAACTGGCGTTTCGCTTGGGTCTTTCGCTGGCTCGCGCTTGGCGGCGAAACGAACTGGTTCGTTATCCCCCTCGGGCTGATCACCGGCGCCGCCGCGCTCGGGATCCTGACCTATACCGGCATGGAAGTGATGATCGTCCGCGCGCGCCCGTTGTGGAATACGCCGCTGCTGCCCCTGCAATTCGCGGCGACCGGGTTTGTCGGTGCGCTGGGCATGATGCTGATGCTCGAACGCGTCCTCGACCATTCCAAGACGCTTGAGGTGCGGCTCAATCGCCAACTTGTTTTTGCCTTGGCCGTTGTGGGTGGGCTCGGTGCGATCTGGTTCACGCTGGCACGCTCGGGGCTCTCTTCGGCCCATACCGAAGCGCTGACCTCGGTCGCGGGGTTCACGGTCTGGCGGATGATTGCGATCTGGGGTGGTCTCGCGATCGCGGTGCCCTTCGTGATCGCACTGATCCAGCCTGCGCATACCGGCTGGCTGACCGGGCTGATCGCGATCCATGCCGCCTGGATGTTCCGTTGGACCGTCTTCATGGGCGGACAGGCCGTGCCGAAGGTGGGGTCGGGTCTTTACGACGCGCTGATGCCCACCGGTGTTGCCGGACTGTTGGGAGTGATTGGAACCTTCGGGCTCTGGCTCTTCCTGCTCATCGCCTACACCACCTTCATGCCCTGGACCGAGGCCGGGCTGCCGCGTCGCAGCGCTGGTGCCCCGCGTCCGGCCCGTTCGATCTGAGGAGAGACTCACATGACCAACCGTCGCAATATCCTCAAGGGTGCAGCCGCAGCTGGCGCATTGGGCACGTTCGGCGTCGGCTATGCCGGCACCGTGAAGAAAATCGCCAAGGGCAAATGGTCCGGCGATGTGCCGCGCAACGAACATGTCACTGGCAACTCGTTGCCGCCTGAATACAGCGTTGATCCGCTGACCGGCGATGTCATCCCCAATCCCGACCAGGCGATGAGCTATACGATGTGCATCGGCTGCACGACGATGTGTGGCGTGCGCGTGCGCGTCGACAAGAAGAACAACAAGGTTCTGCGGGTCACCGGCAACCCCTATTCGCCGATGTCCACCGATCCGTTCATCCCCTATGAGAGCTCGGTCGCCGAGAGCTTCGCGGCGATGGCGCAGGCGGGTAAGGGCAACGGGCTGGCCAATCGCTCGACCGCCTGCGGGCGCGGCAACGCGGTGCTGCAACAGGTCGACAATCCGCGCCGGGTGCTCAAGCCGCTCAAGCGGGTCGGTCCGCGCGGGTCGGGCAAATGGGAGGCGATCAGCTTCGAACAGCTCGTCGAGGAGGTGGTCGAAGGCGGCAACCTCTTTGGCGAAGGGAATGTGGCGGGTCTGCGCGAGATCCGCGATCTTGAGACCCCGGCGGTGCCCGGGGCGCCCGAATTCGGTCCGCGCGCAAACCGGCTGGTCTGGATGAACTGCGTGGATGACGGGCGCGACAACTTCGTGCTGCGCTGGCTCAAGCAGAGCTTCGGGTCGAACAACTTCACCCGTCACGGCAGCTATTGCGGCGGGGCCTATCGCTCGGGCTCGGGGGCGATGTTCGGTGACTTCAAGGCGATGCCGCACGCGAAGCCCGACTTCCTGAATGCCGAGTTCATCATCTTCGCCGGCACCGCGCCGGGCAATGCGGGCAACCCGTTCAAGCGCGTCGGAAACCTGATCGCCAAGGCCCGGACCGACGAGAACCTGAGCTATGTGGTGATCGACCCGATCCTGAACAACGCACAGAACGCGCCTTCGGGCGAGCGCTCGAAATGGGTGCCGATCAAGCCCGGCACCGATGGTGCGATGGCGATGGCGATGATGCGCTGGATGTTCGAGAACGACCGCATCGACCATGCCTACCTGTCGCAACCGGGCGCTGAAGCGGCCAAGGCGGCGGGCGAGGCGAACTGGTCGAACGCGACCCATCTGGTGATCGTCGAGGCCGGTCACAAGCGCTACGGCCATTGCCTGCGCGGCTCCGACATGGGGCTCGAGATTGCGGGCGAGGCCTATTCGGAGGCCGATCCCTACATGATCGCTTCGGATGCGGGCCCGACCCCCGTGGCGGGTGCCCCGGCCCCGCTCTTCTTCGAGGGGGTGGCAGAGACGGCGCAAGGGCCGGTCGCGGTCAAAACCGCACTGACGCTGCTGCGCGACGAGGCGATGCGCAAGACGATCGACGCGTATTCGGCCGATTGCGGCATCCCGGCCGACACCCTGGTCGGCCTCGCGAAGGAGTTCACCAGCCATGGCCGCAAGGCTGCGGTGAACAGCCATGGCGGCATGATGGGGGGCTCTGGCTTCTACAACGCCTATTCGCTGGTGATGCTGAACACGCTGATCGGCAACCTGAACTGGAAGGGCGGCACGATGATCGCTGGCGGCTGGTTCCCCGACAACAAGGGCCCCGCCTACGACGTCGCGAAATTCCCGGGCATGGTGAAGGCCAAGGGTCTGCCGTTCGGGCGCAACGTTCCCTATGAGAAAACGACCGAATTCAAGACGAAGAAAGCTGCGGGGAAACCCTTCCCGGCGGATGGGCCGTGGTATCCCAACGCGCCCGGCCTCGCGACCGAATGGATCAGCTCGCTCGCCAATGGCTATCCCTATCACGCCGAGGCTCTGGTGTTCCGTAATACGAACCCGGTCTACGGGGTGCCCGGGATCGCCCATCTGGTCGACAAGCTGAAAGACCCGAAAGTGGTCCCGCTGATCATCTCGATCGACCCGTTCATCAATGAGAGCTCCTCGATCGCCGATTACATCGTGCCGGATTCGGTGATGTATGAGACCTGGGGCTTCGCCAAGCCGTGGGGCGGTGTCTGGACCAAGGCCACCACCGCGCGTTGGCCGGTGATCGAGCCGAAGATGGAGAAGAATGCCGAAGGCGAGCGTGTCGGGATGGAAACTTTCCTGATCGCCACGGCCAAGAAAATGGGTCTGCCCGGCTTCGGCGATAACGCGATCCCGGATGCCGAGGGCAACCTGCACCCGTTGAATCGGGCCGAGGATTTCTACATTCGCGGCGCGGCCAACGTGGCGATGCTGGGTCAACCGGTGGGTGATGCGACAGATGAGGACATTGCGCTGTCGAATGTCGCGCGCATTGCCGACGATCTGAAAGCGGTGCTCAAGCCCGAGGAATGGCGCAAGGCCGCGACGATCTATGCCAAAGGCGGGCGCTACGAGAATATCGAGCACGCCTATGCGGGCGACGAGGCGACCCATCAGTTCAGCGAGCCGATGCTGGTCTGGAACGAGGGTTTGGGCAGCTTCCGTCATGCTACGACGGGGCGCCACATGCCCGGTTGCCCGACCTGGCGCGAGGCGGAGTTCGCGGACGGCACCAAGGTCAGCGATCACTACCCCGAGGCCGAATGGCCGGTGAAGGTCATGAGCTTCAAATCGCCTTTGCAGAACTCTTACTCGGTCGGGGCGAAGGCGCTGCTGCGGATCGTCGCTGCAAATCCGGTGAACGTGGGGGCTGAGCTGGCCGCCGCGCATGGGATCAAGAACGGCGATATGGTCCGTCTGACGACGCCGGGTGGTGTGTTGGAGAGTGTCGCGGTCGTGCGCGATGGCGTGGCGCCGAATACGGTGGCGATCGAACACGGGTTCGGCCATCGCGGCTTCGGGGCCCGCGACATCACCATCGACGGCGAGACCTGGCCCGCGGACTCGCGTCTGGCTGCTGGCGTGCTGCTCAATGACCTCGGCATGGTGGACCCCACCCGTGAGAAGTCCGGGGTCTGGGTCGATCCGGTTTCGGGGACGGCGGTGCGTCAGGGGCTGCCCGCGCGGATCGAACGGATCGGCTAGGTGATGGTCGGGCGGTGCGACGGAGGTTTCGGTGTCACGAGGTTTCTTCGGCGTCGGTAGACCCCAAGCCTCTAGCATCCCTGAGGGGCGGCGGGAGTAGGCGTTGAAGCCGCCCCTCATCCAGATGCCAACGATGGGCTCATTGAGCGCTTCACCGGTTTAGCCCGCTTTCTCGAGGCGATTGCCGGATCGGCCGCCCCGTATGGCGACACTTGCGTGGTTGTGGTGGAGCTCCCTGCCGGGATTGCTGGGTTCGTCCTCTATCTGCGGCATGCAGTGTCTTACCGTTGCCGCTCGGATCATTGCTCGGCGACGCCTGTGGTGTGGGGGCGGTCACAGGCGAAAGGATCCGGACGGAATTGCTCTAAGCTTCCCAGCGTGGATCGGGCAGCGTTTGCCGCGCTGCGCCGATAGGCCGGCAACGTCCGAAGCTTCGTCAATATCACGTAATGTTTAGAAAGCTTTATCGGACGATCGCGTCGAGATGATGCATTCCTTGGCCCGAAGTTGTCGAAAAATGGCAATGTTTCCAAGGGGACAAGTGGGATGGGAAATGAGCCGCGCTGGTCTGTGCGCGTGACGCAGGATATTCTCAAATCGAGAAAGACGCTGCTGTGGGGAACCTCGGCGCTTTTGTTGGCGCTGAACTTTCTTTCGGGCGAAGTATACGCCGCTCAGGTGGGGGGCACTGGCGGTAATGGCGGCTATGGGGGCGCTGGTGGATCGCCGGATTTGACGACCGGCACCGCGACTGACGGCGGCAACGGAACCCGGTTTATCAACATCGGCACGGGCGGCGGTGGCGGCAGCGCCGGGATTACCGGCGGTGCGGGCGGGTCCGGCGGGACCTCGATGAGCGCAGGCGGTGGCGCTGGCGGCGCTGGCGGCGCGGCCGCGGTAGGCGGTGTCGGCGGCGACGGAAGCAACGGGAGCAATGGCGGGGCCAGCTCCGGCGGCGGCGGCGGCGGCGGCGGAGCGTTTGGCGCCGTGTCGACAACTTTCCCGCTCGCGGGGCCGGTGCAAGGCGGCAATGGCGGACGTGGCGGGAATTCCAACGGCATCGGCGGTGGTGGCGGCGGCGGCGGCGGCGGCTTCGGCGTATTCATCATGGGCGCGGGCGGAACGAACACCACTTCCATCACCGGCGGTGCGGGCGGAAACGGCGGCAACAGTTCCACGTACAAAGGCGGCGACCTGCCTGGCGGTAACGGTGGCGCTGGCGGCGCAGGCGTCGTTTTCGCTGGCACGGGGTCTCTCGCAAACTCCGGCACAATTCAGGGCGGTAACGGCGGAACTGGTGGAACGGGTGGAACCTATCATGGGTCGAGCCAGCCTGGCGCAGGTGGCGTGGGGGTCGCAGGCAGCGGTTTGACGATCGTCAATAACGGCTCGATCAGCGGTGGCTTGAGTGGCGATGGGGTCACCCGCGCCGACGCGATCAACTTTACCGGCGGTGCCAACACCCTGACCGAAGGGGCCACCGGCACGCTTACCGGCAATATCGGCATTAACGGTGGTGGCAGCCTGCTGATCGACCAGACTGGCAACAGCGCGACGCTCTCGAACGCGATCACCGGCAACGGTTCGGTCGAGATCCGGACCGGTTCGAACGCACTGACGCTGAACGGCGCCAGCACCTATCGCGGGGGCACGACGCTCACCAACGGCACGGTGTTCGTCGGCAGCGACAAGGCGCTGGGCACCGGCGGGGTCACCATCACCGGTGGTTCGGCGCTGATCGGCACCGGATCCGTCAGCCTCGGCAACGCCATCAACGTCGCCTCGGGCCAGACCGGCATCATCGGCGCGGTGACCGGTTCGGAGCTGGCCCTGAGCGGAGCGATCAATCTTAGCGGTGCCAATCTCCACATCGGTGTCAGCAACGGCCTGGGTACCGCTGATGGCACCGTGGTCACGGCCTTCTCGAGTCTCACCAGCGATGCCTCTTCTTCGATCAGCGTCGATTACGGCACCCTGCAGATCGGCGCGACGGACGGGGGCGGGACGAAGTTCGACCTGCCGGTCACCGTCGTCGGAAGCGGCGCCGCGAGCGCCACGCTCGATGTCAACGGCCATGCGGTCACCTTCGCCGGGCTTTCGGGCAACGCCAACGGGGTCATCACCAACGGCGGCACGACCAACGTCACGCTGACGGTCGACGACAGCGCCGGCAGCACCTTCGGTGGCACCATCAACGACGGCACGGCGCAGATCGCGCTGACCAAGACCGGTGCCGGCAACTTCGTGCTTGCGGGGGCCAATGGTTACACCGGCCTTACCACCGTGAGCGGCGGGTCGCTGACACTCGGCAACGCTGCGGCGATCGGTAACCAGTTTGTGGTCGACGGCAGCGGCTCGGTGATGGATCTCGGCGGCTACAGCGTCACGGTCGTCTCGGGCACCGTTCAGGGGAGCGGCACGCTGCAGAACGGCACGCTCGAGATGACAGCCAATAGTGCGACCGCGCTGCAGCTCGGCGACGCTCTCGTCGCCGCCAACCTGACCGGCGCGGGTGCTGGCGTGACGGCGTTTTCCGGCACCAGCATTCTGACCGGCACGAACACCTACGGCGGCGGCACGACCATCGGGAGCGGCGCCACCCTGATCGCAGGCAACGGCAGTGCGCTGGGGACTGGCGGGGTGAGCATCGGTGACGGCGCCACGCTGGTCGGCGATGGCACCTTCACGCTGTCGAACGGGATGACCGTCGGCTCCGGCAACAGCGGCACCATCGCGGCGACGAACGGCAACACGGTGACGCTGACCGGGGCGGCGAGCTTTGACGGCGCGGCGGTTCACATCGGCACCGCGACCTCTGCGGGCACCGTGGTGGGCGCGTTCTCCGGAGTGAGCGGGACACCAACATTGCTGTCGGTCGATTACGGCACCTTCCGGATGGGCGCGGGGACGACCGACCTGCCCGCGACCAATCTCGGCGCGGCAGGCACGCTCGACGTGAACGGAAACTCCACGACCTTCGCTGCGCTTTCGGGCGATGCTGGTGGGGTGCTGACCAATGGCACAGCGAGCAACGTGGCGCTGACGGTTGCCGGCGGCACGACGAGCTTTGCTGGGTGTATCGAAGACGGCTCGGGCGGTGGCATCACAGCGCTTGAGGTGGCTGGTGCCGACCTGACGATGTCGGGTGCTAATACCTATACTGGCGGCACCACAGTGACCTCCGGTGGTCTGGCAATCGCCGCAGGAGGATCGATCGCCGGGCCCTTGGAGGTCTCGGGCGGCAACGTCAGCAACGCCGGCGCGATCGGCGGAACGCTCAGCGTAGCTGGCGGTACGGTCACCAACAGCGGCGTCGTCAGCGGCGCGACGTCGATCTCGGGCGGCACTGTGACGCTCGCATCCGGTTCCAATCTTTCCGACAGCGCGGGCGTGACGCTGACAGGGGGCACGCTCTTCGTGGATGCGGCCGACGCCACCGGAGCACTGACCAACGGCGGGACGGTGAGTGTCGGCAGCACCGGCAATCTTACGGTCAACGGAGACGTCACCAACACTGTCGGGGGAACGATCAATATCGCGACGGGCGGCACGTTGACCGATGCGCTGAACAACTCAGGCACGGTGAATAACGCGGGCACCTACAACGCCGATGTGAACAACTATGCAACGGGGGTGATCACCAACAGCGGCACCTGGAATGGAGATTTGCTGTCGAATGCCGGGTTTGTCTCGAACACCGGAACGTGGAACGGCAATGTCGTGTCGAACTCCAGCACGATCAGCTTGGGCAACGGCTCGACGATCACCGGCAATGTCGCCAGCTCAGGCGGCACGCTGGCGCTAGAGACCGGCGCCTCGGCGACGATCGGTGGCGACCTGAACGGTGGCACGATTTCGATGCAGAACGGTGCGGCCACCGAGGCACTTGCCGTGAGCGGGACCACCAGCGGGCCGCTCACCGTCAACCTTGATGTCGACCTCACCACGGGCACTGCCGATAGTCTCTCGCTCAATGGCGGCACGGGCGCGGTGGCCATGAACTACAACCTGATCGGCTCCCCCACCCTGGGAACGCCGATCACGGTTATCAGCGGCACCAATCTCGATCAGCTGAGCTACACTGCCACGGGTCTTTCGAGCGGCGCGATTGTCGCCAGCCAGGAGGTCACTCCGACCGCCGTCAGCGTGGTGGCGCAGGTCAACCCGTCCCTTGGCGGGACGATCACCGGCCTTACAGTGGTGCAGAGCTTGATGGGGGTGGTGATCGACCGGCCCGCGCCGATCTTCGACGCGCAGCCTGAAGGTGCAGGGCAGTGTAGCGGCGCCTGGGCTCGGGCCGTCGGTGGCTATGCCAAGGGTACGGCCAGTACATCGAACGGCATCTCCAACCAGCCGTCGCAGACCCGCGTCCACTACAATGGGCTGCAGGTCGGGGGCGACTGGGGTTGCGGCGAGAGCGACGGTGGTATGGCCCTGCGCTGGGGCGCGATGGCAGGGATCAACAACGGCTCGACGGCACAGGGCGTTTACGGGCTCAACGCGACCGACCCCACTGTCCTGACAAGCACGCTCACCTCGACGACCCGCTCCGACTTCAGCCAGTCTTATGCGGGGGTCTACCTCGCGGGCCAACAAGGCGGGTTCGGCTTCAACCTGCAACTCCGCAAGGTGCATAGCGATTTCGACCTCAGTGACCCGAGCTTCTTTGCGCCGGGTACCTCGACGGCGCTCAACACCACGACGCTCGCCGGCGACGTTTCCTTCACCCAGAGCTTCAGTCGTGGGTTGAGCGTGACATCTCTGCTCGGGCTGGGGCTGAGCCGCACAGGAAGCTCGTCGCTGAGCTACCTCAACGGCACGCTCGTCACCCAGGCTCATGACGGTCGGGTGGCCTTCGTCGGGGCCACGCTTCGGAAGGTATATGCGGTGAATGGCGAGGCGGCGAAAATCACGAGCTTCGCCACCGGCAAGGTCTACCACGATTTCAGCCCTGACATCGTGTCGACCTTCGCCCCGACCGGGGGCGGCACGTCATCAGAGGTTCGCAGCGGCAACCTTGGTACCTACGGCGAGGTTTCGCTGGGGGTGAACTATGTCAAACCCCTCACCTTTGGTGGGACCAGCCCTGCAGGTCAGCTCGGCGCGGCCCTCGGGCTCACCGGTCAGTTCTCGGACAAGGTGCACAGCGTCGGGCTGCGCGCGCAGCTTCGGGTCCAGTTCTGAGGGGATAAGCGGGGAGGCGACATCCGCCTCCCCAACCAGAAGGTTGCCGGGCGCAAAGCAGGGACGGGTCGGACCGAACGGTGGAAGATGTCTCTGTTCAAGACCCGGCGGCACCCTTTCTATCGAGACCTGCTACGCGATCCATTCCAGCCAGTCTTGAGTGCGCCGAGCGCGATCTTTCGCTCCACTCCCATTGTCGCGGAAGTCAGGCCACGACTACGGGTTCATGGCTGGAGGAGGCGTGAAAGTGCATGACGTCGCGCCGCTTTTCTGGCGCCTGAAGAGGCGCGTTCGGGGAGGCGGTTGAACGGAAATTCGCAGAGTTTCCGTGGAACGACATCGACACTGAAGCGTGCAGCCTGAATATCCCTCGCGTCGTACTTCCTCCATGACATTGCGCGAGACCGTAGCGTGGGCCTCCGACAGCGGCGGTCTGATCCGGCTTGCAGCGGTAGCCGAGACCGGCAAGATTATCGTAGCGTTGTGACCCTATGACGCCGCCGGCAGATCTCCTGCAAAGACGAAAGAGAAGAACAACCATGAACAACGAGACGCGGACCGGGATGGTCGTTGCGCTCTGGCAAGGGCGAACGGTCGCTGGAGATCGTGATGCCGCTTTTGACGAGATTGCGCGTGTTGCCGGGGCTGCAGGTCGGGCCGGGGCCGAGGTTGTGGTCTTTCCCGAACTCTTCCTGACCGGGTATCAGCGCGATGACCTCGGCGATCTCGCGTTGAGCATCGAGGAGATGGCTGAGCGGATCGCTCCGTTGGCCCGCGCGGCCGGCTGCGCGATCTGCGTGGGCTACCCGGAGCGCGCAGGGGAGGGGCTGTGCAACTCCGCTCTCTGCATGTCGGCAGCGGGCGAGCTGCTGGGCAATCATCGTAAAATCCAGCTCTACGGCGCCGCTGAAGCCGATCGTTTCGTGCAGGGAACGCGATACACGATCTTTGATCTGGGCGGGAAACGCGCGGCGATCCTGATCTGCTACGATGTCGAATTCGCGCCGCACGTCGCAGCTCTGCGTGCGCGCGGTGTCGATCTTATCCTCGCGCCCACCGCGGCGATGCGTCCTTTCGAACATGTGGGAGAGCATGTCGTGCCTGCGATGGCGGCCAATCACGGGCTCGCAATCGTCTATGCCAATCTCTGCGGGGCGGAGGCCGATCTGGAGTATTTCGGCCTGTCGGTGATCGTGGGGCCGGATGGCAAGACCCTCGCGCGTGCAGGAGCGGAACCTGCGATGCTCCTCACGACGCTGAAGCCGCATTACGACGCCGCGTTGCTCTCAACCCAGGCGCGCGATTTTCGGCCGATCGAAGAGGATCGCTGATGCAGCTTGCGGGAACGGATCTACGCCTTCTCAGAGTGTTTGATGCGGTCGTGCGCCATCGCGGTTTCGCGGCGGCGCAGGCGGAGCTCAATGTCAGCCAGTCGACGATCTCCACCCAGATCACCGCTCTGGAAGATCGTCTGGGCGTGACGCTGTGCCGTCGGGGACGTGCCGGGTTCCGGCTGACCCAGAAAGGCGAGATCGTTCATGCCGCGGTAATCAGGCTGCTCGCTGCGACGGAGGAGTTCGTCAGTGAAACCGCCGCCTTGCGCGGCACGCTTTCCGGAACCTTGCGTGTCGGTCTTGTCGATCATGTCGTCACCGATCCGAATTTCCGGTTGCCCCAGGCGATTGCAGCGCTGGAAAGGCGCGCGCGCTCCTTGCGCTTCGAGCTTGCCCAGGGCTCTCCGCAGGAATTCCAGACCCGCGTTCTCGAAGGCTCGCTTCATCTCGCGATCGGGTCGTTTCCGCACAAGGTTGCGGGGCTGCATTATCAAAAGCTCTATGAAGAAGAGAATTTCCTCTACTGCGCGCCGGGGCATCCGCTCTGGGCTGTGCCCGATGCGGCTCTGACACCGGAATTTGTCAGCTCGATGCGTGCGGTTGGCCGCAGTTACTGGCGCGACGATCATTGGAATAATCGAGATTTTCCGCACACGACCGCAGTCGCGCAGGGGCTTGAACAGCAGCTCGTGATGATCCTGTCGGGAGCCTTCATCGGGTATATGCCCGATCATTCGGCGCGTCGCTGGGTCGAGGCAGGGCGTCTGCGGGCGATCCTGCCTGAGCGCTTTCTCTATCGGTGTCCGTTCGAGGCCGTCACTCGGCCCGATGCGGAGGCCTCCCCACTTGCACAGGCGATGCGTGCAGAGCTGCAAGCGCTTTACGCGAGTGATGCTGAAAAAAGCGACAGCTGTTGATTGATGCTTCGATTTTTGTCGAAGTGAATTTCAACGCATCGATATTTTTCAGATCAACGCGGCATCGCATTCTCCGCCCGCGCAACGGAGACTGCGATGACCGAAAACCGTTTGAATCAACCCCTGAGCGGCAATGCCATGCCGCGCACCGGCGGACCCGCAACGATGATGCGACTGCCTTCCGCACCCACAGCGGAAGGACTCGACGCGTGCTTTGTCGGAATCCCGATGGATATCGGAACCTCCAATCGTCCCGGCACGCGACTTGGCCCGCGCCAGATCCGTGACGAAAGCCGGATGATCCGGCCCTATAATATGGCGACGGGTGCCGCGCCCTTCGAATATCTGCAGGTGGCCGATATCGGGGATGTGCCGATCAATCTCTACGATCTGAAAAAGTCGGTGGAGATCATCGCGGAGCATTACCGCTCGATCCTGACGCATGACGTGATCCCGCTCACGCTCGGCGGCGATCACACGCTGACCTGGCCCATTCTTCGCGCGATTGCCGAGAAGCACGGGCCCGTCGCCCTCATTCACGTCGACGCGCATTCTGACACGAATGAGGACATGTTCGGTGAGACCGTCGCACATGGCTGCCCGTTCCGGCGCGCCTGGGAAGAGGGCTGCCTGATCAACGATAAGGTCTTCCAGATCGGGCTGCGAGGCACCGGCTACGGACCGGATGATTTCGACTGGGGCCGTGAGCGCGGCTGGACCTGCATTCAAGCTGAGGAATGCTGGCACAAATCGCTTTCGCCTCTGATGGCGGAAATCCGGGCGCGTATTGGCGATGCTCCGGTCTATCTTTCCTACGATATCGACAGCCTCGATCCGGCCTTTGCGCCCGGGACAGGCACGGTCGAGGTCGGCGGTCTTACGACGATGCAGGGGCTCGAGATCATCCGCGGAACGGCGGGGCTCAATCTCGTGGGCTGCGATCTGGTCGAGGTGTCGCCGCCCTATGATATGGCGGGCAACACTGCCGTGATTGCCGCCAACTTCCTCTATGAAATGCTCTGCGCGCTGCCCGGCGTGCCGCATGGGCGAAAATAGAAGCCGGACAACAGGGAGATAATCCAATGAAAAGACGCGAGTTTCTACTGAGTGCGGCGCTTGGAGCGGCCGCTCTCGCGGCCCCCACCGTGCCGCGCGCGGCTACGTCCACGCTGAAGGTCGGCACCTATGGTGGCTACTTCAAGGACAGCTTCGACAAGTTCATCTACCCAGATTTCACGGCGGCCACGGGCATCGAAATCGAGAGTATCGCCGAGCCCACGGGCGAGGCGTGGCTTGTTCAGCTGTCTCAGGCCGCGCGTGCGGGTCAGGCACCGGCCGACGTGTCGATGATGGCGCAACTGCCGCGCATCAAGGGCGAGCGTTCGGGGCTTTGGGCCAAGCTCGACGCTGACAAGATGAGCAAGATCGCAGCGCTGCCCGACCACTTCGTGCATCGCTACGAGGATGGCAGCGTCTATGGCACCGGGGCTGTGAGCTGGTATATCACCCTCGTGACCAATACCGACGCCTATCCCGAGGCGCCGACGTCCTGGCAGGCGCTTTGGGATCCGGCGAACAAGGACAAGCTGGGGCTGATGTCGCTTGCGACGAACTCCTTCCTGCTCGAAATCACCGCGAGCACCCATTTCGGCGGCACTGACATCCTCAAGACCGAAGAGGGCATCCTCAAGGTCATGGAGAAGCTCGCCGAGGTGAAGCCGAATGTGCGCCTTTGGTACCGTGACGAGGGGCAATTCCAACAGGCGCTCGAAACCGGGGAAATCCCGATGGGCGAGTATTACCACGATGTCACCTCGCTCGCCGCGTCACAGGGCAAGCCTGTCCGGTCGACCTTCCCGCAAGAGGGCGCTGTCCTCGATTCCGGCTCCTGGGTGGTGTCAAAAGCCTCGAGCGCGCTCGAACAGTCGCAGATCTTCATCGACTACATGGCGCAACCCGAGATCCAGGCGAAGATGTCGCGCAATGTCGGCACCGCCCCGACCGTGCCGCGTGATCTGACCGATCTGACCGACGAGGAGTTCGCGTCCGTGTCCTCGGACCAGGCGCCGATCCTGCCGCTTTACGACATCTATGTGGATCGCGGTGACTGGATCAATCAGAAGTGGTCCGAAATGATCACTGGCTGATCTGGCCAAACCCGTGCCGTGGCGGCTCCTTGCTGCCACGGCATTCATCTGTTCAGACGGAATGGGACAGCGATGACAAACCTGCGCATCGAACGGTTGTGCAAGACATTCGGGACATTCACTGCGCTCGATGATGTCTCGCTCGAAATTCCCACGGGCAAATTCGTCTGCCTTCTCGGGCCTTCGGGGTGCGGCAAGACTACGCTGTTGCGGGTGATCGCCGGGCTTGAAGCTCCAAGCGGTGGTCGCATTTTCGTCAATGGAGAAGATCAGACCCGGATGCCGACACACCGGCGCGACATGGGCATGGTGTTTCAGTCTCTGGCGCTTTTCCCCCATCTCGATGTGGCTGGAAACATCACCTATCCGCTTGCGATCCGGGGAGCGGATCGTGCATCGCGCGCGGCACGGGCCGAAGAATTGCTCGAGCTGGTGCGGCTGCCGGGGATGGGCGCGCGGCGGATCGACCAGCTCTCGGGCGGACAGCGCCAGCGTGTCGCTATCGCGCGCGGGCTTGCCATCGATCCCAAGGTTTTCCTTCTCGACGAGCCGCTTTCGGCCCTCGATGCAGGGCTGCGCGAGCATATGCAAATCGAGCTGCGCCAGATCCAGCAGAGCCTTGGCGTGACCACCATTGTCGTCACCCATGACCAGAAGGAGGCCCTGACCATGGCCGATCTGGTGATCGTGATGAAGGATGGCGTCATCCAGCAGGCAGGCGCACCGATGGAGATCTACCGAAATCCGGCGAATGCCTTCGTGGCAGGCTTCATCGGTACGACCAACCTTCTGCCCTGCGCGATCCATGACGGGACGATCGAGGTTCTGGGGGCGCGGTTGCCGATCACCGAGGGCGACCGGATCGGTGTCGATCACGGGGCGGTGCAGCTTTCGGTGCGTCCCGAGCACATCGGGATCGTGCCCACCGGCAAAGGCGCGATCGAGGCCGAGGTGACCTTTGTTCGCGATCTGGGCGAGAGCCGCCATGTGCTGTTGCAGGCGAGCGGACAGGAGATCATCGCGCAACTCACCCCCGAGACGCAGGCGAGCTATCGCCCCGGCGACCGGGTGAGCCTCGACTTCCGGCCGGGCGAGCGCGTGGTGGTGACATGAAGGACGGGGCTGAGATGCGCGCGACGCCGGGTTGGGTCGGATTGTGGCCGGCGCTGATGCTGGCCATCTTCTTCCTCGTTCCCTTCGGCATCATGCTGGCGGTCTCGGTCTCGCATCGCGATCCGGCGGGCGCCTTCATCCCCGGGTTTGAGCTCACCCATTACGCGCGCTTCCTGTCGGCCTTCTTTGCCAAGGTCATGGCGGTCTCGGTCGGGGTGTCGGTCGCGGCCGCCGCGATCTGTGTCGTGCTGGCCTTTCCCTTCACCGTGTTTCTCGCGTCGATGAGTCACCGCACGCAGACCGTGGCGCTTGTCGTTCTGCTCTCGGTGCTGTCGCTCTCCGAGGTGATCATCGGCTTCTCGCTTTCGACTTTGCTGTCCAAGACAGCCGGGATTTCGAACCTGTTCTACTGGCTTGGGCTGATCGCAGAGCCGCGGGCCTACACGCCGTCCCTGTTCGCCCTTGTGACCGGGCTTTGCTATATCGGCTTTCCGTTCGCGGTTCTCGTACTCTACCCACCGGTTTCCCGGCTCGATCCCGAGATCGTGGAGGCCGCCCGCGTGATGGGGGCGTCGGCTAGCCGGGCCTTCTTCGGAGTGGTCGTGCCGAACCTGAGGGGCGCCATCGTCGGGGCGTTCATCCTCGTCTTCGTCTTCACGCTCGGTTCCTATCTTCTCCCGCAGCTTCTGGGGCGCTCTGAAGACTGGACCTTGTCGGTTCACATCACTGACCAGGCGATCTACCAGACGAACCTGCCCTTCGCCGCGGCGATGTCGATCTTCCTGATGCTCGTGGCGCTGGCGCTTGTGGGGCTTGCCTCGCTTGCGGGGCGCCAGAGGAGGGCGGCATGACGCAACTGCTCAAACGCGCCTATGTGGTGGTAATCCTGCTCTTGCTGCTTGCGCCGCTGGTGGTGGTGACGGGGGTGTCTCTGAACGGGCCGCAGACGCTGCGATTTCCACCCGTCGAGCCGTCGCTGCGCTGGTATGGCTCCTTGTTTCAGGATAGCGCATGGCTCGTGCCGCTCGGTCATTCGCTTTTGATCGCCGCCTGCGCCTCCGCGCTCTCGGTGTCGATCGCGCTGCCGCTCGCGCTTTTCGCCTGGGAACGAAACGGTGTTGCGGCGCGCGTGCTGACGGGGCTCGGGCTTGCACCGTTCACCTTGCCACCCGTGATCACGGCGCTCGGTTTCATGGTGTTCTGGATGACTGTCGGCGGTTACGGCCAGATCTGGGCGACGATCATCGCGCATGCGGTCTTCCTCGTCACGCTGCCGCTCGTAACGATTTCTCTTGGCCTGAAAGGTATCGACAGATCGCTGCTCGAAGCGGCGCGCGTGATGGGGGCAGGGCGCTGGACCGTGATGCGCACCGTGATCGGCCCGCTCGTGCTGCCCTTCATCGTCTCGGGCTATGCCTTCGCCTTCGTGCTCAGCCTGAACGAATACATCATCGCCTATATGGTTGCCGGGTTCACCGTCGAGACGATCCCGATCAAGATCTTCAACGCCCTGCGCTATGGCTACACGCCCATCCTCGGCGTGGTGTCGGTTCTCTTCGTCCTGCTTGCCGCTCTGGTCTTCGGTCTGATCGGCCGGTTCGGAGATCTGCCGCGACTGATGGGATCTGAACGCGGTCGTAGCGAATGAGCGATCTGGTCGCTCGCAGGCCTCTGTGCCGATCAGATGTTGCGATCGAAGGCGGCGGGCTTCACTGGCAGTCCCTCGTGCCTCACGTCAATCTATGCCTCGGCGCGATCGTCCGAGTGCTCAAGGAACCGCATCATTTCGTGCATCTGGGCGAAGACCGTTTCCTTGAGCGCGGTAAGGCTCATCGTCTCGGAGGTCGTGAAGGCCATGAAGTGACCATTGAGACAGAGAAAGATCATCTCGCCGAGAAGCTGCGGTCGAGCCTCTTGCCTGATGGTGCCGCGGCTTTGCAAGCTGTGCACCAAGGCAATCACCTGATCGCTCAGGGCCGCGTCGAGCCCTCGATAGCGCTTGGAGAAAGGTGTCTCGGGATGCTGGATCGCGAGCGCCATTGCCGTGCGCCACATCTCCTTGGTCAAATAGACCAGCGAGTGATCGTAGTAGACGGAGATCAGCGCGCACAGAGCGTCTTTGGGGTTGGCAGGCGGGTTGGCGAGAACCTCCTCGCCCTGATGAAGAACCTCTTCCACCTCCATCGACACGATCGCGAGGAGGAGATCGGCCTTGGTTTCGAAGTAATTGTACAACGTGCCGACGGAGACTTCGGCGCGTTCCGCGATGGCTTCGATCCGGGCTGCCTCGTACCCGCTTTGCCCAAAAAGCGCGCTTGCTGCCTCGAGAATGGCGCGATTGCGCTTGGCTTTCTGTTTTTCGCGAAGCCCCGCCATCGGTCCTCCTGATCGGTCTGAAAATTATTATTGACTACAAAAATGAACCAGTTCAACTTTTTCGTTATCGCACGGCGCGAAAAGATGCCGGCACGCAACAGGAGAGAGAGATGACTTTCAAGAGAACATGCGCCGCTGCGGCGTTGCTGCTCGGTCTGGTCCCCGCGGCGCAGGCTGAAGAACTCAATGCACTGATCTGGTGCGACCATGCGGATCCGAAGCTGCTCGAACCCTTCGAGAAGGCCCATGATGTCCGCGTGAACGTCAAGGAGTATGAGGGGACTGCGGCGGGGTTGACGATCCTCCAGCAATCGCAGCCCGGAGACTGGGACGTGATGGTGATCGACGCTGTCGATGTCGCGCGCGCCGTGGAACAGGGCTATCTCGCGCCGCTGCCGGACGGGGCTGTCTCGACCGCTGATTACTTCCCGCAGGTCGTACTGGCGGATCATAATTCCGTCGATGGCAAGACCTACGCGGTGACCGAGAAGTTCGGGTACAACACGCTGGCCTACAACAAGGCGAAGGTGGACCCGAAGGACATGGAAAGCCTCGCTTCGCTCTGGTCGGGGAAATATGATGGCCGGATCGCGATCTATGACTATTACCTGCCGGTCCTCGGGCTGGTCGGTCTCGCGGAAGGGATCGACACCGCCAATCTCGACGCTGCGGCGCTCGAGAAGCTGCGCGATCCGCTGATGAAGCTCAAGGCGGCCTCCAAGCAGGTCTCGGACGTGGTGGCGAGCCAGACCGCGCTTGCAACCGGTGAGGTCGACGTGCTGATCGGCGGTGGCGAATGGCTGACTGCGGTGCTTCACTCCGAAAATCCCGATCTCGACTGGACGATCCCGAAGGAGGGCGGCCTGCTCTGGGCGCAGTCGATCGGGATGGTCGAGGGTACGCAAAAGCCCGAACTTGCGATCGAGTTCATCAAATACATCACCTCGCCCGAGGGGCAGGCACGGCTTGCGACCTCGTCGTGCTATTGGGGCATGCCGGCGAACATGGCGGCGGGAGATGCTCTGAGCGAGGATGAGAAGTCGGTCCTTCGTTGGAGCGATCAGACCGATTATCTCGCCCGGGCGCAACTTTATCCGGTGCCGGATGCGCAGACGGATGCGGCGATGCAGGACATGTGGACCGACATGCTCCAGAACTAAGGACGGTGCGCGCATGAGCATCGAACGGATCGAGAAACGTCAGGGAGCGACACTCGTCGCTCCCGCACTCTTGTGGACTCTGATCTTCTTCGTCCTTCCCTTCCTCGCGATGGCGCTGATGAGCCTGTCGCATCTTGAAGGACGCTCCGTGGTTTCGGGGCCGGACTTGCGAAACTACGCGAAGATCTTCACCGAAGCGTCGCTGCTCAAAGGGATCGCAGTCTCGCTCGAAATCACGGTGCTGGTCACGGTCATTTCAGTGGCGCTCGCCTGGCCGCTCGCCTGGATCATTGCCACTCGCGTCCCGGTACGCTGGCGGCGGCTGGCGCTGCTGCTCGCGGTCCTGCCGTTCTGGACCTCCTATGTCGTGCGGTCCTATTCCTGGGCGCTCGTGCTGGGAGAGAAGGGGGTCGTGATGAATGCCCTCGTCGGTCTCGGCATGCTTTCCGAGCCGGTGCAGATCATGGCCACGCGCAGCGCGACCGTGACTGGCTTCGTCCATTTCTTCGTGATGCTGCTGACGCTGACCATCTATTCCAATCTGGTGCAACTCTCGCCGAATTATGCGCGCGCGGCCGAGGATCTGGGCGCTTCGCGATGGCAGGTGATCCGCCTGGTGATCCTGCCGCTTACGTTGCCCGGGGTCGTGACGGGGGCGTTCCTGACGTTTGTGCTGTGCATCGGCGATTACATCACTCCGCAGATCCTTGGCGGCAATAACGAGCTGACCCTGCCGCAGCTCATCATGCTGCAACTCGGGCGGCGCGGCGATTATCCGATGGCTTCCGCTCTCTCACTGGTTCTGATGCTGATCGTGACGCTTGCCTATCTCGCTTGCGCACGCTGGCTCAAGATGGAGCGGGTCTGATGCGCACGCTCTCCTGGGTCTATCTCGGCGCGATCTTCACCTTCATCCTGCTTCCCGTCGTCGTGTTGGTCATCTTTTCGTTTCAGGACGGCCGGTTGCCCGTTCCGCCTTTCAAGGGCGCGACGCTGAAATGGTATGCCAAGATCCTCGGGGATCGCGACCTGATGGACGCGCTCGTCAATTCGATGATGGTCGCCATCCTGTCGTCGCTCGTGGCCGTCACCTTGGGGTTTCTAGCTGCGTCTGGATTGGCTCGGGCGGCCCTGCCGGGCAGCGCGCTGATGCGCGGACTGCTGATCGCACCGATGACGGTTAGCTACCTGATCATCGGCCTGGGGCTTTTGCAGATGTTCAATCAGGTGGGCATCCGGCCTTCGCTTCTGGCAACCGGGATCGGTCATGTCGTGATCAACCTGCCGCTTTGCTTCGCGATCCTCTACGCCGCGATCGGGGAGCACCAGAAAAGCGCGCTTCAGGCTGCACGCGATCTCGGCGCGCGCGAGTGGCAGGTGCTCTGGCATGTCGCGGCACCAATGCTTGCCCCGTCGCTCGCTGCTGCTTTCTTCCTGTCGTTCACCTTCAGTTGGGATGAGTTCATCATCGCCTTCCTTCTCACGCGCTTCGACGTGACGCTGCCTGTCGAGATCTGGTCAATGCTGCGTTCCGGCCTTTCGCCCGCGACGAACGCGGTGGGCTCGCTCGTGTTCCTTGTCTCTGTCGCTGTCGTCGTGACGCTTGAGCTTACGCTTTTCCGAAAGGGGTCCAAATGACCGCCGAGGTGCAGATCCGTTCCGTCAGTCACAGGTTCCAGAGTTTCACGGCGCTCGAGGGAATTGATCTCGAGATCGCTGCGGGTGAATTCATCGTACTTCTCGGGCCTTCGGGCTGCGGCAAGACCACGCTTCTGTCCATCATCGGTGGCTTTCTGACGCCGTCAGAAGGCGAGGTCCTGATTGGCGGCCGTGATATGACCCGTGTCGCCCCCAAGGATCGCCCGACCACCACGATGTTTCAGGACTATGCACTTTTTCCGCATATGAACCTGCGCGACAATGTCGCCTTTGGCCTGAGAATGCGCGGCGTCGGGCGCAAGGCGCGTCATGACCGGGCGCTCGAGATGCTCGAGATGGTCGGGCTTGCAGCGTTTGCCGCGCGCAAACCGCACGCGCTTTCGGGCGGACAGCGACAGCGGGTGGCACTTGCCCGGGCGCTTGCGGTGGAGCCGGATGTGCTCTTGCTCGACGAGCCTCTCGGCGCGCTCGATCTGAAGCTGCGCCGCCAGATGCAGGACGAACTCAAGAATATCCAGCGCAAGGTCGGCACCACCTTCATCCATGTGACCCATGATCAGGAGGAGGCGATGGCGATCGCCGATCGGATCGTGGTCATGAACCGCGGCCATATCGAACATTTCGGAACGCCCGAGGATGTCTACCTTCGCCCGCGGACGCTGTTTTCTGCCGATTTCATGGGAGAGATGAACCGTATTCCGGTGCGTCGCGAAGGCGGGACTTCGATCTCGCCGCTCGGCCCGCTCCCGTTCGATCTCGGCGAAGGTCTCTTGTGCCTGAGACCGGAGAATATCGGCTTCGATGGCAGCTTCAGTATGGGGCGCGCCCGGCTGCAAGAAGTTGCATTCTTCGGAACCCATCACCGCTGTCATTTCGTGCCGCTCAAGGCGCCCGATCTCACCCTGACGGTGAATCTGCCTCAGGGCGCGCATCCCGCGCCGGGGGCGGAGGTCGAGCTGTTCGGGCGAGATCCGGTGCTGCTCTCGGAGGACGTTTGATGAACCGTATCCCGCCGAAGGATTGGTATCGCCAGCGCCGCGTTGGCGATGGGATCACCTGGATCGACGAGCCGTGGATTCAGGAATTTTACCGCTGCAACATCTGGCATGCGCGCGGGCGCGATCGTGATCTGATGGTCGATAGCGGCATGGGCGTTGTGTCGCTGCGCGAATGGGTCCCTCTGGTGAGTGAGCGTCCGCTCGACGCGGTGGCGAGCCATACCCATTTCGATCACATCGGCTGTCACCACGAATTTCCCTGCAGGCTTTGCCACGAGGCGGAGGCCGAGATTCTGGCGCGTCCGACGCGCGCGAGCACGTTGGCCGATCCCTATGTCACCGACGACATCTTCGACGCGCTTCCTGACGTGCCTTACAGCTCGACGACCTATGCAGTGAAAGGGGCGCCCGCGACACGGTTGCTCGTCGATGGCGATATCATTGACCTCGGGGATAGGCATTTCGAGGTGATCCACACGCCCGGCCATAGCCCCGGCGGCATCGCGCTCTGGGAAGCGGCGACCGGTATCCTGATCTCGGGTGACATCGTCTATGACGGACCGCTCATCGAGGACACTTATCACGCCGATGCCGCCGATTACATTCGGTCCATGGAGCGTCTTCTGCGATTGCCGGTGCGCGTCGTTCATGGTGGGCATTTCCCCTCGTTCTCGGGGGAGCACCTGCGCGAACTCATTACGGATTGGCTACGCAAGAAGCAGGCGTGAAATCAGAGGCGACGGTCTTCGCTCACGACATAGGTCGATTTCAGCGCAGCTTCGCCCGTTCGGAGTGCTTCGCGGCATTTCGTTTTGTCGGACAAGGTGTGTGACTTTGTCGGCGGCAGGTCGGCGCGCATGATTTGCCGCAGCCGTCGTTTCGAAAATCACGGCTAGGCTGAAAACCTTGCGGGTCCGCTGTGCGCCGGGCAATCATAGGGCGGATAGGGGCGCCGGAATGAACGAACGTCATGCCGGTCGGGATTCCCCGCATCGTCACCGTCATCTGCAACGGGGGGAGGGGCCGTGCCGGACATTCTGACGATCACCCTCAAACCGGCTGTCGATTTTGCGACTTCCACGGATCATGTCGAGGCAGGGCCGAAGCTCTATTGCTCGGAGCCGCGGGTCGATCCGGGTGGTGGTGGGGTCAATGTCGCGCGCGCGATCTCGAGGCTTGGCGGAGATGTGCGGGCCTTTGTCGTGGTTGGGGGCGCGATGGGCGATCGCCTTCTGGCACTGCTGGCGGCGGAGGGCGTGCCGGTCGAGGCATGCCGGGTGGCTGGCGAAACAGGATACAGCCTTGCGGTCACCGACGGGGCTTCAGGCGAACAGTTTCGATTTACCCTGCCCGGCGGGCGGGTGAGCGAGAGCGAAGCAGCCATGATCCTCGAACGGATATCGGAGGTGGTTCCCAAGAATGGTTTTGTCGTGCTCAGCGGGGGCGCCGCAAAAGGCCTTCCCGAGGACTTTGCGCAAAAGGTGCAGGCTGTTGTGTCGCAAAACAATGCACGACTGATTGTCGATACCTCCAAGGCGCCGCTGTTACACTTGATATCGTCCCCGACGGCGCCGTTGGATGTTCTGCGGCTTGACCGAAGCGAGATGGAAAAGGCGCTGGGCTGTTCGATGCGCTCGGTTGCTGACAATCTGGCCTTTTGCGAGGGGCTCGTTGAACGCGGCGTCGCGCGTATCGTGATCTCCGGGCACGGCGCGCAGGGCTCCGCGATGGTCGCCAATGGCGAGAAGTTTTTCTGCCACGCCCCGCAAGTGCCGGTGCGCAGCAAGATCGGCGCAGGGGATGCGCTGGTCGGGGCCTTCACCTTTTCGCTCGCGCAGGGAAAGGCGCCAGAGGAGGCGCTGAGATGGGGCGTGGCAGCCGCCGCCGCGACTGTCGGTACGGAGGGAACCGCGCTGCTCGACAGGTCCGGGGCCGAGGCCTTGTTCGCGCAATGCAGATTGGAGCGGTTTTAGGCCCGTGAGCCGCGCGCAGCCAAAGAACTCGCGGTGGAAGTGAATTGTCGACGACCGATGAGACACCCGATTTCCAGACGCTGCCGGCGTTGCCTGAAAGGGGCTTTGTGAGGGGTGGCTGGACCAGACTTTTCCGTCGCGTTCCCGCCGAAAGCGTCCTTTTCCAGTTATGAGGCCCGCCACTAAAAAAGAAGTGGGGCGGGCCATGTCTGAGGCACGAGCAGATCGAATAGGAACCAGAGTGCTGCAAGCACGCCGACCATGATGCCCGCGAGGTGCGGCAGGCGATAGCGATAGATCGCGGCAATGATCAGAAGAAATGCTGCCGTTCCAGTGAGATGTCCGAAGGCCAGTAGAAGCGCCGAAAGGAGGCAAACGAGGGCGATGAACTTGATATCCCCTCCGATGGCCCAAGCCGTGATTTCGCGAGGCTTTTTCCACCACAACAGGCTGCGGCCGATCAAGATCAAGCTCAGCGAAAGCGCGAGTGCGGAGGTCGCGGTCGGAAAGATCATGGCGGAGAAAGGCAGGGTACGAAGGCTTATCAATCCCGCCGCAAAGACGAACGCAAGCAAGATAAGGAAGGCGAGATCGGCGCGCTTTGGCGGAACGCGGGTCCGACCTGCGCGGGCGCGAAAACCTTTGAGGATTTGTCGTGCGACAAGTGCGACTGCGACTGCGAGAAAAAGGACGACCAGCGGCTGAGACAACCAGGTCCAGCCCGAGATTTGGTAGGAGAGAAAGAAGAAGCTCTCGAGGTTGTGGCCCAGAACGAAGCCCAGCGCAAAAGCCGGGCGTGACCAGCCAAGCCCCCGCAACATGATCCCCAAAGCGCCGAAGATCAGCAGGAAGAGGAGATCCATCACATCCTTATGGAGCTGGTAGGCGCCGAAGACCACAAAGACCATGGCGACCGGCACCAAGGTCGTTCCCCGCACTCTCGCGATCCGAGCGAGAAGCGGCGTGAGCCCCAGGCAGGCCCCTGTCGCAACGAGGTTTGCGATTGCGATGGTCAGGATCATCGTGATCACCAGCGGTGCATGGTCGTCGAGCATGCGCGGCCCGGGCACGATCCCGTGCAGGGCGAAGGCGCCGAGGAGGATCGACATCGTGGCCGAGCCCGGAATGCCGAAGGCGAGCGTGGGTAGCAGAGCGCCGCCTTCCTTGGCGTTATTGGCGCTCTCGGGGGCGATCACGCCACGGATGTTTCCTGTTCCGAACTCCGCCTCATGGGGTTTGCGTTTTCGCGCGGCATCGCCATATGCGATCCATTCGATCACCGTCACGCCGACCCCCGGCAAGGCGCCCAGACAGGCGCCGATCCCGCCCGAGCGAAGCACGAGACGCCAGTTTCGCAACGTGTCGCCGATGCCTTGGCGCAGTCGCGTGCGATCCTGACCTTCGGCCTCCTGACTGACGCCGCCACGGTTGAGGATCGAGGCGAGTTCCGGAATCCCGAAGATACCTAGAAACACGAGAGCTACGGGAATGCCGTCCCAGAGGTAGAGCAGGTCGAAGGTCCAGCGTTCTTCCCCGGCATGTGGATCAAGGCCGACGCAGGCGACCAATGCACCCAGGCAGGCGGCGAGCAATCCCTTGAGTTGATCCTGTCCCGAGAGCATTGCGACCAGCGTCAGCCCGAATATCGTGATCGCCAGCAGATCTCCGTAATTCAGCATCAGCACGAGCGGCCGCATGACGGGCAAAGCGAGCGACAAAAGGACTGCGCCGAACAGCCCGCCAATCATCGAGGCAGAGTAGGCCGCTCCGAGGGCGCGTGCGGATTGCCCCTGTTTGGCCAAGGCGTGGCCATCCAGAACCGTGGCGGCCGAGCCCACCGTTCCGGGCACACCGATCAACACGGCCGGGATCGTGTCTGACGTTGTCGTGACCGAGGCCATCCCAAGCAAGAGTGCGAAGGCGGCGACCGGGTCGAGCGTGTAGGTCAGTGGAACGAGGAGCGTGAGGCCAAAGAGGCCCCCGATACCCGGAATGACGCCGACAACGAGGCCCAGAACGACCCCGCCCAGCAGCAGACCGAAATTGCCGGGGCTGAGAATGTCGCCCAAGGCCGCCCAGAGGATATCCATCGCGTCTCGCCTAACGCAGGCCCAAGTGCATATGCCTCACTCGACCAGCTCACGGGCCCGTTGCAGGATTTTCGGATCGGAACCGAGCAACTCCGCTATATACGCTTCGACTGTCGCGCCATCCGTTATCGTCGATACGATCCCGCGTTTCTTCGCGTCCGCAAGAAACTCCGGGTCGGTTGCGAGAGCATCGAAGGCGGCGCGAAGAGTTGCGACCTCGGCATCCGGCGTGGCGCCCGCGACGATGTAGGGATGATGCATACGCGTCGGCGCGAAGACAATCGAGAGCGCTGCGCGATCGTCGGGGTTTTTCACCAGATCCAGGAGGAAGGGCTCTCCCTGAATGGAGCCACGGCTTGCGGTGCCAAGCTCTGCCAGGATCCGGTAGCGATCCAGCGTATCCGCCTGATTGAGCGTGGTCACGCTGATGCCGCAGCGCACCTGTACATCCCCGCGTTCCATCGCGAGATTGATCTCATTGCCGCCGCCGAACCCGGTAACGATGTCGAATTTCCCGTCGAAAGCCTTCTTGATCGCCGCGACATAGGTATAGGTCGAACTCGACTTTCCCGTCGCTCCCGCCTTCGCATTCGAAGCGATGAAATCCTCGACTGAATTGATCCCGGAATTTTTCGGCGTAACACAGTAAGAGGATTCATTCGAGGCGCTCGCGATGTAGCGCACATTGCGCGGATCGAAGCTCTCCGTATCCGGATCGAAGACGGGTTTCAGGGCGAGCGCATTGCTCACCGACGCGATCTGGCTTCCATCCGCGGCGCCGCGTGTCTCGATCAGCCGGGCGAGCTTGAGGCTGCCCGCGCCCGGCACGTTCTCGACGATGATATCCGGCGATCCTGCGAGGTAACGCCCGAGATGATCCGCGATCAGGCGGGCCATGGTGTCGTATGAGCCGCCCGGTCCGTACCCGACCTGAATGGTGATCCGGTCGCCTGCCTCCACGGAGCCGGCCAGCGCAGAAAAGGCGAATGCGAGCGGCAGGAGGGTGTTTCGAAATTTCATCTCGTATCCTTGTGTCAGCGGGGAAGGGAGGGGTCAGGCGGTCTCGGCACGCCATTCGACGAAGGCGCGCGTGAGCCCCTTGCGATCGGCCTTGCCGGCAGCCGTGAGTGGAATTTCAGGTAGAAGTGCAACGTGAAACGGAAAATCGGTTCCGAGCCGATGCGTCATGTGATGACAGAAATCCTCGAGCGCGAAGCCTTCTTTGCCCACTATCGCGAGGCCGATCTCGTCCATGCCGTTCTCGACCGGAGCGCGGAAGGCGATCACTTCCGCGACATGCCCATGATCGAGCGCGAGCGCTTCGAAATGGCTTGGGGCGAACTTGTTGCCACCGACATTCAGAAGATCCGAGAGCCGACTGGTCAGCTCGAATGACCCGTCGGGCAAAAAGCGCCCGACATCCCCCGTCGCAAACCATCCGTCGGCATTCACGAGCGGCTGTCGCGACGGGTAGTCGAGAAGAGCGATCTCCGGGTCCACCTGCAGAAGAAGTTCGCCCTCTTCACCGGGAGCGGCGAGGCGTCCATCTTCCTTTCGCAGCTGGGCCGGGTAATCGGAATAGATCCGGCCCATTATCCGGCTCCCTCCTTCGCGCGTTGCCGGACGAAAATGGGCGATCGAACCCGTTTCGGAGCTGCCATAGGTGTTGAAAAGTTCGCAGCCGAAAATCGCCTCCGCCTCGCGGGCCGTCTCGGGTGAGACCGCGCTGCCGCCAAGAACGATTTGCTGCAAACCGGAAGGCCGGAAACCGCTTTCACGCGCGGTGCGCAAAAGCTTCTCGAACACATGTGGGGGGGCGAGCAATTTCGTCACCCCATGCGTGTCCATCATGTGCAGTGTCGCCTCCGGGGTCGGGGCCATGCCAAGTTGCAGGGAGCCTTCGAGAAAGAGCCGGAGGAAATGGTTTGTCCCCGGCGACGAGACCGACGCGTAACCGACCAGCGCCGGTCCTTCGACCCAAGCCCGGTGTCCGGCGCTGCGCAGGATGCGCGCCGACTGGTTCGTGGCCGTGATCAACCGTAGCTTCGGGACGCCAGTGGTCCCCGAGGTGCTGCGGATCATGGCGCCGCCCTCGACGAGAGGTAATACTCGTCGGGGCGGTGCGATCCAGCTGGGATCGATCGGGATAAAGCGCGTCTGTCCACTGGCTTGTGCCTGCGCGCTGTCTCCCAGATACCATTCGGGTTCCGAAACGCCGTTCGCTGCAAGGACCTCGTAGGGCACATTTGTCGCCGTCGCCCCGAGATGCATGACCGCAAGCCGCAGCAACATGTTTGCGATCCGGTCTTGCAAATCGACCACGACGGTCTGACCAGCCGAGACCCCTTTCGTCTCGAGGCGATCAGCGAAAGAGAGGATCATCAACTGGAAGTTGCGAAAGGAAACCGGCTGCCCCGAAGGGTCGAGCATCGCGACCCGATCGCCATAGGTTTCGGCCGAGTCCCGCAGCAGGCTCAGGATGTTTTGCGCCATGGCTTCCCCCTGCGTAAACACTAACCTCAGTGGAAAATTCCAGCAAGCACCACAATGTCTTGACGCCGTATCTTTACGGGGGTCGAATGTGTGGCGAACCAGCCTTGAGAGATATTCGTGAGCCTCATCGACAGTTTCGCGCGCAGCGCACTCGCCGGCCCGGACAAGATCGCCCTGATCACCGAACGGAGCCAGTTGAGCTTTGCGGATTTGCTTCAGCTGGTCCAAATCTTTGACGGTAAACTCGCGGCACAGGGGCTGAGCTCGGGTCAAACAGTCGTGCTCGAGGCGCGCCGCGCGGAATTCGCGATCACGATGGCGCTTGTGGCGAGCCTGCGCGGGTATTGCCTTTCGCTCGTGCGGCCGGAGCTGATGCAGGCGGCCGGCCAGGAATTCGACCTTGTTCTCTCCGATCAGGAGCGTTCTGCCGATCCGCGTTACCTGACCATCATGCCGGATTGGTTCGCAATGATGGGCGCGCAACCCCAGACGGATTTTCGTGACCAAGGCGGTGCGGCGCGTTTCATCTTCGGCTCTTCGGGCTCGACCGGGCGTGCCAAGTTGATCTGCTCGGAGGAAGCCGACCGGGAGGAGACGATGCGGCAGACCCATCCGCTGCCTGGTGTCGATATTTCCACCCGTCGATACCTCAGCACGCTTCCGCCGAGCAATGGCATGGGCTTGAACAGCTATCTGTGGGTCTTGATCAATGGAGGCAGCGCGGTCGCTCTCGATCCGCAATCGCCCTCGCTCCTGCCGTATATCGATCTCTACCGCGTCGATACGATCGGCAGCACGCCCGGCATGATCCCGAAACTGCTGCGGGAGGCAAACGCCGCGCAATATCTTTCCGGCGTCCGTGACGTTCGCTTTGGCGGAGCGCTCAGCAGTGCCGAGTTGCTTGATGCATTCTCGAAGATCTGCCCGGCGCGATTGCATTTCGGCTATGGGGCCGCCGAGATCGGAACGTGTTTCCATGCGCAATATGACCCCGCGACCCCGCCAGAGATGGGCTATGTCGGTCGCCCCGCGCGTTCCGATCTGGAAGTAGCCTTCTTCGATGAGGGCGGGGTTCGGCGCGAAGAGGCCAGCGAGGGGTTGATTGGACTTCGGCTGGCCGGGGCGGCGGCGCGACAGTATCTTGGTGACACATCGCAAGCTGTCGACTCTGGCTCCGGATTTCGCGACGGATATTTCCTGCCCGGAGATTTCATGCGCCGTGAGAACGATGATTTCTTCCTGATCGGCCGGACCAAGAACATCATAAACTTTTCAGGCAACAAGGTTTCGCTCGAGACGATACAGCAACTGCTGGAAGCCGCTTTCCCAGACACCAGCTTCGCGCCTCTCGTCGATTCAGGCGCGGATGGGCTGGAACGCATTTTCCTGATCTACAGCGGCAGCTCTGAACACGACACCGGGCAGATCACCGCCCTGTTCGAGCAGGCATTCCGTGGGATCGAGATATCGCGCCTCCTCCGGCTCGACGCTTTGCCAATGACCGAAAGCGGGAAAGTCGACTTCGAAGCTCTGCGCGAGGCCCATCTGGGCAGAGGAGCTGGCTGAAACGAGAAAGGCCGGGCATTGGCCCGGCCTTTGGAATTCACGTGATCGGCAGAGATCAGAAGCGGAAGCCTGCGCGAACGCTCACGGTGGTCATGTCATCGATCTTGTAGCCGTAATATTCGTCGACCTTCGCGCCGAGGTGGCGCTTGAGCACTTCTGCGCCGATGAAGCCTTTGGAGCCGATGCCGGTCTCGAAGCCGAGGCCGAAGCTCGCGCCATTTCCGTCGGAACCTCCGACCGGGGCGTTTTTCACGTCGACATCGGCCATGCTGTAACCGACGACACCATAGACGAGCGTGGTGCCGAAGGTTTTGCCGAAGCGTGCCTTCAGATCGACGACGTCCTTGATTTCGAACTCGCTGTAGCGATCAACGCCGTAGCCCGTGCTGTAGGCGATCTCGCCACCGGCAACCCAGTTGTTCGCGAGTGCGAAGTTGTAACCGAAGAAAATGCCGCCCTGCGAGCCGTTGACGCCATAGCTGTCGGAGCTGTAGCCGATGAACTTCATGTCGCCGGCAACCGGCAGGTTGTACGACAGACCGCCATAGAGGCCCGCGACATCCTGAGCTTGTGCCGTCGAAGCCATCCCCGCCAGAACTGCTGCGCCGCTAGCAAATGCGATTTTCGCCGGGTTCTTCTTCATATCACTCATATCCCCTTTTGATCAGCAAGCCCCACCCACAAGGCACTGCCTCGAAACTCACAAGTACGTTAACAAAAGATTGATCCAGTCGCCAAGGCAGAACGCGACCCGACGTCAATTTCCGGTACAGATCGGTGATTTGGGGTGCAAACGTTGCATCTCAGTCACAAACGCTGCGGAAGCTTCTGCCTAGTTTTTGCGCCTTTCGTTCGCACGTTGCGCACGCATGGCGATGACCATCGCCATGCAGGCATCGCGGTCCGCGCGCCCCGTCGATGTACGGGGCAGCTTGTCGGCAAAGAGAAACCGCTCGGGCACGGCTGCACGACCCGCAGCGCTGAGCACGGCGATCTTCGCACTCGCCTCGATATCGGACGGGTGTGTTCCGGGGGTGATGGCCAGGAATGCGGTCAGTCTTGCCGTGCGGTCGGGGCGCGGCATCATGAAGGTGATCGCATCGTCTATCCCGGAAACGCCTTGCAGGATCCGGTCAAGGAGCTGTGCGCTGACATATTCCTCTCCGATCTTGAGCCACTCATCGGTTCGTCCGGTCAGAACGAGTTCGCCCGCAGGAGTGGTCCGGGCGAGATCTCCTGAATAGAGCCATCCATCGTCGAAGGCCGCTGTGTTTGCGTCCTCACCTGCGAGATATCCCAGCACAAGCGAAGGGCTGCGAAGTCGGAGGATTCCTTCGTCTCCTTCCGGCACCATGTTGCCCTCGGCGTCGACAATCTCGAATTGCCCCGCACAAGGCACGGGGAGCCTGTTGAGTTCGCCTCCCATCCGCTCCGTTACGATTTCCGCGGTAACCGGCCCGATTTCAATGGGGCCGAAAACCAGTTCCAAGTTGTCGAAATGACTCAGAAGATGTCTCAAGACCGTCTCGGGTAGACGGTTTCCGATGATCCGGGCGCGCGGCAGCTTCGGGGGGGCGAAACTCGTCTCGCATAACGAAAGAAAATGCCCTGACGCGCCGATCACGAGGGTCACTTTAGCGCTCGCCCATTGCTCAGGCGCCATGCCGGCGACGATGCATCCCCCGGATGTCAGAGCCGCAATGGCTTCGGAGAGATAGAACCACGACCCCGGCGGAAAAAGCGACACGATGCGCGCCCCGCGAGGGGGGGCGGGATATGAAACGGAACGCAGTCGCTCCATCACGATCTTCGGGCTAAGGGCGACCAACTCGACGCGACCGCGACGGCCTTCGACCGGGTGCAGGAGCCATGCCTCATCTGGATCAAGATAGCCGGGAAATTGCGCTCGCATCGCGGTTTCCGGCGGGCGAGCCCAGCTCTCATCAAGGCGAACGCCCTTCGGCAATACCGGCTCGTCATCCGCCTGAAGCACGATATCCGCGTTGAGACGCCGATCCGTGAGCAAATCGTCATGGCCATAGGACCAACGCATGCCCAGAAGCGCCGACGCGAAGAGCGACACGAGCACGACAGCCGGATCCTGCGCCCGTACGAGGATCGTATCGCCCGCGCCGAGCCCACGCGCTTGCAGGTGTTGCGCCATGAAAACGACGAGAGGCTGCATCTCGGCGTAGCGCAGACGCCCATCACGGAAAAGCAACGCCTCGGCCGCCGGTGTCGCCTCCGCCTGGCGCAGAAAAGCGAGCCCGAGATTGTAATCCTGCGCCATGAAAACGCACCTGCCCAGAAAACGAGTTGAGCCCGCAAACTGACTTGCCCTTGCAGGCAAGGCAACAGCTTAGTCCGGCGGGGAAACGACGAGAGCCGCAGTGCTCACATGGAAATCTGCTGGCACAATCCCAGTGTGTTTTGCGAAATGGGGAACTGCGTCTCACCCATTGTGTGAGGAGACCAGAGGGAGCGTGCCGAAAGAATCGGCCCTTCATCATGCTTGATCCGGAGTTGCCGCGGCCGTGAAGGGCGGGCCGCATCCAGTCGCGCTCCCGTCAACGAGATTTCAGTTTTTCGCACGCGAGATCACGGTGGTTCAGATCTGCTCGATCAGGTGTGCCCGATCGGCGAAAGCCAGCCAAGGCGGCGGCATTTCTTTGCCCATTTTTCTCACATTTCGAGGCGCGCCCTTTCGCCTGGTCCGATTTTTTCGACTTTGCGCGCCAGGTAAATGGAACCGAATGGGATCTTTCACTTCATGGTACAATCAAACCGAATGCTCCGTCGCCAGTTTCTCGTAGCGAGCGCATCCTTTCTCAGCACGCCCTTCGTCGCCACGGCGGCGCGGGCCGGTCAAGCTCAGGAGCGCCGTTTGCAATTTCACAACCCACATACCGGCGAGCATTTCGACGCGGTCTATTTTTCGAATGGGCGATATCGGAACGACGCGCTGAGCGAGTTCTATCGGATCGCGCGCGATTGGCGGCAGGATGCCGAGGTCAAGATCGATACGCGCACGATCAACGTCGTCTACAAGATCCAGACGCTTTTGGAGAAGGAGGGGCCGTTCCAGCTCGTGTCCGGATATCGCACGCCGCAGACCAACCACCTCGTACATGGTGCCAAGCACAGCTTTCACATGCGCGGCGAGGCGCTGGATATCGCGCATCCCGAGGTCTCGACGCGCCTTCTTCACAAGGTGGCGCTGCATGTGCGTGGCGGCGGCGTTGGGTACTACCCGCGCGAGCATTTCGTCCATGTCGATTGCGGGCCGGTCCGTAGCTGGACGGCGTGACCCGATAGCCCGAGGTCTTACTGTCCGGGCGGGCCGATCAGAAGAACGCGCCGGACATTGCGGTTCGAACGCTCGGCCAGGCGCTGCTTCGCGGTCGTCATCTTCACCTGAGCGATCTCGAAGTGAAGAAGCGCCCGGCTACGAGCGTCGAACAGCCGTCGCACGCGAGAGCCGGGATTGCCGATCATACCCGAATGAAGCGGGGCGCCCTTCGGAAACCAGTCATTGAGGCCGCGAATTGCCATGCGCCACGCTCTGTCGGCTTCGATGTAGCGCTCGAAGGCGAGGCGCAAGGCACGACGGCGCGTTGTGAGTTCAGGTCGCATCTTCTCTCCTCCCCAGAAGTTTCGACTCGCTTTGATTATAGCAGAAGCGCCTGTGAGGGTCAGGTTTCAGAGCATGACGGCATCGGCGCAGGGGGGCGCCGGGGGTCAGCCGAGCTCCATCGTCGCGATGGCTTGGATGCGGTGATCATCGCGCGGCTTCGGACCGCGATACATCCGGGCGGTCTCGAACCCCATCGAGAAACCGCGCGCCAATAGCGTCTCGCGGAGCGCATGATTGGCTTCGGGCAGATCGATCGACACTTGCGCGGGGGCGAGGATGCCAACCGCGGCTTCGGCGAGCCCGAGCGCCTCTTGCGCAGTTGGCGCGATGATCGGCCCGATCTTCGCCCCCTCGCGGCATTGGCGGATCGTGGCGAAGCCTGACCGGTCCGAAAGAACCACGCTTCGTCGTGAAGCGGTAGGCTGGAGCCAGGCCCCCAGAAACGCGGCGCGCGACAGACCGCTGGCGCCGGTATCGAGGGCGATCAGATGCGGGATGTCTTCCGGCGCAACGTCGCGAATGTCGGAGCCGCTCCGCGATGTCAGCTGGCCGGTGAAGCGCTGTGTCGCGCCGCTGCGCACGAAGCCGGATTTCGCATAATTTGCCTGCTGCGCGGCCACGCCATCAAGCCCGACGGTCCGCGCACCCGCATGGTCCAGCGCGTGTTGCCAAAGCGCATATCCAACCCCTTGGCCGCGCGCGTCCGGCCGACAGATGTAAAGCCCGAGAAAGGCATGATCGGCGTCGTGGTTGACGACAGAGATCGCTGCAATCGGGGTGCCCTCCCGCTCTGCGACGAAGAACCCCTCGGGGTCGGCGACCTGAAACGCGGCGGCGTCGTCGCGCCCGGGATTCCAGCCCTCTGCGGCGGCCCATTCGAGTACCGTCTCGATCTCTGGCAGGGCCGCGACCCGCAGCTTCATCCGCTCAACGCCTCGCGCAGGCTCGCCGGGGCCGAGGACCGGTTGCGCAGGTCGAGCGACGAGACGAGGTCGAGGAGATGCCCGCGCATCAGATCCTCGGCGAGCACCCCATCTCGCGCGGCGAAGGCGCGCATCAGCGCGTGATGGGCATGACTTTCGCAAAGCGCCCCGCGTCTTTGCCAGTAGAGCGCGATGATCAGCGACGAGCGTGCAACGAGCTGAGTGATGAATTCCGCGATCGTGGCCTGATCGGCAATCCGCGCGATCTCGAGGTGAAACTGGCCCGAGAGATAGAGGGCGCGTCCGGCTTCGCCTTCGCGGATTGCCGCGTGCTCCTCGTCAATATGGCGCTGAAGGGCCGCGAGGTCGTCGTCAGTGATCCGTTCAGCCGCCGAACGGGCGGTGCGCGGCTCGAGCAGGGCGCGGGCCTCGAAGACTTCGCGGGCTTCACGCACCGAGGGCTGGGCGACGTAGGCGCCGCGATTGCGCTTGAGTTCCACCAGACGGTCATGCGCGAGCTTTTGCAGCGCCGCGCGAATTTGCGTGCGCGACACACCGTAAATCTCGGCGACCTCGTCTTCGGACAGCTTGGTGCCGGGGGCAAGACGATGTTCGTGGATCGCCAATGCGAGATCGGCGGCGATCATCTCGGGGTCGGCAGGGCGCAGGCTCTTATTCATGTCTTTCAAATCTCCACGCCAATCTTGAGCCACGCCGGGGTCGCGTGCAACTCCGGATACTCTGTCGACACAATCGTATACAATCCTGTTTTACAAATTGTGCGCTTTGTCGCGAAGGCTGCACAAATAGCAGGCAAAGCCGGATTCACGCATCTCGAACGTCTGTTTTCGGTTCGTGAAGGCGTGAGTCGCCCCGCAGTCTGGGCTCAGGACACGGGAAGGAAAGCGATGCGCACACCCCACGATCTGGAATTGGTGAAGCTGACCAAGCGTTATGGCGACACGGTCGCGGTCGATGCGATCGATCATGTCTTCGCGCCTGGGAGCTATGTCTGCCTGCTCGGCCCCTCGGGCTGCGGCAAAAGCTCGACCCTGCGGATGATCGCGGGGCATGAAAGCGTGAGCGAGGGCGCAATCCGCCTGAACGGTCTCGATATCTCGGCCTTGCCGCCAGCCAAGCGCGGTACGGCGATGATGTTTCAGAATTACGCGCTCTTTCCGCATCTCTCAGTGAAGGACAATGTTGCGTTCTCGCTGCGGATGAAGGGCGTGGACAAGGCGACGCGTCACAACAAGGCGATGGAGCTTCTCGAACTTGTCGACATGGCGCATCTCTCCGAGCGTCTTCCCGCGCAGCTTTCGGGTGGGCAGCAACAGCGCGTCGCGCTGGCGCGCGCGCTGATCAGCGAACCCGAAGTCCTGCTGCTCGACGAACCGCTTTCCGCGCTCGATCCCTTCCTGCGGGTGCGGATGCGTGCCGAGCTCAAGCGATTGCAGCGCGAGCTCGGCATCACTTTTCTCCACGTTACCCACGGTCAGGACGAGGCGCTTGCGCTCGCCGATGAGGTCGTGGTGATGAACAATGCCGTCATCGAACAGGCAGGCCCCGCGCGCGCGGTTTTCAACGCGCCGCAGACCGAGTTCGTCGCGCGCTTCATGGGGGGACACAACGTCGTCACGCTGAACGGCGTGCGCCATGCGATCCGCTCGGATGCGGTGCGGCTTGGCGCAGACGGGCTGCCCGCGACGGTCAGTGCAATCGAATATCAGGGCGACCGCGTCGCGGTGACGGCCCAGGCCGAAGGGCAGGAGCCGATCATCGCGCTGATGAGCGACGAAGCCTTCTATTCCAATGACATAAACCCGGGCGCGCAGGTGCGTCTTGCCTGGGATGAGGGGCGGCTGCACCGCCTCCGTGCCTGAAATCGACACTCCAACAGAGGGAAATGTGACAATGTCGAAAGCCGGTTATACCCGCCGCTCGATTCTGAAAACCGGTGCGGCGGCGCTTGGCGCCTCCGCCCTTCCGGCGCCGATGATCTGGGCGCAGGAAATCAAGAACATCACGCTGCGCCAGTTCGGCACGGGCGTGTCGAACCTCAATGACGTGGCCACGAAGGTGAAGGAAGACCTGGGCTTCACGCTCGAGATGACGGCGCTCGATTCCGACGCGGTGACCCAGCGCGCGGCGACCCAGCCCGACAGCTTCGACATCGCCGATATCGAATACTGGATCTGCAAGAAGGTCTGGCCGACCGGAAACCTTCAGGCGATGGATACCTCGAAGATCAAGAATTACGACAAGATCGTCGGTATCTTCAAATCCGGAAAACTGACGCCCGAGAGCGTGATTGCGCAAGGCACCGCGCCTTCGACCGTGGGCTTCGTCGACGGCCCCGGCGGCACGACCTTCGCCGATCACGAAACTGGCTGGATGACGCTGATTCCGACCATCTACAACGCCGATACGCTGGGCATCCGCCCCGACCTGATCGGCCGCCCGATCGAGAGCTGGACCGAACTGCTGAACCCCGAATTCAAGGGCAAGGCCTCGATCCTCGACATCTCCTCGATCGGCATCATGGACATGGCCATGGTCTGCGAGGCGATGGGTGAGATCCAATACGGCGACAAGGGCAACATGACCCGCGAGGAGATCGACAAGACCATGGCGATCTTCACCGAGGCGAAGAAAGCCGGGCAGTTCCGCGCCTTCTGGAAGACCTTCGACGAGTCGGTGAACCTGATGGCCTCCGGCGAGGTGGTGATCCAGTCGATGTGGTCGCCCGCGATCACGGCCGTGAAATCGCGTGGCATTCCCTGCGTCTACCAGCCGCTGAAGGAAGGCTATCGCAGCTGGGGCGGCGGTCTGGGTCTGTCCAAGTCGCTCTCGGGCATGGAGCTCGATGCGGCCTATGACTACATCAACTGGTATCTCTCGGGCTGGGTCGGTGGTTACCTGATGCGTCAGGGCTATTACTCGGCCGTGCCGGAGACCTCGAAGGAATTCATGACCGACAACGAGTGGGGCTACTGGTTCGAGGGCAAGCCCGCGACCGACGTCATCACCAGCCCGACCGGCGACAAGCTGGCCGAGGCCGGCGAGACCCGCGACGGCGGCTCCTTCTACGACCGGATGGGCCATGTCGCGTGCTGGAACGCGGTGATGGACGAGAACCAGTACATGGTCCGCAAGTGGAACGAATTCATCGCGTCGTGATGACCTGACGTGGGGGGCTCCTGGCCCCCCACATTTTCCAATGAAATTCGAGAGGGCAGGATCGCGATGAAAGTGACCCGCGAGACGGTGACGGGATGGTTGCAGGCAGCGCCCCTGACAGTGGTGTTGCTGGGCTTTCTGGTCGCTCCGATCATTACCATCGTGATCGTCAGCTTCTGGCAGGCGACCGAGTTCTCGATCATCCCCGCCTTCAGCCTTGAGAATTACGAATTCCTTTTCGGCTCGCCGGTGACCTACAAAGTCTTCGCCGCGACCTTCAAATACGCGTTCCTGACCTGGGCGATGACACTCGCGATCGGCTTTACGGTCGCCTATTACCTCGCCTTTCATATCCGCAGCCAGACGATGCAGATTGCACTGTTCTTGCTGTGCACGATCCCGTTCTGGACCTCGAACATCATCCGGATGATCTCGTGGATCCCGTTTCTGGGGCGCAACGGGATTGCCAACCAGACCCTGATCTCATGGGGCGTGATCGACCAGCCGCTCGAATGGCTGCTCTATTCCGATTTCTCGGTGATCCTCGCCTTCGTGCATCTCTACACGCTGTTCATGGTGGTCCCGATCTTCAACACGATGATGCGGATCGACCGCAACCTGCTGGAGGCTGCGCGCGACAATGGCGCGAGCGGGTTCCAGACGCTGGTTCATGTGATCATTCCGCTGACCAAACCCGGCATCATGATCGGAACAATCTTCGTGCTGACGCTGGTGATGGGCGATTTCATCACCGTGCGTTTCATGTCCGGCTCGCAGCGTGCCAATGTCGGACGCTTGATCTCCAACGATATCGCCCTGCTGCAATACCCGTCGGCGGCCGCGACGGCGGTGGTACTCTTGTGCACCGTGCTGATCGTGATCGGGATCCTGCTGCGCTTCGTCAACATCCGCAAGGAGCTCTGAGCCATGGAGAAACGTCCGCGCAGCTTCTACGTCCTGAGCGTCTTCTTCGCGCTTTTCGTGCTGTTCCTTTACGGCCCGACGATCACCATCGGCATTCTGAGCTTTCAGGGCCCGGAAGGCGGGCTGACCTTCCCGATGCGGGGGGTGTCGCTCAACTGGTTCCACGAACTGTTCCAGCAACAGGCGGTCGGCGATATCTGGGGCGCGTTCCGTCGCTCCTTCATGCTCGGGCTGATGGTGATGGTCACCACGGTCGTCGTCTCGGTCATGGCGGGCCTTGCCTTTCGCAAGAAGTTTCCGGGCTCAGGCGTGCTGTTCTACCTGACGATCGCCTCGCTCGTGATCCCCTCGATCCTGATCTCGCTGGGGGTGGGTCTGATCTTCAACCAGCTTGGGCTGAAAGTGCATTGGGCAACCTCGGGCTTCGGCTCGCAGCTGACCTGGACGCTGCCCTTCGGTCTTCTGATCATGTTCGCGGTCTTCAATCGGTTTGACAAAAGCTTCGAGGAGGCGGCACGAGATCAGGGCGCCAGCGCCTGGCAGACGATCCGTTTCGTGGTGCTGCCGATCATCGCGCCCTCGCTGATCGGGGTGGCTCTGTTCGGCTTCACGCTGAGCTATGACGAGTTTGCCCGCACTCTGCTGACGGCGGGCAGCTATAACACCCTTCCGCTTGAAATCTTCGGCATGACGACGAATGTGACGACGCCGGTGGTCTATGCGCTCGGCACGCTGACCACGGCCTTTTCGCTGCTGATCATTGGGGCGTTCCTGCTCTCGGCGTGGGTCATGGCGCGGCGGCGTGCGCGGCTGGGGTCGGATGCTGGCAAGGGCGTCTGAACTGCGATGCGGCTTCTCTATATCAATCCCAACTCCACCGCCTCGATGACCGAGCAGATCGTGGGCGTCGCGCGCGCGGCCCTGCCTGAGGCTGAGATCATCGGCTGGACCAATGCGGAAGGTCCGCCTGCGATCGAAGGGCCGGAGGATGGCGCGCGCGCCGTGATCGGGTTGCGCAAGCTCTTGCCCGAGGCGAAGGCGATCGGTGCCGATCTGATCGTGATCGCCTGCTTCGACGATACCGGGCTCGAGGAATTGCGCGCTGCCGCCCATTGCCCGGTGATCGGGATCGGTCAGGCCGCCTATACGATCGGCGCACTGGCTTTCGGGGCGTTCTCGGTGGTGACGACGCTCCCCGTCTCGGTGCCCGTGCTGGAGGAGAATATTGCGCATTACGGGTTCGCAGGCGCATGCATTTCGGTGCGCGCAAGCGGTGTTCCGGTGCTGGCCGTCGAAGACGGATCAGAGCCCGTCCGGGCACGCCTGTCCGAAGAGATTGCCGCCGCCGGGAAAGAGGGCGCCCGTGCGGTCGCCTTGGGCTGTGCGGGCATGGCACATCTGCGCGCTGATCTTTCCGAGCGCACCCGCGTTCCACTGATTGACGGGGTCGTCGCCTCGGCGCAATTGGCGCGCGCCATTCAGGCGAGCCTCGCCTGACCCTCTGGTCGCGGCAGGCGGGTCCCCGTCCAAATCATCGAGCGACTTGAACGGGGGAGACGGAGCCGGACCGGCTCCGTCCGAGTTATCAGTCGCGCGCCCGTCAGCCGCGAGAGAGTGCCTCGTAGATCGCGCTTTCGAACTCCATGTAGCCGCCGAAGGAAAGGGCATCGGCGAAGGGCAGGATTTGGGTCGCCCAATAGCCGCCGACCCCGTTCTTGCGGTCGATCCAGTAATAGCTGTTGGCGAGCCCCGCCCAACCGATTGCGCCCGCCGGGCGGCCCGTGGGGGCCTCTTCCTCGTTGACCATGAAGGTGTAGGACCAGTTCTTGCGCTGGCCGGGGAAGAACTCGGCATCGTTGGACAGGGCCGGGATCACGCCGGGCAGCATCGTCACCTTCTGCGGCGGCACCAGCGCGCCTCTTACCGCCCAATCTACCGTTTCCGGGTTGAGCACGCGCCCCTTCGGCCCGTTCCCGTCATTGAGCCACATCCGGATGAACTTCATGTATTCGGGAACGGTGGCGTGAAGCCCATGGCCGCCCATATCGATCTCGGGATTGTCGGGCAGGGCAAAGTCATCCATCGGGGTCAGGCTGCCATCGGCGCCGCGTGCGTGGATCGTCGCGGTGCGCGCCTTCATCGCGTCCGAGCGGGTGAAGGCGATATCCTCCATGCCGAGCGGATCGAAGACGCGTTCGCGCATCACTTCGCCCAGCCGCTTGCCGCGGACGCCCTCGACCACCTGGCCGAGCCAGTCGATATTGGTGCCGTATTCCCATTTCGTGCCGGGATCGAAGAGAAGCGGTGTCTCGATACAGGCGCGGCTCGCGGTCACGACCGAGGGCTGACCCTGCTCTTCTGCAAGCCGTTTGTAAGTCTCGTTGAAGAAGTCATACCCGAAGCCCCCGGTGTGCAGCATGAGCTGGCGCGTGGTGACATCGCTCTTGGGAGCGCGCAGGCGCGGTGCGCCATCGGCATCGAACCCTTCGATCACTTGTAATTCGCCGATCGCGGGAGCGTATTCCTTCGCGGGTGCATCAAGATCGAGCAGCCCCTCCTCGACGCATTGCAGGGCGGTTGTGCCGGCAATCGCCTTGGTGGTGGAGAAGATGGCGAAGACCGTGTCTTCGGTCATCGGCTCGCCGCCCAGCCGCCGCTCGCCCGCGGCCCCGGAATAGATGTCGCCTTCGCGGTCAGTGACCATGGCGACGACGCCGGGCACGCGCTTTTCACCTTCGGACAGGCCGTTCAGGATCGCATCGCAGCGCGACTTGATATCGGATGTGGTGATGTCTTTCATCGGTTCCTCCCTTGAATGCATCAGGGAGAGAGTGCCGAACTCGATCCGGCCCGACTGTTCGCAATCGGCACGCTCTGTCCGATTTCGGAAAGAAAATCAGCGTCGCGGGGCGGCGCCCTTGAGGCTGCGTGCGCGCGTCTGGGAGGGCAGCTCTCCGAAGCGTGCGCGATAACGTCCGGCCATCGCGCCGAAATTCGAAAAGCCCCAGCTCGCGGCGATCTCGGTCACCGTCTTGTCGCCGGGCTGGGACGCGAGATCGGCGCGCAGCCCTTCGAGCCGACGTGCGGCGAGGAAATCGCGAGGCGCGACGCCCCGAAACTGACGAAATCCGGCCGAGAGCGTGCGGGCCGAGACACCGACGCGCTGTGCAACTTCTCCGATGACCGGGGCTTCGCGGGCCTCCGCGGTCAGGATTTCCTCGGCGCGGCGCACATAGCCCGGCGCGGCGCTGCGTGCGCCATCTTCCAGTTTGAGCCCCGCGGCGGCGGCCCATTGGCGCAGGAGTTCGACGCAGAGCACCTCTTCGATATGGCGCGCGATCGCTGCGTCTGCGGGCACGAGACCCGGGCGCGTCAGTGCGCGCGCCGCGTAATCGAGGAGCGACGGCCAGGCCGTGTCCGGTCCGCCGATCTTGACCCGGCGCGTCCAGAACCGATCATCGGGAACAAAGCCGAACCAGCGTTCCGCCGTATCGGCCATGACCTGATGTGGGATCGTCAGATTAAGCTGCATGTGGTCGGGATCGCCCTCGAGCCAGTATTCCGTACGTGAGCAATCCACGACGAAACTCTCGCCGGCACCGGTCGCGACCGAGCCGCCATCGGTCTGATGATCAAGCGCCCCCCGCAGCGTGTTGAGAACGAGAATATTCCCCGCGTCGGGGTCGAACCGGTCGAGATGGATGCCGGTCCCGTAGGCAAAGCGCGTCATGGTCACGCGCCCGGCCTTGGCCGATATCATCGTCGCATCGGGGCGTGCATGCCGCTCCAGCGGGCGAACGCGATAGGGCATATAGACCGAGGTGCAAAAGTCCTGAACCTCGTCCCAGTCCGTCGAATGGGTGCGACTGTCGTGCTGGATCGGCGCGCCTGCCGCGTCGAGAACCAGGGCATGTTCCATTGAAATCCCGCTCCTCCTCGCGATTTCGTTGACGGTCATCCTAGCACGTAATCTTCGCGATGCGCCTATTTGGTTCGCTGAAACTTTCTTGAACGCGTTCGGCCTTGGGAGCGCGCCTGCCGCGCGACCGGCCCCGGTCTTGTGGCGGGTCCGGGCGTGTCCCCCATGTCCGTCTGGGTGGGGCAGCCCCCACCCAGCTCACTCTCGATCGGCAGCGCCAATCAGAATTGCTTGGACAGTTTCAGCATGATGCTGTTGGTGTGGCTGTTCGACCCCGACGTGTTGCGGATGTCGATGCTCAACCGCATACCGCCTTCGAAGGCGATATTCGTGCCCAGCCCGACCGTCAGCAGGTTCTCATCCGATTGCGGCAGGTTCAGCACATATTGCGAGCCGTTCACCAGATCCGCATAGCTCATCCCCGCGGTGATATCGCGATTGAGAACGCGGTGATATTCCACTCGGAAACTGGGCGAGAGCGTGCCGAAGCTCATCTGCCGGGTGAAGCCGCCGCGCAGCCCCAGATCGAGCTGGGTCGAGCCGAAGCTCTGCCGATCGTAATGCAGGGCATCGGCCGGGTCGTCCGTGCGTTCGGTATAGGCATCGAGATGCCCCGAGATCACCTGCACCCCGGCATAAGGCGAAAGCATCCAGTTATCCTTGTGGAACTCCATGCCTGCGCGGATCTGTCCGAAGATCTGGTCGCCATCGCGTGATCCATAGGCCATGTCAGGCCCGCCCTCGATCGCGCGGCGGCTGTCGAAGCCCAGCGTGCCGTAACCCGCCAGAACGTCGACGAAGCCACGCTCGCCCGTTCGGAACGTGCCGTAGAGCACCGCATTCGTGCTGTGGCCACTCGTCTTGGATCCATCATTGCCGATATCGGAGCGGCCATTTCCATAGCCGACCCCGAAGCCGACGATCGCATTGGCGCTTGGCTGGTAATCGAGCCCCGCACTCAGACCGTCACTGTGGATGTCGAGCACGCCCTCTTTGGTCAGGTTCAGAGTGCCCGCCGTCCAGAGGGCGACTTTCGCGCCGAACAGGTTCTGGGACTCTCCGCTCGTCGAGACGGTCGGGGTGGGTGCGGCTGTACCGCGCGCGGTCCCCCGCCGGTTCGGCGCACCAGGATCATTCGCCGTGCCACCGAAAGGCTCGGGGGTATCGGCAAAGCCCATCGAGCGGGTGATACTGAGAATCCCCAGCCGCGCGCCGAAGCTGTCGCGGGGCCCGTTGCCATCGCGCAGCGCTTCGAGATGCGAGGAGAAGTTCCCGATCTGGGCGCGCGCGAATTGCATCGCCATCGTGTTCTGCGCGGTGATGATCCCGACCACGTCTGGGTCCTGCGTCGGATCGGGGGCGGTCTCGACCAGAACTGTCAGCGTGGCCGTGCCCGGCGCATAGCTGGCATTGCCCGGCGTCGTGCCGGTGATCTGGCAGCTGCCCGCCGCGATCGGCGTGACGAGCGAGCCACTGAGCGTGCAGATCGAGGGCGTCGCGTTGCTCAGCGTCACCGTCAGGCCGGAGCTTGCCGTCGCTGTGGCCGTGATGGGCGCGCTGCCGATCCGCACCGGAGAGCTGACCGGGGCAAAGGTGATCACGTCGGTCTGGCGCGCGACGGTGGCGGTGATCGTGTAGCTCTGCGTGGCGATCCCGTCTGCGGCGGTGACCGCAACGGTGATATTGCTCGCACCCGTTGCCAGCGCGACCGGTGCCGAGGTGCTGCCCGAGGCTGTCGCGTTACCGTTCACGGTGAGGCTCGCGCCGCTATCCGTGGCCGTCGGCGTGACCGTGATCGAACTCGTGCCATAGGGCAGGTCCACCGAATAGGCGGCCGTGCCCGAGCTGAAGCCGGGGCTCAGCGTGCCCTGACTGACTCTCAGTGCCGAGAGCGTCGCGACATTGGACAGATAGGTGAACTGATCCGCGCTGGTGGCGCTCGAGGTGCCGCCCGGCGTGGTCACGCTCAGATGCACCGTTCCCGTGCCCGACGGCGCAGTCGCGGTGATCTGCGTGTCGGAGGCGACGGTGAAGCTGCTCGCGGCCGTTCCCCCGAAGCTGACCGAGGTTGCGCCGGTGAGGTTGCTCCCCGTCAGCGTGACCGATGTGCCGCCGCTCGCCGAGCCCTGTGCCGGGCTGATCGCGGTGATTACGGGGGCCGCGCGCTGGATCGTGATGGTGATCGTGGCGCTCTGGAAACTCGCGACCGGTATGCTGCCGTCATAGCCGCTCACGGTGAAGCTATAGGTGCCATTGGCGGTGGGCGTGCCGCTGATCGAGCCGGTATTCGAGAGCGACAGCCCCGGCGGCAGCGACCCGCTCGCGGGGGTCGGGTCGAAGCTATAGGGGCTGGAGCCGCCCGAGACGCTGAGCGTGGCCGAGTAGCTCGTGCCGACCTGCCCATCCGCCAGCGTCCCCGAAGTCACGGTGAAGCTGGGCGCCGAGACGGTGATCGTGACCGTCGCGGGGGCCGAGGTGCCGGTCGCGTTGGTGCCGGTATAGGTGAAGCTGTCCGAGCCGTGATAATTCGTGACCGGGCTGTAGAAGATCGAGGTGCCGCTCACCTGCGTCGTGCCGTGGCTGGGTCCGGAGGCGACCGCAACCGAACTCGGCGTGCCGTCGGTGAAATTCAGCGGCACGGCATTGTCGACCGACCCATATCCGACGGTCTGGCTCACCGGGTTCGCGGTCGGTGCCGCCAGCGGCGAGACGCTGTTCGACGCACCCGAGGCCGGGCCGGTGCCCGCGGAGTTGGTCGCGGTGACGGTGAAGGTGTAGCTCGTGCCGTTCGTCAGCCCCGTCACCGTGATCGGTGTGCTGGTCCCGGTTCCGGTGAAGCCGCCCGGCGAGGAGGTCGCGGTATAGCTCGTGATCGTCGCGCCGCCATCCGAGGCGGGCGCGGTGAAGCTGACCTGCGCGCTGCTATCGCCCGCCGTCGCGGTGCCGATCGTGGGCGCGCCGGGCACGACCGCGTTCACAGTAAAGCTCTGCGTGACGGTCGGGGCGGGGCCATAGGTGGCATCGCCCGCCTGATCAGCGTCGATCGAACAGGTGCCGGTCGAGGTGAATGTCAGCGTGCCGCCCGAGGTGATCGTGCAGACGCTCGTGGTGGTGGAGGTAAAGCTGACCGTCAGGCCTGACGACGCTGTGGCCGTCACTGTGGGCGTGGTGCCGTAATCCTGCGCGCCGGGATTGGTGAAGGTGATCGTCTGGCTCGCTGTCGGCGTAACGCTGTTCGAGGGTGCCGAGGCCGGGCCCGTGCCCGCGGAGTTGGTCGCGGTGACGGTGAAGGTATAGGCCGTTCCGGCGGTCAGCCCGGTGACCGTGATCGGTGCGCTGGTCCCGGTCCCGGTGAAGCCTCCCGGCGAGGAGGTCGCGGTATAGCTGGTGATCGTCGCGCCGCCATCCGAGGCGGGCGCGGTGAAGCTGACCTGCGCGCTGCTATCGCCCGCCGTCGCGGTGCCGATCGTGGGCGCGCCGGGCACGACCGCGTTCACAGTAAAGCTCTGCGTGACGGTCGGGGCGGGGCCATAGGTGGCATCGCCCGCCTGATCAGCGTCGATCGAACAGGTGCCGGTCGAGGTGAATGTCAGCGTGCCGCCCGAGGTGATCGTGCAGACGCTCGTGGTGGTGGAGGTAAAGCTGACCGTCAGGCCTGACGACGCTGTGGCCGTCACTGTGGGCGTGGTGCCGTAATCCTGCGCGCCGGGATTGGTGAAGGTGATCGTCTGGCTCGCTGTCGGCGTAACGCTGTTCGAGGGTGCCGAGGCCGGGCCCGTGCCCGCGGAGTTGGTCGCGGTGACGGTGAAGGTATAGGCCGTTCCGGCGGTCAGCCCGGTGACCGTGATCGGTGCGCTGGTCCCGGTCCCGGTGAAGCCTCCCGGCGAGGAGGTCGCGGTATAGCTGGTGATCGTCGCGCCGCCATCCGAGGCGGGCGCGGTGAAGCTGACCTGCGCGCTGCTATCGCCCGCCGTAGCAGAGCCGATCGTGGGCGCGCCGGGCACGACCGCGTTCACGGTAAAGCTCTGTGTGACGGTCGAGGCGGCCTGATAGGTGCCATCGCCCGCCTGATCGGCCTTGATCGTGCAGGTGCCCGCCGCGACGAAGCTCAGCGTGCCGCCCGAGGTGATCGTGCAGACGTTCGTCGTGGAAGACGAGAAACTGACCGTCAGGCCCGAGGACGCTGTGGCCGTCAATGTCGGCGAGGTGCCGTAGGTCTGCGCACCCGGATTGGCGAAGGTAATCGTCTGCGCGGCTTTCGGGGTCACCGCATTCGAGGGGCTCGAGGCCGGGCTCGTGCCGATGGAATTCGTCGCGGTGACGGTGAAGGTGTAGCTGGTGCCGTTGGTCAGCCCGTTCACCGTGATCGGAGAGGTGGCGCTCGTGCCGGTCAGCCCGCCCGGCGAGGAGGTCGCGGTATAGCTGGTGATCGGGTCGCCGCCATCCGAGGTAGGGGGTGAAAAGCTGACCTGCGCGCTGCTATCGCCCGCCGTGGCCGAAACAGTCGTCGGTGCGTCCGGAGCGGTCGCGGGCGGCGGGAAGGTGAAGGTGACGGTGTAGGTGGCATCGGTTGTGCTGTTGCCGCCAGATGAGATGCCCGCCGCATAATAGAAAGGGACACTGAAGCCGCTGGCCACATAGGTCGTCGGGGGCGTGTCCAAAGTAACCGTGTAGGTGTCGTAAACGTACGAACCGCCGCTGCCCACGTTAGGATCCCACACCCAGGTGTCAGGGTTGATCGTGATCACCGCCCCGGAGGCCGGATCCGAATAGGTTTTTGGAGTTGTACTATTGCCAGCCGAGATGGGTTGGGCCGTCATCGGGGATAGGTTTGCGTCGCGATTAATGGCGTCGAAAAGGCCCCAGCGGACATCGTCGCATTCACCACTTACGTTGAGCTTCTTACTGGAGCTGTCCATCAACAGCGTCGTGCCGGAGCCGCAGGCGGCCAGTGAAGCACTTGCCCCGGCGGCCGCCAGAAGCACGCCTGCCAGAAGCCGCAGGATGAAAATCCGCAGAATATAAATTCGCGTTATGCGAGAAATTCGATTGAATGCCTGACCGGCGGCGCATGTGATGCGGCCGCGCGGCGTCGATGCCCTGAACATATCTTGTCGTCCCCACTGAAATCACAGTGTAGCTCGGACACATCGGTGAAAATCGTCAGAGAATCCCCTTGGGGCAATCAGTAAAATAATGCGCGAGTTCCTGTTCCCTTCCTGGGACGCTACGCCTCGGCATGATTTCCGTCAATGTTTCTTATGTTTTGTTCCCCGCGCAAGAGGTGAGAGGGGGTGCGGCCGTGACAGCAAAGATGCAGTGGTGCGGCGCAGAGATATTGGCCAGAACATGTCAGGCGCGAAAGAACGGCTTCCCATAATGAGAGAATGTCAATGCGGCAAATCAACACAAAGTTGTACATTGCTGCATGGGATTCACACCCGTAACGTCGCCTTAGAGGAGAGTTGAGGGGATACTCCAATGGAACCATTACTGGGTATGATCATGCCCGTTGCTTTCGATTTTGCGCCGAGAAACTGGGCGCTGTGCAACGGTCAGTTGATGAGCATCGCGCAATATTCCGCGCTGTTTTCACTCTTGGGGAACGAATTTGGCGGCGACGGGCGCACGAGCTTTGCACTCCCCGATCTGCGGGGGCGCAGTCCGCGCGGTGCTCCGATCCAGACGCGAGCACAACAAGCGGGTAGCGAGACGGTGACGCTCACCGAAACCACGATGCCCAGCCATAGTCATCCCTTTGTAGCCTCTCAACTGGCGATCGCGGGGCGCGCGCCGATTGCGCCGGACAATAAGGTGATCGCCTCGGGCAACATTCCGGCCGGGACCCTCTATGGAAGTGTCGAGGCGCCGGTCGCTCTGGCGCAGACGAATATCGGTCACACAGGCGGCGGCAACGCGCATCCCAATATGCAGCCGTCCCTCTGCGTCAATTACATCATCGCCCTCCAGGGCATCTTCCCGCAGCGCTCGTAAGGCGCGACGGATCAGCCTGAACGGAGAGGAAAAAACATGGAACCCTTCATCGGACAGATCATGCTGTTTGCCTTCCCGCGGACGCCGCAGGGATGGATCAGCTGTCAGGGGCAATTATTGGCGATCAACCAGTATCAGATGCTGTTTGCGCTCATCGGGACGTTTTACGGCGGGGATGGCACCACGACCTTCGCGGTGCCGGACCTGCGCGGGCGTATCCCGCTCGGAATGGGGCAAGGACCGGGGCTCTCGGTCTACAAGCTGGGCGACAAGGTCGGGATGGAGGCCGTCGCGCTTACGGATGCCGAGATGCCCTCGCATTCGCACGCGATTCAAGCGGCGAGCCAGAACCCGGCCGCCAACGCCACGGCCGTTCCCGGCCCGGATGTCGAGTTCGCCACCGCGGGCGGAAGCGACGTCACGCGCTATTCGGCTCAGCCCGGCGGTACGCCCGTGACGCTGAACCCCGCTTCGATCGGCTTGAGTGGCTCAGCGCACCCGCACCAGAACATGATGCCGACGACGGTGATGAACTATTGCATCGCCTATGACGGTATTTTCCCGCCGCGCTCCTGAGCGCCCCGGTCTTTTCGGAAAGGACAGGATATGGACCCCATTCTTTGCACGGTCATGCCATTTCCCTACAGCTTCATTCCCCAGGGCTGGCTGCCTTGCGACGGCCGCCTCGTGCCGGTTTCGCAATACACGGCCGTCTTCTCGTTGATCGGGACGACCTATGGCGGGGACGGGCGTACCACTTTTGGATTGCCCAATCTCAATGGCGCCAGCGGCATGTCGTCCAGTGTCGTCGCGGGGCAGGGCGCGGGGCCGGGGCTTACTCCGCGGGCGATGGGTCAGCGTGTCGGCACCGATGCCGTTTCGCTGACCGAAGCGGATCTGCCGCCGCACTCGCATGCGCTTTCGGTCTATCCCGAGGGCACGAACGCGACCGCTGTCCCGGCTGCGGGCGACACATGGATCTCGACGGGGGCGAATGGCTATACCGACACGCCGATCCAGAACCCGACAACATTCGCGCCCGGTGCGGTCATGCCATCGGGGAGCGGTGCTCCGCATGAGAACGATCAGCCGAATTTGTCGCTGGTCTATTGCATCTGCGTGCAGGGGGTCTACCCGAGCTTCGACTAAGCGTCGCGGCTGTCGTCGATTGGCCGCCGGCACAAACGGCGGCCTTTTCCCACCTCAAGTAATCCCGCGACCAATCTTGCTTGATCTGGATCGTGCCGGGGGAGGGTGAACTCAGCGCATCACGACGAAGGGTAAGTGTTAGCGTTCCTGAGCCTCGTCACGCCCGGACCGCATCCAGATCGAACGCCGCACATATGGCCGCTCGGGGAAAGCGCCGCTCTGACGACGCTCGGTCAATACTTGGTTTCGCGCGACAACCGGTAAAGCCGAACGCCGGGACCAGATGCCTTATGGCGATGTTAAACCAAGAGCTTCATCTGTCGCGGCGCGCCCGTACTTCGTCGATGGGGGCCAAGGGCGCGACGACCAATCGGGTTCGAAAACGAAGCTTGAGAGGGAACGCCCCGGTAGAAGCGCGCCATTACCGGCCCCAAAGGCGTAATCATAATAGAGTTTCACGATCTGCTCCTTGCTGACCTGCTGCGCGGCGCGGTGGGCGAGGCAGGCCTCCTTCCAGCGGGCGACACGATCGAAGCCATCATCCTTTGGAAGCTCGAAGCCCTCGTAATAATCGAGAAACCAGAAGCGCATGAAAATCGGCGTGAAGACGCATTCGGCGTAACCGAACTCATCGAAAAGGTAGGTCCCGTCCGGATTGTGTTCGTCGAGAAAGTCGTCGATGGCGCGATAGGCGTTCAGAAGGCGCTTGAGGAAGTCAGGCTTGCGCGCCCTGTCTTGGTTCAGGACCATCTCGTAGCCCGCGCTGACAAACGGGCCTTCCTTTGCCGTCAGCAGGCGTTCGATCGCGTGCTCAAGCGGATCACGGCGCCGAAGCGTCGGTCCCGGCAAAACCTCGTCTAGATAGTCGAGTATGATCAGGCTTTCCTTGAGGATCCGGCCGTCCGGCAATTCGAGCATCGGCAAAGCAGTCGTCCCGCGGGACTTTGCCAGCAGCTCGGGGTCGCGCGGGCGCGTGATGTCGACCGCCCGAAACTCCACCGCCTCCAACTGGTCCCGAAGGCTCAAGAGGATTTCCAGCCGCTGCGAGAACGGGCACGCCGGGATGTGATACACGATGGGTTTGGTCGTCACTTTGACCCTTCTCGTGCCAACTCGCGGTAAACGGGCTCGAGTGCTTCGATGTCGCGTCGAAGAGCATGCCGCTGTATCTGACAGACCTCCATGATCCGCTTTTACCACGTTTCATGGGGCGCAAGAAATCAATGCACCAAGCCGGCTCCCCGGGGCGATACCTTGCGATCGTAGACCGCGCGCACCAGGATCGCCATCGCCCCTTCAAGCGGCAGCCATGCGAGACAATAGAGCCAGACCAGCAGCGCGGGCCCCCAGCCGATGGGCGTCACGAAAAGCCCATAGACCGCGATCAGCGTGCCCAGGAGCTGTGTCGCCTCGGTGGTCGCAAAGAGCCGCAATGCCGGGAAGGGCCTGCGCCAGAACCAGCTTTGATGGCGTGTGACGAACAGCGTCATATGCCCCGAGACGAGAAGCTTGAGGAAGATGATCGTCTGGATCTCCTCGCGGGGCAGGCCGAGATGGGCATCGACGAACCAGAACAGCAAAAACGTCTCGATCACTCCGGTCACGCCGAGGGCGGCCGCAACGGTCAGCACGCGGCGCATATCCCATCGCACCGGGCGCTGTGAGACAGAGACGTTATCATAGGCGATCATCATGATCGGGAAATCGTTGAGCACCGCCAGCAGCACGATCATGATCGCGGTCACCGGGTAGAAATCGAAGACGAGAATGGTGAGCGTCATGAACAGCAGGACCCGGATCGTCTCGGCCACGCGGAAGGTGGCGTAGCTCGTCATCCGGGCGAAGATCCGACGCGACTCCTCGATGGCCGTGGTGATGATCGACAGTCCCTTGTCGGTGAGGACGAGATCGGCGGCGGCGCGGGCGGCATCTGTCGCGCCGCTCACGGCAATGCCTGCATCGGCCTTGCGCAGGGCAGGGGCGTCGTTCACCCCGTCCCCGGTCATCGCGACGATGGAATGTCCGGCCTGAAGCACCTCGACGATGCGGAACTTGTGTTCGGGCAGAACACGCGCGAAGCCGTCAGCGGCGCGAACATTGGCCTCCACGGTCGCCGGGTCCCCGTCGAGCAATTCGCCCGCGGGATAGATCTTTTGGCCGAGATCGAGCTTGCCGGCGATCTGGCGCGCGATCGCCTCGTGGTCGCCGGTGATGATCTTCACGTCGATCCCCATTTGACGCGCCTCTGCGATGGTGCTGGCCGCATCGGGGCGCGGCGGGTCGATGATTGGCAGCAGGCCAAGAAACTCCCACGACTTGCCAGCAACCTGTCTCGCTGCTGCCAGTGCGCGATAGCCCTGCTGCGCCAGTTCCTCGACCTGGCTATCAATGGCTTCGCGGACCGGTCCGGCCACGGCGCAAAGTTCCACGATGACCTGCGGCGCGCCTTTGGAGACCTGCCAGTGCTCGGTGCCGACCTGAACCTCTGCCGCGCTCCGTTTGCTGATCGGATCGAACGGGGTGAAGCTGAGCGTTTCGGCATCTGCCAATGCGACCTCGTCCGCGACCGCGAGCACCGCCGTATCGATCGCGTCGGGGGCATCGCGGTCACAGGCGAGCGCAGCAGCACGCAGCAAATCCTCGACCGCGATGCCTTCGGCCGGGCGCGGATCCTCGACCGTCAGCTCGTTGAGCGTCAGCGTTCCGGTCTTGTCGGAGCAGAGCACATCCACCCCGGCCAGTTCCTCAATCGACACGAGCCGCGAGACGATCGCCTTCATCCGCGCCAGACGTTCCGCGCCCACCGCCATCGTGACCGAGAGAACCGTCGGCAAGGCCACCGGGATCGCCGCCACCGTCAGGATCAGCGCGAACTGGATCACCTCGAGCGGCGGATTGTGCCGCTGGAAGGAGACGATCACGATCATCGCCACCAGAACCAGCGCCGCCGCGATCAGGAAATTGCCGATCTGCATCACGGCTTTCTGGAAATGCGACTTGCCGGTCGTGGTCTGAACCAGCGACGCGGTATGCCCGAAATAGGTGTCCATTCCGGTCGCGGTAACTTCGCCGGTCATCTCGCCCAGCTTCACGACCGAGCCGGAATAGGCGCTGTCGCCAACGGCCTTGTCGACGGGGAGCGACTCGCCCGTCAGCGCGGCCTCGTCCACGGAAAGATATTGTCCGTCGAAGAGCGTCAGATCGGCCGGGATGATCTGGCCGATGGAGAGGCGGACGATATCGCCGGGGACAAGATCGCGCGCCGCGATTTCCTGCCATTGCCCGTCCCGTTTCACGCGGGCATTGGGCGCGAGCTGCGCCTTGAGCGCCGCGATGGCCGAACTCGCCTTGCTCTCTTCCTTGAAGCCGACCGCGGCGTTGATCAGCAACATCACGAAGATCACGCCGAAATCGGACCAGTCGCGCAGCACGAGGGACAGAAGCGCGGCAAGCTCGATCAGCCAAGGGATCGGCCCCCAGAAATAGCCCGCGATCCGTTGCAGCAGGGTTTTCTCGTCGCTCTGGAGCGCGTTGGGACCGTATCGCTCGAGCCGCTGGGCCGCTTCCGCCGCGCTCAGACCTGTCTTGCGGTCCGTTGTCGGCACGTTGTTGCGGGTTTGCGGCTCAGTGACGGTCTGATCCATTTTTCGTGTCTCCGGATTTGGCCCCGAGCGCCCCGAGCCACTGGCCGATTTCCGGCCAGACTGTCGAAAGGGTGTGGCTGCCCATGAAGAGGCCGATATGGCCGCCCTCGACCAGGCGCGAGGTGATCTCGCCGCGCGGCGTGCCCAGCAGCGTCTCGGCGGCGAAGACCTGTTCGCGCGTCGTGATGTCATCCGCCTTGCCCGCGAGCAGGAAGGCGGGGCAGGTGATCGCACCCAGATCGAGCTTTTGCCCGAGGCCCACGAACTTACCCTTGGCAAACAGGTTTCGTTTGAACAGCAGCTCGATCGCCTGCAGGTAATAGCGTCCCGGCAGGTCGATCGGGTTTTCATACCAGCTCTCGAACCGCTCGGTGCGCTTCATGAAATTGCGGTCGTCGATATGCTCGTAGAGATCGACGAACTTGCCGAAATACTGCTGATCGGCATGCATGTTCTTCCAGCCGGTGAGCATGAAGCGCCCCGGCATCCGGCCCTCGCCAGCCTCGACCATCTCCCGATAGGCCGAAAGCGGCATCTGATGGGCGAGCTTGCGGATCGGTCCGTGCCCGGCATCGGTGTCGATGGGCGAGCCCGCCAGCACGAGCCCCGCGACTTTCTCGGGGAAGCGCGCGGCATACATCGCCGACATCCAGCCCCCCTGACACAGCCCCACCAGCATCACCCGCCCGCCGAGATCATCGACCGCGACATTGATCTCGGCGAGATATTTGTCGATGTCGAAATCGCGCATCTCGGGCGTCGCGCTTTTCCAGTCAGTGCACAAAACGCGCCCCAGCCCGGCAGCCAGCAGCGTCTCGATCAGGCTCTGGCCTTTCGCGTAATCCGCGATGGTCGAGGAATGCCCGGCATAGGGCGCATCGACCAGAACCGGGATGCCGCCGCCTGTGCCGCCGAAATCGCGCAGCCGCATCGTGTCGAGATCAAGGAGCACCTCGTTCTTCGTGGCCCATTGCGGCTCGGGCGGGGTCGTGATCTTCGCGGCCTCGTCGAGATAGGTCAGCCCTTTCTCGACCGCGTCGAGGCCGATCTTCTGCCACTCCATCGCAGCCGCCATCGGCCAGAAGAAGGGAACGCTGTGCTCGTAGGTTTTTTCGGCATCGCTCATGATCATCACTCGCAAGATGTTTCTGCACCGCCGCATCTTCTTGAAACGCCACAGGCTGTGCAATTGCAAGCGAAGTCCGAAAGGCGCGCGGGATCGTGAAATCTCGGTGTGTGCAGGTGAGGTGCAGTGCGAGGCCGAGCTGCCGGATTTCTGCTCAGGTGATCAACGCGTTCGGCGCAACCCGAGGACACGGCCTACAGGCATCACCGATCGGCGGATCGACGCGCGTTTTGATGCCAGCAATGAAACCCATGGCCTGCAAAGCCTTCGCCCTGCAGGCCTGAGCTCAGAAAATCTCGAACAGCCCCGCGGCACCTTGGCCGCCACCGATGCACATCGATACCACGCCGTAGCGCGCGCCGCGCCGCTTGCCCTCGATCAGGACATGCCCCGCCATGCGCGCGCCCGACATGCCATAGGGGTGCCCGATCGAGATCGCGCCGCCATCGACGTTGAGTTTTTCATCCGGGATGCCGAGCTTGTCGCGGCAATAGAGAAGTTGCGCGGCAAAGGCCTCGTTGATTTCCCACAGGTCGATGTCGTCGATGCTCAGCCCGGCACGCTCCAGCAGGCGCGGGATTGCGAAGACCGGGCCGATGCCCATCTCGTCGGGCGCACAGCCCGCCACCGCGAAGCCCCGGAACGCGCCCAGCGGCGAGAGCCCGCGGCGCGCCGCTTCCTCTCCCGACATGATCACGCAGGCCGAGGCGCCATCGGAGAGCTGCGAGGCATTCCCGGCGGTGACGCATTTCCCGGGGCCGAGAATCGGCTTCAGGCTCTCCAACCCGTCCAGCGTCGTGCCGGGGCGATTGCACTCGTCTTGCTCCAGCCGCACCGTTTCCTCGCGCGTCTCACCCGTGGCCTTGTCCTTCACGAGCTTCACCGCCTCGACCGGCACGATCTCCTCCGCGTAGCGCCCCGCCTCTTGCGCCGCCGCCGTGCGGTTCTGGCTTTGCAGCGCATAGGCGTCCTGCATCGCACGCGTCACGCCGTAGCGCTCGGCCACGACCTCGGCCGTCTCGATCATCGACATGTAATAGGCCTCCGGCACGACGGGGCTGCGGTAGCGGTAGCCGTTCCAATGCTCGTTCTGCACCAGCGAAATCGAGTCGAGCCCCCCCGCAAGCGCCACCTCCACGCCCTCGGCCATCACCATATGCGCCGCCGAGGCGATCGCATTGAGCCCCGAGGCGCATTGCCGATCGACCGTAACCCCCGCCACCGTGTCGGGAAGCCCGGCGGCCAGCGCGATATGGCGCGCGGCATTGATCCCGGTGGAACCCTGGGTGAGCGCCGAGCCGAAGATCACTTCCTCGATCTCACCACCTTCGAGCCCGGCCCGCGCCACGGCGGCGCGCACCGCATGCGCCGCCAGCGCGGGGCCTTCGAGATTGTTGAAGGCTCCGCGATAGGCCTTGCCGATCGGTGTGCGGGCGGTGGAGACGATGACGGCGTCGCGCATGTGAGACCTCAGATGGTTTCGAGACCGCACCAGTCCGCGATGAACAGGGCGGTGGATTGGGTGATGCGCCGGATGCTTTCCAGCTCGACGCGCTCGTTGAAGCCGTGGATCGCCTCGGCGCGCGGCCCGTAGACCAGCGCGGGCGTGTCGGCATAAAGCCCGAAGAACCGGGCGTCGGTGGTCGCGGTGATCGCCATGCGGTCGAGCGCCGAGCCGTTGACCGCCGCATGCGCCGCATCCAGCGACCCGATGGCGGCCGTGGCGGTTTCCGAACGGTCGTCCGCCAGCGCATAGCCTGCGGCCATGAAGCCGTGCCAGACGATCTCGGGCAGCGAGTTCTTCAGGAAGGCATTGGAGCGCGCGGCCTCCATGATCGTGTCGACGATCTCGGTTTTCGCGGCCTCGATATCCTGGCCGGGATAGATCGCGATCCGCATGTCGAAGACGCACCAGGCGGGAACCGAACTGGCCCAGTCGCCACCCTTGATCTTGCCGATGTTGAGGTTGATTGGGTGATGGGCGTGACCGTATTCGGAATGGCGGCAGCCGGGCGCGTTCCAACGCTCCTCCAACCCATGCAGCGCCGAGATCAGCGGGATCGCCGCCTCGATCGCATTCGCGCCAGAGCCCGCATAGGCAACATGCGTCGGCAGCCCCTTGAGATGCACCTGCGCCCAGATCACGCCAAGCTGCGCGCTGACGAGCTTTTCCTCGAACGGCTCGGGGATCAGCGCGGCGTCGGCGGTGTAGCCGCGTTCAAGGCAGGCCAGCGCGCCGTTGCCGGTGCATTCCTCCTCGACGACCGATTGGAAGAACACATCCGCCGCCGGGGCGAGCCCGAGCGACCGCAATGCGTCGAGCGCGAAGAGGTTCGACACCAGCCCGGCCTTCATGTCGCCCGCCCCGCGCCCATAGAGCCAGCCGTCATCGACATGCGGCTCGAACGGCGGGCGGTCCCACATGTCCAAAGGCCCTGCGGGCACCACGTCGATATGACCATTGAGGATCATCGAGCGACCCTTGCGGCTCGTGCTGCGATGGCTGCCCACCACGTTCACCGCATCCTCGTAATCGCCGATCACCGGCGAGAAGCCCGGCAGGTGGCGGATTTTCTCGACCTCGATCTGCCAGCGGTCGACCTCATAGCCGCGCTCGGTCAGCGCCCCGGCCATGAAATCCTGCGCGCTTTGCTCCTGCCCGCGGGTGGAGGGGTGCGCGGTCAGTTCGGACAGAAAAGCGATCTCGTCATCGAACGCGTCATCGACCGCCGAGAGGATGCGGGTTTGCAGCTCTTGATCCATGTCTCACCTCAGAATGTCGGAATGTCGCCAGCGGGGATTGCGATCGGCGCGCCGGTGGCCTCGCGCAGTTCGGGCAGCGAGACACCCTCGGCCAGCTCGATCAGCGCGAAGCCCTCGAGCGTCACATCGACCACCGCCATGTCGGAATAGATCCGCGCGACGCGGCCCTTCGCAGTCAGCGGCAGGGTGCAGGCCTCGAGCAGTTTCGGGTTGCCCTTGCGGTCGCAATGCGTGGTCATCACCACGACGCGACGCGCCTTTTGCGCCAGCTCGATCGCCCCGCCCGCGCCCGGAGAAAACTTGCCCGGGATCTTCCAGTTCGCCAGATCACCGTTCTGCGCGACCTCGAAGGCGCCAAGCAGGGTCAGATCGAGCCGCCCCGAGCGCACCAGCGCGAAGCTCACTGCGCTGTCGAAAAACGCGGAGCCGGGGATCGTCGAGACATAGGCGCCGCCTGCGTCGATCAGGTTCCGGTCCGCCTTGTCGTAAGGCAGGGTCGGGCCGATCCCGGTCAGCCCGTTTTCGGAATGCAGGCAGACGGGAAAATCGGCGGGCAGGTAGTTCACCACCTTGGTCGGCAGGCCGATGCCAAGGTTCACGACCATACCGGGCGCGATCTCGCGCGCGGCACGGGCCACCATGCGGGATCTAGCGTCGGACAATGCCATACTCCTGAGAAAGCTCTGTCAGTTCCACGACCTGATCGACGAAAGCGCCGGGGGTTTCGACCACATCGGCGGCCAGCCCGCCGAGCGGCAGAAGCGTCTCGGCCTCGGCGATCACCTGCGTCGCGGCCATCGCCATGAGCGGGTTGAAATTGCGCGCAGTGGCGGCATAGGCGAGATTGCCGAACGGATCGGCGGTGGCCGCGTGGACCAGCGCCACATCGGCACGAAGCGCGGGCTCGACCAGCATCGGACGGCCGTCCATCTCGACGACCTGCTTGCCATTGGCCAGTTCGGTGTCGATGCCGATATCGGTGAGGATCGCACCCAGCCCCGCACCGCCTGCACGGATGCGCTCGGCCAGGATGCCTTGGGCACAGAACTCGACCTCGATCTTGCCCTCGTTCATCGCGGCGATGGCGTTGGCGTTGAGGCCGAGATGGGTGACGATGAGCTTGCGCACCTGACCGCTCGCAATCAGGTGGTCGATCCCCATGCCCGCCTCGTTTGCATCGTTCTTCACCAGCACCAGATCGCGCTGGCCCTGACGGGCGAGTTCGTGCAAGAGCGTGAAGGGCGTGCCGGGCACACCGAAACCGCCGACGAGCACCGTCGCCCCTTGCGGGATCGCGGCCACGGCCTCTTCGAGCGTGGTGGATTTGTCGGGCAGCTTCATGCGCTGACCTCCTCGATCACCGGCAGGTCGTGCTTGGCGGCGAAGGCATCGAGCGCGCCCGTCAGGATTTCCATGATCTCGCCGATCTGCGGCTCGGTGATGATCAGCGGCGGGCAGACGAGGAAGTGATCGCCCTCGTAACCGCCCCGCGTACGGCGCGCATAGATGATCAGCCCGCGCTCGTAAGCCAGTTCGACCAGCTCGGAATGCGCGTTCCACTCCTTCGGCAGCACCTTCATCGTCTCGCGATCCGAGACCAGCTCGAAGGCCAGCAACAGACCCTTCCCGCGCACATCGCCGATGAAGGGGTAGCGATCCATCAGACCGGTCAGGCGGGCCTTGAGAACCTCGCCCATCCGCGCGGCATTGCCGATGATGTCGTGATCTTCCATCTCTTCGAGCACCGCGAGCCCGGCGGCACAGGCGAGCGGGTTGCCCGCATAGGTGAAGCCATGCAGGAAGCCGCCCGCGTTTAGCAGAGCCTCGACCATATCGCCCCTCGCGACCACTGCGCCCAGCGGCGCGTATCCGGCGCCAAAGCCTTTCGACATGGCGATGATGTCGGGGGTGATCCCCCAATGCTCGGCGGCGAGGAACTTGCCGGTGCGGCCCGCCCCGGTCATCACCTCGTCGAAGATCAGCAGGATGCCGTATTCGCGGCAGATCTCGGCGATGCGGGTGTAGTAGCTGTCGGGTGCGACAAGCGCGCCGGTCGAGGCGCCGCCCACCGGCTCCATCAGGAAGGCGAGCACGGTATCTGGCCCCTCGGCCTCGATCTGCTCGCGCAGCTTCTCGGCATATTTGAGGCCGCGCTCTTCCTCGGTGAGATTGTCGCGGTCGAGATAGCAGGTCGGCGCGGCGATCTTCGGCATCTCTTCGAACATCGGCTTGAACGGGCCAGTGAACAGCGGGCTTCCGGTCACGCCAAGCGAGCCCATCGTCGCCCCGTGATAGGAGGGCAGGCGCGAGATCACCTTCCAGCGGCTCGACTGGCCCTGCGTGACCGCATATTGCCGTGCGAGCTTCATCGCGGTTTCGACCGCTTCGGAGCCGCCCGAGACGAAGAACACCCGATCGAGCCCCTCGGGCATCAGCGAGGCCACCTTGGCGGCCAGATCCTCGGAAGGCCGCGTGCGGAAATGCAGGCGGTAGCCGAAGGTGGCCTTGTCCATCTGCGCTTTCATCTTGGCGAGCACACGCGGATTGGAATGGCCGATATTGGACACCATCGCGCCCGACGATCCGTCGATATAGCGTTTGCCGGATTCGTCGTAGAGATAGATCCCCTCGCCATGATCCAGGAACGGACGGGGCTGACGGGATTGGTAGAACAGATGGGACTGTTCGTCGCTCATTTCGCACCTTCGAGATGTTTGCGCAGGAAATTCCGGGTTCGCTCTTGCGTCGGGTTCTTGAAGACCTGCTCGGGCGGACCTTCCTCGACCACGACGCCCTGATCCATGAACAGCACGCGGTCGCAGACAGAGGCCGCGAAATCCATCTCGTGCGTCACGATGATCATCGTCATGTGCTCTTGTGCGAGCTTCTTCATCACGAGGTTCACTTCCTCGACCAGCTCGGGATCGAGCGCCGAGGTCGCCTCGTCGAAGAGCATCAGCTTGGGCTTCATCGCAAGCGCACGGGCGATCGCCACGCGCTGCTTCTGACCGCCCGAAAGCTGCGCCGGGTAATAGTCGATCCGCTCCAGCATGCCCACGTGATCGAGCTGCTCCTCGGCCAGCGCATTCGCCTCCTTGTCCGAGATCTTCTTGAGAAGCTTCGGCGCCATCGTGACGTTCTCGCGCACGGTCAGATGCGGGAAGAGATTGAAGTGCTGGAACACCATCCCGATTTCCTGGCGCATCTGGTTGATGTGCTTTTCATACTGGCGGTGCGGCAGGGCCTTGTTGACCTGCACGCCATCCAGCCAGATCTCGCCACCCGTCAGCGGATCGAGATCGTTGATCGCGCGCAGCAGCGTGGATTTGCCCGAGCCCGAGGGGCCGATGATCGCGACGATCTGGCCGCGGTCGACATTAAGCGAGATATCCTTGAGCACTTCGAGTTGGCCGTAGGATTTCTGCGCGTGGCGGATCTCGACGAAAGCTTGCGACATGTCGATGTCTCCCGGTTCAGCGATAGAGGCGGTTGCGGTTCTCGAACCAGCGGAGCACCGCTTCCATGCCGAGATTGATGATGTAGTAGAGGACGGCTGCGGCCGCGTAGAATTCGAAGGCGCGGTAGGTCTGGCCGATGGCGCGCTGCGCCGAGAGGGTCAGTTCCGACACCCCGATCACCGAGACCAGCGCGGAGTCTTTCAGGAGCGCGATCATGTTGTTGCCGATCGGCGGGATCACGTCGCGCACCGCCTGCGGCACCACCACCTTGATCAGCGCCTGACGACGCGACAGGCCAAGCGTGCGTGCCGCTTCCATCTGGCCCTTGTCCACCGCGATCATCGCGGTCTGGATCAGCTCGGAGTTATAGACCGCGAAGTGGAAGCCCAGCCCGATCACACCCGCCACGAAGGCCGGCAGGTCGATCCCGATCTGCACGAGGCCGAAATAGATCAGGAAGAGCTGCAACAGCAGCGGCGTGCCCATGAAGAGCCAGGCGACGAAGCGGAACGGCAACCGGATGGCCATCGGCGCATAGAGCGCGATCACCGCCAGAAGGATGCCGCCGAAGAAGCTCAGCACAGCCGAGGCCGCCGTGATCGCGATGGTCCAGAGAACGCCGAGCGCAAGCGTGCCGTAGAAAGGCGGGAGGACGGAGAAATCTAGTCCCATGTCTTACTCCTGTGCCGCTTGGGGTTGGGGGAGGATCAAGCTCATGCGGGCAGCCTCACCTTGCGGTCGAGATAGGCCACGCCCTTGCCCGTGATCGTGATGATGACGAGGTAGAGGACACCGGCGAGGAAGAACATCTCGAAGGGTTTGTAGGTCGAGCCGATATAGCGCTGCGCAGTGTAGGTCAGTTCGACCACCGAGATCGCGGAGACTAGCGCCGTGCCCTTGATCTGCGCGTTTATGTTGACGCCAAGCGGGCGGATCATCAGGCGCAGCGCCTGCGGCAGGACCACCTTGCGGAAGGCTTGCTCCCGCGACAGGCCCAGCGTGCGGGCCGCTTCGCCCTGGCCCTTGTCGATGGCGATGATCGCGCCGCGCATCGTCTCGGTCATATAGGCGCCGATATTGACGCCGAGCCCGATCACGCCGGCCTCGAACGCGTCGAGCTGGATGCCGATCTGAGGACCGCCGAAATAGAGCAGGAAAAGCTGGATCAGTGCGGGCGTGCCGCGAAAGAAGCTGACATAGGCCGCGCCCAGGAAGCGCAGCGCCTTGAAGCGCGAGAGCCGGGCCGTCGCGCCGAGCGCCCCGCAAATCAGCCCGAGCACGATGGTCAGGATCGACAGCTCGATCGTGACCACGGCGGCTTCGAGGAAATAGGGATAGACCTTGAGGATCAGTTCCGTATCCATGCGTTCGCGCGTCCCGGTTGCTTGAGAAAAGTCACCCGCTACCCGCCGCCGTATTCAACGGCGGGCGCGGTTCGTATCGGCGTTTCAGCCGAGGCTCAGCGAATGTCGCCGCCGACCCATTTGTTGGCGATCTCGAGATAGGTGCCGTCGGCCTGCATCGCGTCGAGCGCGTCCTGCATCGCCTTCTTCAGCTCGGGATTGCCCTTGCGGATCGCAATGCCAGCCTGGTCGGCCACGCCGCCCAGATCGACGTCGAGTTCCTTGATCGGCGCGTCGTTCTTCGAGATCGCGAGCAGCACCGGGATATCGTCGTTCACGATCGCATCGACGCGGCCGTTCTCGAGTTCGAGCATCAGTTCCGGCAGACCTTTGTAGGTGCGCACGTTGTAGCCCTGATCGCGGGCCCATTGCTCGTGGGTCTCGCCCAGAGTCACACCGAGCGTCGCGGATTTCAGATCGTCGAGCGTCTTGATCTTGCTGTCCTTGGTGACGAAGATCCCGCGGCTCATGCGGTAGTAGGGGCCAACGAAATCAACGACCTTCTCGCGCTCGGGCGTGATCGACATCGAGCCGACGATGGCGTCGTATTTGTTGGCGAGCAGACCGCCGATGATGCCGTCCCAGGCGGTGGTGATGATCTCGACCTTGAGGCCCATGCGCTTGGCGATCTCCTCGCCGATGGCCGGGTCGAAACCGACGACTTCATTCTGCTCGTTGATGAAGTTGAAGGGCGGGTAGGCGCCCGACATGGCGATGCGGATGACGCCTTTTTCCTTGAGGGTCTCCAGCTCGTCGGCCAGCGCCAGCGAGGGCATCGAGATCCCGGTCGCGGCGAGTGCGCCTGCGCCGAGCATGGTTTTGAGAAGCGTTCTGCGGTTGGTCATGTGTCTCTCCTGATGGATTGCATAACGGGCGCCCTGTTCCCGGCGCGTCCCGTTCTGGAAAGGCCTGCTGGCCCCCTCGAAAGAAACGCTTGCATGCGACATCATATCGCGCAAATAAATAATCAAAATCTTCAATATAGATGAAATTGATGGTCAAGCCCTACGAACAGCGCTTCCCCTGGAATTTGGACTGGAACCTTCTGCGTACCTTCATGGTCGTGGTGGAGCAGCAGGGCATCTCGCGTGCGGCCTATTTCCTCGGGCTCAAGCAACCGACAATCTCCGCTGCGCTCAAACGTCTTGAGGATACGACGGGCCATGAGCTGATCGTCAGAAAGCCGAATGAATTCAAGGTGACACGCGCCGGGAGTCTGCTCTATCAGGAATGCGCTCAGATCTTTGGATCGGTGTCTCAGCTGCCTTCCTTGCTGCAAAGCGGGGCCGAGGAATTGCGTGGCCACATCTCGATTGCCACGACCTCGCACGTGATCTCGGAGCATTACGACGCGGTGCTGCATGACTTCGCGGTCGCCCATCCCAAGGTGACGTTCTCGATCGCCGTGGCCGAAAGTGAGGAGGTCGTCAGTCGCGTCCAGCAGAACCGCGCGAGCCTCGGCATCTGCCTTTTGCATAAAATTCCGGCGAACATGCGGGCCTCGGTGCTCTATCGCGAATATTTCGGTCTGTTCTGTGGCGCGCGCCATCCGCTGTTCGGACAGGAGCGAATCGAGCTTTCCGAGATCGAGGGCGAAACGTCGGTCTCGTTCCAGACCGAAACCGAAGAGGGGCCGCTCTTTCCGGTGGCGCAACTGCGTGCGCGAGCGAAGCTCGCACCGGGCTGGCGCGGCGTGTCGTCGAACCTGCACGAACTGCGTCGGATGATCGTGGCCGGGGTAGGGATCGGCGCGCTGCCGCTGCACGTCGCCAAGCGCGATGTGGAAAGTGGGCGGCTGCGTCAGCTTCCACCCTATACGGAGTTGCCGTTGGTCAATATCTACCTGCTGACCAATCCCCAGCGAAAGCAATCGGATGCCGAGGCCGCGTTTCTCGCTCTGTGCCAGGCGGCGATCACCGGAACCGATCTTGCGGAGCGCACCTATGAATGACGCGGTGCCTGAGGCATGCCCCGGGCCGAGCGCATCTGCGTCCCGGCCCGGAAAAGTGCGAAAGATCTTGTCTCTCAGCGGGCGCGGTAGCCGCCCTGTCGTTCCAACATCCAGCCGGGATATTCGGCAGGCAGGGCGCTGACCTTGTCGAGGGCTGCCAGTTCCTCGGGCTCAAGCGTGATCTCTGTCGCTCCGATATTGTCACTCAGCTGTTCGACCCGCTTCGCGCCGACGATCACGCTGGTCACAACGTCCTGATGCAGCAGCCAGGCAAGCGCCACCTGTGCCACGCTCACGCCTCTGGCCTCGGCGATCGGTCGCATCGCGTCGATCACGTCGAAGGCGCGATCCTTCTCGACCGGCGGGAAATCGAAGCTCGCCCGACGACCATCCGCGCCCTTTCCGTCGCGATCAAACTTGCCCGAGAGCAAGCCGCCTGCGAGCGGGCTCCAGACCATCAGCCCGATCCCGGTGTCGCGCAGCATCGGCACGATCTCGCGCTCGAGATCGCGACCGGCAATGGTGTAGTAGGATTGCAGCGACAGGATCGGGGCGAGCTTGCGCGCCTCGGTAATTCCGACCGCCTTCATCACCTGCCACGCCGCCCAGTTCGACAGTCCGACATAGCGGATATGGCCATGCTGAACGAGCGTATTCAGGGCTTCGAGCGTCTCGGTGATCGGCGTCATCGGGTCGAAGCCGTGGATCTGGTAGAGGTCGATATGATCGAGCTGCAACCGCGAGAGGCTCGCCTTGCACTGCTCCATGATGTGATAGCGTGAGGCGCCGCGCTGATTGACGCCTTCGCCCATGGGCCCGAGCACCTTCGTCGCGATCACCACCTCGTCGCGCGCCACGCCGAGATTGCGCAGGCTTTGCCCGAGAATGCGCTCGCTCTCGCCGCCCGCGTAGATATTCGCGGTGTCGATGAAGTTGATGCCCGCGTCGAGCGCCGTCTTCAACAGCCCGTCGGCATCGTCCTGACGCAGCTGGCCGATATGGCCCCACATGCCCTCGGTGCCGCCGAAGGTCATCGTCCCAAGGCAGAGTTCAGAGACCAGAAGGCCGCTCGGGCCGAGAGGTTTGTAACGCATGGGTCTGTCCTTTCTGGTTGGAAGGGCGCGGCAGTGCCGGCCCGATGCCTCCAAAGTGGGGCAGGCGCGGGATGAGGGCGAGAGCGATCCTCTCGAATGATTGCACGATCCTGTCATCCATCGCTCTTGGCGCTTTGGATTGCCGGGGCAGGGGCGTAGGGTCGATGGTATGGAAAAAGCAGGTTTGGACAAGCTGACCGAGTGCGCCGAGCGGCTCTGGAACAGTCACGGAAAACAATTGCCCATCGACGGGCTGACGCTCACTCGGCGGACCACCCCGAGCGGGCCATTTCATGGCGTCTACAAACCCTCGCTTTGCGTCGTTCTACGCGGGGCGAAGGTCAGCAGGCTGGGGGCCCACGCTTTTTGCTATGACGCCGGGAAATGCCTGATCACCTCACTTGAGGTGCCGATCCGCGCCGAGGTGGTCGAGGCCAGCCCTTCCGCGCCCTATCTTGCCTTCGCGCTCAATCTCGACACGACGCTCGTGGCCGAGATGCTGATCGGCGCGCGCGGCGAGGATGCCGGGGAGGGGCGCACGCCGCCCGCACTCGCCGTCCACGAGATGGACGAAGGCTTGCTGGATCCGCTTGCGCGGCTGCTGGCACTGGCTGACGCGCCGGCAGACATCCCTGTTCTCGCGCCGATGCTGCATCGCGAGATCGTCTGGCGGCTCCTGAACGGGCCGCAAGGGGCGGCGCTGCGCCAGGTGGGCCTTGCCGGAAATCGGCTTGCGCAGATCGGGCAGGCGATCGGCTGGATACGTGAGAATTTCGCGCAGACGCTCAGCATCGCGCATCTGGCCGCGCTTGCCGGGATGAGCGCGGCGACCTTCCATCGCCATTTCAAGGCGGCGACGGGCATGACCCCGGTGCAGTATCAAAAAAGCCTGCGCTTGCAGGAGGCGCGACGGCTCCTGCTGTCGGAAGGCCGCGACGTGGCCCGGATCGGCTTTGCCATCGGCTATGACAGCCCTTCGCAATTCAGCCGCGAATATCGCCGGATGTTCGGCGCCCCGCCCGGGCGCGACCTTGCCCAGATGCGCCGCGAGGTTGCGATGGCTCCCGGCCGCTGAGGTCTCAGCCCGCCAAGGCCCCGAGATGGGCTTCGACGCCTTCGGCAAGCGCGGGCAGGTGATAGCCGCCTTCCAGACAGGAGACGATGCGTCCGTCGCAATGCCGCGCGGCGACGGCACAGATGGCCTCGGTCAGCCAAGTGTAATCCGCGCCGGTCCATAGCAGCCCCGAAATGTCGTCGTCGCGATGGGCATCGAAACCGGCCGAGAGGATGATCAGCTCGGGCGCGAAGGCGTCGAGCCGCGCAAGCGCGCTTTCCCAGGCCGCACGCATCTCCTGTGTTCCGGTTCCGCTCGCGAGCGGAAGGTTGAGCACATTGTCATGCGCGCCGGTCTCCGACGCCTCGCCCGTACCTGGCCAGAGCGTCTCGGGCTCCTGATGTGACGAGACGAAAAAGGTGCGTTGCTCGTCCCACAAGATGTCTTGCGTGCCATTGCCGTGATGGACGTCGAAATCCAGCACCGCGACGCGCGACAACCCGTGACGTTCAAGCGCATGACGTGCCGCGAGCGCCGCGTTGCCGTAGATGCAAAACCCCATCGCGCGGGTACGCGTCGCATGATGACCGGGCGGGCGGGTCGCGACGAAGGCGCGGGTCGTGTCGCCGGAAAGCACCAGATCGACGCCCTGCAACGCACCCCCGGCACCGAGCAGCGCTGCGCGGCGCGACCCGGGCGAGACATGGGTGTCTTCATCAAGATCGAAATGGGCCTCACGCGCGAAGACCTCCTCGAGCGCTGCGAGATAGCGCGGATCATGGCCCAGCAGCAGATCCGCTTCGCTTGCTTCGAGGGCCTCCACGATGGGCAGTCCCATCCGGTCGATCACCGCTCGGACGGTTTCGAGCCGGGCGGGGCGTTCGCGATGATAGGGGCCCGTGTCATGCCCAAGGCAATCCTCGTGGGTGATCGTGATCAGCGTGCTCATACCGCGCTCCAGCAAACGGTGGGGTGTTCAGCTCTCATGTTCTGCGGCGAAGCTGCGCCATGTCCGGGCGAATGGCAAGCGAGGCGCGGGCATGGGAGGTGATGTCCTGGCTGGCGGCGACGGTCCGTGTCGCCAGCCTCGAGCGCGCCCGGAACCGCCGCTCGTCACACAACGAGATTGACCTGCTCCCAATTGGCAATATCCTTTTGGCCCGGGCGAGCTTCGGCTCACCCAGGCAATCGGATCTAAGGGAGGAGATACGATATGTGCCATGTGTTCGCCGGTCAGGACCCGGAGCGCTATTCCAGTGAAACCCGCCGTCTGCGGCTCAATGGCCAGAGCACAAGCATCCGGCTCGAAAATGCGTTCTGGGATATTCTCGACGAAATCGCGGCCCGCGATGGCGTCTCGACACCCACTTTCATCTCGACGCTGCATGCCGAGGTGCTGGAACTGCGCGGGGAGCCGTCGAATTTCACCTCGCTGCTGCGCTGCGCCTGCCTGAAATTCATGGAAATTTCCAACGATCGCGCACCGCTCGCCGTCGCGGCTGAATAAGCGCGATCACGAAAACTGAAAAACTTCACGGGTAGTATAGACCTACTACCCGGCCCGCCGCGGCCCGCTGCTACGCTTTCTAGGTAAGCAAGACCAAGCAGCGGGAGCAACCGGTGGCAAAAACCGTCCATTCCATGATCCGCGTCCTCGACGAGGACCGTTCTGTCGCATTCTACGACAAGGCCTTCGGCCTGAAAGTCGCTGATCGGCTCGACTTTCCCGATTTCACGCTCGTCTACATGAGCAATCCCGAAAGCCCCTTCGAGCTCGAACTGACGATCAACAAGGGGCGCACCGAGCCTTACGACCTTGGCGATGGCTATGGCCATATCGCCGTCGTGGTCGAGGACCTCGAAGCCGAACACAAACGCTTTGAAGCCGAGGGGCTCGCGCCCCGCAAACTCGTGGAATTCGCGCCGGCAGGGGAGGTCGTCGCGAAGTTCTTTTTCGTGGCCGATCCGGACGGATATCAGATCGAGGTGATCCAGCGCGGCGGCCGCTTCAAGTGAGATTTTCCTAAGGGAGACATCAGGGAGGAGACGACAATGGCAACCAAGGTAGGCTCGAAAGGGCTCACCCGACGGCAGCTTTTGGCGCGGGCGACCGCGGCGGGGGCAAGCTTCGTCGTGGGGTCGGGGTTCATGGCGGCGCGCGACGCGGCCTGGGCAACCGAGCTCTCGGCGCTCAAGCCGACGACATTCGCGACGCTGGTGCAGATGGCGCGCGACATCTATCCGCACGACAAGATCGACGACCAGTATTACGTGCTCGCGGTCAAGGGTTACGACACCGCGGATGCGGCGCCCGAGATCGAGGCGGGGATCGCGGCGCTCGATGCGGCGGCGCGCGGCAAGGGCTTCGCGAATTACCTCGAAACGGGATGGGAGCGCGACCGCGTGGACCTTCTGAGGGGCATGGAGGAGAGCCCCTTCTTCCAGAAGATCCGCGGCGGTCTCGTGACCGGTCTCTACAACCAGAAAGCGGTCTGGCCGATCTTCGGCTACGAGGGCGAGTCCTATTCCAAGGGCGGCTACATCAACCGCGGTTTTGACGACATCGACTGGCTGTAAGGGAGGCGGACATGGTTGCGAAATTTGATCTGAGCGACGACAGCGTCGTCGTCATCATCGGCACCGGCGCCGGCGGCGGGGTGCTTGCGAACGAGTTGGCGCAAAAGGGCGTCAAGGTGGTCGCACTCGAGGCGGGCGGTCGCTATCTGCCCGACGACTACATCAACGACGAGTGGGACAGCTTCGGCCAGCTCGCCTGGACCGAGCCGCGCACCACGAGCGGCGACTGGCGTGTGGCGAAGGACTTCTCGGGCCTGCCCGCATGGATCGTGAAAGCGGTCGGCGGCACCTCGATCCACTGGGCCGGCGCAAGCCTGCGGTTTCAGGACCACGAGTTCAAGACGAAGACCCATTACGGCAATGTCGACGGGGCAAACCTGCTCGACTGGCCGATCGACCCGGCCGAGCTTGCGCCCTATTACGACAAGGCCGAGGCCAAGCTGGGCGTGACGCGCACCGGCGACCGTCCGGGCCTGCCGGGCAACAACAACTTCAAGGTGCTTGAGAAAGGCGCGAAGGCGCTTGGCTATCAGGACGTGAATACCGGCCATATGGCGATCAACTCGATCGAATATGACGGCCGGATGTCGTGCCAGCAGACGGGCTTCTGTTTCCAGGGCTGCAAGTGGGGGGCTAAGTGGTCCTCGGCCTACACGGATATCCCGCGCGGCGAGGCGACCGGCAATCTGGAGGTGCGTGACCACTGCCATGTCGCGCGCATCCTGCATGACGACAAGGGCATGGCCTCGGGGGTCGAGTATTTCGACAAGGACGGCAATCTGCAGATGCAGAAGGCGAAGATCGTCTGCCTTGCGGGCAACTCGATCGAGAGCCCGCGCGTGCTGCTGAACTCCCATTCGGCGATGTTCCCGGACGGGCTTGCGAACTCCTCGGGGCAGGTCGGACGCAACTACATGCGCCACACCACGGGCTCGGTCTATGGCGTGTTCGACAAGCCGGTGAAGATGTGGCGCGGCACGACGATGGCGGGCATCGTCCGCGACGAGGCGCGTCACGACCCCTCGCGCGGCTTCGTCGGCGGCTACGAGCTGGAAACGCTCAGCCTCGGCCTGCCCTTCATGGCGGCCTTCCTCGATCCCGGCGGCTGGGGGCGCGAATTCACCTCGGCGCTCGACAGCTACGAGAACATGGCCGGGATGTGGATCGTGGGCGAGGACATGCCGCAGGAAACCAACCGCATCACCCTCAACCACGAGGTCACCGATGCCTATGGTCTGCCGGTCGCGAATGTGAACTACACCGATCACCCGAACGACCGGGCGATGCGCGATCACGCCTATGCACGCGGGGCCGCGATCTATGACGCGGTGGGGGCGACCCGGACCTTCCCGACGCCGCCCTATCCGTCGACGCATAATCTCGGCACCAACCGGATGTCGGAAAAGCCGCGCGACGGGGTGGTGAACAAGCACGGGCAGGCCCATGACGTGCCCAACCTGTTCATCTCGGACGGCTCGCAATTCACCACCGGCGCGGCGGAGAACCCGACGCTGACCATCGTGGCGCTGGCGATCCGTCAGGCGGATTTCATCGCCGACGAGATGTCGAAGGGCAATATCTGAGATCCGTTCCGGCGATCAGTGACCAAGAGACCGGGCCGCCTGCGGGTGGCCCGGTTCGTTCTGGATCGGGGGAGGTGCTCCCGCCGAGCCTCGCCGAAATGCTTCTCGCCCAATTTCGCGCTGTCTGAGATACGGCCCGTCTCTGGGAGCGGCGCGCGACAAGCCATTGCCGGGGATCAGAGGCCGAAGGGAAAGGTATCGTCTTCCCCGTCGCGAAACGGCGCGGGAGCGGCGGTTACCGCTTTCGTCTCGTCGAACCAGACGAAGCCGTCATACTGATCGGGCAACGTGGCGTGGGAGTAATGGCTCCAGCGCTCGGTTTCGGGGCGGTAGATCACGCCGATATAGCGTTCGAGCCGTGGCTCGGAAAGCGCGCGTTGCAAGGCAGCGGGCAGGGTCTTGCCGAGGTCGAGCAGGAACCGGGCCTCGCCCGTCGCGTGGCACAGCGCCTCGTAGCTGTCGGGGCGCGAGGGGCGCACCGATTTCACCTCCATCGGCGCATCCCATTCCGACGCGGCCGCGACTGTTCCCGTATGCGTGCCGAACCCGATCAGCGCGGCCTCTGCGCCGTAAGCCTCGCGGCAAAGCTGGCCGATATTCCACTCGTTGCGCGTGCGGCCCATATCGGTAAAGCGCGCATCCCCGATATGAGAGTTATGCGCCCAGACGACCGCCTTGGCATCGGGGCCGCCGCGTTCGAGGATGCGTTCGAGCGTTTCGAACATATGCCGGTCGCGCAGATTCCACGTCTCGTGCGAGGCGTAATACATCACGCGGTAATAGCGCTCGGCATTCGCGACGAGCCGGGCGTTTTGCACCGCGTCGAAGAAGTCGTCGCCATCGCGGGCGGAGTAATCCAGCTCGCCTTCCAGCAGGTCGAGCAAGGTGCGTGTGACCGGATCTTCGCAAAGCGCGTAGCCGTGACTGAGCGAGGCGCGACCGTAAGCGGCGAGCTGGTGCGACCAGGGGTCGAAACAGGCGTAACGTTGACGTGCTTCCTTCGCGGCCTCCGGGTCGATGCCGTCGAGATAATCGAGCACTGCAGAGATCGAGGCTGACAGGCTGTAGAGATCGAGCCCCGCGAACCGCACCTGCCGATCGGGCGTGCGCTGCGCATTGAGGGCGCGCAAACTGTCGATGAAGTCATCGACCTCGCGATTGCGCCACATCCAGGTTGGAAACCGCGTGAAGGGATCGTCCCGACCTGTCCGTGGCGGCAGGTTCCGGATGTGCCGGTCGATCGCGGCGGCATCGGGCCAGTCGGCCTCGACGCAGACATGGGTGAAACCGTGCTTTTCAATCAGTCGCCGTGTGATCGCGGCCCGCGCGCGGTAGAATTCCGAGGTGCCATGCGAAGCCTCGCCCAGCAGGACGACCCGCGCATCGGCGTAACGGTCGAAGGCTTCGGCGAACGCGGGGTCGTCGATCTCGGGCAAGGGGTGGATGGCTTGGCGCAGCGCGGTGGCGATCTCCTCGGGCGTGGTCAGATGATCCTCGATCTGCGGGTGAACCGCCGTGGCAGGTAGGGTCAAATGCTGCACGAACCAGTCGCCCGCCATCGCGCAGACCATCTCGAGCGTACCCGGTTCTTCGAAGAGATGCGTCGCGCCGGGCACGATCCGAAGCGCCTTCTCGCAGGTCAGATCGGCCAGCGCCGAACGGTTCAGCGCGAGCACCTGCCCGTCATCACCGCCCACGATCAGAAGGCTTGGCGCCGTGACCGCGCCCAGATGCGCTCCGGCAAGGTCAGGGCGTCCTCCGCGCGAGACCACGGCCGCGATCCGCTCTCCCAGTCCGGCCGCCGCGACGAGGGCGGCCCCGGCTCCCGTGCTCGCGCCAAAGAGCCCGACCGGCAGATCTTCGATATCGGGCTCGCCGCTGACATAGAGCACCGTTTCGGTGATCCGCTCGGCAAGGAGTGGAATATCGAAGACGTTGCGCCGGTCCGCCGCTTCCTCCGGTGTCAGCAGATCGAATAGCAGCGTCGCGAAGCCGCGCGCATTGAGGGTTTCGGCCACGGCGCGATTGCGCGGACTGAGACGGCTGGACCCGCTCCCATGGGCAAAGATCACGAGCCCTTTCGGGTCGGCTGGCACCGTCAAATCGCCTTCCAGCGCATGCGGTGGGATCACTACAGCGCGGCACATCAGGCCGGTCGCTTCGGTCGGGTCAGGATCATCATTCGCTCCCCAGCCTTGCTGCAAAAGCGAGACCGTCTCCTCATCCGAAAGCTGGTGAAAATCGTCATAAAAAGCGCCGACGCCGTAAAACCGGTTCGTCGGGTTCAGGCAAACGACCCGATCGGCGATTTCTTCGAATTCGGGGATGGCGGAGGCCGGCGCGACCGGCACGGCAATCCAGATCTGCGCCGCCCCTTGCTGGCGAAGCCCAAGCAGCGCCGCCTTCATCGTGGCCCCCGTCGCCAGGCCGTCATCGACGAGGATTGCCGTGTGGCCTTCGGGCGAGACCTGCTTGTGATCGCCCAAATAGCGTTTGCGACGCCGTTCAAGTTCCTCCAGCTCGCGGGCGCGTTCGCTTTCGAGATAGGCGGCATCGGCATGGGAATGGCGTCGCACCGCTTCGTTGATCACCATTTGCGGGTGCGCGCCGTCCACGATCGCGCCCAGTGCGACCTCTGGCGAGCCCGGCGCGCTGATCTTGCGCACGAAGACCAGATCGAGCGGCGCCCCGAGCTTGCGGGCCACCTCCAGCGCGATCGGCACCCCGCCGCGCGGCAGCCCGTAGATGATCGGGCGATCCGGATCCATGCCCGCCAGACGCTCGCCGAGCATCCGCCCGGCCTCGGCGCGATCGGTGAAGCGCAACTCGCTGTCAGTCATCACGAGGCCTCCCCTCCGGGCCCGGTCCAACCGAAGAACGTCGCGGTTCAAACCGGGCTGTCCTGGTGATCTGAAATCTAACCTAGCACCAAACAGAGTGCTCGAAATTGATCTTGCGCATCGGCGTCCGGTCTTGGGGCTTTCGGCGGACGCGCGCAGAAACGAGGCAGAATCGCCTTTATCGGCTATAATCACGCGATGCGCCGGGAGGAGAGGGCGCGTCAGGGAGGGAAGACATGGACGACACATCGGAAGAGCATGAGGCGCTCGAAAATCTGATCGACGTGCCCGAAGCGGTGGGCGTTTTCGACAGTTTCGAGGCGCTGCAAGGCGCGTTCTACGATCTGCGCATGGTGGGCTTCAGCCGCTACGATATCAGCCTTCTTGGATCGGAACACGCGCTGAAATCGAAACTGGGCAAGGCCTATTGGCGTGCGCCCGATCTTGAAGACGACCCGAAAGCGCCGCGTGCGGCCTTCGTCTCGGAAGAGGCGATCGGTGAATTGGAAGGGGCGATTGTTGGCGGGTTCTTTTTCGTGGGCTCCTACATCGCGATGGCGGCCCTTCTGACGCCTTTGAGCACCTTGGCCGCATCCATCGCCGCGATTGCGATCGGCGGGAGCCCGGCGGCTGTCGTAGGGGCTTTGCTCGCGCGCCGAGTGGGAAAACATCACAAGGATTATTACGCTCATCAGATCGAGAACGGCGGCATCCTTCTCTGGGTGCGGGTTCCGACCGAAGAAAAGAAAAAGCTCGCGATCGAGATCCTGAAAGGGCATTCGGGCCGGGATGTGCATGTGCACGACTGGAGCGCCTGAGCCGAAAACGCAGCTCAAATCACATCCGCAAGACCGGGTGCGTTGCGACACAGGTATGCATCGCAGGGTGATTGCGTGGCCTGCGGAAAGTCTTACCATCCGGGCGGGATGACCGAAGGCCCGCGATGAACGCATCCAGTCACGAGACAGCTTTTGCCGAGACCGCCGAGGCGGTGCTTGCGCGGTTGGCGGTTCCGTTTCCGCAGGGGTTGCCCCCGCAGGAAGCCGCCGCGCGCCTCGAACGCTATGGCCCGAACGCACTGCGCCGTCAGAAGCCGCGCAGTGCGCTTCGGATCCTGCTGCACCAGTTTCAGGGGGTAATCGTTGCCCTTCTCGTTCTGGCCACGGTTTTCTCGCTGGTCATTGGCGATGTCGTCGAGGCCCTCGCGATCCTGGTGGTGCTGCTGCTCAACGGTGCTATCGGCTTTTTCACCGAGCTGCGCGCCGCTCGCTCGATGGAGGCGTTGTTCAGCATTGCCGAGGTTCGCACCCGTGTGCGCCGCGACGGGATGCTCATTGAGGTCGACGCGCGCGATCTCGTGCCGGGCGATCTTGTGGTGCTTGAGGCAGGCGACGTGGTGACCGCCGATCTGCGGCTTGTGGAGGCGTCGGGTCTCTATTGCGACGAATCCGTTCTCACCGGGGAATCCTTGCCCGTTCTCAAGACGACTGCACCGCTCCCGCCCCAGACGGTGCTCGGCGATCGGAAGAACATGGGGTTCAAGGGGGCGGCGGTCACGCGTGGGGCCGGGATGGGTGTCGTCGTCCAGAGCGGTATGCAAACCGAGATCGGCAAGATCAGTCAGCTCGCGATGGAGGCCAGCACCGAGACCACGCCGCTCGAGCGGCAGCTGGCGCAGCTCGGTCAACGTCTCGTCTGGCTGACCCTGGTGCTCGCCGCCGCGATCATTGCCGCGGGGCTGGTGCAGGGCCACCCGTTGACGGGGATGATCCAGACCGGGGTCGCGCTCGCGGTCGCCGCGATCCCGGAAGGGATTCCGGTCGTGGCCACCCTGTCTCTGGCGCGTGGCATGTGGCGGATGGTGCAGCGTAACGCGCTGATCAGTCGTCTGTCCTCGGTCGAGACGCTGGGCGCGACGACGTTGATCCTGACCGACAAGACCGGAACTTTGACCGAGAACCGGATGAGCGTCGTGCAGGTGCTGCTCGATGGGGAAAGCCTTGATCTGGGCGAAAGCATCGCCCCGGCCGAGGAGGTCCGATATCGCTGGGCCTTGCGCATCGGCATGCTCTGCAACAATGCAGAGCTGGGTGCAGGGGAAGAGGGCCGGACCGGCGATCCGACCGAGCTCGCCTTGCTGAGCGCTGCGCATGAGGCTGGGCTGGGCCCCGATGATGCAAGGCCGCGCCTCGTTCAGCATGCCTTCGAGACCGACAGCCTGATGATGGCGACCGTCCATGCGCTGCCCGAAGGGGGCGCGCTCTATGCGGTGAAAGGTGCACCCGAGGCGGTGATTGCGTCATGCAGCGAGGTGCTGGGGCCGGAGGGCGTGCGTCCTCTGGATGCCGAGGAGAAGGAGGCCTGGATTGCGCGCAATGCGCTCGCGGCGGGCAAGGGGCTTCGCGGGATCGGACTTGCGATGAAACGGGCGGAGACCGCCGAGGAGGCCCCTTACGAAGGGCTGACGCTTGTCGCGATTGCCTGCCTTGCCGATCCGCTGCGCAAGGATGTGCCGCCGGCGATCGCGGCCTGCCAGAGCGCGGGGATCCGGGTGATCATGCTGACCGGCGATCATGCTGAAACCGCCGCCCGCATCGCGAAAGATTCCGGGATCAGTGAAGATGGCGTCGTGGCGATCGAGGGGCGGGAGCTTGCCGGTCTCGATCTGGAAGACGCCTCCGAGGAGACGCTCGAACGTCTGCGCCATGCGAGTGTCTTCGCACGTGTCGCGCCGGCGACAAAGCTGGCGCTGGTGAGCTTTTTTCAACGCGAAGGCGAGACCGTCGCGATGACCGGCGACGGGGTGAATGACGCGCCTGCGCTGAAGAAGGCCGATATCGGCATCGCGATGGGTAAGCGCGGCACCCAGGTCGCCCGCGAGGCCGCACATATGGTGCTCAAGGACGACGATTTCGCGACGATCGTAGAGGCGGTTCGGCAGGGCCGGGTGATCTTCGGCAATATCCGAAAATTCGTTGTCTACCTGATGTCGTGCAACCTTTCGGAAATCCTCGTGGTCGGGATCGCCGTGGGGGCGGGGCTGCCCGCGCCGCTTCTGCCTTTGCAGATCCTGTTTCTCAACCTCGTCACGGATGTCTTTCCGGCGCTGGCGCTGGGGATGGGCCGTGGTGACGGGCAGGAGATGCAACGCCCGCCGCGCGACCGGACCGAGCCGATCCTCGCACGTCGCGAATGGCGCCGCATCGTGCTGTTCGGCGCCTTCGTGACGCTCGCCACGATGGGGGCCTTTGCCGGAGCGCTCTACGGCTTGCATCTCGCGACGCCGGAGGCGGTGACCGTGGCCTTCGTTGCGCTTGCGATGGGCCAGCTCTGGAACGTGTTCAACATGCGCGAAGGGGATACGCATGCGCTGCGCAACGATGTGACGCGCAACCCCTATGTCTGGGGGGCGTTGGCGTTGTGTCTCGTTCTGATCGCGGCGGCGTTGTGGCTGCCGGGATTGACGGATGTGCTCCAATTGCCGTCGCCCGGCGTCTCGGGGTTGTTGCTGGCCGTGGCGATGAGTTTGCTTCCGCCGGTTCTTGGGCATCTGGCGCTGCGGTTCAGGGCGTGAGCTGCTCATCACAACTGCGCCCCGTTGAGCGGCATCAATGAAAACGCATTTCCTCCTGGTCTAGGTTCGCTTGTGGCGGCCTTCGACACGGGCGGCCGAATCGACTGGCATCACCTTTGGGAGGAGGCGTGATGACTTGGGCGATTATCCAAAAGTCGGCCGCTGATCGCACGGCCGCCACGCTGACCGAAAAGGTCCGCGAGGCCTTCACGTGGGAAACCGCTCGGGCGATGCTCGACGGCCTTCCGGGTGGAGGCCTCAACATCGCCCATGAGGCGGTGGATCGGCATGTCGCGGCAGGACACGGGGCCGAGGAGGCGATCCTGTGGCTGAGCAAGGATGGCGAGCGGGAAAGCCTGAGCTATGGCGATCTGGCGCTTCGCACGGCGCGCTTCGCCAATGTTCTGAAAAGTCACGGTCTGCAACCCGGCGACCGGCTTTTCGGTCTCGCGGGGCGTGTGCCCGATCTCTACGTCGCGGCGCTGGGCACGTTGAAGGCGGGGATGATCTTCTCGCCACTCTTTTCCGCCTTCGGCCCGGAACCCCTGCGCACCCGGCTCGAAATCGGCGAGGCCAATGCACTGATCACCACCGCCTCGATCTATCGGCGCAAGATCGCGCCCTGGCGCGCGGAAATCCCCTCTCTGAAACTGGTGCTGATCATCGGCGACGAGGCGCCCGAGGATTGCGTCGCGCTCGGCCCCGCGATGGCCGCGGCCTCCGATCACTTCGAGACGGTTCGCACCCAGCCCGAAGATCCCGCGCTGATCCATTTCACCTCCGGCACCACGGGGCGCCCCAAAGGCGCGGTCCATGTGCACAACGCGGTGGTGATGCATGCCGCCGCGGGGCGCTACGCGCTCGAACTGACGCCGGACACGCGCTACTGGTGCACCGCCGATCCGGGCTGGGTGACGGGGACCTCGTTCGGGATCATCTCGCCGCTGGTGAACCGGGTGCGGATGGTCATCGACGAGGCCGATTTCGATCTCGACCGCTGGTATGGCATCCTCGAGCGCGAGCAGATCGAGGTCTGGTACACAGCGCCGACCGCGATCCGCATGATGATGCGTGCGGGCAAGGCGGCGGCCGCGCCTTACGATTTCTCGAAGCTGCGTTTCATGGCCTCGGTGGGCGAGCCGCTCAATCCCGAGGCCGTGGTCTGGGGCAACGAGGTCTTCGGTAAGCCCTTCCACGACAACTGGTGGCAGACCGAGACGGGCGGGATCATGATTGCCAACACCCGCGCGATGGATGTGCATCCCGGCTCGATGGGCAAACCGCTGCCGGGGATCGTGGCCGGAATCGTTGCGCGTGTCGATGGCGGGCTGCGCGAGTGCGTCAGCGGCGAGATCGGCGAACTGGCCTTGCGCCCGGGATGGCCCTCGATGATGCGCGGGTATCTGCATGAAGAAGCACGCTACAAGAAGTGCTTCGTCGATGGCTGGTATCTCTCGGGCGATCTCGCGATGCGCGACGGCGAGGGCTATTTCTGGTTCGTTGGCCGCGCCGACGATCTCATCAAGTCCTCTGGCCACCTGATCGGTCCCTTCGAGGTCGAAAGCGCGCTGATCGAGCACCCGGCGGTGGCCGAGGCCGCCGTGATCGGCCTGCCGGACGAGACCGCGGGCGAGGTCGTGAAGGCCTATGTCGCGCTCAATCCGGGCTTCGAGCCTTCCGAAGATCTCGAGCGCGACATTCGTGGTCTTGCGCGCAAGAAGCTCGGCGCGGCGGTCGCCCCGCGCGAGGTGGTGTTCCGCAAGACTCTGCCCAAGACCCGCTCGGGCAAGATCATGCGCCGGTTGCTGAAGGCGCGTGAGCTTGGCCTGCCGGAAGGCGATATTTCGACGCTGGAGAGTGACGAGACATGAGTGCCGACAAACCGCATCTGACCCATGACCACATCCGCGAACTGCTCACGGCGATGATCCGTATCCGCCATTTCGAGGATAAATGCGCCGAGCTCTACACGCAGGAAAAAATCCGGGGCTTTCTGCATCTCTACGACGGCGAGGAGGCAGTGGCCTCGGGCGTGATCCCGCGCCTTGGCCCCGAGGATCGCATCGTCGCGACCTATCGCGAGCATGGCCATGCGCTGGTGCGCGGCGTGCCGATGGAGCGCGTGATGGCCGAGATGTATGGCAAGGCTACGGGCGCTTCGGGCGGGCGGGGCGGCTCTATGCATATCTTCGACGCCGCGCGGAATTTCTATGGCGGCAACGCGATCGTGGGGGGTGGGCTGCCGCTGGCCGTGGGGCTCGCCCTGCGCGACCGGATGATGGGGGCGCCCAATGTCACCGCCTGTTTCTTCGGGGAAGGGGCGATGGCCGAGGGCGAGTTCCACGAGTCGATGAACCTCGCGCAGCTCTGGTCGCTGCCGGTGCTGTTCGTCTGCGAGAACAACGGCTACGCGATGGGCTCGGCCCTGGCGCGGACCGAGGCCGAGACCGACATAAGGCGCAAGGCAGCGGCCTATGGCACGGTGACGGAACAGGTGGACGGGATGGATGTGGTCGCGGTCGAGGCGGCCACCCGCCGGGCGCTCGCCGCGATCCGCGAAACCGGCAAGCCCTATTTCCTCGAATGTCTGACCTATCGCTTCCGGGCCCATTCGATGTTCGACGCCCAGCTCTACCGCGACAAGGACGAGGTGGCCGCGTGGCGCGAGAAGGGGCCGATCGTCCGGTTCCAGTCCTGGCTATACGAGACCGGGCTGATGCATTCCGAAGAGGTCGCGCAGATCGAGGCGGGTGTCGAGGACGAGATCGCCGCCGCCGTGGCCTATGCCGAGGCGAGCGCGTGGGAGCCGCTCGAGACGCTCACCCGCCATGTCGTGGCCGAGGACCGCCCCGCGCCGCCCGCGCCGCCCGAACCCGGCGCCGAGACCGTCGAGATGACCTATCGCGAGGCGGTCAAACAGGGCATCCGCGACGCGATGATCCGCGATGAACGGGTCTTCCTGATGGGCGAGGATGTGGGCGCTTACGGCGGGTGCTACGCGGTCTCGAAAGGGCTGATGGAGGAGTTCGGCGAAGACCGTATCCGCGACACGCCGCTGTCGGAATCCGGCTTCACCGGGGCCGGGATCGGTGCGGCGGCGGCGGGGATGCGCCCCATCGTCGAGGTGATGACGGTGAATTTCTCGCTGCTCGCGCTCGACCAGATCATGAACACCGCCGCCACGATCCGGCACATGTCGGGCGGGCAGTTCGGCGCGCCGGTGGTGATCCGGCTCGCGACCGGCGCGGGCAAGCAACTCGCGGCGCAGCATTCCCATTCGCTCGAAGGGTGGTATGCGCATATTCCGGGGCTGCGGGTGCTGGCGCCCGCCACGTTGGAGGATGCGCGTGGGATGCTCTGGACCGCGCTGGAAGATCCCGATCCCGTGCTGATCTTCGAGAATGTCATGCTCTACAACATGACCGGGCAGATCGCCGCGAATACCGGGCCGGTCGATATCGACAAAGCCGCGATCCGGCGCGCGGGCAAGGATATCAGCCTGATTACCTATGGCGGCTCGCTATGGAAGACGCTCGAGGCAGCCGAGGCGCTGGCAGGCGAGGGGATCGAGGCGGAGGTGATCGACCTGCGCTGCCTGCGCCCGCTCGATGACGCAACGATCATGGCCTCGCTGGCGCGCACGCGGCGTGCGGTGATCGTGGATGAGGGCTGGCGGTCTGGCTCGCTCTCGGCCGAGATTGCGGCCCGGATCGGCGAGCAGGCCTTCTGGCATCTCGATGCGCCGGTGGGCCGAGTGTGTGCGGCCGAGGTGCCGATCCCCTATCCCAAACATCTCGAGGATGCCGCCATTCCGCAGGTGCCCGCCATCGTCGCCGCTGTGAAGGCGGCGCTCGGGAAAGGGTGAGGCGATGGCTGTCTTCAAGATGCCCTCGCTCGGCGCGGATATGGAGGCGGGTAAGCTCGTCGAATGGCTGGTGAAACCGGGCGATCCCGTCAAGCACGGCGATATCGTCGCGGTGGTCGAGACCCAGAAAGGCGCGATCGAGATCGAGATTTTCGAGGATGGCGTGGTCGAGAAACTGCTCGCGGAGCTCGGCCAGAGCCTGCCTGTCGGCGCACCGCTCGCGGTCATTCGCGCGGCTGGCCAGGTGGTAACGGAGGCTCCCGAAGCCCCGCCGTCTGAAACGCCGCGGGCCGATGTCGAAGCAACCGCGCCCGTCGCAAAGACGGAGCCATCAACGGTGCCACCTTCACCCGCCCCGACAGGGATCGCCGCCTCTCCAGCCGCCAAGGCGCGCGCGGCGGAGCTGGGGATCGCGTTGCAGAGCCTAACCGGCAGCGGTCCGGACGGCGCGATCGTTCTGGCCGATGTCGACGCGGCGAAGCCCGCCGCGCCCCCCTCTGCCAAGCCCGAGCGCGGTGCCTATCTCGCCGAGATGCGCAAGGCGATCGCCGCCGCGATGACCCGGTCCAAACGCGAGATCCCGCATTACTACGTCACCCACACGGTCGATCTGAGCGCCGCGACCGACTGGCTGAACGCCGCGAATGCCGCCCGCCCGCCCGAAGAGCGTATCCTCATGGGCGCGCTTCTGATGAAGGCCGTGGCGCTGGCTGCGCGCGAGGAAAAGGCGGTGAACGGGCATTTTGGCGAAGAGGGCTTCACGCCATCCAAGGCGATCCATCTCGGCCTTGCCATAGCACTTCGGGGCGGCGGGCTTGTCGCCCCCGCGATCCTCGATGCCGACCGGCTGAGCCTGCACGCCCTGATGGAGGCGATGCGTGATCTGACGACCCGCGCCCGCGCGGGACGGCTGAAAAGCTCGGAGATGAGCATGGCCACCCTGACGTTTTCGGCGCTCGGAGAAAGCGGGGTCGAGGCGATGGCCGGGATCATCGTGCCGCCGCAGGTCGCCATCGTCACCGCCGGAGCGCCCGGCCCGCAGCCGCTGGTGCGCGACGGCGAAGTGGTCGCCGCGCAGGCCGTGACGCTGACCCTCGCGGCCGATCACCGCGTAAGCGACGGGCGGCTGGGCTCGAAATTCCTGATCGCGATCGACGCGAAGCTGCAAATCCCGGAGGAGCTATGACCGAAGACGAAATCCGCAGCGCCTATATCGAGGAGCTCGTGAAGGTGGCCCCCGATCTCGACCCGGCCGGTATCGCGGGTTCGGACCATCTTCAGGACGATCTGGAGCTCGACTCGATGGATATCCTCAATCTCGTGATCGCACTCAACGCGCGCTTCGGCGTCGCCATCGCCGAAGCTGATTATCCGCAGATCGCCACGCCCGACCTTGCAGCGGCGTTCCTCAAATCACGCGTCTGACTGCGTGCGGCCTGTTGAGGGCGGGGGCCCGTGCGAGAATTTTCTCGCCCGCGGGATACGGCCGAGCGTGCGCGTGGTGCGCCGAAGCAGCGGCACGCCAAATCACCGTTTCAGTTCGGCGACGAAATCCATGCGGCGCGCCTTATTGAGAATGATTTGTTGTTAGTCATTCCACAACTTCGCCATTTTGTGGAAAGTATGCGACGGCTAAGTTCTTTCCAGATCAATGACGGCGGTCGCAACGGACCGCCCAGCGAGAGGAAAGACCCATGAAGATTGCAGTTATCGGAAATGGAAACATCGGTTCCGGTCTTGCTGGCGTTCTGCGGAGCGCCGGGCACGAGGTCATCCTGGCCGGTCGTTCGGACGACATCGGCGCGGCGGTGGGTGCGGCCGAGGTGACGATCCTCGCGACGCCCTATGGCGCCGCGGGCGACATCGCCGGTCAGGCGGATTTCACCGGCAAGGTGGTGGTCGACGTGTCGAACCCCGTCACCGAGGATTTCTCGGGGCTTCAGGTCGGACATGACAGCTCGGCCGCCGAGGAAATCGCCAAGCTCCTGCCCGGGGCCTCGGTGGTGAAGGCCTTCAACACGATCTTCGCCCAGCACTACACGACCGGCCTGAAGATCGCTGGCAAACCGCTTCAGACCTTCGTCGCCTCGGATGACGCGGCGGCCAAGGAAACGGTCCTGCGCCTCGCCGCCGATCTCGGGCTCGACCCGGTCGACGCCGGCCCGCTGAAAAACGCGCGCTACCTTGAGCCCCTGGGCTTCCTCAACATCCAGTTCGGCTACGTGCTGGGCAAAGGCACCGAAATCGCGCCGCAGCTGATGGCTGCGTGACACCCCGCTGACAGGAGAGATCACATGACCCAGTATAGCAACACCGACTACGCGGCCTCGGCCCTGCGCATCGCCAGCGGCGTCCTGTTCATCGCGCATGGCCTGATGAAGGTCTTCGTCTTCACCATCCCCGGCACCGTCGGCTTCTTCGAAAGCCTCGGGCTGCCCGCCATCGTCGCCTACCTGACCATTCTGGCCGAGTTGGGCGGCGGTGTGGCGCTGATCCTTGGCGTCGGTACCCGGCTGGTGTCGCTGCCGCTGATCGCGGTGCTCTTGGGTGCCACCTGGGCCCATGCGGGCAATGGCTGGACGTTCTCGAACGCCGGCGGCGGCTGGGAATTCCCGCTGTTCTGGGCGCTGGTCCAGACCACCATCGCAGTGATGGGGCGCGGTGCCATCGCGCTGCGGCTTCCGGTTCTCGACAAAACCTTCGGCCAGTTCGCCTGACCCTTCCGACACAGCAGACCGCCCGGCCCGACCGGGCGGCTCCCCCTTTTCCGGAGTATCCGTGATGAGCCTCGCACATTCCCTCAGAAACCTGCGCGACAGCCTGAGCCCGAGCGCCCGCATGCCGCTCGTCTTCCTCGGTCACGGCAGCCCGATGAACGCGATCGAAGACACTTCCTTCAGCCGCGCCTGGTCGGATCTCGGCCGCGCGCTGCCCCGGCCCGCTGCGATCCTGGTGGTCTCGGCACATTGGATGACACGCGGGACGACACTGGTCGACGTTTCGGCGATGCCACGCACGATCCACGATTTCTACGGCTTTCCCCAGCAGCTTTACCAGCAAAGCTACCCCGCCCATGGCGCGCCGGACCTGGCGCGCGAGGTGGTGACGCTACTCGCGAGCCATCATGCCGCGGAGGACGAGAGCTGGGGCCTCGACCACGGTGCCTGGAGCGTGCTCAACTTCCTCTATCCCGAGGCCGATGTGCCGGTGTTCCAGATCTCGATCGACATGTCGAAGGGGCTGGAATGGCAGCTCGAGGTCGGCCAGGCGCTGGCCGAGCTGCGCGACCGCGGCGTCCTGATCCTCGGGTCGGGCAACGTGGTGCATAACCTGCGGGCGATGCGGCCGGGCGGCCGGCCGCAGGATTTCGCGCTGGAATTCGACGGGCTGTTCACCGATCGACTGAGCAACAGGGACTTCGCCGCGCTGGCCGACCGCGAAAAGCTGGGTGCACTCTTGCGCATGGCGCACCCGACGGTGGACCACTATCTGCCTGCACTGACCATCGCCGGGGCCTCGGACGAACGCGACGCGTTGACCTTCATGACCGATACCATCGACCTTGGGTCCGTCTCGATGCGCTCTTTCGTGTTCCATGGCGCATAAGGAGGAAGAGTGATGCTGATCGACGGGAAATGGAAAAGTAACTGGCAACCGGTGCAGAAGGCCGATGCCGAAGGGCGCTTCATTCGTCAGGTGTCAGAGTTCCGCAACTGGATCACCCCGGATGGGCGCCCGGGGCCGACCGGCGAGGGCGGATTTGCCGCAGAACCGGGGCGTTACCGGCTCTATGTCGCGCTGATCTGTCCCTGGGCTTCCCGGACGCTGATTGCGCGCAAGCTCAAGGGGCTGGACGCGATGATCCCGGTGAGCGTGGTGAACCCGCAGTTGAGCGACGAGGGCTGGCGTTTCGGCGGCGCTCCCGGTGCCGATGAGGACCCGCTCTTCGGCGCCAGCTACATGCACGAGATCTATACCCGCGCCGATCCGCATTACACAGGTCGCGCCACCGTCCCCGTTCTGTGGGACATGAAGCGCGACGTCATGGTGAACAATGAAAGCGCCGACATCGTGCGGATGTTCGACACCGCCTTTGAGGGCCTCGTGCCGTCGGATCATCGGCTCTATCCGGCCGATCTTGCCGACCAGATCGACGCCCTCAACCCGCGGCTCTACCACATGCTCAACAACGGCGTGTATCGTGCCGGGTTCGCAAGCTCGCAGGGGGCCTATGACGAGGCCGTCGGCGAGGTCTTCGACATGCTCGACGAGCTCGAGACGCGGCTGGAGGGTGATTTCCTGTTCGGCGACCGGCTCACCGAAACCGATATCCGCGCCTTCGTCACCCTGATCCGCTTCGACGCCGCCTATTACGGGCTGTTCAAGACCAACCGGCGGCAGATCAAGGACTACCCACGCCTCTCTGCCTATATGGCGCGCATCCTGCGGCTGCCGGGCATCCGGGAGACGGTGAACATGCATCACATCACCCGCGGCTACTATTCGATCAAGGCGCTCAACCCCACGGGCATCGTGCCCACTGGTCCGGCCCATATCGCCGAACTGCTGGGCTGACAGGGGTCTGAAGCCTCCGCTGGAATTGCAGCAAGACGCCTTTGCACAGTTTCAGAGGAGGTGACGCCGAACTCGCATCAAGCGAGCGCCAGGAAGCTCGCGGCCCGGGGCATCTGTTCCTTGCCGCCGAGATCACGGGTGCGTCTTCAGGCTCGACACCGAGGTCGCGGGAGGTGCTGACTGTCTTGGCATGCCCGAGCAGGACCTGAACGGCACGCAGGTTGCGGGGTTTGCGATAGATACGGCTGCGCGCGACAGCTGAGAAAGCGTCGACTTCAGACAGGGGACGGGCCTTTCTGGCACTTGATGCGAATGACCGGTTTAGGCTGGGAGTGGCGCGAGCCATGTCGCTCCGGTTCCTACGACCAATTTCCACTCCGGCCGCGGGCGCCACCTGTGCTAGCCTCCTCTTCGGGAGGCGACGCGCGATGACAGATGCACGGCATGTCGAAGAGATCGGACGGGTTCTGGAGGGCAGCCAAACAGGGCGGGACAGCTTCGTCTCGGCTTCATGGCGGCGCTGTGTCGAGCTTTACGGGATGGACCCGACGCGCGCGGACCCGGCCCATATCGTGACAGAGGCCGAACTGCGCGATCACCGAAAGCAGGCGGAATGGATGATTGCGGCGGCGCGTTCTGGTCTGCAATCGTTATTTCGGCAGGTCGCCGGGCAGAATTACGTGTTGCTGCTGACCGATGCGAAAGGCGTTTGCGTCGATTTCTTCGGTGACGATCTCTTTACCGAGGATCTGCGCAGCGCGGGGCTCTATCTTGGATCGAACTGGTCCGAGGAACTCGCAGGCACCTGCGGTGTTGGCGCCTGCATCGTGACACAAGAGCCCGTCACTGTTCACCAGGACGACCACTTCGGGAACGCTCACACCGTGTTGTCCTGCACCGCCGCGCCGATCTTTGACAGTCTCGGACAGCTCGCTGCGGTGCTCGATATTTCGCTTCTGCGCTCACCGACCCCCAAGACGAGCCAGAACCTGGCGATGAGCTTGGTGAGCACGGCCGCGCGCCGGGTCGAGATGGCCAATCTGATGGCCGAGAGCCCGCGCGACTGGGTGCTGCGCCTGTCTTCGAGCCCCGAATTCCTCGATGTCGATCCCGAAGCCGCGGTGCGGCTGGACGGCGCGGGGCGTGTGTTGGGCTATACGCGGGCCGCGCGCCGTTTGTTCCCGGATACTGGCCCGGTGCTTGGACGGCGCATCGACGAGGTGCTGAGCGTGAGCGTCGATGATCTGCCCGATCTGATGCGAGACCGCCCCACCGAAGAACGTGTGATCGAGATGCGCGACGGCGGAGCGCTGTTCGGCCATGCGATCGCGCCGAAAGCGCCGCGCCTGACCCGTGCGGGCCGGGGCGATGCCCTGCAGCGGGGCGGTGGACCGCTGGCAGGTCTCACCGGCGGCGACCCGCAGATGGCGCGGCTCGTGGATCAGGCCGAAAGGCTTGCGCCGGGAACGGTGCCACTGCTGATCACCGGCGAGACCGGCACCGGCAAGACGCGGCTCGCCCGCGCGATCCATATGGCCAGCAAGGCACAGGGCTTCATCAACCTCGAATGCGCGGGGCTGACGCCGGAGCGGCTGGCGCAAGACTGTCTCGACGCGGCGGGACCGACCACGCTTGTCCTGCGCCGGATCGAGGAGTTGAACGAGCAAACTGCCATTGCGCTTGGCGGGCTGCTCGATCGCCGCCCCGATCTGCGCACGCTGGCGACGACTTGCCTCGACCCTGCGCGCATCGTCTGTCCGCGGCCGCTGTTTCACCGGCTCGCGGGGTGCGTTCTGAACGTGCCGCCGCTTCGGATGCGGCGCGATCTCGACTGGCTGATGACGCGGCATCTGCGCCGGCATGCCGCCGACGAGATTCGTCTGTCTCCCTCGGCGCGGGCCGAGTTGCAGGGCCGCCTCTGGCCCGGCAATATCCGTGAACTCGAACAGGTGCTCGATGTGGCAGCTGCGCTCTGTGTGGGGGCGGTGATCGATCTGCACGATCTGCCGAGCCCGATCGAGCCTGACACCTGCTCGGAGGACGCGTACGATTCGGACGATCCCTGGGGCGCGCTCGAACAGGTTTTGGAGGCCTGCGAGTGGAACATGTCGCGCGCGGCGCGGCGTTTCGGGGTCAACCGCTCGACCATCCTGCGCCGTATTCGCAAGGCCGGGTTGCGCCCGCCCCATTGAGCCGTTGCGCATCTGTTGCGCGCGCAACATGCCGCACTGCGGCGGGCATTTTTCAGGCTGACATCCCCGCGAGGACCGTAGATCGGGCCGCCATCGGGTGCCGATACTCCTTCTAGAGATACGCGCAGAGGAGGAGACGCGATGCTTGATACAACTGTAACCACCCAGACCCAGGATATGCTCGACAGCCTGAACGATGCGCTGGCGAGCGGCGACATTGACCGTGCGGCGAACCTGTTTGCCACCGACAGCTATTGGCGCGACCTCGTCGCAGTCAGCTGGAACCTGAAGACGGTCGAGGGACCCGAGGGCGTGGCCGACCTGCTGCGCAGCCAGCTCGATCACACACGACCCGGCAAGTTCGAGATTCAAACGGGCGAGATCCCCGCCGAGGAGGGCGGCGTGATCACCGCATGGGTCACCTTCGAGACGAAGACCGGGCGGGGCTGGGGCCTGATGCGGATCCGCGACGGGCGCATCTGGACGCTTCTGACCGCGCTTCAGGAACTCAAAGGGTTCGAAGAAAACCGCGGCACCCGCCGTCCGATGGGCGCCGAACACGGGGCGCGCAAGAACCGCAGTTCGTGGAAGGAGCGCCGCGAGGCCGAAGAAGCGGATCTGGGCTACGGCACGCAACCCTATGTCGTGATCGTCGGCGGCGGACAGGGCGGGATCGCGCTCGGTGCGCGACTGCGTCAGCTCGGCGTGCCCGCGATCGTGCTGGACAAGCATGACCGCCCCGGCGACCAATGGCGCTCGCGCTACAAGTCGCTCTGCCTGCACGACCCGATCTGGTACGACCACCTGCCCTACATCAAGTTCCCCGACAACTGGCCGGTCTTCACGCCCAAGGACAAGGTCGGCGACTGGCTCGAGATGTATACGAAGGTCATGGAGATCAATTACTGGACGCGGTCCGAGGTGACCCATGCCAGCTATGACGAGGCGTCCGGCAAGTGGACCGTCGAGGTCAATCGCGACGGCGAAAAGGTGACGCTGGAGCCCACGCAACTCGTGCTGGCCACCGGCATGTCGGGCAAGCCGAACATGCCGAATTTCCCCGGGATGGAGACCTTCAAGGGCACGATTCAGCACAGCTCGCAGCATGACGGACCGGATAATTGGGCGGGCAAGAAAGTGGTCGTTATCGGTTCGAACAACTCGGCCCATGACATCTGCGCTGCCCTCTGGGAAGGCGACGCGGATGTCACGATGGTGCAGCGTTCCTCGACCCATATCGTGCGCTCGGACAGCCTGATGGAGATCGGCCTCGGCGCGCTTTATTCCGAGGAAGCGGTTGCCAATGGCGTGACCACCGAGAAGGCGGACATGATCTTTGCCTCGCTACCCTACAAGATCATGCACGAGTTCCAGATCCCGCTGTATGACCAGATGCGCGAACGCGATGCGGAGTTCTACAAGGGGCTGGAACAGGCGGGCTTCGATCTGGACTGGGGCGATGACGGCTCGGGCCTGTTCATGAAATACCTGCGCCGCGGCTCGGGCTATTACATCGACGTGGGCGCGAGCCAGCTGATCATCGACGGCGAGGTCAAGCTCGCCAAGGGTCAGGTCGACCACTTCGAGGCAGACGCCGTGGTGCTGTCGGACGGCACGCGCCTGCCCGCCGATCTGGTGGTCTTTGCCACGGGCTATGGCTCGATGAACGGCTGGGCGGCGGATCTGATCTCTCAGGAGGTCGCGGACAAGGTCGGCAAGGTCTGGGGGCTCGGCTCGGATACCACGAAAGACCCCGGCCCGTGGGAAGGCGAGCAGCGCAACATGTGGAAGCCCACGCAGCAGGAGCACCTGTGGTTCATGGGCGGGAACCTGCACCAGTCTCGTCACTACTCGCTCTATCTCGCGCTGCAGCTGAAGGCGCGTATGGAGGGGCTGGAGACCCCGGTCTACGGGCTGCAGGAAGTCCATCACCTCTCGTGATCGCGCTTTGCATCCGAACGCCCCGGCCCGCGCGGCCGGGGCGCTTTCCGAACATCAAAGGAGACAGCCATGAAAGCCGCACGCTGGCACGGAGTGAAGGATATCCGCGTCGAGGACATCGACACCCCCGAACCCGGCCCCGGAGAGGTTGCGATCAAGGTCGCCTGGACCGGGATCTGCGGGTCCGACCTGCACGAATACCTCGCCGGTCCGATCTTCGTGCCCGTCGAACAGGATCACCCGCTGAGCCATGACAAGGCGCCGATCACGATGGGCCATGAATATTGCGGGACGGTCGCGCGACTGGGCGACGGCGTGAGCGGACTTGCCATCGGAGACCGCGTCGCGATCGAGCCGATCTTCGCCTGCGGGAGCTGCCCGGCCTGCCATGAAGGCAAATACAACCTCTGTGACAGTCTCGGCTTCGTCGGCCTCTCGGGTGGGCATGGCGGGTTCGCCGCAACCTCGGTGGTGCCCGCGCGGATGGTGCACAAGATGCCCGATGATCTGTCGATGGAGCAGGGTGCGCTGGTCGAACCCGCGGCCGTGGCGCTCCATGCCGTGCGCATGTCCACGCTCAAGGCAGGGGACATGGCGGCGGTCTTCGGTGCGGGGCCGATCGGTCTTCTGGTGGTCGAGGCGCTGCGCGTGGCCGGGGCTGCGCAGATTCATGTGGTCAAACCCTCGCCCGAGCGACGCGCGAAGGCGCTCGAACTGGGCGCGACTTCGGTGATCGACCCGATGGCCAATGATCCCGTGACCGCGATCCGCGCCGCCACCGGCGGCGTGCATGTCGCTTTCGAGGTGACAGGCGTTCCGCGCGTTCTGCCGCAATGCATCGACAGCACCCGACACGAAGGTCAGACGCTGATCGTCTCGATCTGGGAGGGCGATGCCAGCTTCAACCCGAACACTGCGGTGCTCAAAGAACGCCAGCTTCAAGGCACGATTGCCTATCGCAACGTCTATCCGGCGGTGATGGAGCTGATGGTTCAGGGCTATTTCAGCGCCGAGAAACTGGTGACCAAGCGGATCTCTCTCGACGAGATTGTCGACCAAGGCTTCGATGCGCTCGTCGCCGAGAAGTCGCAGGTCAAAATCCTCGTGAAAGCCCCGGATTGACCCTAGGGCCAGACCCTCCCGCGATACCTGCATCGCGAGAGGGTCTGGCCAGCATCGGAGTCTGGGCGCGCGCGAGCGCCGTGCCTTTGCCCGGAATTCGCACCCACTCGCCGTTGCAAGACCTTGGGACTTTGAGCCAAGGGCACGATCCATCCGAAGACGGTCTTATACCTCGGCCGGTGTCGCGGTCACGCTTCCTGCTCGGCCAGAACCAAGGCCCTCTCGGGCAGTGGCGCATGCTGTGTGGAGGGGACACACCTGGAAATCCTTTTACAGACGTCCACAAGGCGTGCTGGCTTTCCAAGCCGGCTTTCGCGGCGTTCCAGGCCGAGGCCCGCAACGGGCCGGAAGCGGCGAGACGCCGCCCTGCACGTTTCGGGGCTCCTTGATGCTTCAGCGAAGCTTGGAATGAAGCCAGCGGACCGGTAAGGCTTGGGCACGTCCTCGCCGCTGGAATGGAAAATGACAAGCAACCCCAGGTTCGGTATCTTCCTTGCCCTTTTCGGGGCGCTGGCGATCTCGCCTGACACGCTGCTGATGCGGTGGTCGGAGATGACCGGCCCACAGATGATGGCTTGGCGTGGGCTCCTGATGGGCTCGGCGATGCTGCTGGCCTGGCTGATTTTCCGGCGACAGCAACTGCACAAAGACCTGCGCGTCACTGTCTGTTGGGCGGGGCTCGTCGTCCTGCTTTGTCAAGCTTGCAACGCGTCGCTTTTCGCATTCGGCATCGCGGTTGCGCCGGTCTCGGTTGTTTTGTTCAGCGTGGCGACCGTGCCGATCTTTGCTGCACTGTTGTCTTGGATGTTTCTGGGCGAACGGGCGCATTGGACGACTTGGGTCACGACCGCAGTCGTATTGTTCGGGATCGGCATTGCAGTTTTCGGGACAGATCCCGCGCAGACCTCCGGTAGTCCGCTGCTGGGCGCCGCAATCGGTCTGGGCGTCGCGATCTGTCTGGCGCTCAGCTTCGTCACCATCCGAGCCAATGCGGATTTGCCGATCCTTTTATTGGTCGGCGCTGGGGCGACACTGGCGGGTCTCGCAGGTCTTGCCTGGACGGGAACGAGCGCGATGACTGAAGGACACGTTTGGGCAATCGCCCTCGCTGGCGGGCTGGTGCTCCCAGTGTCGTTCTTCTCGCTCTCGCTTTCATCCCGCTACACGCATCCATCGAATGTGAGCCTGCTGTTGCTTCTCGAAACCGTGCTTGGCCCGATCTGGATTTGGGTCGGAACCGGCGTGGCCCCGACGCCTTCCATGCTGGTTGGCGGAGCGATCGTCATTGTCAGTCTCGCTCTTTATCTTTGGCATGCTGGACGCCGTCAGGTTCGGGCGCGCCGAGCCGATCTAATGACGCCGCATCGTCGCCTCGACGCAGCCGACGAATTTTCAGCCTAGGCCCAAGGCTCATATCCCGAACCTTCCGGTTGCGGCGAGAGCGACGGTGGAGGGGGAGAGTTTCGGGCGCCTGAGGGGGGGGCGAGATCGTCGATGCAATCCTGCGACTGTTCCGGATGCCACCGGGAATGGTCGAAATTGAACGCGTGCCCCCGAAACGTGTAGGGGGCTGCCGGATGATCGCAGAAGGAACAAAGCCCGCGTGGAGCATCTGCGGCACAGACCTCCGTCACGCATGGTCTGCGCAAGAACGCGACCATCGAGCGCCCTCTTGCGGGTTGCACAGAGGAGATAGTGAAGCCCGTCACGGGCCACTCAGGGGTGGCGACGCTTGAGAAGCGTTGAGAAATGATCCGCCAGCGAACGCTGGCAATGAAAGCTCGAGCCGCTCGGAATCGGATGGAACAGGGCGGGACGAAAACGTGAAAGTTTCAGCACCGGTTTCAGCACTCGAATGCCAAGGGACGTGCGCATGGCATAAGGGCTTGAAAACGTTGGAGGCGAGTACCGGAATCGAACCGGTGTACACGGATTTGCAATCCGCTGCGTCACCACTCCGCCAACTCGCCATCCGTGGTGTTGGCGTCAGATACGGTATCGGGGGCGGGCGCGCAAGAGGGGAGTTGCGGGGCAGGCATCGCCCGGATTTCCGTCTGTGCGTTCCGGAAGAGGCTCTTGATCGGCGCGGGGGCGGGCTAAGTTGCAGGGCGTTCTTGCCCCTTAGGGGCAGTTGTGGCAAAACCGCGCGCAAGGGTTTCACACCGAAGAGTTCACGACATGCAAGATTTCGCCACGCGCCGTACCATGATGGTCGACACGCAGGTCCGCCCCAACGACGTGACCAAATTCCCGATCATTGCGGCGATGCTGCATGTGCCGCGCGAGGATTTCGTGCCGGCCACGAAGCGCGAAGCGGCCTATATTGGCGAGAATGTCGAGCTGGCGCCGGGCCGTGTCGTGCTCGAGCCGCGCAACTTTGCGAAGATGCTCGACGGCCTCGACATCCAGCCCGATGACCTCGTGCTCGATATCGGCGTGGGGCTTGGCTATTCGGCGGCGGTGATCGCGCAGATGGCCGAGGCGGTCGTGGCGCTTGAAGAGGAAGATTTTGCCGGACAGGCCGAAGCCGCGCTGGCGCAGGCGGGGGCGGATAACGTTGCCGTCGTTTCCGGGACGCTGGCCGAAGGTGCCGCCAAGCACGGTCCCTATGATGCGATCATCCTCGAAGGCGGGGTTGAGGCCGTGCCGCAGGCGATCGCCGATCAGCTTAAGGAAGGTGGCCGGATCGCGGCGATCTTCATGGAGGGTGTGCTCGGCACCGCGCGGATCGGCTACAAGATCGACGGCGTGATCAACTGGCGCGACATGTTCAATGGCACCGCGCCACTGCTGCCCGGCTTTGCCGTGCAGCGCGAATTCGTGCTGTGAAGGGCACATCCATCCGGCTACACATAATGCCGCAATTGAAACTGCGGGCATTGACTGTAACAATCGAAAAATCCCGGGCCCCGCGCCGGTCTCCTTTGGCGTGCGCGGCGATACAGGAATGAGGGCAGAGGCATGTTGCGCAAGACTTTGAAATTGACCGTTCTGGCCGCGGTGACGGCGATGGCGCCCTATGCGGTGAGCGCCGAGACGCTGGCTGACGCGCTGGTCTCGGCCTACAAGAATTCGAACCTTCTCGAACAGAACCGCGCCGCGCTGCGGGCCGCCGACGAAGATGTCGCCCAGGCGGTCGCGAGTTTGCGGCCGGTCCTGCAATGGACCACCGATTACACCGTTCAGCATACCAACAAATCGAGCATCACCGGCAATCCGGCGACGAGCCGCGCGGCGACGTCGACGCTTGGCGCTTCGATGACGCTGTTCGATTTCGGTCGCACCAAGATCAATGTCGAAATGAAGAAAGAGACCGTGCTGGCCACCCGCGAGGCGCTGCGCTCGGTCGAGCAAAGCGTGCTGCTTTCCGCAATCCAGGCTTACTCGGATGTGAAATCGGCCTCCGAGCAGGTTGCGATCAACCAGAACTCGGTGCGCGTGTTGGGTGAGGAACTGAAGGCTTCGAACGACCGTTTCGAGGTTGGGGAAGTGACCAAGACCGACGTGTCGCTCGCACAGGCGCAGCTTGCGTCGGCACGCGCTTCGCTCGCTTCGGCCCAGGGCAACCTGCGCGCGGCACGCGAGGCCTACAAAGCCGCGACGGGTCATTATCCGGGAACGCTTGCAGCCTTCCCGAAAACTCCGGCGCTGCCGAAGTCTCTCGATGCGGCCCGTGATATCGCGCTTCGCAACCATCCGAGCGTGAAGCAGCTTCAGCACACGGTCTCCGTCTACGATCTCGCGGTGACCTATGCGAAGGCGAACCGCATGCCGACGCTCTCGGGAACGGTCGGGCTCGTTCAAGGCGAGATGGGAACCACCTCGCGTTCGGCCTCGATCGAGATGAGCCAGACCCTCTATTCCGGCGGCGCGTTGCTGTCCGCACAGCGCAAGGCAATCGCGAATGACCAGTCTGCGCGCGCGCAGCTCAGCCAGGCGGGCGTGACGATCTCGCAGGGCGTCGCGAATGCCTGGGCGGCCATCGATATCGCGCAGGCGCAGATCTCGGCCTATGACCAGCAGATTCAGGCCGCGCGCACCGCCTATCAGGGTGTGAAGGAAGAGGCGCTTCTGGGCGCGCGCACCACCCTCGATGTGCTTTCGGCCGAGCAGGATCTGCTCGACGCGCAGGCGGGCCGGATCGACGCGGCGGCCACGCTTCAGGTAGCATATTATCAACTTCTGTCCGCTATGGGTCTTCTGACGGTGGACAACCTGAAGCTTGGGATCCCGACCTATGATCCGGCGGCCTATTACAATTCGGTGCGCAATGCGCCCCTTACGCTCAGCCCGCAGGGCAAGCGGCTCGACCGCGTGCTCAAGGCGATGGGTGAGAACTGATCGCATCGCGCGATCGGGGCAGGCATTTGCGCCTGCCCCGGCGCCGCTTCGCTTCGGCGCGCAACTTTCCTCTGAAATCAACGTGATCCCGAGGGATCAGATGACTGGACAGGCGGGCAAGCTCGCATCAGGATGGGCGCATCATGGCTGAAACCGGAACCCGACCTGAGATTGAAGATGTGCTGGCATCGATTCGGCGACTTGTGTCGCAGGACAGCCCGCGTCAGGCCGAAAGCTATCCGGCCCCGCGCCGGCCGCAGCCTCCCGAACCACTGGTTCTGACCCCGGCGCAGCTCGTCTCGGAAAACCCCGAGGCGGAGGAGGCGCCCGAGGTGTCTCTGGATACGCCCGAGGCCGAGGAAATCGCGGCGCCGGCATTGTCCGACGCCCGTCGTGCGCCGCAGAATTTCGAACCCGATTTCGACGATGCCGACGACGCTTGGCCCACCAAAGAGGATCTGGCGCAGGAATCCCTTGGCGAAGAGTTGGCGCGACTGGAAGACACGCTCGCCCATCTCGAGGCGGAGGTTTCGCGTGACGGGATCGACTATGAACCCGAGCAGGGCGACCGCTTCGAGCTGGTGGGTGTGCCTCCGCTGACCGATCTGCCCGAAGAATTCGATGCTGCGGCCCTTGGCGGGGCGGAAGATGCCCTGATCGAAGACGCCGCGATGGGCACGCCGGTCGACGACCTGTCTGACGCTGATGTGGCCTTCGCGCAGGCTCCGGATGCCGCTTCCGTGGAGTTGCCGCCCCTCATCCTGTCCTCGGACGCGGCGGAGACAGCGGCTGAGCTCGACGAGAACGCGCCGGAACCTGTCGAGTCTGAGGCGGGGGTCGACCCGGATCTGATGGATGCTGATTGGGCGCAGATGCCCGAGGAGCCGCAAGACGTCGCGTCGGTCGCGACCGAGGATGCAAGCACTCCGAGCCTGGAATGGGAGGATCGCTGGCCTCATGAAGCCGCCCCCCCGCGCCGCTTGCACCTGAGCGATGCCGAGGCCCGTGCGCCTGAACCCGAGCTACGCGCATCGAGCTACGAGGATTTGCGCGACTCGATGGCCGAGGATCAGGACGAACCCGATCTCGAGGCGCTCGAAGCGGAACTGGCCGAGATCGCGGATGAGCCGGAGGCCCCTCTGCATCCCGCAGCTATGTCGCTCGACGAGGGGCAGTTGCGCCAGCTCGTCTCCGCGATGCTGCGCGAAGAGTTGCAAGGCGCGCTTGGGTCCCGGATTACGCGCAACCTGCGCAAGCTGATCCGGCGCGAGGTGCAACGCGCCCTGATGAGCCGCGATCTCGACTGATTAGCACAGACGGGAAGGCCTCGCTTTGCCCATGGCGAAGAGGGGGGCAGATATTGAAAACGGCGCGACCCTCTCGGGACGCGCCGTTTTTCATACCGGACTCCGGATCTCTCCGGAGCCTCCGGCTCAGGCCGCTTCGGCCTCGTGCTCGTCCGCCGCAGCCAGACGACGCTCGCTCTCTTCGCGCGACAGCGCGACAGAGGTACGCACGCCCTTGGCGACGAATTCCATCAGACCTTTCACCACGCGCTCATTGGGATCGATCCCAGCGCAGGACAGCACTTCACGCCCGTCACGCGACCGCGCCCAACGCGCGATCTGTTCGGGGCCATTGCCGTATTTCTTGTCGTCAGCAATCGCATCGTCCAGAGCAGCCAGCACCACCGCGGCGAAGAGTTTGCGGGCCCGTTGACCCTGTTCATAGTTGAAGGCCGAGCCGTCAACGAAATCGCGCATTCTTCCGTCCTTTTTATTGCTCTTGCGTTTCCTGGCGTGGAGGCCATCTAGAGCGGTTCAGCCCCGATTCGATATGGCTCACAGCACATGGCAGGCATGCACTGAGCGCATATCACCCCCGCCATTCACTGCATATCTTTCAGCAGCCCCCGTCAAGTCTTGGGCAGATAGGCAGAAATCCCTGTTTTTCAAGGGGACCAGGCGCGCTGTTCGACACCGCCTCGAGGACGGGTTCCTTAACAACGTACTGAAAGTTATACAGAAATTATGGCGCTATCGCGGCTTGCGAAATTTATGCGGCGAAGCGCGCACGGACGGGGGCAAAACCGTTTCCTTGCAAACACGCATTGGAAACATCCGTTTTCCAGCCTCTTGCACTTTCCGAAATTCTTATTCGTGCCCTGGCGACAGCGGTCATAAATAAGTGATCTCTGCCTCGCCCGCTTGCAACGCGCCCTCGGCACGGTCGAGGCGCAGATAGGCGATCGCGTGCTCGCCTGCCCGGGTGAAGAGCTGACCTACGCGACGCCCATCGGCCATGATCTCCGCGCCGCGCTCCGCAGGGCCGGACACACCCACCGTAACGAAGCCTTTTCGCAGCTCGGTCTTGTGCTTCATCCGCGCCGTGACTTCTTGCCCGACATAGCATCCCTTGCGGAAGTCGACGCCGTTCAGCCGCTCGAACCCGGCTTCGAGGATATAGGTGTCGGGGGTCAGCTCGATCCCGGTTTCGGGGATGCAATGCGCGACGCGGATCGCATCCCAGTCGCTGCCGTCATCGCCCGCGCGTTCGCCATACAGCCGCCAGCCGAGATCGGGGTGACGCGGATCGGCCAGGGCGCCTTCGGGTGCGGGGCCCGTGCCACGATAGACCTTGAGCGTCGAAGGCGCGATCTGCACATCGGCGCGCAGTTTGTACATCGACAGGCGCTTGATCGTGGAATCCGCGATGCTCTCATCGAGGTCGATCACGATCGCATCGCCCCGCGCGAGCAGGAAGAAATCGGCCAGATACTTGCCCTGCGGCGTCAGCAGCGCGGCATAGACGAGCCCGTCCTTCAGCTTGCGGGTATCGTTGCTGATCAGCCCCTGCAGGAAGTGCTCCCGGTCGCTGCCGGTGATCTCGTAGAGGATGCGCTCGCCCATGAGAAACTCCTTTCTCGCCCCATGTAGGGCGTGCAGGCGCGAATGTCAGCCTCAGTCGAGAAGCTGCATCCGGCACAGCCCGGCGTAAACGCCATCCTTGGCGACCAGATCGTCATGCGTGCCTTGCTCGACGACCTGACCTTCGACCACGACGACGATCTTGTCGGCGTTGCGCACGGTCGAAAGGCGGTGTGCGATGACCAGCGTCGTGCGGCCTTGGCTGAGCTCGGCCAGAGCCTCGGCCACTTTCGCCTCCGAGACGGTGTCGAGCGCGGAGGTGGCCTCGTCTAGCAAGAGGATCGGAGCATTGCGCAGCACCGCGCGGGCGATGGCGACGCGCTGTCGCTGGCCGCCCGAGAGCGCCGAACCGCGCGGGCCCGAGGCGGTCTCGATCCCGTCGCTCATCAGATCGGTGAATTCGGTCACATGCGCGGCTTCGAGCGCCTCGCGCAGGGCCTCGGCGGCGACATCGCCGCGTCCGAGCAGGACGTTTTCGCGGATCGTCTCGTCGAAGAGCGCGGCATCTTGCGAAACGGTCGAGAACTGGCGGCGCAGTTGCACGAGATCGAGGTCGGCGAGCGGCGTGCCCCCCAGAGTGACGCGGCCGCTATCGGGATCGACCATCCGGGTCAGAAGGTTGAAAACGGTGGTCTTGCCAGCACCCGAAGGGCCGACAAGCGCGGTGGTCTGGCCCGGCTCGGCAGTGAAACTCAGCCCGCGCAGCACTTCCTTGTCGCCGTAGCGCAGGTGAACGTCTGCCAGTTCGATCCGGGTCGAGGCCGGCACCGGCGCGGGCTTCGCGGGCGAGGTGATCGTGGGCTGCGTGTCGAACAGCCGATAGAGCCGCTCGAGGCTCGCCGCCGCCGTCTGCCAGGAGCCTGCCGTGTTGGCGAGGCGGCGCACCGGCTGGAAGGTCAGCGCCATCGCGGTGAAGAAGGACATGAAATCGCCGACCGAGCGTTCGCCTGCCATGATCTGCTGCCCGCCCAGCACCAGAACGACGAAAAAGCCCAACCCGGTGATGATGTCGATCATCGCGGGCACGAGGCCGGAGATGATCGTTGTCTTGATCTGCGCATTGCGCACTTCGTCAACGAGCCTCTCGAACCGGCCCGCCTGATAGTCCTCGATCCCATTGAGTTTGACGGCCGCGATGCCGTGGAAAACCTCGTCGAGCCGGGTCGCACGATCCGAGGAATGCTCGCGCATCTTGCGCGTCTTGCGTCGGATATAGCGCTGCGCCATCGCGATCGGCAGGACCAGAAGCGGCGCGCCGATCAGCGCGCCAAGGGTCCAGACCGGGTCGATCGAGACCGCCACGGCGAAAAGCGAAACGAGCGCCATCAGGTCACGGCCCGTCCCGGTGATGAAGATCTTCCAGACGTTCTGCACCGCCGCCGTATCGCCCTGCACCCGTTCGATCAGCGCTCCGGGCGGGTTTTTCTGGTAGAAATGCTGGTCGAGCCGCAGCATGTGCCGAAACAGATCCACCTGCATGTCGCTCGACGTGCGCAGCGCGACATTGGTCATCACCGCGCGCGAGCCGACCGACGTGACCGCGCGGATCACGAAGAGCATGAAGATACCGAGCCCGACCCACCAGATCAGGTCGCTCTCACCTTGCACGAAGACCTTGTCGAAGAGCGGCTTGAGCATCCAGCTCAGCGCGCCCAGCGTCGAGCCTTCGATGACCAGCAGCACGGCGGCCACGATCACCCAGGGCCAATGCATGCGCAAATAGTCGCGCCACATCCGGCCGAAAAGGCGTTTCGAGCTGTAGGGATCGGAGGGTTTGGCCACTGGGAACCGTCATATTGGGCGCGTTTGGCGCGGATTGCTGTGTGGATTACCGCGAGAGGGGGGCGGCGCGCAAGCTCGGGTGCGATTGACGCCGCGCTGCAGCGGCATTACCGATGGTCCGTTCTGCGTGATGGAGAAGACAGATGAGCCTCGCCCAGGGTCGCCCCTACCTCGCCATTCCTGGCCCCTCGACCATGCCCGATCGCGTGCTTGCCGCGATGCACAAGCCCGCGCCCAATATCTACGAGGGCGAGATCGAGGAAATCGCCGCGCGTGTTGCGGCAAACCTGCGCCGAGTGGCGATGTCGTCCTCCCATGTCGCGATCTATATCGCCAATGGGCACGGCGCCTGGGAGGCCTCGATTGCGAATGTCTTCTCGCGCGGCGACAAGGTTCTCAGCCTCGTGACCGGCCGTTTCGGCAATATCTGGGCGCTGAATGCCGCCGCGATGGGTGTCGAGGTGGAGCGGCTGGAGTTTGGCCTGAAATCCCCCGCCGATCCGGCCCGCGTCGAAGAGACCCTGCGGGCTGACAAAGGCCACGAGATCAAAGCGGTGCTGCTGACCCATGTCGACACCGCGACCTCTGTGCGCAACGATGTGGCCGGGATCCGCGCAGCGATCGATGCGGCAGGCCACCCGGCGCTTCTGATGGTCGATTGCATTGCTTCGCTCGGCTGCGACGAGTTCCGCATGGATGACTGGGGCGTCGACGTGATGGTTGCCGCCAGCCAGAAGGGGTTGATGGTGCCCCCGGGGCTCGGCTTCGTCTGGTTTTCCGACAAGGCGCTCGAGGCCAGCCGCAGCTCGAACATGGTCACGCCTTACTGGAACTGGCACCCGCGGGCCTTCCCGGAATTCGTCTATCAGTATTTTGGAGGCACCTCGCCGACCCATCACCTCTTCGGGCTTGATGAGTCGCTCAAGATGATCCTCGACGAGGAAGGTCTGCCCCATATCTGGAACCGTCATGCGGCGCTGGCCCGCGCGGTCTGGGCGGCTTTCGAAACCTGGGGGCAGGGCGGTGATCTGGCGCTCAATATCGCAGAGCCCGAGTTTCGCGCCCATTCGGTGACCGCGGCACGGATCGGCGGCGGCGGCGCGGAACGGCTGCGCAAATGGCTGGAGACCGAGGCAGGTGTGACGCTCGGGATCGGGCTTGGCATGGCTGAACCCGGTACGCCCGAGGCCGACGATTTCCTGCGCGTTGCCCATATGGGCCATGTGAACGCCCATATGACGCTCGGTGCTCTCGCCACCATGGAGGCCGGAATGCAGGCGCTGAATATCCCGCATGGGCGCGGCGGGATCGCCGCCGCCGCGGGTGAGATCGCGAAAGGGGTGGCTCAGGCCTGACCGTGGCGTTCCAGCCAGTCGGTCAGCCAGCCCACTTCCTCGGCCTCGTCGGTTCCGACCTGTGCGATCTCCTCGTCGGGGATCGACAGGCGGGTTTCGCGCCCGATCTGGGTGCTGCCGGCATAAGCACCAAAGGCCAGTGCAAAGGCCAGCGGGCTCAACATCGCGATATGGCGGTTACGGGTCTTGCGGCTCATGGTTTCTGCTCCTGATCGTTGGGCAGAAGATGGGCTCACATGTGAGTCGGGGCAACTCACCTCAAGGCGAGAAAGGACCGCGCCGGCCCTTTCCCGCTGATCGCTTGGGCGGATTTGTGCCCTCGTCGCGCGGAGCTGTAGGAAGGCGGGGCTTGAAAACCCGTTTCCACATCCCCAACGACGTGAGGCTCAGGCCTTGTCGGCCAGCGCCTTGCACCAGGCTTCCATTTCCTTCGTGGCCACTTCCATCGGCGGCTCGAGGAAGGTCAGGTGGAAGCTGTCGCCCAGATCGGCCACGCCGATCGCGCGCGGACGCACCGCCAGCACATGCGGGTTGGGCAGCGCGACGCCGAAGCAGAACACGATATTTTTCGCGTCCGAGATGTTTTCGGCCACGGTGCCGTCGATCGACTTGGTGTGGCTGAAATGGTCGAAGGTGGCGATATAGGCGACCTTCGGGTGGGCGTCGATATTGGCCTTCAGCTTGGCGATGATTTCGTCAACGCTCGCGCAAGAGGTCTCAGTCTTCGGCAGAGTCATATCGAAGACCGGGTATTTTTCCATCAGCAGCGACTGTTTCATCTCGTAATCCTTCATCTGGGAGGCATGTTTCAATCTCCCGGATGCCCGGAAACGGTGCGCCGATCAACGCGACAGCTTGGCGCGGGCAGCGGCGAGGGCATCGGGGAGCGCGGCGGCGAAAGCGTCAAGCTCGGCGTCGGGGCCGACCGAGACCCGGATGCAGCGATCTTGCGGCGCGACGAAGGGCATGCGCACGAAAATGCCCCGCGCGCCCAGTTCCGCCAGCACCGCGCGGGCGAATTCGCCATCCTGCCCGCTGTCGATCGCAACGAAATTCGTGGCCGAGGGCAGGGCGCTGAGCCCGTTCTCTTGCGCAATCGTCGTGATCCGGTCGCGCGCCCCCGCGACGAGCAGCCGCATATAGGCCTGCCACGTCTTGTCCTGAAGCGCGGCGAGCGCGCCTTCCTGCGAGATCCGGCACATGCCGAAATGATTGCGGATCTTGTCGAAGGCGGCGATCAGTCCGGGGGCTGCCAAGGCATAGCCCACCCGCGCGCCCGCCATCCCATGCGCCTTCGAGAAGGTCCGCATCCGGATCACGCGCGGATCATCGGCGGCGATGCGCGCCTCGGTGCCCTCGGGGGCGAATTCCACATAAGCCTCGTCGAGCACCATCAGTGTGCCTTCGGGAACCGCCTCGATCATCGCCTCGATCGCCTCGCGCGGATGATGCGTGCCCATCGGATTGTCGGGGTTGGCGATATAGACGAGCTTCGCCTGCGTCTCGGCAGCCGTCGCGATCAGCGATTGCGGGTCTTCGCGGTCCGCCACATAAGGCACCTTGTGCAACACGCCGCCAAAGCCCGCGACATGGTAGTTGAAGGTCGGATAGGCGCCGTCCGAGGTCACCACCGCATCGCCCGGCTCGATCACCAGACGGCAGAGATACCCCAGCAGCCCGTCGATCCCTTCGCCCACCAGCACATTCTCAACCGCAACACCGTGATGCTCGGCAATTGCGGCGCGCAGCTCGAAACTGGTCGAGTCGCCGTATTTCCAGACCTCGCCCGCTGCGGCCGCCATCGCCGCGATCGCGCGCGGGGAGGGGCCGAAGCCGTTTTCATTGGCGCCCAGCCGCGCCGCGAAAGGGCGGCCGGCACGGCGCTCCTGTTCCTCGGGCCCGACGAAGGGCACGGTGGCGGGAAGGCTCTCGATCAGTTTGGTGTAACGCGGTCCGGTCATGGCAACAGGCGTAAGCGCAAAGCCGGGATGCGGCAAGGGGCCGCGTGGAACCGCGTGCTGGGCGAGACACTTAATTCCCCGTAACCTGTCATCTGACAAAGACCCGGAGAGCCAGCCGATGAGCGCCAGCGACACCTCCCTCGCGACCAACCTGTTCCAGACCCTGACCGGGGCGGACGGGGGCAAACCCAAAGAACTGAGCGAGGAAGCTGCCAGTCACGAGCCCGCCAATTTCCTGCGCCATGTCGCTTCGCTGACGATGACCAAGCTTGCCGATGGGCTGATTGACCCGAAACTCGTGCTGAGCTGGCTGATGCAGGCGGTGGGCGCACCAGCGGCGCTGGTCAGCTGGCTCGTGCCGGTGCGCGAAGCGGGCTCGCTCCTGCCGCAACTTTTCTCCGCGCCGCATATCCGCAAGATGCCCGAGCGCAAATGGGCCTGGGCGGCGGGCAGTCTGTTCCAGGGACTTGCGGCGGCGGCCATCGTCATTGCAGCCCTTACCTTGCAGGGGATGGCGGCGGGGCTTGCGATCCTCGCGGCGCTGGCCGTGCTCGCGGTGGCGCGCTCGGTGTCATCGGTGAGCTACAAGGACGTGCTGGGCAAGACGGTGGACCGCACCCGGCGCGGCACTTCCACGGGGATCGCGACGACCGTTTCGGCGGCAGGCGTGATTCTGTTCGCGCTGATCCTGATGAGCGGGTCGATCGAACGGATGAGCCTCGTGATCGGGGCGATTTCTCTGGCCGCCGTGCTTTGGGTCGTGGCAGCGGTGACCTTCTCGACCCTGCGCGAGGAAGATCAGCCCGGCGAGGCGCAGGACAGCATCGGTCTGCGCGAGCTGCGCCTGCTCTGGGAGGATCGCGATCTGGGCAAGTTCGTCATCGCGCGCACGCTGCTGCTGCCGACCGCTCTGGCCCCGCCCTATATCGTGCTGCTTGCGGCGCAGGCGGGCGATAACCGGTTTGGAGCTCTGGGTGCGATGGTGCTGGCTTCGGCGCTGGCCTCGCTGGTGAGTTCGTACATCTGGGGGCGGCTCGCGGACCGGTCCTCGCGCAAGGTGCTGATCTTCACCGGGCTTGTCGCGGCGGCATTTCTGGTGCTGGCCGTGATGCTGGGCTGGTTCGGGTTGATGGGCACGATCTGGGCCTCGCCGCTGGCGCTGTTCGGGCTGATGATCGGCTATCAGGGCGTGCGGCTGGGGCGCTCGACCTATCTCGTGGATATGGCGCCCAAGGACAATCGCGCAGCCTATACGGCGGTGTCGAATACGACAGTGGGCGTGATGCTGCTGGCCTTCGGTGCGGCCAGTTCGGCGCTTGCGTTGGCGGGGCCAGCGATCGTGCTCGCGGTTTACGCGGGGATTTGCGTTGTGGCCTCGGGCGTGGCTTTCACGATGAAGGAAGCGTCGGAGTAAGGTCTCCGATCAGCTCATGGCGCGGGGCGACCAGCCCCGGGCCGCGCCCGACCCTCCCCCCGGGAGGGCGCATTGGCGATGTCGGCGAGCGCACGGGTGACTCGCTGGCTTTCGAGATAAAGCGATGACCACATATGTCCTGAAGCGCCCACCCAAGGGTCGGGCGCGGCCCTAAGCACTGTTCGGGCCGCGCCGGATCTTCAGCCCAGCTCGGCCAGACGCGCCACGGCCTGACGGACCTTCTCTGCCTCTTCCTCGGCGCGGGCGAGGTTGTCGCGGGTTTCCTCGACCACCTCGGGATCGGCATTGGCGATGAATTTGGGATTGTTCAGACGACCCTTCATGCCGCCGATATCCTTCTCCATCTTGCCCAGAGCCTTCTCCAGACGCGCCTTTTCCTTGCCGATGTCGATCACCCCTTCGAGCGGCAGCCCGAACAGCGCGCCCTGCGCCGGGATCGAGATCGCCCCTTTCGGGATCGGCGCCTCGGTGATGCTGTCGACGCGCGCGATGCGGAAGATCAGCGCCTCGTTATTGGCGAGCGCCGCGCGGGCCGCGTCATCGGCCTCGGCCAGAACCATCGGCAGTTTCAGACCCACCGGCACGCCCATCTGCGTGCGCGACGAGCGGATCGCCTCGATCAGCTCGATCACCCAGTTCATCTCGCGATCGGCGGCCTCATCCACCAGATCGGCCGCCGCGTAGCTCGGCCAATCGGCATGGATGAGCATCTTCGCGCGGTCGCCCTGCGGCGCGGTCAGCTCCCACAGCTCTTCGGTGATGAAGGGCATGATCGGGTGCAAGAGCGTGTAGCACTGATCGAGCACCCAACGCATCGTGGCCCGCGTTTCCTCCGCATGCTCGCCATCGAACAGCGGTTTCGCGAATTCCACATACCAGTCGCAGACCTTGCCCCAGACGAAGCCGTAAAGCCCGAGTGCTGCGTCGTTGAAGCGGTAGGCGGCGAAGGCCTCGTCCACCAGTTCGCGGACTTTCGCGGTCTCGCCGATGATCCAGCGGTTCACGGTATGGCTGGGCTGCGGGATCTCGGTCACGACGGGGCCTTCGAAGACGCCGTTCATCTCGGCAAAGCGCGTGGCGTTCCAGATCTTCGTGCCGAAGTTGCGGTAGCCCTTGATGCGCTCCTCGGACAGTTTCAGCACGCCGCCAAGCGCCGCCATCGCCGCATTGGTGAAGCGCAGCGCATCCGCGCCGTATTCGTCGATGATCGTCAGCGGGTCGATCACGTTGCCCGCGGTCTTCGACATCTTCTTGCCCTTCTCGTCACGCACGAGCTGATGCAGGTAGACGGTGTGGAAGGGCACCTGATCCATCACCGCGAGCTGCATCATCATCATCCGCGCGACCCAGAAGAACAGGATGTCGAACCCGGTCACGAGCACATCGGTCGGGAAATACTTGCGCATCTCCTCGGTATCCTCGGGCCAGCCGAGCGTGCCGATCGGCCAGAGGCCCGAGCTGAACCACGTGTCGAGCACATCCGCATCGCGCCAGACCGGGTAGATCAGCTTGGTCGGGTCCTGGTCGATCTCGTATTGCGCGAGGCTTGCCGCAAGCACTTCGATCGCCTTGTGGCGGTCTTCCACCTCGACGATCCGCGCCGCATTCAGCGGCGTCGGCAGGCCCGCATTCGCGCCCTTAAAATAGCCCACGACGCCCTCGAAATCGGGTGCGCAGTGATAGCGGTCGTCAAGATGCACCATCTTCGTCTCGACGAGCAGCCGGCCCATCTCGACAAGGTCGATCGCGCCGTCATTCTCGTCGTCGCGGTAATCCGACGCCTCGAGGTCCAGACCATACCAGACCGGGATCTGGTGGCCCCACCAGAGCTGGCGCGAGATGCACCACGGTTCGATATTCTCAAGCCAGTGGTAATAGGTCTTCTCGCCGGCCTCGGGCATGATGACGGTATCGCCATTGCGCACCGCGTCGAGCGCCTTGCCCACGATCTTCTCGGCATCGACGAACCACTGGTCGGTCAGCATCGGCTCGATCACCACCTTCGAGCGGTCGCCGAAGGGCTGCATGATCGGCTTGTCCTCGACGTAAGGCACGAGCGTTTCGGTCTCGTTGCCGTCTTCGTCGGTGACGGTTTTCGTAATCATCACCGCCAGACCTTCCTCGGTGATCTGGTCGATGACAGCTTTGCGCGCCTCGAACCGGTCGAGCCCGCGCAGTTCCTCGGGCACGAGGTTGAGCGCGTCGATCTCGGCCTCGGTGAACTCGGCGCCTTTCGAGATCTCCATCGCACGCGTTGCGCAGTCCTCATAGGACAGCCCGTCGGCGCGCATCGCGCCCTTGGTGTCCATCAGGCGATACATCGGGATGCCGTTGCGTTTGGCGACCATGTAGTCGTTGAAGTCATGCGCGCCGGTGATCTTCACCGCGCCCGAGCCGAACGTCGGGTCGGGATACATGTCGGTGATGATCGGGATCAGGCGGCGATGCTCTTTCGGCCCCACCGGGATTTCGCAGAGCTTGCCCACGATCGGCGCGTAACGCGCGTCGGACGGATGCACCGCCACCGCGCCATCGCCGAGCATCGTCTCGGGGCGGGTGGTGGCGATCGAGATGTAATCGCGCTCCTCCTCGAGGATCACGTTCCCGTCCTCGTCCTTCTCGACATAGGTGTAGGTCTCGCCCCCGGCCAGCGGGTATTTGAAGTGCCACATGTGGCCGGCGACCTCGATATTCTCCACCTCGAGGTCGGAAATCGCGGTCTCGAAATGGGGGTCCCAGTTCACCAGTCGCTTGCCGCGATAGATCAGACCCTTTTCGTACATGTCCACGAAGACCTTGATCACCGCGTCATGGAAATTGCCCTCGTTGCCTTCCGGCGCACCGGGCGCACCCGACATGGTGAAGGCGTTGCGCGACCAGTCGCAGCTCGAGCCCAGACGCTTAAGCTGGTTGATGATGGTCGAGCCGTATTGCCCTTTCCATTCCCAGACCTTCTCAAGGAATTTCTCGCGGCCCAGCTCGGTGCGCTTGGGCTGACCGGTCTTGGCCAGTTCCTTTTCCACCATGAGCTGGGTCGCGATGCCCGCATGGTCCTGACCCGGCTGCCAGAGCGTGTCGAACCCGCGCATCCGGTGCCAGCGCACGAGGATATCCTGCACGGTGTTGTTGAAGGCGTGGCCCACATGCAGCGCGCCCGTGACGTTCGGCGGCGGGATCATCACGCAGAAGGTCTCATCGCGCGAGGCATTGGCCCCGGCTTTGAAGGCTCCGCTCTCTTCCCATTTCGCGTAGATCCGCGGCTCGGCGCTCGCGGCATCGAAAGTCTTGTCCATCGTCATGTCAGGTATCCTTGGCTCGGCTTGAGCGCTGTTTAGCCCGCCGCGTGCGCGAGGAAAACCCTTCGCGAAATTGCGGGTCAGGCAAGGGGCGCTGCCCTCTCTGGCCTTCCGGCCATACACCCCGGGATATTGGACGCGGTTGAGGGGGGGAATTCGTAAAGCAGAATCGGGCGAAATCACCCTCGCGGGTACAGGCGGGACGCCGATGACCGCGTAGCTGAAAGCGCCTGGCCGGCCTCGATCCGGAGCTGCGAACCGGGCGTCTTGTCCTCCAACTGCATGAAATATCCCGGGGGAGCCTCCGCAGGAGGCGGGGACAGCGCCCCCTTTCTCCTGTCAATTGTCGCCGCCCGGCGACGGGGCAGCGCCCCCTCTTTTCCCGACACACCCCACAAGGGAGGCGCTCCGTCTTCTCTCCCTTTGCCCGCATGTGCGGCCTCACACCGCGCGGTCGAGCTTCGTGGTGAGGTGAATGAAGCTTTCCGAATTCTGGACGCCGGGGATCTCTCCAATCACGTCCAGTACGGCATCGAGTTGCTGCGTCGAATTTGCCGCGATCTGGAGCAGGAGGTCCACGCGGCCCGAGGTGGTAACGATGCGCTCGATCTCGGGCAGACTGCGCAGCTTCTGCAGGATCGCGGGTTGAACGCGCAGGTCGATCTCGAGAAGAGCGGTGGCACGCAGCCGTCCGGCCTTGGCCGCCTCCCCGAGTTTTACCGTGTAGCCCGCGATCACGCCGCCGGTCTCCAGCCGCTCGAGCCGCGCCTGCACCGTCGAGCGCGCGATCCGCAGACGCCGGGCCATGGTCGCGAGTGACATCCGTGCATCGCCCGAGAGCAGCCCGAGGATCTTCTGATCAAGTTCGTCCATGCCGTACCTTATAAATTGACCGGTAATTTCGTCATTATAACGATAATTCGCATCATTTTTGTACTTTCGTCTGGTGAAAATGTGCCCCATATCGCGGAACATCGAAAGACAGGAAAAGGGCGGCTCATACGTACCTTGCCTGCGGACTGGTTGAAACGCGTAAGCGCTCTCCCAACCCGCGAAAGGGGCAAGAGGTGGCTGCACTCATCGGCGAAGGAGAAAGCCTGTGGGACTGTCGAAAACGATCTGGGCGAACCCCGTTGAAGTCATCCGTGCCAAGCAGCCCGTTCATCCGGTGCTGGTCTTCGCGCCGACCGTGCTTCAAGCCACGGCGCGCCGCTTTCTGCGCGGTTTTCCGGGCCTCGTGACCTATGCGGTCAAATCGAACCCTGACGAGATGGTGATCGAGAACCTCGTCGCCGCCGGTATTCGCGGCTTCGACGTGGCCTCGCCTGCCGAGATCGCGATGATCCGAAAGATCGCTCCCGCAGCGGCGCTGCATTACCACAATCCGGTGCGCGGACGTGACGAGATCGCTTTCGCCGTGGCGCAGGGTGTGAAGACCTGGTCAGTCGATTCGATCTCGGAGCTCGACAAGCTGATCGAGATGGTGCCTGCCGAAGGCTGCGAAATCTCGGTGCGCTTCAAACTCCCCGTTTCCGGCGCGGCCTACAATTTCGGGGCCAAGTTCGGCGCGACGGCCGAGTTGGCCTCGGTGCTGCTCTCGCGGGCGGCGGCGGCGGGCTTCATCCCCTCGCTGACCTTCCATCCGGGCACGCAATGCACCGATCCGATGGCTTGGGACGCTTATATTCGCGCTGCGGCCGAGATCGCGCGCAATGCGGGCGTCGAGATCGCGCGGCTCAATGTCGGGGGCGGCTTCCCGAACCATCGCATGCAGGGGCCGGCGCCCGTGCTCGAGGAGATCTTCGCGCTGATCGACCGCGTCGCGGGTGAGGCGTTTGGCGACGCGCGCCCTGCGCTGGTCTGCGAGCCGGGCCGTGGCCTCGTCGGTGACGCCTTCGTGCATGTCACCCGGATCAAGGCGCTGCGCGACGACGCGCATGTGTTTTTGAACGATGGTGTCTATGGCGGTCTCGCCGAGCTGCCGCTGATCGGCAATATCGACCGTGTCGCGACGATCTCCCCCGAAGGCGAGATCCGCTCGGAGGCGGGGCAGCCGCGCATCGTCTTCGGGCCGACCTGCGACTCGGTCGACCGGCTGCCGGGCGAGTTGAGCCTGCCGATGGACATGGCGGAGGGCGATTTCCTGGTCTTTCGCGGCATGGGCGCTTATTCGAGCGCGACCAACACCCGCTTCAACGGCTTCGGCCAGCTTGAAGTGGTGACCGCGCTCAGCCTCGCAATCTGAGCCGGGACCCGCGCGCCGCGATGAAGGGCGCGCGGGTCCCGGATGCAAATAACCGAAACTTATTCTACACTCGGCAAGATAAGGTCTGCTTATCCGAGGAGGTCGGCCGATGCGCGGGTTGTTCGAGCGTCTGATCTCGACATTCCGTCGCCGCAGCCCCGAGCGGGCCGAGGCGCGGCAGGTGGCGCATGGGCGCGGGCCGCTCGATCATGTGGTGCTGCTCGACGGCACGATGGGATCGCTGCGCGCCGACCGGCTGACCTCGATCGGGCTGATCTATCGGTTCCTGCGCCGTGCGGCACCCAAGGTCTCGGTCTATTACGGGCGCGGTCTGCAATGGCGTGAGTGGCACGATGTCTCGGATGTCTGGTTCGGCTTTGGTGTGAACAAGCAGATCGAGCGCGCCTATGGCTGGCTCGCGATGCGCTATCGACCTGGCGACCGGGTCTTCCTGATCGGTTATTCGCGCGGCGCTTTCGCCGCGCGCTCGCTCGCGGGGATGATCGAGCGGGTGGGGCTGTTGCGGCCCGAACACGCGATCGAGCGCAACACGCGGCTCGCCTGGCGCCATTACGAAGGCGAGACGCCCGCACCGATCATGACGGGGTTCCGACACAGCCTGTGTCACGAGCGCGTGCCGATCGAGATGGTGGGCGTATTTGATACCGTGCAGGCTTTGGGCGTGCGTCTGCCATTTTTCTGGCTGGTGCGCGAGGCGCAGGTGCGCTTTCACGACCATCAACTCGGGCAAAGCGTGAATCACGGCTACCAGGCGCTGGCGCTTGACGAGACGCGTTCGGTTCTCGAACCGATGGTCTGGGACAGCGAGGGCACGGGGGCTACGCGGATCGAGCAGTGCTGGTTTCGCGGGGCGCATGGCGATATCGGCGGACAGCTCGGTCATTTCGGGGATGCGCGGCCCTTGGCGAATATCCCGCTGGTGTGGATGCTGGAGAAGGCCGAGACGCTCGGGCTTGCCTTGCCGCCGGGGTGGCAACAGGAGTTTCCGCGCGATCCGGGCGCGCCCTCGGTCGGGACATGGGGCGGTTGGGCCAAGCTGTTCTGGCTGCGCGCGCCGCGCGTGGTGGGGCGCGATCCGAGCGAAGGGCTGCATGACAGCGTCACGCTGCCCGAACGCTCCCGGGCGCTGTTTCGGCCGCGCATCCTGCGCCCCGAGATCCGGCGTCTTGCGCGCGACTCAGAGCTCGGGCGTCATGACGAAACAGGTGGCGGTGCCGGTGGCGTAAAGACGCCCATCCTCGGCGCCCCGGATCTCACCCCGCGCGACGCCGGTTGAACGCCCGATATGGTCGAGCTGGCCCACGCCGATCACCTCGGTGCCGGGCTTGATCGCGCGGATCAGGTTGACCTTGAATTCGAGCGTGGTCTGGGTCTGTCCCTTTTTCAGCCCGGTGATCACCGCGCAGGTCATCACCGTGTCGAGCATCATCGCATACCAGCCGCCATGAATGCCGCCATAGCCATTGGTCTGCGGATGGCCGGGCGTGCCGCGACAGGTGACGCGACCTTCCTCGACTTCGGAGATGCGGTAGGCCATCAGCTTCTGAACGGTGGGGGAGGGAACCTCGCCCGACACCATCTTGCGGATGTAGTCGAGCCCCGACATCGAAAGCACCTCCTCGAGCGGGGGGAAATCTTCCGGGCCTTCGGCGAAATATTGATCGGGCATATGGGGTCCTTTCCGTATCGGGCCTTAAGCTATCGTGGTGGGCCGGAAAGGGAAGGGGGGTGAGAAGAAGGGCGGCTTTGAGGCCTAACTGACCATGTTGTTTTTGAGAGACTTCACACTTGCAGCGCGGAGGCGTCCGTCGCATCCGACCCTTACCGGGCATTTTCTGGACACTTATCGAACAGCAGCTCGAACGTTGGGGTTTGATCTGCAAGGCTTCGCGAAGTTCATTCGGACGTCACGTCCGCACTAAGTGGCCCAACGTGTTCCGCATACCATTTCATCGCGGAAGAACACGCCCCATTTACCGACCCAATTGATCCTTCAAGATTGGAGGGAAAGTACCTCCGCGAAGTATAGTACACATCAACCTGACAATGCAGATTGCTACCCAAAGCCGCTGCTCCGTAGAGAAAGCTCAAGGTGAATGGTTCGTCAAGATCGCCGGACGTTGCCCACTGAGTGTGGCGAGGCACAAAACTTGAATACTCAATTTCAAGAAATTGGCTCTCACCTGGTTCCAGTTGGATAGGTGAAATGGTAAACCCTACTTTCGCCTGATGCGTGCCGCCCCCTTGCACCAAGTTTAGACTCAGATCAAAATCGCTGATACTTGTCGGCAGGTTGCCGGTATTAGAAATAAAAAACGAAAACCTTTCGTTTTCAAATCGGTTGATTTGCACTTCTACCTTTGGGGTTGCTGGAGCGGCGACCTGACTGAAGTAAAGAGCTACAAGATCGCGTCCCAAGAAGTGG
>NZ_AUND01000040.1 GCF_000714535.1 Thioclava pacifica DSM 10166 | reverse complement strand
ACCGCCGGAGCCAAAAATCCCTGCTACAACTAGCACTTAAGCGGCCCCTCTCACGGGGCTGTTTTGCTATTGGCGTGCCGTCATAGCGCTATGCTGGCCGCTGTTCGCGAGTCACGGCACTCTACAAAAGCGGGCCGCCGCACATGCACGCGGACCGCTTCTTAAGTTGCGAGCGACAAGAAGTGGTCGCTGACGGCTGGCTTCGTTGGATTTACGAGGGACGGTTGCCTATCCGACCTCCGACCCGGCCATAATCGCGGTGAAAGAAAACGGATCTACCCTCATGCGATGGACCGGTTGCAAATTCGGCGCATGATTGGCGCTCGATCCAATCGGATCAGGGTTCCGATCTGCGGTGGTGGCCTCCCGATGAACTCTCGCCAACATCCGTTCATGCCCCGCGCGTAGTGGCTGCGACGCGGCTCAGGAAGCGAGTTTTCTCTCGGATGAGAAGGGGCTGAGGCCAAGCCATGTTTGCATCGTGTCCGCCACTTGCCGTGGACCGATAAGGTCGAGTCTCCGGGCGGCCTTCGACACGGTCGACAGCCCCATCCAGATTTCCGTCATCGTGCGCAAATCCGTCGTGACATAGAGGTCCACGTCAAACCCCGGGTCGACCTGACACAGATCGACATCACCGTTCGCTTCGACAATCAGCCACCAAGAGCGTTTCGACGCCGCGAGTTCCGGGAAACGGAAATTCAGGACGGTGCGGCCCGGGGGCAAAGGCGAAGGATCGAGATTGCGTCGCATGTCCCACATCAACAGGGAGACATCGAGCCGCTCCAGGGAGGGCTCGGATTCCATCCATTTCTGCCCCCAGATCCCGAAGGCTTCGACGAGCGGCAGCAGATCCTTTCCCGCGTCGGTCAGAAGGTAGTCCACGGCCTGAGAGCCCTCGACCGGGTGTCTTACGACGATCCCGGCCGCTTCCAGCTCCCGCAGGCGCTGAGCAAGCAGGGAGCGCGACATACGCGGCACGCCCCGCCTGATATCGTTGAAGCGCGTCGACCCTGCCACGAGCTCTCGCACGAGGACCATCGTCCATCGGGTGCAGAGAATTTCGGCGGCCATCGCGACCGGACAAAACTGGAAATAGCTGGCGTTGGACATCGGAGACCTCCTCACTGGCTACCTCCATCATAGCGCAAACCGGCGTTTCTGTATCCAACTCTCTCTCCAAGCTGGCCGGTCCAGTTTCGCCACTGGTTTGAGATTCGCAGGCCCGCCATCCTTTCAGGACCGTAAACAATCGAACTCGGCAGGCGCGCAAAGGAGAAGAAAGCGTCGCCGATGCGTCATGATCTCAAAGGGAGGAAGACATGTCGGATTTCATTGAAATGAATGGGTTGGACGGCACGCGCAAGAAGATCACCGGCGCGGACCGGGAGGCCCTTGCAGCCGCTTTGCGCGGCAAGGTTCTGATCAAGGGAGATGAGGGCTATGACACCGCCCGAACGATCTGGAACGGCATGATTGATCGCAGGCCGGGCCTTGTCGTGCAGGTCATGGGGGCCGCGGACATCCAGGCCGCGGTCACGTTTGCCGCCGCAAAGGGACTACGGATGGCCGTGCGATCCGGCGGGCACCAGATTGCCGGTCTCGCAGTCGAAGACGGCTCGATGATGCTCGACCTCTCGGGCATGCGGTCGGTCCATGTCGATCCCGCAGAGGGAACCGTCCGCGCCGAGCCGGGTGCGACGCTGGGGGATGTGGATCGCGAGTCCCAGGTGCATGGGCTTGCCGTTCCTGTCGGCGTCAACTCGACCACGGGAATTGCAGGACTGACACTTGGCGGCGGTTTCGGCTGGATTACCCGGAAATACGGGATGACCATCGACAACCTTTTGTCGGCTGACGTGGTGCTGGCCGATGGGCACTGCATCCGCGCGTCGAAGACGGAACATCCGGATCTCTTCTGGGCCCTGCGCGGCGGGGGTGGAAACTTCGGGGTGGTTTCTTCCTTTGAATTCCAGGCCCATGCAATCGGCCCAGAGGTTCTGTCGGGTCTTATCATCCATCCCTTCGCGGATGCTGCCGCTTTGCTGCCGAAGTTTCAGGAGCTTTGCGACCAGGCGCCGGACGAACTGACTGTCTGGTCGGTCCTGCGCAAGGCGCCGCCACTGCCGTTCCTTCCGGAAGAATGGCACGGACGGGAGGTGCTGATCTTTGCCGCCTGCTATGCGGGAGACATGGCCAAAGGCGAAGAGGCCATGCGAGAGCTGAGGGCCCTCGGAACGCCGATTGTCGATGTGATTGGCCCGCATCCCTTTACTGGCTGGCAGGCGGCCTTCGATCCCCTGCTGACGCCCGGCGCACGTAACTACTGGAAAAGCCGGGACTTCCTGAAGCTCGGGCCGGGCACGATGAAGGCTGTCTTAGGGTCTGTCGAAGACCTGCCCGATCCGCAATGCGAGATCTTCATCGCCCATGTCGGCGGAGCGATGGCGCGCGTTGCGTCAGATGCGACCGCCTATCCGCAACGCGACAGCCACTTCACCATGAACGTCCACACCCGCTGGGACGATCCGGCGAAGGATGCAGCCTGCATTGCTTGGGCACGCGATCTGTTCAACGCCACGGCGGCGGATGCGGCGCCCAGCGTCTACGTGAACTTCATGCCAGAGGATGACACAGACCGCCTCGGCGAAGCCTACGGTGGAAACCTCAACCGGCTGCAAGAGATCAAGGCACGCTACGACCCCGCCAACCTCTTCCGGGTCAACCACAACATCGAGCCGCAGCGTGTGCAGCAGGCCGCGCAATGACTTCAGCCCCGGGCGCCAAGCCGTGCCCGGGGCGCGGTCTCTAGAAACTCGGCACAAGCAGAAAAGCGCGAGAATCTTGGAACAGACCGCCACCGTGCGCCATTGCCGAGCGCCGGGGACCAGAGCGCGGGTAGACGCCATTACCGACCCCGTTGGCAGGGCGTTGCGCTCACAGAGCGCTGTTCCACCGATCGCCACCTGATCATCATGGCTATTCTGCTTTGAGCCAAAACGACCAGTTTCGACCGAAAGCGGGCGGTCGCTGCACGCGCAGTTTCAATGCACGGTTTGACGACAAGAGATCCTTCATACCGCCGCGCGCCTCGATCGAGTGCGTGCTTGGCTGTTCAACAAGCGCACCGTAGAATGCGGAGTCATGGAGTATGTGACGTCGCTCTTCGCGCGCAAAGTAGTCGCCGCGGCGGGCGATGGGGTTGATGCTGGTGCTATGCTGGCCAGCCTCGGGATGACCCCTGACGAGCCCTTGGACGCCGGGCGGATGGTTCCGGCAGAGCGCTACTATGACATGCTCGAGCAGATCGCTGAGCAGATCGACGTGACCGATCTTCCGGTGCGCACGGGTGCCTCCATGAGGCTTGACGAATACGGCGCGCTGGGGCTCGCCTTCAAGGCGGCGACGACGCTCGGGGCGTCATATGCGCGGGTGGAACGCTATGCGCGTCTCTGGACCAACGTCTCCGCATACGAGCTGCGGCCGACAACGGGTGGCACGCTCTTCATCCTGCATCGAGCCGGCGAACGGCGCCTCGGGATGCGACTGTCGAACGAGGCGACCCTCGTGAGCGCGGTTTCCATCGCAAGGCAGGTCTGTCCGGTGCCGCTCGCGCCCGTCGAGGTTCTGGTCCGGCATCCCGCCCCGCGCAGCGTCGCCGCGCATGAGGACTGGTTCGGTTGCCCGGTGCGTTTCGGGGCCGAACTCGACGCAATCCTCTATGCCGATGAGGCGCTGGCCCGACCCAACATCCTTGGGGACGAAGGGATCTCGAAATACCTCACCACACATCTGGACGCGGAACTATCCGAGATCACCCGAGAGCCCGCGCTTGTCACGCAGACGAAAGCCGCAATTGCGCAGACCCTCAACGAGGGGATGCCAAAGATGGCCCGGATCGCCAGCAGCCTCGGGCTCAGTGCGCGATCCTTCCACCGTCGCCTCTCCGAGCACGGATTGACCTTCCAGAGCCTGGCCGAGCAAACCCGCCGCGACCTCGCCGAGGGGCTCTTGCGCGACGAGAGCCTTTCACTGGCTGAAATCGCGTTTCTCACAGGGTTCTCCGAGCAGAGCGCCTTCACCCGCGCGTTCAAGCGCTGGGTCGGCACGACGCCCGCGACCTACCGCAAGGATATCGCCCGCCGCTGACAGGCGCAGTGGCGACGGCGGTCAAAAGGCTGGCATCACCGGTCAAGACCGCACAGCATCCCCGCGTCTATTCCTTGAGTGCCGAAATCAAGGAGACGCCCAATGAAAGAGCAAGAGATTCTCGTCATCGGCGCAACCGGCAAAACCGGTCGCCGTGTGGTCAGCCGCCTCGAGGCACGGGGCATCCCCGTGCGCCGCGGCTCGCGCAACGCTGCAACGCCCTTCGACTGGGACGCGCCGGAAACCTGGGCGCCCGCCCTGCGCGGGACCCGCGCGGCCTATGTCACCTACTTTCCCGATCTTGCCTTCCCCGGAGCCGTGGAAAAGCTCGAATCCCTTTGCGAGACCGCCAGCGATGTTGGCGTCGACCGCCTCGTGCTGCTCTCCGGCCGCGGAGAGCAGCACGCGCGGCTGGGCGAAGAGGTCGTGCGCAAATCCGGCCTTGAGTTCACGATCGTCCGCGCCGCCTGGTTCGCTCAGAACTTCTCGGAAGGCTACCTTCGCGATCCGGTCCTTTCGGGCGTCCTTCCGATGCCCGGCGGCACTGTCGTCGAGCCCATCATCGACATCGACGACATTGCCGATGTCGTCGTCGCGGCGCTGACCGAGGACGGACACAGGGGCGAACTCTACGAGGTGACGGGCCCGCGACTGATGTCCTTCGCAGACATGGCGGCCGAGCTTTCACAGGCCACCGGGCGCGAGGTCCGGCATATCCCGATCAGCTTCGAGGCGTTTCACGAGGCCATCGCGCAGGCGGGCGGCGATTTCGTTGCCGACGTCTTCACGGCCATTGCGCGTGAAACGCTGGACGGGCGCAACGCCCAGACCGCGGACGGCGTGATGCGCGCGCTCGGTCGTGCCCCCCGCGACTTCGCGGACTTCGCCCGAGCGGCCGCCCGAACCGGCGCCTGGACAAGCGCCGCCTGACACCTTCTCATGAAAGGAACATGACATGAGACCCAATCGCCTTGAGACGACCGCGCTCGGTGTCGCCGGCTTCACTGCGCTCACCATCGGCGCTTTCATCCTGTTCATGCCGCATGCCTTCTACGCCAGCTACGGCATCACGCTCGGCGAAGACGCCAACCTGCTGAGCGAATTGCGCGCCCCCGGCGCCGGTCTCGCGGCTTTCGGCCTTCTGATGTTGCTCGGAATCCGGCAGCAGGCAGCCCGGCCCGTCGGGATGGCGGCGGCCCTGACGGTCTTCATCGCCTTCCCGGCCGGACGGCTGGTCGGGCTTGCCGTGGACGGGATGCCGTCTGGCAACGTCATCGGCGCCCTTGTCGTGGAGCTCATCATAGCGGCGCTCTGCCTCGCAGCCTTTCGTCGGCGCCTTTGGCAGCCGGCGTCCAGCCTTTCCACGCCGCAGCCCACGCGTTGAGCCTGCCGCCACCCCGAACCAAACCCCCTGCCCGCCGACATTTTCTCTTTAGCGAGCTACAGTTACGATAGACTCCGTCGGCAAGGGAGAAAGAGGATAACACTCATGAATGAACTGCGTTTTCGCCGAGCAACCGCTGCGGACCTCGGGGCGATCGTCGCGATGCTGGTCGATGACGCTCTTGGGGCAGCGCGGGAAAACGCTTCGCCAGACCTGGCCGATCGCTACCGGGATGCGTTCACGGAGATTGACGCCGACCCGAACCAGTTTCTTTGCGTGGTCGAGGATGGGCAGCAGATTGTCGGAACCTTGCAACTCACCTTCATCCCAGGGCTCTCTCGCAATGGCACCAAGCGCGGACAGATCGAGGCGGTGCGGATCGCGAGCGATCGTCGGGGCAGCAAGCTTGGTGAAGCGATGTTTGCCTGGGCGATCCGCGAATGCGAAGCGCGCAAGTGTTCGCTGGTTCAGCTCACCACGGACAAGGCCCGGCCAGACGCCCATCGCTTTTATGAGCGACTGGGTTTTGAACCGACCCATATCGGATACAAACTCAACATCTAAGGAACGGGAGTGCCCCGTCGATGCAGGGCCGCGCCGGGCGGCAGATGGAAATCGCCCCGCGCTGTTCTCTGCGGCACCAGAGCCTTAGATGACGTTTGGACACAAGTTGGCGGACCAGCGCTTTGCCCCACTTCGACAAACGCGATACGGCGAGCCTGATCGGGGTTCCTCAGAAGCGCAGCCGCAGACCGGCGGCGAGATCGATACTTGCCGAACCGGTATCGGGAAGAAAATCTCCCCGTGCACCGAAATAGAACGCACGCCGACCATCGAGATCGATCCGGTCCACAGTCAGGTCGATACTGGCGAGCACATTGGCATAGTTGCCATCCGTCTCGAAATTGCTGCCCGGAACGGCGATGAACGAGGCCTTGATCGGTGCTTGCGTGAGAAGCTCCGCCCGCAGCCCGCCCCGCAACTTGATATCCAGCGTGCCGCCATTGCCAAGCTTGCGTGTCCGCGTCTTGGTGAGCCCGGCCGAGACTTGCAGCGAGTTCGAGACGCGCTTGGCGACCGCAAGCGACAGGTCATCGGCGCCCGTCTCCTCGAAAGCGTCGCTGCGGATACGGCCAAGGCTCAGCCCTGTATCCCATTGCAGCCCACTGTCGGCAGACCCCATCTCGGGCCAGATCAGCCGCAGGTTCATGCCTGTGTAGCGATCATTGACGCGGCCGTTGGCGATGCGCTCCTCCCCTGCGATCTCGATGTGGCGCCTGGCCTTCGAACTGCCACGGCCGACTTCGAGATTGCCGGTCAGGCGGAATCCCGATTCCAGATCAGTCGCGCCATAGATCATCGCAAAGCGCCGCGCGCTTGAAACCGAGGAATTGGGCGCGCCATAGCCTCGCGCAGAGGACGTGTCGTGATCGTCACCCAAGGCCAGACCGATCCGGCAATTATCCTTTGCCAGAAGATCAGCCCCGATCATCCGGGTGAACGAATTCGTATCGTAGCTCAGCAGCACATCGCTTGAGCTGTGGGTCACCGAGTGGCGCCCGCTCAGATGCACCCAAAACGCACTGTCTTGTTGATCGCGCGCCCGATCCAACCGGTCGAAGGCCACACCGCGATGCGCCCAGAGCGCAGCAAGCGTCGTGGCACGCGGGATGTCGTAGATCTCGGGCGTGAGCTGGCGCAGCGCCAGATCGAGATTGGGCGAGAGCTCGTCGATACCGTAGGTGGCGGTGTCGAGGTCACGCGTCATGAAAGCCAGATTGTCGAGCGCAAGCCCGACCGCGATCTGGTTGGAATAGGTGGCGCGCTGACCGAAATCCGACAGTTGCAGCGTGCCGAGGTCGATCTGCTCGATGCCGGAATAGGCGTAATCCTCGAAGCGGAAGGTGAAGCTGTCCGTGTCGGCCTGCAGCGCCTGCAGCATCTCGTATTCCGAGGGCAGAACGCGGCGGAAGCTCAGCTCGAGCGTGTCAGCGCCGCCATTTCCCGCAATCTCGCCGGTGATCAGCGCGTTGTTGTGCAGCACGAAGCGGTCATCGCCAATGCCGCCCTGCACCGCGCCGAAGGTTTGGGACCCGTGCTGGAAGGTCGCGATATTGCTGCCCGAGGTGAAGACCAGCGCCGTGCCGGAGGTGCCGCGCAAGATCCCCGTCGTATCGAGGCTGTTATTCGTGCCCGCGCCGAAGAAGAGGCCCGTCGTGCCCGAGATCGCCCCGGTCGCGTCATTCGTCACGCTGTTATAGGAAACCTCGCCCGCGATCGTGCCCGCGCCGCCCTGAAACCGGATGCCGAAGCCGCCCGCCGTGATCTCGCCGGTATTGGCGACGGTGTTACCGGTGACCGCACCGCCATCGCCGATCCGGCTGCCGCTCGCACCACCGTCACCGCCGATCAGGGCGATCCCGTCTCCACCCGAGGTGATCGTGCCGTCATTGGTGATCGTGTTGCCGACAACGCTGCCACCCGCACCGCCATCGCCCAGGATACCGCTTTGCCCGGTGACGCCCGTAGCCCCTGTCGCGCCCGCGCTTGTCGCCGCACCCGGGCGCCCGGCAAAACCGGCCATCCCGTCATACCCATCATCCGCGCAAACCAGCTTTACCGCGACCGGGGGCACCCCGACCTCGAGGCAGGCTCCATCGCCGCCCGAGCCACCCGAACCGCCGGGCCCTGCCAGCGCTGCGGGCGCCCCTGCGCCGCCCAAGCCGCCCGCGCCGCCCGCCCCGCCAACCCCGGCCGCGCCGCCAGCGCCACCCTGACCACCGGCCAGAGAAATGCCGATGCCGCCCGCGTCGATCGTGCCGCGATTGGTGATCGTATTGTCCATCAGACCGCCCGCGTCACCACCGCGCCCGCCATCACCGCCGCGTCCGCCATTGCCACCGCGTCCGCCATTCGCCCCGGATGAGGAGCGGCCCGCGAAGCCGCCATCGCCGCCATTGCCTCCGTTGCCGCCGGGATAGGCATGCAGGCTCGAATCGATGATGCCATCGGCCCCGTCCGCGCCATTGCCGCCCCGGCCGCCATCGCCGCCTTTCACCCCGTCGGCACCATCGCCGCCGTTGCCGCCATTCCCACCATCGCCCCCTGCGCCGCCCGCACCGCCATCACCGCTCGCAAGCGCAATCCCGTCGCCCGAGGCGCGCAGCGCGCCGTCATTGCTCACCGTGTTGCGCGCAAGCGCACCCCCATCCGCTCCGCGTGCGCCACTGCCCCCGGCCGCGCCCGCGCCGCCGGTGCCGTAACTATCTCCGAAATAGCCGCTCCTCGCCCCACGCAGTCTCGCGTCGCCGCCATGCCCGCCATCGCCCCCCGGCGCGCCGCAGGCGGTGTCGCCGTAACAATCCATCGTGCCCGGGTAGACAAGCCCCGGTCCTGCGGGGCCAGCCGCGCCATTTCCGGCCGAGAAAGGCACGTTCACCCCGTCGCCGCCATCGCCGCCATCACCGCCGCGCCCGCCATTGCCGCCCGCGCCGCCCGCACCGGCGGTCAGCCGCAGGGCGGTGGCTCCGGCAGAGATGGTTCCGCTGTTGGAAACGGTGTTGTCGGTGACATCACCGCCAACGCCGCCCGTGCCGCCAGCGCGTCCGGCCCCGCCGCTTCCCGCGCTGGCGCCGAGCCCGTCATAATAGACGTCATCGCCATTCTGGGCCTGGTAGAGATAGTTGATCCCGGCGACGCCTGGCCGTCCGGGCAAGCCGGGTTGACCGCCATCGCCGCCCGCGCCACCGAGGCCTCCGGCACCGCCCACGCCCCCCGCTCCGCCGAGGATCGAGAGCCCGTCGACGCCCGCATCCAGCACCGCGAAATTGCTCAGGCTGTTGGCGCTGGTCACGCCGCCTGCCGCCCCGCGCGAGCCCTCGCCAGCCACACCGCCGCTCGCGCCGCGGCCACCAAGCCCGCCCGATTGTTCGGGCGTCGCCTGATCCGCGCCATTGCTACCGCTCCCCCCTGCGCCGCCATTCCCGCCTTTTGCCCCGAGCCCGCCCGCGCCGCCCGCGATCGTGGCCCCGCTTTGCCTGGTCGTCAGATCCGCATTGAGATCGAGCGTGATCCCAGAGGCCGCCCCCGCCGGTCCCGCATCCGTAGCCGCGACGCCCGCAGCGCCGGGAGATCCGGCACGCCCATCCGTTCCCGAGGCAGAGACGGGAGCGCCATTGACGCCATTTGCCCCATCGGCCCCGGCGAAACCGTCCCCGCCGCGCCCGCCTGTGAAGAGATAGCCGAAATCGCTGACGGTCGCCTGAGCTTCGAGGCTGAACGCCCCCGGCACGAGATCGGCCCCCGCCGTGCCGGGCATGCTCGCGGTGCCGGGCTGGCCCGCGACCCCCGTGACCTCGCTCACACTATCGGCGAAGGCGGGAACGATACCCGCAGTGGTCCCCAAAAGAAGCATCATGATCGTGGCTGTCCGCACCCGGCGGACGCCAGCAAAATCGCGTTTCGCGCTGCTCGGCATATCGTTCCCCCACCTGGCGCTGGCAACGATATTTCATCATCCGCCTGCGCACTGCCCCCGACACCACTCTAGCTATCGGAGGCGGATGACGCAGCGTTCAAAACCGAGCAGACCTTGATGAGCACGGCACGTGTCGGTCGCCAAAGCGACGACATTTCTCGAACCGGCAGGATTGCGGAAAGTCGAATTTACGAAGACTTCATCGCGGGTCCCGAGGAGGATCCGCCATTGAACACGCACGCACAACGCGCCCGTCACCTCTTGGTTCACAACCTTGACCGTTATGTGGTGACCCCCAATCGCGCATCTTGCCGCGACCGTCAGCCCTGCGCCGTCGCTACCGGGAGATCACCCTCGGACCACAGCTGCTGTTCATGCGTGATGCTGGAAAAGGCGTCTACGAGCCCTTCTCGGCCCCAATGCACCTCTCCGTCGACTGCAAGAGATTTTCGGAAGGCGCTTTCGGCCGGAGGCAAAGCTTTTGGCGGGGGTAGCCCCTGACGCCCGCGGAAACAAATGGAGCGAGCGCGAATCCGTCCTTCACATCCGGGATGCGCTCAAATTGCAGGCAACCGGCATCCACGAGAGCTTCAATAACAAGCAAGCGCCCCCTTGGGCAGAGGCCGCTCACAACGAATTCACAAGTCTATTGACAGCCTCGTGATCGATTCCTAGCGTAAGGTAAGCGCAGAGCAAATGTGCTCGCTACGGCGCGTTGAATCCTCAGATATGTCGGCATTTCCGCCCCAAAAGCAGTTTCTGCTTCTGGGGTTTTTTGCCGTTGGAAGCTACGAAATGACACGTCTCGAACTACCGATCGGCCTGCTTTTCTCGACCACCGGCTCTTACGGCAGAGTGGCGCATACGCAGCTCAATGGGGCGCAGCTTGCCTGCGACGAGATCAACGCGGATCCGGATGCGGCGGTCACCTTCCGCCCCGTTCACATCGACCCGGCGAGCGATCTGCACAATTACGCGCCCGCCGTGCAGAGCATGTTCGATCAGGGCATTCGTCATGTCTGCGGCTGCTATACGTCTTCGAGCCGCAAGGAAGTCATCCCGCTCTTCGAGAAGCACGACGCTCTCTTGTGGTATCCGACGCATTACGAAGGTTTCGAGAGCTCGACCAACGTGATCTACACGGGGGCCGCGCCGAACCATCACATGTCGCCGCTGATCGACTTTCTGTGCGCGCGCTTCGGTCGCCGCGCCTATTGCATCGGCTCGAACTACATCTGGGGCTGGGAGAGCAACCGGGTGATGCGCGAAGGCTTGCAGAAGCGCCGCGGCGAGGTGCTGGCAGAGCGTTACCTGCCGGTTGGCGAGACCGATCTCACCGCCATCATCGAGGAGATCCTCGAGACCGAGCCCGATTTCGTCTTCAACGCGCTCATCGGCGACTCCTCCTACGCGTTCTTCCGGGCCTTCCGCGAAACCTGCAAGGCGCGCGGGATCGAGCAGACGAAGCGTTTCCCGATCGCGAGCTGTAACCTCTCGGAACCGGAACTCCGCGCGATTGGCCCCGTGGGATCGGATGGGCAGATCAGCTCCAGCGTCTATTTCTCGTCCCTCGCAGGCGCGTGCAACACGCGCTTCGTCGAGGCCTATGGCAAAGCCTTTCCCGAAGGCCCGGTCGTCTCCGCCGAGGCGGAAGCCGCCTATATCGCCATCCACATGCTCGCGAAATCTATCGCCGACGCGAAAACGTCGGAGGTCAGCGCGGTTCTGAAAGCCGCGGCGGGACAGGTCTTCGATGCGCCCCAGGGGCGGGTCACGATCGATCCCGAGACCTATCACGCCTCGCTCACCCCCCGCATCGGCCTGTCGCGGACGGATTTCGAATTCGACATCCTCCTTGAAGCGCCCGAACCGGTTGCGGCCGACCCCTACCTCGTGTCCTCGGCGACGGCCTTCGAACCCGCGCAACGGCGCAAGCACGTGAGGGTGGTTTCATGAAAGCCCCCCGGATCGCGCAGAACTTCCGAGGCCGCAGGGCCGTGATCTTCACCACCGAGGGCCAGTCTCTGGGCATTCTCGAAGCAACGCTGCGTCGGCTCGGGCTCGAACCGGACACCCGGCCCGTCCCGCTGCGCCAGGACTTCGAGCTCCCGGAAAATCTGACGCCGGACTCCGATCTCGTCATCATCGATGGCGATCTGAACCTGCCGCAGGCCTGGCCCGATAGCTACAACACGTCGATCTTGCATGCACCATGCCCGACGGTCGGCCTGGTCGGCACCGAGGCGCCGAGCCGTCTCAAGGCGATGCTTCAACTTGGCGCCGCCTCTTTCTTGCAAAAACCGATCCATAGCGGCGCCGTCTATTCCGCTCTCTATCTCGGCGTGAATGCGTTCGAGCATGTCGACGGGCTGAAGGTGAGCCTCGACGATATGGGCGAACGGCGCCGGAAACGGATCTACGTGATCAAGGCCGTCGCGGAGCAAATGCGCCAGCGCGGGCTTAACGAAGATGCCGCATATGACCTTCTGCGAAAGGCCAGCATGCGCGCGCGCGTCAGTGTCGAGGACTACTGCGAGACCCTCATACTGGCAAACCCAGACAGCGATCTCGATCGCGGTAAAACGAAGAAGAGGTGTCAGGCGCGCTAGCCGGCGAAGGCACCCAGAAAACCTCAACAAGGAGTTGAAAATGAACAGGAAACTGATCAGCACCGCTTCGGTGCTCGCTACCCTATTGTCTTTTGCCGGGCCGATGGCGGCCCAGGCGGCCGACCCGATCAAGATCGGCGTGCTGGAAGACCAGTCGGGCGATTTCGCGCTCGCGACCATCGGCAAGGTGCATGGCATCCAGCTGGCCACCAAGGAAATCAACGACGCAGGCGGCATCGCCGGTCGTCCGATCGAGCTGGTGATCTACGACACGCAGTCGGACAACACCCGTTATCAGGAATTCATGCGCCGCGTGCTGCAGCGCGACAAGGTGGACGTGGTCTTCGCGGGCTTCTCCTCGGCCTCGCGCGAAGCTTACCGCCCGATCGTCAACCAGTTCGACGGGCTGGCCTTCTACAACAACCAGTATGAAGGCGGCGTCTGCGACGCGAACATGATCGTCACCGGCGCGGTGCCCGAGCAGCAGTTCTCGACGCTGATCCCCTACATGATGGAGAAATACGGCAAGAACGTCTACACCATCGCCGCCGACTACAACTTCGGCCAGATCTCGGCCGAATGGGTGCGCAACATCGTCAAGGACAATGGCGGGACCATGGTGGGTGAGGAATTCATCCCGCTCGGCGTGTCGCAATTCTCGCAGACGATCCAGAACATCCAGGGCGCCAAGCCTGATTTCGTCGTGACCCTTCTCGTGGGCACCGCGCAGTCGTCCTACTACGAGCAGGCCGGTTCGGCGAACCTCGATCTGCCGATGGCCTCCTCGGTCAATGTCGGTCAAGGCTACGAGCACAAGCGCTTCACGCCCCCGAGCCTGAAGGACATGTATGCGACGGTGAACTATGTCGAGGAAATCGACACCCCGGAAAGCAAGGCTTTCGTCGAGAAGTTCCACGCGATGTTCCCTGACGAGCCCTACATCAACCAGGAAGCAGAGAACTCCTACGCGGCGGTCTATCTCTACAAGGAGATGGTCGAGAAAGCGGGCGGTTCGACCGCTCTGGCCGATGTGCGCGCCACGCTCGCCGATGGCAACCTGTGCTACGACGCGCCCGAAGGGAAGATGTGCATCGACCCGAAGAGCCAGCACACCTCGCACACGATCTATCTCGCGCATGTTCTGGCCGATCACTCGATCGAATTCCCGAAAACCTGGGATGACATCAAGCCCTACTGGCTGGGTGATGTCGGCTGCGACCTGACCAAGAGCGACCCGAGCGACCAGTACACCCCGTCGCACCTGCCGGCGAACTGACCTGACGCTTGCGGATGCGGGGCCCCGGGGCTCCGCATCCCTCCTCCCCCGGATTTTCCCGAACGCTGGCCACCAAGAAAGGACGGTCGATGGAGTTCCTCTACTCTCTTTTCAGCTTCTTCTATCAATTTGGAGACGCCTTCGCCTTCCTCGTGCTCAGCGCCTGCGGCCTCGCGGTGATCTTCGGCATGATGGGCGTGATCAACCTCGCGCATGGCGAATTCATCCTCTGCGGCGCTTATGTCTCGACGAGTGCGACCCATATGGGCGTGCCCCTGCCGATCGCGATTGCATTGGGCTCGCTTGCCGCCGGCATCGCCGGGATGATCGTCGAGGTGGTGGTGATCCGTCCGCTCTACAAACGTCCGCTCGATACGATCGTGGCGACCTGGGGCATCTCGATGATTGTCACCCAGGGCACGCTGATCGTGCTGGGCACGACGATGGCCGGCAGCGGCACGCCTTTCGGCAGCTTCTCGGTCGGCGACTATTCCTATTCGATCTACCGCATCGTGCTGATGGTGATGGCGCTCGTGACGCTCGCCGCGCTGTGGCTGATGTTCACCAAGACGCGTTTCGGCATCCTTGCGCGCGCCACGATCCAGGTACCGCATGTGGCCGAGGCCCTCGGGGTCAACACGAACCTGATCTACAGCCTGACCTTCGGTCTGGGTGCCGCCCTCGCTGGCCTCGCCGGTGGGCTTTACGCGCCGACGATGACGCTCGTGCCGACGATGGGCGCGGCCTTCATGGTCGAGGCATTCGTGACCGTCGTTGTGGGTGGCGCGGACATCTTCCTCGGAACGGCGCCCGCCGCGGTCGTGCTCGGCTTCATCAAGGCCTCGCTGACCTCCTGGCAGGGCCAGCTTGCCGGTCAGATCGGCATGCTCATCGCCGTCATCATCGTGATCCGCATCCTGCCGCGCGGCATCAGCGGCAAGATCCTGAAAGAAAGGGCCTGACGTGAGCAGCGCATCCCGTTTCACTTCCTTCCTGAAGCTCATCGAGGGGCCGCAAACCCTCGGCAAGGGACCGAAATTCTGGTCGGGCTTCGGCGTCGTCCTGCTGGCCGCCTGCGCCTATCCGGCCTTTGCGGACAGCTACGACGTGGGCAATAACGTCTACTTCTTCAACTGGCTCTTCATGGCGATGGGGCTGAGCCTGATCTGGGGCTATGGCGGGGCGCTCAGCTTCGGCCAGACCGCCTTCTTCGGGGTCGCGGGCTATGCCTACGGGGTCCTGACGATCAACCTCGGGGACGCCTATGGGCTGACGCTGATCTCGCTCGTGCTCGCAGTGGGCATCAGCGCGCTCTTCGCGACGATCCTTGGTTACTTCCTGTTCTTCGGCCGGATCAGCGGCGTGTTTCTCGGCATCGTGACGCTCTCGGTGACGCTGGTGCTCGAACGCTTCATGGCGCAGACGGCGGGCCCGGAATGGGCGATCGGCAAGGCGCGGCTGAACGGGTTCAACGGCATGGGGGCGATGCCCTCGCTGACGATCCCGTGGCCGGGCGGCAATATCGTCCTCTACCCCGACGTTACCCTCTATTACGTCACGCTGGTGCTGCTGCTGGTCTGCTATCTCGGGCTGCGCATCCTCGTGAACTCGCGCTTCGGCAATGTCATCGTGGCGATCCGCGAGAACCCGATGCGTGCCGAGATGCTGGGCTATGACGTGCGCAAGTATCAGCTGGCGACCTTCGTGATCGGCTCCGCGCTCGCGGGTCTCTCGGGGGTGCTCTACACCTCCTGGGGCAATTACATCACGCCCGCCTCGATGGGGATGACGGCGGCCTCGCTGCCCATCGTCTGGGTCGCGGTCGGCGGTCGTTCGGACCTCACCACGACCCTGGTCGGCACGCTCGCTGTGCTCATCGTGTTCCAGTCGCTCACGATCTACGGCAGCCAATACGCGCTGATCGTGATGGGGACGCTTCTGGTGATCACCGTTCTGATCGCCCCGCGTGGCATCGTGATCGCGCTGCTCTCGCCCTTCATGCGCCGGAAATCCAAACTGGAAGGAGAGCGGTGATGGCCATTCTCGAAACACGCCAGCTCAACAAGCATTTCGGCGGGCTTCACGTCACGGGCAATGTCGATTTCGCGCTCCAACCCGGAGAGATGCATTGCCTGATCGGTCCCAACGGCGCCGGCAAGAGCACCTTCTTCAAGCTGATCCTGGGCGAACACCTGCCCGATAGCGGCGAGATCCTCTATGACGGCGAGGAAATCACCCGTGCGAAACCCTTCGAGCGTATCCGCAAGGGGATCAGCGTGAAGTTCCAGGTGCCCGGCATCTTCAAGGAACTGAGCGTCCAGCAGAACCTCACGATCGCGCTTCAGCACCATGTCGCGCCCGAGATCCTGCAAGAGGAGATCGACCGGCTGCTGGAGTTCCTCAAACTCTCGCAGGACCGCAAGCAGCTCGCGGGCAATCTCAGCCACGGTCAGAAGCAATGGCTCGAGATCGGCATGGCAGTGGCGCTGAAACCGCGCCTGTTGCTGCTGGACGAACCGACCGCCGGGATGACGCCCGACGAGACCTTCGCCACCGGCGAGATGCTTCAGGAGCTCAACCGCGAGGGCATGACCTTGCTCGCCGTCGAACACGACATGGCCTTCGTGCGCCAGATCGCCCACCAGGTCACCGTGCTCCATTTCGGCAAGATTTTCGCGCAGGGCACGATCGACGAGATCGTCGCCGACGAACGTGTCGCCGCCATCTATCTGGGAGAAGTCGATGCATAAGGAAGTCCTTCTCGACGTCATCGAACTCAATGCGGGCTACGGCGGCAAGCCGGTGCTGCAAGGCGTCGATTTTCAGGTCCGCGAGGGCGAGATCGTCGCCGTGATCGGGCGTAACGGGGTTGGCAAATCGACCCTGATGAAGACGCTGATCGGGCTGCTGCCGACCGATAAAGGCTCGATCAACCTGCGTGGTGCGTCGATCGACCTCGTCTCGGCGCATAACCGGGCGCGCAAGGGGATCGGTTACGTGCCGCAGGGCCGCGACGTCTTCCCCCGCATGACCGTGCTCGAAAACCTGCTCGTCGGCGAAAGCATCGCGGGCAAGTCCACTCCCGGCAAGGTCGACGAGATCTACCGCTATTTCCCGATCCTCAAGGAACGCGCCGATCAGCGCGCGGGCACGATGTCGGGCGGTCAGCAACAGCAGCTCGCCATCGGGCGCGTTCTGATGGGCGAACCCTCTATGATCCTGCTCGATGAACCCTCCGAGGGGATCCAGCCCAATATCGTGCAGGACATCGCGCGCATCATGGTCGAGCTGAACCGCGAGACCGGCGTCACCGTCGTCTTCGTGGAGCAGAATGTCGACATGATCCGGGCGATGGCGCAGCGCTGCTACGTCATGGACAAGGGCCGCATCGTGGCCGAGCTCGACCGCGAGATGCTGCAAGACCGCGACACGATCCGACGATACCTGTCGGTCTGATCTTCCCCATAACTTTCCAGAAATTCAGAATGAAAGGAGCAACTTATGAGCTGGTTTGAAGAGTCCATCATGGCGCGCAAAGGCGTGGCGAAAGGTCAGGCCCTCGAGACGCGCACGATCACCGAAGAAGAACAGGGAAGCTATCCCTACATCTACACCGCAGGGATCGACCCGGTCCTGACCGTCGATCCCGGCACCGTGGTCAGCGCCGAGACCCATGACGCTTTCGAGGGGGCGATCAAGTCGGAAACCGACAAGCCGACCGAGATCCTGAATTTCCCCTTCCTGAACCCGCAGAACGGCCCGATCTACGTGAACGGCGCCGAACCGGGCGACACGATCGCGGTCTATATCGAGAGCATCGTCCCGCGCGGTCCGCAGCCGCGGGGCACCACGGTGATCATGCCCGAATTCGGCGGGCTGGTTCCGACCTTCGAGACCGCGCTGCTGACCGCGCCGCTGCCGGAGGTGGTGCGCAAGCTCGACATCACCGTCGAGGAAGGCACGAAGTGGAACGACAAGATCAGCCTGCCCTACGAGCCCTTCATCGGCACCATCGGCACGGCCCCGATTGCCGAAGCGATCTCCTCGCTGGTGCCGGACTATTACGGCGGCAACATGGACCTGCCCGATGTCGCGCCGGGCGCGGTCGTCTACCTGCCGGTGCAGACCGAGGGGGGCTATCTGTTCCTCGGGGATTGCCATGCCGCGCAGGGCGATGGTGAGCTTTGCGGCGTCGCGGTCGAGCATCCGACCGTCACCACCGTGCGCATCGACCTGATCAAGAACTGGACGATCCGCACGCCGCGCCTCGAGAACGAAGAGTTCTACATGACGGTCGGTTCGGCGCGCCCGATGGAAGATGCCGCGCGCGGCGCCTATCGCGAACTGATCCGCTGGATGGCTGCCGATTTCGGCTTCGACGAGATCGACGCCTACATGCTGCTGACTCAGTGCGGCCGCGTGCGCCTCGGCAACATGGTCGATCCGAAATACACGGTCGGGGCCTCGGTCCTGAAGTCGATCGTCGGCATCGCGGAATGACTTCTGGGCCGCTCTCCATTCCCTTGTAAAGCGGCCCATAACCTTGTCGCCTCTGCCTTCGGAAGGCAGCTTCTCAGGTGGAGGCGACCTTTTTCTTCCAGGCTTCCGAGCGTCGCGCGACCGCAAGGCGTCGCGTGACGGATCGGGCCTCGTCCCCTCAGTTCCCGGCCAAATGCGGCGCGGGCGATGGCGGTGCCATGCCCGCCAAACGGAATAGGAGTCTCTTATGTCCACCCAAACGACCCCCGATCTGCCGGATCTCGGAACGCTCACCGTCGCCACCGTCCGGGAGGGGCTGGCCTCGGGACAGTTCACCGCAGAGGAATTGACGCAGGCCTGCATCGCCCAGGTCAAGGCGCTGAACGGCAAATACAACGCGATCATCTTCGAGAATGACGCCGCCCTCGACACCGCCCGCGAGATCGACCGCCGGCGCGCCGCGGGCGAGGAGCTTGGCCCGCTCGCCGGGGTGCCGATCGTCGTGAAGGATCCGATGGACATGGCGGGCATCCCCACCACGGCGGGCTGGCGGCTGCTCTATTCGGGGACCGGCGGCGTCGATCTGATGCCCGAACGCGACAGCCCCGTGGTGGCCCGGATGCGCGCGGCCGATGCGGTCATCCTCGGCAAGACCAACGTGCCGATCCTGAGCTGGACCGGGACGCATGCGAATGACAGCTGGGCTGGCCCCACCATCAACCCCGCGATCGAGGATCGTGCGCCGGGCGGGTCGAGCGCGGGCACCGCGGCGGCGGTCGCGACGCATATGTGTGTCATGGGCCTCGCCGAGGAAACCGGCGGCTCGATCCAGAACCCGGCCTCGGCGCAGGGGCTCGTGGGGATCAAGCCGACGATCGGGCTGGTGCCCAATGCCGGCGTGGTGCCGCTCTCGGGCAATCGCGATGTGGTCGGGCCAATTGCGCGCAACGTCACCGACGCGGCGCTTGGCCTCGATGTGCTGGCGGGGTTCACGACCGAAGATCCAAAGACGCTCGCCTCGGTCGACAAGATCCCCGAAGGCGGCTACGCCTCGGGCCTGTCGAAGGACGCGCTGAAAGGCAAACGCCTTGGGCTTTACGGGCCGGGTTGGCGCAAGAACGAACTGTCCGATCAAGCCAAAGAGCTTTACGCCCGCACGATCGACGAGCTGGCCGATCTGGGCGCGGAGCTTATCCTCGACCCGTTCGCGGGCACGGATTTCGCAAGCTACCGCCAGATCACGCCCGGCACGCCCTTCTTCGACGGTCGGGGGCTGGAATCGATCCCCTATGACATGACGAAATATCTCGAGCGGCTCGGTCCCGATGCCGCGATCAAGACTTGGGAGGAGTTCGTCGAGGCAACGAAAGCCGAGAACGTTCTCGCGAAGGGGGCGATCCTTGGCTTCCTTAACGAGCTTCCCGATTTCGTCGAGGCGGTGAAATCCCCGGCGACGCCACCCGCCCTGCCCGCGTTCACGGCCTTGAAGCGGGCCTATCTGCTCCTGATGGATGAGGTCTTCGCGCGCCACCGGCTCGACGCGCTCGTCTATCCGCAGATGCTGTGCGAATTGCCGGGTCTGCATTCGGGCGACGCGATCCTCGAGACGACCGTCGGGGAGCTGAACATCGCCGGCATTCCGGGTGTCACGGTGCCGGCAGGCTACTATGCCTCGGGCGCGCCGTTCGAGCTCATTTTCCTCGGCAAGCAGTGGAGCGAGCAACTCCTGATCCAATGCGCCTATGCCTATGAGCAAGGCACATTGCATCGGAAGCCTGCGGTTTGAGGGAGACCCTCGAAGCGCATGGGTAACACGTCGTCCGTCGCGGTATGGTTGAGCAGCCGATACGCGAACGAACCGCGGCTGACCGGACCGCGACGGACGACGCAGGCCCACCGCTTTCAATGATAGCGCAACTGTAGCGGAGGCTTTGCCACCTGTCGGGCGAGCATTGTCCGAGTGGCAGCCTTCCTGATCCCTGCCGTGTCGCGGCCGGGCTGCTGGCGCGGTGGTCTTCCCGAAAAACGAAGACGCCGCCCCAAATGTGCGATTTGGACGCTCCTGCCCATGCTCGCCGGTTTAATCGCCATTCTTTCTGGGACGACCGCATGGGCTCCTACCGCGCGAAGATCTCGCGCCAGCGTTCGAGAAAGCGCGCAGTTTTCATATCGTCAGTGGCGACCAGCAGCGGCGGTCCGAGGGCGATCAGCCGTCGCGGGGTAAGCGCTTCTTCGCGATTTCCCCCTCCGCCATCGTCCACGGCCGGATCGATAAGGTTCGTTTTCGCAAGTGCCCGCTTGCCCGGTGCCGAGAGCAGAAAATCGAGAAGCGCTGCCGCATCGGGATTTACAGTCGGTCCCGGCAGATAGGCCGCGCGCGAAAGTACGAGCGTGTAATCGGCCGGGGCAATGATACCCAGATCGGGATTGTCGCGCGCGGCCTGTGCGGCATAGGAGCCAAGGATATTGTAGGCGATCAGGTAGCGCCCACGCGCGACACCGTCGATGATCTCGGCCGAACAGCAGGTCGCCACCGCGCCCGAGCGCGCGAAGGCTTCCATCAGCGCGCCGAAAGTGCTCGCCTCCTGGCTGTCGACAAAGGCGAAGAGAAACCCGAGCCCGGAACTCGCGATGTCATAGGTCGCGACCTTGCCGGAATAGGGTGATTGCGCAGGTCGCAGCAGGTCCACCAGATCGAACCGGGTCAGCGGGACCTCGTCGGGCGGAACGAGGGCACGATTATAGACCATCACCGCCGGTTCGCGCGAAATGCCCCAGACCTGATCGCGCCAGCGCAGCTCGGGGGAGAGTGCGGAGGTCTCGGCCGAGACCCAGGTGGCCGCGCAATTGTCGTTCACGAGTTTGACCACATGCTGCACGCCCGAGCTGATCACCAGATCAGCCCCTGCCCGTCCCGCAAGGCAATCGCGTTCGCCGACCTCATAGAGATCGTTCGAGCCCCATTGCTCGAACCGGATTGCGAGGCCGGAATGCGTGGTCAAGAAATCCCCGATCGCGGGGGCGAGGATCGCCACATCGGTCGTGGTACGCAACGTGATCTCGCGGGCGGGCTGATCGGGCCCGAAATGGCGGATCGCCTCGGGCTGCTGCGCCGAAGCTGCCGCCGCAAAAAACACCCAAAGGGCCAGGGATACGAGCAAACGGATCATCTGTGCTCCTCCGCCGCGGGCAGCACGATCGCGATGGTGAACCCCGGCGCATCGCTTTCCATTTCCAGCGTCCCGCCATAGGTCTCGGCCACCGATTGCGCGATGGCGAGGCCGAGACCGCTGCTCGCGCCACGCCGTCCGGCGCCTGAACGCCCAGGCGTGAAGCGTTCGCCGAGCCGCGCGCGCAGCTCGGGTGCGGGACCGGGACCGCTGTCGCGCACCCAAAGCCGCGCCTGTCCGTTCTCCTGCTCCGCGCCGATCGTCACCGGAGCCTTACCGTGACGCAAGGCGTTGCCCAAGAGGTTCTTGGCCGCCTCCGAAAGCGAGAGCGCATCGGCCAGAACCGCGACCTCCTCGTCCCCGATCTCGAGCCGGATCTCGGCACCCGGTGACAATGCCGCGTGATCGCCCTCCTCGAAAATATCGAGCGCGATATCACGCAGATCGACCCGCTCCCGCCGTGCGCTGTCGGCGCGGTGGATCACCAACGCGCGCGAGAGCATCTGGTCGAGAAGCCGGCTCAGCCGCACAGTGCCCGCATGCAACTTGACCACGATCTCCTCGCGACGGGCGGGATCGTCCTCTTCGGCGGCGAGGTCGGATTGCGCACGCAAAGCCGCCACCGGGGTGCGCAACTGGTGGGCGGTGTCGGAGATCAGGCTCTTCATGGTGGCAAATTGTCGGTCGAGCCGCGCCATGAACCCGTTCGTCGCCTGCACGAGAACATCGACCTCTCCGGGCACGGCAGCACGGATCGGGGTGAGGTCTTGTGGATCGCGTTCGGCGATGCCCTTGGCAAGCCGCTCGAGCGGGCGCAGCGCGCTGTGGACGATGAGGATCGCGAAGGCGAGCATTGCGATGCCGCCCACCGCCAGTCCGCCAAGCGCGTTGCGAGTGATGCTGAACGCGAGCTGCGTGCGAGCGCGCAGGGTCTGACCGACGATCACCTCCACCGTGCCGGAGAATTGCCGCTCGGCGAAACGCCTTGTGACGCGAATGAACCGCGCGGGCTCTCCCTTGAACCGCGCGTCATAAAGCACGAGGTCGCGCGCTGATGAGGTCGGTCGCGGCAGGTCCTGATATCCGGTCAGAACCGCGCCGCCGGGGCCGCTGATCTGATAGGCGATACGGTCGTCGGGCGCGAGCGCGAGCAATTCAAATGCCGACACCGGCAGGTCGACGACAGGCGCGCCGTCGCGAATCGAGATCGAGGCGGCGATGTCATTGGCCGCACCGACGAGAAGCCGGTCGAAGGCATCGCGCGCCGCCGTCCGCCCATAGGCAAAGGCCGCGAAGGCGAGGATCAACCCGCCGAGGATCAGCAGGCTCGACAATCCGGTGACGAGCCGCGCGGTCAGCGAGCGCGTGGCACCGGGCGCGCGGCCTGTCGGCTCGCGGCTCGCGGAGACCTGGCTAGGAGGGGCGGCAGGCTCAGTCATCTTGCGGTCGCGCGGCCAGCCGATAGCCACGCCCGCGCAGGGTCTCGATCTCGACTCCGCTATCCGAAAGCTTCTTGCGCAATCGCGCTATGTAAAGCTCGATCGCATTGTCGCCCGGCACCGCATCGTCGAAGGCGTAAAGCCCCTCATGCAGCCGATCCTTCGAGAGCACCTGCCCCGCATTGCGGATCAGCATGCCCAACAGGGCGAACTCGCGCCGGGTGAGCTTGAGCGCCTGATCGCCGCACATCGCGATCCCCGCCGTCGCATTGTAGCGCAGATCGGCCAGTTCGAGATCGGCGGTGCGCTCCGCCTCGCGGCGCCGCCCGATCGCATGCAGCCGCGCCTCGAGCTCGCGGTGGTCGAATGGTTTCACGAGGTAATCATCGGCCCCGAGCTGAAAGGCCGAGAGCTTGTCATCGACCGAGAATTGCGCGGTCAGCATCAGAACGGGCATCAGCGCACCGCCCGCGCGCATCTCCCGCAGGAGATCGGTGCCGCTGCCATCGGGCAAGTTGATATCGAGGATCACCGCGTCATAGGCCTGCACGGCAAGGCAATCGCGCGCCTCACCGACACTGGCTGCGCGGTCGCAAGCCATGCCGGACCGCGCGAGGCGGCGTTGCGTGGCCTCGGCGAGTTCCTCCGCATCCTCGACAAGCAGCACCCGCATCCGTCCTCCCTTTCGCGGTCGAGCCTGTGACAGGTTGATGACAGGTTCAAGCGGTAAACCGCACCCATAAGCCCGCTGCGGGAGGCATCGGGCGGACAGTGGAGGACATCTCATGGCTTTTAAACTCATGCGCGCGGCGATTGCCGTCGCAGCACTCACCGTCGCGACCGGCGCTTCGGCGCAGGAATGCATCGCGCCCGCGAACCCCGGCGGCGGCTGGGACTTCACCTGCCGTCAGGTCGGCAAGTCGCTTCAGGATCTGGGCCTCATCGACAAGACGATGCAGGTGGTGAACCTTGCTGGCGGCGGCGGCGGCGTGGCCTTCGCGGAAGTGGTCAACAAGCGCAATGACGACAACGAGCTGATCGTCGCGGCCTCCTCGGCAACCGCGACCCGTCTGGCGCAGGGCGCCTATCCGGGCAACACGATGGATCAGGTGCGCTGGATCGCCTCGATCGGCGCCGATTACGGGGTGATCGCGGTCGCGGCCAATAGCGAAATCAAGACGCTTCCCGAACTGCTCGACAAGATCAAGACCGACCCGACCAGCGTCTCGGTTGCAGGCGGCTCGGCCGTGGGCGGCTGGGATCACCTCAAGGTGCTGATCGCGGCCAACGCTTACGGCATCGACGATGTGCGCAGCGTGAAATACATCGCCTTTGACGGCGGTGGCGAGGCCGTGACCCAGCTTCTGGCGGGATCGGTTCAGGCCTTCACCGGCGATCTGTCGGAAGCCAAGGGCTTCGTCGACTCGGGCGATATTCGCGTGATCGCCGTTCTCGCCCCCGAGCGTCTGCCCGGCGAATTCTCGGAATTCCCCACCGCCAAGGAGCAGGGCATCGACGCGATCGGCGCGAACTGGCGCGGCTTCTACGGTCCCGGCGGCATGTCGGACGAGGCTTACAATGAATGGGCCGACAAGATCGGCAAGCTCTACGCCTCGGACGAGTGGAAGCAGGTAATGGCCGCCAACGGTCTCGCCCCGCTCGATCTGCAGGGCGCCGAGTTCCAGCAGTTCGTGGCCAACTCGGTCCAGCAGATCCAGGACATCTCGCGCCAGATTGGCATCATCAAGTAACGCACACCATGTCGCGCGGCGGCCCGCTCCGGGTGCGCCGCGCGGTCGTTTTCTTCGGGAGGGGATCATGAGTGATCGCATCTTCGGCGCGGTGGGGCTGTGCCTCGCGCTGTTCTACGCCTGGGCCACGCTGCAAATTCAGGAAAGCTTTCTGTCCGATGCGGTCGGTCCGAAAACCTTCCCCCTGGTGATCGCGGTGATCCTGGGGCTTTCGTCGCTTGCAATCCTGCTCAAGCCCGATCCCGACCCGGTCTGGCCGGGCCTCGCACGGTTGGCCGAGATCCTCGCGGCAGCGGTGGTGATGATCCTCTATGCCGAATTCCTGCCCATCGCGGGCTTCCTGATCGCGACCGCCTTCGCGGCAGCCTACCTGACCTGGCGTCTTGGAACGCGGCCGCTGCAATCGCTCGTGGTCGGCGTGGCCACGTCGATCGGCATCTACGTGATCTTCAAACTCGTTCTTGGCCTGTCGCTGGCCAGCGGCCCCTTCGGTTTCTGAGGTGACATGATGGATACCCTGATTTCTCTTGCCGACGGTTTCCAGACCGCGCTGACCTTCGAGAACCTGCTGCTGGCGCTCCTCGGCACGTTCCTCGGCACCATGATGGGCGCGCTGCCGGGGCTTGGCCCCTCAAACGGGGTCGCGATCCTGATCCCGCTCGCCTTCACGCTGGGCCTTGGCGCCACGCCCTCGCTGATCTTGCTGACGAGCGTGTATTACGGGGCGATGTATGGCGGGCGGATCAGCTCGATCCTGCTCAACATCCCCGGCGACGAGCCAGCGATGATGACCTGCCTCGACGGCTATCCGATGGCCAAGAAAGGCATGGCGGGCGAGGCGCTCTCGCTCTCGGGTATCGCCAGTTTCGTCGGCGCCTTCATCGCGACCTGGGGGCTGATCCTGCTGGCCCCGCAACTGGTGAAATTCGCGCTCCTTTTCGGGCCGGCCGAGTATTTCGCCCTGTTCGCGCTGGCCTTCGCGACGCTGGGCGGGGTCTCCTCGACCAATCAGGCGAAATCCGCTTTCGCCGCAATGCTGGGCCTCGGCCTTGCGGTGATCGGGGTCGATACCCAGACCGGCGTGCCACGCCTGACCTTCGGCGAGGTTCACCTCTATGACGGCCTGGATTTCCTTGTGGCCATCGTCGGCCTCTTCGCGCTCTCGGAGGTGTTCATCTTCCTCGAGCATCGTCACGGTGAATCCAGCGCTTCGGGGGCCAAGGTCTCGGTCGGGCGACTCACCCCGCCCTGGAAGATGGTGAAAGAGACCACGCCGACGATGCTGCGCTCGTCCTTCCTCGGTTTCATCGCGGGCGTGCTGCCCGGTGCCGGGGCCTCGCTCGGCTCGTTCATCTCCTATTCGATGGAAAAGAAGCTGGTCGATCGCAAGGGCACCTTCGGCACCGGCGACCCGCGTGGCGTGGCCGCGCCCGAGGCGGGCAACAACGCGGCCGCAGGGGGCGCACTGGTGCCGATGCTGGCGCTCGGCGTGCCGGGATCGGGCACGACCGCGGTGCTGCTTGCGGTGCTGCTCTCGCTCAACATCACGCCCGGCCCCTTGCTGTTCCAGAACAACCCCGATGTGGTCTGGGGCCTGATCGCGGCGCTCTTCATCGCGAATTTCATGCTGCTGGCGATGAATATCCCGATGGTTGGCCTGTTCACCCGCGTGCTGATGATCCCGCCGCGCATCTTGATGCCGATCGTTGCGATGGTCTCGTTCGTCGGGATCTATGGCATCTCCGGATCGAGCTTCGACCTGCTGGTGATGATCGGTTTCGGCCTGATGGGATGGGTCTTGCGCAAGCTCGACGTGCCACTGGTGCCGATCATTCTCGGGACGCTGCTGGGCAACACGATGGAGAACAACCTGCGCCGTGCCGTCACGATTTCGAACGGGGATTACTCGGTGCTGGTGGGCAGCCCGCTGGCGATCGGCCTCTGGACGGTCGCGATCGTGGGCTTCATCCTCCCCCTTTTCCTCGGGCGTTTCGTGAAGGCGCGGATGCACGCACGGCGCGACGACGAGGGCTCGATCGCCGACTAAGCGCATAAACGCCGTGCGGGGGTCGAGTGCACCCGCACGGCGTATCCAGTCAAGTGGTGGCAGACCCGGCCAATTTCAGCGCGGTCAAGCAACACCATCTGGCTCAAGCGTAAACAGCACCGCTTTCCGCAGGGCTTGCACCTCGCAAGCAATCGTGCCCTCCTCTGGCCACAACGGCATCAGGCAGAACGGAGGACGGAAATGAGCTGGTCCTTTCCCATCGGCAGAGTTCGCGGCACCGAGTTGCGGGTGCATGTCACGTTCTTCCTGTTGCTTGCCTGGATCATGGTGGGCGCATGGATGGCCGAGGGCGCCCAATCGGCACTGGTGAACATGCTCTTCATCATTTCGGTCTTCGCCTGCGTGATGCTGCATGAGCTGGGCCATGCCACGATGGCGGCGCGGTTCGGGGTCAAGACTCCGGATATCACGCTTCTGCCGATCGGCGGGCTGGCGCGGCTCGAACGCATCCCCGAAAACCCCAGACAAGAGATCCTGATCGCGGTGGCGGGTCCGGCGGTCAATATCGTGATCTGGATCGTGCTCACGGTGCTGATCGGCGTGCGCGGGCAAATCGCCGATCTGCAATCGCTCGACAGCCTTGCGCAGGATTTCTGGGGGCAGCTTGCTCTCGTCAACCTGTTCCTCGTGGCCTTCAACATGATCCCCGCTTTTCCGATGGATGGCGGGAGGGTGTTCCGCGCGGTGCTGGCGCTGTTCATGGACCGGGTGAAGGCCACGCAGATCGCCGCGCAGGTCGGGCGGGTACTGTCATTCGCGCTCGGGCTCTGGGGGGTGATGCAATCGAGCCCGATCCTCGTGCTGATCGCGGTCTTCATCTATTTTGCGGGCGGGGCGGAAAGCGCCGATGTCACGATGCGCGGACGCGCGCGCGGAGCACGTGCCCGCGATGCGATGATCACGGCTTTTGCGAGCCTGTCGCCCGAGGACAGCCTCGAGGACGCCGCGCGGCTGATCTTGCGCACAACGCAATCCGAATTCCCGGTGCTGGGGCCGGACGGGGCCTTCCTGGGGTTCCTGACCCGCGCCGAGGTGATGGCTTTCCCCGAGCCCGAACACCGCGCCGAGCGTGTCGCGGACCACATGCTGACCGGCCTGCCCGCCCTGCCCTCGACCGCGCCGCTTCAGGCGGTGCTCGAGGCGATGTCAGGGCGTCATGTTCCGGCGGTCGCCGTGATCGGGGATCACGGCCGGTTCATCGGCTATGTCAACCGTGAGAATATCGGCGAGTGGTTCATCCTCGCACGGCGCTGAGCCGCGCTCAGCGTCCCTTGCCGGCCGCCAGTGCCCCCTCGCGCATCTGCGAAAGCGTCTGACGCGGGGTCAGCGCCTCGGGCGATATCACCAGATCGAGCACGGCTCCCGTCGATGATCCCAAGGCCCGCTCGAAGGCCGCCGCGAAATCCTCGGTGCGCTCGACCCGCTCGCCATGAAAGCCATAGGCCCGCGCGAGCGCCGCGAAATCGGGATTGGCGGTCATCTCGGTGCCCGAAACCCGCGTGGGATAATTGCGCTCCTGATGGGCACGGATCGTCCCGTAGATGCCATTGTTGAGCACGAGAATGATCGGTTGCGCCCCGGCCTGCGCGGCGCTGGCAAGCTCCTGCGAGGTCATCTGGAAATCACCGTCGCCCGCGAAACACAGCACCGTTCTTTCGGGATGGACCAGCTTCGCGGCAATCGCGGCGGGCACGCCATAGCCCATCGCCCCCGATTGCGGCGCAAGGAGCCGCGCCTCGGGCCCGAATTTGAGAAACCGCCCCGACCAGATCGCGAAATTGCCCGCGCCATTGGTGACGATCATGTCCTCGGGCAGCGTTGCGCGCAGATGGGCGCAGACCTTGCCCATATCGACCGGCGAGGGCAGATCGGACAGTTCGAACCCCGCCTCATAGGCCGCGCGCCCCTCGGCGCGCCACGCCCCCCATGCGCCCTCAACCGGGGCGAGCGCCCCGAGCGCCTCGGCAAAGGCGTTCGGCCCGGACTGGATCGCCAGCTCCGGGCAATAGATCTTGCCGATCTCGTGCTCCGAGCCATGCACATGGATCAGCCTTTGCCGGGGCTGCGGCACGTCGAGCAGAGTGTAACCATCGGTCGAGTTTTCGCCGAAGCGGGCGTTGATCGCGAGGATCACATCGGCCTCGCGGATCAGCGCCTTCACATGGGGCATCATCCCGACACCGGCCTCGCCGCAGAAACTCGGCGAGTGGTTGTCGAACTGGTCCTGATAACGGAAGACCGAAACGACCGGGATATCCGAGCTTTCCGCAAAGCGCTGGATCGGGCGCGTGGCCGAGCCTTTCCAGTTGCACCCGCCATAGAGGATGAGCGGGCGTTCGGCCCCTGTCAGCATCTCGCGCAGGCGCCCCATCGCCGCCGGATCGGGATGGGGTTCGGAAACCGTCACGGGGCCGCGCAGCGGGGCCGCATCCGTTATCGAGGTCAGCATATCCTCGGGCAGCGCCACCACGACCGGACCGGGACGCCCCGAGATCGCCGTGCTCCAGGCGCGGGCCAGGATTTCGGGAATGCGCTCGACCCGGTCGATCTCCACCGCCCATTTCACCATCGTGCCGAAGACGGCACGGTAATCGAGCTCCTGAAACGCCTCGCGCCCCTTCATGTCGGTGCCGACCTGCCCCACGAAGAGGATCATCGGCGCGGAATCCTGCATCGCCGTATGCACGCCGATCGCGGCATTGGTGGCACCGGGGCCGCGCGTGACCATGCACAGGCCCGGCTGGCCCGTCAGCTTGCCATAGGCTGCGGCCATGAAACTGGCCCCACCTTCCTGACGGCAGAGCACGTAATCGAGCACCCCGTGCGTGTCATGCAGCGCATCGAGCACCGCCAGATAGCTTTCCCCCGGCACCCCGAACGCCTTGCGCGCCCCGAGCGCGACCAGACAATCGACGAGAAGCTGTCCCCCGTTTCGCATCGCGGTTCCTTTCCTCCATCCCGGGTGCGACCCTAGCGTGGCGGCGCAACGAAGGAAATGCGCGCAATCGTGGGACCGCGACAGGGCAGAGCCGAGCGGGCATGTGATCTCAAGACAACCGCCTGCGGCGATACACCGCCACCCTCGCGCACGCGCCTTCACAGCGCCTTGCACCGCCCCTTAATTCGAGGCATGGGCCTTGACGTGGCCCGCTTCGGACTGAGATGTACGAAGCAACCGGACGCTTTCGAGAAAGGACGCCCGATGAAATTCCGCTTCCCCATTGTCATCATCGACGAGGATTTCCGTTCCGAGAACACCTCGGGGCTCGGCATCCGCGCCCTCGCCCAGGCCATAGAGGCCGAAGGGTTCGAGGTTCTCGGCGTCACGAGCTACGGAGATCTCTCGCAATTCGCCCAGCAGCAAAGCCGCGCCTCGGCCTTCGTGCTGGCGATTGATGACGAGGAATTCTCGGCCGGCCCCGAACTGGATCCGGCGGTCGAGAAGCTGCGCGCCTTCATCGAGGAAGTGCGCTGGAAGAACGCCGATGTGCCGATCTTCCTGCATGGCGAGACCAAGACCTCGCGCCACCTGCCCAACGATATCCTGCGCGAGCTGCACGGCTTCATCCACATGTTCGAGGATACGCCCGAATTCGTCGCCAAGCACATCATCCGCGAGGCGAAAAGCTATCTCGAGGGAATCCAGCCGCCCTTCTTCAAGCAGCTTCTCGATTATGCCGAGGACGGTTCCTATTCCTGGCACTGCCCGGGCCATTCGGGGGGCGTGGCCTTCCTGAAATCGCCGATCGGGCAGATGTATCACCAGTTCTACGGCGAGAACATGCTGCGCGCGGATGTGTGCAACGCGGTCGAGGAACTGGGCCAGCTTCTCGATCACAACGGTGCCATCGGTGCCTCCGAGCGCAACGCCGCGCGGATTTTCAATTCGGACCATTGCTTCTTCGTGACCAATGGCACCTCGACCTCGAACAAGATGGTCTGGCACCACACGGTGGCCCCCGGCGACGTGGTCGTGGTGGACCGCAACTGCCACAAGTCGATCCTCCATTCGATCATCATGTGCGGCGCGATCCCGGTCTTCCTGAAGCCCACGCGCAACCATTGGGGCATCATCGGCCCGATCCAGCGTTCGGAATTCGAACCGGATTCGATCCGCGAGAAAATCCGCGCAAACCCCCTTCTGAAGGATTATGACGCCGACACGGTGCGCCCGCGGATCATGACGCTGACGCAATCGACCTATGACGGCGTCCTCTACAACACCGAGGTGATCAAGGGGCTGCTCGACGGCTGGATCGACAACCTGCATTTCGACGAGGCCTGGCTGCCGCACGCCGCCTTCCACCCGTTCTACGGCCAGTATCACGCGATGGGCCGCAAGCGCGGACGCACCAAGCAATCGATCACCTATGCGACGCAATCGGTGCACAAGCTGCTCGCCGGGATTTCTCAGGCGAGCCACGTGCTCGTGCAGGACAGTCAGGAGGCGAAACTCGACCGGCATCTCTTCAACGAGAGCTACCTGATGCACACCTCGACCAGCCCGCAATACTCGATCATCGCGAGCTGCGATGTGGCGGCGGCGATGATGGAGCCTCCGGGCGGCACTGCACTCGTGGAGGAAAGCATCGTCGAGGCGCTCGATTTCCGCCGCGCGATGGTGAAGGTCGAGGAGGAATACGGTCCCGAAGACTGGTGGTTCCAGGTCTGGGGCCCGACCGATTTCCGCTCCGATGGCGATGGCATGGCCGAGACCCGCGACTGGGTGCTCAAGAAGACCGATGCCGAGGGCGTCGAACCCACCGGCTCGGACAGCTGGCACGGCTTTGGCGACATGGCGCCGGGCTTCAACATGCTCGACCCGATCAAGGCCACGATCATCACGCCCGGCCTCGATATCGAGGGCCGCTTCGACGAGACCGGCATCCCCGCCTCGATCGTGTCGAAATACCTCGCCGAGCATGGTGTGGTGGTCGAGAAGACCGGGCTCTACAGCTTCTTCATCCTGTTCACGATCGGCATCACCAAAGGCCGCTGGAACACGCTTCTGGCCGCGCTCCAGCAGTTCAAGGATGATTACGACAAGAACCAGCCGCTCTGGCGCGTCATGCCGGAGTTTTCCGCCAAGTTCTCGCGTTACGAGCGGATGGGGCTGAAGGATCTCAGCCAGCACGTCCATTCGCTTTACGCGAAATACGACGTGGCGCGGCTGTCGACCGAGATTTACCTCTCCGACCATCTGCCCGCGATGACGCCCTCCGAGGCCTTCTCGCATATCGCGCGCCGCAAGACCCAACGCGTGCCGATCGACGAGCTCGAAGGCCGCATCACGACGAGCCTCGTCACCCCCTATCCGCCGGGGATCCCGCTTCTGATTCCGGGCGAGGTGTTCAACGCGAAGATCGTGGATTACCTGCGCTTCAACCGCGAGTTCGCCCGCGAATGCCCTGGTTTCGAGACCGATATTCACGGGCTCGTGGTCGAAACCGGCCCGGATGGCGAGACCCTCTATTTCGCCGATTGCGTCGCCGAATAACGCGCGGGGGCGCGAGATGCGCCCCCTGCCCGGCTCAGATCAGCCGAAGCGCCCGGTGATGTAATCCGAGGTCCGCTCCTCGCGCGGGCGGGTGAAGATCTGCGCCGTCTCTCCAGCCTCGATCAGCTCGCCCAGATACATGAAGGCGGTGCGGTCGCTGACGCGGCTTGCCTGCTGCATGTTATGGGTGACAATGGCGATGGTGAATCGCTCCTTGAGCTGATGGATCGTCTCCTCGATCTTGCCCGTCGAGATCGGGTCAAGCGCCGAAGCCGGTTCGTCCAGCAAAATCACCTCGGGCTCCACCGCGATCGTGCGCGCGATGCACAGGCGCTGCTGCTGACCGCCCGACAGCGACTGCCCCGAGGCTTGCAGCTTGTCCTTCACCTCTTCCCAGAGTGCGGCCCCGCGCAGCGCCGCCTCGATCCGGTCGTCGATCTCGGATTTCACGGTGCCCATCAGCCGCAGACCAAAGGCGATGTTCTCGTGGATCGTCATCGGAAAAGGCGTGGGCTTCTGGAACACCATGCCGACCTTGGTGCGCAGCCGGTTCAGGTCTGTGCCACGCGCGAGGATATTCTCGCCATCGAGCAGCACCTCGCCCGTCGCGGTCTGGTTCGGATAGAGGTCATACATCCGGTTCAGCACCCGCAGCAGGGTCGATTTCCCGCAGCCCGACGGCCCGATGAAAGCGGTCACGCGGTTTTCCGGCAGGTCGAGGTCGATGCCTTTCAGCGCGCGGGTCTTGCCGTAGAAGAACTCGAGATTGCGGATCGAGATGCGCGGCTTGGGCGCCGGGTCGATGCCTTCGAAGCTCAGCGGCGAACGCTCGCGGGTCAGGGTGTCCATCAGGCTTTCTCCTTTCGGGAGGTGACGAGGCGGGCGATGATCGAGAGCGCCAGCACCGCGACGGTGATGAGAAGCGCGCCGGCCCAGGCGAGGGCCTGCCAGTTGTCGTAAGGCGACAGCGCGAATTGGAAGATGGTGATCGGCAGCGAGGCCATCGGCTGCGTAAGATTGAGGCTGAAGAAGTTGTTCGACAGCGCCGTGAACAGCAGCGGCGCGGTCTCGCCCGAGATCCGCGCGATGGCGAGCAACACGCCCGTCACCATGCCCGCGCGGGCGGCCTTGTAGGCAATGGTGCGGATTACCACCCAGCGCGGCGCGCCCATCGCAAGCCCTGCCTCGCGCAGCTGATCGGGCACCAGCAGCAGCATGTCCTCGGTGGTGCGCACCACGATCGGGATCACGAGGATCGCCAGTGCCACCGCGCCTGCCAGCGCCGAGAAATGCCCGAGGCTGACGACGAGTAGCTGATAGACAAACAGGCCGACGATGATCGAAGGCGCCGACAGCAGGATGTCATTCACGAAGCGGATGAGCTTGGTCAGCTTCGAGAACCGTCCGTATTCCGCCATGTAAGTCCCTGCGAGGATGCCGATAGGCGTGCCGATCGCCACCGCGATCGCGCTCATCACCAGCGAGCCGACAATCGCGTTGCGCAAGCCGCCCGCCTCCATCGGCGAGGGTGTGTCCTGCGTGAAAACGGCAAGGTTCAACGCGCCCGCCCCCTTCGCGACAAGGTGGATCAGGATCACGGCGAGCACGAAGAGCCCCAGCCCCGCGGCCCCGGTGCTCAGCGTCATCATCACCGCGTTCACGGTTTTTCTGCGGGTCATCGAGGCCATCGCTTACACTCCCGATTTCTGCTTCATCCGGCGCAGCATGTATTGCGCGGCGGCCAGAACGATGAAGGTGAGGATGAACAGCACCAGCCCCAGCGCGATCAGCGATGCGGTGTAAAGCGGCGTCGTGGCCTCGGTGAACTCGTTGGCGATGGCGGCCGAGATCGTCGTGCCCGGCTGCAGGATCGAGGCCGAAATCCGATGTGCGTTGCCGATCACGAAGGTCACGGCCATCGTCTCGCCAAGCGCCCGACCAAGGCTCAGCATGATCCCCCCCACCAGCGCCGTGCGCACATGCGGGATCACGATATGGCGATTGACCTCCCAGCGGGTCATGCCCAGCCCGTAGGCGCTCTCGCGCAGCATGTCGGGCACGGTCAGGAAGATATCGCGCGCCAGCGAGGCGATGAAGGGCAGCACCATCATCGCGAGGATCAGCCCGGCGGTCAGCATCCCGATCCCGTAGGGCGCGCCCGAGAACAGCGTGCCGATCAGCGGCACTTGCCCGAGCGTATCGATCAGCGCGGGCTGCACCACCGATTGCATGAAGGGCGCGAAGACGAAGAGCCCCCAGATCCCGTAGATGATCGAGGGGATGCCCGCGAGCAGCTCGATCGCGATCCCCAGCGGGCGGCGGAGGATGCGCGGGCAGGTCTCGGTCAGGAAGATCGCGATCCCGAGCCCCACCGGCACAGCGATCAGCATCGCGATCACCGAGGTCACGACGGTTCCGTAAAGCGGGGCCAGCGCGCCGAACTTGTCGGTCACCGGGTTCCATTTCGCGGTGTAGAGAAAGCCGATCCCGAATTTCTGGAAAGCGGGCCAGGCACCCATTGCCAGCGAGACGAACACGCCCAGCAGGGTCAGCAGCACCACCACCGCGGCGGCGAAGGTCAGCGTGCCGAAAACCCGGTCGGATCGTGCCACCGGGTTGGTCGCGCGCGGGCCGGTTTCGAACTCAGTCACGACGCTCATTCTGTGCTCCCTTCAAAATGGGCAAAGGGAGGGCCGCCGAAGCAGCCCTCCCGAGATCACGCGTGGGATCGTACACTCAGTTGTTCATCGCCCAGACCGAGGCGCCGTCCTTGCCCTTGATCTGCGTCCATTCCGCCTTGATCTGCGCGACCACCGAGGCCGGCATCGGGATGTAGTCGAGCTTCGCGGCAGCCTCACCGCCATTCGCGTAAGCCCAGTCGAAGAACTTGAGCGCTTCGGCAGAGGCCGCGCCGTCTTTGGCATCCGAATGCATCAGGATGAAGGTCGCCGCCGTCATCGGCCAGGTGCCCGCACCCGGCTGGTTGGCGAGGATCACGCCGAAGCCCGGCTGGCTCGACCAGTCGGCATTGGCCGCAGCCGCCGCGAAAGCGTCCGCTTTCGGCGCCACGCGCTTGCCGTCCTTGTTGATCATGTCCGTGTAGGTCATCTTGTTTTGCAGCGCGTAGGCATATTCGACATAGCCGATCGAGTTCTTCGTCTGGCCGACATTCGCGGCCACGCCCTGGTTGCCCTTGGCACCCAGACCCACCGGCCATTCGACAGCGGTCGAGACGCCGATATCGTCCTTCCAGCCCTGATCGACCGAGGCGAGGTAGTAGGTGTAGTTGAAGGTGGTGCCCGATCCGTCCGAACGGTGGACAACGGCGATCGCTGCGTCGGGCAGCTTCACGCCTTCATTGAGCTTGGCGATGGCCGGATCGTTCCACTTGGTGATCTTGCCCTCGTAGATCTTCGCCAGCGTCTCCCCGTCGAGCACCAGCTCGCCCGGCTTGATGCCGTCGATATTCACGACCGGGACGATGCCGCCCATCACGGTCGGGAACTGAACCAGCGTGTTGGCCTTCAGCTCGTCGCCACCCAGTGGCTTGTCGGAGGCGCCGAAGGTCACGGTGCGCGCTTCGATCTGCTTGATGCCGCCGCCCGAGCCGATGGCCTGGTAGTTGAGGCCGGTGCCGGTCTTGTCCTTGTAGGTTTTCGCCCAGTCCGAATAGATCGGATAGGGGAAGGTCGCGCCGGCGCCCGAGATGTCGCCAGCCTGCGCCGCGACAGCCGAGACCAGCGTGGCACCGGCGATCACGGCGGTGAGGGAAAGACGGGATTTTAACATGGGATAACGATCCTCGTTGTCTGTCATTTCACGCCGAAACGAGAGCACCCCGTTTCGTTGCCTGACGGTTTGGGCGCGTTTTCTGACAGCCATGCAACAATCGCGAAGCGGTGAATGGGCGTGATAATTTGCAGGGTCACACGCAGTTTCTCGTGTGCCGGATCTTCGCCCCGCAGGGACTTTTTTCTTTTAACTTCAATTCATTGGGACACGCCATCACGCGACCACCCCGGTCGCATTTCCGAGAGACCATCCCCAGACCCGCCTGAACGGCGCGAACCATGCGAGGAGATTTCGTCGGTTTGTGACGTGAAACGGTCCGCCAGCCTTTCGCGATCGGCCACGACTCCACGATCTGAGCGTGCCGAAAGGCTCAACTTCGCACATTTCGGCACGCGCGATTCCCGCTCAGACGTGTTTCACAGTTCTGTTATCAGTTCGTGAGAAATCCGATACAATCGCCCCCTAAGGACCCCCGTAGCGTTAACTCTGGGAGCCGCATCATGAAATCCACTCTTCTTTCCTCGCTCGTCCTGTCGACCGCGCTGAGCACGCCGGTTCTGGCCGAGAACCTCACCCGCGTGGTCACCGTGCCGCTGGGCGGCGAGATCACCGGCATGTTCCTCGAAAAGGGCGACCTGTTCTTCAACGTCCAGCACCCTGCCGACGACATGGGCAACGAATTCGCCAAGGCGACGATCGGCGTCGTCGCGAATGCGGACTTCAAGGCGAAGGCCTCGGTCGTGCCCGAAGGCGATGACAAGAAAGTCGTGAAGACCTCGCTGGGCCAGTATCAGGTGCTGGTGCAGGAAGGCGACTTCGGCAAGATCGGCAAGATCAGCAATGCCAAGGGCGAGATCCTCTCGTCGAACGATCCCGACTTCAACGCCTTCGTCGCGACCGGCGAGGATGCGGGCTATCTCTTCACCAACTGGGAAGACCGTCCCGGCGGCATGTCGCGGGTGAAGCTGTCGCGCGCGGCCGACGGCACCTGGAGCGCAGATGCCAATGACGCGATGATGCTCGACTTCTCGGCCGTGCACGGCACCTGGGTGAACTGCTTCGGCACGCTCTCGCCCTGGAACACCCCGCTGAGCTCGGAAGAACTGTATTTCGACGAAACCGCGGACTGGAACAACCCGAACTTCGAAGAGATCGGCGACGTGGCCGGGCTCGAGCAGTATCTGGGCCAGTATCCGAACCCCTACCGCTACGGCTTCATCGTCGAGATCGCCGATCCGGCCGGTCAGGCCACCCCGGTCAAGCGTTTCGCGATGGGTCGCTTCTCGCATGAGAACTCGGTGGTGATGCCCGATCGCAAGACGGTCTATCTCTCCGATGACGGCACCAATGTCGTGTTCTTCAAATTCGTCGCCGACGAGGCGGGCGATCTTTCGGCGGGCACGCTCTACGCCGCGAAGATGACCCAGCAGACCGCGCCGGGCACCGCCGCGGCCGAAAGCGGGTTCGATGTCGAATGGATCGAGCTGGCCCATGGCACCGAAGCCGATATCGCCGCATGGATCGCGGATTATGACGGCATCACCCAGGCCGATTACGCCGAAGGCAAGAGCTCCTACATCTCCGACGAAGAGGTCGCGGCCTGGGCGAAGGGCGAGGCGAAAGACGACCGCGCGGCCTTCCTCGAAAGCCGTAAGGCCGCCAAGGCCAAGGGTGCGACCGCCGAATTCCGCAAGATGGAAGGCGTGAACATCAACTTCGACGCGGCGGCCGATGGCTCGGTCCCCTACATGTACATGGCGATGTCGGAAGTCGCCAAGGGCATGGCCGATGACAAGGGCGACGTGCAGGTGGCCGAGAACAAGTGCGGCGTCGTCTACGAGATGAAGCTCGACGCGGCCTATAACGTCGCGACGATGATCCCGGCCGTGGCGGGTGGCGCGTATGACAAGAACGCCGAAACCAATGCCTGCGACGTGAACGCGATCTCGAACCCCGACAACATCGTCGTCCTGCCCTCGGGTCAGGTGCTGATCGGTGAGGATACCGGCCATCACGAGAACAACGCGATGTGGCTCTACACCCCCGATCGCAGCGCGATGTAATCCACGCCTGAAAGACCCTGCCGGGGGCGGGCGTGACCTGCCCCCGGTTTTCATTCCCCCTGCCCGAGACTGTCATGCTGTATCGTCTGGCGAGCGCGCTTCTCGCCCTCTCCCCGCTCGCGGCCGCCGCGCAACCGCTCTCGAAGCTCGACACCGCCGCGCTGATGGCGCTGCGGCCCGCCTCCGAGGATCTCGCCGAGGCCGGACGGCGCTACAATCCCGAAGCCCCGATCCCGCCGCAATGCTACACCGAGATCGAGGGGCGCTATAATCCCTGCTATGTCTGCCACCAGTCGAATACCGACCGGGAGCGCCCCAATTTCATGCAAGACGGCGGGTTGCAGGCGGAATACGCCTTCTCGGAAGCGGGCATGACCAACCATTACGCCAATCTCTTCATCGACCGTTCGGCCAAGGTTGCGGCGATCTCGGATGCGGCGATCCTCGACTGGATCGGACAGGACAATTATTCCGATCTGGCCGGACGTCTGCGCGCGGAAGGCTTCGAGGGCTGGATCCCGGATCTGGATGGTTATGCCCACGGCGCGGGCGCCTTCGACGCGGAAGGACTCGCGCGGGATGGCTCGTGGTGGGTTGCGTTCAATTACAAACCGCAGCCCTCGACTTTCTGGCCTACGAACGGCTCGACCGATGACGTGCTGATCCGCCTGCCCGCGCCGTTCTATACGGACACGGACGGGCGCGAGAGCCGCGATCTCTACTTCGCCAATCTCGCGCTGCTGGAAATGGCCTTTCAGGATCGCGACGAGGTCAGCCTGCCGGAGGTGGACGAAGCCGCGCTCGGCGTGGATCTCGATGGCGACGGGACGCTCGGGCGAACCGCCACGATCAAACGCCGCGCAGATTATCTCGGGGCGGCCTCGGATGAGCCCGTGCAGCGGATGCTCTATCCCGAAGGCACCGAGTTTCTGCATTCCGTGCGCTATGTGGGGATTGGCGAGGACGACACGATCACCACACCGCCGCGCATGAAAGAACTGCGCTACATGGTGAAAACCCGCGCCCTCTCGATCCCGCAGATCGCCTCGCGCTATGGCAATGAACGTCAGGAAAAGCTCGACGAGAACCTGCCGCGCTATATCGACCTTGGCGACAAGGGGATGGATAACGGCATGGGCTGGACGCTCCTGGCCTTCATCGAGGATGAAACAGGCCGCCTGCGCCGCCAGACCAATGAGGAGCTGTTCTTCTGCCGTGGCTGCCACACCACGACGGGCGCGAATATCGACCAGACCTGGGCCTTCCCGCGCAAGATCACCGGGGCGAAGGGCTGGGGCTACATCGACCTGCACAGCCAGCGCGACGTGCCCAATCTGGGCGAGAGCATGGGCGAGATCGCGCAATATCTCGAGCGCAGCGGCGGCGGAGATGAATTCCGCTCCAACACCGAGATGATTGCGCGCTGGTTCACGCCCGATGGCCGCGTCGACACCGAGGCGATGGCGGGCAAGACGGTCTATGACCTCATCACCCCCTCGCGCGAGCGCGCATTGGCGCTGAACAAGGCTTATAGGGTGCTCGTGGCCGAGCAAAGCTTCCTCTTCGGGCGCGATGCGACGGTCACGCCACCTGCCAATGTCCATGCCGAGATCGACGAGGCCACCGCGCCGACACTGCCGCCGCAATATCGCTACCGCCACGATATCCGGCTGAACTGGGGCGAGTGAGCGGGGGGCGCCTGCCCCCCCGGCATCGCCTTACTGCGTCGTCCAGCCCCCATCGACCGGGATCGAGGTTCCGGTCACGTTATGGGCGATGGGCGCGCAGAGCCACAGCGCGAGCGCGCCGATCTCGGACGGGTCCGACATTCGCTGTGAGGGCTGTTTTTCAGCGAGAAGCTCGGCCACGCCTGCGGCGCGATCCCCACCATGGGCGGCCGCGCGCTCGGCGATCTGGGGCGCGAGGATCTCGGTTTCGGTCCAACCCGGGCAGATGCAATTGACCGTCACCCCGCCAGAGGCCTTGCTGCCCGCGGTCGCATATTCCAAAGCCGCGACCCGGCTCATCCCGACGAGGCCGAATTTCGAGGCCACATAGGGCGCCTTGTTGACCGAGGCTACCAGCCCGTGCACCGAGGCGATATTGATCACGCGGCCATAGCCCTTCGCCCCCATCGCGGGCAGCGCGCGACGCATCGTGTGAAACGCGCCCGACAGGTTCACCGCAATCACCGCATCCCAGATCTCGGGCGTGGCCTCGGCCAGGCTCACCGTGCGCTGGATGCCCGCGTTATTCACGAGGATATCGGCCCCGCCCCAGTCCGCCACCGCATCCATCATTGCATCGATCGCCTGCGGGTCAGCCATGTCGGCCTCGAAGAACCGCACCTCCGGCGCGCCCGCCGCCTCAAGCCTTCGCGTGGCCTGCGCCACCTGTTCGGGACCGGCCAGCCCGTGCAACCCGATCCGCGCTCCCGCCCCGGCCAGCGCCTCGGCGATCGCAAGCCCGATCCCTTGCACCGATCCCGTCACCAGCGCGGTCTTACCCTTGATTTGCGTCATTCTCTCTCCTCCTCGATGATCCGGCGCAGCTCTGTCTTGAGCACCTTGCCGTAATTGTTCTTGGGCAGCGCCGCGACGACGCGATAAGCCTTGGGCCGCTTGAAGCGCGCGATGCTTTCGCGGCAGTGGCGATCGAGCGTGGCGGGGTCGATCTCGGCCCCCGGCGCCGGGGTGACGAAGGCCAGAACGCTCTCGCCCCATTCCGCATCGGGCGTTCCGATCACCGCCGCCTCGTGCACGCTGGGATGCAGCAGCAAGGCCTCCTCGACCTCGCGCGGGTAGATATTCGTACCGCCCGAGATGATCACATCCTTCGAGCGGTCCTGAAGCGTGACGAACCCGTCCGCATCCATCGCGCCCATATCGCCGGTCCAGAGCCAGCCGCCGCGGATCGCGTTCGCAGTCGCCTCCGGGTTTTCCCAATAGCCCGCCATGACCGCCGCGCCGCGCACGAGAATCTCACCGGTCTGCCCGGGAGGCAGCGGGTTGCCGTCGCCATCCGCGATCCGCACGCTGACCGGGCTATGGGCGAGCCCCACCGAAGCGAGCCGCTCGCGCCAGCGCGGATGGCTGCGATCGGCCACCAGAGCGCGCGAGAGCGCGGTGATCGTCATCGGGCTCTCGCCCTGGCCGTAGATCTGCACGAAGCGCGGCCCCATCACCTCGACAGCTTCGACGATATCGGCCAGATACATCGGCCCGCCGCCATAGACGATCGTCTTGATCCCCTCGCCCGTCGACCCGCTGGCCTTGGCACGATCGACGAGGCGGCGGATCATCGTCGGCGCGGCAAACATCGAGACATTCCCGAGACGCGGTGCGAGATCCAGGATTTCTTCGGCCTCGAACCCGCCCGAGAGCGGCACCACATGGCGCGCCGCACGCATCACATGCATGAAGTTGTAAAGCCCCGCCCCGTGCGACATCGGCGCGGCATAGAGGATCGCATCTTCCTCCTCGACGCTGTCCACATCGGAAAAATAGCCAAGGCACATGGCCTGAATATTGCCCGAAGTGATCTTCACCCCCTTGGGCCGCCCCGTCGTGCCGGAGGTGTAGAACAGCCAGACGGTCTGATCGGCCGCGATCGGCACGGGCGCGGCCATCGGCGCCTGCTCAATCAGTGCGCGATAGGCATCGCTTTCGATATCGAGCGTCTCGGTCTTCAGTTCAGCCCCGGGATCGGCGGTCACGAAGGTCAGCTTCGCCCCAGAGGCCTCGATGATCCACTCGGCCTCGCGCGGATGCAGTTTGCCGTTGATCGGCACCACCACCGCGCCCGCGAACCACGCGCCGTAAAGCGCCTCGAGATATTCGGTACGGTTCTTCATGAAGATCGCGACCCGGTCTCCGGGCGCAATCCCGCGCGCGCCAAGCCCCGCCCCGATCCGCGCGGCCCGTTCGGCGAATGTCGCGTAATCGGCCAGAACCTCCTCGCCTCGCATCAGCGCGGGCGCATGGGGGCGTCGAATTGCGGTGCGGACAAGCCACTCCGCCGGGTTCATGCCGCGCGCTCCGCCTCGAGGATCGAGCAGTAATTCGCAACGCCCGACCCGCCCATGTTGAACATGCAGCCAAGCTCCGCGCCCGGCAGTTGCATCTCGCCCGCCTGCCCTGTGAGCTGCATCGCGGCCAGCACATGCATCGACACGCCCGTCGCGCCAACAGGATGCCCCTTGGCCTTGAGCCCGCCCGAGAGGTTCATCGGCAGCGCCCCTTCGCGCGTCACGATCCCCTCGTCGATCGCGCGGGCACCAGACCCGCGCGGCACCAGCCCCATCGCCTCATAGACAAGCAGCTCGGCGATGGTGAAACAGTCATGGACCTCCGCGAAGGAGAGATCCTTCACCCCGATGCCTGCCTCGGCATAGGCGCGCGCGAAGGCCTCTGCCGGTCCCTCGAAGGCCAGAAGATCCCGGCGCGACATCGGCAGGTAGTCATTGACCTGCTGGGCGGCGCGGAACCCGATGCGATTGACGAAATCGCCCGCGCGATCATCGGCCACCATGACCAGCGCCGCCGCCCCGTCCGAGATCAGCGAGCAATCGGTCATCCGCAACGGAGCGGCGATCATCGGGTTGCGCTCGCTCACGGTATTGCAGAACTCGAACCCCACCTCCTTGCGCATCTGCGCAAGCGGATTGGCCAGCGCGTTGTGGTGGTTCTTCGCCGCGATCCGGGCAAGCGCCGCAGAGCGATCTCCATGTGCCTGAAAATAGGCCTGGGCAAAGCGCGCAAAGATCTGCGGGAACGAAACGCCCGCCTCTTCCGCCTGATAGGAGGCCCCCGCCAGAGCCTCGGTGACGCCCGCGGTGTCCTTCGCGGTCATTTTCTCGGCCCCGATCACCAGCGCGGCCTTCACCCGGCCCGAGCGGATTGCGTCGCGTGCGGCATAGATCGCGGCCGAACCCGAGGCGCAGGCATTCTCGACCCGCGTGGCCGCGGTGAAGCGCAGTCGCTCGTCAAGCCCCAGCGCGAGGTAGCTGGGAAAACCATCGGGCACCAGCCCCGAATTGAAGTGGCCCAGCCAGATCCCGTCGATCTCTGCCGGATCGATCCGCGCATGTTCGAGCGCCTGCCCGCCCGCCGCGAGGATCAGATCCTCGAGCGTCTGCCCCTCGAGCCGCCCGAATTGCGTATGCCCCCAGCCCACGATCTTCGCGTCCATCTTGTCCTCCTCCCGCGATTTCGCCGCACACTAGCAACTGCCGCGCGCCCGCTCTATTCGTAGAACTACGCAATCGGGGAGGCATTGCAGGGATGGGGATGCAGGAGGAGGCAGAGACCGCCGCGCTGGCCTTCGAGCACGCGCCGGTGGGCCTCGCACTCACCCGCGACCGGGTGATCGAACGGTGCAACGCCCGGTTTTGCGAGACTTTCGGCTATGGGGCCGACGAGCTGGCAGGGCGCTCGCTGGCCGCACTCTACCCTTCGGCCGAGGAGTTCCAGCGCATCGGCGAGATCGGCCGACAGAAGATGCTCGACACCGGGCGTTATGCCGATGAGCGGATCATGCAGCGCCGCGACGGCGGGCTCTTCTGGTGCCGGGTGCGCGGCCAGTCGCTTACCCCCGAAGACCCGTTCACCCGCGCGATCTGGAGCTTCGCAGATATCTCGGAATCGCGCCCCGTCGTCGATCTGACGGTGCGCGAGCGGCAGGTCGCGGCATTTCTGGCCGAGGGGCGGACGAACAAGGAGATCGCGCGGCTTCTGAACCTCTCGCCGCGCACCGCCGAAGCCCATCGCGCCCGGCTGCAAGCGAAGCTCGGCGCGCGCAACGCAACCGAGCTTGTGGCGCGGCTGACCGGACTGCCGGTCTGAGCGCGCCCTACCACAGCGCTTGACGCATGGGCGACCTCCATTTTATGAAACTGATGTCAGTTTTAGGAATCATCGCAGATGCAGCCCCAACGCGTCACATCCGACATGCCAATCCTCTCCTACCCGGCCCATCTCGCAACGATCAGCGCTGGCCGGCCCAAGGGCGAACGGACCCGCGCTCAGATCCAGATCGCAGCCTGCTCGGTGCTTGATCGCAGCGGGCCGCAGGATCTCACCATCTCGGCGATCTGCGAAAAGGCGGGCGTGTCGAACGGGACCTTCTATCTCTACTTCCCCGACCGCACGGTGTTGCTCGACACGCTGTTGAGCGATTTCGCCCTTTTCGTGCAAAAGGTGATGCGCGCGGCCAGCGCAGCTCAGCCCGAAGCTGCCCCGCGCGCCGCGACGCGGGCCTATGTCGATCTGTTCGAGCAGAACCGCGGCCTCATGCGCTGCCTTGTGCATCACATCGACGCCTTTCCCGAGGCAAGCGCGGCGTTTCAACGCCTGAACCGGGAGTGGATCGAGACCGTCGTGTCCGCCGTCGAGCGCCGGATGCAGCAAGATGGGCGGACCGAGACGATCGCACATGACGAGCTGATGCGGCGCGCCTATGCGCTCGGGGGAATGGTCGATCAGTACCTTTCGAGCCTTCTTCTGTCGCGCGACCCGACGCTGGTCGCCCTCTCGAGCGATCGCGAGGCCACGCTCGAAACCTTGTCGCTAATCTGGGAACGGGGGATGATGCCATGAGCACGATCAAGGGCGCCGAGCGCCTCTCGCAAGCCGCTCTCGCACCGCATATCGCGAAGGCCTGGGAGGCGCAGCGCGCCCATGTCGCGGCCTCGCCCTTCTACCAAGCCCTTTGGGAGGGGCGCGAGCCGCCGCGCGATCTGCGCGATCTTCCCGAACTTCCGCTTTCGGACAAATCCCAACTGCGCCTGTCGCAGGCCGCCCACCCGCCTTTCGGCGACTATCTCGCGGCGCCGCGCAGCCTCGCGAACCGGCTGCACCGCACCTCGGGCACGACCGGTCAGGCGATGAATCTCGCGCTCTCGGGCCGTGACGCGCTGGTCACGCAGGAGGTAGGCGGGCGCTGCCATGCCTCGGCGGGTCTCGGGCCGGATCATACTGTGGTGCATTGCCTCAATTACCAGATGTGGATGGGCGGGCTGACCGATCACATGACGCTGGAGGCGACCGGTGCGCTGGTTGTCCCCTTCGGTGTGGGCGCAACCGATCTGCTGATCCGCACGATCCGCGAGGTCGGCATTACAGCGATCTCCTGCACGCCCTCCTATCCGGCGGTGCTCGAACGGGTCATCGCCGAGCGGTTTCCCGGGCTCAAGCCGCGCGATCTGGGGCTGAAACTCGGCCTCTTCGGGGGGGAGCCCGGCCTCGACGATCCGGCCTTCCGCGCCCGGCTGCGCGAGACCTGGGGGATGGAGCCGCGCAACGCCAATTACGGCGTCTCGGATGTATTCTCCAACTTCGCCGCCGAATGCGCGCAAGACACGCGGCTGCATTTCATGGCTGCCGATGTGCTCCACCCCGAGCTGATCGAGCCCGAGTCCGGAGCACCTCTGCCCCTTGTGCCCGGCGCGCGGGGAGAGCTGGTGCTGACCCATCTGCTGCGCGATTGCCAGCCACTCGTGCGTTTTCGCACCGGCGACATCATCGAGATCGGCGCGACCGAGCCCTGTTCATGCGGCTGCACCGGCTTTCGGTTCTCCGTGGTCGGGCGTTCGGATGACATGGTGGTCGTGCGTGGGCTCAACATGTTCCCCTCGATGGTCGCAGCCGTGCTCAACGAGCTCGCGGAGCTTTCGGGCGATTACCGCATCATGCTCGATGCCCCCCCGCCCCATGACACCCTGCCCGTTCAGGCCGAGCTTGCCGAAGGCGTTCCCGCTTCCGAGGCGCTGCGCCACAAGGTCGAGCACGCGATCAAGACGCGGCTCGGCGCAAGTGCCACCGTCACCCTCTGCCCCGCGCACAGCTTCCCGCGCACCGAGGGCAAGACAAAACGCGTGATCCGGAGCTACCAATGACCGATCTCACTTATGAAACCGTGCTCAGCACACTGGGCGACCACGGGATCCGCACCATCACGCTCAACCGCCCCGATCGGCTCAACGCGATGAACCGCACGCTGATCGACGATGTCGCGCGAGCCTTCGAGGACGCCAATTCCGATTCCGCGACTCGCGCGATCATTTTTACCGGTGCGGGCAAGGCCTTCTGCGCGGGCGATGACCGCAAGGCCCATGTCCATCCCGAGAACGAAGAGGAAGCGCGCGATCTGGTGCAGGCGATCCAGCGCGCCACCCACGCGATCACGCTCGGCGCGAAACCGGTGGTCGGCGCGATCAATGGTTGGGCCGTGGGCGGCGGTTTCGAATGGGCGATCAATTGCGACTTCCCGATCTGGGCGCGCAGCGCGACGGGATTCTTTCCCGAGGTCTCGCTCAATCTCTTTGTCACCGGCGGTGTCACGGCACTGCTGCCCGCGCTGGTGGGGCTGAACAAGGCGCGCGAGATGCTGATCTTTGGAGAGCGCTACAGCGCCGAGGAGCTGGAGCGGATCGGACTTGCCTGGAAAGTGGTCGAGGACGACGCGCTGATGGACAGCGCCACCGAGGTCGCCGCGCGCCTGGCAGACCTCCCGCCTCTGTCGCTGCGCGCGATGAAGCGGGTGCTCAACGCGGTCGCCATGCCCGATCTGCACCGCGCGCTTCAGCTAGAGACCGATGCCACCGTGGCCGGGTTTCTCGATCCGGAAACGACGCGGCGGCTGCAAGAGTTCTAGAAAATGACATAACTTCAGATTGTTATAAGCCTTAGTTCATCAATCTGTCGCGCTCGATCCCCGCATCGGTTCACCCCGATCCGATTGTCCGCCGAAGATCGCGATGCCCACGAATACTTGATTTCCAACCGACGACGCGCAAAGCTCTTTGCTCAAGGTAAGCTTCGCCGCCTATCTACTTGGAGTTCAAGATGTTTCTTCTTGGCCTGATCGGTGTGATCTACGGTTTGCTGGTCCTGATCGGCCTTCCCTACGCGCTGATCACCATCCGCAACCTGAAAGATCGGATCGCCGCCCTCGAAGCTCGGCAAGAAGGAGGCGGCGTGATGGCCGCACCTGAAACCTCCGAGAGCGAAGCAACCGAGCCTCCACCGATTCCGGCACCCGCGGCCCGCGCAGAGAAGACTGAAGGGCCGTGGCAGAGTGCGCAAACGAAGTCGCCGCCACTGCCCGCCGAGCCGATCAGCCCGGCACCGGAGCCTCAGCAGGCCTACGTTCTGCGCGCAGAGAATTTCGCGCGTCTCGGAGACTGGCTGCGTGCGAACTGGACGCTGGCCGTGGCCGCATTGTCGCTCATCTTCGGCGGTCTGTTCATGGTGCAATATGGGGTCGAGCGCGGGCTTCTGACGCCGCCGCTGCGGGTGATTGGTGCGCTGATCCTCGGCCTCGCGCTGGTTGGCGGCGGTGAATGGCTTCGGCGCAAATTCGGCGATGTCTCAACGCCCTCGACAAAACATCTGCCCTCGATTTTCGCAGGCGCCGGCGTGGTCGTGATCTTCATCGCTCTGCTCGCGGCCAACGCACTTTACGCATTGATCGGCCCCGGAACGGCGATCGGAGGCATCGCCGTGGTTGCAGCGGGCGCCGTGCTCATGGGCTGGCTCTATGGTGCGGTTCTGCCTGCGGTCGGGTTGCTCGGCGCGGCCGCCGCCCCCTTCCTCGTGAGCGCGAGCGACACCGACGCCACACCCTTCTACGCCTATTTCGCGATCATTGGCCTCGCCGGGCTGGCGATCGACAGCTTTCGCCGCTGGGCCTGGGTCTCGGCACTGGCGCTGGCATTGGCCTGCGCGGGGCTGACCTTGGTGCATCTCGACGTCGGCTCTGCACCCGGGCTGATCGGCGCGGCCTTTTCGCTCGGGATCGGCGCGCTCATTATGCCCGAACGGCGTCTGGTGCCGGTCCTCGACGGGGTGCCGCCCTTGCCTGCGCGCGCCGGGCAACGCCCGGGCTTTCCAACCCTGCTTGGCGCGACCGGTGTCCTTATCGCGAGTTTCGGGTCGAGCGTGATCGCTTTCGCGCCCGGATCGAACCCGACCGAGTTCGCGCTCGGCATGGGCGCGCTCATGGTGGTATTCCTGGCGATCACCTTCTGGCTCTATCGCGCCCCGGCACTGGATCTGACGATTGCGCTGCCGGGCCTTCTTTTCCTCACCGCCCTTGCCGCTCAAGCCCGCGGGCATGGCGAGATCTATCAAGCCTTCCGCGCCTTCATCGACGCCCCGCCCGAGACGCCGATGCCATCCACGCTATGGTGGCTGATGGGTGCGGCGGGCCTGATGGCGGCGGCGGCAACCTGGCGGCTCAACCTGATCGCCACGCGACCCGAACCCGACGCCCCCGTCCCCGCCCACGCCCACGCCCTGCCCTGGGCGCTGGCGGCCGCGGCGATCGTGCCTGCGAGCGCGCTGGTGATCGAATTCCTCTGGAACCCGCGCGATGTGATCGGGAATTACGCCTGGGCCCTGGCTGCCATGGCGGGCGCGGCGATGATGGTGCTGCTTGCGCAACGCCGCGGGGCGCGGGCCGGGGCTTCCCGGCAACGCGATCTGGGGCTTCTCGCGGCGGCTGCGATCCTGATGATCTCGCTTGCCTTCTTCCTGCTGCTGACCAAGGCCGCGCTCACCCTCGCGCTGGCGCTTTTGATGGTGCTGGCGAGCCTCATTGACCGGCGCTTCGACCTGCGGGTGCTGAGCTGGGTGGCGCAGCTTGGCGCGGCGGTAATCGGCTACCGGCTTCTGATCGACCCCGGCCTTTTCTACGCGATCGAGCGTGCGAGCTGGGCCGAGTTCGCGCTGTCCTATCTCGGCGCGATGGCGGGGTTCGAGGCCACCCGTCGCATCGCGCGCAAGGATCGCCCCATGCTCGTCGCCGTGGCGGAATCCGCGCTTCTGAGCACGCTGGCGATGACCCTCACCCTCACGATCATCCGATATGTCGATCTCGACGGGGAGAATTTCTGGCTGCCCGGGCTGTGCGCGACCTCCTGGGCGGCGGTTGGCCTTGCGCAGGTCTGGCGGATTGCCCCCTCGTCCGGTGCGGTTCGCGTGATCCGCGCGGTGTTTGCGGGCGTGTCCGGCATCATCGCGACGGGGCTGGCCGCCATCGAGATCGGCGCTGTAAGCTGGATGGCCAACACCCCGACCGGCATTGCGGTGAACGGACCGCCGGTCTTCGACGGTCTCGCGCTGGCCTTCGTACCGCTTGCGCTGACGCTTTCGCTTGGTGCCTGGGCGATGGGACGGCGGACAGACCGGCTCGCGCGGATCCTGCGCCTCGCGCTCATTCCGGGTGCGGCGGTGCTGACGCTGATCTGGGGTTTTTTCGAGATCCGCAGACTCTGGCGCGGCCCTGACCTGTCAGTCCCGGGCCCCTCCGATGGCGAGCTTTACAGCTACACCTTGGCGATGCTTCTTGTCTCGCTGGGCATGCTCGCCATCGCGGTCATGCGCCGGTCAGAGCTCTTGCGGCGGCTGGCGATGGGGGGCGTCGCCCTGACCATCGTCAAGGTTTTCCTGCTCGATATGAGCGGGCTTTCGGGATTGACGCGCGTGGCCTCCTTTGTCGGGCTCGGCCTCGCGCTGGCCGGGCTCGCCTGGATCAACCGCAAGATCGACGCGCATTGGCGCAAGGAATGACGCCCCGCGGAGCGTGTTGCGGCGCAAGGGCCGAGGCCTGCGCATAGGCCGTCGCCGCGTGCACATCGAAGTGCGGCCGGATCAAACTCATGGCGCGATCCGCGCCCCCGCCCGCATCGCCCCGTGTATCGTCTTGACCGGGGTCGCACCCTTCGGACCCAGCATCTGATCGAGCGTATGCAGCACCTCTGCGGAAGCCGTCTCGACCCGGTCGAGGCAACGCAGCGCCTCCTGACGATCACCCGCATTGAACGCCTTGGCCGCAGCGATCCCGGCATCATGCACCTCGCGATGCGGGCGCTCGAGCGCGCGAAAGGCGGGCGAGCCCTGATAGGCCTGCGAGGCCGCACTGTAATACCATTTTCCCAGACGGCAGCAGCGGTGATCAGACAGTTCCTCGGAGTTGAGCGCCAAATCGCCGGCGAACATCCCTGCAAGGCGTTTCTTCCAGATCACGTGATCGGCTTTGGCGAGCCGCGGCACCATGTCGGGCAGGTCGAGCTTGCTGATCTCGGACAGTTCGAGGCCGACGAGCGAGACGAGATTGTCGATGCGCTCGCGCGTGCGCAGCACGCTTTGTTCGTTTTCGGCCGCGAGATTGCTCGCGGTAGAGGCGCCTTGGGCAAGGATCCCCGCCGCACTCGCCTGCTCGCTGACCGAGCGCGAGATCTCGCTGAGACCGTCATCGACACCGACGATCCCCTCCATGAGCGCCCCCATCGCCCTGTCGGAGGCTTCTAGGCTTGCGCGTTCGGCTTCGGCAGCCGTGCTCACCTCACGGATCGAGCCGGTCATACGGGTCACCTCTTCAAGCAGATTCTCGACCAGGGAGCGGATCACGTGGGTCATTTTCGATGTATGTTCGGAGAGCGAGTGCACCTCCTTGGCGACGACGGCGAAGCCGCGCCCGGCATCGCCTGCGCGCGCCGCCTCCACCGAGGCGTTCAGCGCAAGAAGCTTGGTCTGGAGCGAGATCTTGTCGATCTGCTGGATCGAACTGGAAATCTGATCAACCGCGGCGGTGACCCCGCTGACATTGGTGCTGACCCGGGCGAGCGCCTCGGACGTCACCTTGGTCGAGGCGAGCGCTTCATGGGTGGCCGTCTCCGAATGCCCCGCGCTTTGGCGCATCCCTTCGGAGAGACCGCGGATCTGGTGAATACTCGTCTCGATGCTGTTGACCGAGGCCGAAAGTTCTTCCGAGGTGGCAGCGATGGTCTGGGTGGCCTTGCCGATATTGTCGCTCGACACGCTGACATGGGCCATGACCCCGCTCAGTTCATTGGCATGGACCGTGACGTTGATCGCCCGATCCAGTCGGTTGACCGCATCGCTCTGGCGCGCGGCCGCGAACCCGCGAAAAGCCAGCTCGACCGGGCTGTCCCCTCCCGGCATCTCGAAAGGCTGGCCTTCCGCGAGCGCCTCAAGCGCCTGCGCAATGGTTTGCGGACAATCTGGCACCTCGGCACTCCACGGTTACGCACGACTTTGCGCCATCCTTGCCCGTCAAATCTTGTGATTTGATTTACGCCGAAGCGAAAAAGAAACGCCAGGGGCGGTCTCCCGCCCCTGGCGTATCAGGCTCTCGAACCGGCCCCCCGGTCAGAGCCAGCCGCCCACTTTCAGCATCCGTGCGATCTCGCCCACGATCCCGCGCCGGAACAGCAGCACGCAGGCGATGAAGGTGCCGCCAATGACGACCTGCACCCAGGAGCCGATACCGCTCAGCATATGCTGCAGCGCGACCACGATCACCGCGCCCACGACGGGGCCGAAGATCGTGCCCATGCCGCCCAGCAGCGTCATCAGGATCACCTCGCCCGACATCTGCCAATGCGCATCCGTCAGCGAGGCGAACTGGAACACCAGCGCCTTGGTCGAGCCCGCAAGCCCTGCAAGCCCCGCCGAGAGCACGAAGGCCAAAAGCTTGAAGCGATCCACGTTATAGCCCAGCGACAGCGCGCGCGGCTCGTTCTCGCGGATCGCCTGCAGCACCTGCCCGAAGGGCGAATGCACCACCCGGTAGATCACCGCGAAGCCGATCAGGAAGACGGCGGCCACGAAGTAATACATGTTGAGCGGCTGGCTCAGGTCGATCATCCCCAGCAGGTAGCCGCGCGGGATGCCCTGCAAGCCGTCCTCGCCGCCGGTGAAGGGCATCTGCAGCGCGAAGAAATAGACAATCTGCGCGAGCGCCAGCGTGATCATCGCGAAGTAGATCCCCTGCCGCCGGATCGCGAGCAGCCCGACCAGCCAGCCCAGCGCGGCGGCAAAGAGCGTGCCCGTCAGGATGCCGAGGATCGGCGGGAAACCCCAGACCTTGAGCACATGGCCCGCGATATAGGCAGCCCCCCCGAAGAAGGCGGCATGGCCGAAGGACAAGAGCCCCGTGAAACCAATCAGCAGGTTGAAGGCCACAGCAAAGAGCGCGAAGCACAGCAGCTGCATCGCGAAGACCGGGTAGAGCAACGCAGGCGCGATCAGCACCGCCGCGATCAGCAGCGCCCACATGATGCCTTGCACGACCCGGCCGCGCTTCATGGTCTCGGGGGCGGTTTCAGCTTCGAATTCAGCGATATCCGTCATGATGCGCCTCCCTTACCCGTGTTTTCCGAACAGCCCTTGCGGGCGCACCAGCAGCACGATGACCATCAGCAGGAAGATCACCGTGTTCGAAGCGGGCGCGTAGAAGACCTTGGTGATCCCCTCGATCAGCCCCAGCGAAAAGCCGGTGACGACCGCACCGAGGATCGAGCCCATGCCGCCGATCACCACCACCGCGAAGATCACGATGATCAGGTTCGCGCCCATCAGCGGGCTCACCGAATAGATCGGCGCGGCGAGAACCCCTGCGAGCCCCGCAAGCCCCGTGCCGAAGCCGAAGGTCAGCATCACCATCAGCGGCACGTTGATCCCGAAGGCTTTGACCAGTTCCGGGTTCTCGGTGCCCGCGCGCAGCCGTGCGCCGATATGGGTGCGCTCAATGATGAACCAGGTGCCGAAGCAGACGATGATCGAGAAGACAATCACGAAGAGCCGGTATTTCGGGAACATCATGAAGCCGAGATTGACGACGCCCTTCAGACTGTCGGGCATCCCCGGATAGGGGGTTCCGGAAGCGTTGAAGAAGTTGATGAAAACGCCCTGCAGCACCAGCGTGATCCCGAAGGTCAGCAGCAGCGAATAGATCGGGTCGAGCTTGTAGAGACGGCGCAGCAGGAAGCGCTCGATCAGCATCCCGAAGCCCGCCACCATCAGCGGCGCAAGCACCAGCGCGGGCCAGAAGCCGATATGCAGCGCGTCGAGCCCGAGCCACGGCCCGAGGTTCGAATAGAGGATCAGCGCCAGGAACGCGCCCAGCATGTAAAGCGCGCCATGCGCGAAATTCACCACGTTCAGCAGGCCGAAGATCACCGCGAGCCCAAGGCTGAGCATCGCGTAGAACACGCCGTTATTGAGGCCCAGCATACCCTGGGCGAGGATCAGTCGGATCATGGGATCCATCGGGTTTTTCCTCCCTGTCGGACCGGTTTCCCGGCCCGGATTCTCGTTACACGCTCAGGTAATGGTTGAGCCGGTCCATGCTGGCCTCGACATCGGCCGCCTCGATCACGTCGATCACCTCGCCATGTTCGATGACGTAATGGCGATCGGCGAGCGGGGCTGCGAAGCGGAAGTTCTGCTCCACCAGCACGATCGTATAGCCGCGCGATTTCAGGTCGCGGATCACCCGGCCCAGCGTTTTCACGATGACCGGGGCCAGCCCTTCGGTGATCTCGTCGAGCAGCAGAAGCCGCGCGCCGGTGCGCAGGATGCGCGCGATCGCCAGCATCTGCTGTTCGCCGCCCGAGAGCCGCGTGCCCATCCGTTTGCGCACATTGGCGAGGTTCGGGAACATCTCGAACAGTTCCTCGACCGACATGCCGTTCTCACCCACCGTGGGCGGCAGCATCAGGTTTTCCTCGACGCTGAGCGAGGCGAAGATGCCGCGCTCTTCGGGGCAAAAGCCGATCCGCGCATCGGGCGAGATCCGGTGGGCGGGCTTGGTGATGAACTCTTCGCCATTGATCAGGATCGAGCCCTCGCGGCGATCCACCATCCCCATGATCGAGCGCAGCGTGGTCGAGCGCCCCGCGCCGTTGCGGCCCAGAAGGGTGATCAGCTGGCCTTCCGCCAGTTCCAGGTCGATCCCGTGCAGCACGTGGCTTTCGCCATACCAGGCATGCAGCCCCTCGATCTTGAGCATCGGTTTGGTCAGGGTCTGCGTGCTCATGCGCCGGCCTCCTGCTCTTCGGCGGAGACGCCCATATAGGCCTCCATCACCGCCGGGTTCTTCGAGACCTGATCGTAGGTGCCCTCGGCCAGAACCTCGCCGCGCGCGAGCACGGTGATCGTGTCGGCCAGTTCGGCCACGACGCCAAGGTTGTGTTCGACCATGACGATGGTGCGCCCCTCTCGCACGCGCCCGATCAGCTCGGTCACGGCGCCCACATCCTCGGTGCCCATGCCCTGCGTCGGCTCATCGAGCAGCATCAGCTCGGGCTCGAGCCCCAGCGTCGTCGCGATCTCCAGCGCGCGCTTGCGCCCGTAAGGCAGCTCGACCGCCTTGAGATGCGCGTAATCGGCAAGCCCGACCTGATCGAGCCGCGCGATCGCCTGCGCGTCGAGTTCGTGCAGCACCTTGGTCGAACGCCAGAACTGGTAGCTCACGCCGAGGCTTTTCTGCAGCGACAGGCGGACGTTTTCCAAGGCGGTCAGGTGCGGAAAGACGGCCGAGATCTGGAACGAGCGCACGATGCCCATATTCGCGATCTCGGCGGGCTTGCGGCGGGTGATGTCCTTGCCGTTGAACAGGATCTCGCCCGAGGTTGGGGTGATGAACTTGGTCAACAGGTTGAACATCGTGGTCTTGCCCGCGCCGTTCGGGCCGATGATCGCGTGGATCGCGCCGCGCGCGATGGACAGATCCACGCCATTGACGGCCACGAAGCCGCCGAAACTCTTGGTCAGATTGCGCGCCTCGAGGATGGTATCGCTCATGCAGGGCCCTTCGAACTGATACATCGACAGGCGGAGGGCACGCAGCCGCGCCCCCCGCCCATTTGGCTTTCTCAGATCACTTGTTGACCAGCGGGCAGCCGCCCTCGGCCAGCGAGGCATAGGCCTCGTTGCCCGGGATCGTGCGGACCACGTCGGCCACGTCCCACGGATCGGTGCCGCCATCCTTGACCTTGAGCAGATACATGTCGTGCTCGAGCAGGCCATCGGGACGGATCGTGCCGCCCTTGGCGAAGAAGTCGTCGATCTTCATCTTGCCAAGCTCGGCGCGGACCTTGTCGGGATCATCCGTCCCGGCCGCCTGGATCGCCTTGAGATAGGCCATCGTCAGCGAGTAGTCGGCCGCATGCGGGAAGGTCGGGGCTTCGCCGCCCGAGAACTTCTCATACTCTTCCTTCCACTTGCGCGAGGCGTCGTCCTGGTTCCAATACCATCCCGAGGTGAATTGCAGCCCCTTGGCGACATCGGTGCCCAGCGACTTCACGTCCGAGATCAGCACCAGCATGCCGGCGAGCTGCTGACCGCCCTCGACGATGCCGAACTCATGCGCCTGCTTGATCGCGTTGACGGTGTCCTGACCGGCATTGGCCAGACCGATCACCTTCGCGCCGGAGCTTTGCGCCTGAAGCAGGTAGGACGAGAAATCAGTGGTGGCGAGCGGCACATCCGAGCTGCCGACAACCGAGCCACCGAGGTTCTTCACCACTTCGGCGGTGTTGTCCTGAAGCGCGTGACCGAAGGCATAGTCGGCGGTGATGAAATACCAGCTGTCGCCACCGTTCTTCACGACCGCCGTCGCGGTGCCCACCGGCAGCGCATGGGTGTCATAGCCATAATGGATGCCGTAATTCGTGCAGTCCTTGCCGGTCAGCGCCGAGGTCGCAGCGCCGGTGGCGAAGGTCAGGGTGTGCTTTTCCGAGGCGAGCTGCTGCACGGCGAGCGCCACGGCCGAGTTGGTCAGGTCCGCGATCATGTCCACATGATCCTGATCGATCCACTGACGCGCGGTCGCCGAACCCACATCGGCCTTGTTCTGGTGATCGGCCGAGATCACCTCGATCGGCTTGCCCAGCACCGTGCCGCCGAAGTCGCGCACCGCCATCTTGACGGCATCGACCGCGCCCTTGCCCGAGAAACCGGTCGAGTAGACACCCGACATGTCGCCCAGCACGCCGATCTTGACGACACCGTCCGAGATCGCGTCCTGCGCCATCGCCGCCCCTGCGCCGAGGGTGATCGCGAGCGCGCTGACGCTTGCGGTGATTGCTTTCTTCATGAACCATCCTCCCTGGTTTTGTGGAAAGCCTCCGCCCTGCCGCGCCGGGTCTCCGGGCGGATGGGTGCAAGAGGTTGGGCCCCTGAGCCGAACGCCCGGGGCCGATTTCGCGTGATTTCCTCTGTCCTCCTGCCGAACCGGGCTGTCTTGCTCCTCCCCGGATCGGTCGCTTCATCAGCTAGAGCCCGCGCCCGGCTTTCAACCCGGCTTCCACCCGAGGTTCCCGCCACGGCGGTAAACTTCGCGTCATCGCCGCTCGATTGGGCAGATGACCGGCGGCCGATCGGGGCTCTGGTCGAAAAGGATAGGTGGGCGTTCTACTCCGCCCATGCCACGATTTGCCCATCGGATGTGCGGAAATGCCCATACCGGGTCCGAGGTGACATGGCTTTTGACTGGAATGACCTGCGCTATTTCCTCGCCGTGGCGCGTGCGGGGCGGCTCACGGCTGCGGCCCGGGCGCTCGGCTCGGATCACGCAACCGTCTCGCGTCGGGTGCAGGCGCTTGAGACGCGTCTGGGGGCACTTTTGTTCGAACGCAGCCCGCGCGGCTATGCGCTGACCGAGGCGGGAGAGCGGTTGCTGACCCATGCCGAGCGGATCGAGAGCGATGCCGCGAAGATCCATGACGATATTGCGGGCGAGCTATACGCTCTCTCGGGATCGGTACGCATCGGCGCGCCGGACGGGTTCGGGGCCTTCTTCCTCGCGCCGCGCCTTGCCGCCTTCGCCCGTGCCAATCCGGAACTTGAAGTGCAGCTGGTCGCGACGCCACGGCTGTTCTCGCTGTCCAAGCGCGAGGCCGATGTCGCCATCGCGCTTTCGCGGCCCGAAAAGGGGCGGCTGATCTCGCGCAAGCTGACCGATTACACGCTGCATCTCTATGCCTCGGCGGAGTATCTGCGCGCCCATCCGGTGCGCGAGAAAGCCGATCTCGGGCACCATCCGATGATCGGCTACATTCCCGAGCTGATCTACACGCCCGAACTGGATTACCTCTCGGTGGTGATGGGCGATCACGCGCCCCCCTTCACCTCGACAAACCTGTTTGCCCAGCAGCGCGCCGTCGAAGCCGGGGAGGGAATAGCCGTGCTGCCCGATTTCATGGCCCGGCACGCGCCTGACCTCGTGCAGGTTCTGCCCGAGACCGTCGAGATCACCCGCAGCTTCTGGCTCGTGGCCCATCAGGACCAGCGCGACAGCGCCCGCATCCGCGCGGCGATGCGTTTCGTGGCCGATCAGGTGGCGCAGGCGCGTGCGGAGTTCCTGCCACCGCGAATGGAGGGGGGCTGACGCGCGAACGCCGCGACGCGCAAGATCCGGGATGGACCCCCGCCCTGCCCCTCCTCTAGAGTTCGCGCAATGGAACGACATGAGACGGAGCCCGACGCGATGTGTGCAAAGGAAAACCTTCCCGAAGAAACAACGACTCCGGAGCGCCCGATGCTCGCCAAGGCCCGCCAGAGCCTGCGTGCCGCCTGCGACCAGCTCAACATCCATCCCGATGTCTACGAGGAACTCAAATGGCCGCGTGAGACGCTCGCTGCGACCTTGCTGATCCGTATGGACGACGGCAGCCGCCGCGCCTTCAAGGCCTGGCGCTGCCGCTATAACGACAGGCGCGGGCCGACCAAGGGCGGCATCCGTTTTCACCCCAACGTCTCACTCGACGAGATCGAGACGCTCGCCTTCTGGATGACCTTCAAATGCGCGGTGGCGAACCTGCCCTTCGGCGGCGGCAAGGGCGGCGTCTGCGTCAATACCAAGGAGCTTTCCCAGACCGAACTGGAACGCCTCAGCCGCGCCTATATCGAGGCTTTCGCGCCTTTCGTGGGCCCCGACCGCGATATCCTTGCGCCCGACATGTATACCAACGGGATCGTCATCGCCTGGATGGCCGATGAATACAGCTCGATCACCGGGCAGGCCTCGCCGAGCGCGCTGACCGGCAAGCCGCTGGCCTTCGGCGGCACAGTGGGGCGCGTCGATGCGACTGCGCGTGGCGGCTATCACGCGCTGCGCCATCTCGAAAAGTCGCTCGAGATCGACCCGGACAACTCCAAAGTCGCGATCCAGGGCTTCGGCAATGTCGGCTATCACTGCGCGAAACTGCTGCACGCGGATGGCTATACCATCGTGGGCATCAGCGACTCCTCCGGCGGCATCTACGACGAGAAAGGCTTCGATCCGCTCGCGGTAATGCAACACAAGCACGAGACCGGATCGGTTCAGGGGGCCAAAGGCCATGGCAAGACCCGCAACATCACCAATGCCGAGCTGCTGGAGCTGGATTGCGACGTCCTGGTGCCAGCCGCGCTGGAGCGCCAGATCACGCTGGAAAATTGCGATCGGATCAAGGCGCGGGTGATCCTCGAGCTGGCCAACGGCCCTGTTGCGCCCACCGCCGACCGCAAACTTACCGAAGAGGGGCACATCATCATTCCCGACATCCTCGCCAATTCGGGCGGCGTGACGGTTTCGCATCTCGAATGGGTGCAGAACCGCTCTGGCTATTACTGGGACGCTTCGGAGGTTGCCGACCATCTGAAGAAGACGATGGAGCGCGAGACCCAGGCCATCTGGGCGCTGCACAACGAGATGAGCCTCTCGATGCGCGAGGCAGCCTATATCCACGGTCTGCGCCGGATTGCGGAATCGGTCGAGGCGCGTGGCACGCAGGCCTATTTCGACGGGGCGTAAAGGTACATTCGCGACGCGAACAGGCCCGGCATCCGCCTCAATCCGCAAGCACCTCGACCGCCGCCTCACGCGCATGCGAAATCGGCGGAAGCCCTTCACGGACCTTGATCATGTGACGCTCGATCCGCCAGAGGTGATAGGCGACGCGGTGCAGCCAGCGCATGGCATCGAGCCGCCGCTGGCGATCCTCTGCCGAAAGCCGTTTTCCGGGAGACCCGGAGACGATGCGGGCGCGATAGCTCTCTTGCTGATCGCGCAAGATCCGACGGAACCGATTGAGACGACGCTCCGTCGCCACCGCGTCATCTGCCTCCAGCGCCTCATGGGCCAGTGCGGCCAGAACGCCTTCGAGCCTGCGCAGGCGATGATCTTCGCGCAGGCTCACCATGCGCGCCTCCTGCGTCGCCCGGAAATAGAGCCGCCCCATGTGATCCATCACGTGCAAGATCGACGTGAGCCGTCCCGCGCAGGGATCCTCAGGCGCAAGCGGCGGCATCGCGTCGATGAAATCGCGCAATTCCGGCAGGGCCGTCCCGATCGCCCGCAGATGCTTTTGTTCCTCGCGGGTGACCTCGCGGTGACGCAGCCGCCGGACCAGGAACTTGAACTGCGCCTCGACGATCGCCTCAAGCGTAGAGACCGCCGCATCGGTCGCGGCCCGCGGATCGCGCAGCATCTCCTTGCCAAGGCTGCCCGTCAGAACCAGCCCGCGCTCGCGCACGAGCCATGTCACAAGCTTTGCGAAAGGCCCGGCGAAGGGCAGGATCACGAGCACGCCGATCACGTTGAAAGCCGTGTGAAAAGCCACCAAAGCGATCAGGTTGTCGAATTGCAGCCCGTCCGGGCCAACAAGCGCCTCGAACGGGTCGAGCATCCAAAACGCCATAACCCCAACGAGGACGTTGTAGATCACATGAGATAACCCCGTGCGCCGCGCCGCGGTCGAGCCGCCGATCGTCGCCAGCGCCGCTGTTCCCGTGGTGCCGACATTCATCCCGATCACCAGCGCCATCGCCTGCGGCAGGCTGATCACTGACGCGCCCAGCAAGGCCAGCGCCGTCGCGACGCCTGCGCTTGATGACTGGGTGATGAGCGTGATGACGATCCCGAACGCGATCAGTTCCAGCCGCCCAAGCAGATCATCGGCGGGAAAGCTCGCCGGTGTCAGCGTGCCTTCCAGTCCCGAGAGGCTCGATTTCAGCACATCGATCCCGAGAAAGATCAACGAGAACCCAGCCAGCGCCGTGCCGAGCAATTTCAGCCGCGTTCCCCCGAAGAGGCGTAAAGCCGCGCCGACGAAGATCAGCGGCAAGGTGAGCTGCCCAAGGTCGAGCTTGAAGCCGAGGATCGCGGCGAGCCAGCCCGTCATCGTCGTGCCGACATTGGCGCCAAGGATGATCCCGAGCGCCTGCGGGAAAGTCAGCAGCCCCGCGCTGACAAAGCCCACCGCCGTCACGGTCGTGGCGCTGGAGGACTGGATGATCGCCGTCGTCACCGCCCCGGTGGCAGCCCCGCTGACGGGCGTATTGGCAAAGCGCGCGAGCACCCGGCGCAGCGAGTGCCCCGCCAGCCCCTGAAGCCCTTCGGTCAGCCAGATCATCCCGAAAAGGAACAACCCGACCCCGCCAAGCGCGTTGATGACGTTCCAGATCATGGCCCCACTATTCGCCTGCGCTTCACGCCGCACAAGGGCCAGGTCGCGGCCATCGCATGCGCGCAATGCCCCCTGCTTTCGTCTGGGCCACTCTTCGCATAGGCTCTGCAAACGCCACCCGAAACACGCCAGGCCGAACGAGGACCGCCCATGTCGCAGGGAAAGACCGTATCGTTTTCGCAGATGAAAGACGGGACGAAAGAGGATTACATGCTTCTGCGTGAGCTGGAAAAACCCTATCACGCCCTGACCGCCGATCGCATCCTCGACGAGCTGCGCCGGCAAGGCGAGGCGAGCCTTGAGGGCTACCCGATCACCCGGCTCGATCACGGCCTGCAGGCGGCCACGCGGGCCGAACGCGACGGGGCGGATCTCGACTGGATCGTTGGCGCGCTTTTGCACGATATCGGCGACGGGCTCGCGCCGCAGAACCACGACCGCTTCTCGGCCGAGGTGATCCGCCCCTTCGTGCGCTGGGATGTCGCGTGGGTGGTCGAGCATCACGGGATCTTCCAGATGCTCTATTACGCGCACCATTACGGCTGGGACGAGAACGCCCGCGAGCGGTTCCGTGACCATCCCTGTTTCGACAGCTGCGCCGAGTTCTGCGAGCGCTGGGATCAATCCTCCTTCGATCCCGACTACGACCCGAAGCCGCTCGCGCATTTCGAGCCGATGGTCCGCGAAGTCTTTGCACGCAAGGCCTATGACCCGGAAGTTCTGCGCGAGGGCTATGTCTCCAGGTTGACCGCCGCCTGACGCGCAGCGGCGAGGCGCGCGGAACGACGCGCGGCAATGCTTGACCGTCGCCCGCTCTCGCCGCAGGTTGCCCTTGGCCGGAGGCGCGCAGGATGCCCGCCCCCCGCGCCGGACGTACGGATAAGGGCGCTTTGCAGGTGGAACACTCGACAACCGACCGGCTGAAAGTGGCCTTACTGGGGATCGCCCTCGCGGGGCTTCTCATCGGTCTAGGGCTGCATGCTTCGGGCCAGCCCGAGATCGCGCGGCTTGTCTGGATCGCCGGGGTTCTGCCTGCGCTGATCGCTCTGGTGGTGGAGATCGTTTCGAGCATCGCGCAGGGCGAAGTCGGGCTCGATATCGTGGCCGCCCTCTCGATGAGTGCTGCTCTTCTTTTCGACGAGACGCTCGCAGCGGCGGTGGTCGCGGTGATGTATTCGGGCGGCACCTTTCTTGAAAGCTTCGCCGAGGGGCGCGCGCGGCGCGAGATGCATGATCTTCTCTCGCGCGTGCCACGCACCGCGACGCGCCATCGAGACGGCGGGCTCGAAGAGATCCCGCTCGACGAGATCGCCCCCGGCGACCGGCTGCTCATCCGGCAAGGCGATGTCGTGCCTGTCGACGGCACCTTGGCCTCCGAGACCGCCTTTCTCGACACGTCCGCGCTGACGGGAGAGCCGATGCCGATGCGCAGCGCCCGAGGCGACGAAGCGCTCAGCGGGTCCACCAATGCAGGCGAGGCTTTCGATCTGATCGCGACGCGGCTCGCGAAAAACAGCACCTATGCAGGGATCGTGCGACTGGTGGAAGAGGCGCAGCGGTCCAAGGCGCCGATGGCACGGCTCGCCGATCAATGGTCGCTGGGCTTTCTCGCCGTGACCGTGGCGATCGCGCTGGCCGCGTGGTGGTTCACCGGCGATCCGATCCGCGCGGTGGCGGTGCTCGTCGTGGCCACTCCCTGCCCGCTGATCCTCGCGGTGCCGGTCGCTCTGGTAGCGGGGCTGTCGCGGGCGGCGCAATTCGGCGTGTTGATCAAGGGCGCAAGACCGCTAGAGGCGATGGCGCGTATCCGCACGCTGATCCTCGACAAGACCGGAACGCTCACCGATGGCCGCCCGCGGATCGTCGCGATCGAGAGCCATGACGGCATGTCGGAAACCGAGATCCTGCGCTTTGCGGCCGCCCTCGATCAGGCCTCGAAACACCCGGTCGCCCAGGCGATCGTTACGGCGGCCCAGGAGAAAGGGCTGAGCCTGCCCGTGCCCACCGAGGTTGCCGAGATCCCCGGCGAAGGCGTGATCGGCCAGATCGAGGGGCATAAGGTGCTTGTCGGCGGCGACGCGTTCATCGCCAGACGTGTTGGCCGACCCGCGGGCGCGCATGGCGATTTCCCGACCGGCTCAGTCCTCGTCGCGGTGGCGGTGGATGGGCATATGGTGGGACATCTTGTCATGGCAGACCCGCTTCGCGAGGGCGCCTCGGAGATGATCGCGCGCCTGCGCCGGGAGGGGATCGCGCGGATCCTGCTGGCGACAGGAGACCGGGCGGAGGTGGCGCAGGCGGTGACCGCAGGGCTTGGGCTCGACGCGCTGCGCGCGGGGCTCACGCCCGATGAGAAGGTGCTGACGGTGCTCACCGAGCGCAAGAACGGGCCGGTGATGATGGTGGGCGACGGGGTGAATGATGCACCCGCGCTGGCGGCGGCGGATGTGGGCGTCGCGATGGGCGCACGCGGGGCAGCGGCCTCGGCGGAAGCCGCCGATGTCGTGCTGCTGGTCGACCGGGTCGACCGCCTCGCCCCGGGTATCGAGATCGCCCGCCGCGCCCGCCGGATCGCGATGCAAAGCGTGGTCGCGGGGATCGGGCTCTCGGTATTGGGAATGATCGCGGCCGCTTTCGGCCATCTGACCCCGGTCGAAGGCGCGCTGCTTCAGGAGGCAATCGACGTGGCGGTGATCCTCAACGCCTTGCGCGCACTGAGAATTTCTCCCGACGCACAAAACGGCGCGGCCTGATCGGCCCCACCCCGAATTGCATCTTGCAACTGCCGGCCGCCTCGCCCCGAGGCCGGTCGATCACTCGCCAATCTTACCGAATTTCGCTTCGTAGGCGTTGATCGAATGTTGCAGCACCAGCATGAAGCGCTTTGCCGTGAAGGGGCTCATCACCAGCCGGTTCGAGAGCTTCACCTTCACCATGTTTTCCTTCTCGTCGCCGCGCCAATTCTGGTGCGTACCGAAGAGCAGGAAGAACTCTTCGCGGTTCGCGGTGGCGGTGGCGATGTTGGCGTATTGGCTGTTGATGTCGGAATCGTCCCAGGCAATTTTCACGCCACCGATTTCCTGAACATTCGGCTCTTTATCGGACATGAGAAAGGCTCCCCCTTGCTGCGAGCAGAAAAATTTTTGCTCTGCAAACAAGTGTGTGGACGGGTCTTGGACCTGTCAACAGTGTTGCGCCGACGGCGGGCTGCTGCCGCGATCCGCGCCTCGCACGCGCGCGCGTAGGGAACAAGCCGCCCTTGTGGCCCCCCCCGAGGCGGGGGCTGGAAATTCGGAGCAAAACCGACGCCCGAACCCGCGCCACGCGCATCCGCAGCAAAGCTTCATTCGTCCCGAATCATAGCTGACGCAAGGGAAGGAAATGGTCGCGGCTTGCGCTGATCGCCGTGGGTTTTTCTCGACTGCGGAATTCCCGACCCTTACGTCAGCCTCTCTTAACCATCCCGAAACTGCCGAGCGTTTCCCGACACTTGACGCTGCGTTACCTCTCGTTTCCATGCGACGCGCCTATCGCAACTCGCAAACCGCTCGCATTTCGAAAAACACGGATCTGTGATAGGGTGTGATCAAAGGGACAAAGAAATCCAACGAGGGTCGAGCAGCTTCTCCAGGGGGATACGGAGGACGCTATGGGAGTGAACTTTGGGCCGCATTCGACGTTTCGCGGGCACCGCCCGAGCCGTGGCAAGGCGCTGGGGCGCGCACGAAACGCGCTGAGAAACTGCACAGCACTCACCCCGTCGGAGAATGACCGCCGAAAGCGCGGTGCACTCGCCTTCGACAGTCTCGAGAAGCGTTACCTGCTCTCGGCCGATATCAGCCCCTATGCCGATGCGCTCGATGACGGGCTCGACCGTCTCGAACTTCTCATCCACGATCTCGAAAGCTTCGAGGAGCTTGCCGCGGACATCCCCGTCCTCGATGAAAGCCTTGCCGAAGCCTCCGCCCTCGCCGACACGCTGCAAACCGAGCTGCTCGATCCGCTGCGCGCGATGATCGACTCCGCGACCGGCACGTTCGACGATCTCAATGACGACCTCAACACGATCGCCGGTCTGGCCTCGACGCTCTTCGAGGATGGCAACGAGGCGCGGTTCGACATTCAATTCGACACCTCCGTGCTCAGCGGCGGCAACAGCTTCGACTTCGGCGCCGCCGCCACGCAATTCGGCCTCGCGATCGATGCGGATTTCGATTTCTCCGTCACGCTCGATTTCGATTTCGGCTTCGGTGTGCTGCTCGACACGAGCCTCGCGCCGGGTGATGCCGCCTATATCGCGAGTGGTGCGGAACTGACTCTTGCAGGCATGGCCGATCTTGAAGCCGCTGCTTCCGGCGACGTGATCAAGATCGGCATGCTGGGCGATGCCAGCCTCGATGCGACCAGTGACTTCGACCTCAAGGCCTCGGTCACGGCGGTCCTGAACGAGAACTCTCCCGTAAACGACGGTCGGATCACGATCTCCGAGCTCGACGGCGCCGGCATCGCCCTCCTTTCCACCGCGATCAACAATGCCGACACCGGCCTGACCGCATCGCTGAAACTCGATTCCGCCGGGGCGATCAGCGGGCTCACGCTCGATGATGCGGGCGTGACGATCACGCTCGACGGGAATTTCTTCGAAGATCCGAGCATCTCGATCTCGATCGACGCGCCTGATCTGCTCGACTTCACGCGGGTCAACGCCTCGACCCTGCTGAGCTTCATCGGCGATCTGGGCGGCAAGCTGGAATCGCTCGCGGGCGCCTTCGACGCGCTGGCGCAGATCGACTTCATCAACATCAATGTCAGCGATTTCTCGAGCTTCAACGCCGCGCTGCGTCAAGTGATCGACAGCCTGTCCGTGCCCGGACTTCTGGGCGGGGCGCTGACCGATCTGGCCGAGCTGACCTCGGGCGGGTACAGCTTCGACATCAAATATGTCGAGTTGGCGCCGACCGACGAGACGCCGACAATTTCGACCGAGACGATCAACCTCGATTTCGACGCGATCTCGGCCGCCGTCGATCTGGCGAGCGACAAGCTCGAAGAACTGGTCGACCAGATCAACACCGCCATCGGTGGCGCAGTCCCGATCGAAGCCTTCGTGCGTGACGGCTTCATCGGCCTGCGTGCGACGAGCGATTACGTGACCGACATCGTGCTGGAGAATGTCGCGGCCGAGATCACCGCGCTGCTTGGCTTCCAGAACGACCTGACCGCCCTGCCCTTGCCGACCTTCTCGACGATCCAGGAATTCGCCACGAAACTCGCCGATCTGGATATCTTCGATGGCACGGGCGCCAACCTCACCTATGACGCCGCGACCAATTCGCTGAAATTCGACCTCGATATCGGCTTCGATTCCGCGGTGTTCGATCGGACGCTGAGTTTCAACAAGGCGCTCGATCTCGGGCTGCTGGGCGAGCTGGCGTTGGCGGGCTCTGCCACGGTCCATGTCGATGCGGGCATGGGCTTTGCGCTTGGCGCGGGGATCGACCTCAGCGAGCTGACGGAGACGTTCGAGCTTGCGGCGCTCAATGGCGGGCTCGGCATTCGCACCAATGGCACCGCCGATCCCGATCTGCTCTTCGAGACGCGCGACGGCTGGACGGGATCGGTCGATCTCGACGTGGTCATGACCACGATCGCAGACCTGCGCACCCATATCGAGACCGAAACCGGCGGACGGGTCACGCTTGATCCCGACATCTTCGGCAGCGGCCTCGTCCTGACCGACACCTCGGTCCCGAACGGGGCTGATCCGGTCTTCTCGGTTGCAGGTGGCACGGGCTCGAAAGCTGTCTTCGATATGGGCTTCGGCTTCGGCCTTGTCGCAGCAAGCGGGTCGGACACGATCTCGGGCGGGCTGATCGTCGATCGCTTCTTCATCGACGCCAATTCGATGGCAAGCGCCGAAATCGGCATGTCGATGGAGAACGTGAACCTCTATGGCGCGCTCGGCTTCATCACGGTCGGCGTCGTCGATGGCGGCACCACCACGCCGATCGGTTTCAAGCTCGACATGCAGCTGAACGATGTGGAAAGCGCCGACGGGCTCGACCGGCTCTACCTGACCGAACTTGGCGTGACCGATGGCGATGGGTTTGCCGCACTCGACACCGTCGCCTTCGATGGCGGGATCACGGGCGAACTGATCCTGCCCGTTGTCTTCGAGGATGGCGGGGCCTTCGGGCTCGACGATGCGAATTTCGATCTGACCATCAATTTCGAGGTCGGCTCGATCCTTCCGGTCGTCGACACCTCCGGCATCGAGAACCTCGTCACCGCGCTCAGCAATCTCGGCTCGGCCGATCTGCTGACGCTGGTGCGCGAGCTCTCCAGCGTACTCTTCGACAAGATGGATCTGCTCAATGCCGATCTGCCGCTGATCGACGGCTCGATCGGCGATCTCGTGACGCTGTTGCAGGACGCGGTGGATGACGTGATCGGCCCGGTGACCGACCGTATCAACACCCTGCTCGCAATCGAAGCCGACCGGCTTCTGGCCCTCCTCAATCCGCAGGATATCGACGGGGTGAAGCAGGCCGCCATCGACTCGGGCTTCTTCGCCGGCGATCTCGACGCGCTCGATGCCTTCAACGACTTCACGGCGCTTTCGACCGAGGCGGCCAACCAGCTGCTGAGCTCGGATGTGGGCGAGCTGCTGCTTGCCGCGCTGGAGGAGTTGCGTGCGCAGGTCATCGATTTCGGTACGAGCTTCGATTTCTTCTTCTCCGACACGCCCAGCAAGCTGATCGCGGCCTTCGCGGCGGTGCGCGGCGCGATCGCGAATGTGCGCGAGGAATTCGCGGGCGATACCGATTTTCTCGACGAGTTCGAGGCGACATTCGGGATGGCGCTCGACTCGATCGAGGACGCCATCCCCTCGACCCACACGATCCTCAAGCTGGTGCAGAACGCGCTCGGCTTCGAGCTGCCCGATCTCGACGACACGCTCGAGGATATCGGCGCCAAGCTGACCGACACGCTCAAACAGGCGCTGGTCGATGCAAGTGCCGCCAGCGATACCGTGGGCGATCTCGCGACGATGACCATCGCCGAGCTGATCGGGCTTGCAAGCGAACTGCTCGACGATATGGGCGATGCGGCCCAGACCGAGGTCGACGCGCTTCAGGCCAAGATCGCGGAGCTGATCGCGGATGTAGGCAGCACCATCGCGGATCTGCCCGGCGTGCAAGCTGATCAGGACATGGTTCAGGCGGTGCTCGACGCGCTCGACGATCTTGAGACTTTCCTGACCGACGAGTCGCTCGAAGGCAGCCTTGCCTGGATCGTGGACCAGCTTTCCACCATCGCGGCCGAGGGCGAGGATATCTTTGAGCTGATGGCGCTCCTGCCCTCGCTCACGGACATGATCGAGGCGGCAATCGAGAAGGTCGAGACGCTCGCGGGCGACCTGCTCGTCGATCTTGCCGATTACCTGGCCGCTTACGCGGGCGACTTCACGGCCGGACTGACCGATGAGGTCAATGACGTGGTGGATGCGCTCACGGCGCAAGCGAATGCGCTGGTCGATCGCGTGGTCGAGGAATTCCGCGCCAGCGTGCTCGGCCTCTTCGGTGGCGGGTTGATCCAGTTCGACTATTCCGACGGCATGATCAAGGCCGACCTGCGCATCGCACCCTCGGTCTTCGACGTCGATGTATCGGGGGTCGATTTCGACTTCTCCTTCGGCTCGAGCCTGTTCAATGCCGGGATCGAGGACAGCGCATTCAGCTTCCAGCTGGGCGGCATGTTCGAGCTTGGCCTCGCGCTGGAGATCGGCGATCTGAACGCCGAGGTCTTCGAGAGCAACTTCAACCTGCTCGTGTCCGAGGAAAGCGGCTTCCGCCTCGACGCGGCCCTCGCGGTCGATGGCGTGCTGGTGATCAATGCCGGCGGGGTCGGAATCCGTTTCGAGAACCCGACCGACCCGGTTCTGCAACTGACCAATTTCGATGGCACGGGTCCGGCTTATATCGATATCGGCGTGAGTGGTGCGGCCACCGACGGCTATATCGCGCTTGGCGATCTGGGCTTCAGCTTCGACGGTCAGGCGCGGCTCGTCGCCGATGCGCTCGGCTTTTACAAGAACGGCACCGCCATCATGTATGATAGCGACAATGCCGATGCCGACGATGGCATCCTGACGGGCACCGATGCCCAGGTCGATTTCGGGTTCGATGTCCAGATCGGCATGGATACGGGCGAATTTGTCTTCGATGCCGCCATCAACCCGCTGACGGCGCTTGAACTCGAAGCCATCGCGGCGGGGCTTCTCGACTTCTCGAACCTGCTTGAAGCCTTTGAACTCATTCTCGATTTCCTCGTCGACGCCACCGATGCACTGGCCGAGGCGCCGCTGATCGGCGGGCCGGTCGATGCGCTCAACGATGCTCTGGAAGGCTTCCGCAGCCTCTATGAAAGCATGAAGGCGGAACTCGAGGCGCTGGAAGAAGGCGCTGGCGATCTGGTTGAACAGGCCCAGCATATTCTCTTCGACGCGCTCGAACCGATCCTGAATGCCGAGGCGATGAAGGGGAATGCGGGCGATCTCGATGCCTTCACCTTCGAAGACATCCTTCTGAGCTTCGACATAAGCGACCGCGAGCTGATCCTCGAACCGCTCTTCTTCGGCTTCGATATCACGGACACCGTGCCCTTCGACTTTGGCATGGATGCCTTCGTCATCGAGGTTGAAAGCGAGGGCGGCGTGACCGTCAACTTCCTGCTCAATGTCGCGATGGGCTTCGGGTTGAGCGCCGATCGCGGCGCCTTCCTCGTGCTGCCCGATGTCAACGAAGACGATGTCATCGACCCGATCCTGACCGGCGAGTTCAGCGTTGGCCTTACGCCCGATTCCGAGTTGAACTTCCGGCTGTTCTTCCTCGGCGTGAATGCGACGCCGTGGGATGACGATCCCGATAATGTCGCAACCGATGTGGGTCTCGGACGGGGCGTCGGGCTGGCAACCGAGCTCGATGTAGGCCTCGTCGATGGTGGCGGCGTAGCGGTCACGACCGCCGGGCTCGATGCGACCGACAAGGGCTACAAGATCGACGTCGCCGATCTGGGCGGTTACGGGCTCGATGTCGATTTCGCGATTGCCGTGAATATCGACCTGCACCTGCAAGGCGGGGCCGATTTCGGCGGCGGGCTGTCGATTGCGGACCTGCCCAATGTCACCACCGATCTCAATATCGACTGGATGTGGAGCGCAGGCGATGGCGCACTCGAAGCGCCGGGCGTGCAGTTCTACGATCTGAGCCTCAACATGGGCGAGTTCGTCGAGAACGCGCTCGGCCCGCTGATCGACTTCATCGACGACTTCACCGCGCCGCTCGATCCCTTCCTGAAATTCCTCGGGGAGCCGGTGCCCATCCTGTCGCAACTGTCCGAGCTCTTCGGTCAGGGCGAGGTGACGGTACGTGACGCAATCGGGCTCCTCGGCTCGGGGATCGACTCGGTCGACACGCTGATCGAGGTGCTCGATACGATCGCTGCCATCAAGGGCTTCATCGACAATCTCTCCGAAGGCACGCTGATCAGCTTCGGCGATTTCATCATCTCCGATCCTTATGCCGTCGCGCCCGGCGCGGTGTCGGCAATGACGACCGGAATCGATCTCACCTCGGCCTCGGGCCGCACCCAGCTCAACGGGCTGATGCTTGGCGAGGCGACCGATATCGGCGTCTCCCCCGGTGCGCTTCAAACCGCAATCGACAACGATACCGACGGCAGCGACCAAGGTGGCGGTCTCTCGGGGATCTTCGATCAGCTCCATGATGTGGGCCTGTTCTTCCCCTTCATCGAGGAACCCGCGCAGCTCTTCGGTCTGCTCTTCGGCCAGCGCGTCGATTTCGTGGTCTGGGACATTCCGCGTCTTTCGGCCGAATTCGGCATCTCCTACAAGTTCGGCCCGATCCTGCCCCCCGTTCCGCTCTTCGTCACACTGGGCGGCGGGTTCGAGATCTTCCTTGATCTCTCGGTCGGCTATGACAGCCGCGGACTTGAGACGGGCGATTTCCTCGACGGCTTCTACTTCGGCGACCATGCCTTTGATCCCGTGTCGAAAACCTTCACCGACGAGGACATCCTCGAGCTCGGCCTCAAGGTCTTCTTTGAAGCTACGGCGAGCCTGTCGGTCCTAGTGGCCGAGGCGGGCGTCACCGGCGGCGTCGAGGCGCAGATCGGCGCGAACTGGGCCGATGACGATGGCGACGGCAAGTTCTATCTCGACGAGATCGGCAAGAAGCTCAACCAAGGCATCTTCTGTATCTTCGACTTCGAGGGCGCGCTGACGGCCTATCTCGAAGCCTTCGTGAAGCTTGGCTTCGACACGCCCTTCGGCTTCGTCACGCTGTTCGAGGACACGTTCGAGCTGCTGCGTGTCACGCTCCTCGACTTCAGCTTCTCCTGCCCGCCCCTGCCGCCGCCGGAGCTGGCGACGGTGGACGGGCCCGACGACACCACCGCGCGGCTCAACATCGGCACCTTCGCCGAATATCGCCGCTCCGGGGCCGATGGCAACGATGACGAGAAGCTCGAAATCTTCGGCGACCGTGTCGCTGCGGAAGGGCAGGACGAGATCTCGCTCTGGGCCTATGACGGCGCACTTCAGGATGCCATCGACGCAGGCTATTTCTCGGATGGCAAGATAACCCATAGCGAGGCCGTGGCCGCGCTTTCGGCGGGTTATCTAAACCACAACCTCGACCTCAACATGGACGACGATATCGACACGGACGAAATCCGCGCCGCGCTTGATCTCGACAATGCCACGGGCAGCGGCGGGGCGGACCGCTTCGCACTGATCATCGGTTTCGGGGAATGGGAAGTCTTCAACAATATCACCGTGCTCTACGGTGATGCGGCGGGCGGTGACGACGAGATCCTCGGCGATGCGGCCTCGCTCAAGGTCGCGCTGCATGTGCTGGGCGGCGCGGGCGAGGACGAACTGCTCGGCGGGATGGGCAATGACATCCTGCTCGGCGGCGCAGATGTCGACGTCGTGCGCGGCTTCGGCGGCAATGACTCGCTGGCTGGCGACGGCGCGGCTTCGGCCGATGCCACGAACGGGCTGAGCGTCTCGAACTATGTCGCCTCGGCCGGGACCGACGGCGCCGACAATGTCTTTGGCGGCGATGGCGGCGATGCGATCTATGGCGGCGGCGCAAACGACACGCTCAAGGGCGATGGCGAGGATGACAGCGACAGCTCGGGCGATGGCGCGGACTGGATCTACGGCAATGACGGCGAGGATGCGATCACCGGCCATCTCGGCAATGACGTTATCTTCGGCGGTCGCGGTGCTGACAATATCGACGCGGGCGCCGGCGATGACGTGATCCGCGGCGATTATGACGTGGCCTTCGGCTCGGCGCTCTCGACCGTGAAGACCGCCTCCCCCAATGCGACGATCGGCGAAACCGACCTGATCCTCGGCGGGCTCGGCGCGGACTTCATCCGTGGCGATGGCGCGAATGACATCATCTTCGGCGAAGAGGACGGGTTCGAGCTGGGCGAGCTGGCCTTCTCGGGCCTCGGCGACACGATCTACGGCGATGGCGGCGATGACGTGATCCGCGGCCAGTTCGGCAATGACCAGATCTTCGGTGGCGACGATGAAGACCTGCTGATCGGCGGCGCAGGCGCGGACACGATCCATGGCGACGACGATGCCGACGAGATCTGGGGCGACCGGTATCCCGCCGACAGCCTGCCCGCGGCGGGCGAGAGCGAGCAATCGAGCGCGAATGACCGCATCGAGGGCGGCGACGGCGCGGATCTGATCCATGGCCAGGAAGGCGATGACCTGATCATCGGCGGCGTCTCGGACACCGGCGAATACGGTGTCGGCGATGCCGATACGGGCGACGTGATCTATGGCGAAGCGGGCCATGACATCATCCTTGGCGATGACGGCACGATCACCGACGCCACCCATTACGCCACGAACACCACCGGCACCGGCGGCAATGACCGGATCTACGCCGGCAATGGCGACGACCAGGTGGCTGGCGGGCGCGGCTCGGATACGCTCTATGGCGACCCGAGCGGTGGCACCGGCGAGGATATCCTCTTCGGCGATGAGATCCTGCGCGACGGGCTCTCGATCATCGGCACCCATAATGCGGCGCTGACTGACGGGGCGGACCTGATCCTCGGCTTTGGCGGCTCCGATCTGATCGTGGGCGGCGGCGCGAGCGATACCGGCTTCGGCTCGGCGGGCGATGACCTGATCGTGGGCGATTATGCCGAATTGCTGCTCAAGGCTTCCGGCTCGACCCTGTTCGACCGTATCGCATGGGTGATCAGCCTTGATCCGGGGATGGGCGCCGCGGACCGTCTCTTCGGGGAGACCGGCCAGGATATCGTGATCGGCGGCGATGGCGGCGACACGGTCTCGGGCGGTTCGGCCTCGGATACCAACGAAGACGATATCCTGCTGGGCGACCACGGGCTCGTGGTGCGCGACGATGGCAGCGCCTTCGCCAACGACATCTTCTCGATCTTCGGCAATACCGGCGGGGCCGACCTGATCTACGGCTCGGGCGGCGCGGATATCATCATCGGCGGCACCGATGACGACACGATCTCCGGCGGCAGCGCCGATGACGTGATCTTCGGCGATGCCGGGCTCGTGCTGCGCGACGGCGACACGCCGCCGGATGTGACGCGGGTGATCTCCACCTTCGCGGGCATTGATGTCGAAGGCATCCCGGCCGCACCCGCAGCTTTCGCAGGCGTCGAGCTCGGCCTTGATGCTGGCGATGCGCTCGCCTCGGGCGATGACGATATCGACGGTGGCAGCGGCAGCGATGTGGCGCTTGGCGGGCTCGGCTCCGACCTGCTCTATGGCCGTACCGGCGACGATGTGCTGCTCGGGGATAACGGCGAGGTGCTCTATACCGGCGAAGGCTCCGGCCTTGCCGCGATCATCACCGTGCGCACGCGTGGCACCAATGGCGGGATCGACGCGATCCTTGGCGAGGCGGGCCGCGATCTGGCGCTTGGCGGGGCCGAGGGAGACTTCATCTTCGGTGACCTCACGGCCACCCTGCCCCGGCTTGGCGGCAGCTTCGATCTCGACGTGACCTTCTCCGCCGTTGGCGGCGCGGGCGAAGATGCGCTCGGCGGCGATTTCGGCACGATCACCGTTCAGGATGGCGCGCCGGTCTATATGGCCAGCACCGATCCCTCTGAGGGTGGGCGTGACCTGATCGAAGGCAACGAGGGCGACGATATCGTGATCGGCGGCGCTGACTCCGATGCGCTCCATGGCGATGCGGCAAGTGTCCGTATCGCACTGATCGGGGCCAATACCGGTGATGACATCGTGATCGGCGACAGCGGCCTCGTGAACTGGCTCGACGGCGATGTCGATCCGGCCACGGTCGATCTGATTTCGACCACGGCGCCGGGCGAAGGCGCCTCGGACGTGATCTTCGGCAACAATGGCGAGGATATCCTGATCGGCGGCGCGGCGGGCGACCGGATCTATGGCGACCGCAGCGGCGATGTCGATCTGAGCGACCTGTCGGTCTCGAACCAGCTCCTCTTCGCGGGCAATGGCTATGACCGTATCCTTGGCGACAACGGCTTCGTCGACTTCGTGATCACGAGCGACACGGTCGCGGGTCGCGCCGATCTTGGCAGCGATCCGATCCTGCTCGCTCCGGGCACGATCCTGATCAGCTCCAGCGATCCGACCGAGGGCGGCGACGACCTGATCCTGGGCGACGGCATGTCCGACCTGATCTTCGGCGGCACCGGCTCGGATCGGATCTGGGGCGATTACGGCGGCGATTTCGCCTCGGACGCCTATATGGGCGATGACGTGATCCTCGGCGACCACGGCAAGGCCTGGCAGACCGTCGGCGCGGAAGGCCGCACGGCACCCTGGGTCGGCGACGACTACTTCGCGATCTTCACCGGCGCCAGTGACGGCGGTGCGGGTGACGTGATCTTCGGCGAGGCCGGCAACGATATCGCGATGGGCCAGCAAGGCGATGACGTGATCTTCGGCGGGCTCGGCAATGACGACCTGATCGGCGGGCATAACACCGCTGGCGGCTCGGACGATCTCGACGGGCTGAACCCGGTGCAAGTTGCGGCGATCCTGCCTACGGACCTTTCCGATCTCGACCCGACCGACCTTCAGGAGGTCAACGACATCCTCTCGGGTGGCGAGGGTCAGGACGTGATCGCGGGCGACAACGCGATCATCCAGCGCGAAGGCATCTCGGCCAGCGACCGGTTCCGCGAGCTTGCGGGCGACACGCTCTATTCAATGATCACCGACGAGGTGGTGACCCCGGTTGGCACCTTCGAAGTCGATCTGGGCTTCACGCCCAATATCGGGGCGGCGGTGCAGGATCCGAACGCGCTTCTGCCGCGCAATGTCTTCCTGCTCGACTTCGATGCGAGCATCGAACAGGCGGCGGCGAATGACCCGTCGGCAGCGCGTCCCTTCGGCGACGACGTGATCGCGGGCGGGGCCGAAGATGACGTAATCTACGGCCAGCTTGGCGATGATATCGTGCAAGGCGATGGCGAGATCGAACTGGTCGCAGCCGACACGGTCGACCCCTTCACGCCGGGCCTTGGCGGCGATCCGAGCTTCGTCATCATGTCGGGCGGGTCGAACGTGACGATCGCGGATGCGCCGGTGCTTCCGGTGACCCCGGCCAATCTCAAGGCGCTGCGCTTCTCGGTCGGCAGCTCTGCCGCGGACGGTGACGACTACATCGAGGGCAATGGCGGCAACGACCGGATCTACGGCAATCTCGGTCAGGATGACCTGATCGGCGGCTCGTCCGAACTGGCGGCGAAGGCTCTCTTCAGCTCGCTGACCGGTGAGGGTCTGCGCCCGGATGGGGCGGACCTGATCTATGGCGGCGCTGGCGATGCCGAGTGGCTCGCGCGCAATGCCGATTACGCCGACACCTCCGAGACCATCGTCGACGAGACCAATGCCCATACCGCCGATGCCGATCTCATCGTGGGTGACAATGCCAATGTCTTCCGGCTCGTGGGCGAGGCCTTCACCTATGCCGCAGGCGCGGGCTATGGCGACGGGCTGACGATCCGCGTCGCGGAAATGCTCGATTACGCGTATTCCATCGACGGCAGCGCAACCAATCCCGACACCGGAACCGTTGACTGGAAGACCTCCTTCAACGACTTCGGCGTGGGTGCGGGCGATCTGATCTATGGCGAGAGCGGCGATGACGTCATCTTCGGCATGACCGGCGATGACCTGATCTACGGCAATGCGGGCGATGATGACCTCTATGGTCAGGCCGGTGCCGATGTGCTCCTGGGCGGGCGCGGCACGGATGGGCTCGTGGGCGATGACGGGCTGATCGCGACCAGCCGCAACGGCTTGACCGAAGGGCTGATCGGGCTGACCACGCCCAACATGCAGGAGATCATCCGCACGCCGGGCAACCTCCAGATCGAGATGATCTACCCGACCGGCGATCTTCTGAAATCCATGACCGCGATCGCCTTCGACCTCGACGGCGTCAGCTTTGCGATCGACGGCGCGGTTGATCCCGAGATGACCTCGGCCAATGACATCATCTTTGGCGGCTGGGAGGATGACTTCATCCATGGCGGCTATGGCGACGATGCGGTCTCCGGCGCAGAGGCCCTGCCCGAGTACTATGCGGGCGGTGCGGATGTGAACGCCTTCCTGCAAGCCCAGCAAGATACCGGCATGGGCGCGCCTGCGGCGGCTCCGGCACCGTTCTGGTTCGGCTTCGGCCTCTACAACCCCGGCGACATTCTGCGCTTCGGTGCCTATGATCCCGAGGAGTTCGCCCTCTATGACGAGGACGATCCGCGCTCGCGCATCATGGTGACCGAGACGGTTGACGGCTTCGAAGTCACCCGCGACTTCCTGCTCAACAACGATGCCGCGGATGGGGTCGAGGATCAGACCTTCACGATGGAGCTGATGACCGACGGGGCCGACAAGCTCTTCGGCGATCTGGGCAATGACTGGATCGTCGGCGGCACCGGGCGCGACCACATGTTCGGTGGGCGCGGCAATGACCTGCTCCAGATGGATGACGACCTCGACACCGATGGCGGCGACAACCGTCGTCCCGACTCCTATCAGGAATATGCCGATATCGTCTATTCCGGTGCGGGTCGCGACTACATCATCCTCAACACCGGGGCCGATCGCGCGATCGACTGGATCGGGGAATACAATTCCTACATCGTGCCCTTCTCGCCCTTCGGCGCCTTCCAGATCGCGCGCCTGCTGCAACCCCATACCGAGCAATTCGTTCTCGATCTGGCGCGCGCTGCAGGGGCCGACGAGAGCACGCCCGACATCCTGCGCTTTGCCGAGCAGATCGCGATCGACGACAAGCTCGACAACCCGCTCGACCCGGATGTCTATGACGAACGCCACGGCTCGCCCTTCAACGAGCTTGGCATGGTGCGTCAGGAAGACTTCGACTGGGGGGATCAGTCCGGTCCGCCGGACGATCCGCAGGCGGGCAATGATCACGGGCCGCGCAACATCATGCGGCGCGAGCTCTGGGAAGATACGAGCGGCATGTCGCTCTCGGCCCAGGCCAAGCTCGCCGATGATGACTGGTATCTGGTCGAGCAAGCCTTCGCGGATGCCTATGGCGATGCCGACACGATCGAGGTGGTGGGCAAGCTCAAGCTGAAGGCCGATCTGCAAATGCTCGGCGAGCTGGGTGGCGGTGACGAGGTCGAATACGGCAGCGTCGAATTCACCGCCAAGACCGATCTCGAGAAGTTCAACAAGAAGAGCGAGGCCAATACCTACCTTCTGTTCGACGCGACCGATGACGGCCTGATGAAATATGCGGGCATCGACGTGGCGAGCGGCAAGCTGGTGATCGGCATCGTTGAGAACGGCAACTGGATCGAACTTGCCAGCCTCGCTTACGCGATGCGCAGCGGTACCGATTACGTGCTCAATCTCTTGCTGGAGGAAAGCGGGCTGGCGCGTCTGTCAGTCGACGGGATGAAGCTCTCCTACACCTTCGACGAGAGCGTGACCGATGGCGGGTACGGGCTGGCCTCGACCGGCGTTCAGGCGACGATCAAGGACACCAAGATCGTCGGCTCGCCGATCATCGAACAGGGTGACGAGGTCACCGAGAGCTTCGAAGCCACGGCCCTCGCCACAGTCGAGCCGGTCAGCGCACCGCTCGCCGAGGAAGACAGCACGGCGATCGACTGGGGCGATGCCACGCTCACCGATGGCAGCACGGGCACCTCGGATACCGGGGACGGCACAGTGTCACTCGAGTCGCAGATGGTCACCTCGGATAGCGGCACGACCGATCCGACAACCGATGGCGGCACGAGCTCGTCCGACCCGGCGACGACCGACGAGGAACTGGTGGTGGTCGAGGCCTGGATGCCACGCGATGACTTCGCCGCATGATGCGGCAGTGGGGGAGTAGCAAGAGAGGATAGTTTGACGGCAGGACATTCAGAGACCCGGTCTCTTTGCCAGCGGGGCGAGCATGACTGACGACAGGGTTTCCATAACCGGGCGTGGCGGGGACCGCGCTTCGGTCGCCTATCTCGATCTGGCTCATTGGCGCCGGCTGCTCGATGCCGAGGCCGATGACGACGCGCTGTCGAGCTGGCTTGCCCTGCAATGCGGCCAGATCCCCTCTGCACGCCGCGCCGTTCTGGTGATGCGCCGCAGTGGCCCCTTCCGTCCTGTCGCCTTCTGGCCCGAAGAACAGAAAACCAGCCGCTTCCTGATGGAAACCGTGAACGAGGCATTGCGCCAGCGCATCGACCTCGTGCGCGAAGATACCGAAAATCCCGACACCGTCTGCATTGCCCGCCTCATCCGCCAAGGCACCCGGATCGTGGGCGTGGTGGGCCTCGAAGCGGGCGAGAAGACCGAGCGCGCACGGCAGGACATCCTGCGCCGCCTGCAATGGGGCTCGGCCTGGATCGAAGTCTTCGAACGCCGACGCGCCGGCCGCTCGGACGAGCATGCGATCGAACGGCTCACACTCGCGCTCGACCCGATCGCGGTTGCGGGTGAGCATGAGGGGTTCCGCTCGGCCGCGGCTGCTGCACTCACTTCGCTCTCGGTCGAGACCGGCGCGGCGCGGGTCTCCTACGGGCTGCGCGGCGCGCGCGGCTGCAAGGTCGCGGCGGTGTCGAACACGATCCGCTTCGACCGCCGGGTCGAGCTGGTGCGTGCCATATCCGAGGCGATGGACGAGGCCGTCGATCAGGCCGCGACCGTGAGCGCCGGTCTGGACGCGGACGATCCGGTCATCGTGAGAAGCCACGCCGAGGCGCTGGCCGAGGCGCGCAGCGGCGGGGTCGTAATTGCCCAGCCCTATGTGCGCGACGGTCGCCCCGCAGGCGCGATGGTCTTCGAATGGTCCGCCGACGAGCCACCGCCCGAACATGTGCGCGACGCCGTGCCCGATATCGTGGCGCTGCTCGGCCCTATCTTGCATGAACGCTACCGCGAACAGCGCTGGCTGATCACCCGCGCCTTCGAGAGCGTCGGGCGTGCGCTGGCCGCCGTCTTCGGCGCGGGCCATCTGCGGCTCAAGGCGGCGCTTCTGGTCCTGATCGCCTTCGGCGCGTTTCTCACCCTGTACCAGACCGAGTTCCGCGTGACCGCGGATGCACGGCTGCGCGGCGCGGTGGAGCGCGTCGTGATGGCCCCGATGGACGGCTATATCGTCGAGGCGACCCCGCGCGCAGGCGATGCCGTGGCCAAGGGCGATACGCTGGTCAAACTCGACGATGTGGAGTTCCAGCTCGAGCTTTACGCCTGGACCGCGCGCAAGCTTCAATACGAGACGGAATATGCCCAGGCGCTCGCCGCTTTCGACCGCGCGGGGATCAACATCCTGCGCGCGCGCATCGAGGAGGCCGCCGCGCAGATCAAGCTCAACGAAACCCGGATCGCGCTGACGCAGATTACTGCCCCCTTCGATGCGGTGATCGTCTCGGGCGATCTTAGCCAGTCACTGGGCCAGAGCGTTCAGCGCGGGGGCGAGCTGTTCCGGCTCGCGCCGCTCGACAGCTACCTCGTCGATATCGATGTGCCCGAAAGCGACATCACCCATGTGCAGCCCGGCGAAACGGGAGGCTTGCTGCTGACCTCGCTGCCCAACACCGATCTGCATTTCGAGGTGCAGAAGGTTACGCCTGTCACCGCCGCGCATGACGGGCGCAATCATTTCCTCGTCGAGGCGACGCTTGCGGGCACAGGTGGCGCGCCGGTCTCTCCGGGGATGGAGGGCGTGGCGAAAATCGACGCCGGGAAAGCTCGGCTCGGCTGGATCTGGACACGGCGCGCGGCTGACTGGTTGCGGCTCACCTGGTGGAGATGGGCGCCATGAGCGCGGCGCCCCGCGCCCCCGGCAATTCCGGGGCCCATTGGGCCAAGGTCGCGGGGCGGCGGATCCGGCTTGCCGATGCCGCACAGATCGTCCGGCAGGAACATCGCGGCGTGCTCTGGTATGTCGTGCATGACCGGATTGGAGACCGGTTCTATCGCTTCTCCCCCGCCGTTTATGTCTTTCTCAGCCTGCTCGACGGCAAGCGCACGGTGGAAGAGGCCTATCAGCTCGTCACCGCGCGACTGGGCGAGGATGCCCCGACAGAACTCGATGTGCTCAAGCTGTTCTGGCGACTGCACGCGGCGGACCTGCTGGTGATCGACGGGGCAAGCCAGATGCGCGACGTGGTGCTGCGCGCCGATGCGCTCGACCGCCAGAAGGTGCTGGCCCAGCTTCGTTCGCCGCTCGCGATCCGCATCCCGCTGCTCGACCCCGCAAGACTGCTCGACAGGCTGGGGCTGGTGGCGCGCATGCTCTATTCGCTGCCCGCCTTCCTGCTCTGGCTCGCGCTTCTGGCCTATGCGCTGGGGCTCGTCGCAATCCACTGGAACGAGCTGACCCATAACTTCACCGATCGGCTTCTGGCCTTCGACAACCTCGCGCTGATCTGGTTCGTCTTCCCTATCGTCAAGTTCCTGCACGAGATCGGACATGGCCTCGCGCTCAAACGCTGGGGGCGCACCAGCCACGAGATGGGGATCATGTTCCTCGTCTTCATGCCCGTGCCCTATGTCGACGCCTCGGCAAGCTCGACCATGCGCCTGCCGCGACAACGCGCGATTGTCGGCGCGGGGGGCCTTTATGTCGAACTGCTGATCGCGTCGCTTGCCACGATCCTCTGGACCCAGATCGAGCCCGGTCTCGCCCGCGCGATCTGTTTCAACGTGATGACCGTCGCCGGGGCCTCGGCGGTGCTGTTCAACGGCAACCCGCTTCTGCGCTACGACGCCTATTACGTGTGCGCCGACCTGCTCGAGATCCCCAATCTCGGCCAGCGCTCCAACCAGCTCTGGCTGTCGCTGATCCAGCGTCACCTACTTGGCCTGCGCGACACCTCCTCGCCGGTCGAAGCGCGCGGCGAGACCCCGTGGTTGTTGCTCTATGCCCCGCTCTCGATCGCCTATCGGCTCGTGCTGATGTCTGGGATCGCGATTTTCGTGGCCAAGAAGTTCTTCTTCCTCGGCACTGCGCTTGCGCTGCTGGCAATCTTCAACATCGTGATCTGGCCGCTGCTGAAGGGCGGGTATTTCCTGCTGACCAGCGCGCGACTGAAACGCGGTCGCGCCCGTGCTTTGATCGGCACGGGGCTGGCGCTCGCACTGATTGGCGGTGTGCTGTTCGCCCTGCCCCTGCCCAATCGCACGGTGGCGCAGGGTGTGATCTGGTACGAGGACGGGGCCGAACTGCGTCCCTCGGCCAGCGGCACGGTGCTCGATTTCGCGGCCCGCTCAGGCAACCGGGTGGAGGCGGGCGAGGTGATCGCCACGCTCGACGATCCCGAGACCCGCGCCGAGATCACCGGGCTCGAGGCTCGGATCGCGGCGCTCCAGGCGCAGCAGCGTCGCGAGATGGCGCAGGATCGCGACAAGGCGAAACTCACCGCCGAGGAAATCGCCTATGTCTCCGAGCGGCTGGAGGTGGCGCGCCAGCGTCTTGCGGATATGAGCTTCACCAGCCCCGCCTCGGGCCTTCTCGTGATCCCGCGCCAGCGCGATCTCGACGGGGGATGGCTCGGGCGTGGCGTGCCGATCGGCCACGTCGTGGGCGGCGAGCGCCCGATCGTTCTGGTGACCCTGCGCCAGGCCGACATGGAACTGGTCTCGAACCATCTGGAGGGGGTCTCGGTGCGCGTCGCTTCCGATCTTGCGGCACAATATGGCGGGCGGCTCGCGCGGATGATGCCGCTCTCGACCGACCGGCTGCCCTCCGAGCTTCTGGGCAAACAGGGCGGCGGCCCCTTCACCCTGCGCCAGAACGCGGCGATGGAAAGCGGACCGCATACGATCGAAACGGTTTTCATCCTCGAGGTCGCCTTCGACAGCCGACCCGCCTCGCATTTCGGCGAACGCGCCTATGTGCGCTTCGATCACGGCAGCGCGCCTCTGGCCAATCAGCTCGCGCGAAGCCTGCGGCAGCTCTTCCTGCGCGAATTCGAGGTTTGATATGAGCCTCGCCGATCTCTCCTCCACGCCCCTACCCCGGCTGTCCTATCGCGAGCGGCGGATCTTCGGCACGCAAGGCCCCCGAGCGGGTGACTGCTTGCGCGCTTTGAGCGGACCGCAAGGCGTCACTGCGCGCAAGCTGCGCCCTCTCGTGATCGCGATCCGGCCCGGTGCGACCCCCGCACAGACCCGCCGCCTGGCGACGGCTGCGGCCGCGATGCTATCTGGTCAGCTCGCGGATCTGCATGCGCCGGAGGATCGGGCCGATGCCCTGATCCTCGCTGCGTGCGCGCGCGCGCTGGCGGGCGAGAAGGTCCATGTCATCACCCATCACGAAACCCGGGCACGCAGCCTGAGCGAGCGGGCCGAGGCGGCCCTTCTGGAGCTTGGTCTCGATTGCGCCGCGATCGGAGATGCCGATGATATCGACACCCGGACTCAGGGCTATGCCCGCCCGATCGTCTTCGCCACATTCGGACGGCTTGCGCAGGACCGGTTGCGCGACCGGGTCGAGATCGCCGCTCAGGCAGCCTCCCTGCGCACCAGCGTTCGGCGTCTCTCCTATCGCGCGGCGCTCTTGCCTGCGTTGATGCCCCACCGCGCGGCCGCCCTTGTGGATGACGCGGATCTGGTGCTGATCGAGCGGCCCCGCCCGGTGCGGTTCGCGGCTGAAAACACGATCTCGCTTGGCCGGATCTATGCCGATCAGGCTTTCGCCATCCTCGCGTCGCTGATCCGCGATCGCCATTACACGATCGACCCGGTCACGTCGCGCATCCGTCTCGAGCAAAGCGGCGAGATGCGGATCGAGACCTTCGCGGTTCTGTTCGGCGGGGCGTGGGCCGATCCCGACTGGCGCGAAGAAACGGTGCTTGCGGCGCTCGCGGTGCGCGACCTCTTCACCCAGCCGCGTGATTACCGCGTCGAGAATGGCCGGATCGAGCTGCGCCGGGGCAGCGCCGAGGGCGGGTTGGAGCCCTCGATCCCGGACCTGATCGCCGCGAAGGAGGGGCTTCTCGGCGGGTTTGGCGTCGCGCATCTGGCTGATATGCGCCGCACGCTCTCGGCCTATGATAGCCTTGGTGGAACGGGGCTCGGGCTCGCGCGATACCGCGAGGAGCTGCGCAAGGGACACGGGCTGCGCGTGTCAGGTCAGTCTGGGGCGGCATCGCATTTTCCCTCCACACCCTCGGTTTTCGCCACCCGTGCGCAGGCGCGCGACGCCCTCGCGGGCCTGCTCGTCACGCCCGAGCACAGCCTGATCTGGGCGCCAAACCCGGAAGATGCCGCAGAGCTGCCGCCGCAGATCGCGGCCTGCAACCTGCTCACCGGTGACGAAATCTTTTCCTGCGAAGCCCTGCCCGCCGTGCTTGTCCAGACCGGCGCGGCCCCTGCCGGATGGGAGTTGCGGCTGCGTGCGAGCTTCCCCCATGCCCAGCACTTTGCCTTCGCCTCACCCGAGGACGGGGTCTTCGGCGCGTTGGAGGAGAGTGATCCCGCCCGCGCACGGATGCGGGCAGCCCCTGACGCCACGAGCTATCGCGCCGCTCAGGAGGCCCTCGCACGGGCGCTGAAGGCGCAAAGGCTATCGCTGCTGCGCTCGCAGAGCTATTTTGACAGGATCTTGAGCTTTCTGGGGGATATGCCGTGACGCTGTGCAAATCCATGCTGGCCCTTCTTCTGCTCGCGCCGCTCCCTGCGCAGGCGGTCAACAGCTCCGATTGCCTGATCCTGCCGGGAATGACGATCGATCTGGGCAGCGCCGTGCCGGGCCAGATCGGCGCGGTCGAGGTCGATATCGGCGATGCGGTCCGCAAGGGGCAGATCGTCGCCTCGCTCAACACCTCCGTTCAGCAGGCGGTGAAGGATCTCGCCACACTGCGCGCTAAGAACCACGCCCAGATCGACGCGGCGCGGGCGCGGCTCGATTTCGAGGCGAAGGAGTTCTCCCGCAGCACCGAGCTGCGCGAGCGCGGCGTCGTCGCGCAATCGGCCTCGGAAGAGCGCGCCACGGCTTACGAAATCCGCAAACGCGAGCTGGAGGCGGCGGAGATGGAATACGAGCTCGCGCAGCTCGATCTGGCCCGCGCGGAAGCCGAACTCGAAGTGCGCCGGATCCGTGCGCCGATTGACGGGGTCGTGGCTGAACGCCATCTCGATCCCGGTGAATACCTACGCGATGACGGCAAGATCGTTACGCTCGTCTCACTCGATCCGCTGCGCGTCGACGTGTTCCTGCCGCAGACCGAATATCGCCGAATCCACCGCGGCCAGCGCGCGACGATCACCCCGGAAATGACGGGCAGCGCGCCCGCGCAGGCACAGGTGGTGGCCTTCGACCAGACGATCGACGCCGCCAGCGCCACGTTCCGGGTGCGGCTGGAACTGCCCAATTCCGACCATGCAATCATTGCCGGCACCCGCTGCCGCGCCGAGTTCGAATGACGCAGTGACCCGCGCTCAGTCGTCGGATTTGTAGCTGTAGCGATAGTTGTAATGGTACTGATAATGCCCGCTATAACGCTCGGACTCGCTGGCTTTGAAGCCGTTGAGCACAGCGCCGGTGATCGAACAGCCCGCCGCCTCGAAGCTCGCCTGAACGGCACGCAGCGCGCCCTGCATCGTTTCGAGATGACGCGTGATCGCGATCGTGGCGCCGACCGCGCGGCCGATGACCACCGGGTCCGTGACCGCCAGCGCGGGCGGAGCGTCGACGATGATCAGATCGTAGCGGTTGTCGAGCTCGGCCAGCATGGTCGCGAATTCCGCGCGCATCAGCAGCTCGGAGGGGTTCGGCGGATAGCGGCCCGAAACGATGACCGACATTCCGTCGACCGGACCGGGCACGATCACCTCGTCGAGCGGCTTCTCATGGCCTAGATAGTCCGACAGACCCGGTGCGTCTTTGGGCAGATGCACGAAGCGGCGCAGGTAACCGCGGCGCATGTCGGCATCGATCACGCAGACCTTCTGCCCCGCCTGCGCCGCGACGACCGCGAGGTTGATCGCGGTGAAACTCTTGCCGACGCCAGGCGCGGCGGACGTGAGCTGAATCGAGTTGGTCCGAGCATCGAGCAGGCCAAAATGCAGCGACGTCCGCAAGGACCGAAGCGCCTCGGTCGCGACGTCTTTGGGGTATTCGAGCGCGAAGATCGGCAGGTCGCCCTTGCGGTTGCGCAGATCCGCCGCCTCTGCCGCGAAGGGCACGGTCGCAAAGACCGGCAGGCCGAGCGCTTCGATCTCCTCGGCGCCCTTGATCCCGCGGCGCAGCGCACGGCGCAAGAGCACGATCGCCGCCCCCACGATCAGCCCCAGAAGCCCCGCGAGCGCGACGATCCGGCTCTTGCGCGGCGCGACGGGGATCGGGTTGGTATAGGCGGTGTCGATGATGCGCACCGACCCAACGGTCGAGGCCCGCACCACCTGCAACTCCTGGCTGCGGTTTAGAAGCTGCGTGTAGACCTGCTGGGCCACTTCGAGATTGCGCTGAAGGTTGAAGATGTCCTTCTGCGTCTCGGGCAGGCTTTGCGTCGCCTGCTTGGCCTGCTCGAGCTGAGCCTGCAACTCCTTGCGGTTTTGCAAAAGCGCCTGATAGGCCGGGTGGTTCACCGTATACTGGTTCTTAAGCTCCGCTTCCTTGAGATCGAGCGCGGACAGCTCCCCTTCGATTTTCGTCACCCGTTCGAGCAGCGCCTGTGTCTCGTAATTCACATCGACCGATTGCTGCTTCTGGCGGTATTCGTTCAGCGCCTGTTCGGCATCGGCCACGTTCTTGCGGGCCTGCGGCAGCTGGCCCTGAATGAAATCGAGGCTGTTCTCGGCAGAGGCCGCGTTGCGCTCGACATTCTGTTCCAGGAAGGCATTGGCGATCGCGTCGAGAATGGCTGCGGCCCGTTCGCGATCGGTATCTTGGTAGCTGGTGCGCAGAATCGAACTCCCGCGCGGAGACTCCGTCACGGAAAAGCGTGACGAGACGATCCCGATGGCGGCTTCGAGCGAGCGGCGCCCCACGATGAACTGCCGTTTCGCCGGCGCGTCGAGCGCAGTGACCGCAAGTGCGAAGCTGCCATCTGCATTGGTAATCTCTTTGCCCACTTCGCCGCTCAGCTCGGTCCCGTCGGGCAATTCGATGCTGAAGCTCGACGGTCCGGTCACGGTCAGCGGCATTCGCTTGCCGATCCAAGCATCCGGCACTTTAAGCCGTCCGACCGAGATGCTCTCCGGTCCCCATTGATAGCTCGGCAACAGACCGAAATTCGGCAGGCCGAGATGCATCGGGAAGAGCCCGAGCACCGGCAGGCGCTTGGGATAGGCGAAGGTTTCGAGATCGAGCTTCTTCACCGCCTGCGCCAATACCATGCGCGATTGCATGATCGCCATCTGGGTCTCGGATTCCGACTTACCGCCGTTTGTCCCGAAGAGATCCTGCATGCTCTGGGGAAGCGCGAGCGTATTTTGAGATTGCTCTAGCTGCAGCAAGCCCGACGCCTGATAGGTCGGCGCGCCGCGCAAGGCGGCAAAGACACCAATCGCGAGCGCGACGATCAGTGCCGCAAGGATCCATTTCCATCCCGAGACCAGCGCACCAGCGAGGGCCATCAGGTCGATCTCGTCGTCTTCGCTGTCCTGTGTCTGCATCGGGGCCTGCGAAATGCCGGGGGTCTGCTTCATTATCTCAACTCAATCTCTAAAACCAACTATAGAGTGACCGGACCCGCGAACCACACCCCCGCGCGTCTCCTGTCGTCATCCCTGCCCTCTCTTGCGCCCGAGTCGGCTCACCCAGCCCTCGGCCGCGGCCCGGATCTGCGCGAAAGCCGCGCGATGGGCCTCGATCGGCTTGCGATAGGGGTCAGGAATGCCCTGCCCACCCAGCCATTGATCGAACAGCATCGTGCGCCCCGACAGATGCGGCGCGATCCGCGCAATCTCGGAGCGGTGACCTGCTTCCATCACGAGGATCAGCTCATGCGCGGCTCCGATCTCGGCGGTGAACTGGCGCGCGACATGGCCCTCTAGGCTTACCCCTTCAGCCTCGGCCACTTCGCGCATCACCTTGTCGGCAGGCGCGCCGACCACAGCACCGATCCCGGCGGAGCTGACCGACACGTCCGGCAGCGCGCTGGCTAGCAGCCGCTCCCCCACCGGCGAGCGGCAGATATTGCCGACACACACAACGAGGATCGAGCCGACTTGCGCCATCAGTTCGCCAGCGCGTCCGCCGCGCGGGCCGTGTTCAGCGTCGGCAGCAGGTTCGAAATGATGCGGTTCCACTTCGCCACCGGTGCGGTGGTGACATAGACCACATCCTGCGGGTGCAGGTAGAAGCGCGTGCCGACCACGTAGGCGGCCGCGCTCGACGTATCGAGCTGATAGACCGTCACACCCGCGGGCGTATCGCGGAAGACGAAGATCCCGCGCGCATCGGCGGCCTCGGTCTTCAGCCCGCCCACCGAGGTCACTGCCTCGGTCAGGGTCACGTCATCCTTGGTCAGGTCGATCGGGCCGGGCTTGACGAGTTGGCCCAGCAGATAGGCTTCGGCCGCTTTCGCGCGCGGCACCGCGATCACATCGCCATTATGAAGAACCGGGTTGTTCGAAGAGATCCCCTGATTGAGGAAGGCCTGCATGTCGACGCTGTAGCTGCGCCCGCCGCGGCGCACGATCACACGGCGCGCATCGGCTTTCTCGGTCAGACCGCCCGCCTCGTTGACCGCATCAAGCAGCGTCAGCGCCGAGGAGGTCAGCGGGATCCGGGCGGGCTGACCCACCTCGCCGGTGACCGAGACGTTTTGCGAATTGTAGCCCACCACCCGCACCGAGACCTGCGGCGAGGGGATGAATTCCTTGAGCTTTTCGGCCAGATCGGCACGGATCTCGTCAGGCGTGCGGCCTCGGGCGCGCACCTGACCAACATAAGGATAGAAGAAGGTGCCGTCCGATTGCACGCGCAGACCCGATTCCGCGGGCGTGCGATTCGAGCCTGCCGGCATCGTCAGCTCGGGGTGATCCCAGACCACGATATCGAGCAGATCGCCAGTGCCGACGCGGTAATTCCAGTAGCCGTTCGAGGGCAGCGTCGTGCGCCCACCGCTCAGATCCGCCGGCGCGCCAAAAGTCGAGACATTGGCCGCGCTCAGCCGCACCACGGCGATATTGCCCGCGACGGGATCCTCGGTCGTGGTGACGGGGCGCGAGGAAAGTGGAAAATTCGTCGTCGAATTATCGCAGGAGACCAGAAGCAACAACGCAAGACACGCTCCAATACCCTTCGTCATCGCCCCCATGAACGCCCTCCTGAGCCTTCCGCCGCAATGGCGCAATCATCACCTGTCATGCCCCCGGAAATATCGGGAGCCAGTCCCTGACTGGATAGCGGAGCGTTGCGCTTATGCCAACTGCGCATAGCTCACGAATCGATCCGGCCTGCTTTCCGTTGCATATTGGCTTACCGGTCGGGCGACAATCGCATCAATCCAGAGTTGTGCATGTTTTTCGGGCACGGCGCAAAATCGGGCATCAATTTTCGGCACAGCCTCGTTCACAATCCTTTGACGGCCGAAATTAACTCTGGTTAATAACCTCCACGGGGGACACCCTCAGTTAGCGTACAAGTATCTTCTCACCCCCGTGGGTGAACTTTCGTTTCATTGGTTTCAAGAGTTTTGGCACAAGGCGTTACCATGGTCGGCCTGACATATATCGGCGTTGCTTTCGTTGCTTCCTTTCTCTTCGCCTTGCTCATCGTGACGACTCAAAAATTCCATGGTCGGCTAACCCATGACGGTGCCGCCGGCGTGCAGAAAATCCACGCCGCCCCGGTACCCAGAATCGGTGGGTTTGCGCTTCTCGCGGGGGCCGTGGCGGCGGGTTGGACACTCGACCCCGCCACTCAAGCGCTCTGGTGGACGATCTGCCTATGCGCGATTCCGGCTTTCGGTTCGGGGGCGATCGAGGACATCACGAAGAAGGTCTCGGCCAAGTGGCGACTGATCGCGACGGTCTGCGCCGGTCTGATCTTCTGCCTCGTCTCGGGCTATCATATCGAGCGTGCCGACATCCCCGGCCTCGATTACCTGCTGCGCTATCCCGCGTTTGGCATCGCGCTGAGCGCCATCGCCATCGGCGGCATCGCCAATTCGCTCAATATCATCGACGGGGTGAACGGGCTTGCCTCGGGTACTGCCATCATCGTCTTTTCGGCCTTCGCGGTGCTGGCGGCAAAGGCGGGCGATGCTCCGGTCTTCGCGATCTGCCTTCTGATGATCGGCGCAATCGCCGGGTTCTTCGTGTTGAACTTCCCCTCGGGGCGGCTGTTCTACGGTGATGCGGGCGCCTATTCGACAGGCTTCGTACTCGCGGTGATCGGCATTGTCCTGCCTGCGCGCAATCCGGAATATTCGCCGCTGATCGCCGTTCTCGCCCTCGCCTATCCCTGGATCGAAACGCTGGTGTCGATCCGGCGCCGGATGAAGCGTGAAGGCACCCATCCGGGCGAGGCCGACCGCCTGCACCTGCACAGCCTCGTCTATCGCAGCCGCGCCAAGCGCATCGCCGAGACGCTCAAGCGCCCGAAGATGCGCAATCCGATCACCTCGGTGCTGCTATGGTCGCTGACGCTCGTCGCCAGCTCGATCACCGTCATCTGGCCGGACAAGCCTTTGATTCTGGGGGCCGGCGTCGGGGTCGTCTTCGTGATGTACCTGCTAATCTATCGCCGCGTGGCGTTGCTCAGCCGCATCCGCCGGGCGATCAACGCGCAACTCCGCCGCCAACGCGCTTGAGGCGCGCAGTCAGCCTTCCCGATAGGGAGGCTGGTCTTCCATCGGCGCAAAATGCTCGCTCAGCATGAGCCAGAGCAGTGCCGAGAGAGGAAATATGATGAGAGCTGAGAGCATCTCGCCCCTCTTCTCCTGAACAACATCACAATTTTGTAAAGAGAATGCGGCAAGAATGTGGCAGGCGCTACTGTCCATTTGACAGGGTCATGGGCCAAAATCGGGCATAAAACAAAGCCCCGCCGGACTGCCGACGGGGCTTTTCGATCTGTTTCGAGCGCAGCGGGTGGCGCGGGCGATCAGTTGGTGCCGTTGGTGGAGTTCGTACCACCGCCACCGCCCATGGCTGCCGCAGCAAGCCCCACACCGACGAGCACCATCGCGACCGGCGTACCGCCGCCAAGATTGCCGCCCATGCCCTTCGCACAGGTCACTTGCGCCATGCCTTCGGGGGTATATTCGGCGTCCAGCACGCGGGTGCCATTGCAGATATCGGCCTGCTGGGCCCAGGCGACAAGCGCTTCCTGGCTCAGGTTCGGCGGAGCCTGCACGCCTTGGGCAAGGCCCGGCAGAGCGGTAGCGAGGGTCGCGGCGATAGCCAGCGAAGCCGTAAACATTTTGGTCATGAAAGCCTCCGGGTCCGGATGATCGGTTAACACGCGTTAACCCTATATCATTCGAATTGCACGCCCCAGCGGAATTTTACCGAAGGCTGTCAGTTTTTGCCGGTTGTGCTCATTGCGGTAGCAATTGCCCCGACCTTGGGCGAAGTCCATTGCCGCGCAGCCACGATCTGGCCCGCCCCGTCCGTCCAATAGAGGTTCTGCGCGCGCAACCCGGCGGTCGCGCAGCTCTCCTCGTTGCGGATCAACCGGCGCCCGGCCAGCACTTCGGCTCCCTCGGTCTCCATCTCGCAGCCCATCAGCACGTAGCGCGCATGATCTTCCGGATCGAGCAGCCGGTAGGTGCGCCGATAGGGCCCTGCGGTCTCACCGCGCAGGGCAGCGAGCGTCGGCTCTGCATCGGCCCCCATCAGGTCGTCTCCCAAACCGCGCGTAGCGACCACCACGCCGCGGTCGACGCTCACCGAGATATTGTCATCGGAGGCCCAGGTGCCGATCGTGCCGTTCTGCCCGATCGGGCGCAACACGGCGCTCGCATTGCGCGAAGGGATCACCACTTCGAGCCCGGTGCCCGTTTCGCCGCCTTGCGCGACGACGACCTGCACCCCCTGCCCCTGCGGCGCAGCGGCAGAGCCGCCCGAGAGCGTCATCGGGATCTTGCCGCAACCGGCCAGCGCCAGAATGGACGCCGCGAGCCACCACCTCATCGCCAGAACCTTTCCCAATTGCCGTCAAGCGTGGCCGCCTGATCGTCACGCACCAAACCGTAGAGGCGGTCCGAGACATGCAGCCGCGCTCCTCCATCGCGCAGGATCGGCTGGATCACGGTCGAATATTTCGTCCGCGTCGCCTGCCCGGTCACCCAGCCCAGCGGGATCGTCAGCTGGAAGCCCTTATCGAAGGAGCCTTCACCGAAATCAGCCGAAGACACATTGGTTTTCGTCGCGTAGACCCCCACGCGCCAGCCATTGTCGAAGACCCGTGCGAAACTCAGCGTGGCGCCGGTATCGCCCGCGAGATAACGCCCGACATCAAGTTGCGTGTAGAAATCGTCACTCAGCCGGTAATAGGCCGAGAGATGCCCGGTGGTGACTTCGTAATCGCGCAGATCGAAGCGTTGGTCATAGCCGCGCTGGCGCACCCGGTTGATCTCGGCCCCGAGCGCGAGACGGCTGTTCTGCGGCGCCCAGAGAAGCTCGGCCGAAACGCCTGCGAACATCGCCTCGAGATACCCCGCCGTGACCCGACCATAGAGATCGCGGCCGGGGCGGAAGAAATAAGCCGCCGTCAACTCAGGGATCTGCGGCCCGGAAGTTTTATAATAGAGCCAGGCATCCGAGCGCACATGCGGCAGAACCGAATCCGAGGGCCGGTTGGCCTGATCGAGATTGCCGATCAGTTTCTGGTTCACCTGCCCCGAGAGCAACAGCCCCGGCAGCGGTTCGAACTTGGCCCCAAGGCTGAAACCGATATCGGCGCGCAGCGGATCGTCGGGATCGAAGAGCGCGGGTTTGAGATAGGGGCCAATGCTCCAGGAGAAGCGCGGATAGACACCGCCCACCGGCGGCAGGCGACCCGCCGCATCGGCGATCTGCGCATTGGCGCGGATCAGCTCACCCCCGATGGGATGGAATTCAAAGGCCTCGAGATCGGCACGCTTGAGGTCGGTCGTGCTCACCGGCATCGAGTTCTTCGACAGCGTGATGGCGAAACGATCGACGTTTGCAGGGGCCTGCGCGCTCAGCACCCGCGCCGCGCGCCCAATCGCCTCAGGCGCGGCATTGTAGCGGTCATTGCGGATCTGGATCGCGAGCCGGTCACCGCTGAGCGCCATACCTTCAAGCGCCAGCCCCTGCGCGGCAAGCGCCGGGCGCAAAGACGCCTCGAGCAGCGCCGGATCGCCCGCCCAGCTCTTTGCGGCATCCGCGCCCCCGCGCGGCACCACCGGCGGCGGCGCGGTCTCGAGCCCGCTTGGATTCGCGTTACGCTTGGGATTGAGCGCATAGTTGAGCTGGAGGCTCAGCGTCGAGCCATACATGTAGCCCGCGCTCACCGAGGCATTCCGGTTGATCTTGTAGCGCGCGGCGAAGTTGAAGGGCGATTTGCGCTCGAAGGTCGGCCCATCTTCGCGCGTATAGGCATCCGAGGAATATTCCGCGAGCAGACTCAGCCGGTCGCTCGCCTGCCATTCGACCCCGCCGAACAGCGCCGCCGGACCGCGAAACCATTGCGAGGGCTGGAACGTGCCCCCCGTGCCGACATCGGCCTTCGGCCGCGTGTCGAACCGATCCGAGATCACGCCCAGCGGATTGTCGAAGCTGCCGAAGGAGCCCAGCCGCCCCCAGCCGATCCCCGCAGTGGCCCGCAGCCTCTGCGTGAGCGCTTTCGAGGCCACGACATATTCACCGGCATAGACGCCGGTACCCGCCATGTCATTGATGCCCACCGCCATCGCGGGCCGGTACCGCCCCTCATCGAGGAAACGATACTGGATCGAGAAACTGCGGTCATAGAGCGTGCCGCCGCCGTTGTAATTCCCAACCGAGGAATAGCGGAATCCTGCTGAGAGTCGCGGTGTGATCTGGAAGGCCGCCGAAACCCGGGTCTGGTTCTGCATGTGAAAGATAGTGAAGCCGAGCTCCGCATCTTCACGGCTCCCCGCCGATGGCATGTCGATCAACCCCGGCACGCCGAAGCTGTTATAGCCCCAGGCGCGATCGGCATCCTGCGCCCGCGCCGCCGTTCCCAACGCCAAGGGCACCGTCATCGAAAGGCACAGAGCAAGGACGATCCGGGATGTGGTGGAGCCAAAGGCGCGCGTGCTCATCAAGGAAATCCACTGCGAAAACTATTTCGCTTTTCTCACCGAGCACGCCCCGCGATGCAAGGCTTGGCAGGCCACTCGAACGGAGGCTTGTGGCAGAAATGCACGCAGGAGGCGAGGCCAGAACTGTCGGCGACGCGTTCTTGCCGGGCAGCCCCGGTATGGCCACGCAACCGGCTACCCGACCGGCCACCCGCCCGGGCGCGCGACGATACACGTGGCGGCCCCGATACCCTAGTTTCGGCGTCGTGAAGCTAACCTGCTGAGAACATTGATCGCGCAAATGGAATAATTTTTTCCTATCCACACGATTAGAATTTAGAATTTTTGTTTATGATACGGACTGATAAAACCGTCGCACAGCCGCGGATGACAACCGCGCTTCGAGATATTGCAATCCTGGGCCAGAATGCGCCCTGGACGACCAAGCGACAGCCTTTGCTAGGGAGAGACCCAAATGGACGGAAATGATGTGAACACGGCCGGCAAATGTCCGGTGATGCATGGCGGCAATACCGCCATGGGTTCGAATGTGATGGATTGGTGGCCGAACGCTCTCAACCTCGACATCCTGCACCAGCATGACACCAAGACCGACCCGCTTGGTCAGGCTTTCGACTACGCAAAAGAAGTCGAGAAACTCGATTTCGAAGGCGTGAAGGCCGATCTGCACGCGCTGATGACCGACAGCCAGGACTGGTGGCCGGCCGATTGGGGCCATTACGGTGGTCTGATGATCCGTATGGCCTGGCACGCGGCGGGCTCCTATCGTCTGGCCGACGGGCGCGGCGGTGGTGGCACCGGCAACCAGCGTTTTGCGCCGCTCAACTCCTGGCCCGATAACGTCTCGCTCGACAAGGCGCGCCGCCTGCTCTGGCCGATCAAGAAGAAATACGGCAACAAGATCAGCTGGGCCGACCTGATCATCCTCGCGGGCACCGTCGCCTATGAGGATATGGGCCTGAAGACCTTCGGCTTCGGCTTTGGCCGCGAAGACATCTGGCATCCCGAGAAGGACACCTATTGGGGCGCCGAGAAGGAGTGGCTCGCACCGTCCGACGAGCGCTACGCGGATGTCGACAAGCCCGACACTATGGAAAACCCGCTCGCCGCCGTGCAGATGGGCCTGATCTATGTGAACCCCGAGGGCGTGAACGGCAAGCCCGACCCGATGAAGACGGCAGCCCAGGTGCGCGAAACCTTCGCGCGCATGGCGATGAATGACGAAGAAACCGTCGCGCTGACCGCGGGCGGCCACACTGTCGGCAAGACCCACGGCAATGGCGATGCGTCCCTGCTGGGTGCCGACCCGGAAGGCGCGGATGTCTGCGAGCAGGGCTTTGGCTGGGCGAACCCGAAGATGGGCGGCAAGGCGGCCAATGCGGTCACCTCGGGCCTCGAGGGCGCCTGGACCACGAACCCGACCAAATGGGACATGGGCTTCTTCGACATGCTCTTCGGCCATGAATGGGAGCTGCGCAAATCTCCCGCGGGCGCCTGGCAATGGGAGCCGGTGGACATCAAGGAAGAGGACAAGCCGCTGGACGCGACCGACCCTTCGAAGCGCCACAACCCGATGATGACCGATGCCGACATGGCGATGAAGGTGGACCCGATCTACAACGAGATCTGCCAGAAATTCATGGCAGATCCGGAGTATTTCAACGACTGCTTCGCCCGCGCCTGGTTCAAGCTGACCCACCGCGACATGGGCCCGAAGGTTCGCTACAAAGGCCCGTGGGTGCCTGCGGAAGATCTGATCTGGCAGGACCCGGTGCCCGCCGGTTCGACCGGTTGGGACGTGGAGGCTGTGAAGGCGAAGATCGCGGCCTCGGGCCTGTCGGTGGCCGAGCTGGTCTCGACCGCGTGGGACAGCGCGCGCACCTATCGCGGCTCGGACATGCGCGGCGGCGCCAATGGCGCGCGCATCCGTCTGGCCCCGCAGAAGGACTGGGAGGGCAACGAGCCCGCGCGCCTGCAAAAGGTGCTCTCGGTTCTGGAACCGATCGCGGCCGAAGCCGGGGCCTCGGTGGCCGACGTGATCGTGCTGGCGGGCAATGTCGGGGTCGAGAAGGCGATCAAGGCGGCTGGCTATGACGTGGCGGTGCCTTTCGCGCCGGGCCGTGGCGACGCGACCGACGAGATGACCGATGCCGAGAGCTTCGACGTGCTCGAACCGCTCGCCGACGGGTTCCGCAACTGGCTCAAGAAGGACTACATCGTCTCGCCCGAGGAGATGCTTCTGGACCGTGCCCAGCTGATGGGGCTGACCGCGCCGGAAATGACCGTCCTGATCGGCGGCATGCGGGCGATGGGCACCAACCATGGCGGCACCAAGCACGGTGTCTTCACCGACCGCGAAGGGCAGTTGACGAACGACTTCTTCGTCAACCTGACCGACATGGCCAATAGCTGGCATCCCGCGGGCGATGGCGCCTACGAGATCCGCGACCGCAAGACCGGCGCGGTGAAGTGGACCGCAAGCCGCGTCGATCTGGTCTTCGGCTCGAACTCGATCCTGCGCTCCTATGCCGAGGTCTATGCCCAGGACGATAACGGCGAGAAATTCGCAAAGGACTTCGTTGCCGCCTGGACCAAGGTGATGAACGCGGACCGCTTCGATCTGGCCTGATCCGAACGGGTCCGGAAAAGACTGTCACCCCCGCCCGAGTGCGGGGGTGATTGCGTTTCGAGATTTATGAAGACGGCCGGACGCGATCGGCCCGCGCTATTCCAGTTCGTTGAGATCGCCGCGCAGCGCCTCGACCCGGTCGAGATGGGCCCGCCCCGCCGCGCCCAGTTCGCGCGCCACCTCCAGAGTGATCAACCGCAACAGCGCCATCGGCGCGGCATAGCTGTCGATGAATTGCGCCGTGTCGACATGGCAGTTCAGCGTCCAGCGCGCGAGCGCCGGGGCACCGCGCACGGTCGGGTCGCTCACCAGAAGGACCGGCACGCCCTGCGCCGCGATCTGCTCCACCGTGCGCAGGAAATCCGCCGGACGCCGCCGCAGCCCGATCACGATCGCCAGATCCTTCGTCCCGAGCCCCGCGATCGCCTCCGCGCGGGTCTGGCCCGGCATCAGCAAAGGCGCCACGCCGGGACGGATCTGAGCGAGCTGCGCTGTCAGATATTGCGCGAGGAAATGGCTGTTGCGAAAGCCCAGCGTGCGGATCTGGTCAGCCCCGGCGATGGCGCGGGCAATCTCAGCCAGAACCGGGCGCGGCACGCCGCGCAACGTCGCTTCTAGCCGCTTAGCCTCTTCATGCATGAGCGCCGTGAGCGGATCCTCGGCCGCCGCGCCCTGCCCCGCCCCACCCGAGAGATAAAGCGGCGATCCGGTATCGCGCAGCCGCCGCGCCTCCTGACGGGCAGCGTCGAAATTGCGATAGCCCAGCCGCTGGAAGAAGCGGCTCACCGTCGCATTCGACACCCCCGCTTGAGCGGCGAGCTCGGAGGCCGCGAGAAAAGCCAGCTCCCCCGGCGCGCCCAAGACCTGATCAGCGATGCGCCTCTCCCCTTCGGAGAGTTCGGAAAATGCCCGGTGAATACGCTGTGAGACCGATCCCGGCGCAGCGGATGCATCTTTTTCGGGCATATCCGGACTCCCTTTGTGGAAACTCATTTTCGTATTTTGACATATAACGAAAATGTTTTTGCATCGAGAGGACAGCACGGATCAAGGAGAATCGCAACGTGTCCGAGATAGCCAATACGGCGCGGCGCTGGAGCCTGCGGGTGAACCGCGTGGTCGAGATCGCCTGCGTTGTTCTTCTGGCCCTGCTGGTGCTTGATGTCTGGCTGGGCGTGCTGGTGCGCTATGTGATCCCGCTACCGCTGACCTTCACCGAGGAGCTGGCGCGCTATTTGATGATCTGGATGGCGCTGCTCGCGGTGTCTTCGGGCATCGCCTATCGCGAGCATATCGGGGTCGAGTTCATCTTCGGCCGTCTGCCCGCGAAGATGCGGCGCTGGCTCGCCGTCAGCTTCGACGCGATGGCGTTCCTCTTCTTCGCGCTGCTGTTTCTCTACGGGCTCGGCTTCACGATCCGCGGCTTCTCGCGCTTCACGATGATCAACGCGATCCCCAAGGCCTATCCCTTTGCGGGCGTGCCGCTTGCGGCCTTCATGGCGGCGCTGCAACTGCTGCTGGTCGGCATTCACGACTTCTTTTCCGCCCGCGCGCCCGAGCGCACCGGCGCCACCCTCGTTCAGGGAGAAGAATGATGGGCACGCTTTTCGTCGTCATTGCGTTTTTCGGACTGATGGCCCTTGGCATGCCGGTGGGCTTCTCCATCGGGATCGCGGGGATGATCGGGATTCTCGACATGGGGCCGCGCTTTCTGGCGATGGCGCCCGATCGGGTCTTTGCGGGGCTTGATCTGTTTCCCTTCCTCGCGATGCCGTTCTTCATCCTCGCAGGCGAGATCATGAACCGCTCGGGGATCACCGAGGGGCTGGTGAAGCTCGCCGATGCGCTGGTGGGGTGGATGCGCGGCGGCATGGCACATTCGAACATGGTCGCCTCGGTAATGTTCGCAGGTCTCACCGGCGCGGCCACGGCCGATGCGGCGGCCTTCGGCAATACGCTGGTGCCGGCGATGCAGCGCGCGGGCTACACCCGCGGCTATGCCTGCGCGGTGACGGCGGCAGGCTCGATCATCGGGCCGACCATTCCGCCCTCGACGCTGGCGATCATATACGGCTCGATCATGGGCGTGTCGATCGCGGGTCTGTTCGCGGCAGGCATCCTGCCGGGCCTGCTGATCTGCGCGATCTGCATGGGCGTCATCGCGGCCCATGCGAAGCGCAAGAACCTGCCCAAGGGCCAGGGCCGCCCGAGCATCCGCATCGTCTTCACCGCGCTGCGCGAGGGGTTCCTCGCGGTGCTGCTGCCGATCTTCATCCTCGGCTCGATCCTGGGCGGCTGGGCCACGCCCACCGAGGCCGCCGCCATCGCCGTGGCCTATGCGCTCTTCGTGGGCGGCGTGATCTACCGCGCGCTGAGCTGGCGCGACCTCTACGAGATCGCCCTGCGCACCACCCGCATCACCGGCGTGATCTTCCTGATCATCGCCTCGGCCTCGATCCTCGGCTGGTGGATGACCTTCAACCGCATCCCGCAGGAGATCGCGAGCGGGATGCTGTCGCTCTCGTCGAACCCGCAGGTCATCATCGGCATGATCCTACTGCTGCTGCTCGCGATCGGGCTGGTGATGGATATCAACGCGACGCTCATCATCCTTGCCCCGGTGCTTGCGCCGCTGACGCTGCAGATCGGGATGGACCCGGTGCATGCGGGCATCATGATTATCCTCGCGCTCAATATCTCGCTGATGACGCCACCCGTGGGCGCCTGCCTCTTCGTGCTGGCCTCGGTCACCGGCGAGAAGGTCGAGGGCATCACCAAGGAGCTCTGGCCCTTCATCCTCGCCGAGGTCGCGATCCTGATGCTGATCGCCTTCTGGCCGAGCCTCACCCTCTTCGTTCCCAGACTGCTCGGGCTATGAACCCGGGCGGCACCCAACCCAACAGGAAAGGATCCCTTCCATGAGCTTCATGAAATTTGCAGCGACGACGTTCGCCGCCGCCTGCATGGCGTTTCAAGCGCAGGCCGCCGATATCACGATCCGGCTGGCGCACCTGAACCCCGAAGACCCGTTCGCCTCGCATTCGGGCGCGATGGCGGCTGTGTTCAAATCGCTCGTCGAGAGCAATTCGGGCGGCCGCATCGAAGTGCAGCTCTTCCCCAACGGCCAGCTCGGCAAGGATAACGAGGTGATCGACCAGGTCCGCAACGGGCTGGTGGAAAGCGTCATCTCGTCCTCGGGCGGCATCGCCCAGCACTACCCGCTCGTGGGCGTGTTCGACATTCCCTTCGCATTCCCCAATATCGGCGTGGCGTCGAAGGTGATCACCAAGGACAGCTCGTTCGGCAAGAAGTTCACCGCCGATCTCGAAGCCAAGACCGGGCTGAAAGTGCTTGGCCTGCTCGACTCGGGCGGGTTCTTCGAATTCACCAACTCGAAAAAACCGATCAAGACCGTCGAGGACATGGAGGGCCTGCGCATCCGCACGATGACGGTGCCGACGCAGGAGGCGCTGGTGAACTCGCTGGGCGCGAACGCGACGCCGATGCCCTGGGCCGAGCTTTACACCGCGCTTCAGACCGGCGTTGTCGATGGCGAAATGAACCCGGTGCCGATCATCGCTTTCGCGAAGTTCGACGAGGTGCAGAAATATCTCTCGCTGACCAACCACCTCATCACGCCCTATGTCTGGACGATGAATGAGGACTTCTACAAAGGCCTGAGCCCCGAAGATCAGTATCTGGTGTCCTGGGCGGCCGATGTCGCCACCGATGCGGGCCGCTCGATGAGCCGTGTGATCGAAGCCTCCGACAAGGGTCTGCCGGCGCTGGCCGCGAAGATGGAAGTCAATGCGGTCGAACCGGCCGAGCTCGAGAAATTCGCCGCCGCCTCGCAGCCTGCGGTGCGCGCGCTGATCGAAGAAAAATTCGGCGCCGAAGGCACCGAGATGCTCGACGCGATGATGACCTCGATCGAAGAAGAGAAGACCGACTTCTAATCGGTCCGACTGGCCCGGGCGACAGGGTTTCGCCCGGGCAATTTTCCCGCCAGACTGCGCGGGCACGACATATCCAAGGGTTTTCTGATGTCCACCGAACTCCACCACGCGCCGGGAACGGACGCGGCCTTTACCTTGCTGCTCAACCCCGAGGCCCGCAGCGACGGAAACTGGAGCCCCGCGCAGGATGCGATCCTGAGCGATGCGGGCCTGGCCACCGCGCGTGCAACCATCTCGGGCTGGCCGGGTTATGCCCCCACCCCGCTTTGCGCCCTGCCCGCATTGGCCGCTGACCTTGGCGTCGCCGCGCTGCATTACAAGGATGAGGGCGGGCGCTTCGGACTGGGCAGTTTCAAGGCGCTCGGCGGCGCCTACGCGGTGGCGCGGCTGCTGCAATCCGAACTCGGCAAACGGCTGGGCCGGCCCGTCTCGATGGACGAGATCACCGCCCGCGCGATCCCTCAGGCCAGCGAGATCACCGTCTGCTGCGCCACCGATGGCAATCACGGCCGCTCGGTCGCCTGGGGCGCGCAGACCTTCGGCTGCAATTGCGTGATCTTCATTCATGCGACTGTCTCAGAGGGCCGCAAGACGGCGATCGAGGCCTATGGCGCCGAGGTCCGCCGCTGCGCGGGCAATTACGACGATAGCGTTCGCGAAGCGCAGGAAACCGCAACGCGCGAAGGTTGGTTCGTCGTCTCCGACACCTCCTATCCCGGCTACATGGAGGTGCCGAAAGACGTGATGCAGGGCTATGAGGTGATGGCAGCGGAAGCCTTCGACGCACTCGATCAGCCCCCCACCCATATTTTCCTGCAAACCGGCGTGGGCGGCATGGCCGCTGCGGTCGCGGCGCAGGCCGTGCGTCGCTGGGGAGCCGCGCGCCCCAAGATCGTGCTGTGCGACCCCGACCAGTCGGCCTGCTGGCTCGACAGCCTGCGCGCGGGTGAGCCGGTCGCGGTCGAAGGCGATCTCGATACGCTGATGGCAGGGCTTGCTTGCGGCGAGGTCTCCGCGCTCGCCTGGGAGGTTCTGAAAGATCATGCCGATGCGGTGATGGCGCTGACCGATGCCTCTGCCGTGGCCGAGATGCGCCGCCTCGCCCATCCGCTGCCCGGTGACCCGCCGATCGTGGCGGGCGAATCCGCCGTGGCGGGGCTTGCCGGTCTGGCCGCCGCGATGGCCGTGCCCGAAGCCCGCGCCGCGCTTGGGCTCGACGAGACCTCGCGCGTCGTCGTGTTCGGGACCGAAGGCGATACCGATCCGGCCCTTTATGAAGAGCTCGTCGGCATGAGTGCCGAGGCCGTGAGGGCGCAGGGATGAGAGGGCCGGAGATTTCCTCAGCCCGGCTTCTCGACTGGGTCGCCGATCTGGGCCGCATCGGTGCACTGCCCGGTGGCGGGGTCTGCCGACTGGCGCTGACCGATACCGACCGTGCCGGGCGCGACTGGCTCGTCGCGCAGATGGAGGCGCTGGGGCTGACGGTCTCGATCGACGCGATCGGCAATATCTGGGGGCTACGCAAGGGGCTCGTGGAGGGCGCACCGGTGATGATGGGCTCGCATATCGACACGGTGGCGACGGGCGGGCTCTATGATGGCGCGCTTGGCGTGCTGGCAGGCCTCGAGGTGATCGCGGCGCTCAACGAAGCGGGCATCACCACCCATACGCCGTTGGCCGTCGCCGCCTTCACCAATGAGGAAGGCGCGCGCTTTGCCCCCGACATGATGGGATCGGGCGTCTATATGGGCGCGCTCGACCGTGAGGAGATGCTGGCGACCGTCGCGACCGATGGCTCGGCAGTCTTCGGTGAGGAACTCGACCGGATCGGCTATCACGGCGGCGACACTCCGGTGACACCCGCGGCCTATCTGGAGCTGCATATCGAACAGGGGCCCGTGCTGGAACGTGAAGGCGTCCGCGTCGGGGCCGTGACCGGCGTTCAGGGCATTTCCTGGACGGAATACACGATCAAGGGTCAGTCGAACCACGCAGGCACGACGCCGATGGCGCTGCGCCATGACGCGGGCGTGGTGGCTGCGAAAATCGCTCTGGCCGCGCATGAGATCGCTGCCGATCTCGGCCCGCCGCAGGTTGCGACCGTGGGCGTGTTCGAGCTTTCGCCCGCATTGGTCAATGTCGTACCCGAGAAGGCGCGGCTGACCGTCGATCTGCGCAATACCGACAATGAGCTGCTCAAACAGGCGGAGGCGCGGCTGCAAAGCGCCGCCGAAGACGCCGCCACCGCACATGGCTGCACCCTTGCGCGGCGCAGCCTCGCTCGCTTCGATCCGGTCGCTTTCGCGCCTCAGGTGATCGACCGCGTCGAGGCGGCCGCCACCGCGCGCCAGCTCAGCGTGAAACGGATGCCCTCGGGAGCGGGCCATGACGCGCAGATGTTCGCGCCCGCCTGCCCGACCGCGATGATCTTCGTGCCCTCGAAAGACGGGCTCAGCCACAATATCAACGAACATACCGAGGCGCAGGACCTCGTCGCGGGCGCTCAGGTGCTTCTCGATGTCGTGCTCGATCTCGCAGGAGGCAAATCATGAGCCGCAGTTTCATCGTCGCAGGCGCCCAGCTCGGCCCGATCGCCAAGGAGGAATCCCGCCCCGCTGTCGTCGCGCGCCTGTGCGCCATGATGCGCGAGGCGAAGGCCCGCGGTGCGGAGCTGGTGGTCTTTCCCGAACTCGCGCTGACCACCTTCTTCCCGCGCTGGTGGCCCGAGAGCCAGGACGAAATCGACCGTTGGTTCGAAACCGAGATGCCCGGCCCCGAGACCCAGCCGCTCTTCGATCTGGCGGTGGAACTGGAGATCGGCTTTCACCTCGGCTACGCCGAGCTGACCCCCGAGGGACGCCATTTCAACACCGCGATCCTCGTCGGTCCCGATGGCGCCATCTTGGGCAAATATCGCAAGATCCATCTGCCCGGCCATCGCGACCGGCAGGATTGGCGGCCTTTCCAGCATCTCGAGAAATACTATTTCGAGAAGGGCGATCTGGGCTTTCCCGCGTTCGATGCGTTCGGCGGCAAGCTGGGCATGTGCATCTGCAACGACCGGCGCTGGCCCGAAACCTGGCGGATGCTGGGGCTCAACGGGGCGGAACTCGTGGTGCTGGGCTACAACACGCCCCTGCATTACCCGCCCGCACCCGAGCATGACCACCTGCAATATTTTCACAACGAGCTGTCGATCCAGGCGGGCTGCTATCAGAACGGACTCTGGGCGGTGGCGGTGGCCAAGGCGGGCTTCGAGGAGGGCTGCGAGCTGATCGCGGGCTCGATCATCGTTGCCCCCACCGGAGAGGTTCTCGCACGCACGCAAGGCTCGGGCGACGAGGTGATCACCGCGCGGATCAATCTCGACCGCTGCTCCGAGATCCGGCGCAACGTCTTCGATTTCGCGCAGCATCGCGAACCCGAGGAATATCGCAAGATCGCCGAACGCTGAAATGTGGGGCGACGGTCGCGCCGCCCGCGTTCACTTCACAACGTCAAGCTGCAAGAGCGCCTGCGAGACTGCGCTGTTGAGCGCCGAACGGCAGGCACCCAGAACCTCCGCCTTCTCGGCTTTGGGCAGGCGATCCCAGTCCTTTGCGGTGAGCTTGCCGGGAATGATCGTGCGCCCGGTGACCTGGATGCCCTGCGTAACCCCTTTGCCGGTCGCGGGGTCGACCAGTGCCGCTTGCAGGCCGACCGTGCAGGCATTCTCACCGATCCAGGCCTTGTCGGCCTCGGGATTGCGGATCCAGAGTACGAAACGCGGCTGGAAATTGGCGTCCTTGGTCTCGGACGCCCCCGCAACCGCGATGATCGCAAAGAGCCCGCCGCCAAGCGCGAAGAAATCACGCCCCGGATTGTAATCCTGCCCGAGCTTGTTGAGCGGGGCCTGCTTGAGCACGATTACCACTTCGTTGCCCTGCGCAGCCGGACCGGACGGTGCCGCGACGCTCGTCACCTTGGCGCCCGAGGCCTGAAGCTGGGCACGCACCATCTCGGTTGCCGCACCGGCGGCATTCCAGCCGAGCCGCCCTTCGGTCGATTGCGGCTCGGAAAGCGCCGCTTGCCAATAGCTCGACATCACCCGGTCGCCCACATCCGCAACGAGCCCGATGCGCGCATATTTCGCCTGAGCGCCGGTCGGAAGCCCCGTCTGCGAGGTCTCGACACAGCCGGACAGGCCCAGCAGGGCAATCCCCGCCACAACTCCAAGAAACCGATCGAACCGCATGGCATCCTCCCCTTTTGCCCGCTTGCGAAACCCGCCCTGACGAGGCCGGAACTTGACCCAAGGTTAACCAGCGCGGCGCATCCGCGCCTTGATGCGCGTCAACCGAAACTTTCCGCCGGCGAACCCCCGTCGGCCAAAAGAAAACCCCGAGGCGCAGGGCGCGCCTCGGGGCAAGGATCAGTCCGTTTCGACCGATCAACCATAGACCAGCTTTGGTAGCCAGATGATGATCTCGGGGAAGAACATGCACAGCAGCAGCCCCACCACCTGCAACGCCAGGAACGGCAGTGCCGAGCGGAAGATATCGCTCATCGGGATCTCCGGCGGAGCCACACCACGCAGGTAGAACAGCGCATAGCCGAAGGGCGGCGAGAGGAAGCTCATCTGCATGTTCACGAGGTAGAGGACCCCGAACCACAGCACCAGATCATCCGGATCGCTCAGCCCGAACGCCTCGGCCCCGAGCGCCTTCACGATCGGCACGAAGATCGGCACGCACAGCAGCAGGATCCCCACCCAGTCGAGGAACATCCCGAGGATGATCAGCACGATCTGCATGATGATGAGGATGCCCCAGGGGCCGAGCCCGGTCGCCTGCAGCGCGTTCTGCACGAATTGCTGACCGCCCTCGAGCACATAGAGCCCGACGAAGATCGTCGCGCCGAACATGATCCAGATCACCATGGCCGAGGCCTTGAGCGTGGTGATCGCCGCCTCGCGGATCGTCTGCCAGTCGAGCTTGCGGTGGATCGCCGCCACGATGATCGCGCCGAAAGTGCCGATACCGGCAGCCTCCACCGGGGTCGCGACACCGGTGAAGATCACGCCCAGCACGATCACGATCAGCGAGATCGGCGCGGACATATTGCCCATCAGGCGCATCTTCTCGCGGCCCGAGATGCGTTCCTCCATCGGGATCGGCGGCCCCATCTCGGGGTTGATCGCACAGCGGATCAGCACATAGGCCACATACATGCCCGACAGCAGCAGGCCCGGGATGACCGCGCCGATGAACAGCTCGCCCACCGATTGCTCCGCCACGACCGCGTAGATGATCGCGAGGATCGACGGCGGGATCAGGATGCCGAGCGTACCGCCCGCCATGATCGAACCCATCGCGATCTTCGGGTCATACCCGCGCTTGAGCATTGCCGGCAGCGCGATGATGCCCATCGTCACCACCGCGGCCCCGATCACGCCCACCATCGCGGCGAGCACGGTCGAGGCGATGATCGTGGCGGCCGCCAGACCGCCGCGCACCCCGCCCAGCACCTTGTAGATGACGTCGAACATCTCGTTGATGATCCCTGCCCTCTCCAGCATTGACGCCATGAAGATGAACAAGGGGATCGCCGAGAGCTGATAATTCGTCATCAGCGGGAAGATCCGGCTTGGCACGATATTGAGCGCGCGTTCGTCGCCCAGGATGAACAGGAAGACACAGGCCAGACCGCCCGTGACGAAGGCCAGCGGTAGTCCTGCCATGAGCAGGACGACCAGCGAGCCGAACATGATGAGTGTCAGCCACTCGATTCCAATCTCAAGTCCCATTGATCAGCCCCTGCTCATCACGATCCGCAGATCTTGTGCGAATTTCGAAATGCCCTGCAGAACAAGCAGCAGAGCGCCGATCACCATGACCCATTTCATCGGCCACAGAGGCACCTCCCATTCGTTGAAGCTGATCTCGCCCCAGCGGATATTCGGATCCGTCCACTGCGCGAGGTTCCAGTTCGCCAGCATCTCGCCCGTGGGAATATCGCCACGCGCCCATTGCGAAATGAGCCCGTTGCCCGTGGGCACGGCGATCGCGTCCATCGCGAAGATCCACGACGTGGCCAGAAGCGTGCCCGCGAAGATGAAGAAGAAGACCGATGTCAGCAGGTCGACCCACGCCTTGCGGGGCTTCGACAGCGGCGCGTAGAAGATGTCGACGCGCACATGGCTCTCGGTCAGCATCGCATAGGCACCCGAGATCAGGTATTGCATCCCGAACATCAGATACATCGCCTCATGCGCCCAGCTTGTCGGGCTGTTGAAGACGTAGCGGCTGATGACCTCGAAATAATAGACGAAGACGGCGATGATCGCCCAGTAGCTGACAAACTCGCCCGCCTTGAGCGAGAGACGGTCGATCCAGCCGGTCCAGCCTTGCGAGACATGGCGGGCGTCGTCCTTGCCCTCAGCCTCTTCGAGTTCCTCCAGACGGCGTTCGACTTCGCTTTCCTCTTCGTGATCAGGCAGCGTGGCGTTGGCGCGGCGCACCAGCATCGGCATCAGGAGCGCGTCGATCACGATCCCCGCCAACAGCACCCAGAAGGCATATTTCGAGATGCTGCGCCATTTCACGAGCATGGCAGACGCGGTCTCCATCCGGGGCTGCGCCTCGGCGAGATCGGCCTTTGCTTTCGCGATCAGCGCCTCGCCCTCGGCGATCCGCTTTTCGGCCCGCTCGACGTTTCGCTGTGCGCGCTTCTGGGCGAAACTGCCCTCTTCGGCGGCGGCCAGCTCGGCGCGCAATTGCGGCAGATCCGCCTGTGCGCTTTCAAACCGTTCAGTCTCGCGGCTCAGCGACCGTTCGGCCACGCGCACGACGTTGTTCATGTCCGAGAGAACCCCGCGTGCCTCGTGGCCCTGCGAGTTCGCATAGAGGATGACGATGAAGACCGGGATGAAGAGAAAGCCCAGAAGGCTCTTCACGTAGAAGCGATGCAGACCCAGCATCCCGCCGGTCACCAGAATGAAATAGCCAAGCGTCAGCGAATATCGCCGCTCGGTCTTGCGCGGCCGATTGGCCAGCGCCGCCGCAATGAGCGGGAACAGGATCAAACCCGCCCAATAGGCCCAATGCGGTAGAGTGAAGTCAATATTGGGCATTGCCCACCCCCTGTTGCCGGGTCGCGCCCGGCTATAAGTTGAACCGGGCCCGCGCCAAAGGGCGGGCCCGTCCTCAGATCATGGAGATCCGCTCAGAGTTTCAGCTCGAGCCCGTCGACCAGTTCGGGCGTCACGTAGCCCAGCGAGCCGGACATCATGTAATCGAGCTGGATCTTGAAGACGCGCGCGCTGTCGGGATCGCGGTTCGCGTATTTGAACCAGATCGGCGCGGCGACTTCGGTCATCAGTTCCACATCGTCCTGGCTCAGGCGCGTGACCTCGGTACCGTCGGCCTCGAACTTCTTCCAGGCTTCCTGGTCGGCTTCCTGAATCGCGGCGTAATGCATGTCCGAATAGACATGCGTTTCCATCTCGACGAACTGCTGCATCTGCGGGCTGAGCGCGTTCCACGCATCCATGCCCACCGTCAGATCCATGATGTCGACCGGCTGATAGAGCGACATGAAGCCGGGCGGGCCCATGACGATGTAGTTGGTCACCTGGCTGAACCCGAGCGCGTAGTTCACCGCCGGACCCACGTAATCGGCCACATCGATCGTGCCCTTTTCGAGCGCCGGGAAGATCTCCGAGCCCGGAAGAACGGTGGTTTCGGCGCCGATTTCGCTGAACACTTCGGCCACCATGCCGCCCGGAAGGCGCATCTTGCGGCCGCGGAAGTCGTCGATCGAGCGGATCGGAACCTTCGAGTGGATGATATTGGCGTCGTGGTGGATCGGACCGACGAAATACATGCCCTGCTTGGCATAGAGCTCGCGTGCGATATCGAGCCCGCCAAGGCCGTAGTAGAACGTGTCGAATTCCGACGGCTGACGCAGACCCAGCGGGATCGAGGTCAGGAAGGTCGCGGCGGGAATGATGCCCTGCGCGTAGATGGTGAACGGGTTCACCGCGTCAAGCACGCCGTTCTTCACCGCGTCGTAAAGCTGGAAATCCCCAACGACGTCATTGGCGCCGAAAGGCTGGAATGCCAGCTCACCACCCGTTTTCTCCGCGATCGAGGCACACCAGTCCTTGAAGATCTGAAGCCCGACACCGCCAGGCCACGAGGTCTGGACCTTCCAGGTCGTGCCATTGGCCTGCGCCCCTGCGATATGCGGCGCGGCGAGCGTTGCAGCCCCCGCGGCGGCCAGAGTGCGCAGCGCGTGTCTACGATTCGTAATATGTTTCATGGTTCCTCCCCGTTTGGATGCGACACCGGTTGGCCCGGCGCCTGCGATAAGGGGAGCAAAGATCACCGCGATTCTTTACGTCATAAGAGATCGCGCGGCCGTGAGCCTTGGTGATAAGGTGACTTTCCGTTTCTCCTCAAAAACGAAAAGCAGCTTTCCTCCCCCTGTGATGCAAAGGTTTGCATGTGTGATCGCATTTCGCAAGCGTTCACATATGCGGGAGGCTTCGTGATCATCACCTTGGAGATTTTCACTTTTTCGGTTGAACTTATTGAAGGCGCGACACCACCGGCGCCGCGCCTTGTCGGCTCAGCCGACGACGTTGAAACCCGGCCCGTAGGGATAGCCGGTGATGTTCTCGTTGCCGTCCTCGGTGATCACGAGAATGTCGTGCTCGCGATAGCCGCCCGCACCGGGCTTGCCTTCGGGGATGGTCAGCATCGGCTCCATCGAGATCACCATGCCGGGCTCCAGCACCGTGTCGATATCCTCGCGCAGCTCCAGCCCCGCCTCGCGCCCGTAGTAATGCGAGAGCACCCCGAAACTGTGGCCATAGCCGAAGGTCCGGTATTGCAGTAGATCACGTTCGGCGAAGAAGGCGTTGATCTTATGGGTTATTTCCGCGCAGCTCGCCCCGGGCTTCAGAAGGCTCATCCCGTATTCATGCGCCGCGACATTCGCCTCCCAGATCTTTAGGGACGCATCATCGACCTCGCCCACAAACAGCGTGCGCTCCAGCGCCGTGTAATAACCCGAGATCATCGGGAAGGTGTTGAGCGAGAGGATATCGCCGCGCTCCAGCACCCGCCCCGTCACCGGGTTATGCGCGCCGTCGGTGTTGATGCCCGACTGGAACCAGACCCAGGTGTCGCGATACTCGGCCTCGGGGAAGCGTTTCGCGATTTCCAGCTCCATCGCATCGCGGCCCGCCATCGCCACATCGATCTCGCGGACACCTTCGCGAATTGCATCGCGAATTGCATAACCGCCCACATCGGCCACCTGTGCACCATGACGGATCAGCGCGATCTCGGCGGGGGATTTGTGCATCCGCTGGCGCATCGTCGCACCCGCGATATCGCGGGTCTCGGCGGGCGCGAGGAACTCCTGCAAGAGCCCCGCCTGCGCCAGCGTCAAGTGATCGGATTCGACCCCCACAACCTTGCCCGTGCCAATCACCGAGGCAATCGCGCGCCAGTAATTGTTCCGTGCCCAATCGGTATAGGTGATGTTGTCGCCATGACAGCGCCGCCAGGGCTGGCCCGCGTCGATCCCAGCCGAAATCGTGACGCTCTCGGTGGCGGTCACGACCAGCCCGTAGGGCCGCCCGAAGCTGCAATAGAGAAAGCCCGAGTAATAGGCGATATTGTGCATCGAGGTGAAAACGCAGGCCTCGACGCCCGAGGCTTCCATCGTGGTGCGCAGGCCGGCAAGGCGCGCGTCATATTCCTCGGAGGCGAAGGGCAACACGCGGTCGCCCTGGTGGAAACGGTAGAATTCGGGACGGTCCATCGACACTCTCCTTCACGAGGCCGCTGGGCCGCGTGAGGGGCGATCTCCCCTCACCGCGGCAGCGGCAAAGCAAGATCCCGGCGTTCAGGACGGATCATCGGGCGCGCAAGCTGCGCTGGCGACGCCATCGCCTGCCCTCGGAAGTGACACTGGCCGAGAATCGCGTCGCTGCCAAGCTCTCTCGCGCGGATCAGCGTCGGGGAGCGCGACGGCGCACATTTTCCGGGCGACCGGGGATCGAAAGCCCCGCATCACCACGCGGGGCGCGCGCGATCACCTTGCCCTTCGAGACCACCGCCAGCCGCGCCGGCCGCAGCCGAAGCGCATCGACCGGGCGCGCCGCATCCAGCACCACCAGCGAGGCCTTCGCACCTTTCTTCAGCCCGTAATCCTCAAGCCCGATGATCTGGGCGTTGGTCTCGGTGACCATGGTGAAGCAGCGCGCCATTTCCTCGGGATGGGTCATCTGCGCGACATGCATCCCCATGAAGGCCACGTCGAGCATGTCCGCAGTGCCAAGGCTGTACCACGGGTCGAGCACGCAATCCTGCCCCCAACCGACGGGGATCCCCATCGCCTGCATCTCCTTCACCCGCGTCAGACCCCGGCGCTTGGGGAAGGTATCGTGGCGCCCCTGCAGCACGATATTGATCAGCGGATTGGGGATCGCCGAAATCCCGGCCTCTGCGATCAACGGCAGCAGTTTCGAGACATAGTAATTGTCCATCGAATGCATCGAGGTCAGGTGCGAGCCGGCCACCCTTCCCTGCAAGCCCAGCCGCTGGGTCTCGAAGGCCAGCGTCTCGATATGGCGGCTCATCGGGTCGTCGGTCTCGTCGCAATGGATGTCGACTCGCAGGCCGCGTTCGGCCGCAATCTCGCACAGGTCGGCGAGGCTCTCGGCCCCATCCGCCATGGTACGTTCGAAATGCGGGATGCCACCCACCACATCGACGCCCATATCGAGCGCGCGGATCAGGTTCTCGCGTCCAGTCGGCGTGCGATAGAGCCCGTCCTGCGGGAAGGCCACGAGTTGCAGGTCGATGTAATCTTTCACCTTCTCGCGCACTTCGAGCATCGCGGTCACGGTGTTGAGGTGATCGGGCGTGGTGTCGACATGGCTGCGGATCGCCAAGAGCCCCGTCGAGGCTGCCCAATCGCAATATTGCAGCGCGCGTTCGACCATCTCCTCGACCGTCGCGATCTCGCGCAGCTCACCCCAGAGCGAGATCCCTTCGAGCAGCGTCCCGGAGGCATTCACCCGCGGCAGCCCGTAGCTGAGCGTGGCGTCGAGGTGGAAATGCGGATCGACAAACGGCGGCGAGACCAGATCGCCCGTGGCGTCGATCACCTCGCGCGCCTCTGCCTCGATCTTCGGCGCGATCTCGGCGATCCGGTCGCCCGTGATCGCGATATCGGCCACGGTGCCATCGGGCAACGTGCCGCCCTTGACCAGAAGATCGAACATCAACGTTCCCCCTTGTTGAACGGCACCATCAGCGCCGCGGGCACCTCGGCGCGGCGCGACATCAGCACGAGCGCGAGGATCGACAGGATATAAGGCAGCATCAGGAAGAGCTGATAGGGTACCACCGCGCCGATCGTGGTTTGTTGCAGGCGGATCTGCAAGGCGTCGAAGGCGGCAAACAGGATCGCGCCCAAAAGCGCCTTGCCCGGCTTCCACACCCCAAAGACCACCAGCGCGATACAGATCCAGCCACGCCCGTTGACCATGTCGAAGAAGAAGCTGTCGAAGGCCGAGAGCGTCAGGAACGCACCCCCCACCGCCATGAAGCCCGAGCCGACGATCACCGCGCCCATGCGGATCGCGGTGACCGACAGGCCTTGGGCTGCGACCGCCGAGGGGCTTTCTCCGGCGGCGCGCACCGCAAGGCCCAGCGGCGTGCGATACAGGACCAGCGCGACCAGTCCGACCAGGATGAAGGCCGCGTAGGTCAGCGGCGTCTGATTGAAAAGCGCGGGGCCAATGAGCGGGATCTTCGACAGAAGCGGGATCTCGACCGGCTGGAATGCGGTGATCTTCGGCGGCGAGGACACCTCGGGCAGCACCACGCGGTACGTATAGAAGGTCAGAGAGGTCGCAAGCAGAGTCACCCCGATCCCGACCACGTGTTGCGACAGGCCGAAGGGCACGGAAAAGATCCCGTGCAAGAGCCCGAAGGCCATGCCCGTCACGAAGGCCACCGCGACGCCTCCCCAAAGCGGCAGCCCCGCCCAGACCGCGATCCAGCCCGCGAAGGCGCCCGCGACCATGATCCCCTCGATCCCGAGGTTCAGAACGCCCGCGCGCTCGCAGATCAGCTCGCCCATTGTGGCGAAGATCAGAGGCGAGGCGATGCGGATCGCGGCGGCCCAGAAAGCGGCGGATGTGAGGATCTCGAAAATATCCATCAGTCCCTCACCACGCGGAATTTCGTCAAAAGGATCGCCAGCACCATCATCAGCAGCGCCGAGGCGAGCATGATATCGGCAAGATAGGTCGGCACGTCGAGCGCGCGGCTCATCGCATTGGCCCCCACGAAAATCGCCGCGACGAAGAGCGCGGCCGCGACCACGCCCAGAGGATGCAGCAGCGCCAGCATCGCGACCACGATGCCCGTGTAGCCATAGCCCGGCGAGATATCGAGCGTGAGCGAGCCCTTCAGACCCGAGACCTCGGAGAACCCGGCCAGCGCCGCCAAACCGCCCGACAGAAGCGCGGTCTTGAGGATGACGCCCGTCACCGGCATGCCCGCAAAGCGCGCGGCCTCGGCGTTCTGGCCCACCGCGCGCATCTCGAAGCCGAGCGTGGTGCGGGTGTTGATGATCCACAGCGCCACCGCCGCGATCAGCGCCAGCACGAAGCCCCAATGCAGCCGCAGCCCCTCGACGATGCGTGGCAGGCGCGCTTCTTCGATCAGCCGGGGCGATTTCGGCCAGCCCATGCCCATCGGGTCTTTCAGCGGTCCTTCGAGCAGGTAGCTGACAAACAGAAGGAAAATGAAGTTGAGAAGCAGCGTGGTCACGACCTCGTCGACACCCAGCCGGGTCTTCAACAGCGCCGGCCCCAGCAAAAGCAGCGCGCCCGCCAGCATCGACAGGATCGCGATCGTGGGCAGCAGCAGGGCTGCGGGCCATTGCAGTACGCCCGTTCCCAGCACCGCCGTCACCACCGCGCCCGCGTAAAGCTGCGCCTCCGCCCCGATATTCCAGAGCTTCGCGCGGAAGGCCACGGCCACGGCAAGCCCGGTGAAGATCAGCGGCGTCGCGCGGTTGAGCGTCTCCAGCAGCGCGAATTTCGAGCCCACCGCGCCCTTGATAATGGCCCCGAAGACCGCAAGAGGATTACCCCCCGCGATCAGAGCTAGAAGGCTCGCCACGAGGAAACTGCCCGCGATGGCGAGCACGGGCGGCAAAAGCCTGCGCGCAAGGCTCGGGTCGGCGATCGGTTCAAGACGCATGGGCGGCCTCCGTCGGCTGCGCGAACCCTTCGCCCGCCATCCACTGGCCAAGCTCGTCCGCGCGCATCGTACCGCGTGCGAAACCGGGGCTCAGGCGTCCCTCGGAAATCACATGGATCACATCCGAGAGCTTCATGATCTCGTCGAGATCTTCCGAGATCAGCAGCACCGCCGCCCCCTTTTCGCGTGCCTCGGCGAGGCGTCCATGCACGTAATTCACCGCCCCGATATCGAGCCCCCGCACGGGCTGGTTGGCGAGGATGATACGCGGCGCGGTCTCGAGCACGCGGCCGAGGATCAGTTTTTGCATATTGCCGCCCGAAAGCAGCCGGATACGGGTATCGGGCCCCGGACAGCGCACGTCATAGGTGCCGATCAGCCCTTCGGCCTGCGCTCGCGCACCCTTCCAGTCCATCCAGCCATGGCGGGCGAAATCGCGCGCATAGGTTTCCAGAACCGCGTTCTCGGTCAGGTCGAAATCGGCAATCGTCCCGGTATGGTGGCGATCCTCGGGAATGCGCCCGATCTTGCGCGCGAGCGCGCGGCGCGGCGACCAGTCGGTGACCGGTTCGCCCGCGATCTCGAAACGGCCCGAGACCGGATTGGCCAGCCCCGAGATCAGATCCGAGAGCGCCTTCTGCCCGTTGCCCGATACGCCCGCGAGCCCGGTGATCTGGCCGGCATGCAGTGTCAGATCGACCGCGTGCAACCCCGGCGCACGTCCCTCGCCTTTGGTGGAGACACCCGCAAGCCGCATCAGCGCTGGCCCGGGCGGCATCGCCTCGATCTTCGGCGCGGAAACCTCACCGTCGACCATCAGTGCTGCCAGCTCCTCGCGCGAGGTCTCGGAGGTTGCGCGTTCGGCCACAAGCTTGCCGTGGCGCAGAACCACCGTGCGATCCGAGATCGCCATGACCTCATGCAGCTTGTGCGAGATGAAAACGACCGAAAGCCCCTGCCCCACCGCCTCGCGCAGCGTCGCAAAGAGCGCGTCGCTTTCCTGCGGCGTCAGAACGGCGGTCGGCTCGTCGAGGATCAGGATGCGCGCCTCGCGATAGAGCGCCTTGAGGATCTCGACCCGCTGCCGTTCGCCCACCGAGAGCCGCCCCACCTTCGACTCGGGATCGACCGCGAGGTGAAACCGCTTCGACAGGGCCGCGATCTTCGCCTTGGCCGCTTTCGCATCGAGCCGTAGCGCGCCCAGGGCCTGCGTGCCCAGCACGATATTCTCCCAGACCGTCAGGTTGCCTGCGAGGGTGAAATGCTGATGCACCATTCCCACGCCCGCATCCAAGGCCGCACGCGGATTGCCGGGCGGAAGGGTCTGGCCGAAGACCTCAACCTCTCCCGCATCGGCGGTGTATTGGCCGAAAAGGATGTTCATCAGCGTGGTCTTGCCCGCGCCGTTCTCGCCGAGCAGAGCGATCACCTCGCCCCGCTTCAGCTCGAAGCTCACATCGTCATTGGCCGTCAGAGCGCCGAAATGCTTGGTGATGTGGGAAAGGCGCAGAACGGTCTGCGCCTGCGCCTTGCCTGTCATGGATCAGGAGGATTTCGGCTCGGCGTCGTTGATCTCGACGGTGAAGCTGCCATCCTTGATCTCGCCGGTGCGTTTGGTCACCAGATCGAGTGCCTCCTGCGGGATCTTGCCCTCGAAGGTGCCATAGGGCGCGAGCGAACAGCCGCCTTCCTTCATGAAGGAATAGATGCCGTAATCCTCGGCCGAGAAGGAGCCCGCGCGCACCTGCTCGATCGCGTGATCAAGCGTCGGCTCGAAATGCCACAGCGCGGAGGCCACGACCGTATCGGGGTAATCGGCCTGCGTGTCGATCACGTTGCCAATGGCGAGGATACCCTTTTCCTTGGCCGCATCCGAGACACCGAAGCGCTCTGCGTAAAGCAGATCCGCGCCGTTCTCGATCATCGCATAGGCGGTTTCCTTGGCCTTGGGCGGATCGAACCACGAGCCGATGAAGGCCACCTGGAACTTGATATCGGGGTTCATCTCGCGCGCGCCGGCCATGAAGGCATGCATCAGGCGGTTCACTTCCGGGATCGGGAAGCCGCCGACCATGCCGATATTGCCCGATTTGGTCATCGCACCCGCGATGATGCCCGACAGGTAGGAGGCGTCCTGGATGTAGTTGTCGAAGACCGCGAAATTCGGCAGCGCCGCGTCGGGCTTGAACGACGAGCCCAGCAGGAAGGCCACGCCCGGATAGTCGGCAGCGACCTCGCGGGCTTCCTGCTCGACGGCGAAAGCCTCACCGATGATCAGGTCATAACCGCCCTCGGCATATTCGCGCATCACGCGCGGATAGTCGGCATTCGCGGTGTTTTCCGAATAGGTATATTCGATGTCGCCGCGATCCTGTGCTGCCATCGCGGCGATGTGGATACGGCTGACCCATTGCTGCTCGACCGGAACGGTGTAGATGCCCGCGACCTTGAGCTTCTTGGCGTCCTGCGCGAGCGCACGGCCCGGAGCGGTACCGACAAGTGCGGCGCCGGCAAGCGAGGACAGAAGGAAAGCGCGGCGCGAGGGCGAGAGGAAACGGGTCTTGGCAGCCATGGAGATCTCCTGTTGATGGTGCGCGAAGTATTGCAGAGATTTGATCAAGTGGTGAAACTTTTTGCACAACCCGGTCAATTCTCCCTCTTTCGCGATTTTGACAGGGGCGGGATTTCCCTTGCAGATGCCGAATTTCGGACCGAATTGCTCAAAAATCGGGCGATGGGGGCGCGGCAGACGCCCTGCCCCATGAAAAACCCGGCCACGAAACGGTCGCGGCCGGGGAAAATTTCACCAGATCTTCAGGCGGTCAGGCGGCGTGCGCGTTGTGGGTCTCCGCCGAGACCGCGCCTTCCAGACCGGTCGAGCCATAGAGCCAGTCGACGATATCGTACCAGTTCTCCGGGGTCTTGGCGCGCATCACCGCGTTGCGCAGCTCGGCATGGGCCCCTGCGGGGTGATAGACATGCTGACCGATTTCGCGCGATTGAAGCTGCACGCGGGCGGTGCGCAGTTCACGCAGATCCTGGTAGCGGCGGAACGCGACATCGAGATCGCCATGCGCCTCCATGCAATGCGCAAGCGCCACCGCATCCTCCATCGCCATACAGGCCCCTTGCGCGAAATATTGAAGCATCGGATGGGCGGCATCGCCCAGAAGGACCACGCGCCCGTCGACCCAATTGGTCACCGGATCGCGGTCGCACAGCACCCAACGCTTCCAGTTCTGACCCCGGTCGATGATCTGGCGCGCAACGGGGGCGACATGTTCGAAGCCCTTTTTCACCTCCTCATGGGTGACCGAGACACCCGCCTCGGGCGACGGCGCGTCGTTGTGATAGGTCACGACGAGGTTGAACATCTTCCAGCCCTTGAGCGGGTAATGCACGATATGGCATTTCGGCCCGGCCCACAGCGTCGCCGCGTTCCAGCGCAGATCCTCGGGCATTTCCTCGGTCGGGATCACCGAACGGTAGGTGGTGTGGCCAGAGACGCGCGGCGCGCCGTCGCCCACCACCTTCTTGCGGATATTCGACCACAGCCCGTCCGCGCCCACCAGCATCCGGCCCGTGACCCGTTCGCCATTGGCGAGGATCGCGGTGGCCGAGCTGCCGTCCTGCTCGTAATCGACCACTTCGGAATTGGTGCGCAGTCCGACGAGCGGATGCTCTTCGCAGGCACGCAGGAAGACACTGTGCAGATCGCCGCGATGGATCACCGCATAAGGGTTCTTGAAGCGCGCGCGGAAGGCCTCGTCGAGCGGGATGCGGGTGATCTCGCTGCCGTCGATCGCATCCATCAGGCGCAGGTTGTCGATGTAGACGGCCATCTCGCGGGCCTGATCGCCCACGCCGAGATAGTCGAAGGCGTGGAAGGCGTTCGGGCCGAGCTGAATGCCCGCACCGATCTCGCCAAGTTCGGGTGCCTTTTCCAGCACGAGCGAGCGAAAGCCTTTCTGTGCAAGGCCGATCGCGGTGGCAAGCCCGCCGATTCCGCCGCCTGCGATCAGGATGGGTTGGTCTTGGGTCATGACAAGTCTCCTCCTTTGGCCGCGGCGGAACCGGGCCCGGTGTCAGGGTCAGATGATGAAGGGATGGCCCGCCTCAGAACGGGTGGACCATCCAGGGCAAGAAGATCGTCGTGAGGATCACGAGGATCGTGGCCAGCACGTAGGGCATGACCAGTTTCGAGAGTTGCAGGATTGGCACGTTCGACAACGCCGCCGCGATATAGAGCCCGGTGCCCACCGGCGGGGTCAGCAGCCCCAGCACGAGCGTCAGGCTCATCATCACACCAAACTGGATCGGGTCGATGCCGTATTGGTTCATCGCGACCGGCAGAAGGATCGGCGTCAGGATGATCAGCGCGGCCACCCCGTCGAGGGACATCCCCACCACCATCAGCGCGCCCATGATCAGCAGCATGAAGATCGTGGGATCGTCCGAGAGCGACGTGATGAAGGCCGCAACCGCTTGCGGGACCTGATTGTAGGTCAGCACCCAGCCGAAGACCTTGGCCGCCATGATCAGGAACAGCACGATCGCCGAGTTCGACACGGTCCGGTCGATGATCGCCGGGATCGCACGCAGCGGCAGCTCGCGGAAGACGAGGCCGCCGAAGACGAGCGCCACCACGATCGCGGCCGCGGCACTTTCGGTCGGCGTGAAGATCCCCGCAGAGATCCCGCCGACGATGGTCAGCGGAATGAGCATCGTGGCCAGTCCGGGCAGCGTCGCCTTCCAGCGCGGAATATCGGGCAGCCCGGCCCCTGCGGCTTTCGGGTCGTGGTTGCGTCCCGCCTGCCACATCGCGATCCCGATCATCAGCGCAAAGAGCAACAGCCCCGGCATGATGCCCGCCGTGAACATATCCGCGATCGAGACCTGCGCGATCACCCCGTAGATGATGAAGACCATCGAGGGCGGGATGATCGGCCCGAGCAAACCGGCGGAGGCCGTGATCGACGCGGCATAGCCGCGCTTGTAGCCGTCGCGCTCCATCTCGGGGACCACCACGCGGCTCATCACCGCCATCTGCGCCGTGGCCGAGCCCATGATCGCGGCCAGCGCGAGGTTCGAGACGAGGTTCACGATCACCAGATTATGCGGCAACCGCGTGAGCCAGACCCGCACAGCAAGGATGATGCGGCGGGTCAGCCCGCTTTCATTCATGATCTCGCCCAGCAGCACGAAGAGCGGGATCGCAAGCAGGTCGAAATTCTCGACCGAGCCGAAGGCGATTTGCGGGATCGCCGAGAGGATCGCCGTGTTGCCCGAGAAGGCCACGAAGGCGAGGGTCGCGCCGATCAGCACGAAGGCGATCGGCATGCCCGTGAGCATCAGCGCAAGAAAAACACCGCCGGTCATGCGAGCCTCCCCGCGATCCGGGCCACGGCATCGCTCAGATGGCCCAGCACATGGATCAGCGCGGTCGCGCAGAAGATCGGGAAAATCCAGAAGAATGGCCATTTCGGCCAGCCGGTGGTAATCACCTGCTCGAAGCCGACCGAGGGGCCGGTGACCCAGGCGATGCCAGCCTTCAGCAACAGCCCCAGCATCCCCGCAATCAGCGCCCAGATCAGCGCATCGACCCAGAGCCGGGCGGCCGGCGGCAGCTTGTCCACCACCAGCGTCACACCGATCTGCGCCTTGTCACGGATCGAGATCGAGACCGCGACGAGGGTCAGCCAGACCAGCAGGATCGCCGCGACCTCTTCGGCATAGACGATCGGCTTGCCCGCAAGGTAGCGCATCGCGACATTCACCACGATCAGCCCCACGAACAGCACGACCAAGGCCCGGCTGGCCCAGCGTTCCAGCCGGACCAGCCCGCCCGAGAGAGCGGGAAACAGTCTCACTGACCTTGCTCCGCGGCGACTTCCTTCTGGAACTCGGCGATCAGCGGATATTGCGCGAAGCTTTTGGCGACCGCGTCATCCGCAGCGGCGAAAGCCTTGGCGCCATCGTCGAGATGCACGATCTCGAGCTTGCCCTCGAGGGCGGCGAGGTTCGATTTCTCCGCCTCGACCTGCTGGGCCGAGCCCCAGGCGAGCGCTTCGTCGACGACCTTCTGGAAGGCTTCCTTGTCGGCATCCGACAGGCTGTTCCAGGTCGGGTTCGAAACCATCATCACCGCCGGGAAGGCCATGTGATTGGTGATCGTCAGCCCCTTGGCCACTTCGTCGAATTTCAGACCGACCAGCGCGTCGAGGTCGATGTCGATCCCGTCGAGAAGACCGGTTTGCAGCGCCTGGTAGACTTCGGTGAGGTTCACCGGCGTCGGCACCGCGCCGATCTCGCCCCACCAGACCTTCATCGCCGGGAAGGGCACGATGCGGATCTTCTTCTCCTTGAGATCATCGACGGAGGTCGCAGGCTTGTCCTTCATCAGGATCTGGCGCATCCCGGCGAACGTGTAACCCATGCCATGCAGGTTCGCGGCCTGAAGCTCGTCGAGCATCTGGCCCGCCGCCGGAAGGCTTGCGGCCTTTTCCGCCTCGGTCACGTCGCTGAAAAGGTAGGGCGTGAACCAGCCCTGCATCGAGGGCGCGCGCAACGAGGTGATCGCCGCCGTCATCAGGCCCGCGTCAAGAAGGCCCGCAGACATCTGCTGGAACATCTCCTGTTCCGACCCAAGCTGACCCGCGGGGAAGACCGAGACCGTCAATTCGCCATTGGTGGCCTCGGGCAGCTTCTCGGCGATGCGATTGGCAACCTTGGTCCAAACGTGGCTGGGCGGCGTGATCAGCCCCATGCGCAGGTCGCGCGCCTGTGCGACGCCGGCGGCCACGGTGGCCATCAAGGCGCCGATCAGCGCGGATTTGGTGAATTTGGCGAATGTCATGGCATATCCTCCCTGTGCATGACGATCATTTTGGATGAAGGCCTTCCCTCAGGCCTCCCAATCCGATTGGTTCTTCGGATGCGCATCGGCAAATGCCGGAAGCGCGTTGCAGGTCTCGGTGATGCGGCGGACGCGGGTCAGGTCGGAGATATCGACCTTGAAGCGCGCGGCAGAAAAGACCTGTGGGATCAGACAGATATCGGCCAGACCGGGCGTAGTTCCGAAGCAGAACTCACTCTCGGGTCGCGCGGCGAGAAGTGCCTCGCAAGCCGCCAACCCATCGCGGATCCAGCGCCCGCACCAGGCGTCGAGCGCGGCCTGATCGGCCCCGAACTCGGCCTTGAGATAATCGAGCACGCGCAGGTTCTGCAGCGGATGCACGTCGCAGGCGATGACCTGGGCAAAGGCGCGGACCTGCGCGCGCAGATCGGCATCGTCTGGCAGCAGTTTCGGACCCGGCTTCACCTCGTCGAGCCATTCGATGATGGCGAGCGACTGGGTGAGGCGCAGATCGCCCTCCTCCAGCGTGGGCACCAGCGCCTGCGGATTGAGCGCGCGATAGCCGGGCGTTTTCTGCTGCCCGCCATCTTTCCTCAGATGCACGGAGGTGAAGTCATACTCCACCCCCTTGAGGTTGAAGGCGATCCGGCAGCGATAGGCGCTGGAAGACCGGAAATATCCGTGGAAACGGATCATTCCGGCGCCCCGATGGTCAGCTTGATCGGGTCGAGCCCGTCGATGCCGCCGGTGATCACATCGCCTTCGACGACGGCGCCGACGCCTGCCGGGGTGCCGGTCATGATCAGGTCGCCCGGCTGAAGGTGATAGTAATGCGACAGGTGCGAAACGATCTCCTCGACCTTCCAGATCAGGTCGTCGAGCCGGGCTTTCTGGCGGGTCTCGCCATTGACCTCGAGATGGATGTGCTGCGGACCGGGGGCGGCGAAATCGGCGGCCTTGGTGATCGCGGCGAAGACGGCCGATTGCTCGACATCCTTACCCAGATCCCAGGGGCGCTGCTTGGCGCGCGCGGCGAGTTGCAGATCGCGGCGCGTCATGTCGAGCCCGCAGGCATAGCCGTAAATCGCCTTCGCGGCGGTCTCGGTATCGGCCTTGAAGACCGGCGCGCCGATCGCGATCACCAGTTCCATCTCGTAATGGAAATTCTCGGTGCCCGGCGGATAGGGAATGGTGGTGCCGGTCGCTTGGGTCATCAGCGCCGATTTGGTGAAATAGAACGGCGCCTCACGATCGACCTCGACACCCATCTCGGCGGCATGGGCGGCATAGTTGCGCCCGACACAGAAGATGCGGTGCACCGGATAGGCCGCAGTCTCGCCCTTGACGGGAACGGTGGGCCATTGCGGCGAGGGGAAGAGATTGGTCATCTGTCGTTTCCTTGTTTTTTCAGATCGTTGCGCGGCTTAGTTCACGCGCAGCTCGGGCGGCAGGTCGCGCATGCGCCCACCATTGCCCAGATGCAGAGCGCCATGCCAGAGGGCATGCGCGCGTTCGATTGCGGTGGCGCGCAGCGGGCGCATCTGCCCCGCCGCGTCTGGAGCCTCGAGATCCCAGGCCAGCCCCGGAAGATCGCGCCAGACCACGTCGAGATGGATCGCGGAATGGTCAAACAGATGCCGCAGCGCGCGCGGCGGCAGGGTCGCGCCCAGATCGAGATCTTCGAGCTCCACCCAAGCGGGATCGACCATCGGAGGGATTGCCCGCCCCGCCGTCGCGGCCTCAAGCTGACGCGCCAATGCGCGCGCCTGATAGGAGACCGCGCAGATCACATGCGCCCGGCTCTGCCCTGCGATCGCGGAGGGCTGATACAGCGCCTCGTCGCTCAACTCGTTGAGCTTGCGCGCGAAATAGGCCGTGCCGCTGCGTGCGAGCGCAAGCTCGGCGGCCGGGGCTTCGGGGGCGTCGTAGCGCGCCCCCACGCCCTGGCGCTGACGCAAGGCCGCGCGCGCTTCCTCCAGATCGGCCATCTTATTCGGCCGATTCAATCTGGGTGCGGGCGAAGTGCAGGCGCTCCATGATCGGCGCGTCCGAGAAGCGGAACAGATCGAACTCAGTCTCGGCCTGAAGCGACCACGGCACCCAGGAGGGGATCACGAAGATATCGCCCTTCTCGACCTTGGTCGTCTCGCCGCCCATGACCACGGCCCCCTTGCCCTCGAAGACCTGGAACACGGTGGAGCCAACCTCGCGCCGCGTGGGCGTCTCGGCCCCTGCGCGCAGGCGGTGGAACTCGGCCCGGATCGTCGGCATCACATCGCCGCCGGTCGTGGGATTCACGTAGCGCACCGCTGCATGGCCCTGCTCGACCGTGGCCGGATAGCCCTCTTCCTCGAGCAGCAGCTGCTGGGTCAGGGCCGCGTCGGTATATTCCCAACGATAGGCGCCGATCGGCGAGGAAACGGTGTTTTGCAGCTGCGAGAGCGGGCGCAGGCCCGGATGGCACCAGAGCCGCTCGCCGCGCGAGAAATTGGGCGTCGCGTAATCGGTAACGCGATCCGAACCGAACTCGAAAAAGCCCACGTCGTTCTGATAGCTGAACGGAATGTCGAGACCGTCGATCCAGGCCATCGGCTGATCGGTCTCATTGTGGTGACCGTGGAAATTCCAGCCCGGGGTAAGCAGGAAATCCCCGCGGCTCATCCGCACCGGATCGCCGTTCACCACGGTCCAGACCCCCTCGCCTTCCACAACGAAGCGGAACGCGTTTTGCGAATGGCGATGCTCGGGAGCGGTTTCCTTCGGGCCGAGATACTGGATCGCGCACCAAAGCGTCGGCGAGACATAAGCGGCCCCGCCCAGCCCCGGATTGGCCAGACCGATTGCACGGCGTTCGCCGCCACGACCAACCGGCACCAGATCGCCCGAGGCCTTCGCCAACGGGTAGAGATCGGACCATTTCCAGACATGCGCCTGTGCCTTCGGGCGCGGATGGCGCGGCATCAGGTCTCCGGTCTGGGTCCAGAGCGGGTTGAGGTGTTGAGCTTTGAAATCTGCGTAGAGCTGACGCAGGGCCGGGCTGTCATCCGGCTGCATGGCGTTGTCGTCCATCGGCACTCCTCCCTAAAAGCGACTCGATTTATAGGAAGTATGCTTATCATTAGTATACGTGTCAATAAAAGATGCGTACACTTATCATGTTTGTTTTGAGCCCCCGCCATCTTGTCTGGGCGGACCTGTTGACTTAGGCAGAATGCATGAGCGTCATTCACGAATTGCCCGGCCACCTGATCCGGCGCCTGCACCAGATTTCTGTCTCCGCCTTCACCCATGAGGTGGGCGCGGCCGGCTTTGACCTGACGCCGGTGCAGTTCGCGGCGCTGCGGATGCTCAAGGAATATCCCGATATCGACCAGGCAACACTGGCGGGGCTGATCGCTTATGACCGGGTGACGCTCGGGGGCGTGGTGAACCGGCTTGAGGCACGAGGGCTGATCGAGCGCACCATCAACGAGACCGACCGTCGCGCGCGCCAACTGCGCCTGACCGAGCGTGGCGAATCCGTTCTCACCACTGTCTGGCCAGCGGTGCGACGCACGCAGGAGACGATCCTCAAGGATCTCACCCCAGAGGAGCAAGAGACGCTGTTGCGGCTCCTGCGCAAGATGGCGGATGCGAATAACGAGTTGAGCCGCGCGCCGCTGCGACCGACTCCCCCGAAGACGCCCGCGCGCTAAGCTCCGGCTTTCGCCACCCCTGTCAGCCAGCTATCGACCAGCGCATCGAGCGCCGCCCAATCGGTATATTCGTGATCGGCATCGAGATCGGCCTGCGGATCTTTTTTCGCCACGATCCGGCGCATCACGAAGCGGCGGAAGATATCGTATTTCGAAGGCATGTAGGCGCCGGCCACCTGCGCCACCTGCCCCGGATGCCAGCCGGTCGCGGTGGTAAAATCGTCCAGGATATGATCGAGCCCGCGCCAATCCTCGGCATCATGCCCCGCCGCCGCCAGCGAGACCGACAGAAACAAGGACGGCATCGCGGAAAGCGCCTTGCCATGATCGCCCGCAAACTCACCAAGCGCGCGCTGGTACTGGCCGACATGCACCGAGCCTGCAAGGATCACCCCCGAAAATCGCGCGAGATCGAGCATTTCGTCGGCTTCGGAAAGCGGCATCAGCTCCACTCCCTGCCCCGCCCCGGCGATCCGGTCGGCGACATGGCGCGCAATCTTGCGCGTCTGGCCTTCGCTTGTGGCATAGGCAATCAGGATCATCGCTCCCTCCTCCCGTTTACTGCCCGACAGCCTAACCCCGCCTCGGCCACCTCGCATTGAGCCGCATCAAGCGCGCCGCGTGATTTCGCGCTACCCCTTTGCGCCTCGCCCGTGCGATGCTCGCCTCAAGATGCGGATCGCGAGCCTCAACACCCAGAACATGCGCCTGCTGCCGAGCCGGGAAGTGGGGCGGTTACATGGCGCCTGGGACAGCGACGATCCCGAAGATCCGAGCCTAGACCGGATCGACCGGCGGCTGACCGCGGACCTGCTGCGTGAAACCGATGCCGATCTGATCGCGCTTCAGGAGGTGTTCGATCTGGCCACGCTCGAGCATTTCCACGCGCGGTATCTGCTTCCCAGCGGCGCGCGCCCTTACGCCCACCGGGTCTGCCTGCCTGGCAATGACGGGCGCGGGCTCGACGTGGCGATCCTGTCGCGCAGGGCGTTGGGAGAGGTGCGCAGCCATGCCACGCTCACCCCGGGCGATCTGGGGCTGAGCCTGCCCGAGGGCGTCGATCCCGAGATGCCGGTCTTCCGGCGCGATTGCCTGATGGCAGAGGTCGGCGCGCTGACGCTGTTCGTGATGCATTTCAAATCGCCCTATCCCGACGAGGCGGCGTCCTGGCGCACCCGGAACCTCGAGGCGCAGGCCGCGCGCGCGCTGATCGAGCGGCATTTCGAGGCCCCTGCAAGCGCGCTCTGGCTGATCCTGGGCGATCTCAACGAGCCCGACGATCCGCACCTGTCCTTGCCGCGTGCGACCGCACCGCTCGAACACGGGTTCAGTGTGGATCTGATGGCGCGCATGCCGCGCCCGGAGCGCTGGACCTATTTCGACCCGCATTCGGGCCGCTATCATTGCCCCGATGCGATGCTGGCCTCACCCGCACTGGCCGCACGTTACCCCGATGCGGTCCCGCGCATCCTGCGCAAGGGGCTGGGCGAAGAAGCCGCGCGCTTTGCGGGCGCGCGGCTGGAAGGTGTGGGCTTTCACAGACCCCATGCAAGCGACCATGCCGCCGTGGTGATCGACCTGCCGGGCCTATGACAGGCTCAGCGCCGCAGCTTCATCACCACGACCAGCCCCCAGACGGCCGCCGCGATCAGCGCGAGCGCGAGGACGTTCTCGAAGCCATGCGGATGCATGTGCACCCCGTCATGGGCCAGCGCGGGGCCAGCGGCGAGCATCGCGAGGAGGGCGAAAAACAGCGGTTTCATTGGTCGATCTCTTTCTTGCGTTGGGTCAGGAAGTCGCGGATATCAAGGACGGATTTCTCGTCCATCGACACATAGATCAGCGACATGTTGGTGCGTTCGCGGACCATCTCGCCCGGGAACGGAAGGTAGGACAGCTCGCGCGATCCGAAGGAGGGTGAGGCGGTGCCCACCTGCCATTCGGTCTTGAGCTCCACATCCACGAGCTTGAGCGATTTCGGCCCCGTGGCCGAGGGGCGTTCGAAGGGCACACCGGCAAGCTTGAGATAGCTCGTCTTGTCGGCCGCCTGCACGAAACCGTCGATGAACTGGGTGGCCAGAACCTGCAGGTCGGCCGCCTCGTCCTCGTGATGCATGTGGCTGTGCAGGTGCTCCCCATGGGCGTGGTTATGGCCATGGCCGTGAGCCGCGTGGTCATGGGAGTGCCCGTGCGAATGTCCGTGCGAATGCCCGTGGTCGTTATGGTGGTGATGGTGGCCATGCGGCCCGTGATCATGCGGCATGGCTTAGCCCACCTTATGGGGATCGGGGTTGGACCAGCGCTTGCCTTCGAACTCGCCATGCGGGATCGAGACCGGCTTGTCGATGTGCTTTTTATGCGCTCCAAGCTTGCCGTTCGACACGAGCGCGCCGAGCACATCCACGATCACGCGGGTGCCCATGAGCGCGGTGATGTCGGAAGTGTCATAAGGCGGCGCGACCTCGACCAGCTCCATCCCGCAGATGCCTTCGGCGGCGATACCCGAGGCCAGCGCCAGCGCCTCGCGCGGCAGGAAGCCGCCCGGCTCGGGCCAGCCGGTGCCAGGCACGAAGCCGCAGTCGATGGAGTCGATATCGAAGGACATATAGACCATATCGACCCCGTCCCAGGCCATCTCGAGCGCCATCTCGATCGTCTTGTCGATGCCCATCTTCTCCATGTCGCCCATGGTGATGATGTTGGTCTCACGCTCGCGCGCGACCTTCACTGCCTCGCGCGGGACCTGCCAGCCGCCGATGCCGATCTGCACGAGGTTCTTCGCGGGCACGTTCGGCAGGTTGGTCGAGTGGAACCACGGGGTCGTGTGCATCCGCTCGTCGAGGTCTTTTTCCTGAATGTCGGCATGGCGGTCGAAATGGACGATGCCGATCTTCTTCGAGGTGCATTCGGCGATGCCGCGCACACAAGGGAAGCCGATCGAGTGGTCGCCGCCGATCATGATCGGGAGCGAACCCGACGAGAAGACGTGGGACACCGCGCGGCTGATCTGGTCGAAGCTCTTCTCGATATTCGCGGGGATGGTGAACACGTCACCCGCGTCACACAGCGTCATCTGCTCGCGCAGGTCGACGCCGATCTCGTAGTTGTAAGGCGTGTAGAGCGCCGAGATCTTGCGCACGCCCTGCGGCCCGAAACGGGTGCCCGCGCGATAGGTGGTGCCGCCGTCGAAGGGGATGCCCAGCACGGTCGCGTCGTAATGGGCGACCTCCAGCACGTCCTCGGTATAGGGCGCTTTCAGGAAGGTGTTGATGCCCGCGTAATGGGGGAGTTCCCCACGCGCGAAGGTCGGGATCGACTTGTCGTCGATGCTGTCCGCGCCGGTCAGCCCCATGCGCAGCGCCCAGGCGCGTTCCTCGGCCCAGCGGCCCTCGGGCAGCTCGGCCTCCTTGCGCATCGCCTTCCAGCCCGCGAGCTTCGTCAGGTCCGGGTGGTGCTGGCGGCGCGCGCGCTGGACGCGCGCCGAAATGGCCGCTTGCGGATGATGCGGGCGCGAGCGCCCGCCTGGCAGATCATGGAACATCTCTGTCTCCAATCTATCGAAGCCCCTCGTCGGGGCAGGCTTTCTGGACCTTGGCGGCGGCCCGCGCGCGGGGCCCAGCGGCGCGCGCGGTGAAACTTGGGCCTCAGGCGGGCGGCGGGGTCGCGGCGGCGGCCAGAGACGGGATCTTGTCTAGGATGTGCTGATACGGAATGCCGTGATCGCGGGCGTCGAAATCATAGGTGATCGTCGCGCCGTAGCGTTCGGGATAGTCCGGGTCCCAGCGGGTCTTGTCGAACACGAGAACGCGGTCGCCCAGCTTGAAGCCCTCGCCCAGATCATGCGTGACCATGAAGACGGTCATGCTGGTCTCGGCGCGCAACTGCGTCAGGAAGTCATGCATCGAAAGCCGCGTGCCCGGATCGAGCGCGCCGAAGGGCTCGTCGAGCAGCAGGATACGGGGCCGCGCATGCAGCGCCTGCCCGATGGCGAGGCGTTGCTGCATCCCGCCCGAAAGCGTCGAGGGGTAATTGCCCGCGACATGCGCCAGCCCGATGCGTTCGAGCACCTCATCGGCCCGCGCACGCGCCTCGCGCAGCTTCGCGCCGCGAAACCAGCCCCAGCCTTTCGGGAAGCTCTCGGCGGCGACGATATTGTCGCGTACGGTCATATGCGGGAAGACCGAGTATTTCTGGAACACCACGCCACGCTCGCGCCCCGGCTCGCGCGCAGGTTTGCCGCCATCGACGGTGATGCGGCCGCGCGTGGGCGTCTCGTCAGCCAAGAGCAATCGCAGGAAGGTGGATTTGCCGCAGCCCGAGGCGCCGACGATCGAGACGAACTCGCCCTCGGCCACGTCGAGATTGACGCGCTCGATGATCGGGCGGCCATCGTATTCCTGAAACACATCGCGGACGGTGACGAAGCTCATAGCCCACCTCCCAGCCAGGGGAAGGCTTTGCGCGACAGCGTCTTAAGCGCGAAGTCGATCAGGAAGGCAAGCAGCGTGATCCAGATGACATAGGTCAGGATGATATCCATCGCGAGATAGCGCCGCACGAGGAAGATCCGGTAGCCAAGACCCACCTCGGCCGCGACCGCCTCGGCGGCGATGAGAAACAGCCAGGCCGCGCCGAGCGACAACCTTATCCCCGCGATCAGGCGCGGCAGGATCTGCGGCAGCACGACGCGCAGCGCGATGACCCAAGTGGAGGCCCCGAGTGTCTGCGCCTTCACGATCTCTTCGTGGGGAATGTCGAGCACCCGCTGCGAGAGGTCGCGGATCAGGAAGGGGGTGATGCCGATCACGATCAGCACGACTTTCGAGATCTCGCCCAGCCCGAAGACGATGAACAGGATCGGCAGCAACGCCAGCGGCGGCACCATCGAGAGCACCGCGACGAAGCTCGACAGCCCCCGCCGAACGTAAGGCAAAAGCCCGATCCCCACGCCCACCGTCAGCGAGATCAGCGCCCCGATCCCGACACCAAGCGCCAGACGCCGCAGGCTTGCCCATGTGTCCGCCCAGAGCAGGATCTCGCCCGTGCGCTTGTTGGGCTCGGTGAAGAGCCCGGCGGCGGTGTTCAGGATCGTCGCGGGCGCGGGCAGGAGCTTGTCCTGCGGGTTCGCCGCAAGCCGGATTTCCGAGCCGATCCAATAGGCGATCAGCACCGCCACGAAGGGGAGCGCGGCAAGCAGGACACCTGCGGGTCGGGTGGGATGGCGGTTGAGTAGGCGCATGGGCGACCCCGTGCTGTCGGAAAAGGCCCGGCCCGAAGGCCGGGCAAGTCAGCTCAGAGTTTGCCGTCGGCAGCCATCTGCATGTAGGTCGTGTCGAAGCGGAACTTCACATTCGCCGGATCGCCGGTGACCTTGCCGTCGGGATATTCGACACCCACGAAATCGGCCGAGGGCGCATCGACGCCGAGGATCCCCTTGTCGAAGAGGAAATTCGCCACCATCGTCATCGTCTCGGGCATCTCGGCGCTTTCCGCCTGAGCGACCGCCTTGGCCGGATCGTAGAACATCGCCGTCGCGGCGAGCTGGGATTTGTAGCCCTCCAGATCGGTGCCCGCGGCCTCGGCCATCGCGCTCAGAGCTTCTTCATCGCCCGCGGCCATCTTCGCCATCACCTCATACCAGGCCCCGGCCACGGCCTTGCCGAACTCGGGGTTATCCTTGAGGGTCTCGGTATTGACCACCATCAGGTCGAGGATCTCGCCCGGGATCTGCGAGCTGTCGAACAGTTTCATCGCATCCGGGTTCGTGTCGAGGATTTCCGACACCAGCGGGTTCCAGGTCACCACGGTCGAGACGTCCGGGGTGGCGAAGGCCGCGATCATGTCGGCATCCGAGGTGTTCACGACACCGGCCAGATCCTTCTCGGCCAGCCCGGCTTTATCGAGCGCGCGCGCCAGCAGGTAATGCGACACCGACAGCTCGACAAGGTTGACCTTCGTGCCCTTCAGCTCCTCGACCGTTTTCGCGGTCTTCGAGATGATCGCGTCATTGCCGTCGGAATAGTCGCCCACGATCAGCGCAGTCGTATCCACGCCGCCGCCCGAGGGGATCGAAAGCGTGTCCATATTGGTCGCCGAGACGCCATCGAAGGCGCCCGCCGTATATTGGTTGATCGATTCCACATAGTCGTTGATCTGCACGATATCGACGGTGATGCCGTATTTTTCGGCCCATTTGTCCATGATCCCCGAGCTCTCCAGATAGCCCCAGGGCATCCAGCCGGCATAGATCGACCAGGCGAGTTTGAAGTCGGTTTTCTTCTCAGCCATCGCGGGCGAGAGGGAGGCGGCGAGAACGCCCAAGCTGAGGGCCGTGGCGGACAGGAATTTCGTTCTGGTCATGGTCTTCCCCGTTGGCATGCGTCCCGCCGTGCTATGGCGTAGAGGCCGACCCGCTGGCGGAACAAGAGATTAGGCGCGGGTCAGACCTGCGCAGTAATCTCCCGGGATTTTGGCCCGCCGTGTGCCCTGTGCGGAATTTGCCGCAAGGGTGGCACTTCTCGGACCAGACCTGCCATGTCGGCAACGGAACCCTAAGCGCCCTGCCCGTTCATGAAAGCCCGCGTCTGCGCGCTTCTCAAAGCAGGGCGTTAACCTTTTGCCCATCGAGACTCGGCTTGCCTAAAAAACACTCACCTTTTCGGGAACGATGATCGCGGAAGTGACTCTGTGGCAGGCGATTTCGACGGTTTTTCGCGATTTGCGCGCTTCACGCTGTGCTCCGCAAGCCGCCCGCCGTCAGCCAAAAAACCAGTCTGAACTCGGATTTTTCGGTAGATCCGAACGCGCGTGTTTCGCCCTTGGGTCGGCTGCGACATCACGATTCCCCACGCCCTCTTGCGCGATACGCCCATGCGCCTATCCTCGGACGCTGTCGTCAAACCGTAGTGACGGCCACGAACCGACGGAGCAATCCCATGTGTCTCGCCCATCCGATGAAGGTGCTCTCGCTCGAGGGTCCGAGCAGTGCGATCTGCGACCACGCGGGCAAGGCGCAGCGCGTGGATATCGCGTTCATCGACGAGCTTGCACCGGGCGACTGGGTGACCGTGCATCTGGGCATCGCGCGCGAGAAGGTCTCGGAGGCCGATGCGCGCCAGATCACCGATGCGCTCAGCGCGCTCGACATGGTGCGCCGCGGTGAGACCGATATCGACCATCTTTTCGCCGATCTGGTCGATCGTGAACCGCCGCGCCCGCCGGTGTCGGGTCCGCGCGACGAATCATGATTTGCACCGATCTCGCCGGGCGATGAACACCGGCCCCGAGCGCGATCGGAAACACGGTTTCCACCTGCCTCCAAGATCGAAAACAGAGCTTCCGGAAATCTGCCGCTTGCGCGCCCCACGCATGTGAAAAATGTAATTATTTTCGTATTTATATTCAGTGAGTTAATCTTATTTTTCAATTTAAGACATAGGTCAAAATCGGTCCATTCCGGGAATTTGTCTTAACGCAAAGAAGCCTTCGCGATCTTGTCGAAACATTCCTCCATTGGAATGTGATCAAGCCGAAGGGACCCCTTCATGCGAGACGCGCGCAGCCCCTCAGATCTGACGATCCTCGCCATGGGCGTTGGCAACACGCTGTTGACCGATGAGGCCGCCGGCCCCCGTGCCGTGGCCATGTTCGAGACCCGTCACGGTGATCTTCCCGGCGTCACCTTCATCGACGCGGGCACGCTCTCCTTCACGCTGGCCGAGGAAATCGGCGCAGCGGATGCGCTGATCATCTTCGACGCGGCGCGGCTGGGCGAGGCGCCCGGCACGGTGCGGCTGCTTGAAGGTCAGGAAATGGACGATTTCGTGCGGACCGGGAAACTCACCGTGCACGAGGTCGGCATCACCGACCTGCTCGATATGGCGCGGATGACCGGCGACCTGCCCCGCTATCGCGCGCTTGTCGCAATCGAGCCGCTCGAGATCGGCTGGGGACTGGAGCTGAGCCCCCCCGTCGCCGCAGCGATGGAGCGCGCCGCTCAGACCGCTTTCGAGGTCGCCAGCCGCTGGATCGCCCAAGCCCAGACCGAGGAGATCGAGGCATGACCGAAGATGGCCTGACCCTGAAGGATTTCATGCCCAAGAGCGCGACCGGCAACGTGCCGCTGCTCCTGCACGAGATCCGACATGCCCTGCGCAAGCTTGCCGAGACCGGCGAAAGAACGGTTATCGACCTTGGCGGTATCCCGATGTTTGGCACCGAGATTGAGGAGTTCGACCGCATGCTCGGGCGCGGTGAGGTCAGCGCCACGATCGAAGCGGGCGGCCCCACCGAGATCTGGGAGACCGAATTTCCCGGTGTCTGGCGGGTCATTCACCGCACCGCCGAGGGGCTCACCCTCGCGCGCCAGATCGAGATCGCGACGGTCCCCGACATTCTCGCCGCTCAGCCCTCCGACATCGCCGCAGGGCTGGCGCGGCTGAGCACCCGACTTGCCTATGAATACGACCAGGAGGACGCCAAATGACGACACGGCACGTACCCTTGGGCGAACGCATGCAGGCCCGCGGCATCTCCCGGCGCAGCTTCATGAAGTTCTGTGCGACGACCGCCTCCCTGCTCGCGCTTCCGCCCGCCCTTGCCCCGAAGATTGCACAGGCGCTCGAGGCGCAGCACCGCCCTTCGGTGATCTGGCTGTCCTTCCAGGAATGCACCGGCTGTGCCGAGAGCTTCCTGCGTTCGAACACGCCCTCGGTCGAAAGCCTCATCTTCGATACGATCTCGCTCGACTACCAGCACACGCTGATGGCGGCCTCTGGCCATGCGGCCGAGGAGGCCCGCGAAGAGGCGATGAAGGCGAACTGGGGCAAATATATCGTGGTGGTCGACGGCTCGATCCCGACGGGGGACATGGGCTATTCGACAACCGCGGGCGAGAGCAATATCGACACGCTCAAGCATGTAGCCGAAGGCGCGGCAGCGATCGTGTGTCTGGGCACCTGCTCGGCCTATGGCGGCATCCCGCTGGCCGATCCCAACCCGACCGGCGCGGTGTCGGTGCAGGACGTGATCACCGACAAGCCGATCATCAACGTGCCCGGCTGCCCGCCGATCCCCGCGGTAATGACCTCGGTGCTGGTGCAGTTCATCGCCTTCGGCGCGTTGCCCGAGCTCGATCACCTGAACCGGCCCAAGGTCTTCTACGGCCAGAACATCCACGACCGCTGCTATCGCCGCCCCTTCTACGAGCGCGGCCAGTTCGCCGAGAGCTTCGACGACGAGGGCGCACGCGAGGGCTGGTGTCTCTACAAGCTCGGCTGCAAGGGCCCGACCACCTACAACGCCTGCGCCGTGCTGAAATGGAATGAGGGCACCTCCTTCCCGATCGAGGCGGGCCATGGCTGCCTGGGCTGCTCGGAGCCGAATTTTTGGGACAAGGGCAGCTTCTACGCGCCGCTCGCCACCGCCACCCATCTCGACACGACCGAGCTCGCCGTCGGCGCGCTCGCGGGTGCCGCGGTGGGACTGGGCGCAGGCTATGCCGGCCGCGCGGTTCAGAAACGCAACAAGCAGGGCCCGTTCGAGGCCCAGCCCGGCGTGCAACCTACCGCCCAACCCGATCCCGCCGAAAAGGAGAAAAGCTGATGAGTTTGCTTGATTTCGCGCGCGGCCCCGCGCTGCAATGGGCCGGGATCATCTTCGTTCTGGGCATGGTGTGGCGCACCCTTGGCATCTTCATGCTGATGCGCTCGAGCCCGCTTTCCGCCAATCGCGACAATCACCTCTTCGAGCATGGCGTGCGCACCGTCTGGTCGCGCTTCGTCCCTGCGCCGGTCTTCGAGAAGAAAGTCTCGTTCCAATATGTCGCGGGCTGGATCTGGCATCTCGGCTTCCTCGTCGTGCTGCTGTTCTACAAGGTGCATGTGATGTTCTTCGAGGGGCTGCTGGGCTTTGGCTGGCCCGCGCTGCCAAACTCGATCGTGCTCGCCATCGCGGGCGTCACGCTGGGGGTTCTGCTGTGGCTTCTGGGCCGGCGCATCTTCAATCCGGTGCTGCGCTACATCTCGACCTTCAACGACTACTCGAGCGTGATCATCACGACCCTGCCCATCCTCACCGGGCTCCTGACCTTCACTCATTTCGGCATCGCCTATGAGACGCTACTGGCCATCCACATGCTCTCGATCGCGCTGCTGCTGGTCTGGTTCCCGTTCTCGAAACTGTTCCACGTCATCACGCTGCTTCCGTCCCGCTATGTACTGGGCGTGAAGTTCTGGCGCCGGGGGGTTCAAGCATGACCGAAGTTGTCACCAAAGAAGAGCTCGACGAAGCCTTCGCCATGTTTTACGGCATGGCCGCCTCGATCAAGGATCTGGTCAGCGAGCCGGTGGAGGTCTCCGACGAGGAGCGCGTCGCCGCCGCCAAGCGGGTCTTTCTCAAGGGGATCGACGCCAATCTCGCCACCCAGCTCGAAGCCTGCGTCCATTGCGGCGCCTGCGCTCAGGCCTGCCAGTTCTATCTCGGGACGGAAGATCCGAAATACACGCCGATCCACAAGCTCGACCTGATGAAGCGCGTCTATGACCGCGAGATGTCGCCGCTGAGCTGGATCAAGAAGCATGTGCTCAAGGATATCACCGCCGACGATCTGCGCGCCCAGCAGGAGCTGGTCTATGACGCCTGCACGATGTGCGGCCGGTGCAACATGGTCTGCCCTGCCGGGATCAATATCGCTGATCTCGTCGCGCTCAACCGCTCGGCGCTCTCGGCCGCACGGCTGATGCCCGACGAGCTGCGCTACATGCAGGAGGCACAGGCCGAGGATGGCACGATCTTCGGCGCCGACGAGGATCTGTTCATGTTCCGCGTGCAGGATCTTCAGGACAAGCTCGGATTCGAGATCCCGGTCGACAAACCCAAAGCGGAAGTGCTGCTTCTGACGTCGGGGCTCGACATCCACCTCTTCCGCGATGCCACGGGTGGCGCGATCGAGACGCTGCATCACATGGGCATCGATTACACGCTGCGCACCGATGCCTATGAGGGCGCGAATTTCGGGCTGCTCGCGGGCCATGAGCCGACCAAGAAGATGCTCACCGAGAAGCTGACCAAGGTCGCCATCGAGATCGGTGCGAAGATCGTGATTGTGCCCGAATGCGGCCATTCCTTCCCCGCGATGCGCTGGGGGGCCGCGGAGTCGGTGGGCCATTCGGTGCCCTTCACCGCGATGACCGTGTCGGAATATTTCGGCAAGGCGGTGATGGAGGGGCGGCTCAAACTCGAGAAGTCGAAGGAAAAACGCGTCGTGGCGCTGCATGACCCCTGCAAGGTCGGGCGTGGCGGCGGCGTCTTCGAGGAACCCCGCGCGATCCTCGAAGCGATCGGCTGGGAACTGCACGAGACGGAGTCAAACCGCGCCTATAATTTCTGCTGCGGCGGCGGCGCAGGCAACTTCCTGATCGAGCGGGCCGACAAGCTCAAGCGCGCCGGCTACCGCATCAAGATGGCCGAGATCGAGAAGACCGAGGCCCAGAGCCTCGTCGTTTCCTGCGGCTCGTGCCGGATGAATTTCGAGGTCGGCAAGGTCAAGGCGGGCGACACGCTACCCGTCGAAAGCCTCGCCGCGATCATCGCGGCGCATCTGCCGAAAAAAGAGAAAGCTGAAGGAGAGGCGGCATGAGCGAGCGCATCGTTGTAGATCCGATCACCCGGATCGAAGGGCATCTGCGCATCGAGGCGCAGATGGACGGCGACAAGATCGCCAGCGCCTATTCCTCGGGCACCTCGGTGCGCGGCATCGAGATCATCCTCAAGGGCCGCGACCCGCGCGATGCCTGGGCTTTCGCCCAGCGTATCTGCGGCGTGTGCACGCTGGTGCATGGCATGGCCTCGATCCGCTCGGTCGAGGACGCGCTCGATTACGAGATCCCGCCCAATGCCCAGCTGATCCGCAACCTGATGATCGGCGCGCAATACGTGCATGACCACGTGATGCACTTCTATCACCTGCACGCGCTCGACTGGGTCGACGTGGTCTCGGCGCTCGATGCCGATCCGAAGGCGACCTCCGAACTCGCGCAGTCGATCTCGAAATACGGGCAGTCCTCGCCAGGGTATTTCGCCGACATGAAAGCCAAACTGAAGACCTTCGTCGACAGCGGCCAGATCGGGATCTTCGCCAATGGCTATTGGGGACATCCGGGCTACAAGCTGCCGCCCGAGGCGAACCTGATGGCGGTGGCGCATTACTTCGAGGCGCTCAAATGGCAGCGCGAGATCGCCAAGCTGCACGCGATCTTCGGGGGCAAGAACCCGCATCCGAATTTCGTGGTGGGCGGCGTCCCCTCGCCGATCGACCTCAACTCCGACAGCGCGATCAATGCCGACAAGCTGAGCCGGGTGAAGTCGATCCTCGACATGGCGCAGGATTTCGTCACCAATGTCTACTTGCCCGACACGCTCGCCATCGCAAGCTTCTATCCCGACTGGTGGAAGCGCGGCGAGGGTCTGGGCAACTTCATGACTTATGGCGATTTTCCCGCCTCCGGCATGGGCAGCGATGCGACGACGAACCTCGTGCCCGCTGGCGTGATCCTCGACCGTGACCTCTCGACGATCCATCCGATCGACCTCGACGCGCCCGATCAGATCGAGGAATTTGTCGCCCATTCCTGGTATGACTACGAAGGCGGCAAGGAGAAAGGGCTACACCCCTACGCGGGCGAAACCGCGCTCAACTATACCGGCCCCAAGCCGCCCTACACGCAGCTTGATGTCGAGGGCTCCTATTCCTGGATCAAGTCGCCGCGCTGGAAGGGCAAGCCGGTCGAGGTGGGCCCGCTCGCCCGCGTGCTGATGATGTATGCCAGTGGCCAGCCGCAGGCCAAGGAACTGGTCGACGGTGCGCTCGGCACGCTTGGGCTGCCGCTCGAGGCGCTCTATTCGACGATGGGCCGGGTCGCGGCGCGTACTCTCGAGACCAAGATCATCGCCGATGCGATGCTGGGCTGGTACGACAACCTGATCTCGAACATCAAGGCGGGCGACACCAAGACCTTCAACGAGGCCAAATGGGACCCCTCGAGCTGGCCCAAGCGGGCGCAAGGCGTGGGCTACATGGAAGCCCCGCGCGGCGGGCTTGGCCACTGGATCGTCATCGAGGACGGCAAGATCGCCAATTACCAGGCCGTGGTGCCCTCGACCTGGAATGCCGGCCCGCGCGATGCGGAAGGGCAGTCGGGCGCCTATGAGGCAGCGCTTCAGGACAATCACGTGATGGCAAATCCCGATCAGCCGCTCGAGATCCTGCGCACGATCCACAGTTTCGACCCCTGCCTCGCCTGCGCGGTCCATGTGATGGACCCCGATGGCTCCGAGCGGGTGCAGGTCAAGATCTCCTGAGAGGAAGGACAAAAACGATGAGCGAACTTTTCTCACCCGAATGGATGGCCGGTTTCGCCGAGAACTGGAATGCCGATCCCGAACTGTCAGGCGCGCTGGCCGAGATCGGATTCAACTCCACCATCGCCTATGGGTACGCGGGCGATCCCGCGCCCAAGGGCGTGCTGGTGGTGGAAAACGGCAAGGCGGTGTCCTCGGGCGCCTATGACGGGCAATCCGTGAACTGGGATATCCGCGCCTCGAGCGACACCTGGGACAAGTGGCTTTCCAAGCCGCCGAACATGATGACGCTGGGCGTAGGCTACACGACCGGCAAGCTGAAATTCGAGGTCGGGGACTACTCGGCGATGATCAAGGATCCGCGCATGGCGGGGCCCTTCATCAAGAGTTTCGCCGCGATGTCCAAGGTCGCCTGACCCGATCACGTTTGACTGCGCCCGCATCGCCGTCCGGCGTGCGGGCGCCTTTTTTACTGCGACAGGTCGCGCGAGCCTGACCGGTCGCGGATCATGCCGCCCCTTACGACCGCCCCGAGGGCTGCGGCAGACGGCCGACCAATCGGCGTGAAAGCCCCCTCCCCCTAGAGCTCGAAACTCTCACCGGGTTTCGGCATTTCTACCCGCTCGGACCCGATCGCCTTGGCGAAACTCTCCATCGCGCGGGTCTCGCCATGCACGAGAAAGACCTTGGAAGGATGTCCCGTGCGGCCCAACCACTCGATCAGGTCGTCACGATCGGCATGGGCGGAAAAGCCGTTGATCGTATGGATCTGCGCCTGCACCGGGATCTCTGCCCCGAAGAGCTTCACATGTTTCGCCCCGTCGATGATGATCCGCGCCAGTGTCCCCTCGGCCGCATAGCCCACGAAGATCACGCTCGCATCGCGCCGCGCGAGGTTGTGGCGCAGGTGGTGGCGCACGCGCCCGCCCGTGCACATGCCCGAACCCGCCATGATCACCGCGCCCGCACGGATCTCGTTGAGCGCCATCGACTCCTGTGTCTCGCGGGTCATGTGCAACTCGGGCAACTGGAAGGGATCGCGACCGTGGGCGATCATCTTCGCCAGCTCCGGTCGCAACGCCTCTTCATGGCGCGCGAAGATCCGTGTGGCCGAGATTGCCATCGGTGAATCAAGGAAGACCTTGAGCGACTTGCGGATCTCGCCCGCCTCCATCCCTTCGCGCAGGAACCACAGGATTTCCTGCGCCCGTTCGAGCGCGAAAGTGGGGATGATCACATTGCCGCCGCGACGCTCAGTGGCGATGATCGCTTGGGTAAACTCGTCGACCGAGGCTTCAAGGCTGCGATGGGTGCGGTCGCCATAGGTCGTCTCCATCACCACGACATCGACGCCGGCGGGCGGATCAAAATCGTTGAGGAGCGGCCGTCCCAATGGGCCGAGATCGCCGGAGAAGAGCACCCGCCGGGTCTTTCCATCCTCGCTCAGGGTCAGCTCGATCGAGGCAGAGCCGAGGATATGGCCTGCCTCGTGATAGGTGGCGGTGATGCCGGGAAAGAGTTCGATCGGCTTGCGATACTGCGCATTGCGCCCGAACCGATCCACCGCGTCGAGCGCATCCATCTCGTCGTAGAGCGCCTCATGCGATCCGCCCCGGCGGCCGTGGCGATGGTGATGGCGCTCCTCCTCCATCTGGAGATGCGCCGCGTCGAGCATCACCAGCCGCGCCAGATCGCGCGTGGCCGAGGTCGCGATGATCTCGCCCTTGAACCCGCGCTTGACCAGAAGCGGAAGACGCCCGCAATGGTCGAGATGGGCATGGGTCAACAGCACCGCGTCGATCTGCGCGGGCTCGAATCCGAACTTGGCCGCATTGGCGTCGGTCAGCTCCGCCCGGCCCTGAAACATGCCGCAATCGATCAGGATGCGCTTGCCGCAGCACTCGACCAGATGGCACGAGCCGGTCACCTCATGTGCGGCACCGTGAAATGAAATCCTCATAGTCCTCTCCTCCCCCTTCTGTCTCAACGATTTCGCGGCCGAGGCGTCCATACCAGCGTCCGATATCCTCCCAGATCTCCTGCGCGCTCTCGGCATACCAGAACAGCTCGCGATCCTCGGGGTCGATCACCCCTTCGGCCACGAGGAAATCCGGATCGAAGGCGCGCTGCCAATACTCCCGACCCACGAGGATCACCGGCACGGGGCGGATCTTGCGGGTCTGGATCAGAGTGAGCGTCTCGAACAGCTCATCGAGCGTGCCATAACCGCCCGGAAAGACCACCAGCGCCCGCGCGCGCATCAGGAAATGCAGCTTGCGCAGCGCGAAGTAGCGAAAGCGGAAGCACAGCCCAGGCGTGATGTAAGGGTTCGGGAACTGCTCGTGCGGCAGCGTGATGTTGAGCCCGATGGTCTTCGCGCCCGCCTCATAGGCCCCGCGATTGGCGGCCTCCATCATCCCCGGCCCGCCGCCCGTGACGATCACGAGGCGATTGTCCTCATGGCCTTCCTTCGCTCCCACGATCCGCCCGAATTCCCGCGCAACCTCGTAGTAGCGGCTCTTTTCGACGATCCGCGCGGCGATCGCCACCCGCGCGCGCAGCGTCTTGTCTTCGGGGTGGGCCGCGGCCTGTGCCGTGATCTCGGCGAGACGCTCCTGAGCGACGGCGGGCTCGGGGATGCGGGTGCCGCCGAAGACCACGATGGAATGGGCGATGCCGTGTTCGTTGAGCAGCGTCTCGGCCTTCTGGTAGTCCATCTGAAGCCGCGTGCCGCGCATGTCGTCGCGGTTGAGAAATCCCAGATCGGCATCGGCCTCGAGATAGTTTGGATGCGCCATGATCTCGCGCAGCAGATCGGGGGCGCGCACATCCTCCTGATCGGTTTTCGGCTGGCTCCAGGGCAGCTCGATCGCGCGCTCGATATCGGGCGCGGGTTCGGGCTTGTCGAGATCGGATAGCGGGTCGGTTGCCATGGGCATTCCTCGCAGGCTCAGGACTGGGTGAGGCTTGCCGTGGCAAGCTCGACGATTTCCTCGGTGATTTCCTCCTGACGCAGACGGCGCGCGCCACGCACCATCTCATCGAGCGTGTCCGAGGTGTTTTCCTGCGCCGCGATCATGGCGCGCATCCGCGCCTCGTTCTCGGCGGCGAAGGACAGGATCACCGCTTCGCTGATCTCGGCGAAGACATGTTCTTCGATCAGGCTTTGCAGGAGGTGTTCGGGAGGCAGCGTCATCAGGGGCGCGATCCGCGTCTTGGGTGGCGGGAAGCGCGTAAAGTCAAAGGGCATCAGGGCCTTGGTCTCGACCCGGACCGGCTCGGCGCCGTCGGGGCTGGCATGGACAAGCGTGACGCGGGTGATGCCCGCGCCCGCGATCCGTGCGAAGATCGCATCGGTGATCCGGGTGGCGAGCCCCGCGGCCTGCATCGGATGGGCAATCATCGGCACGGACCAGTCGACATGCAGCCCGCGCTCCGCCGCGACCAGAAGCCCGCGATCCCCGACAAGAAACAGCTCCCCCCCATCCACAAGCTGCGCCTGCGCCACGTCGAAAAGCTTTTCGGAGAAGCTGCCCGCAAACCCCTGCTCGGCGGCGAACAGCAAGAGCAGCGACCGCTCCTCCCGCGGCGGGTCAATGCTGCCGCCTTGCAAATCGAGCCCCACCAGCACCTCGGAGATCGCCGCGCCGATCGTGGCGGCGAAGGTGCGGATGCTCTCGAGATGCTGATGGGCCTCCTGCACCCGCGAGGCCGCGATCCCGCGCATCGCCGAGATCACCGTCTCGAGCTTGTGGACCGTCTCGATCCGTTCGCGCAGTTCCGCGGCCCGTCCGCTCATGACGCGCCCTCCGTGTCGCTTGCGGGCGCCAGATCCTCGGCCAGCGTCTTGAGCGCCGCGACGAGCGCCGCGCGGGTCTCGTCGCTCAGCTCGCCACTCTGCGCGAGCTCCGCCACCGCCTCCCCCGCATGGGCATCGAGCCATCCCGCGAGACGCGCGCGCAGATCGGGGATGATCGAAACCGGGAAGCCGTCGAGCACCCCATCGGCCAGCGCGGCAAGCAAGGCCACCTGATCGGCCAGTCGCAACCCGGAATAGCGCGGCTGGGCCAGAAGCGCGCGGATCCGCTCTCCCCGAGCGATCTGCGCCTTCACCCGCGCATTCGAGATGCCACCGAAACGGGTGAACATCTCAAGCTCCTGAAATTGCGCGTAATCGAGACGCACCCGCCCCGAGACCGTCCGCAGCGCGGGTTTCTGCGCCTTGCCGCCGACCCGGCTCACCGAGAGCCCGACATCGACGGCCGGCCGGTGATTGGCCGAGAAGAGATGCGTGTCGAGCACGATCTGCCCGTCGGTGATCGAGATCAGGTTGGTCGGAATATAGGCCGAGAGGTTGCCCGCATCTGTCTGCGCGATCGGCAGCGCGGTAAGCGAGCCGCCGCCCAGCTCGGGCGAGAGTTTCGCGGCGCGCTCCAGAAGCCGCGCATGCAGGTAGAACACATCGCCCGGATAGGCCTCGCGCCCGGGCGGCTCGCGCGTGAGCAACGCGAGTTCCCGGTGCGTCGCGGCATGCAAGGTCAGATCGTCGATCACGATCAGCGCATCCTGCCCCTTGTCACGGAAATACTCGGCCATCGTCATGCCCGCGAAAGGGGCGATCCATTGCAGCCCCGGCGGGGCCGCGGCGCTGCCCACGACGAAAATGCACCGTTCGGGCGCGCCATGCTCGCGCACCGCCGCCACGACCCGCTCGACCGCCGTGGCGCGCTGGCCGACCGCGACATAGACGCAGATCACGTCGGAATTCTTCTGGTTGATGATCGCATCGACCGCGAGCGAGGTCTTGCCCGTGGAGCGATCGCCCACGATCAGCTCGCGCTGACCACGCCCCAGCGCGAAGAGACTGTCGACCACCAGAAGCCCGGTCTCGAGCGGGGCCGAGACCAGATCGCGCTCGATGATCGCGGGCGCCGGGCGCTCGACCGGCATCCGCTCGGTCGTCTCGGGCATCGGGCCGTTATCGAGCGGGCGGCCAAGCGGGTCGATGACCCGCCCCAGAAGCGCCTCGCCCACCGGCACGCGCAGCACATCGCCCGTATCCGTGACACGCTCCCCCACGCTGACCGAGGTCGCGGCATCCAGAAACACCGCGTCGATCGCCTCGCGCCCGAGACTGTGGGCAAAGGCATAGCCGCCGCCCTCAAAGCGCAGCAGCGCGCCCAGTGGCGCTTCGGGCAGGCCCGCAACCTGTGCGATCCCATCGGCCAGATGGGTGATGCGCCCAACCGCCTCCGCCTCGGGGGCAAGCTTGGTCTTTGCCAGACGCGCGCGGCGGGTTTCGAGCCAATCGGGGGGCAAAGCGCGATCAGTCATCTTGCGTCACCTCCGCCGTGATCCGGTCGAGATCGGCGCGGAGGTGATTGCGCACAACCGCCGTCGCCGCATCAAGTTCGAGCCCTGCCAGAAGGCTTTCATCGACGCTGGTATCCACTGTGACCGGACCTCCCAGCGCCTCGGACAGCTGCGCCTCGATCCGGGTCGTTTCCTCCGCACTCGGCGCACGTGCTGCACGCAGCGCCAGCTTTCCTTGCGCAAGAAGCGCCTCGCGGGTCGGCTCTGGCAATTTGCGCACCGCCTCGATGAGCCCGGGCAGGAACCCCTCCAGACGGGCACTGTCGGGCAGGCGCGAGAGGAGCCGCGCGGCAATATCGCTTGCAAGGACGCCCGCCTCGCGGGCCATCTGCGCCTGTGCCGCCTCACGCTCCTTGGCGATCTCGGCCTCGGTCTGCGCCCGGAGTGCCGCAACCTCGTTATGAGCCTTCGTCAGGAGCCGTGCGCTTTCCTGTTTCGCCGCCTCCTGCGCCTGCGAAAGTTGTGCGACGCGCGCGCTTGCCTGCTCGGCGGCTTCCGATTTCGCCTGCGCGTTTGCAGCCTCGGCCTCGGCCTGCGCGGCCTTCGCAGCGTCCAGCGCAGATTGCGCCGCCGCCTGCCGTTCGGCGATGATCCGGCTCACCGGGCGGAACAGGAACCGCGCCAGCAGCCAGACGAGGACAACGACGTTGATCGTCTGAAGTCCCAATGTCCACCAATCGATGGTCATCGGCGCCCGCTCAGACGAAGGGGTTGGCGAAGAGAACGAGCAGCGCGATCACCAGCGTGTAGATCGCCATCGTCTCGATCATCGCAAGACCCACGAAGAGGGTCCGGCTGATCGTGCCAGCGGCTTCGGGTTGGCGGGCGATCGCATCCATCGCGGCAGCGACCGCACGGCCTTCGCCCAGTGCGGGCCCGATGGCGCCGAAACTCACCGCGATCGCGGCGGCGAGGATCGAGACGATTTCGACGAGATTTCCAGTCATGGTTGGTGGGTCTCCTTGTCGGATGGGTCAGAGGGCGCCCGCGCGGGCTCGTCGCCCACGGCTGCGCCGATGAAGACGGTGGCGAGCACCGCGAAGATATAGGCCTGCACCGTTCCGGTCAGCAGATCGAGCGCCATCAGCGGGATCGGCACGAAGAGCCCCGCAAGCGAGAGCACGATCCCCACGACGAAGACCCCGCTCATCACATTGCCGAAGAGGCGCACCATGAGCGAGAAGGTCCGGGTTATCTGCTCGACGACGTTGAGCGGGATCATCACCCAGCTCGGCTCTGCGAAAGTCGCGAGATAGCCCTTCAGGCCGCGTTGCGCGATGCCGAAGGAAATGGTCGCGGCAAAGACCACGACGGCAAGCGCGGCATCGGTTTCGAGATGCGCGGTCGGCGGTTCGACACCGGGGATCAGCGAGGACCAGTTCGCCGCGAGCACGAAGAGGAAAATCGTCCCGATCAGCGCGCGATAGGGTCCGGGCGCACGGTTCATCGTGTCCTGAATCTGCGCCTCGATCGTGGTGACGAACAGCTCCAGCACGGTCTGCGTTTTCGACGGCTTGAGGCTGAGATTGCGCGTGAGCAGGATCGAGCCAAGCGTGAGGCTCACGATCAGCACCCAGCTGATCACAACCGGCGATGTGATCGGCACCGGACCCAGATGAAACAGCGGTTCGAGCGTCAGTGGATTGTCCATCACGCCTCCTTCCCGGCCAGCCGCAATACGACCACGCGCGCGAGGATCAGGCCAAGCGCGCCTGCCAGCAGCGGCAGCGCCCCGGCCTTGGCCAACCAGACCATCATCACCACGAGGATCGCGAGACGGATCAGTTGCAGCGCGATCGGCCAGGCAACCGAGCCACCCAGATACAGTGCCGCCACCCGTTTGAGCGAAAGGAAATGCACCAGCCCGACGGCGAAACCGAGCAGCAGGGCAAGAGCGGCGATGGCGAAGGGCGAACTCATTGATGATGCATCCATTTCCAAGCCGCGTGCAGCCCGATGGCCGCACCGAGGAAGATCGCCGGCGCGGTAAAGAATATCCCGGTCCCCCAGAACCGGTCGGCCAGCCGCCCGAGCACGATCCCGAGCAGCATGGGCGTCACGATCGCCCAGCCGAGGATACCGATCTGGCCGAGCCGCGAGCCGAGAGAGGGTTCGGGCGTCTCGATCCCCATCTTCTCGCGCGCCTCGGCGCGGCGGGTGGCCTCCTCGACCGGATCTTTGCTCTTGCGCTCACCAGCCATCGCCATCGCCCTCCGCGCCAAGGCCGATCGCCGGCGGATGATCGAGGGCGCCGGGACGTGCGGGCCGCAGGAAGCGCATCATCTGGCGCACGGCCTGGGCATGGAGGCGCAGATGTTCGACCCGGGCGCGGCGATCCTCATCGGTCGCCTCCTTGCGCAAGTCGCGCAGCTCGGCCCGAAGCGCCTCGAGATCCGCTCCGAGGATCCCTTCGCGGCAGGCGACCGCAACATTTGTGCCACCGGTGACCGTCATCAACCCCGCCCGGATCGCACAAAACCGCGGCGCCGCATCGGCACTCTCGCGCCAGCGCAGCACCGAGGGCGGCAACACGGTCAGGAAATCGGTATGGCCGGGCAGGATGCCGAAGCTGCCGCTTGCATCCTCGGCCCGGATCGCGACCACGGGCAGATCCTTGACGAGAACCTCCATCGGGGTCGAGACCGTCAGATGCAAAGCGCCGCTCATGCCGCCGCCTCCGCCTTGCGCGCGGTCTCTTCCTTCGCGCGCGCCTCCTCGAAATCGCCCACCATGTAAAGCGAGCCCTCGTCCCAATCATCCGCCTCGCCCGCGAGGATCGCACGACAGCCGTTGATCGTATCTTCCAATGCAACCGAGCGTCCTTCGATCCCGGTAAACGCCTCGGTCACGGTGAAGGGCTGGGTCAGGAAGCGTTGCAGGCGGCGGGCGCGCTCGACCATGCGCCGGTCGTCGCGGCCCAGCTCTTCCATGCCCAGAAGCGAGATCACATCCTGCAATTCGCGATAATGCTCGATCGCCCGGCGCACCTCGGTCGCCACATCGACATGGTCCTGCCCGAGCACGAGCGGATCGAGCAGAACCGAGGAGGACGCGATCGGGTCGACCGCCGGATACATCCCGTCCGCCGCCATCGCGCGCGAGAGCACGACCATCGAATCCACATGGCCCGCGATCGCCATCACCGCCGGGTCGGTAAAGTCATCGGCCGGTACATAGACCGCCTCGATCGCCGTCACCGAGGCATCGCCCACCGAGGCGATCCGCTCCTGCAACTGCGCCACTTCGGTGGCAAGCGTCGGTTGATAGCCCACCCGGCTCGGCAGGCGCCCCAGAAGCCCCGAAACCTCGGAGCCCGCCTGCACGAACCGGAACACGTTATCCATCAGCAACAGCACGTTGCGATGATCCACGTCGCGGAAATGCTCGGCGATGGTGAGCGCGGTCATCGGCACCCGCCAGCGCGCGCCGGGAGGCTCGTTCATCTGGCCATAGACCAGCACCGTGCGGTCGAGCACCTTGGCCTGCGTCATCTCCAGAAGCATCTCGTGGCCCTCGCGCGAGCGCTCGCCGATGCCGGAAAAGACCGAGATCCCGTTATAGCCCGCGACCATGGCGTGGATCAGCTCCATCACCAGAACGGTCTTGCCCACGCCCGCACCGCCGAACATCGCGGCCTTGCCGCCTTGCGCCAGCGGCGTGAGCAGGTCGATCACCTTGATCCCGGTGCGGAAGATCTCGGCCCGCCCGCCCCTGGTGCGCAGCGGCGGGGGCGCGCGGTGAATCGGGCTCAGCGGCACATCTGCGGGCAAGGGACCGCCCTTGTCGCCGGGCGTGCCGGTCACGTCGAGCAACCGCCCCATCACCGCATCGCCCACCGGAACCGCGATCGGCCCGCCAAGCGGTTCGGCCCGCGCGCCACGGCGCAGCCCGTTGGTATTCTGCAAGGCGATGGTGCGCAGGCTTTGCGCGTCGAGTTGCGCCTGGACCTCGAGAAGAACCGGCGCGCCGTCGCCGCGCTCAACCCGCAAAGCGTCATTGATCGCGGGCAAGGGCCCGGAGGAGAAAAACACATCGACCACTGCCCCGCGCACGGCGATCACTTCCCCCGCCGCCTGCGCAGGCGCGGTTCCTTCCACCTTCGCCTCTGGCCTCTCCGTCATCAGTTTCACTCCGCTCTCAGGCTTCGTGGCAATACACCAGAGGATTGCAGCATTTTACATGATCTCTGACAAGGTCGGCCCGAATTTCGCGAAAGGCCTCAAAGATTTGCCCTTGTTTTCAGACCTTCCCGCCCACCCCGCACATCACGATTGAGTGACCTGTCATGCGCCGTTGTATTGACCCGGATCATTGCGGAGCGCCCGCGCGGGCGTACCCTGCCCGCCAACGGGAGAGGAGAAACGACAATGGCAAAAGCTGTGACCGATGCACGTCTGATCTGGTTCGAAGAGCTGCGTCGCACCGATGTCGCCAAGGTGGGCGGCAAGAACGCCTCGCTGGGCGAGATGGTGCAGGAGCTTGGCAAAAAGGGCATCCGCGTGCCGCCCGGCTTCGCGACCACCGCCGATGCCTATCGCGAATTCCTGACCGAGAACGATTTCGGCGCGCGCCTGAAAGCCGCGCTCGACAAGATGGCCGATGGGCGCGCGAGCCTGTCGGAAACCGGAAGCACGATCCGGGCGACGCTTGTCTCCGGGCACTGGCCCGAAGCCCTCGAGGCCGAGATCCGCGCCGCCTATCGCGAACTGGCGAAACGCACCGGGCGCAAGGATCCGGCGGTTGCGGTGCGCTCCTCGGCCACCGCCGAAGACCTGCCCGATGCGAGCTTCGCGGGCCAACAGGAGACTTTCCTCAATGTGGTGGGCGAAGAGGCGCTGCTCACAGCCTGCCGGCGTTGCTACGCCTCGCTCTTCACCGACCGCGCGATCACCTATCGTAACCTGCGCGGCTATGATCATCTCGAAGTGGCGCTCTCGATCGGGGTGCAGCTGATGGTGCGCTCGGATCTCGCCGGTTCAGGGGTGATGTTCTCGCTCGACACCGAAAGCGGCTTTGACAAGGTCGTGCTGATCAATGCCGCCTGGGGTCTGGGCGAGAACGTCGTGCAAGGGGCGGTGAGCCCCGATGAATACCAGGTCTACAAGCCCTTCCTCGACCGCCCCGAGACCGCGCCGATCCTGCACAAGGGGCTCGGAGAAAAAGCGATCAAGATGATCTACGGGCGTGAAGGCCAGCCCGCGACGCGCAACGTGCCGACCTCGAAGGCCGAGCGCGAGAGTTTCGTGCTCAGCGATCCCGAGATACTCGAACTGGCGCAGATGGCGCGGGTGATCGAGGATCATTACGGCTGCCCGATGGATATGGAATGGGCGCGCGATGGCGAAGATGGCAAGCTCTACATCGTGCAGGCGCGCCCCGAAACGGTGCAGTCGCGCGCAGGCGCCGGAGCGATGAAAAGCTACACGCTCGGCCATCGCGGAAAGCTGCTCGCGACCGGGCTCAGCGTCGGCGGCGCGGTGGCGACCGGCGAGGTCTGCATCATCGAGAGCGCTGCGCATATCGACCGCTTCGTCGACGGCGCGGTGCTGGTTACCTCGAACACGGACCCCGACTGGGTGCCAATCATGAAACGCGCCTCGGCCATCGTGACCGATCATGGCGGGCGCACCTCGCATGCCGCGATCATCAGCCGGGAACTCGGCGTGCCCGCGATCGTCGGCACCGGCAACGCGACCCATGTGCTGCACGATCACCAGATGGTCACCGTCTCCTGCGCCGAGGGTGAGGATGGCGCGATCTACGAGGGCAAGGCCGAGGTCACGGTCGAGGAACTGCATCTCGATGCCGTGCCGCAGACCAGTACCAAGGTCATGCTCAACCTCGCCAATCCGTCGGCCGCGATGCGCTGGTGGCGTCTGCCCGCTGATGGTGTGGGGCTCGCGCGGATGGAGTTCGTGGTCTCCAACGAGGTGAAGGTGCATCCCCTTGCGCTGACCCGTTACGAACAGGTGCAAAGCGCGGAGGATCGCGAGGCCATCGACGCGCTCACGAGCGGCTATGCCGAGCGCGAAGCCTATTTCGTCGAGAAGCTCGCGATGGGTCTCTCCCGGATTGCCGCGATCTGGTATCCGAACCCGGTCATCATCCGGATGAGCGACTTCAAGACCAACGAATATGCCGATCTGCTGGGCGGGCGCGGCTTCGAGCCTGCCGAGGAAAACCCGATGATCGGCTTCCGTGGCGCCTCGCGCTACTACTCCGAGGCCTATCGCGACGGGTTCGCGCTCGAATGTCGCGCGATCCGGCGGCTGCGCGAAGAGATCGGCTTCGACAATGTCATCGTGATGATCCCCTTCTGCCGCACGCTTGGAGAGGCCGATCATGTGCTCGAAGTCATGCAGGAGAACGGGCTCAAACGCGGGGTGAACGGCTTGCAGGTCTATGTGATGGCCGAGATCCCCTCGAATGTGATCAGCGCGGAAGGGTTCGCCGAGCGTTTCGACGGCTTCTCGATCGGCTCGAACGACCTGACACAGCTCACGCTTGGGATCGACCGCGACTCCGAGGCCTTGGCGCCGCTTTTCAGCGAACGCGATCCGGCGGTGATCTGGATGATCGAGACGCTGATCACGAAAGCCCATGCGGCGGGGCGCAAGGTCGGGCTTTGCGGTCAGGCACCGAGCAACGATCCGGGCTTTGCCGAGCTTCTGGTGAAAGCGGGGATCGACACGATCTCGGTGACCCCTGACAGCTACCTTGCGGTGAAGGCAACCGTGGCAAAGGCGGAAGCGAAGGGATGAGCGCTGCTTGGCGCGTGCAGTGCTCCTGATAAAAGATCGGCCTTGGTCGAGGCGAAGGCGTGACCTCTCACGCCAGCCCCGGCCAGCCCAACCCCTGAAAACACGGACCCTGCGTGGCTTCAGCGAAGCTGATCACCCCACCCTCCCATTCCAGCAGCCGCACGCGTTCCGCCTCGTCGATTGCGAAATCCCAGCAGATGAAGCGGGCCAATGGCAATTGGCGATGGAGTTCGAGCGCGGTCGCCACCGCCTCCGTAATGGCTGGCACGCGATTGCCCGCGAAGCGGTCCGCGCCTTGCGCCCCCGTAGCAGGCCGCCAATCGGCGTGGAACCCTTCGGGTGCGAGCTCTCCACTCTCCCAATCCACCGCCACGCGCAGTTGATCGCGCGCAAGCACATGGGCCTGCCCCGGCTGCCCGATCTTCAGATAGCTTGCCCGGATCTGTGGCGCGCCGATCTCTCCAAGGACCGTCGCGATGCGCAACGTGGCCAGCGCGGGCGTGCCGAAGCGTGCGAGTTCCGGATGCGGGCGCAGCAGCGTCTGAAACACCCCGTTGCCGAGCCCGTTCAGCGTCGCAAGGTCGAGATCCCGGGTCGCCACGCTCTGCACCCCCTTGCCGAAGGCGGAATGGTCGGCCTTGAAGACGAGCATCTCGCCGCTCGCCCGGAGCCGCTCTAGGGCCTCGGATGGCGCGATCGCCACCTGCTGCGGGGTCAGGATGCGCCCGTTGAGAAGATACAGTAGATCGCAGATCGCGGGGCTGTCGAAGAAGATCGGATTGGTCGCCTGCACACGGCAGAGGTGATGGGCGATCCCGTTGACCTGCGGCATCAGGCTCTCGGCATAGAAGCTCTCGGGCAGCCAGCCATCCTGATACCCTCCGCGCGCGGCGGCATAGAGCATCAGCCAGGGCGCGTGACGTTCGTGTCCGAAGCTCTGCTTCGCTGCCTCACGCGCACGCTGGCGGGTCGCCTCGGTAATCTTGCGCCCATGCGCCTCGAGCACGCGCAATCCCGCTTCGGCTTCGCGACGTTTGCGCCAGCGCAATTCATTGAGCTTGAGCGATGCGATCGTGGCCTTGGCCACGGTTTTCAGCCCTGCCCGCATCCGTCAGACCCTCTTGGCGCGGGAGATCAGCAGGCGGCAGGCGCCCCAGGACATCACAAGGCTCACTGCGCTGGAGGCAAGAAACGCCACGCCACCGCCCAGCGCGCCATGCGTGGGTACGAGCGCCAGTGCGACCGCAAGCCCGGCGAGGAAGCTTGCCCCCGCGACCGCAACCCGCCAACCGAAAGCATGAAGCGCGGTGATCGCGGTGTTGAGCGTGGCCGCGACCAGCGCGAGACCTGACGCACCCACGATCACCGTGAACAGCTCCCGATCGGCATAGTCCGGGCCGAAGACCAGCCCCAGAAGCGGTGCGCCGATGACCCATGCCACCGCAAGCGCCCCGAGCCCGAGCCCGCCTGAAAACAGCATCATCTTACGTGTCAGGGACTGGAAGGCCGCCATCCGCCCCTCGCGCGCACAGCGGCGCAAACGGGCGGCTGCCGCGCCGGCCATCGCGTTCGAGACCATGGACATCAGCGTATGGGCATAGGCCAGCGCTCCGAAAAGCCCCACCGCGCCAAGCCCCGCGTAATGTTCGAGCATCACCGGCGGGATCGAGCCCACCGCCCGCATCAGCCACAGCGCGAAGCCCATCGGCAGCACCCAGAGCGTCAGCGCCCAGATCCGACGCAGCGTCGTCTGGCGCAAGATGGCGAGCGGGATCTCCATCCCGAGCCGCGCGAGCAGGCGCGTATCGACGAGCCAATAGCTCGCAAACCACAAGGCCGCCTCGCAAAAAAGGGCCAAGGGCAGATCGCGGCTCCACCAGAAGGCCAGCGCAAAGGCTGCCAGCCCCGCCGTGGCGCGGGTAAAGATCGAGGCCGCGACATAATCGAGCCGCTCGGCGCGCTGGAAGATCGCCTGATTGAGCGCCGCCTGCGCACCGAAGAACCGGACCAGCGCCACCCCGGCGACCGAGGCGATCACCAGCCAGCCCCGATCGGGATAGATCAACGCCACGGTCAACATCGAGGCCACAAGCGCAATCAGCCCTCCGGCAAAGCGCAGCCCGACGTAATCCGCGCGGGTAAACCGGTCGAAATCATCGACCGTCATCACCGTCTTGGCGCCCATCGAGGTAAAGAAGAACAGCGGCGTGACCAGTGCCGTCGCCAGCGTCAGCGCACCGACATCCGAGACCGAGCCGAGCCGCGCGGTGATGGCGATGATCAGAAACTGGGTGATCGCGTAATAGCCGCGCCCCACCATTGCGTAGACGATATTGCGCCGCAAGGAGAGCTGGGCAACGGGGGAAGACGAAACAGGGGCGGACACGCCCGCTCCGGGAAGATCGGTCATGGCGCCGCCTCCCAGACCGCGAGATCGGGGGCGCACAGCGCGCGCACGCGCGCCAGTTGCGCCTCGCTGAGTTCGGAGACCCGCAGCCCCGGGCGCGCACCGCCCGCGCGGTTCTCATGGCCGATGCGCACCCGCAGGCCAAGCTCGCGCCGGATCGCATTGGTAAAGCCCTTCTGATCATCAAGCCGTCCCACCACGGCAAAACGCGACAGCCCCGTGATCGCCTTGTCGATCGAGCTATCCGCGCGCAGATCCGCCTCCTTGGGCAGGCCCGAGAAGAACTCGACATAGCTCGCCCCAAGCCGCGCCGCGCGGGGCGTCTCGAGAAAGGCATCGAACTCCTCGCGGATCTCGGCATGGGCGCCACTGCGGCCGTGGCTCCAGGCGTAATGAGACAGGAAACGCGAGACCGGCTCACGCAGGATGGTGATGAACTTGTACTGCTCGGCAAAGCGCTCATAGGCGGCTTCCGAAAAGCGCACATGGGCCGAGATGCAGCGCGTGTCGGCGAACATCAGGTAGAGCAGCATCTGCTCGCGCAGGTCGAGCACATCGACGAGCATCCGCTCGGTATCACCTTGGCCCATGAAGGCCTCGAACGCGCGGTAACTTGCCTCGGGCAGAACCGTTCCCTGGCTCAGGATACAGCGTTTGCGCAAAGCGCGGCCAACCGAGGTGCCGCCGCATTTGGGCACGTGATGGAAGACGAAACGTTGCGGAATGGCGCGGTCGAGCACACGTTCGCGCAGGCTGCGCAACCGGCCCACCGCGCCGCCGCTCTGGCGATGCCAGTCCGCGCGCTGGCTTTGCGACAGATCCGAGCTCATGCGAAGGCCTCCTGCGCGATCGGGTAGCTCTCCCTGCGCGCAACCGGGCGGCGCGCCTGCGCATTGGCCAGCACCATCGCGAAGAAGCCGGTGATCGAGATCCACTCGGGATAGCCCGGATGGCCCGCATCGCCCGCGATCCAGACCCGGAAGAAGGCCAAGACCGGCAGCATCGCCACCCATTCGGCGCGCACCGGCAAGAGCCAATAGCCGCGCTGGGTCGCGATCCGCGCCACGAAATGCCCCCAGAGCCCGAGCATCGCGCCATAGGTGAGCAGCACCAGCAGAAAGGCCAACAACCCGCCATGCAGCCACGCCCCGAGAAAGAGGTTATGCACCAGAAGCCCATTGATCTCGTGTAGTCCTGAGCCCGCGAATACATGACGCTCGATCCCAGAAAGCGCGAAGGAGAACTGTGCGAAACGTCCTCCGGTCGAGGCATCCTCGAAGGTGAAGCGGCTTTCGATCAGATCCGTCGCGGCCGAGCCGTTGAGCAGCATCATCGCGCCGAGCGAAAGCGCAAGCGCGCCGAGCATGAGTTTCAGGATCAGTCGGTTGGCACTGTGGCGCGGGCGGCGCAGCGTGGCGATGATCGACGCCCCCGGCAAAATCAGCGCCGCGATCAGTAGCACGGAGCGGGTGTTCAGGAGCAAGAGGATCACCAGCGTGATCAGGGTCACGATCCGCCCCCACCCGTCGCGCGCAGCACTCTCATGGCCCGCGCGATAGAGGATGAGCCCGATCAAAAGCCCCCCCGAGACCGCGTTCTTGAGCGAGGCAGGCACCTCACCCTGATCGCCGCTCGCGGATTGGAAGATCGCGCGCAGGAACTTGTAGATGACGAAATTCAGATCGCCCGAGAGAAAGCGGGTCACCGCGTCGAGCCAACTCATCCCCAACTGGCGCGCGTGGATCTCGGCGATCAGCACGAAACCTGCCAGAGCCGCGAAACCACCCCGGCGCAAGAGCCGCGCCTCCCCCCCGCACAGCAAAAGCGCGGTGGCGATGGTCCCGGCACAGGTCAGAAAGAAAAGCTGGCGCAGGATGATCCCGTTATCGGGCAGCCCCGCGAGATGAAGCTTCAGGACGAAAAGGTAGACGAGATAAGGCACGAGCCAGAGCGTCACCGCAGGGATCAAGGCGCTGGCAGACAGCAGCGCGCGTCGGAGATGCAGCAACAGCACCCCGCCAAGCGCGATGCTCAGCGCGTAAGGTAGCGTCAGATCGAACCCGCCGAGGCTCGCCAGCGGGATCCATGTCAGCGGCAGCCCCGCCAGCGCCAGCACGAGCGCCCAGCCGATCAGACGCATGCGCAGGCCGTCAGGGCGCGCGGCGCTCATACCGTCTCCTGCTTGCGCGCGTTCGCGATCGCGTTTGCGGTGGTCGGGGTTACCCGGCGGGCCTGGGTCGAGACCGCGCGGATCGCGGTCGAGGTATAGACCCCGCCAAGGCTCCAGCGCCCGGCCGGATCCTGCGGCGGCACACCCGTCACGATCACCCCGGCCAGTTTCTGGCGCGGCAATTGGCGGATCGCGGCGCGCATCACGTCACGCGAGGTCCGCCCGACCCGCATCACGACGCCCACGGCCGAACATTCGCGCGCGAGGATTCGGCAATCCGCGAGATTGGCCACCGGCGGGCCATCGACCACGACGAGATCATATTCCGCCGCCGCCGACCGCAGGAAGGCCCGCAGATGCGGCGTTTCGAGATAGCCCGAGGGTTGGCGCCCATGAAGCGCGCCCGCCGGCATCACCTCGAGCGAGCCGCCATCCGGCGCCTCGATATCGGGCAGCCAGTTCTGTCCGCGCAAGATCTCGCACAGGCCGGGACTGTCTTCCATGTCGTAAAGCGCCGTGAGGCCCGCGAAGCGCAGATCGGCATCGACGACCAGCACGCGCTTGCCCGCAGCACTTGCCGCCTCGCCCAGCGAGGCCGCGACGGTGGTCTTGCCGACATTATCCTCGGCCGAGGTGATCAGCACCACCGGCGCACCGGTTCCCGAGCGCATCTCATGCGCGCTGGCCATCAGGCTCTGGCGCAGCACCGAGACGGTCTCGCTGAAATCCGAGAAGGGTTCGCGACGGATGATGTCCGGACCGGACTGGCGTTCGCTCAGCAAAGGCAAAGCCGAGAGGACGCGCAGGTCGAGCTGGCTCTCGACCTCTTCGATCGAGGCAAAGCCACGGCCCAAAGCGCTGCGGATGAGCGCCGTGATCAGGACCAGCGCGACCCCGCCCAGAAACCCGAGGATCATGAAGACCTTGGTCGGCGGGTAGTAGGGCTCCAGCGGCAGCGAGGCGGCACTGACGATCTGCGTGCCGCTTGTGTCGAAGCTTTGCAGCTCGCTCGCAAGTCCCGCATTGTTCAGATAGCGCTCATACCGGGTGCGATAGGCATCGACGATCCGTTCCAGCTCGCGCAGCTTGAGCGCATCGCGACTCTCCTGCCCGGTCTCGCCCCCCGCCCGCGCCAGCGCCTCCGACAGAAGCCGCGTCCGGCTTTCCAGCGCCTCCGTCTCATTGGCCAGCACCTGTGCAATGCGCCCGATCTCGTCGCGGCGCTGCTGTTCGACCGCCGCGATCTGGCGCTGGATCTGGCTCAGGCGGGGATTGTCCTCGCGACCGATCCGCGCCGCATCCTCGGCGCGCAGCTCCAATTGCATCTGCGTTTCGCGCAAAGCCTGGATAATCGGCGATGCCTGCACTTCGGGAAGGCTCGCGGGATCACCACCACCCGCAAGTACCTGTTGCGCCTGTCCGAGCGAGGCGCGTTTCTGCGCCAGATCTGCGCGCGAGCGGATCAGCTCGCCATTGAGCTCGGTCAGTTGCTGACCGCTCAGCCCCGTGCCCTGCGCGTCTCCGATCAGGTTGTTCTCGATCCGGTACGCCGTCGCAGCGCGTTCGGCCTCGGAGAGCTTGTCGCGCAGTTCGGCCGCGCGCGCGTCAATCCAGTCGCTCAGCCCCCGGGCCTCGGCCTCTCGCTGATCCGCTCGCAGCGAGATGTAACTCTGCGCCAAGGTCTTCGCGATGCGCTGCGCCAGACGCGGCGACGTGGCGCTGGCACGGATCGTGACGACATTGGTCTCGCCCTCGCGATCCACGCTGACCAGATCCGACAGCGTGTTCACTGCCGAGATCATCCGCCGTTCTTCTTCCGAGGCTGCAGGGGTCGACGGTGCGGAGGTGGGCACCAGGGATTTCACCCAAGCGATCCCCTGCCGCATCAGGCTCGGCGGTTGCGGCTGGAAAGAGGGTTCATCGAGCAGACCGGCCGTCTCGACCACCTTGCGCAGCATATCGTCGGAGGAAAGCAGCAACACCTGCCCCTCGACATAGCCCGCATCGACCCCACCGGCTCCACCCTGTTCAACTTCGATCGGGCTCGAAACGGGGCGTTCGATCATCAGTTGCGTGCTCGAGCGATAGAGCTTGTCGACACGCTGCGCCATCACCAGCCCCAGCGCGGCAAAGACCAGCCCGGTCAGCGCCATCGCCCAGATATTGCGCCGCAAAAGCGTCGCTGCGGCACGCAGCACCTCGGCCAGCTCCGGATCGCGATAGGGATCGCGCCCGCCATCGGGCGAGAAGGCGGGGAGATGTTTCAACTGCCCGACCTCCGAAACACCACTTCCGCGGTCTGGAGCATGAGTTTCAGATCGGTGAAGAGCCGGATCTTGCGGACATAGGCCACGTCCATCTCGACGCGCTCGGAAAACAGCGTCGTGCCGCGACCATGGACCTGCCAGAGCCCGGTCACGCCTGGCCGCACCGACAGATAGGCCGGAAGGTAGCGGCCATAGCGCGCAAGCTCGCGATCGGTGACGGGGCGCGGCCCGACCATGCTCATATCGCCCCGCAAAACATTGAAAAGCTGCGGCAATTCATCAAGGCTGGTCTTGCGCAGAAAAAGCCCGATCCGGGTCACGCGCGGATCGTCGAGCAACTTTTGCGCACCGGCCCATTCCTCGGCCGCTGCCGGATCGGTGCGCAGTACGAAGCGCAATACGCGCGAGGAATCCTTGCGCATCGTGCGAAACTTGTAACAGCGAAACGAGAGGCCGTCGCGCCCGACCCGGCGATGCGCGAAGACCGGCGTGCCGCCAGTCAGCATCAGCCTGAGCATGATCGCAACCATCAGCGGCGCGGTCAGGATCAGAAGGATTGCGGCACAGGTAATATCGACAGGACGTTTGCCGAAGCGCTCGTAGACGGAACCGCGCGGCATGGCCTCCTGGCCACGCCCTGAGAAGTCGATAAAATCGACTTGGTACGATTGATCTTGCATGTTCTCCCACCCCCAGAAAGGAGGCCGGCGATCTGCCCCTTACAGCTAAAGCCGGCATCACATTTCTGACACAATTCCGTCAGAAAGTCAGTGGAATGTTCTTCACAATCGAGCTCTGTCCGCGCGAGCCGAACAATTTGATCATTTTTTCAGCATTGTAAGCCGTGCACAAACAGAGGCTTATCGAGAGTGCACAAAATCAAGCAACTCCCATCGCTTAGGTATAATTCTGCCGAGAGCAATCGCTGAAAGGTTGAGCAATTTGCCCGAATCGTCCCATCGAAAACGCATCCTGAGCCTTTGCGAGACTGCTCTGGGCGGCGTCGGGCGGTATCAGGACAGCCTGCGCGCGCTTGCCCCGCACGGCTATGATCTGAGCATCGTCATGCCCGAAGAAGATGCCCGCATCCTGTCGGACCGCGCGGGGGTGATCGGGTTCCGGCGCGGCGGGCGCAGCCTTGGAGCACTCGTCCAGTTCTTGCGCGCTTTCCGTGCCGCGCGGCGTGAGATCAGCCCCGACATCTATATCTTCAACAGCACCTTCTCGCTGCTGGCGCTGGCGGCCTTGCGTGCGATGGGCGACCGCAGCCCCGCGCTCTATTGTGCCCATGCCTGGGCGATCAGCAATTACGACCCCGGATCACCGAAGGGGCGGGTCGTGCGCGCGATCGAGGGGTGGCTGAGCGGGCTCGCGGATCTGGTGGTGAATGTCTCGCAAGGCGATCTCGCGCTCGCGCGGCGCTATGGCTATCGCGGGCGGCAGGTCGTGGTCGAGAATGCCGTGGCCGATCGCGAGGCCGACATGCCCCCTGCCCCTTTCGACCGCGGCTGCGAAGACGAAATCCATCTGCTCTTTGTCGGACGGTTCGATTACCAGAAGGGTCTCGACATCCTGCTGCCAGCTTTTGCCCGCGCCCGGGCCGCAACGCCCCATCTGCATCTGCACCTCGTGGGCGGGCCGGTGCGCGGTGGCGCGATGCCTGATCTGCCCGAGGGCGTGACGATGCATGGCTGGCAGCCGCCCGAGGCGCTCGACGGGTATTATGCAGCGGCCGATGGGTTGATTGTTCCCTCGCGCTGGGAGGGGTTGCCGCTGATCGTGCCAGAGGCGCTGCGCAACGGCACGCCGGTTCTCGTTTCCGATCGAAGCGACATGGGCGCGCTGGTGATCCCAGGCGAGACCGGACTGGTTTTCGCGCTTGACCCGGACGCGCTGAGCGGGGCGCTCAGCGCGCTGAGCCGCCCTGCCCTGCAAGCGATGCGTGGCCCAGCGCGCGAAAGCTACGAACGCCGTTTCACGCTGGACCGCTTCGCCCGAGACATGGCGGGGCATCTGGCGGAACTGGAGGCACGGCGATGAGTGTGCCGATCCTCTTTCTTGCCGGGGTGCCGAAGGCGGGCACCTCGTCGCTTTTCAGCTGGCTTGCGGATCACCCGCAGGTGCAAGGCTCGCGCGAGAAGGAGAGCTGCTTCTTCGCCGATCCCGACAGCCACGTCTTCCGCCCGACGTTTAACGCCGGTCAGGGGATCGAACGGCTGGAAGAGGCCTTTGCGCCCACCAACGGTGACCCCCGGCTACGCGTCGAGGGCACGCCCAGCACAATCTATTCGCGCACCGCGCTGGCAATGATCCCAGAACTGCCCGAGGCGCGCGCGCTCTTCGTGCTGCGCGAACCGGCAAGCCAGATCCGCTCGCTTTATGATTACTTCCGCGACAACTGGGACTTCATCCCCGCCGAAATGGGTTTTCCCGACTATCTCGCGGCGCTCAGCGCGGGCGGTCAGAGCTTCGGCGGCAATGAACTTGCGGCGGATGCGCTGACCTGCGCCGATTACCTTCCCTGGCTGGAGCGCTGGCGCGACCGGCTGGGCCCTGCACGGATGAAGGTCGTGACCTTCGACCGGCTGCGTAGCGATCCCGCCGGTCTGGTGACGGAGATCGCAACCTGGTGCGAGATCGACCCGGAGTTTTATGCCGATTACGCTTTCCCGGTCGAAAACGAGAGCTACACGCCGCGCAATCGCGCCCTGCAACGGCTCAACATCGCGGTGCGGGGCGCATTGCCAAAGGGACGGCTCTATTCGGCGGCGCGCGGGCTCTATCGCAAACTCAACACCCGCCCGCCCGAGCGGGACAGCGATGCCGCGCTGATGGCGGATCTGCGTCGGGAGTTCGCGGAGAGGAACGCGCGGCTGGCCGAGGCGTTCGGCCTCGATCTCTCAGGCTGGGCGCCCTAGAATCTCCTCGCAGATCGCAAGGAGGCTTTCGACATGGCGCGCGGGTGAAACCGCCTCGGCAAGGGTCTTGCTGTCGAAGGGCCCGATCCGCTGCACCCGGCCCAGCGCCTCGGCCAGTGCCTGCGCATCGGGACGGTCATAAATCACCCCGTTCACCCCATCCTCGACGACCTCATGGGCAGCACTCCAGCGCCCCGTTACCACCGGCACGCCTCGCAGCAGCGCTTCGATCGGAACCAGCGGCTGACATTCATACCAGAGGCTCGGAAAGACGACGGCGCGGGCGCGTCCGAGATGCTCCTGCACCTCGTCAGGCGTGACCCAGCCGGTGATCTCGGCCTGCGGGTTGATCTCGCGGATCCGCGCAGCCTCGGGCCCATCGCCCACGAAGACCGCGTGCAACCCGGCAGTCTTCGCAGCCTCGGCAAAGATCGCACCGCCCTTCTCTGGCGAGAGCCGTCCGACGAAGACGAAGGCATCATTGGCGGCGGCCTCCACCGGCGGCGCATCGCTTGCCACCGGGTTCGGCAAATGATGGAGCCGCGCGGCTTGTGGCAAATACGGTGCCATCGCAGTGCGCTGCGTTTCGGAGATATAGGCGATATCGCGCAACCCTCCTGGCAGATGCCCCGGCCCACGCGCCAAGACCTGCCGCGCCACCCTCCAGCCCTTGTGCAGCGCATGACGCGCATCGCAATTGCGGCTCAGGCAGGCCGCACCCAGCGGTTTGCGCGTGCAGATCTCGCCCGCGCGGTAGTCGTAGAAGCCGCCATTGGGACAGGCGAGGAAATATTCGTGCATCGTGTAGAGGCAGCGTAGCCCACCCGCCGTCAGCACCGGCCCGATCGCCGGCGAGAGCGCCTTGGCCCAGCCGTGGCACAAGATCACCGTGCGCGCGCGATCGTGGCGCGCGATCTCGGCCCGCAAGGCCCGCGCCGCAGACCGGTTCCACAAGCCCGAAAGCATCGCGCGCATTCGGCTCGGATTATCGAGCAACGTATGCTGGCCAAGGCAGGTCACGCGGATCTTGGGATGCGAGAGCAAAGGACTCACCGGCCCGGTCGCCGCAAAGAACGTCACTTCCAGCCCCGCGCCCGCCAGAAGCCGCGCCGTGTCGATTGCGACTTTCGCCTGCCCCCCGGTCACATCGGCGAAATCGCTCACGATCAGGACATGCGAAAGCCGTGGACTGTTTCGCTCTGCTCTCTCCACGCCCGCTCCTTTGCGCCCTGTCCGCAATTCGGTAACAATATCATTCCTTTCTCATACGCCAACTTGACGGATCGCGCGAGCGCGGAGCAGGGTATTGCCACACAGCGTCCGATGGGGACGGACGCGGCGCCCCGATGGGGCAAGGGATTTGATGGCGCAGACGCATCTTCTTTTCGTGGCCAATGGGGTGCTCGGCTGGGCGACCTATGCGCGCCAGCTCGAAGCCGCCTTGCGCGGGCGCGACGACCTGCGCGCAACCGTGCTGCACCGTGCGCCGTCGCGCTTTGCCATGCAGCTCGCACGCCGCCATGCCGACGGGACGCTCGGGCGCGCCTTGCGGCCTTTCGATCCGATCGCGATGCATCAGGGGGCGCTGGGGCGCGATATCCGGGCAGCCATCGCACAGCATCGCCCCGATATCATCCATGTCGCCGCCCATTGGCCGGCCGGCGCGATCCCCGTGGGCGATATTCCCGTGACGCTCGCCCTCGACACGACCCGCCCGGCGCTGACCCGCGACCTGCCCTTGCCGGGATGGAGCCCGGCCGAGATCGAGACCGAGGCGAAGCTGTGCCGCAGGGCTGCACATCTGTTCCCGATGAGCCGCTGGGCAGCGGAGTCACTGCGTGAGGATTTCGGGATCGCGCCCGACAGGATCACGATCCAGCCGCCCTCGCTCGACCCCGGCCAATGGCCGCCCCCTGCGGGCGGTGCGCTCAATGCAGTGCCGCAGGTCCTCTTCGTGGGCAACAATCTGAGCCGCAAAGGCGCCTATCGCCTCGCCGACTGGGTCTCGGGACCACTGGCGGGGCGTTGCCATCTGCATATCGTCTCGGGAGACAAGGCGGCACCGCCCAATGGCCCGGATATCACCTTCCACGGCGCCCTGCCGCATAAGCAGCTGATGCAGGAGCTGTTGCCGCGAATGGACCTCTTCTGCCTGCCGACCCGGCTCGACATGTCGCCTTTCGTGCTGATCGAGGCGGCGGCGGCGGGCTTGCCAGTGGTGGCCAGCGCGCTTGGCGGCATCCCCGATCTGGTCGAGGAGGGGGTGACCGGACGGCTTGTCGCCGCCGAGGACGATGCGGGCTTTGTCGCGGCGCTCTCGGCACTGATCGACGATCCCGCCCTGCGGGCCCGGATGGGCGCGGCTGCGCGCGCGCAAGCCGCGCAGCGCTTTGATGGGAAACGCAATTTCGACGCGCTGATCGACCGGCTGATCACGCTCGGTCAGGAAGGGAAGGTCGCGGCATGACGCAAACCACCCTGCCCCGCGCCGCGCTCGAGACCCGGATCGACGAATTTCTGGCGCGCCAGATCGACCCCGCTCTGACCGAGTTGCCGCTGAAAACCTTCGTCCCGACGCCGAGCTGGAACCGCTTCGATCTCGGCTTCAAACTCTTGTGGCTCGACGGGCGACGCACAGGCGGCTCGCCCTTCGCAGACCGGCTCTATGAAGACCACATCGCCGCGTTCTCGCTAGGGGACATGATCGAGCCCGGCAGCGACGGCAAGGCGGGCATCACCCGTTTTCGCGACGATTTCGAAGCGTTGATGGCGAGCATGGAAAGGGGCGGCTTCGACCCGAAGCGCAGCCTCGTGCCGCTTGCCTTAGACGGCAGCTTGCTCAATGCGGGCCACCGCGCCGCCTGTGCCATCGCCCTCGGCGAGACGGTCACGGCGGTCGAGACAGGGCTGGAGCCGAAGATTTTCGATTACCGGTTTTTTGCGGGGCGCGGCATGGATGCGGCCGATCTCGACGCGGCCGCGATCCGCATGGTCGAGGCGATGCCGCATGCCGCGGTTGCGCTCCTGTGGCCTGCCGCCAAGGGGCGCGAGCGCGAGGTCGAACAGGCGATCGGCCCGCTCATTTATCGCCGCGCCTTGCAGATATCGCTCAAGGCGGGCCACACGCTGCTCTCGCGCGTCTATCCGAACGAGCCGTGGCTTGGCCCGGCCGAAGACAACTTCCCCGGCATCCGGCGCAAGTTGATGGAATGTTTCTCCGGTCCCGGCCCGCTGCGTGTGCTCATTTTCGACGCTCCACCCGAGCGCGACCGGGTCGCGCTGAAAGACGAGATCCGCGCGCTCTACAAGATTGCGAAAAGCTCGGTTCATATCACCGACACCCATGCAGAAGCGGTGGAGCTGGCGCATCTTCTGCTCAATCCGAATGCGCGGCATTTCCTCGAATATGGGGAGCCGATGGCCTTTCCAGAGACCCGCCGCCATCTCGAAACGCTTGCGCACTGGCGCGATACGCGGGGTTTGGCCCCCGAGGCGTTTGCCGTGGATACCGGCATGGTGATGGGGCTTTACGGGCTGCGTCCGCCCTCCGATATCGACGTGATTTCCGCCGCGCCGCTACCCGAGGCGCCAGCGGGCAGCGCGATCGAACGGCACGACGGCGGCCATCACAGCGCGCCGCCCGCCGAGATACTGCGCGATCCCGCGCTGCATTTTCGCTATGCTGGGCTGAGTTTCGTCAGCCTGCCGGAAGTTGCCGCCTTGAAGACGCACCGTCTCGCCGGGCAGGATCGCGAGGATCTGCTGCGGATCGAGCCGTTGCTCGCCGCACAAAACACCGGTGCCCCACGCCGCCCCGGAGCACTGCGCGCCCGCTTCGCCCTGCTGAGATTGCGGCGCAGCGTGATCCGCGCGCTCATGGGCACCGGGCTCGGCCAACCGCTGCGCAGGGTCTACCGCAAGACGCTCCGGCGCGGGTGAGGATCACGGCCCGACGACGGTGACCTCGGTCTCTGCCTCGGCGCAAAGCTGTGCGAGATCGCCCGGCAGGGGCGCGTCGATGAACACCCGGTCAAGTTCGCTCAGCGAGGCCAGCCGCACCGGAGCCGAGCGTGCGAGCTTCGACGCATCAGTCACGAGGAATTTCGTGCGCGCCTGGCGCAGGATCGTGCGGCTCACACGCACCTCGGCCAGATCGTAGTCGAGAAGGTCGCCATCCGCATCGAGACCCGAAGCCCCGATCACCGCGAAATCGACCTTGAACTCGCGAATGAAATCCGCCGTCAGATCGCCCACCAATCCGCCATCCGAGCGCCGCAGATTGCCGCCCGCGACAAGGATTTCGCAACTCTCATTGGCCAGAAGAATATTGGCGACGTTGATGTTGTTGGTGACCACGGTGATGTTGCGATGGCCCAGCAATTCGCGCGCAACCGCCTCGGTCGTTGTACCGAGATTGAGAATGATCGAGCTGTTGTCGGGGATCGCCTGCGCACAGGCCCGCCCGATCGCGGCCTTTGCGGCCTCGTTCATCCGGCGGCGCTCCTCATAGGCGAAATTCACGACGCCGGTGCGGATCACCGCGCCGCCATGCACCCGCTCCAGGTGACCCGCATCGGCCAGATCGGTGAGGTCGCGCCGGATCGTCTGCAAGGAGACGTTGAAACGCTCGGCCAGCGCCTCGACCCCGACGCGCCCCTCGTTGCGCGCGATCTCGAGAATCTCGCTCTGTCGAAAATTCAGTGCCATCGCCCCTCCGTCCCTTCCTTGCTGCCACAGCTTCGTCACCCTGTCATCCGACAGTTTCGCCAAACATCCAAAAGAGCTCCTTTGCTGCGTGTTAAGGCGCGAATTTGATCGTTTTACGACGAAAGCTGCATCGGCTCGCTGTTTCTCACGTCACCCGAAAGAAATTCTCTCCGCGCTGGAAAACCCCGGTTGACATATCCGAGTGATTCAATCAGGTATTCCCTCATCCTCCCAGTCACCCGGCATTTGCGCCTCGGGAAGCCCGGAGACACGGATATCGGCCAGAGCGGTTCGGTACCCTGTCCGGGTACCCGATCCTTTTCGGCCGAAACAGACGCGCGAAAGGACAGTGACCCGATGATGAAACGTTTTATGGCAACGACTTGCCTTGCCCTTTGCCTCTCTCCCGCAATGGTCCGGGCCGAGGCTTCGATCAGCCGAGCGGCAGTGCTCGACACCTATGCCGATATCGCCGAAGCCAAATACGCCGACAGCCTCGCCACCGCCCGCGCCCTGCAGGCGGCGGTCGATGCGCTGATCGCGACCCCCTCCCCCGAGACGCTCGATGCGGCGAAAACCGCTTGGCTTGCCGCTCGCGTCCCCTACCAGCAAACCGAGGTGTACCGTTTCGGCAATGCCATCGTCGATGACTGGGAAGGCAAGGTGAATGCCTGGCCGCTCGACGAGGGGCTGATCGACTATGTCGACGCCTCTTATGGCGGCCCGAGCGATGCGAACGAACTGGCTGCGCTGAACGTGATCGCGAACCCGCAGATCACCATCGCAGGTCAGCAGGTCGACGCGACCGAGATCACCCCCGAGCTGATCGGAGAGACGCTCAACGAGGCGGACGGGATCGAGACCAATGTCGCGCGCGGCTATCACGCGATCGAGTTTCTCCTTTGGGGGCAGGATCTCAATGGCACCGGCCCCGGCGCGGGCGCGCGCCCCTATACCGATTACGTTCGCGGCGCGGGATGTACGGGTGGCAACTGCGACCGCCGCGCGGCCTATCTGAAAGCGGCGACCGACCTGCTGCTGGCCGATCTTGAAGAAATGGCCGCGAACTGGGCCGAGGGCGGCGAGGCGCGCCAGTCTGTGATGGCCGATGAAGGCGCGGGCCTTGTCGCGATCCTGACCGGCATGGGCAGCCTGTCCTATGGCGAACAGGCAGGCGAGCGGATGCGTCTCGGCTTGATGCTGAACGACCCCGAGGAAGAACACGACTGCTTCTCCGACAACACCCATAACAGCCACTATTACGACGGGCTGGGCATCCAGAACGTCTATCTGGGCCGCTACGAGCGCGTGGACGGTACGGTGATCGAGGGGCCGTCGCTGTCGGATCTGGTCGCAGCACAGAATGCCGAGCTGGATGCCGAGATGCGCGGCAAGCTCAACGCCACGATGGACGCGCTCGGTGCGATCAAGACCGCCGCCGAAGATGGTTTCGCCTATGACATGATGCTGGCCGCAGGCAATGCCGAAGGCGAGGCGCTGATCATGGGCGGCGTGAACGGGCTGATCGATCAGACCCGCTCGATCGAACGTGTTGTGCGGACGCTGGAGCTGGATCAGATCGCCTTCGAGGGGTCGGACAGTCTCGACAACCCCAACGCCGTTTTCCAGTAAAACCAATGCGGTGCGATGTGAAGTTCATGTCGCACCGCGCAATTTCCGAATAGCAAGCGATGCCCCCCTCACGCCCAGCCAAACTCACCCGCCTCCGTCCGTGCAGCGCCCTCGTGGCGGCGAGCCTCTGCGCCGGCCCGGCGGCGGCCCTGACCCTCGACGATCCGCATCTCGCAGTGATTGCGCGCACGCCCGAAGAGGCCGCGCGCATCGAGGCCGTCACCGCCCCCACGCGCGATTTCTCCAAGCCCGAGCGCTTCGAGGAAATGCCTGCAGGGGCCGCGACCGTACGCGCGCGGCGCAATGCCGATGCCTTCTCGCAGCCATCGGGCAATATCGACTTCGCGCGCGAGCTGGATTTCAAGGTCGGCAACGGGCTCTTCCGCAAGATCTGGGTCGAGGCCCCCGCCTCCACGCGCGCATCCGACGGGCTGGGCACGCTTTATAACGCGCGGGGCTGCCAGAATTGCCATATCAAGGATGGGCGCGGCCACCCCCCCGAGGGGCCGGACGACACCGCCGTGTCGATGTTCCTGCGCGTCTCCGTGCCTGGCGATCGGGCCGATCTGGACGCGCAGATGGCCGAAATCGAGGATTACATCGCGACCAAACCCGATCCGACCTATGGCGGGCAATTGCAGGATTTCGCAACGACCGGTCATGCAGCGGAATACCGGCTCGATGTGCGCTATGAAGAGGTCGAACTGGCGCTGTCCGAGGGCGAAACCGCAACGCTTCTCAAACCCTTCTATAGCGCGGCCGATCTCGGCTACGGCCCCTTGGCCGAAGGCGCGATGCTCTCGCCGCGCGTGGCGCCGCAGATGATCGGGCTAGGCTTGCTTGAAGCGATCCCGACGGCCGACATTCTCGCGCTGGCCGATCCCGACGATCGCGATGGCGACGGGATCTCGGGGCGGCCCAATATCGTATGGTCGCTCGAGCATGAGCGCCCGATGCTCGGCCGGTTCGGGTTGAAGGCGGGCGAGCCGACTGTGAAGCAGCAATCGGCGGGGGCCTTCTCGTCCGATATGGGCATTTCCTCGCCGCTCTTTCCCGACCCTTGGGGCGATTGCACCGGGGCGCAGGCTGCGTGCCGTGCCGCGATCCACGGCGGCGATCCGGAAGAGGATGGCTTCGAGATCGACGCGGAAGGGCTTGATCTCGTGAGTTTTTACAGTCGAAACCTCGCCGTTCCCGCGCGCCGCAACACGGGCGACCCAGACGTTCTGCGCGGCAAGCAGGTCTTCTACGAGACCGGCTGCACAGCCTGCCACAATCCGAAATTCGTCACCCACCGGCTTGATGACCAGCCCGAGCAGAGCTTCCAACTGATCTGGCCCTATACCGATCTGCTGCTGCACGACATGGGCGAAGGTCTGGCCGACAACCGCCCCGAGGGACGCGCGACGGGACGCGAATGGCGCACACCGCCGCTTTGGGGAATTGGCATGACCGAGACCGTCAGCGGCCACACCCGTTTCCTGCATGACGGGCGCGCGCGCGGCCTGCTTGAAGCCGTGCTCTGGCATGGTGGCGAAGCGGAGGCCGCGAAAACCCGGGTGATCGAGATGCCGAAAGCCGATCGCGACGCCCTGATCAAATTCCTGGAGAGCCTGTGATGCGCCTGCCTGCCCTTTTGCTATCCCTGACGCTTGCAGTACCCGCTTATGGCGGTGTCTCCGAGGCGCTTGAGCAAGATATCTTGCCGGGATTTGCCCACTTCGCGCAGAGCGCGCAGACGCTTGCCGAGACAGCCGAGGCCGACTGCACCGCGCCTGCCGTCCGACCCGCTTATAACGCTGCCTTCGATGCATGGCTTGGCGTGGGCGACTTGCGAATAGGCCCATCCGAGACGGCGGCGCTGTCGATCGCCTTCTGGCCCGACGATCGCGGCTTCACGCAGCGCACCGTGACGAAGATGGTCGCGCAGGAAGATCCGGTGGTCGACGACCCTGCGCGCTTTGCCGAGGCCTCGATCGCGGCCAAGGGGCTCTTCGCACTGGAGATGCTCCTCTACGACCCGGCCTTCCTGGGCTATGATGCGCAAAGCTACAGCTGCCGCTATGTGCGGGCCGCGAGTGCCGAACTGGCGCGTCAGGCGCGGACGCTCGCCGCCGATTGGGAGGCGTTCGCCGGGGTCCTGAAAACCGCCGGAGCACCAGAGAACGCGACCTACATGAGCGATGACGAGGCGATCCGCGCGCTCTACACGCAGCTTCTCTCGGGGCTCGAATTCACCGCGGACAGCCGGCTCGGGCGCCCGCTGGGTACCTTCGACAAACCACGGCCCAAGCTTGCCGAGGCCCGTCGTTCCGGTCGCAGCCTGCGCAATGTGCTCCTGTCGGCAGAGGCTGCCGAGCGGCTTGCCCATGCGCTTGTCGATCATGATCTGCCGGAGGTGGACGCCGCGTCGGACAACATCAAGAAAGCCGCGCAGTCGATTGATAAAAAAGACTTCTCGGACGTGGGTAACCCGCAGTCCCGACTCCGCGTGGAAATCCTTCAGCAACAGGTGCAGGCGATGCGCCGTGCAGTCGAGACCGAGATCGGCACCGCGCTTGGCCTCTCGGCCGGCTTCAACTCGCAAGACGGAGACTGATCCCATGACAACCCGCCGTTTCTTCCTCGCCGGTCTTCTCGCCGCCTCGGCCGCGCCAAACCTGAGCTGGGCTGCCGCCGGTGACCCCGCCTACATCGCCGCCGCGAAAACTCCCGATGGGGGCTTCGCGCTTTTCGGTCTCGATCCCGAGGGCGCGACGCTGTTTCAACTGCCCCTGCCCGCGCGCGGACATGCGGGCGCTGGCCATCCGACCCGCGCCGAGGCCGTGGCCTTTGCGCGCCGACCGGGCCATTTCGCGCTGGTGATCGATTGCGTGGGCGGCGCGGTGATCCGCACGCTCACGCCGCCCGAAGGGCGCCAGTTCAACGGCCACGGCGTCTATGTCGAGAATGGCGCGCGGCTCCTTACGGTCGAGCAGATGGCTGATTCCAGCGCGGGCGTGATCGGGATCTGGGATGTCGAGGCGGGCTATCTGCGCGTGGGTGAGTTTTCGACCCACGGAATCGGCCCCCATGACCTGCGACTGATGGCGGACGAGCGCACGCTGGTCGCGGCCAATGGCGGGATCGCGACCGATCCCAGCGATCGCGCGAAGCTGAACATCGACACGATGCGACCCAACCTGAGCTATTTCGATCTCGACGGACGGCTCCTAGAGACGGTCGAGCTGGAACCGGAGCTTTGGCAGAACTCGATCCGTCACCTCGCGCTCGGTCCGGACGGGCAAGTCGGTTTCGCGATGCAATGGGAAGGCGCGCCGGATGCGGCCACGCCCCTTCTGGGTCTGCACCGGCGCGGAGAGGCCCCGGTGCTCGCCTCCGCCCCGCTCGCCGATGAGCTGGCGATGAAGGGCTATGCCGGCTCCATCGCGTTTTCCGGCGACGGCTCCGAGATCGCGATCAGCTCACCGCGCGGCGGGCGGCTGCATCGCTTCGCCCCCGATGGCCGCTTTCTCGGTGCGGTCTCGCGCGCGGATGTATGCGGGCTTGCGGCCCATCCGGCAGGCTATCTGGCCAGCGACGGCCTGGGCGGACTGATCGCGGTAGGCGCACAAGGGGCACGACCGCTCGGGCGGCAGGACTGCGCCTGGGACAATCACATCGTGTCGCTTCGCAGCTGAGGGCAGCCATTCAAATTGCTTGACGCATCTGAGCGTGGGGGCGCAACCTGACAGCATCGCTTCACCGCGTCCGGAAATCTGCCATGCGCCACGCTCTCACTTTCGCCGCCATTATCACAGCGCTGAGCGCCGCACCGCTTTTCGCCGAAGGGCTCGTACGCTGCGCGGGAAAGTTGAGCGATCGCGATTTCTATCGAGCCGTTGCCTGCGAAGCGAAACCGGGAGGCGCGTGCAAATTGCCGACGCGCAAATGGTTTGCTCCGAAACGCAGGAACCTGACCGTCGCGATCAAATTCATCTCGCCACGTTTCCCCGATCGGTCGCGGCGCGAAATCCATAACGCGCTCCTCGCGGCCACGCATGAGATCAACGCCGTCGGGGCCGATCTCCGGCTGAGCTATGTCACGGGCACACGCGCCGATATCGAGATCTTCCTCAGCGCCACCGCAACGGGCGGCATCGTGCGCGATACGGGCGACCGGAACGTTGACGGCACCAATATGGAAACAGGCAGCGTCGCGCGCGTCACCTTCTTCTGGCAAACCCATAGCGGTCAGATTACGGACGCAGACATCGTTTTCAGCAAGGATATCCTGTCGCGCGACATCCGTTCGGTCGTGCTTGAGGAACTCACGCAAAGCCTCGGATTCTCGACCGATATCGTGAACCCGTATTACACGAAACGTTCGATTTTTTCCGAGGATGGGAATGTCGTCACGACCCTGCGCGGGCAGGATGCAATGGCTCTGCGTACACATTACCCGTTGCGCTGACGGAATAGCGCAAGCACGGCGGGGCTGGGGCCACGCTCAGCGCCTTTCGAAGTAGGTAGAGCTTAAATAAGCGAGAGCGCTCGGCCCCCAATGGCTTATCCGGCTCGCATCGGCCAGAGAATGGCCGACTGCCTCAGTGCGTCCAGTTCGCGCGCCGGTCGGTGGCGAAGTTTTCGCCATAGCCGCGCGGGCGGATATTGGCGGAGCGCTTGTGCGGTTCGGTCACGATGTAGTCGATGCCCTTTTCCTTGGCATAGGACTCGGCTGCCTCGCGGCTCTCGAAACGCAGACGCACCTGGGTCTGGGTATCGTCAGAGCTCGTCCACCCCATCAGAGGGTCAATCTCGCGCGCGTCAGCGGGAACGTAATCGAGATACCAGAACTTGGTTTTCGCGGTGCCCGACTGCATGGCGTTGCGGGCGGGTTGGTAGATGCGCGCGCGCATGGACAAACTCCTCAGCGATGCTTCTCTTTCCTCTTAGAGCATCAGAAGCAAATCGCAAGCCTTCAAGCCATCAGAAACGGCGCGCAATCCGTAGCAGCCCCGTTCAGAGCAAAGGATTCTGCCGGCTGGCTGGGGAGCGAGGGGTGGGGTGGTACGCCAGCCGGCAGATCTATGCTGCTTGCCCGCAGACCATGCGCGCCCGGACCTTCAGAAGCAAGCAAATAAATCCTGCAACACATTGATAAATATATAAACTTATGACCTTTTCAGAAACCGTTCCTTAACCCGCCGCGCAACCTCTTGAATAAGAACGAAAAGAGGACAAATCTAGGGGCAAGCGAAAGGTCTGCGCGATGCCTCACAACAATACGAACCTGCCCAGCGAACGCCCCGACGTTCTTACCCGCCCCAAACTCGAGGGCGGCAAGCGTTTCGTGATGAAGACGGAATTCGCGCCCGCGGGCGACCAGCCAACCGCAATTGCGGAGCTTTCGAGTGGCGTCGACGCGGGCGAGCGTGATCAGGTTCTCTTGGGTGCGACCGGGACGGGCAAGACCTTCACGATGGCGAAGGTGATCGAGGAGACGCAGCGCCCCGCGATCATCCTTGCGCCCAACAAGACGCTGGCTGCGCAATTATACGGTGAATTCAAGGGCTTCTTCCCCGACAACTCGGTGGAATATTTCGTCTCCTATTACGACTATTACCAGCCCGAAGCCTACGTTCCGCGCTCGGACACCTATATCGAGAAGGAATCGCAGATCAACGAGCAGATCGACCGGATGCGCCACTCGGCCACCCGGGCGCTGCTCGAACGCGATGACGTGATCATCGTGGCCTCGGTGTCGTGCATCTACGGCATCGGCTCGGTCGAGACCTATTCGGCAATGACGCAGGATCTCAAGGTCGGCGACCTGATCGAGCAGCGCAAGTTCCTCGGCGATCTGGTGGCGCAGCAATACAAACGCCTCGACGCGGCCTTCCAGCGCGGTGCGTTCCGGGTCAAGGGCGACACGGTGGACCTGTGGCCCGCGCACCTTGAAGACCGTGCCTGGCGCTTTAGCTTCTTCGGCGAAGAGCTTGAAGCGATTACCGAATTCGACCCGCTGACGGGCGCGAAGACCGATACGTTCGACCAGATCCGCATCTATGCGAACAGCCACTACGTCACGCCCCGCCCGACGCTGCAACAGGCGACCAAGGGTATCCGCAAGGAGCTGGCGCTGCGGCTGAAGCAGCTCGAAGAGGAAGGCAAGCTGCTGGAGGCGCAGCGCCTCGAACAACGCACCAATTTCGATCTGGAGATGCTGGAGGCCACCGGCGTCTGCAACGGGATCGAGAACTATTCGCGCTATCTCACCGGCCGCGCCCCCGGTGAGCCGCCCCCCACCCTGTTCGAATTCATCCCCGACAACGCGATCGTCTTCGCCGACGAATCCCACGTCACCGTGCCCCAGATCGGCGGCATGTATCGCGGCGACTATCGGCGCAAGTTCACGCTGGCCGAACACGGCTTCCGCCTGCCGTCCTGCATGGATAACCGCCCGCTGAAGTTCGAGGAATGGGATGCGATGCGCCCGCAATCGGTCTTCGTCTCGGCCACGCCTGCTGCTTGGGAGCTGGAACAGACCGGCGGCGTCTTCACCGAACAGGTCATCCGCCCAACGGGCCTGTTGGACCCGGTCGTGGAAATCCGCCCGGTCGAGACGCAGGTCGATGATGTGCTCGACGAAATCCGCACGGTCGCTGCGCGCGGCTATCGCACGCTCGTCACCACGTTGACGAAACGCATGGCCGAGGACCTGACCGAATACCTGCACGAACAGGGCGTGCGGGTGCGCTACATGCATTCCGATATCGACACGATCGAGCGGATCGAGATCCTGCGCGACCTGCGCCTTGGTGCTTTCGACGTGCTGGTGGGGATCAACCTGCTGCGCGAGGGGCTCGACATTCCAGAATGCGGGCTGGTCGCGATCCTCGATGCGGATAAGGAGGGCTTCCTGCGCTCGGAAACCTCGCTGATCCAGACCATCGGGCGGGCCGCGCGCAACGCCGATGGCCGGGTCATCATGTATGCCGACAAGATCACCGGCTCGATGCAGCGCGCGATGGACGAAACCGACCGCCGCCGCGCCAAGCAGATCGCCTATAACGAGGAGCACGGCATCACCCCTGCGACGGTGAGAAAGAATGTCGAGGATGTTCTGGCCGGGCTCTATCAGGGCGACACCGACATGTCGCGCGTCACGGCAAAAGTTGAAAATGTGAAAGTCGGCGCCAATCTCGGGGCGCATCTTGATGATCTCAGGTTGAAAATGCGCAAGGCCGCCGAGGATCTGGAATTCGAGGAAGCGGCCCGGATGCGCGATGAGATCAAGCGGCTTGAGGCGGTGGACCTAGCCGTGCATGACGATCCTCTCGCGCGGCAATCCGCAGTCGAGGCTGCCAGCGAAGCGGCGGTGGCCGCCAAGGGGCGCTCCACTGCGGGTCGGCCTGGCCAGCGCGGTGGCGTGAAGCGGAGAAAGGGACGGTGAGCCGCCCGCGGCCTCTGCTTCTGGCGGCCGCTCTCGCCTGCTTTGCGAGCGCGGCGGATGCACAGAAACTGACCTGTGCCATCCAGCCCTTCACAGAGCCACCCGAAATCGCGACCCTTGTCGCGCAGCTGCGCCCCGCGCTCGATCGCTGGCCCAGCCTGCATGTCGCGCTCTATCGCGACGCGCGCGCGCTTTGCCTTGCCGATACGCTCCACGATGTACGCGGCTATTTCGAACCCGAAGGGTGCCGCATCGTCATCGCCGCCGACATGCCGCCCGCATTGCAGAACGCGGTGATGATCCATGAACTGCGTCATCTCGAACAGAAATTCTGCGGTGCTTGCCCGGTTCCGAGCCTGTCGATGAAGGCCAATGCCCGGGCGATTTTCGCGATGGAGGCGGATGCCGTTACCTACAGCCTCGCCGTGGCTTGGGATCTGCGCGAAGCGGATCTGCCCGAGACATGGGACGCGCTAGCGCATTGGCCGATGCAAGCCGATATCGCGGCGGCTTTCGAGGCCGAAATGGGCCGGTCAAACGACCTCTCGTCCGCAGCAGCGGCCGCCTTCGAACAATGGTATGCAATGCCCGAACGGCGCGATCTCTATTACACCGCCGCCTGCAACGATTATCTCGAAGCACGCGATCGCGAGCACCGGCTGCCGACCTATGGCAGCCTTGCGCCGGATTTCTTCGAGCGTCTCTGCCGCCTGCCCGATGGCGCGGCCTATGACTGTGCGGAGCCCGCGGGCTGATTACTCTCCCGTCACCGTCAGACCCAGCATCCGCCAGGCCTGCATCCCGCCGCGGTAGTAATGGATCTTCTCGGCCGGATACCCCGCCTCGATCATCCGGCGGGCAGCGGTCGGAGATTGGCCGCACCACGGGCCGTTACAATAGAGCGCGACCGATTTCACATCCTCACCAGAACAGTCGAAACCCTCGAAATCGGGCTCGCAGCCCAGCTCGCCCAGACGATCGGCGGCCTCGGTGTAAGGCACGTTGACCGCACCCGGGATCGCGCCGCCGTCGAAATCGGGTTTCACCCGCCCGTCGATCACCACGACATTCGGATCTTGCAAGAATTGCATCAGTTCCAGCTCACCGATCGGGGTCACGCCCGGCGCGGGCACCATCGGCTGGATGCAAAAGTTCGGACAGGGGCGCGAGGTCTTCGCCCAATCGCCCGAAATATGATTCTCGTTGTCCTGGATCCGCTTGATCTCGACCGGACCATTGGCGGTCTCGACGGTCACCGACATCATGTCGGGACGGATATTGACCGGATCGGCAAAGGCTGGAGACGCGGCCAGAAGCGCCGCGATAATGGTAATACGCATGAAAAACCTCCCGTTTGCGTGATCTTAACATGCGTGTACCGGCTTGTCCTGCAAGACCCGAGCGCCTAGCTCGAAATCATGAGCACGATCCTGATCCTCGGCGCGGCTGTCTGGCCCGGTGGCGCCCCCTCGCCCACGCTCGCGCGGCGCACACGGCATGCGGCGGGGCTTTATCATTCCGGGGTGAGCGAACGGGTGATCTGTTGCGGCGGTCTCGGACGGCATGCGCCGAGCGAGGCCGAAGCGATGGCAATGATCTTGCGCGACGAAGGGGTGCCCGAGGCGGCGATCGCACTCGAGGACCGCTCGACCAGCACCTATGAGAATGTGGGATTCGCGCGTGAGATGCTGACGGCCCGCGAGGTAGTGATCGTTACCGATCCCTATCACGCGCCACGCGCGATCATGATTGCACGGGCAATGGGGCTTGCGGCGCGGGCCGACTGCCCCGCGCATCGCGCAAGCGCCAAGGCCCGTGCCCGCGAGGGGTTTGCCTATCTGAAGCTCGGCTGGTGGCTTTTGCGCGGAGCGCCCGCGCCCTGAGAATGCTCAGTCGAGGATCAGCTTGCCGATCACCAGCACCACAACCGCACCGAACAGCGCCATCGCGAGAATTGCGAGCAGACCGCCCGCCGCGAGAACCGCCCCGCCCAGCAGCGCCGCGATGAAGGGGGTGATCAGAGCGCCGACGACCCCGATTGCGAGATAGGCGCCTTTGTGACGCCCACCCGAGACGAGGCTCGCGATCCAGCCTGCAAGCAGCCCCGCGATCACCAGAAGGATCATCCCGATCGTCCCGATGGCTTGAAGAACGTCTTCCATGTCACTCTCCGCTATGTCTTTTCACACCAACGCGGATGGGTGCACGCAAGTTCCCATCCGACGGTCTCGGTTGCGCGAACCTCCGCAGCGGCCCGGTGCGCGGTGCTCAGAAATCGGCTGCGACTTCGTACATCACCGGTTCGAAGCCCCGGCAGAGCGTGTTGATCACCCGGTTGCGCGCGATCATCTCGGGGCTGCGCAGCATTGCCTGATAATCCCCGCGCTCCGTCCATTTCGAATAGGTGGCGATGCGGGTGCGCGCATCGTTCATATGCAGCCCCGCGCCGATGAAGCCGGGTGCTTTCGAGATCACCTCCGAATAAGCCGACTGGAGCTTCTCCATCAGCTCATCGGCGGTCGCTGGCGTCATCTCGAACGTGCAGATCACGGTCTGCCCTTTGAAATCGCTGGAAATCTCGGTCATGGGCGGTCCTCCTCCGGTCCATGCTTGCACAGATGCGCACGAAAATCACCGCTCTTTTCGCGCGCTTACAGCGGCAGCAGCGCCAGCGCCGGGATCGCCACGATCAGCGCGATACGGATCAGGTCGGCGCCGACGAACCAGCTCACCGCACCCCAGCTCGCACGGGTCGGGCCGGGCCCCTCGATGGCCGAGATCACGAAGAGGTTCATCCCGACCGGTGGCGTGATCAGCCCCACCTCGACCACGATCAGCACCAGCACCCCGAACCAGATCGCAAGCGCTTCGGGCGAGAGGCCGAAATCGAGCCCTGCAATGATCGGCCAGAAGGTCGGAACGGTCAGCAGGATCATCGAGAGGCTGTCCATGAAGCAGCCCAAGACGAGATACAGAACCAGCATCGCGATCAGGACCGCCCAGGGGCTCACCCCGGCCCCGGTGATGATCTGCGCCAGCTCCTGCGGGAAACGCGCAAAGCCGAGAAAACCGTTATAGACGGCCGCTCCGAGGATGATGAAGAAGACCATCCCGGTCGTCTGCCCCGCCTCCAGAAGCGCCCGGATCAATCCGCCCGCGCGCAAACCGCCCGAGACCCAGGCCGCAATCCCGGTCAACGCCGCACCGATCGCAGCACCTTCCGTGGGAGAGACGATCCCGCCATAGATGCCGCCCACCACCAGCGCGAAGATCGCGATCACGGGCCAGGTGGAAAGTACCGCCCTGCCCCGTTCCCGCCAGTCCGGCGCAGCGCGGGGCGCGCCGGCGGCCTCGGGATGGCGGATCAGGTAGGCACGCGTCGCAATCATGTACCCCGCGACCGCCATCAGCCCCGGAACCACCGCGGCAGCGAAGAGCGTCGCGATATTCTGCTCCGTCAGGATCGCGAAGATCACCAAAACGATCGAGGGCGGGATCAAGATGCCGAGCGTGCCGCCTGCCGCGAGCGTCGCAGTGGCGAGCGCGCTCGAGTAGCCTGCCGCGCGCATCTCGGGCAGCGCCACCCGCCCCATCGTCGCCGCCGTCGCGAGCGACGAGCCGCAAATCGCCCCGAACCCCGCACAGGCGCCGATCGCGGCCATCGCGAGCCCGCCGCGCCTGTGGCCGATCAGAGCATCGGCTGCGCGAAACAGCGCCCGGCTCATCCCCCCTTGCGTCGCGAACTGCCCCATCAACAGGAACATCGGGATCACCGAGAGCTCGTAATGGGCAAAGGTCGAAAACCCCTCGTTCTTCATCTTCGCGAGCCAGATCTGCGGGCTTCCGGTGAGCATCCAGAGCCCGCCCGCGCCGAGCACCAGCATCGCCAGCCCGATCGGCGCACGCAGCGCAATTATCAAGAGAAGAAGCGGAAAAGAGGCAAGCGCCAGGGCAAAATCAGTCATCGCGCGCCCTCACAAGCCGCAGCCCGTTCCAGAGTGCGACACCCGCCGCCCCCCAGGCGCCGGGAAGGCAAGCGGCATAGCCCCACCAGAGCGGCAGCCCGAGGAGGAAAGTCGTCGTGCCCGACCGTATCTTCGCCCCCATGCCCAGCCCGATGCGCCAGGCAATCACAGCAAGCAGCACCGCCGCCACCAATTGCCACAGCAAATCGAGCCAGCGTTCGCCGCGCCCCCGCAGGATCTCCACCCGCGCATGGCCGTGCCGCAACTGCACCAGCGGGATCATGGCGTAGATGATAGCCGGAAGCGTTAGCTCGACGATCTCGAACCCCGCCTTGAACGGGCCAATCCCGAAGGCTTCGGGCAACCAGCCTGCCTGCGCGCCCTTGAGCCCCAGCGCACCGAGGCTCGACAGGCAGGTCATAGCGATCAGCCCGAGAAGCGCCAGCCCCCCGGCCAGCGCCAGGCTCTGCGCCGCCCTTTCGATCGCATTACGGATCATGCTCAGGCCGAATATTTCTCGATCAGAGTATGCGCTTTCTCCAGAAGCTCACCGCCCGGAATACCCTTGCCATCCATCTCGGCCACCCAGGCGTCGATCACGGGCTGCGAGGCCTCCTTCCAGGTCGGGGTCTCCTCGGCCGGGATGGTGATGATCGTGTTGCCCAGATCCACCGCTTTCTGGCGCGAGGGGATATCCTCGGCCTGCTGCAACCGCCCCGCCTGAGCCGAGAACGCCGCCCCCGACACGCCGTCAATCGCGGCTTTCAGATCGTTATCGAGCGCGCCATAGCGCTCCTTGTTCATCGCGAGGATGAAACAGGCGGTGTAGATCGAGGGACCCGCGAATTCGGTGTGATTATGGACAAGCTCGCCGATCTTGAGCGAGGCCGAGACCTCCCAGGGCAGCAGCGCCCCATCGATCGTGCCACGCGAGAGCGCCTCCGGCACGGCCGGCACCGGCATCCCCACCGCGGTCGCGCCGAAATGCTCGAGCAGCTTCGTGGTCACCCGCGACGGCCCGCGCAGCTTGAGCCCCTTGAAATCGGCAATCGCCCGAACCGGCTTGTTGGCATGGATCACGCCGGGTCCGTGAACCCAGGTTCCCAACAGATGAACATCGCGGAAATCCGTCTCCATCATGTCGGATTGCGCGAGATCCCAAAGCGCGGCCGAAGCGGCCTCTGCATTGGCGACCATGAAGGGCAGCTCCATCACCTCGGTGCGCGGGAACCGCCCCGGCGTGTAGCCCGGCAGGGTCCAGATGATATCGACCACCCCGTCGGCGACCTGATCGACGAGGTCGGTCGGTTTGCCGCCCAGCTGCATCGACGGGTAGTGCTCGACCTTGATCCGCCCGCCCGAAGCTTCCTCCACCGCCGCGATCCAGGGATTGAGAATCTGCGCGGGCACGAAGCTCGTCTCGGGCAGGAACTGGTGCAGGCGCAATGTGACCTCGGCACTGGCGTGTACCGCCGGCGCAGCCAGCATGGCGCCGCCCGCAGCCAGGGCGAAGGTTTCGCGACGGGTGAAACGATGGCGCATGACGGCCTCCCTGAGTGACATCCCTTGGGGCGATGTACCCGGCCTGCGCGCCTGCGTCCAGCATAGCATGGGGGCGCTGCCCCCTCTGGCTTCGCCATTCACCCCCGAGATATTTTCATCAAGAAGAAGATGAGGCTCATTCCGCTTCTTCTTGAACAAAATATCTCGGGGGAGTCTCCGCAGGAGACGGGGGCAGCGCCCCCTACTCGCCAAAGCGAGCCGCCATTATTTGCGGCGGAAGAAGCGCGCGCGGTCGTAGAGCTCTTCGAGGCGCTTCATCCGGGCCTCGGTCTCCTCCCAGGTGAGCGACTGCACCGCGGCCATCAGCGTCTCGACGAGAACCTGGATCGCGACGGTGGAATCCCAGGCCGAGGGCACCTCGATCTGCGCCGAGAAGCGGTGGCGCGCATGGGCGGAAGCCGGGCTGATCCAGGGGTCGGTGAAGAGGATCACCTCGACGCCCTGATCGGCGGCCATCTCGACGAGTTGCAGCACCGTGTTCTCGTAGCGGCGGATGTCGAAGACCAGCAGCACATCGCCCGCGCGCATCTCGAGCAGCGCGGGTGGCCAGGCGTTCGAGACCGGTTCGAGCAGTTCGACGCCGGGCCGGATCACCTTCATATGCGAGACGAAATATTGCGCGATCGGCAGGGTGATGCGCCCGCCGGTGGCGAAGATGCGGCGGTTCGGATCGGCCAGAAGCGCGGCCGCCGCATCGAATTGCGCGTGGTCGATCTGCTTCAGCGTGGCCTGCAGATTGCCCAGCACAGCATCGGCGAAGCGGTTGAGCATATGGGTCTCGGGCGCGTCCCCTGCCCAGCGGTCATGCTTCACCAGCGGCGAGACAAGCTGCGCCTCCAACTCGTCGCGCACCGCCTGTTGCAGCCCCGGATAGCCGCCGAAGCCCATCTTCTGCGCGAGCCGTACCACGGTCGGCGAGGAGACCTCGGCCGCGCGCGCGAGCTGCGTGACCGAGCCCAGAAGCGACATCGGGTAATGGCGCAGGATGTGGCTGGCGAGTTGCTTCTCGGCCCGGGTCATCTCTTCGATGGCACGCGAGATCTGGTCCTCGATGCTTTGCGAGACTGCCGCCAAATTGTGCACTCCTTGCTGAAAAGGATCGAACAGATCGTAACAGAAAAACAAATTCTGAAAATATCTTGACACAAAAGGTGGCGCAGGGCGAGCCTGAATGCAAGTCGCGGACGGGAATCGGGGACAGGCGTGCCTGACATGATAGCACCAATCCAGATCGAAGGGGCCGCCCGGAAGGGGCGTTGCGTCGTGATCTGCGAGCACGCTTCAAATGCCCTCCCCGCGCCCTGGGGCGACCTGGGGCTGAGTGCCGCGCAGCGCGAGGCGCATATCGCCTGGGACCCGGGTGCGCTGGGGTTGGCCAAAGGGCTGGCCGAGGCGCTCGATGCGCCGCTCGCCCATGCCTGCCAGTCGCGGCTGATCTATGATCTCAACCGCCCGCCGCAGCATGCGGGTGCGATGCCGGAACGCTCGGAAGTGCATGATATTCCGGGTAATATCGGGCTGAACGAGGCCGCGCGGGCGGAGCGCACCGAAGCGCTCTACCTGCCCTTCCATGCCGAGCTGCGCGCGCTGATCGCGCGGCGGCTGGCGCGCGGCGTAGCGCCGGTGATCGTGACGGTGCATTCCTTCACTCCGGTCTATTTCGGGCAGCGCCGCGATGTCGAGCTGGGCATTATTCACGATGCCGATGCGACGCTGGCCCAGGCCGTGCTGGCGGAGGCGCAGGCGCGAACGGGGCTCGATGCGCGGCTCAACGAACCCTATTCGGGCGCCGATGGCGTGACCCATACGCTCGCGCTGCAGGCGACCCCGATGGGGCTGCCGAATGTGATGCTGGAGCTGCGCAACGACCTGATCGCCGACCCGCAGGCGCAGGCCGCGATGGCCGCGACCCTCGCGCCGGTGCTCCAGGCGGCAATCGCGCGCATTGAAACTCAGACCGGGGAGGCCGCCTGATGCCAGGATGGATCCGAGCCTATGTTCGCTTCGTCGAGGGGTTCAACCGTCGCCTCGGGAAAGTGGCGATGTATCTGCTCTATGTCATCATGGCGATCATGCTGTTCTCGTCGCTGACGAAAATCCTGCATATCCCCGCGCTCTGGACGCTGGAAATGGCCCAGTTCACGCTGGTCGCCTATTACATGCTGGGCGCGCCCTGGACCTTGCAGGGGGACACGAACGTCCGCATGGATCTCCTGTATTCGCGCTGGTCGCCCAAAGGGCAGGCCTGGTGGGATGCCTTCACCGTCTTCGCGCTGATGTTCTACCTCGGGATCATGGTCTATTCGGCCTTCGATTCAACGGTTTACGCCTTCGAATACAATGAACGGAACCCGACCGCATGGCGGCCCTATCTCTGGCCGATCAAGACCATCATCACCTTCGGTTTCGCGCTGCTGTTCCTGCAGGCGACGGTGCTTCTGATCCGCGACATCGCGACGATCCGCGGGGAGGAAATCTGATGGATTACAACACCATCGCCCTTCTGATGTTCTCGACGATGCTGTTGATGATGCTGACCGGTCAGCGGGTCTTCGGCGCGATCGGTTTCGTCGCGGTCGTGGCGGCCTTCGCGCTCTGGGGGCCAGGGGGCACGCAGATGGGCTTCGGCTCGGTGATGAAGCTGATGAAATGGACGCCGCTGCTGACGCTGCCGATGTTCGTCTATATGGGCTATGTGATGTCCGAGAGCCGGCTGGCCGAGGACCTGTATCGAATGTTCCATGTCTGGTTCGGACCGCTGCCGGGGGGCTTGGCCATCGGGACGATCCTGCTGATGGTGATGATCTCGGTGATGAACGGTCTGTCGGTCGCGGGTATGGCGATCGGCGCCACGATCGCGCTGCCGGAACTGCTGCGGCGCAATTACGACAAGCTGATGATCTCGGGGGTGATTCAGGCGGGGTCGAGCCTCGGCATCCTGATCCCGCCCTCGGTCGTGCTGGTGCTGTTCTCGCTGATCGCGCGCCAGCCGGTGTCGGAGCTGTGGCTGGCGGGCGCCATTCCGGGGCTGCTGATGGCGGTGTTGTTCGTGGCCTATATCGTGATCCGCTGCAAGATTAACCCCGAGCTCGCGCCGCCGATGGATGCCGACGAACGCGCGCTGATTACCATGCGCGAGAAGCTGCGGCTGCTGCGCGCGGGCCTGATGCCGGTCTTCATCTTCGTGGCGATGATGGTGCCTTTCCTGAAGGGCTGGGCGAGCCTGACCGAAGCCTCGGTGATCGGGGCGCTCTCGGCGGTGCTGGCGGCGGCGGTGAAGCGCCGCTTCACCTGGGAGGTCTTCAAGGTCTCGACCGAGAACACGTTGAAGATCACCGTGATGTTCATGCTGATCATCACTGCGGCGCTCTCGTTCGGTGCAGTGTTCGATGGCTTGGGCGCGGGCCGCGCGATCGAGGATTTCTTCACCGAGAGCCTTGGCCTCGGCCCGTGGCAGATCCTGATCCTGATGCAGCTGAGCTTCCTCGTTATGGGGATGTTCCTCGACGACACGGCGATGCTGGTGATCGTGGCGCCGGTCTATGTCAGCCTCGCGCGGCATCTGGGCTTCGACATGATCTGGTATGGTGTCCTTTATACCATCACCTGTCAGGTCGCCTATCTGACGCCGCCCTTCGGCTATAACCTGTTTCTGATGAAGGCGATGGCGCCGAAGGATTTCACCCTGCCGGTGATCTACCGCTCGGTGATCCCGTTCGTAGGCGTCATGGTTCTGACGTTGATCCTCGTGATGATCTTCCCGCAGCTGGCGCTTTGGCTGCCGCATGCGGTGCTCGGAAGATAACCAGAGCCCGGACAAACCGGGCCTTTCCTACCAACAAGGAGAGTGAAAGATGACGACAAGACGTAAGTTTCTCACCACCGGCGCGGTGGGGGCGGCGGCAGCCGGTCTCGCGGCGCCCGCGCTCGCACAATCCAAGATCAAGTGGCGGATGCAGACCTATGCGGGTCCGGCATTGGCCGAACAGGTCGTGGACAACTGCATCAAGACCTTCAACGAGATCGCTGACGGTCAGATGGAGATCGAGCTTTACTATGCCGACCAGCTCGTGCCGACCTCGGAGCTGTTCCGCGCGATGCAGTCGGGCACGATCGACGCGGTGCAGTCGGACGACGACTCGATGGCCTCGCCCACCGAAGTCACCGTCTTCGGCGGCTACTTCCCCTTCGGGCTGCGCTATTCGCTCGACGTGCCGACGCTGTTCAACGAATGGGGTCTCAACGAGATCTGGGACGAGCAGTATTCGGCCGTGGGCGTGAAACACATCTCGGCCGGCTCTTGGGACCCGTGCAACTTCGCGATGAAAGAGCCGGTGAACTCGCTGGCCGATCTGAACGGCAAGCGCGTCTTCACCTTCCCGACCGCCGGGCGCTTCCTTGCGCAATTCGGCGTCGTGCCGGTGACGATCCCGTGGGAAGACGTGGAAGTCGCGCTGCAAACGGGCGAGCTCGACGGCGTCGCCTGGTCGGGGATCACCGAGGATTACACCTCGGGCTGGGGCAAGAACGCGCCCTACTTCCTGACCAACAACATCTCGGGCGCGTGGATCGGGCATTTCTTCGCGAATATGGATCGCTGGAACGAGGTGCCGGATCGTCTCAAGACGCTGATGAAAACCTGTTTCGACCAGTCGCATTACCACCGCCAGTACTGGTATTGGTCGGGCGAGGCGAAGCTGCGCGTCGAGGGCACCGAGATGCAGCTGACCACGATCCCCGATGCCGAGTGGAAGCAGGTCGAGGATGCGGCGCACAAGTTCTGGGACGAGATCGCCGCCGAGAGCCCGCTTAAGGCGAAGGTCGTGGACATCTTCAAGAAATACAACGACACCATGGCGAAAGCAGGCCCGCCCTACCGCTACGGCTGACGATATCAGGGGCGCGCGGCACCGTGATCGGGTTGCGCGCCCTGCCCCCACGTCCGGCTCTTGCCGGGCGCCTCGCCTCGCGGCAGTGTCGCGGGGCGCATTCAAACTCCGGAGGAGCCAATGACCGCCAAATTCTCGTTCGACGCGCTCAAGAAAGCCGTGAAGGCCGGCGAGATCGACACCGTGATCGCCGCACTGGTGGACATGCAGGGCCGCCTTCAGGGCAAGCGTTTCCACGCCCAGCATTTCGTGGAGAGCGGCTGGCAGGAAACGCATTGCTGCAACTACCTGCTCGCCACCGATCTCGAGATGGCGACGGTTCAGGGCTACGAGGCCTCGAGCTGGGAGCGCGGTTACGGCGACTATGTCATGAAACCCGACATGGAGACGCTGCGCCTGATCCCCTGGGTGCCGGGCACGGCGTTGGTGATCTGCGACCTGCTCGACCATCACACCCATCAGCCGGTGCCCCATGCGCCGCGCTCGGTCCTCAAGCGCCAGATCGGGCGCGCGAAGGAGATGGGCTATGACGTGATGATGGCAACCGAGCTGGAGTTCTTCCTGTTCGAGGAGAGCTACCCGGAACTGTTCGACGCGGGCTATCCCGACCCGACCCCGGTGGCACGCTACAATGTGGACTATTCGATCTTCGGCAATTCCCGCTGCGAGCCCGCGATGCGCGACATGCGCAACGCGCTTTACCGCGCGGGCATCCCGGTGGAGTGCTCGAAGGGCGAGGCCGAGCGCGGCCAGGAAGAGCTGAACGTGAAATATTCGGGCGGGCTCGAAACCGCCGACATGCATGTGCTGGTCAAGCAATGCGCGAAGGAAGTGGCACAGTCGCACGGGCTGTCGGCGACCTTCATGGCGAAATACCACACCGACAAGGCCGGCTCATCGAGCCACGTGCACCAGTCGCTGTGGAAAGCCGGCAAGCCCGTCTTCTTTGACGCGGAGGCGCCCAATGGCATGTCCGAGCTGATGCATCACTATCTTGGCGGCCAGCTCACCCATGCCCGCGAGATCACCTATTTCCTCGCCCCCTATACCAACAGCTACAAGCGCTTCTGCGAGGGGCTGTTCGCGCCGACGAAATCGGTCTGGTCGCTCGACAACCGCACCGCGGGCTTCCGCATCTGCGGCGAGGGCACCAAGAGCATCCGTGTCGAATGCCGGATCGGCGGGGCCGACCTGAACCCCTATCTGGCCTGTGCCGCGTTGCTCGCGGCGGGGCTTGCCGGGATCGAGGGCAAGATCGACCCGGGGCCGGAAGCCGCAGGCGATATCTACAAGGCGGGCGAAGTGACAGAGGTGCCCAAATCGCTGGGCGAGGCGCTGGGTGCGCTGGAAGGCAGCGCGATGCTGAAGGACGCCTTCGGCCCTGAGGTCGTCGCCCATTACGCCCGTGCCGCGCGCTGGGAACTCGAAGAGCAGAACCGCGTCGTCACCGATTGGGAACGGATGCGCGGCTTCGAGCGCGCCTGAGTTTTTGAAAGTGAGACCGCGGGCCATGGATGCCCGCAAGGAGACATGATGTCGAAAGTGATCCAATGCATCTCGCCCGTCGACGGGCAGGTCTATGCTGAGCGCAAGACGCTCTCCCATCTGGAAGCGCAAGAGATGGTTGCGCGGCTGAAGGCGGCGCAGGTCGATTGGGCGTCGCGCCCGCTGGCCGAGCGGATCAAGCTCGTCGAGGCGGGTATCGCCAAGCTCAACGAGAAGAAGGACCAGGTCGTCGAGGAGCTGGCCTGGCAGATGGGCCGCCCGACCCGCTATGGCGGCGAATTCGGCGGCATGAACGAGCGCGCGGGCTACATGGCCTCGATCGCCGAGAGCGCTCTCGCGCCGATGGTGGTCGAGGAAAGCCCCGCCTTCCTGCGCCAGATCACCCGCGAGCCGGTGGGCCTCGTGCTGATCATCGCGCCGTGGAACTACCCTTACATGACGGTGATCAACTCGCTGGTGCCGGCGCTGATCGCGGGCAATACGGTGATGCTGAAACACGCCACGCAGACGCTCTTGGTGGGCGAGCGCATCGCCGAAGCCTTCCACGAGGCAGGCATCCCGCAAGACGTGTTCCAGAACGTTTTCCTCAGCCATGAGGTGACCGAGACGCTGCTGGGCGAGCGCGCCTTCGATTTCATCAACTTCACCGGCTCGGTCGGTGGCGGGCGCAATATCGAAAAAGCCGCGGCGGGCACTTTCGTGGGCATGGGGCTGGAACTGGGCGGCAAGGATCCGGGCTATGTGGCCGAGGATGCCGATCTCGACGCGGCCGTCGACGGGCTGATGGATGGCGCGCTGTTCAACGCGGGCCAGTGCTGCTGCGGGATCGAGCGGATCTATGTCCATGAAAGTCTCTACGACGCCTTCGTCGAGAAGGCCGTGGACTGGGCGAGCAAGCTGAAACTCGGCAACCCGTTCGAGCCCGAAACCACGATCGGCCCGATGGCGAACAAGCGCTTTGCCGATGTCGTGCGCGGCCAGATCGAGGATGCGATCACCGACGGGGCGAGGCCGCTTCTGGACCCCGCACTGTTCCCGGCGGACGATGGCGGCGCCTATCTCGCGCCGCAGATCCTCGTCGATGTGAACCACGAGATGCGCGTGATGCGCGAAGAAAGCTTCGGCCCCGTCGTCGGCATCATGTCGGTGAAAGACGACGAGGAAGCCATCGCCGCGATGAACGATTGCGACTATGGGCTGACCTGCTCGCTCTGGACCGCCGATCCGGTGCGCGCCGAGGCGATCGGCGCCCGGCTGCAGACCGGCACGGTGTTCATGAACCGCTGCGACTATCTCGACCCGGCGCTGTGCTGGACGGGCTGCAAGGAAACGGGCCGTGGCGGCTCGCTCTCCGTGCTCGGCTATCACGCGCTGACCCGACCCAAATCCTACCATCTCAAGAAGGTGACGAAATGAGCGCCCCCACCGCCAACTGGTCCTATCCGACCGCGATCAAATTCGGCCCCGGCCGGGTCAAGGAACTGGCCGATCACTGCAAGGCCGCAGGCATCACCAAGCCGCTTCTGGTGACCGACAAGGCGCTGGCGAGCCTGCCGATCACCGCGCAGGCGCTCGATATTCTGGATGCGGCCGGGCTGGGCCGCGCCGTCTTCTCGCAGGTCGATCCGAACCCGAACGAGACCAATATGGAAGACGGGCTCAAGGTCTATCGCGCGGGCGGGCATGACGGGGTCGTGTGCTTCGGCGGCGGCTCGGCGCTCGATCTGGGCAAGATGATCGCGCTGATGGTTGATCAGCCGGTAAGCGTCTGGGATCTCGAGGATATCGGCGATTGGTGGACGCGGGCCAACCCCGACACGATCGCGCCGATCATCGCGGTGCCGACCACGGCAGGCACCGGCTCGGAAGTCGGGCGCGCAGGCGTTCTGACCAATTCCGCGACGCATAAGAAGAAGATCATCTTCCACCCGAAACTGCTGCCGGTGGTCACGATCTGCGACCCGGAACTGACGGTGGGCATGCCCGCCTTCATCACGGCGGGCACGGGGATGGACGCGCTGGCGCATTGCCTCGAGGCGTTCTGCTCGCCGCATTATCATCCGATGAGCCAGGGCATCGCGCTCGAAGGCATGCGGCTGGTGTTCGAGAACCTGCCCAAGGCCTATGCCACCCCGACCGATATCGAGGCGCGCGCGCACATGATGTCGGCAGCGGCTATGGGGGCGGTCGCGTTCCAGAAGGGGCTTGGCGCGATCCATTCGCTCAGCCACCCGGTCGGCGCGGTCTACGGCACCCATCACGGCACCACCAATGCCTGCGTGATGCCGATGGTGCTCGATTTCAACCGCGACGCCATCGAGGAGAAGATAACGCAGGCGGCGGCTTACCTTGGCATCGCGGGCGGGTTCGAGGGCTTCAAGGCGCGCGTCGAGAGCCTGCGCACCGAGCTCGGGATTCCCGCGAACCTGACTGCGATGGGCGTGAAGGCGGAAGACCTCGACATGCTGACGGATATGGCGCTGGAGGACCCCTCCTGCGGCGGCAACCCGGTCGAGATGACGCGCGAGAACACCCGCGCGCTCTTCGAGGCCTGCATGTAGGGAATATGGGCGGATCCGGCGGCACTAGGGACGCAGCGTGCCGCCGGATCGCTCACCCGACCGGTGACGAGCCGGCCATTCGGATATAGGCGTCGGGCAAGGGGCTCTCGTGAGCCGCGACCTTTGCCCCGCCTTCGACGAAACCCGAGACCACCGCGCCATGCGCGTGGATCAGGATCGCCACATTCGGATCGTCCGAGCGCTCGACGACGCGCACGCCATCGGGCAGAAGTTCGATCTGCATCTCGACCTTGTCGGCCTGCGCGAAGATCTCGGCGAAAGCCGGATCCCAGTGGCGCAAGCCCAGCCCCTTCTCCATCCGCTCATGCATCGAGACCGCGTGTTTGCGGATCAGCGCCGCGATCTGCGGGTCGTCCGAACGCGTGGTGGCGATGATGCCGTCCGGGGTCTCGGTGACCTCGCGGGCGATCTGGGCGTGATGCTTCAGAAGCGTGTGGAAATCATGCTGGTCCTGCTGATGCCGCGCGGCATGCGCCGGACCGTGGCCCATGCCATGACCATGGCGGCGCGCGTTCGGCATATGTTGAGCAGGCTGCGACATGCATTTCCTCGTTTGTTATGTTATCTGATAACATATATTCTCAGGAGATCATTCTGACAGATTGCCGCAGGGGCTGAGCCGGAACCGGGCGCCTCTCCAGTGGAAGGTCGCCCGCAGAGAACGGGTGGGTATCGGGAAGACTGGGCGGGCGCGGTTCCTCCCCGATGCCACCAAACTGCAACGCCTGCTCACGCATCTTCACTCACCTCTCGCGCGCGCGTGCAAAAGCGGTTAGGAAAGGCGTCAGACTGGGAAAGAACCTTCGGGGAAGACGAATGAAACGGATCACGGGCGGCATCGCGACGACGGCGCTTCTGGCGGGCATGGGGCTCGCGCAACCGGCAGGTGCGGAATCGACCATCGCGTGGAGCATCGGCACGCTCGGTGCACCCGGCGCGATCGACACCCCCACCGCAGAGGTCTTCCGCGATGGCGAACTGGTGGGCTCGCTCTCGGGCTATCAGGGCAGCCAGCGCGCGAACTTCTCCTTCCAGGTCTTCCCCCGCCTCACCGCCACCGTGCGCTACTCGCGCGAGCAGGGGCTGGATGCGGGCGATACGCTCAAGGATCGCAGCCTCGACCTGCATCTCCAGCTCGTGAACGAAAAGGGCTGGCGTCCGGCCTTCGCCGTCGGTCTGCGTGATATCTTCGACAATGGCATCTATGCCTCGGAATATGTCGTCGCGACCAAGACGCTTTCGCCGCGCCTGCGCGCCAGCGTCGGCTGGGGCTGGGGGCGGCTGGGCTCGGATGGCTCGGGCGGCGGCACGCGCCCTGCCCCCTCGACCACCGGCGGGCTGAACTCGGAGGCCTGGTTCAAAGGCCCCTCGGCGCCCTTCGCCTCGCTCGCCTGGCAGGCGACCGAAAAGCTGACGCTGAAGGCGGAATATTCCAAGGACGCCTATGCCGCGCAGGAAGCTGCCGGCGAGATCGACGTGAAGACGCCGTTCAACTTCGGCGTCGATTACAAGATCAACCAGATCGCTTCGGTCTCTGGCTATGTGCTGCATGGCGACAAGCTGGGACTGCAATTCAACATCGCGCTCGATCCGCGCCATCCAGTTGCGCCTTCGGGCCTTGAGCGCGCGCCGATCCCGGTCGCGCCGCGTCCCGCGCGTACCACCAACCCGGATGCCTGGTCGACCGACTGGGCCAATGACTCGACCGCGCGCCCCGCGATCCAGACCGCGATCGCCGATGCGCTGCGCAAGGACGGGCAGGTTCTGGAATCGCTCAAGCTGAGTCCGACCTCCGCGGATCTGCGGATCTCGAACGAGACCTATCGCGCCAATCCGCAGGCGATCGGCCATGCCGCGCGCATCGCGACGCGCGCCCTGCCCGCCTCTGTCGAGACAATCAAGATCACGCTGGTCGAACGCGGCATGCCCGCCTCGACGACGACGCTCTCGCGCAGCGACATCGAGCGCCTTGAAAACGGCCCCTCGACCCAGATCGCCGCTGTCGCACAAATTGGCGAGGCCGAGCGCGGCGCTCAGGGCTACACGCAGACGGCGGGGCTCTATCCGCGCCTGCTCTGGGGCATCGGCCCCTATCTGGAGCTGTCGCCCTTCGATCCGGGCGAAGGCCTGCACGCCGATATGGGCTTCGCGATCAAGGCGCGCTACGAGCTCGCGCCGGGCATGATCATCGCGGGTGAGGTGCGCCAGAAGGTGCTGGGCAATCTCGACGAGGTCACCACCACCTCGACCTCGACCGCGCCACATGTGCGCACCGATATCTACGAATACCAGAAGCACGGCGATCTGGCGCTCCAGAACCTGACCTTCGCGGCCTATGGCCGTCCGGGCAAGGACCTCTATTCGCGCGTCACCGTGGGCTATCTCGAGCGGATGTATGGCGGGATCTCGGGCGAACTGCTGTGGAAGCCCGTCGACAGCCGCCTCGCGCTCGGCGCCGAACTGAACTGGGTCAAGCAACGTGACTTCGACCAGCGCTTCGGCTTCCAGGATTACGACACGGTCACCGGCTTCCTTTCGGCCTATTACGACTTCGGCGATGGTTTGACCGGCCAGCTCGACGTGGGCCGCTACCTCGCAGAGGATTGGGGCGCAACGATCTCGCTCGATCGCGAGATGGCGAATGGCTGGAAGATCGGCGCGTTCGCGACCTTCACCGACATGTCGGAGGAGGAGTTTGGCGACGGTCACTTCGACAAGGGCATCCGCCTGACGATCCCGCTGGGCTACGCGACGGGCCAACCCTCGCTCAAGAGCTTCTCGACGACGATCCGGCCCTCGGTGGGCGATGGCGGGGCTCAGGTGAATGTCGACGGGCGGCTCTACGAGACGCTCGAGGGCAGCCATCAGGGCGGTCTCTATCGTGACTGGGGGAGGTTCTGGCGATGAGCCGCGCCCCGCGCGCCCTGATCGGGGCGGTTCTGGGTCTCGGCCTGCTTGCAGGCTGCTCGAGCCATGACAGCGCCGGCGTGCAAGACGGAGGCTCCGTCGGCGGCACGATGGTCAAATCGGCTTTCGGCAAGATCCTTCCCGGCAAGAAAGCGGCCGCGGCCCCGGCCGCGCCCAGCGACCCGGCCAGCCTCGCGGCTGCCGCGCTGCAATCGATCCAGGGCCCGGTCATCCTCGTGACCTTCGAGGCCGGCGGCGCGTCCACCGTAGGCGCGATGCGCGGCGAGAACGGGGCGATGCGCACCTATCAGACGCCCGATGCCCGCGCCTTCATCCTGCGCGACGGCCTGCTGGCGGGCACGCGTGGCCTCGGACGTGACCTGATGTCGGCCGACACCGCTGCCGCAGGCGCGCTGATCCATGCGCGCAAGGCAGGCACGGCGAAACGAACCTATCGCTATCTCGACGGCGACGGGGCCGAGCGCCCCCTGCCCGTCTCCTGCACGATCCAGCCCGCGGGTATGGTCGATCAGGGCGGGATCTCGGCCCAGCAGGTGGCCGAGCATTGCGAGGGCTCGGGCGTCACGCTCGATCTGAGCTATCTGGTGGACGGAAACGGAACGATCCTCGCCTCGCGCCAGTGGATCGGGCCCGCGCTTGGCTACGTGGCGATCCAGCAGCTGCGCAACTAATCGCGCCTCTCTCTGAAGACGCAAAAAGCCCGCGCTGGACGCGGGCTTTTTCCTGTCCCCGGACTGTCAGGCCCTACCCCTCGTGTCCGGAAATGAAAGAGGGCCGGAACGCATGCGTCCGGCCCCTTCCAAAAATCGGTGTTAGCCGAAATTAGTTGTTCGACGCAGCGACAGCCACGGCAACCAGCAGCAGGATCGGAACAACGATCGCCGGGTTCGAGGACGACGACTGCTGAACCACAACGGGCTCGGGCTCGACGACCGGAGCGGTGTAGCCGCCGGCGAAAGCGGTCGAGCCGGTGAGGCCGAGGGCGAGAGCGATGGTAGCGATCTTTTTCATAGTAATCTCCGTCATTACCGTAAGGAGCCGCCCATGACTGGCAGCTTCCGGGCGAGATTTGCACAGCTTATCGTGATTGCAAAGGGGGAAATTCGTGACCTGTTCACGTGGCCTTAAAGACTGTTGCAGTTTAGCACTTTTCTTGCATGAAATCGCCCAATTGCGGCCGCAGGTTATCCGGAGCGACGTTTCGCCTCTCGTTTTCCCGTCCGGATTCTGAGAAGAAACACGTGGGTTTGTCCGATCCGGGCCGGAGCTGTCGCGGAGCGGGAATCACGAAAGACAACGCAGCCACAAGGGGCGTCAGACTATGAAAATCGCGATGATCGGCAC
>NZ_AUND01000039.1 GCF_000714535.1 Thioclava pacifica DSM 10166 | reverse complement strand
GCCTCGCCCACGGCGAGCACGCGGCCCAGTTTCAGCACCCGGATCTTCGCGATCAGATCCGCCCCCGCGACCGGCTTGCGCATGAAGTCGATGCTCGCATTCGTCGTCACCGCCAGCGCCACGCGTCCGATCCGCGCCAGGATCGCCATGTAGATCCCGACATCGGCCAGCGCGAACATGTTCGGCCCCGAGACCGTCCCGCCCGGGCGCAGGTGGCGCTCTTCCACCTTCAGCCGCACCACCAGTTCTTCCTCGCTCAAGGCGTCGATCGCGAACTCGCCCTTCACCTGCGGAAAGGCCTCGTCGAGAAAATCCGCGAGTTCCTCGCGATCCATCACCAGTGCCATGCGACCTCCCCTTTTCTCTTTCTCCCGCCGCCCCTAGAGTTTCGCCAAAGAGGAGGAGTTTCAATGACCGATCTGGTGATCCGCGAAGACAAGGGCGCGGTGGCGCATCTGACGATGAACAGCCCCGGCAGCCTCAACGCGCTGTCCGATGCGATGCTGGCCGCGCTGAAGGCGCGCTTTACCGAACTCGCAGAGGATACGACGATCAAGGTCATCGTGCTGCGCGGCGCGGGCAAGGCGTTCTGCGCGGGCCATGACCTCAAGGAGATGCAGCGCGGGCGCGAGGGGGCCGATCACGGACGCGCCTATTTCGCGGATCTATTCTTCCGCTGCGCCGAGGTGATGCAGATGATCCCCGCCCTGCCGCAGCCGGTGATCGCCGAGGCGCACGGGATCGCGACCGCCGCAGGCTGCCAGCTGGTCGCGTCCTGCGATCTGGCGGTCGCGGCCGAGGGCACGCGCTTCGGGGTGAACGGGGTGAATATCGGGCTGTTCTGCTCGACGCCGATGGTGGCGCTAAGCCGTAACGTGCCGCGCAAGGTAGCCTTCGAGATGCTGACCACGGGCGAGTTCATCGACGCCGCCCGCGCCCGCGAAGTCGGACTGGTGAACCGCGTGGCCCCGCATGATCAGCTCGCGGCCGAGACCGAGACGCTCGCGCAGACGCTGGCGGGCAAGCTTGGGGCTGCGGTGAAGATCGGCAAGCGCGCCTTCTACGATCAAGCGAATATGGACCTCGCGCAGGCCTATGAGCACACGGCGGCAGTGATGGTCGAGAACATGCTCTGGCGCGACACCGCCGAGGGCGTTCAGGCCTTCATCGAAAAGCGCAAGCCGGACTGGGCTGAGTGAGGGGGCGGAGTAAAGCCGCTCAGCCAACCACCATGTCGTCGCGATGGATCAGCGCCGCGCGGCCGGGATAGCCGAGGATCTCCTCGATCTCGCCCGAGCGGTGCCCCGCGATCTGGCGCGCCTCGTCGGCGGTATAACGCACGAGCCCCTTGCCCAGAACGGCCCGATCCGGTCCCGCGATGGTGACCGGGTCGCCGCGCCCGAACCGGCCCACGACCTTCGTGATCCCGGCGGGCAGAAGCGACTTGCCCGAACGCAACGCATTGGCCGCGCCCTCGTCCACGAACAATTCGCCCCGCGGCTTCATCGCCGCGATCCAGCGTTTGCGCGCGACCTGCGGATCGCCCTCGGGCAGGAACCAGCTGCACCGCCCGCCCTGCTCCAGTGCCGCGACCGGGTGATCGGCGAAGCCTTCGGCAATCGCCATCGCGCAGCCGCCCGCCACCGCGACCTTCGCGGCCAGCAGCTTCGTCTTCATCCCGCCCTTCGAGAGACCCGAGACGGGATCTCCCGCCATCGCCTCGATCTCGGGCGTGATATGCTCGATCACCGGCAAATGCGCGGCGCTCGGATCGGTCTTCGGGTTCGCGGTGTAAAGCCCGTCCACATCCGACAGCAGCAACAGCTGATCCGCGCCAATGGTCACCGCGATCTGCGCGGCCAGCCGGTCATTGTCGCCGAACCGGATCTCGTCGGTCGCGACCGTGTCATTCTCGTTCACGATCGGCACCACGCCGAGGGACAAAAGCGTCTCCAACGTCGCACGAGAGTTGAGGTAACGCCGCCGATCGGCCGTATCCTCCAGCGTCACCAGAACCTGCGCGGTATTCACCCCGTGCGGCCCAAGGGCTTCCTCATAAGCGCGCGCGAGCCGGATCTGACCGACCGCAGCCGCCGCCTGGCTTTGCTCCAGCGGCAGCGCACCGCCCGGCAGGTCAAGCACCCGCCGCCCCAACGCAATCGAGCCCGAAGACACGATCACCACGCCGGTTCCGCGCGCCCTCAGCCCAGCCACATCCGCCGCAAGCGACCGCAGCCAATCTTCGCGCAAACCGCCCTGATCGACCAGCAGCGCCGAGCCGATCTTGATGACGATCCGCTTTGCCTGCGCCAGCTCAGGCGCGCTCACGGCTGCCATGCTCCGCCCTCGTCCTCGGACGGATGCTCCTTGGAAATCCGCGCCCAGAGCGCGCGCAACACTTCGGGAACACCCTGCTTGGACACGCCCGACATCAAAAAGACCCGCCCGCCCGACGCGTCTTCCAGAGCGGCCTTGCGCTCTGCAATCGCCTCGGGATCGAGCGCGTCGATCTTGTTGAGCACCGTCACCCGCGGCTTCTCTGCAAGGATCGGCGAATAGGCTTCGAGCTCGTGGATGATCGTCTCCCAATCCGCAACCGGGTCCTCGGACGTGCCATCGACCAGATGCAACAGGACCGAGCACCGCTCGACATGGCCGAGGAACTGATCGCCCAACCCCCGCCCCTCGGACGCACCTTCGATCAGGCCGGGGATGTCGGCCACGACGAATTCGCGCCCATCGATGCCGACAACGCCAAGGTTCGGGACCAGCGTGGTGAAGGGATAATCCGCGATCTTGGGCCGCGCGTTCGAGGTCGCGGCAAGGAATGTCGACTTGCCCGCATTGGGCAGCCCCAGCAACCCCGCATCCGCGATGAGCTTCAGGCGCAGCCAGATCGTGCGATCAACGCCCTCCTGCCCCGGGTTCGCCCGCTGCGGCGCTCGGTTGGTCGAGGATTTGAAATGCAGGTTGCCCCAGCCGCCATTGCCGCCCTTCGCGAGCAGAATGCGCTGCCCCACCTCGGTCATATCGGCGATCAGCGTCTCCTGATCCTCGTCGAGGATCTCGGTGCCGACCGGCACCTTGAGCACAACATCATCGCCATCCTTGCCCGTGCGCTGCGAGCCCATGCCATGCTGGCCGGATTTCGCGAAGAAGTGCTGCTGATACCGGAAATCGATCAGGGTATTGAGCCCTTCGACGGCCTCGACCCAGACCGATCCCCCCCTGCCGCCATCGCCGCCATCGGGACCGCCAAATTCGATATATTTCTCGCGCCGGAACGAGACACAGCCCGCGCCCCCGCCGCCCGAGCGGATATAGACCTTGGCGAGATCGAGGAATTTCATAACTTTGCCCCTTGCTTGGCTAAGCCGCGGGGATACGCCGCCCGCGCGCGCATTTCAAGCGGCGCGTTGGGGGCTCCGCCCCCAAACCCCCGAGATATTTGGATCAAGAAGAAGAGGATATCTTGCTTCTTCTTGATGAAAATATCTCGGGAGGGTCCGGGAGGGCAGCGCCCTCCCGGCGTCACTCACATCTTGCGCAGATAGGTCCAGGTCGGCACGTGGCGGCCACGGGCCAGCGACCAGCTCTCGGCATCGCCGAGATATTCAAAGCCGCAATTGCTCAGGACACGGGCCGAGCCGGGATTGTCCTGAAATACCTCGGCAAAGAGGGTGCGCGAGCCATGCGGATTAGCGGCGACAATGGCCGCGACCGCCTCGGAGGCAAAGCCGGTATTCCAGAAACCCGGTCCGACCCAATAGCCCACCTCGGACTGCCCGTCCTCGAGATGGGTCAGCGAGACGACGCCCAGCAATTCCGCGAGACCGTGGCGCGAGCCATCAATCGCCCAGACATCTTCGCTCCGGTTCTCGGCCTGCGCACGTGCAATGAAATTCTCGGACGTGCCCGGCGGCAGCGGATGCGGAATCGCACGAGTGCCTTCGGCGACGCGCTTGTCGCCCGCATACATCTCGATGAGACCGGCATCCGAACGGCGCAGCGGGCGCAGCACGAAACGCTCCGTCTCGATCACGGGTTGGGTCGAAATAATCTCCTGATACATCGGCGCTCCTCCTCGAAACGCTGGGACCGACGGCTCCTCACTTCCGCATGCCCCTAGGCTAAAAATAGGACAGGAAGATGACGATACATCCCCTGGCCCCTGAAATTTTCGCGCTGCGACTGCAACATAGCACGCGCAGAAACGAGAAAGGGGACCGGCCTTTCAGCCGATCCCCCTGATGTCTGACCTGTCGGTCTCGGGTTACTCGGCGGCCTCCGCGACCGGGAGAACCGAAACGAAGGTGCGGCCCTTGAGGCCCTTGTGGAAGGTGACAGCGCCTTCGGCGGTCGCAAAGATGGTGTGATCCTTGCCCATGCCGACGCCTTCACCCGGCCACCACTTGGTGCCGCGCTGACGCACGATGATGTTGCCCGGGTTGGCCGACTGGCCGCCGAACAGTTTCACGCCAAGGCGACGACCGGCAGAGTCGCGGCCGTTACGCGAAGAACCGCCTGCTTTCTTGTGTGCCATATCTGTCTCTCCTTATTTCGCGAGCTCTTTGGCCTGCTCGACCCAGTCGGGCTTGACCTTGGTGGCTTCGAAGGTTTCGGGATCGACCGCGGCGAGCTGGGCGAAGGTGGTGATACCGGCTTCGTTCAGCTTCTTCTCGGCCGCCGGACCAAGACCGTTGATGACCTTCAGGTCGTCCGCTTCGGCGACGGAAGCCGCAGCTTCGGCCTTCGGCGCGGCTTTCGGGGCAGCAGCCTTGGCGGGCTTGGCCGGAGCGGCCTCACCTTTCGAGCCATGCGCAGCGCGACGCGCGATCGCGGTGCCCACGGCTTCCTTCACGCCCGACTTGTCGGCGCCCGAAGCGAGCACGTCGGTCACGCGCAGCAGGGTGAGCTGCTGACGGTGGCCACGGGTGCGCTGCGACGAGTGCTTACGACGACGCTTGTGATAAGTGATGACCTTATCGGCCTTGATATTGTCGATGACTTCCGCCTGCACGGCCGCACCTTCGACGAAGGGGGTGCCGAGCTGGGGCTTGTCGCCGCCGACCATCAGAATCTCGTTGAACTGGACTTTGTCGCCAGCTTCGGCTGCGAGCAGTTCGACGCGCAGGATATCGCCCGCCTGAACCTTGTATTGCTTGCCGCCGGTCTTGAGGACCGCAAACATGGGTCTTTCCTTTTCTTCATCCGCGCCCTGTGGCCCCAGATCGGAGTTCGTGGGCCTTTCGGCCCGCCGTCGGACTGCGCGTTCCGGTTGGAACGGAGTTGCAAAAACGAGGCCCGGCGGAAAGAGACTCTCCGCCGGGTCGCGCTCATATCGGGGATCAGCCCCCGGGTGTCAAGGAAAATCGGGGCGTTTTATCAAACGCTCCAGCGTGCGAGCGCCTGCGCCGCGCTGATCCGCTGCCCCTGTGGACGCGCGTGGCCCGGCGTGGCCGAGAGCCGCGGCGCGGGGGCGGGCTGGTCGATCCCGTCGAGGCGCAGATAAGCACAGCGTTCGGCGTTTTGCGGGTGAGCGATGGCCTCGGCAATCGAAAGAACGGGCGTCGCGCAGGCATCCGAGCCCGCGAAAACCTCAGCCCATTCGTCGCGCGTGCGGCCGACAAAGCGGTCCGCGAAAATCTCGCGCAAGGCGGGCCAGTTTTCGCGAGACCCGCGATCGGGCAGGTCCTCCGAGGCGAATCCAAGCCCCGCGATCAGCGCCGCGTAGAATTGCGGCTCGAGCGCGCCCACGGCCATATGCCCGCCACAGGCACATTCATAAACGGCATAGAACGGCGCCGCCCCGTCGAGCAGGTTCGCTTGCCGCCGATCCGCCCAGGCCCCCTGCCCGGCCATGCCCGTGATCATCGCCATCAGATGCGCGACCCCATCGGTGATCGCGCAATCGACCACCTGTCCCTGCCCTGTCTCGCGCGCCCGCCACAGCGCGGCGAGCATCCCGAAGGCGAGGTAAATCCCGCCACCTCCGAAATCGCCCAGAAGATTGAGCGGGATCGCGGGCGCCGTGCCCCCCATCGCATACAGCGCGCCGGTCAGCGACAGATAGTTGATGTCATGGCCCGCGGTCTGCGCCAGCGGCCCTTCCTGCCCCCAGCCGGTCATTCGCCCATAGACAAGCGCCGGGTGATCCGCGAAATCCCCGGGCCCGAGCCCCAGCCGCTCCATCACGCCTGGCCTCATGCCCTCGATCAGCCCGTCAGCCCGCGCGATCAGCGCGCGCACCGCCTCCCGGCCCGCTTCGGATTTCAGGTCGAGTTCGACCACGTCGCGCCCCCGGTCGAGCACATCGACCTCGAGCCCCAGCACATGGTTGTCCGCACCGCCCGAGCCCGGCCGCGCGATGCGGATCACCTCGGCCCCGAAATCGGCCAGACACATCGCGGCAAACGGCGTCGGCCCAAGCCCCGAAATCTCGACGATGCGCAACCCGCTCAGCGGTCCCTCGGTCATGATTTACCCTCCCAAAGCTGGGGGTTTTGCACCCCCAGACCCCCGCAGGATATTTCAGGCAGTTGGAAAGAGGAAAGCCCGCTTCCAACTGCTTCAAATATCCCCGCCGGAGGCATCCAACCTTGCCGCCCGCGCAGAGTTCAGGCCTCTTGCGCTTTCTCTTCCAGCTCGAGCCATTCCATCTCGGCGGCATCAAGCGCGCTTTGGCGCTCGCTCAGCATCTCGGTCGCCTTGGCGAATTTCACCGGCGCGCGGGTGAAGAGATCGGGGTCCGAGAGCAGCTCGTTGATCTTGCCAATCTCATGCTCGAGCTTCTCGATGATGCCGGGCAGCGATTCGAGCCGGTGTTTTTCGGTAAAGCTGAGTCCGGATTTCTTCGGCGCGGGTTTCTCGGGCGTGGCTTTCTCGGCGGGTTTCGTCTCGGGCTTTGAAGCGGTCTCTTTCTTCGGCGCAACCTTCGCCTCTGGCTCGGCCAGCGCCCTCTGCGCCTGATAATCGCTCCAGCCGCCCGCATAGACCGTGGCGCTGCCATTGCCTTCCATCGCGATCGTCGTCGTGGCAACGCGGTCGATGAAATCGCGGTCGTGGCTGACCAGCAGAACCGTGCCGTCATATTCGCCCAGCAGATCCTGCAGCAGGTCGAGCGTTTCCACGTCGAGATCGTTGGTCGGCTCGTCGAGGATCAGCAGGTTCGAGGGCTTCGCCATGATCCGCGCCAGCAGAAGTCGCGCGCGCTCGCCACCCGAGAGCGCCCGGATCGGGCCGCGCGCCTGTTGTTCGTCAAAAAGGAAATCCTTCAAATAGGCCACGACATGTTTGGGCGTGCCGCGCACCATGACCTGATCGGAGCGCCCCTTCACCGCCATGTCCGGATCGTTCACCAGCCCGTCCCAGAGCGTCTGCTCGGGATCGAGCGTGGCGCGGGCCTGATCGAAGACCGCGATCTCGAGATTGGTGCCGAGCTTGACCGAGCCCTCATCGGGGGCGATCTCGCCGGTGAGCATCTTCAGAAGCGTCGTCTTGCCGACGCCGTTCGGGCCGACAAAGGCCACGCGATCCCCGCGCAGCACGCGCAGGTCGAAGTCTTTGACGATCTGCTTGTCGCCGAAGCGTTTGCTCAGACCTTTCGCCTCGATCACCCGCTTGCCCGATTGGGTGCCGGTATCGAGTTCCATCGCGGCCACGCCCTGGCGTCGGATCTGGCTCGCGCGCTCTTCGCGCAGCGCCTGGAGCGCGCGCACGCGGCCCTGGTTGCGCTTGCGACGCGCCGAGATGCCCTCGACCGCCCAGCGTGCTTCGGCCTTGATCTTGCGATCGAGCTTGTGGCGCGCCTCGTCCTCTTCGGCCCAGACCTTCTCGCGCCATTCCTCGAAGGCCTCGAATCCTTGCTCGTTGCGCGCGACCTTCCCCCGGTCGATCCAGAGCGTCGCGCGGGTCAGCGCGCGCAGGAAGGCGCGGTCATGCGAGATCAGCACGAAAGCGCGGCGAGTTTCCTTGAGCTGATCTTCCAGCCAGGCGATCGCCTCGATATCGAGATGGTTGGTCGGCTCGTCGAGCAGCATCAGCTCCGGCCCCTCGGCCAGCAGCTTCGCCAGCGCCGCGCGGCGCCGTTCTCCGCCCGAAGCGGTTTCGACGGGCGTGTCGGGTTTGAATTTCAGCCCTTCGGCGACCATCTCGACCTTATAGCCTTCGGCCGGGTCCAGCCCGGAGGCCGCGAAATCGCCCAGGGTCGCAAAGCCCGACAGATCGGGCTCTTGCTCCATATAGCCCACGGAAGTGCCCGGCGGCACGACGCGGGAACCGTGATCGGGCTCGACCAGCCCCGCCATCACCTTCATCAGCGTGGATTTGCCAGAGCCGTTGCGCCCGACCAGCGCGATGCGATCGCCCTGCTGGACGGTCAGGGAAAGCCCTTCAAAGACGGGATTGCCGCCGAAGGTGAGCGAAATATCGGAAAGCTGGAGAAGCGGTGCGCGGGCCATGCCAGCGAGCTAAGCGGGGCTTGCGCAAAGGTCAATGGGGTTGCGTGCTGCGACCCTTACGAACCGCCCTGCCGCGCCAGCATCCGCAAGCTCCGCAGCCGCGCCTCGGGGATCGCAGCGATTTGCAAAGCGGTGAAGACGTGGCAGGTGTCGAGATCGCGGTCGATGACCGCGTGGTCGGACACCCAGCCTCCCATCCCGAGATACGAGCGCAGGAGAGGCGGCAGCGCGCTCGGATCGCCTGCCGCCTGAACGAGCTGCGCGGGGTAGTCGACCCGTTCGGATGCCTTGGGACGCGGGCGCAGCGCCTCGGGTCCAAGCGCGCGGGCCGCGAGATGGGCGAGGCCTGCGCGGTGCTGCTCCCAATCCGCCCCGGCAAAGGAGGAACAGCCAATCAGAAGATCCGCGCCGGTCGCTTCGGCAATGCGGGTGATCGCCGCCCAGCCAAGACGCAGCACATCGGGATCGCGCAGGTCCGCGCGGGTGCAAAACCGACCCAGTTCGAGCACAGGGCCGGGCCAGTCTGAAAGCGGAGAGAGATCGTAGAACCGCGCCGAATAGCTTTGCCCGAGCGCCGCGCCATCGGGCAGCGCCAGCAGGCGAAACCCGGCCGCGGGTCCCGATTCATCCTCGATCAGCACATGACGGCAGGCGGGGTCGAAACCGTCGGCATCATCGCCACCTGCACGAAAAGCCGCGCTGCGCAGCGCCATGAGAGCCGCGCGTGCAGCCGGGCTGCGCGCCTCATGCACATGGTATTTTCCCTTGGAAAAGCTCAGCCCCGACACGCGCTCTCCCACCCGGCGCAGGCGGGAGTCGGGCGCGTTCGCGCCCATCCCGCGATCAGTTGTTGCCGCCCAGAAGCTGGCCTGCGTTCACGCGGCCGATCGAGCCGAGCAGCTGACGGATGAAGCTGATGCCCTTGACGTTGCTCTCGGTCACGCGGCGCGACAGCGTCACGACCTGACCCTGCTCGAGGCCAAAGCGCTCGACATTGGTCACAACGCCCTTGTCGTTGAAGGAAATCGCAACGACCTCGCGGCTGATCTCCTTCGGAGCATGCCAGGTCACGGTTTTCCAGCGCGAACCGACATAGTACCAGCCGGAGCCTTCGAGAACGCCGGTCGAGCTGGGACGCCCGATCGCGGTGGCGACATCGTCGCGGGTGCTCTTGCCGACCTGAATCTGCGCGAGATCCTCGTCGATCGGCACGTAACCATGGTTGCGATAGAGCGGCGAGCAGGCCGAGGCGAGCATCACCATGCCGAAGGCAACCATCAGCGCGGCCTTGCGCATCATCGAACCGATCCCCACCTGCAACCCCCTCTTGCCTCTGCGTCTTTGGGCTTTTATCGACGCTTACAACATGACTGCGCCGCCCTCAAGCGCAACCGTCCGCAAGCATCGCCGCTTGTGGTACGCTCGACCCCGATCAGAGGGCGAGGCACCCGTGAAAGGAGTTGAGATGAGCACACATCCGACCGAAGAGCTGCCCCCGGCCCCGGAAGAACTCTGGAGCGCGCCGATGCGCCTGGCCGAGCTGCCCGCGCGCAAACCGACCCGCTTTGACATCAAGGCGGACGCGCCCACGCGGGCCGCGATTGCCGAATGGGCCGGGATCGTCGGGATCGAGAATCTCGGCCTGAAGGGCGAGCTCTCCCCACGCGGGCGCTCCGACTGGGACCTGCGCGCAACGCTCACGGCGCGGGTCGTTCAGGAATGCGTGATCACCCTCGCCCCGGTCAGCACCGACCTGCGCGAGGAGGTCACCCGGCGCTATCTCGCCGATATGGAAATGCCCAAGGCCGAAGAGGTCGAGATGCCCGAGGATGACAGCGCCGAGCCGCTGCCCGCCGTGGTCGATCTTGCGGTGGTCGCGATCGAGGCGCTGGAACTTGCGCTACCGCTTTATCCACGCGCCGAAGGGGCCGAGATCGAGAGCGCGCAGGTCACCGAACCGGGCGCGGAACCGATGACCGATGACGACCTCAAGCCCTTCGCCAATCTGCGCGACCTGCTGGCCAAGCGCGACTCAGGCGATACGCAGGAGTGAATCACCCGGCTCGGAACAGTGGCCCGAAAGCCCCTCTGAAAGGGCTTGAAAAAAGGGCTGAAAAAAGGCTTGCACGCAAAAAGAATCCGAGTATGTTCCCGGCCTCATTCGACGTTTGGCTTCGCACCCGAGGGCCGCTTCAGGCCAAGTGACGAAACCACAAGGAAAATCAGGGCTATAACGCCGCAACACGGGCTCTATGGCCCCCGAAACCCCGAGGTTGAGACATGGCTGTCCCTCAGAACCGAGTCACGCGCTCCCGCCGCAACATGCGCCGTGCGCACGACGCTCTCGTCGCCGCTAACCCGGCCGAATGCCCCAACTGCGGCGAGCTCAAGCGCCCGCATCACGTCTGCGCTTCGTGCGGCCATTACGATGATCGTGAGATCGTCGCGATGACCGAAGAAGTCGATCTCGACGACGACGCGGCGTAAGCTGGTCGTCCCGCACCGCATGTCATGCCGAACACGCAGGACCAGCAGTCGACGGGAAACCAGATGACGGCCGCAGAAATGCAGGCCAGCCCGCAAGGCAAAGCGCCGGCGCAAGCCGGCGCTCTCGTCATTTCCATCGACGCGATGGGGGGCGATCTGGGCCCGGCCGCGACCGTTGGCGGTATCGCCAAGGCTGCGCATGCCAATGCCGAGCTGCGCTTCATCGTCCACGGGCCGCGTGAGCAGCTCGAACCGCTGATCGCCCAGCATGGTCTGGGCGATCGCGTCGATCTGCGCCATGCCGAGCGCGTGGTAACGATGGAGGACAAGCCCGCGCAGGTCATGCGCTCCGGCAAGGACACCTCGATGTGGTCCGCCATCGAATCGGTGCGCGCGCATGAAGCCGATGTCGCGGTCTCCTGCGGCAATACCGGCGCGCTGATGGCGGTCTCGATGATCCGCCTGCGCAAGATTCCCGGCGTCAACCGTCCTGCCATTGCCTCCTTCTGGCCCTCTCGCGGGCCTGCCGGCTGGAATGTGATGCTCGACATGGGCGCCGATGTGAAAGCCGATGCCGAGGATCTGCTGACCTATGCGCTGATGGGCACGTCCTATGCGCGCAACGCGCTCGGTCTCGAAACACCGCGCGTGGGCCTGCTCAACGTGGGCACCGAGGAGCACAAGGGCCGGGCCGAACTGAAAGAAGCCCACGAGCTGATCCGCAACGCCGAAGCCGCGGGCGGGCTGAAATTCGTGGGCTTCGTCGAAGGCAACGAGCTGGCTGGCGACCGCGCCGACGTGATCGTCACCGACGGCTTCACCGGCAATGTCGCCCTCAAGACCGGCGAGGGCACCGCGAAATTCGTCTCCGCGCTGATGAAAGAAGCGCTGACCTCATCGCTTCTGGCGAAACTCGGCGCGCTTCTGGCGATGGGAGCGCTCAAGAAACTTCAGGCCAAGGTCGATCCGCGCCGCGCCAATGGCGGGGTGTTCCTCGGCCTCAATGGCACGGTGGTGAAGTCGCACGGTTCAGCCGATGCGACCAGCTTCGCTGCCGCGATTGATCTGGCCGCACGTCTCGCCAAGTCGGGCTTCGGCGCGAAACTGGCGGCACGGGTTGCCTCCGCCCTGCCCTCGGGGCAGGATGGCGCAACCGGCGCAGACCCGGCACCAGAGAACAGCGAGAGCAGCCAATGACGATCAGATCCGTGGTGCGCGGCGTAGGCCATTACCTGCCCGAGCGCGTTGTCGAGAACGCCGAGTTCGAGAAGACGCTCGATACCACGGATGAATGGATCCGCTCGCGCACCGGGATCGAACGGCGCCATTTCGCCGCGGAAGGCGAAACCACCTCGCAGCTCGCGATCAAGGCCGCTCAGGCCGCGCTCGACGATGCCGGGATGAGCGTCGACCAGATCGACGCGATTGTCGTGGCGACTTCGACCCCGGACCACACCTTCCCTTCCGTCGCGACGATGGTGCAGGCGGGGCTCGGCTCGACCACCGGTTTTGCCTATGACGTGCAGGCCGTCTGCGCGGGCTTCATCTTCGCGCTGACCAATGCCAACGGGCTGATCCTCTCCGGTCAGGCCGAGCGTGTGCTGGTCATCGGCGCCGAGACCTTCTCGCGGATCATGGACTGGACCGACCGGGGTACCTGCGTGCTCTTCGGCGATGGCGCAGGCGCGCTGATCCTCGAAGCGGCGGAAGGCACCGGCACCGCGAATGATCGCGGCATCCTTGCCTCAGACCTTCATTCGGACGGGCGTTACAAGGATCTGCTTTACGTCGACGGGGGCGTTTCGACCACCGGCACGGCGGGCCATCTGCGCATGCAGGGTAATGCGGTGTTCAAACACGCGGTCACGAAACTCTCCGAAACCGCCCACTCCGCGCTCGAAAAGATCGGGATGAGTGGCGAGAATATCGACTGGATCGTGCCCCATCAGGCCAACCTGCGCATCATCTCGGCCACGGCCGAGCGGATGCAGGTTCCGATGGATCGCGTCGTGGTCACCGTGCAGGATCACGGCAACACCTCCGCCGCCTCGATTCCGCTCGCGCTCTCGGTCGGCAAGGCGCGTGGCCAGATCAAGGAAGGCCAGGTTGTCGTGACCGAGGCGATCGGTGGTGGCCTCGCCTGGGGTTCCGTCGTCCTGCGCTGGTAATTTCCCGCCCATCGGCCCAGATCAACCCCGCCACGCAAGTGCTTGATATTGACTCGGGATTTACGGTCCGTCACTGTGAGTGAAATCCAGTTGTCCGGGGGGATACTATGTCGAAAACGCTTACGCGCATGGACCTGAGCGAAGCCGTCTTCCGTGAGGTGGGCCTGTCGCGCAATGAATCCGCCCAGCTCGTCGAGAGCGTGCTGCAACACATGTCGGACGCGCTGGTGCGTGGCGAGACGGTGAAGATCAGCTCGTTCGGCACCTTCTCGGTCCGCGAGAAGGCGTCGCGTATGGGCCGCAATCCCAAGACCGGGGAAGAGGTTCCGATCTCGCCTCGCCGGGTGCTGTCTTTCCGCCCCTCGCATCTGATGAAAGATCGCGTCGCCGCGGGAAATGCTAAGTAACGAGGCGCACAGATGGGCAAATCCGCCGACGCGTTCCGGACAATCTCGGAAGTCGCCGAGCTGCTCGACACCCCGACCCATGTGCTGCGTTTCTGGGAAAGCAAGTTTCCTCAGCTCAAGCCCGTGAAGCGCGCCGGTGGGCGGCGTTATTACCGCCCCGGTGACGTGGCGCTTCTGGGCGGGATCAAACATCTTCTGCATGACGAGGGCATGACGATCCGCTCCGTGCAAAAGAAGCTGCGCGAGGAGGGGATCCGGGAAGTCTCCGCCCAATCGACAGTGGTGCTTGAGGACGAGACCGCTGAGCCGCCCGCCAAGGCGGAACCGAAGACGCCCGCCGCTCCCGAGCCGGTCGCGACAGAGCCCGTCGAGGCAATCGCAGAAACCGCGCCGACAGAGCCCCAGACCACCGAAGCCGAAACAGCGGAAGAACCTGAAGCACAGCCAGAGCTCGCGCAGGCCACCCCCGAAGCCGCCAAAACGCCGCCAAGCTCGGTTACGCCCTTCCCGCGCCCGTCCGCGCCCGCGCAGCCCTCCTTATTCGATGAGCCTGATGCTGAGCCGGAGGTCGAGGAAGCCCCGATCGCACTCGATGTCGAACCCGAGCCCGAGCCCCCTGCCCCGGTCGTCGCGATGACGATCGAGCAGAAGAAGGAGCCCGCCGCGCCCAAGGGACAGCCCTCGCTCGCGCGGCTTCTGCACAACCTGCGCCAACTCGATCCCGAGCGGCTGAGCCCAGCCGATCGTGGCGATCTGAGGATGCTTCGGCTGCGCGCCAAAGCGCTCCAGATCCGCCTCGCCCAGACCGCTCACCCTGACGCTGAAATCCGTCCGGACTGACGGGTCGGGGATCGTGACAGGCCAGATGAAATTTCTTCGCATATCCGCTTGCACCCGGACGCGGCTTCGCTCTATATGCCCCTCGTCGGGCCGTGGCGCAGCCTGGTTAGCGCGTCCGTCTGGGGGGCGGAAGGTCGCGAGTTCGAATCTCGCCGGCCCGACCATCACGACAAACGCCCACCCCTTCACGGGGGTGGGCGTTCGTGTATCCGCAGGAGGGATCGGATGACCATCGGCGTGCTGCCCGATACGATGCTGGAAGAGATGATCGCGCGCGGCGAGATCGCCGCAGAGCCCGCGGTCATTCCCGAACAGATCCAGCCCGCGAGCCTCGATCTGCGCCTTGGCCGCGTGGCCTATCGCCTGCGCGCCTCCTTCCTCGCGGGCAAGGGCCGCCGGGTGGAAGACCGACTCGAAGATTTCGAGATGCACCGTATGAACGTGACCGAGGACGGCGTCGTGCTCGAGAAGGGCTGCGTCTATCTCGTACCGCTGATGGAGAGCCTCTCGCTGCCCGAGGGCATCACCGCGGTCGCCAATGCCAAAAGCTCGACCGGGCGTCTCGATCTGCTGACCCGCCTGATCACCGATGAGGGCACCGAGTTCGACCGCATTCCCGAAGGCTATCAGGGCCCGCTCTATGCCGAGATCTGCCCGCGCAGCTTCTCGGTGCTGGTGCGTCCGGGTATGCGCCTCAACCAGATTCGCTTCCGCGCCGGTCAGGCGGTCCTTTCGGACCCCGAGCTGAAGATCCTTCACCAGCAGGAACCGCTCGTCGATGGCGAGGCCGTGATCGATGAGGGTCTGGGTTTCTCGGTTGATCTGCGGCCTGCCGAGGGCGACCTGGTGGGCTACCGCGCCAAGCCCCATACCGGGGTGATCGATCTCGACAGGATCGCGCATTACCCGGCCTCGGATTTCTGGGAAGAGGTGCGCTCGGACGACGGCCGGATCATCCTCGATCCTGGCGCGTTCTACATCCTCGTCAGCCGCGAGGCCGTGACGATTCCGCCCGATCATGCCGCCGAGATGGCGCCCTATCTTGCGATGGTGGGTGAGTTCCGCGTCCATTACGCGGGCTTTTTCGATCCCGGCTTCGGCCATGGCGCGGCGGGCGGCGCAGGCTCGCGCGGGGTACTGGAAGTGCGCTGCCACGAAGCCCCGTTCGCGCTCGAGCATGGGCAGGTCGTGGGCCGTCTGGTCTATGAACGCATGGCCGAGGAGCCCAAGCAGCTTTACGGCAAGGGCATCGCCTCGAATTACCAGGGCCAGGGCCTCAAGCTCGCCAAGCATTTCCGGATGGGGTGAGCCGGGCAGACGCATCCTTCCCTTGGAAGGGCGCCCCGTGCCAAGGACCGAACGGAGACGCTCGCCCCTAGCCCGCTTGCGTCACGTCATGGCCGTAGATCCAGTCGAACCGCCCAACCAGTCGCTCTGGCGCGAAACGAGAGGCCGCGCGCAGCGCAAGATGGCCCAAGGTGCGCGGGGCTCCCGAGAGGTGGTAGTTTCGCGCGTTCTTCGTGGCTGCATCGACGATCTTCTCGCAGCGATCGCGCCGCGCCTGCTGATAGGCTGCAAAGGCCACTTCGTCACGCTCGTGATGGGCCAGCGCCTCGGCCAGAACCCAGGCATCCTCCATCGCCATCACCGCGCCTTGCGCTAGGAAAGGCAGCGTTGGATGGGCCGCATCGCCAAGGATCACGGCTTTCCGGCCGAACCAATGCTCCGCCACCGGGTGACGGAACAGCCCCCAGAGATAGACTTTTTCGACCTGTGCGAGCCAGTTCCGCACCGTCGGGCAGAAATCCGCGAAAGCGGTGCGCAGGTTGATCGGGTCATCCTCGAGGTTCCAGCTCTCCTCGACCCAGCGATGGCGCTCCTCGACCGCCACGATGTTGCGCAGGCCCCGGCCCAGCGGATAGCTCACCAGATGCCGCCCCGCCCCCATGAAGACCTGCGCCACCTTGGGCTCGTCATCCGAACAGGGGATCAACGCGCGCCAGGCAACCTGATGGGTGAAGAAGGGCGCGACCCGGCCGTTGAGCGCCTGACGTACCTTCGAATGCAGCCCGTCCGCCCCGATCAGCAGGTTGGATGCGATCTCGGCGCCTTGCCGCGTCACCAGCCGTGGCGCGTCGCCCGCGAGATCAACCTCCTCGATCTGTTGCAGGAGGCGAATCTGCACGCCAGCGTCGCGCGCACCTTCGGCCAGCAGATCGATCAGCCGCGCGCGGTGAATGAAGTGGTAGCCCTCCCCCGGGCGCAGCCGCGCCAGATCGAGCCGCGCCACCTGGCTGCCAGTCTCGCCATCGACAAGCTGCACCGCCTCGGCGCAGGGCCCCGCCGCCTCAAGCGCCTCGGAGAGCCCCAGAGCCTTCAGAACCCGCGCGCCATTGGGCGAGACCTGTAGCCCCGCGCCCACCTCGCGGATCGCATCAGCCTGTTCGAGAACTTCAACCTCGGCGCCACGCATCGCAAGCGCCCGCGCCACCGTCAGCCCCGCGATACCCGCGCCCAGCACCGTCACCTTGCGCCCGATCAGCATGGCTCCTCCTTCAAACGAGAACACCGGCACCTTCGCGGCACCGGTGTGAAAATTCCTTGAGCGAAATCAACTCTGCGCGCCATGGCGCAAAGGATCAGTCACCGCGCTCCGCGCGCTTAGTCGTCGCGATGCACGCGTTCGCGGCGCTCGTGCTTTTCCTGCGCTTCGAGCGTCATCGTGGCGATCGGACGGGCATCGAGACGCTTCAGCGAGATCGGCTCGCCGGTCTTCTCGCAATAGCCGTATTCGCCATTGTCGATGCGGCGCAGTGCGGCGTCGATTTTCGAGACCAGCTTGCGCTGACGATCACGGGTACGCAGCTCCAGCGCGCGATCGGTCTCTTCGGAAGCGCGGTCAGCGATATCGGGCACGTTACGTGCCGATTCCGCAAGGCCTTCGAGCGTTTCGGCGGATTGTTCGAGAAGCTCGGATTTCCAGGCCAGCAGCTTGCGGCGGAAATATTCCAGCTGTCGATCGTTCATGAAGGGTTCATCTTCGGCCGGACGATAGTCATCCGGAAGGAAAACCTCTGCTTTCATAGCTGCCCTCTCTTCCGTGCCGGGCGTCTCACTGTGATCAAAATTCGCCATCGGACACTCCTCGGGCGCTCCCTTACCGCATGAAGATAGGGTTGTCACGCCTCGTTTCACCCCTGCGGGTTGTTTGACGATCAAATCCTACCCCGCGCTTGCGGCAGGAATGGGGCGCGGCTAATTTGCACCCGATCTGCGCAACATCCTTGCGCGCCCCCTGCCAGCCGGAGCCTGACACCGTGCAATTTCAATCGACCGATTCCTACGTCGCGCCCCCTGATCTGACGGTGGCGGTGAATGCCGCCGTGGCGCTTGAACGTCCGCTTCTGGTGAAGGGTGAGCCCGGCACCGGCAAGACGGAACTGGCCCGCCAGGTGGCGGCGAGCCTCGGGATGGAGATGGTGGAGTGGAACATCAAATCCACCACCAAGGCGCAGCAGGGACTGTATGAATATGACGCCGTCAGCCGGCTGCGCGACAGCCAGCTCGGCGATGCGCGCGTCAATGACGTGAAGAACTACATCCGCAAGGGCAAGCTCTGGCAGGCCTTCGAGGCGGATCGGAAGGTCGTGCTGCTGATCGACGAAGTGGACAAGGCCGATATCGAGTTCCCGAACGACCTGCTGCAGGAACTCGACAAGATGGAGTTCCATGTCTACGAGACCGGCGAGACGATCCGCGCGGCCCACCGCCCCGTCGTCATCATCACCTCGAACAACGAAAAGGAACTGCCCGACGCCTTCCTGCGCCGCTGCTTCTTCCACTACATCCGCTTCCCGGAACCCGAAGTGATGAAGGAAATCGTCGCCGTCCACTTTCCCGACATCAAGGACCGCCTGCTGACCGAGGCGCTGAGCCAGTTCTACGAGATCCGTGAGACGCCGGGCCTGAAGAAGAAGCCCTCGACGAGCGAGGTGCTCGACTGGCTGAAGCTGCTCGTGGCCGAGGATCTGAACCCCGAGGACCTGAAACGCGAAGGCGCGAACCTGCTGCCGAAACTGCACGGGGCGCTTCTGAAGAACGAGCAGGACGTGCATCTGTTCGAACGACTGGCCTTCATGGCGCGGCGACAGGGGCGGTAGGCAAGGGGTCGACAGCAGATCCGCCGAAGGTCCGAGCCCGATTTGGATGATGCTGCGCGATTGACCGTGTCTGCTCCGGAGAGGCGGCGAGAATTTGAAGAATTCGAGCAGGTTCTCCAAGGGCTTGTTTCCGGCTTGAAGAGCGACGAATTGTGAGTGCCGGAACGTCAGGCAATGGGTCGACACACCCGAAAGCAAACGGTTCGAATTTAGGATTTCAGAGGCATGGCGTTGTTTGACTACACTATCCTTCACTGGAGCACATTTCTGACCGCAGCTGTACTGCTGAACCTGTCACCGGGACCCGACATCGCGTTCATTCTCGGCCAGACAATTCGCGGCGGCCGGAAATCTGGTTTTGCCGCCATGGGCGGCATTTGGACCGGAGCCCTCGTTCACGCGAGCTTCGCAGCCGCGGGTCTCTCGGCGATCCTGGCATCGTCGGCAACAGCTTTCGCAGCTGTAAAATGGGCCGGGGCGGCTTACTTGATCTATCTTGGCATAAAGGCGCTCCGCTCACGCGGCGGTTCCTTCGTGTCCGAGGCGCAATCGGGCCTGGTTTCGGCGCTCGTCATCTGGCGACAAGGGGTCTTCGTGTCGCTTTTGAATCCGAAAGTCGCGATCTTCTTCTTAGCGTTCTTGCCACAATTCGTCGTTGAAGGGGCCGGGCCGATCTGGGCACAGCTGTTCCTACACGGGCTGCTCATCATCGTCGTCGCGGGATTGATCGAGCCGCCGCTTGTGCTCCTTGGCGAGAAACTGACAGAAGGCCTTCGGGAGCGACCAAACCTCGGCATGTGGATGGACCGGTGCCTTGGAACTCTACTGATCGGACTTGGTATCAGGTTGGCCTTGCAGCAGAAATAACGCGGGCCGCTGAGGTAATCGGCAAACTCGTAACACAGGCCACTGAAACGGGACGATCGAGTCCAAAAACAGACTTCAGCCGGCCCCTCACGTCTCTTTCATCGGCAAGACAGCTGCTTGAGCCACTGACAAAGCGGTCATTGGCGTTGCTGCAACGAATGGCAACTTATTCCGCCCAAGCCGCCCCTTCGCAAGCGCCCTCCGCCCTTACAGCTTCCGCGTAATCCGTGCCGCCTTACGGGCCCGCTTCACCGCCTCTTGGGTGGTCTGCTGGGCCTTGCGTTCCTCGGGGGTCATCTCTTGCGGAGACTTGCCCCGGTTCGAGGCCATGCCGACGCCCTTGTTAATGCCCCAGTTGATCCCGCGACGGACCAGCATGCGGATGATCATATTGATGATCTGGTTGAGGTTCATGGGAGAAGCCCCTTTCAATCCTCGAAAAGTTCGGACTGGCCGGTTTGTGCCTCGTCCTCGTCGTCTTCGTCCGAGCTTGCACCGGGAAGGGGACGGGAGTCCAGTAACCCTGCCGCGCGCAGCTCCTTGAGGCCCGGAAGGTCGCGCGCGCTCTCAAGGCTGAAATGATCCAGAAAACCTTGGGTGACGACGAAGGTCACGGGGCGACCCGGGGTCATGCGGCGGCGCCCGAAACGGATCCATTCCATCTCGAGGAGCTGGTCGATCGTGCCGCGCGAGACAGCGACGCCGCGGATTTCCTCGATCTCGGCGCGCGTGACGGGCTGGTGATAGGCGATGATGGCGAGCGTCTCGATTGCGGCGCGCGAAAGCTTGCGCTCCTCCACCGTCTCCTTCTGCATCAGGAAGGCGAGGTCAGGCGCTGTGCGCACGGCCCATGCCTCGCCCACCTTGACCACGCGCACGCCGCGCCCCTCGTAGCGTTTGCGCAGATGCACCAGCGCCTCGGCCGGGTCGCATCCATGCGGCATACGTTCTTCCATTTCGCGGATCGTCACCGGCTCGGCGGAGGCAAACAGGATCGCCTCGACCATCCGTTCCTGCTCCGCGATGGGCGGGGCCGCGAACAGCGTCTTTTCTTTTTCGTCGGTCACGTCTTCGTCGGTCACTTCCGGCTCGTCGCTCATGTCTTCTTCCGGATCGAAATGGGTTGGAACGTGTCGCTCTGGCGGATCTCGATCTGGCCCTGCTTTGCCATTTCCAGAGAGGCGGCGAAGGTTGCGGCGGTGGCCGAGCGGCGGCGCTTGGGATCAGAGGCCCAGCCATCGGGCAGGAAGGTCGTCAGCTCCGACCAGTCGCCCGCGAATCCGATCAGCCCACGCATCCGGTCAAGCGCCTCTTCCATGGTGAAGACGTTGGTACGGTCGAAGGCATAGGGGCGGAACTCGTCGCGGGTGCGGATGCGCGCATAGGCCTGCATCAGCTCCATCAGCGAGGCTGTATAGGTGATCTTGCGCACCCGTGCGACTTCCTCGGAGACGCCGCGCACGAACGTATCGCGACCCAACCGGTCGCGTGCCATCAGCTGCGCGGCGCTTTCGCGCAACGCCTGCAGACGTTCGAGCTGGAAGGCCAGATGCGCGGCCATGTCCTCGGCCGACGGTCCCTCGGCCTCGGGATCGGGTGGCAGCAACAGGCGCGATTTCAGGAAAGCGAGCCAGGCCGCCATCACGAGGTAATCGGCCGCCAGCTCGATCCTGAGTGCCTTGGCGCGCTCGACGAAGGCCAGGTATTGCTCGGCCAGTTGCAGCACGGAGATCTTGCGCAGATCCACCTTTTGCGTGCGCGACAGTGTCAGCAGAAGGTCAAGCGGGCCTTCGAACCCGTCGACATCAACGATCAGCGCCTCGGCCTGAAGCCGATCCGCCACCGTCTGGGTCTGAAACAGGTTTTCGGGTTCAGCCATGCGCCCTGCCGCTCAACAATGCCTCAAGTTCGGCATCGAGCGCGGCCATGTCAACAGGCTCGGGCGGTTGGCGGCGATCGAGAGCGGCTTCACCCCGCGCGACCGCCTGTTCGCTCATCACCGGCGCGGCGAGCGCGACCTCTTCCATCGCGGGCATATCGCCTTTGCAATGCAGCACCAGATCGCAGCCTGCGGCAATCGCCGCCGCCGCGCGGGTGCCAAAGCCTCCCGCAAGCGCCTCCATCCCGATATCATCGCTCATCAGCAAGCCGCCAAAGCCGATCTCTTCGCGGATCAGCGAAATGATCTTGGCACTTTGCGTCGCGGGCGCGTCATCAAGCGCGGTAAAGCGGATATGGGCGGTCATGCCCAACGGCAGATCGTTCAGCGCCTTGAAGGGCGCGAAGTCACTGGCGATCAGGTCTGCCACCGAGGCCTCGACCACCGGGAGATCCTTGTGGCTATCCGAGATCGCGCGGCCGTGGCCGGGGATATGCTTTATGACCGGCAGCACGCCCCCCGCCAGCAGCCCCTCGGCGGTGGCGCGGGCATTGGCGATCACGGTCGCCGCGTCCTTGCCCAGACAGCGGTTTTGCAGGAAGGGATGGGTCAGAAGCCCCGCGATGTCGCAGGTCGGCGCGCAATTGGTGTCGATGCCGACCGCACGCAATTCCTCGGCCATGATCCGCGAGCGGATCCAGAAAGAGCGCGGCGCCCCCTTCCCCGCCCGCACGGCTTGGTCCAGCGGCGGCAACCATTCGCGCCAATGAGGCGCCCGCATCCGCTGCACGCGCCCGCCCTCCTGATCGATCAGCACGGGCGCGTCCCGTCCCACGGCCCCGCGCAGCGCATCGGTCAGGCGCGTCACCTGCTCCGGCGTGTCGATATTGCGGGCAAAGAGGATGAAGCCCCAGGGATCGGCCTCGCGGAAGAAATCGCGCTCGGCCGCGGTGAGTTCCGTCCCCTCGCAGCCGAAGATCGCGGCGACGCCCATCAGCGCACCTGTGTGGGGATACAGTTCTGCCGTTCGGCCAGAAGCGCCGCGCAGAACTGGCGCGCCTCGGTCACGTCGTCAAATCCCGCAACCCGCAGGCGGAAGAATTCGCGCCCGCCGGAGCTGGCCTTCTGGATCACCCGCTTCTTGCCCGCCATCAGCGCATCGAAACGCGTGGCAATGCGATCCCATTCTCCTTTCGCATCCTCGGCGGTGTCAAACGCGCCAAGCTGCACGAGCCGCGTGCCGGAGGCGAGCTGGCCCGGATCGAGATCGGTGACCGCGGCCTCGGCCGCGCTGTCCGACATCTGCGAGGTGACGGCCTGCTCGAGCGCCGCCGCAAGCAGCGCGTCGCGCATCGGCTTCACCATCGGGCGCGGCGAGCGCGCGACGCCGGGAACGGAGGCCGGGATCACACCGCTGACCTCTTCCGGCCCGGCTCCGGCATCAACGGCCACCTCTTCGGGGCGGTTCTCGGGTTCGGCCGGGCTGAAGGCCGCGGGCTGCACCGGGATTTCGGGGGCGGCGGCAATCTGGTCGGGTTCGACGCTGAGGACCGCAGGCGCAACTGCGGAGACGGCGGCGGCCAGCGCGTCGCTGTCGGGCGCGGAGACCGGCGGGCCTTCGGCGCTTTCCATCTCCTGCGCGAGCTCGCCCATCGGCAGATCTTCGTCTGTGAATCCCTCCGGCGCGGGTGCGAGCGTGACCCGATCGGGGGCAGGCGCGGCCTGCCCGGTGCCCGCGACATCGTTGACCGCCAGCCCCGTGTGGCGCGCAAGCTCCCCGCCCGGATCCTCGGGCGCGATGCGCGCGGGCCCGTCCATCGCACGGATCACCGGCACGCCGTTGAGATCGCGCATCGCAAGCTGGTAGCCCCAGACCACGAGCCCGCCGAGCATCGCCACCGAGGTCAGCGCGCCTGCGACATTCACCCAGCGCGACATGGCCCGCGGTGCAGGATCGGCTGCGGGTTCTTGGGGATGTGCGTAATGGGGCTGCGGGTATTCATACCCGTAACCCCCACCGTCGCGGTAGTCGTAGGTCGCCATGCTCGTCGCCTCGCCGCCGGTTGCCCGGCCTTGTCCGGTTGCCCGGGAATTGCCTGTTCCCGGCGGCGTGCGTTAGCGCATCTCTTCAGCCGGGGTCACGCCAAGAATAGCAAGACCGGCAGAAATGACAACGGCGCAGGCCCGGGCAAGGGCGATTTTCGCCGCCGATGCGTCCTCGTCGCCCTCTTGCAAGAAGCGCAGCGACAGATCGTCATTGCCGCGATTCCACAGGCTGTGCAGGTCCGAGGCAAGATCATAGAGGTAGAACGCGACCCGATGCGGCTCGTTCGCGCGCGCGGCGATTTCCACCAGACGCGGGAATTCGGCGATCTTCTTGACCAGCGTCAGCTCGGCCTCGTGCCAGTCGCCAGAGAGATCGGTCCCGGCCAGACGCGCATCCGACATGTCCCAGCCCGCCTCGGCGGCCTTGCGCAGCACCGAGCAGATACGCGCATGGGCGTATTGCACGTAGAAGACCGGGTTGTCCTTGGATTGTTCCAGCACCTTGTCGAAGTCGAAATCCAGCGGCGCGTCGTTCTTGCGCGTCAGCATGTGGAAGCGCGTCACGCCCGCCCCTGCCTGCTCGACCACGTCGCGCAGCGTGACGAAGGTGCCCGCGCGCTTCGACATCTTGAAGGGCTCGCCGTTCTTGAAGAGCTTCACCAGCTGGATCAGCTTGATATCAAGCGTGACCTTGTTCTCGCTCAGCGCTGCGACAGCCGCTTTCATCCGCTTCACATAGCCGCCGTGATCGGCGCCGAACACGTCGATCAGCAGGTCGAAGCCGCGTTCGATCTTGGTCCAGTGATAGGCGATATCGGGCGCGAAATAAGTCCAGGAGCCGTCCGATTTCTTCACCGGACGATCCACGTCATCGCCATAGTCGGTCGATTTGAAGAGCGTCTGCTCGCGCTCCTCCCAATCTTCCGGCAGCTTGCCCTTCGGGGGCTCGAGCACGCCTTCATAGATCAGCCCGAGATCCTCGAGCCGCTTCAGCGCGGCCTCGATCTGGCCTGTGCCATAAAGCGATTTCTCGGAATAGAAGACATCCATCTTCACGCCGAGAAGCGCCAGATCCTCGCGGATCATGTCCATCATCTTCTCGGTCGCGAATTCGCGCACATCCGAGAGCCAGTCCTCTTCGGGCTTGTCAAGCAGGCTCTCGCCATACTTGGCCTTGATCGCCTCGCCCACAGGGATCAGGTAGTCGCCCGGATACAAACCCTCACGGATTTCCGGCTCGAGGCCACAGGCCTCGCGATACCGCTCATAGGCGGAGCGGGCGAGCACATCGACCTGCGCGCCGCCATCGTTGATGTAGTATTCGCGCGTGACGTCATAGCCCGCGAAATCCAGCAGGCTCGCCAGCGCATCACCGAACACGGCCCCGCGCGTATGGCCGACATGCATCGGACCGGTGGGGTTCGCGGAGACATATTCCACGTTCACCTTCACGCCGCGCCCCAGATCGGAGCGACCGTATTCCTTGCCCTCTTTGAGCACCGCATGGGTCACATCGGCCCAGACCGAGGGCACGAGCCGCAGGTTGATGAAGCCGGGACCGGCCACGTCGGCCGTCGCGATCCGCGCATCCTCTGCCAGTTTCGCCGCCAATGCCTCTGCAATATCACGCGGTTTAGCCTGCGCAGGCTTGGCCAGCACCATCGCGGCATTGGTCGCCATATCGCCATGCAAAGCATCGCGCGGCGGCTCCACCGCCACATTGGTGTAGTCGAGCCCCTCGGGCAGCTTGCCCTCGGAAACCATCTGGTCGAGCGCCGCGATCACCGCGGCCCGGATATCGGAAAACAGGTTCATGATCTCTGGTCCTTGCTTGCGCCTTCCCCTGCCAGAGCCGAGCCACGGCGTCAATGGCGCGAGCGGATAGCACAATGCGAGAGGGGCGGTCCGCAGATGCCGGACCGCCCCTCGAATGCTGTTTCACCGACGGATCAGGCCTCGCCCGAGAGCCCCGCCGCCGCGATCCCGGCCAACGCCGCTTCGGCGTCGTTGTCGGACGTATCGCCCGTGACACCCATCGCGCCGATCACGGCCCCCGAGGCGTCGCGGATCAGCACGCCGCCCGGCACCGGGCAGGTCTGGCCACCATAGATGCCGTTCACCGCGGCCATGAAATAGGCCTGGGCCTCGGCCCGCGCCATCTGCGCCTTGCCGCCCATGCCCAGCATCACCGCGCCGTAAGCCTTGGCCCGCGCAACGTCGAACCGGCCCGGGGCCGCGCCATCGCCGCGCGCGAAGGCCTGCATGTTGCCACCCGCATCGAGCACCACCGCAGACAGCGGCTTCCAGCCCTCTTCGACGCCTTTTGCCAGCGCCACGTTGATCATCGTCTGCGCCTGTTCGAGCGTGATCATGCGCGTTCCTCCTTCACTTGGGCGCGGCGCTGATGCAGCACCGGCTCGGTATAGCCCGAGGGCTGAACGGTTCCGAGGAAGCACAGGTCGCAGGCCGCCTGGAAGGCGAACCCGTCATAGCCCGGCGCCATCGGGATGTAGCTGGGATCGCCCTCGTTCTGGCGATCGACGACCTTGGCCATCTTGCGCAGCGCCTCCATGACCTGCGTTTCCGAGACCACGCCATGCTCCAGCCAGTTCGCGATTGCCTGGCTCGAGATCCGGCAGGTCGCGCGGTCTTCCATCAGGCCCACGTCGTGGATGTCGGGCACCTTGGAACAGCCCACGCCCTGATCGACCCAGCGCACGACATAGCCGAGGATGCCCTGCGCGTTGTTCTCGATCTCGTCGCGGATCTCCTCGTCGGAGTAGTTCTTGCCCTTGGCCAGCGGAATGGTCAGCAGATCGTCGAGCCGCGCGGGGCGGTCCATCGCGGCGATCTCCTGCTGGCGGCGCTTCACATCGACCTTGTGGTAATGCGTGGCGTGCAGCGTGGCGGCCGTCGGGGACGGCACCCAAGCGCAGTTCGCACCCGAAAGCGGGTGGCCGATCTTGGCCTCCAGCATGTCGGCCATGCGGTCGGGCATCGCCCACATCCCCTTGCCGATCTGCGCCTTGCCCGCGAGCCCGCATTTCAGGCCGATATCGACATTGCGATCCTCATAGGCCTCGATCCAGGGCTGGCCCTTCATCTCGCCCTTGCGCAGCATCGGACCGGCCTGCATCGAGGTGTGGATCTCGTCGCCGGTGCGATCGAGGAAGCCCGTGTTGATGAAGGCCACGCGATGCTTGGCGGCGCGGATGCATTCCTTGAGGTTCGCCGAGGTGCGGCGCTCCTCGTCCATGATCCCGAGCTTCACCGTGTATTGCGGCAGGCTCAGCGCCTCTTCTACCCGGTCGAAGATCTCGTTGGCGAAAGCCACTTCCTCGGGACCGTGCATTTTCGGCTTCACCACATAGACCGAGCCGGTGATCGAGTTGCGCGGGCCTTCGGTCTTCTTCAGGTCGTGCATTGCGCAAAGCGTGGTGACCATCGCATCCATCAGGCCTTCAAAGGCCTCCTCGCCATCGCGGGTCAGGATCGCGGGCGTCGTCATCAGGTGGCCCACATTGCGCACCAGCATCAACGCACGGCCCTTGAGCGTGATCGTTTCGCCGCCCGCGCCGGTGAACTGATAGTCACCCTCGAGCTTGCGGGTGAACTTCTCGCCGCCCTTGCTCACGCTCTCGCGCAGATCGCCCTTCATCAGGCCGAGCCAGTTCCCATAGGCGAGAACCTTGTCCTCGGCATCGACGCAGGCGACAGAGTCCTCGCAATCCATGATCGAGCTGAGCGCGGCTTCCATGATCACATCGGCAATGCCCGCAGGGTCGGCCTGACCGACCGCCGTCGCGGGATTGATTTCGATGACAACATGGAGCCCGTTATTTTCGAGCAGCACTTCCGACAGCGCGCCGTCATCGTCGGTGTTGAAGCCCTTGAACTGGCCCGGATCGGCCAGCCCGGTCTCGCCCACCGCGTTCTCGACGAAGAAGACGCCGTTCTCCACGCGCAGCGCGGTCACATCGGCCCAGGAGCCACCGGCAAGCGGAGCGGCCTCGTCGAGGAATTGCTTGGCCCGCGCGATCACGCGATTGCCGCGCTCGGGGTCATATCCCTTGCCCTGCGGCAGATCGCCCAGCGCATCGGTGCCGTAGAGCGCATCGTACAGGCTGCCCCAGCGCGCATTGGCCGCGTTGAGCGCATAGCGCGCATTGGTGATCGGCACGACAAGCTGCGGGCCGCAGACGGAGGCGAATTCGGGATCGGTCGGCGGCGTCTCGATCTCGAAATCCGGGCCTTCGGGCAGCAGGTAGCCCAGCTCGGTCAGGAACGCCTTATAAGCATCGAAATCGAACCCTTCGGCGCGATGATGCGCGTGCCAGTCATCGAGCTTCGACTGAATTTCGTCGCGCTTGTCCAGGAGCGCGCGGTTCTTCGGCCCCAGATCATGCAGGAGCTGCGACAGTCCCGCCCAGAAGGTCTCAGCCGCGACACCCGTCCCGGGCAGCGCCTGATCCTCGATGAAGGCTGCCAGTTCGACGGCCACCTTGAGACCGTTCCGCTCGACCCGTTGCACCATGACTTCCTCCCTTGGCTGAGACGGCCACATAGTTGGGTCGCTGGAAAGGGAATGTCCAGCGTTTTACAGAAAAATTTCCACAAATCGGTAAAATTAAATGACCAATAGAGATAAAATTCGTGCCTGACGGCACAGAACCCCCACGCCAGAGGCGTTCTTACTGCGACTGGCGCGGGAAAACCTATGTCATTTGACGCGTCGCACAGTGTTACTGCGAGCCGCCGACCCCAGTCGTCGCAGGCGCCTGCGTGGTCGAGGGCCCGGTTCCGTCAAGCGGCGCAGCGGGCGGCTCGGACTTGACGACCCCATCGGTCGTCGGGATTGCGGCGGCCGGGGTCTCGGCAGGGGGCGTCTCACTGGCGGTCTGGGCGTCACGGCTCGCCGCTGCGATCCAGGCGAAGACAAGCGCAACGCCGAGCAAGGCCATCACGGCCATGCCGATGAGGGCCGGCGCATGGCGGCGTTTCTGGCGGTCGAGATTGGTGTCGGGGGCGGACATAGGGCCTCCTTTCATGTTACATTTGCGCCCTCCTTCCGGAGCGCGTGGAAGGGATGCATTGTGTCAGTAACGCGCGCGAGAGGCCGAAAGTTGCATGATCCGCGCGACTTTCCCGTTGCATGAGGAGCGCGGCATCCTGACGCTCCTTGCTAATGCTTTCTTTTTCTTTCGCTTTTGAAGCTAGATTTTGATGTACCCCACAAAAGGTTTGCTTTCTGCAATCGCCGACACAGCTACTTCGCCGAAAACCACACAGGAGACCCATTCAAGAATGACAGCCGATGTGACCGCGCTGGACTCTGTCACCAAGCGCCTTGACGAGTATCGCCCCTATCCGTTCGAGCTTGAAACCGTGCGGCTCGATTTCCGGCTCGATCCGAAACAGACCGAAGTTCGCGCACGGATGGCCTTCAGCCCGAAACTGCCCGCCGCCACCTTGCATCTCGACGGCGAAGAGCTCGATCTGGTGTCTATCTCCCTCGACGGGCGCAGATTGCTGCGGGACGAATACAAGACCAGCGCGACGGGTCTGACGATCTTCGCAGCCTCGCTGCCCGAACAGCCCTTCACCCTAGAGACAGTGGTGCGCATCGCGCCCGAGACGAATACCGCGCTCGAAGGGCTTTACATGTCCAACGGCATGTATTGCACGCAATGCGAGGCCGAGGGCTTCCGCAAGATCACCTATTATCCTGACCGCCCCGACGTGATGGCAAAATTCCATGTCACGATCACGGGCGACGCACCGGTGCTGCTGTCGAATGGCGATCTGGTCGCGCAGGAGAACGGCTATGCCGAATGGATCGACCCCTGGCCCAAACCTGCCTATCTCTTCGCCCTCGTCGCCGGTGACCTTATCGCGCATTCGGGCACCTTCACCACGATGTCGGGCCGAGAGGTTGCGCTCAACATCTGGGTGCGCAAGGGCGACGAAGACCGCTGCGAATTTGCGCTCGAGGCGCTGAAACGCTCGATGCAATGGGATGAAGAGGTCTACGGGCGCGAATACGACCTCGATATCTTCAACATTGTCGCGGTCGACGACTTCAATATGGGCGCGATGGAGAACAAGGGGTTGAACATTTTCAACTCCAAATGGGTTCTCGCCTCGCCCGAGACCGCGACCGATGCCGATTACGAACGCATCGAGGGCATCATCGCGCATGAGTATTTCCACAATTGGACGGGAAACCGCATCACCTGCCGCGACTGGTTCCAGCTGTGCCTGAAGGAAGGGCTGACCGTCTATCGCGATCAATGCTTCACCCGCGACACGCGGCTCGGCCCGGTCAAGCGCATCGATGACGTGATCATGCTGCGCGCACGCCAGTTTCGCGAGGATCGCGGCCCGCTCGCGCACCCGCCGCGCCCCGACCACTATAAAGAGATCAACAATTTCTATACCGCGACCGTCTATGAGAAGGGCGCGGAAATCGTGGGGATGTTGCGCACGCTGGTGGGTGAAACCGGCTACCGTCAGGCGCTCGACCTTTATTTCGAGCGCCATGACGGGCAGGCCTGCACGATCGAGGATTGGCTGAAGGTGTTCGAGGACAGCTCGGGCCGCGACCTGAGCCAGTTCAAACGCTGGTACACCGATGCGGGGACGCCGGTGCTTCGCGTTAGCGAGCATTACAAGGACGGGGTCTTCACGCTGCGCTTCGAGCAGGAGACCAAGCCCACTCCCGGTCAGCCGCAGAAAAGACCGCGCCATATTCCGATCACCGTGGGGCTGCTCTGCCCCGATGGCGACGAACGCGCGCCGTCGCGGGTGCTGGAGATGACCGAGGCCAAGCAGGAGTTCACCTTCGAGGATCTGCCGCAAAGGCCCGTCGCCTCTATCCTGCGCGGATTTTCGGCCCCGGTCAGTCTCGAGCGCAATATCGCGCCCGGCGAGCTGGCCTTCCTCCTCGCCGAAGACACCGATCCCTTCAACCGGTGGGAGGCGGGACGGCAATTGGCGCAAGAGGCGTTGGTGGCGATGGCGCAAGGCAAGGCCGCGCAGCCCGATTACGCGGTCGCGCTTGGCAAGTTGATCACGGATGAAAGCGCCGAACCCGCGTTTCGTGCACTCTGCCTGCGGCTTCCTTCCGAGGATGGCATAGCGCAGTCGCTGCACGACCGCGGCCTCACCCCTGATCCCGATGCGATCCATGCCGCGCGCGAGGCACTCGCGACAGACCTTGCGCGAAACCACGAGGCTGCGCTTGCCGAGATTTACGACGCGATGGCGGTGCCCGGCCCCTACAGCCCCGATCCCGGACCTGCAGGGCAGCGCGCACTGCGCCTCGCCGCTGCCGGACTGCTGAACCGCATTGACGGCGGCCAGCGGGCGCAGGCGCTATTCGAAAGCGCGACCAACATGACCGAGAGCCTCGGTGCGCTCAGCCTGCTGGTACAGGCTGGTGCCGATGAGGACGCGCTTGCAGCCTTCCGCGAACGTTGGAAAGGCGACCGGCTGGTGATGGACAAATGGTTCATGACCCAGCTCGCTGCCTGCCCGCCCGAGATCGCCGTCGAGCGAGCCGAGGAGCTGACCGAGGATCCGCTGTTCACCTGGAAGACGCCGAACCGGTTCCGTGCGCTCATGGCGGGGCTTTCGGGCAACCACGCCGGTTTTCATGGCAAGGACGGGGCGGGCTACCGCTTCTACGCTGACTGGCTGATCCGGCTCGATCCGGTCAACCCGCAGGTTGCCGCGCGCATGTCCACCGCCTTCGAGACCTGGAAGCGCTACGACGCCGAGCGCCAGGCGATAGTGCGCAATGCGCTCGAACGCATCAGCGCGACGCAAGGGCTAAGCCGCGATCTCTCGGAGATGACGGCGCGGCTTCTCGCCTGAACATGATTCTTCCGGCAGGGGCGTGCGCGCAGGGTGCGCGCCCTTTCCGACCTCAAGCCCCGACAATCGCGCCGATTTCGGCCTGTTGTTACGCGAGCGTAAACAGCGCCCGTTTTCGCCCCGATTTTGACCCAGCCGCGTTAAAGCCTCGCCGAGTTCTGGGGGCAAAACCAAGTCCATAGCAAACGACAAAGACCGATCATGGACGACATCCCTTTTGAATATCGCAAACAGGCTCGCCGGGCAGGAGGTTATCTCGCGCTCGGTCTTGGCATGGGCCTGCTGTATTTCGCGGCGCAGATTGGCGCCCAAAACTGGATTCATGCGCTTATCTGGACATTTCTGCTGCTCACGCTCTGGCGGCTTGCACGCAATCGCTCCGGGGCTCTGCGGATCACGCAGGCCCGGATGGAGGTGTTTCGCAACGGTCGCCAGCTCGGGAGTTTCCCGCTCGCTCAGATCGCTGCGGCCCAGATCCGCAAACGCCGCTTTGGCGGAATGGAATGCCTGCTTTTCCTCTCGGACGGACGGCACGCCTACCTGCCCCCCGAGGCGATCCCGTCGGCCGAGCGCCTGAGCGCCGAATTGAGCGCGCGCGGCGTCGAGGTGAGCTAAGCCCCGGTCGCGGGTGGGAGCGCCCTCTTGCCCCCGCCCCGCCCCTGTCCTAGAAGGCGGATCAAGCCTATCAGACAGGATGCGGACATGCTCGACCATCTCGAATTCAAAGCCCCCGAACCCAAGGTGATCGCCGGCGCCAAGTCGGATTGGGAACTGGTGATCGGGCTCGAGGTGCACGCGCAGGTCGCCTCCAAGGCCAAGCTCTTCTCGGGCGCCTCGACCACGTTCGGCGCCGAGCCGAACTCGAACGTGGCCTTCGTCGATGCGGCGATGCCCGGCATGCTGCCGGTGATCAACGAATTCTGCGTGGCGCAAGCCGTGCGCACCGGGCTGGGCCTGAAGGCCGAGATCAACCTGACCTCCGCTTTCGACCGGAAGAACTATTTCTACCCGGACCTGCCGCAGGGCTACCAGATTTCGCAGCTCTACCACCCGATCGTGGGCGAAGGTGAGATCATCGTGGATATGGGCCCGGGCGTTGCGCGCAAGGTCCGGATCGAACGCATCCACCTCGAACAGGATGCGGGCAAGTCGATCCACGACATGGATCCGCACATGTCCTTCGTGGACCTCAACCGCACCGGCGTCGCGCTGATGGAGATCGTCTCGCGCCCCGACATCCGTGGCCCCGAAGAGGCGGCCGCCTATGTCGGCAAGCTGCGCCAGATCCTGCGCTATCTCGGCACCTGCGACGGCAACATGCAAAACGGCAACCTGCGCGCGGATGTGAACGTGTCGATCTGCAAGCCCGGCGCTTACGAGAAATATCAGGAGACGCAGGATTTCTCGCATCTCGGAACGCGCTGCGAGATCAAGAACATGAACTCGATGCGCTTCATCCAACAGGCCATCGAATACGAGGCCCGTCGCCAGATCGCCATCGTCGAAGACGGCGGCGAAGTCGTGCAGGAAACCCGCCTCTACGATCCGGACAAGGGCGAGACGCGTTCGATGCGCTCGAAGGAAGAGGCGCATGATTACCGCTACTTCCCCTGCCCCGACCTGCTGCCGCTGGAAATCGAGCAGGCCTGGGTGGACGACATCGCCACCACCATGCCCGAGCTGCCCGACGAGAAGAAGGCGCGCTTCGTGACGGCACTTGGACTGTCGGAATACGACGCCTCGGTGCTGACCGCAGAGGTCGAGAACGCGGATTACTTCGAGGCCGTGGTGGCCGAGGCCGGTGACGGCAAGCTCGCCGCGAACTGGGTCATCAATGAGCTCTTCGGCCGCCTGAAAAAAGACGACCGCGCGATCACCGACAGCCCCGTGAACCCCGCCCAGCTCGGCGCGATCATCAAGCTGATCAAATCCGACAAGATCTCGGGCAAGATCGCGAAGGACCTGTTCGAGATCGTCTATACCGAGGGCGGCGACCCGGAAAAGATCGTGGAAGAGCGCGGCATGATCCAGGTCACCGATACCGGCGCGATCGAGGCGGCGGTGGACGAGGTGATCGCCGCGAACCCCGATCAGGTCGAGAAGGCCAAGGCCAACCCGAAACTCGCGGGCTGGTTCGTCGGTCAGGTGATCAAGGCTTCGGGCGGCAAGGCCAACCCCAAGGCGGTCAACGAGATCGTGGCGAAGAAACTGGGCCTCTGAGCCTTCCCACCTTCCGGATCGGGGCGCCTTCGGGCGCCCTTTTTCATGCGACGACGTCGTCAGGGCGGAACCTTGCTTCAGGCTTGCCGCTTATCCTCCCGCGCCCTAGGGTCGCGAAAAGGTGACGAGGAAAGGGTTTGCGATGAGTGGTTTGCTGGCATTGCTCGATGACGTGGCGGGGATCGCCAAGATCGCGGCAACCTCGATCGACGATGCAGCAGGTCAGGCGGCCAAGGCAGGTTCGAAGGCCGCAGGCGCGTTGATCGACGACGCCGCCGTCACCCCGAAATACGTCCACGGCTTCAAGCCCGCCCGCGAATTGCCGATCGTGGGCAAGATCGCGCTCGGCTCGATCAAGAACAAGCTGGTCTTCCTGTTGCCCGCGGCGCTTTTGCTCTCGGCCTTCGCCCCCTGGCTGATCACGCCCTTGCTGATGCTCGGCGGCTCGTATCTGTGTTTTGAGGGCGCCGAAAAGGTCTACCACCTGTTCAAGCCGCATGAACCCGATGCCGAAGGCCATGTCGCGGCAGAGACTGCCGATCACCTCGAAGAAAAACGCGTGAAATCAGCGGTGAAGACCGATTTCATCCTCTCGGCCGAGATCATGACGATCGGCCTTGCGGCGCTGCCCGAGGGCCAGCCGATCTGGATGGAGGCGATCGCGCTGGCAATCATCGGGATCGGTGTGACGGTGCTGGTCTATGGATCGGTCGCGGTGATCGTGAAAGCCGACGATGCAGGGCTATGGCTGGCCGCGAACGCCAGATTCGGTGCGACCCGGGCCTTTGGCCGCGGCATGGTGAAATTCATGCCCTGGCTGATGAAGGCGCTGATGATCGTGGGCACGGCGGCGATGATCTGGGTCGGCGGCAATATCGTGCTGCACGGGATCGCAGAACTCGGCTGGCACGCCCCCTATGACTGGATCCACCATCAGGCCGAAGCTGCCGCCCATGCGGTGGAGACAGCGCAGAGCTTCGTCGCCTGGGCGGTAACCGCGTTTTTCGACGGGATCTTCGGCCTCGCCTACGGCTTGGTGCTTATCCCCATCGTCACCCGCGTGATCCAGCCGATTTATCGCGCGTTGACCGGAAAGCAGAAACCCGCACATTGACAAGGGGCGCTGCCCCTCTTCGGCTTCGCCGAATTCACCCCGAGATATTTTCATCAAGAAGAAGGTCCATTTCCGCTTCTTCTTGAAAAAAATATCTCGGGGGGGCTCGCGGCACGCGAGCGGGGGCAGCGCCCCCTCGACGGAGCCGGACCGAAGATCACTTGAAGTTGCGGCTTTCCTTGAGCTGATCCCAGGCCCAGACGACCTCTTGCAGCATCTCTTCCTGCGAGCGATCGCCGCCATTCATGTCCGGGTGCAACACCTTGATCAGCGCCTTGTAGCATTTGCGGATCTCGGCCTTCGACATCGTGTCCTTGGCATCGAGAATGTCGAGGGCGCGGCGTTCGGTCGGCGGCAGCTTGCGCCCGAGCGAACGCCCGGGGTTCTTCGTGGCATTGTCGCCGAGGATCTCATGCGGATCGGAGATACCGTGACGCGCCCAGCCCTTCTCCTCCTTGGCCTTGCCGAAGGGTTTGGTCGGACGTTCCCAGACGGTCGCGTTGTCGAGGAAGGCCTGGAATTCTTCCTCGGACTGGCCTTGGAAGTAGTTCCAGTTGAGATTGTATTCGCGCACGTGGTCCTTGCAGAACCAGTAGTAATCATCGAGCACCTTCGGGCTCTTGGGCGCGCGATACTTGCCCGGCTCGGTGCAGCCCTCCTTGTCGCAGATGCGCGTCGAGGTCTCGAAAGCGCCCGACATGCCGCGCTTGCCGCGCGAGCGGCGCTTCTTGTCGGCGGCGGCCGAGATGTTGAAACCGAAGGGATCGCTCTTGCTCATGCTTGCCTCATTCGTCCTGCCCGCGTGCCCGTCCGGTGCGGTGGTTTTCCGTCTGCCTCCGAGTCGGGTCACGCAGTCTAATCGAAATGACGGATCATGAAAGGGCCCGAACCCGATCTGCGACGGAAAAACGCTGATCCTGGAGGAGATCCGCAGGTGCCGAATGTCGCTTGATCCCGAGCAAATCGCGCCAGCCCGCAAGCGCGCCCGCTGCGACGTGTCATGCAGCCACGGCACAGAAGAACGCAAGCCGACTCAGGCTTGTCTATCCCGAGGACCGTTAGCCGGCACCGCTTGCGCGCAGTCACAGGCTGGCAAACGCCATCACGCTTTGGGCGGGGCTCAAGCGTCCTCGTCTTCGTCCGAGCGGCTGGCGCGCAGGCTGGGTGTGCGGCCTTCGGGCGCCTCGGCCGAGAGGGCGCGGCGTGCGGGCTCGTTGGGGGCGGCGGCGCTTGCTGGCGCTGCCTCGGCATTCGCGGCGGGCTCATGGACGGCATGGGCACCAAGCCCTTGCGCAGGATCAAGGCTCACAGCGCGGCGGAATACGAGCAGGTTGTGATAGACCGTCGTCTTGCCGGTCAGCCCTGCGCGCTCCTCGGCCGGAAGCGTCTCGGCACGCAGATAGTCCCAGCCCTTCGCGGCCATCTCGTTCATCACGGCCGAGAGCGTATGGGCGAACCGATCTGCCCCGGTCTTGAGCCCGCGTTCCTTCTCGCCGCGTGCGGGGGCGGGAACGACCTTGTATTCGTATTGCTGCATCGAATGCACCTCATCTGGCTTGGCGCCTTTCTAGCTGATGGCGGTTTCGGGTCAACCGAAACGGGGGTGCGCGAGCGGGAACGGGCCGAGATCGCTGTGCCCGTGACAATCGCGGCCCTTGCACGCCCCCGCGCGATGGTTCACAAATCGCAGCCAACAAGGAAAGGACGCCCGCGATGCTCGATCAGAATGCCAAGCCCACCGAAGATATCGATGTCCGTGAAGTCTTCGGAATCGAGTCCGATATGAAGGTGAAGGGGTTTGCCGATCGCACCGACCGCGTGCCCGAGCTCGACCCGACCTACAAATTCGACCCCGATACCACGATGGCGATCCTCGCGGGCTTTGCCTATAACCGCCGCGTCATGATCCAGGGCTATCACGGCACCGGGAAATCGACCCATATCGAGCAGGTCGCTGCCCGGCTGAACTGGCCCTGCGTGCGCGTCAATCTCGACAGCCATGTGAGCCGGATCGACCTGATCGGCAAGGACGCGATCAAGCTGGTGGACGGCAAGCAGGTCACCGTTTTCCACGAAGGCATCCTGCCTTGGGCGCTGCGCAACCCGACCGCGATCGTGTTCGACGAATACGATGCCGGCCGCGCCGACGTGATGTTCGTGATCCAGCGCGTGTTGGAAGCCGACGGCAAGCTGACGCTGCTCGATCAGAACGAAGTGATCACGCCGAACCCCTATTTCCGCCTCTTCGCCACCTCGAACACGGTGGGTCTGGGCGACACGACGGGCCTCTATCACGGCACTCAGCAGATCAACCAGGGCCAGATGGACCGCTGGTCGCTGGTGGCGACGCTGAACTATCTCAGCCACGACGCCGAAGCCGCGATCGTCCTGTCGAAGAACCCCGCCTACAACACCGAAGCCGGACGCAAGACGATCAGCCAGATGGTGCATGTGGCCGATCTCACCCGGACCGCTTTCATGAACGGCGATCTGTCGACGGTGATGTCGCCGCGCACGGTGATCGCCTGGGCGCAGAACGCACGGATCTTCAACAATGTCGGCTACGCCTTCCGGCTGACCTTCCTGAACAAATGCGATGAGCTCGAGCGCCAGACGGTGGCCGAGTTCTATCAGCGCCTGTTCGACGAGGAACTGCCCGAAAGCGCGGCGAACGTCGCGAAGTGATCCGGCTCGCTATCCTGATCGCCTTATTGCCTCTTGCGGCAGTCGCGCAGGAGGCGCCAAAGGATGGCGAGATCTTCGCCGCGATCACGGGCGACTGGAATGGCGACGACGTGCCGGACGCCGCGATGCTGGAGCAAAGCGGCGCCGATGCGGCCGATCTGGTGATCTATCTCGGCGATCCGGTCTTTGGGCTGAAGGAAACGCTACGCGTCGAGCGGGTTGTCTTTTCTGGGCAGATGGGCGGGCAGACCCCTTCCTTGCACCCGGCCTCCGATACGTCGTTCAAGCTCCATTCCGAGCAGATCGGCATTGGCCGGACGCCCTGGGAAAGCGATTACGCGATCGCCTGGCGCCACGGTGGCTTCGTCGTCTCGGGCTACACCTACCACTATTATGACCGGATTGATCCGCAGGACACGGGCAGTTGCGACGTGAACCTGCTCAGTGGCGGCTACGTGATGGAGAAGGGCACCCAGCGTGCCGAGGGTATGCAGGACCGCCGTGCGTTCCCGCTCAGCACGCTTCACGCGGACTGGATGCCGATGATCTGCACGGGGCTGTTCCAGTAGACGCGGATTCCGACTCGCCAAAGGGCAGAGCGGATCGGGGGCGGACCGGAGCGTATCGTCCCGCGTCCCAAAGGAAATGCCCGGGCGCTTGACCGGGCATTCCGAATTCCCAAACGCAGAAAAGCCTCACGCGGCCTTTCGCGCCTCGGCCTCATCCTTCGCGTTTTTCGCAGCCCAACCCCAGAAGGCCATATCGTCGAGCAGTGCCTTGGCAGGCCCCTCGAGGTGATCGCCCAGCTCCGAGATCGGCGTGCCTTGCGAGGCTTTCACGAAATCCGCCCCGCCAATGCTTACCGCGCCCGCGACCGGCACCATGCCGAAATTGATCGCCACGAGGCGCAGATGCTCGACCGCGCGCGCCGCGCCGACACCGCCATAGCCAACGGTGCCCAACGGTTTGCGCTGCCAGCCCTCGAACGCATAATCGAACGCGTTCTTGATCGAAGCCGGGATTGAGTGGTTGTATTCGGCCGTCAGCACGATGAACCCATCGAAATGCTTGAGCCGCTCGCCCCAGGCCTGCGCCTTGGGATCGGTCACGGGCTTGGCCGCCGGGGGCGCAACCTCGTCGAAGAAGGGCAGCGCGGCCTCGCGCAGGTCGAGCACCTCATAGCTCATATCTTCGCGCGCCGCGATTTTCTTCTCGAACCATTCCAGCGCCTTGTCGGCAAAGCGGCCTTCGCGGGTCGTGCCCACGATCACTCCGATTTTCAGCGTCTCAGCCATATCCGTCTCCTTTCCACTGGCCCGCATCGGGAGGGCGGCGAGCCTTTGAGACTAAAGGTAAAGCTCCCTTACCCGGTTCCAATGGCTCAATATGTGCGCCGGTGAACGGCTCTGGCGCGGAACGGGCGGGAACCGCCCGCGGCGCGGATCGGCTCTTGCGGGCGCGCGCGCGCGGTGCTTTACCTTTGCCATGAGCAAGCCCTCCGATAACCCCGCCGATCCGTTCAAGAAGGCACTGGCCGAAGCGACGAAAACGCTCGCGGACGCGCCCGACATGACGGTGAGTTACTCGGTCGACCCTTCGGGCATGACCGCAGACACGATGCGCCTGCCGCAAGTCTCGCGGCGGATGACCCGCGAGGAGGTGCTGCTGGCGCGCGGTACGGGCGATGCGCTGGCAATGCGCCGTCGCCACCACGACGCCGCGATCGACAGCCGCTACGCGCCCTCGGGCGATCTGGCCGCGGCGATCTACGAGGCGATGGAGACCGCGCGCTGCGAGGCGCTTGGCGCGCGAGAGATGCCCGGCACGCTGAGCAATATCGACGCCAAGATTGCCCATGAGGCCGAGCGCAAGGGCTATGCCCAGATCCGCGCCCCCGAAGAGGCCCCGCTCGCGGTGGCCGCGGGCTATTTCGTGCGCGAACTGGCCACGGGCCGCAAACTGCCGCCGGGTGCCGATAACGTGCTCGACCTGTGGCGGCCTTTCATCGAACAATCTGCGGGCGAGGATCTGGAGAACGTCAATCACGTGCTGAGCGATCAGGCCGCGTTCGCACGGCTGGCGCGCAAGGTGATTGCCGATCTCGGCTATGCCGACCAGCTCGGCGACGACCCAGACGAAGAAATGGGCGACGAGAGCGAGGACGAGGATCAGTCCAGCCAGGACGAGGAACAGGGCGAAGAGCAGGCCCGCGACGAGCAAGAGCAGGACGACGCCGAGGCCTCCCCGGAATCCAGCCAGGAAACCCAGCAGGACCAGAGCCAGACCACCGTCAGCTCGGACGATCTCGCCGATCAGGAGATGGGCGAAGAGGTAGACATGCCCCAGGCCGATGCGCCGCTGGAGCCGCCGCCGCCCCCGCCCCATTCCGCTGCCGACCCGAATTACACCGTCTACACGACCGAGTTCGACGAGGAGATCGCCGCCGAGGATCTGGCCGAACCGGCGGAACTCGAACGGCTGCGCCTCTATCTCGACCAGCAGTTGGAGCCACTCAAGGGCGCGGTGTCGCGTCTGGCCAACAAGCTGCAACGCCGCCTGCAGGCGCAGCAGAACCGGTCTTGGGAATTCGACCGCGAGGAAGGGATGCTCGATGCGGGCCGCCTTGCACGCGTTGTCGCGAACCCGACCACGCCGCTGAGCTTCAAGGTCGAGAAGGACACCGAGTTCCGCGACACCGTGGTCACGCTGCTTCTGGACAATTCCGGCTCGATGCGCGGCCGCCCGATCTCGATCGCGGCGATCTGCGCCGACGTTCTGGCCCGCACACTGGAGCGTTGCGACGTGAAGGTCGAAATCCTCGGCTTCACCACGCGGGCCTGGAAAGGCGGGCAATCGCGCGAGAAATGGCTCTCGGATGGCCGCCCGCAAAGCCCGGGTCGCCTGAACGACCTGCGCCACATCATCTACAAGCGCGCCGATGCGCCCATGCGCCGGACGCGGGCCAATCTGGGCCTGATGATGAAGGAAGGCCTGCTGAAGGAAAACATCGACGGCGAGGCGCTGGAATGGGCGCATAAGCGTATGCTGATGCGTCCCGAGGCGCGCAAGATCCTCATGGTGATCTCGGATGGCGCGCCGGTCGACGATTCCACGCTCTCGGTCAACCCCGCGATCTTCCTCGAAAAACACCTGCGCGACGTGATCGCCATGGTCGAGAAACGCCGCGCGGTGGAGCTGATCGCGATCGGCATCGGCCATGACGTGACGCGCTATTACCAGCACGCGGTGACGATCACCGATGTCGAGCAGCTGGCAGGCGCGATGACCGAACAGCTGGCATCGCTGTTCGACAGCGACCCGCGCGCGAAGGCGCGTTTCCTCGGGATCAAGAAGGCGATCTGATGTTTCAGGATTTCTCGGTGCAATCGCGCCCCGAACTGGGCCCGCCCCGTCTGGCGGCCCTGCGCGAAGCCATGTCTGCCGCAGGGCTCGACGGGTTCATCATCCCGCGTGCCGATGCCCATCAGGGCGAATATGTCGCCGAGTGCGACGCGCGTCTGGGCTGGCTGACGGGCTTCACCGGCTCTGCGGGCTTCTGCATCGCCCTGCCCGAGATCGCGGGCGTCTTCGTCGATGGTCGCTATCGGGTGCAGGTGCGCGCCGAGGTCGCGCTCGATCACTTCACTCCGGTCAACTGGCCCGAGGTCAAACCCGCCGACTGGCTGCGTGAACACGCGGTCTCGGGTGCCAAGATCGGCTTCGATCCGTGGCTGCACACGAAATCCGAGATCGCGCGGATCCGCGAGGGTCTGGAGGGCTCGGGCATCGCGCTGGTGGAAAGCGCGAACCTCGTCGACCGGGTCTGGGAGGACCGCCCTGCCCCGCCCGCCGCCCCTGCCCGCATCCACCCGCCGGAATTCGCGGGCGAGACGGCCGAGGCGAAACGCGCGCGTCTGGCCAAGGGCCTGCGCGCCCGGAACGCCGCCGCCGCCGTGCTCACCTTGCCGGATTCAATCTGCTGGCTTTTGAACATTCGCGGCGCCGATATCCCCCGCAACCCGGTGGTGCAGTCCTTCGCGGTGCTCTTCGAGGATGCCACGGTCAAGCTCTTCGCCGATGCGGCCAAATTCGACGAGACCCTGTGCGCCCATCTCGGCCCCGAGGTCTCGATCCTGCCGACCGACAGCCTCACTGCCGCGCTGGAGGCCATCGAAGGCCCGGTGCTGGTCGATCCCGACAGCGCCCCGCTCGCCGTCTCGCTGCTGCTGGCCGATCACGGCACGAAGATCGTTGAGGCGCGCGATCCCTGCATCCTGCCGAAAGCGCGCAAGAACCCGTCCGAGGTTGGGGGCATGGAGGCCGCCCATCTGCGCGATGCCTCCGCGATGGTCGAGTTCCTGTGCTGGCTCGACGCCGAGGCCCCCAAGGGCCAGCTGACCGAGATTGACGTGGTCACGGCGCTCGAAGGTTTCCGGCGCGACACCAATTCGCTGCTCGACATCTCCTTCGATACGATCTGCGGCGCGGGCGGCAATGGCGCGATCGTCCATTACAGGGTGAACGAGGCCACCAACCGGCCCGTGAAACCGGGCGAGCTGCTGCTGGTGGATTCCGGCGGGCAATATGTCGACGGCACCACCGACATCACCCGTACCGTCGCCGTGGGCGCGGTGCCTGACGATGCGAAACGCCCCTTCACCCGCGTGCTGCAGGGCATGATCGCGCTTTCGCGCTCGCGCTTCCCGCGCGGGGTCGCGGGCGCCCATCTCGACGCGCTTGCCCGCGCGCCGCTCTGGGCCGAGGGCTTGGACTACGATCACGGCACGGGCCATGGCGTGGGCGCGGCCCTTTGCGTCCATGAAGGCCCCGCCCGGATCTCGCGCGTCTCCGATCTGCCGCTCGAGCCCGGCATGATCCTGTCGAACGAGCCGGGCTATTACCGCGAAGGTCAATTCGGCATCCGGATCGAGAACCTGATCCTCACCGAAGAGGCCGCGCCCAAGGGCGACAATCGCGACCAGCTCTCCTTCGCGACGCTCACCTGGGTGCCGATCGACCGCCGCCTGATCGACGAGACGCTTCTGGGCCCTGACGAGCGAGATTGGCTCAACGCCTATCACGCCGAGGTTCAGACCCGCATCGCGCCTCTGGTGAGTGATGCGGCGAAGGCTTGGTTGGAAAGAGCCTGCGCGCCGATCTGATGCGGCCCGCATCCGGCAGTCGAAGGATGCCTCCGGCGGGGATATTTGGAGCAGTTGGAATGGGAAGGGTCTTCCTTTCCAACTGCTCCAAATATCCCCCGCGGAGCGTCCCAAAGCTGCCGCCAGCGCCTGCGCTCAGAGATCGAGAACCCCCTTCGCCGCCCGCGCGATCACGATTTCCTCGTTGGTTGGGATCACCAGAACGCGGACTTCGCCCGCGCCGATTTCGCGGGCGTTTTCGGCATTGGCGGCCGCGTCGACCCCGACCCCGAGAAAGCCCAGCCCATCGCAGGCCTGAGCGCGCACCCGGGCCGAGTTTTCACCGATCCCGCCGGTGAAGACGATTCCGTCGAGCCCCCCCATCGCCGCCGCCATCGCGCCGATCTGGCGCTTGATGCGGAAACAGAAATAGTCGATCGCCTCTTTTGCACGCGGGTCGTCGGAACCCTCCAGCGTGCGCATGTCATTGGAGATGCCCGACATGCCCAGAAGGCCGGATTCCTTGTAGAGGAGCGAGGAGATTTCCGACGCGCTCATCCCCTCCTGATCCATCATGTAAAGGAGGATACCGGGGTCCAGCTCGCCCGGGCGGGTGCCCATCGGCAGGCCTTCCAGCGCGGAAAACCCCATCGTCGAGGTCACGGATTGGCCATTCTCGATCGCGCACATCGACGCGCCCGAGCCCAGATGCGCCACGATCACCCGGCCCTTGTGCAGCTCGGGCTCGGTGCGGGTCAGTTCGCCATTGATGAAATCATAACTCAACCCGTGAAAGCCGTAGCGGCGCACGCCTTTCTCGTAATAGCGGCGCGGCAGGGCGAAAGTGTCGCTCACGAAGGGGTGGCCGCGATGGAAGGCCGTGTCGTAGCAGGCGACCTGCGGGGTGCCGGGGAAAGTATCGACGGCCGCGCGCACGCCGGCAAGGTTATGCGGCTGATGCAGCGGTGCGAAGGGGGCGAGCTTCGCGAGCTCCTTCATCAGCGGCTCGGACAGGCGCTCGGGCGCGGCATGGTCGATCCCGCCATGCACGATCCGGTGGCCGACCGCGATCACCTCGAGGCCCGGAAAGGCGGATTGGAAAGCCGCGAGCGCGGTGTGCAGCGCCGCCGCGTTGGTCGCGAAATCGTCCGGCGCCGAGGCGGGCAAAGGCAGGGGTGAACCATCGGCCCCTGAGAGCTTCATCGCCGCTTCGCGCCGCCCGATCCGGTCGACATGGCCAAGCGCGAGCGTCTCCAGCCCTTCCGAGAACAGCCCCAGCTTGAGCGAGGACGAGCCGGAATTCAGCGTCAGGATCGCGCGCATCACAGGCGGCTCCCCACGGTGCGGTGGTAATGGATCGAGGCCACGGCGCAGGAGGCCAGCCGCGCCATGCCGCTATCGGAGCGCGAATTCAGGATCACCGGCACTTTCGCCCCCAGAACCAGCCCCGCCCCTTCGGCATGGGAGATATAGGCGAGCTGCTTGGCCAGCATATTGGCCGAGTCGATGCCGGGTGCCACCAGCACCTCGGCGCGGCCCGCCACGGCCGAGCGGATGCCCTTGGTGCGCGCGGCCCCCAGATCGACCGCGTTATCCATCGCGAGTGGCCCATCGACATCGCCACCGGTGATCTGACCGCGCTCGGCCATCTTCGACAGGAGGGCTGCATCGAGCGAGGACGGGATCGCGGGCGTCACGGTCTCGACGGCGGACAGAACGCCCACTTTCGGCACCTCGATCCCGATCGAGATCGCGACGTCGATCGCGTTTTGCACGATATGCACCTTGGTCTCGAGATCGGGCGCGATGTTGATCGCGGCATCGGTGACGATCAGCGGATGCACCACGCCCGGCACATCCATCACGAAGACATGGGTGAAGCGCTTGCCCACCCGCAGCCCGGTATTCTTGTCGAGCATCGGTTTGAGCAGTGCATCGGTGTGCAGGTGCCCCTTCATCACCGCACCCGCGCGACCCTCGTTGACCAGCTGCACCGCCATGCGCGCGGCGTCGCGGGCGGTCTCGGCGGGCAGGATTTCGAACTTGGTCACATCGCGGCCCAGCTCTTTCGCGACAGCCATGATCTTCTCGGGATGGCCGATCAGCAGCGGCTCGATGATCTTGTGCTCGGCGGCGAGGATCGCCCCGTCGAGCGACACCGGCTCTTCGGGGCAGACGACGGCGGTGACCAGATCGGGCAGCGGCTCGGCCTTTTCCAGAAGCTTCTCGAAATGGCGGTGGCGCTGCGAGATCAGGCCGGGCACTTCAAGCGCATCGAATTTCAGGTGTTTCTTCGGTGCGACCACTTCGGCCTCACCCTCGACGATCACCGCGCCGTCGCCGACGCGCGTCACCTCGGTCACCAGCCGCAGAATGCCACCTTCCAGTTTCTCGACCACCTTAACGCGGGCGCAAAGCTCTTCCCCGGCCAGCGCCCTGTCATGAAAACGCAAGCTCTGCGAACGATAGAGCGTGCCCGGACCGGGCAGGAGGTTGCCCAGAACGGCGGTGATCAGCGAGGCCACGAACATGCCAGGCGCATAGGCTTCCTTGACCCCGTCGCCATCGCCATCCTCCGCCTCGAGATGGACCGGGTTGTGATTGCCCGAAGCGGCGGCAAAAACGTAGAAATCGTCGGCGGTGCAGAGCCGCTTGAACTCGGCTGTCTGGCCGACCTCGATTTCCTCCCATTTCCGGCTTTCGAAAATCATCCCTGTCTCCTTCGCGATCCGTTCCTTGCGCAACTCTGCCGAAATCGCGCGCCCCTAGCTAGGCAGGACAACGTTACAAATCCTTGATCCGAGACAAAAACCGCCGACATTTTTTGGCGCCCCTTTCCCTTCGCAAGCGATGCGCCTAATGCTTGGGCGACTTGAAAAAGGGAGAGGCGATATGGCACTGGCGCAGGCATTGGCGGAGCTGGAAACCCTTCTGGGCAAACGACTTGCCACAAGCCAGGCCGAGCGCGACCAGCATGGCCAGTCCGAGACCTGGTTTCCCGCGAGCCCGCCCGATGCGGTCGCCTATCCCGAGAGCACGCAGGAGGTCAGCGAGATCGTGAAGATCTGCGCCACCCATGACGTGCCGATAACCGCCTGGGGCACGGGCACCTCGCTGGAGGGCCACGCGCTGCCGATCCGGGGCGGGATCAGCCTCGACATGATGCGGATGGACAAGGTCGTGGAAGTGCTCGCCGAGGATATGCAGGTACGCGTGCAGCCAGGCGTGACGCGCGAGGCGCTCAATACCGATCTGCGCGCGACGGGGCTGTTCTTCCCGGTCGATCCGGGCGCGAATGCGAGCTTGGGCGGGATGGCGGCGACCCGGGCGAGCGGCACGACGACGGTGCGCTATGGTTCGATGCGCGACAACGTGGCGGGGCTCGAGGTCGTGATGGCCGACGGGCGGATCATCCGCACCGGAAGCCGCGCGAAGAAATCCTCCGCCGGTTACGATCTGACCGCGCTGATGCTGGGCTCGGAAGGGACGCTCGGGATCATCACCGAGCTGACGCTGAAGCTGCATGGCCAGCCCGAGGCGATCTCGTCGGCCGTCTGCGCTTTCGACACACTGGAAGCGGCGGTCGAGACGGTGCAGCTGACGATCCAGATGGGCATCCCGATGGCGCGGATCGAGTTCGTCGACGACTTGACCGCGCAGATCTTCAACGAGGCCAATGGCACGAATTTCCCCGCGAAACCCCATCTGATGATCGAGTTTCACGGCTCGGATAGCGGCGTCGCCGAGGCTTCGGAACGCTTCGGCGAGGTCGTGGCCGAGATGGGCGGGGCCGATTTCCAATGGGCCACGACCACCGAGGACCGCAACCGCCTGTGGAAGATGCGCCACGGCGCCTACCCCGCCTCGATCGCGCATCGGCCCGGCTGCATGGGGCTCGTGACCGATATCTGCGTGCCAATCTCGCGGCTGGCCGAGGCCGTGGCCGAGACCAAGCACGACATCGAAGCCGCAGGCCTGATCGGCCCGGTCGTGGGCCATGTCGGCGACGGGAATTTCCATTCGGTGCTGCTGCTCGACCCCGAAGACCGCGATGAGTTCAAACGCGCCAAAGCGGTCGCGGCAAAGATGGCCGAGCGGGCGCTCGCGATGGGCGGCACGGTGACTGGCGAGCATGGCATCGGCATGGGCAAGATGGGCTATATGCGCGACGAGCATGGCGCGGGCTGGGACGTGATGGGCCAGATCAAGCGCGCGCTCGATCCGCAAAACATTCTCAACCCCGGCAAACTGGTGGAGCAGAACGGATGAGCTTTGACACCCCCGAAGAACTGCCGCGCGCCTTCGCCAAGGCCTGGGGCGCGCGCGACGCGCAGATGCTGGCGGGTTTCTTCGCGCCCGACGCCGATTTCCTCTCTCTCACCGGCGGGATGGCAAGCGGGCGCGAGGACATCGCGGAGCTTCTGGCGGGTGAGCTGGCCGGAGCCTTCTCGCGGGCACGGCTCGTGACCGGCAAGACGAAGCTTCGCCCGGTGGGGCCGGAAGCGGCGGTGATCCTGCAACGTTTCGTGCTGACCGGGATCGTGAATGCCGATGGTTCGGATGCGGGCCGGATCGGCTGCACGCTGGCGGCGACACTGGGGCTCTCGGATGCCGGCTGGGAGATCGTCGCGGCGCAATTCGTGGTGGAAGCCGTCTAAGGAGGGATCGACCGCCCGTCACTGATTGGCGACAATCATGCGTGAGAGAGGGGGCTCTGCCCCCGTCGCCTGACGGCGACTCCCCCGAGATACTTTCATCAAGAAGAAGGGGCGCGTTTTCCCTTGGCGTGATCATGCCGATCGGGGGGCGCAGGCAGGAAAGGATGCGCCTTAGCCCTTGAGCAGATCCTGCGCGGCAGCACGGGCGGCTTCGGTCACTTCCGCGCCCGAGATCATGCGGGCGATCTCGTCAGTGCGCTCGGCCTCGGCAAGCGCGCGGACTTCCGAGGTCGTCATCCCGTCACTGACCGATTTCGCGACGCGGAAATGGGTGGCACCGCGGGCGGCGACCTGCGGGGAATGGGTGACGACAAGCACTTGAGCGCCCTCGGCCAGACGTGCGAGGCGGCGTCCGACCGCATCGGCGGTGGCTCCGCCCACGCCGCGGTCGATCTCGTCGAAGATCAGCGTGAGCGTGTCGGCGCCGCGTGCAAGCACGACCTTGAGCGCCAGAAGGAAGCGCGACAACTCGCCCCCCGAGGCGATCTTGTTCAAGGGGCCCGCCGGGGCGCCGGGGTTGGTCGCGACCGTGAAGCGCACGGTATCGGAACCCTCCGCGCCCGGTTCGCCGTCGCTGATCCGCGTTTCAAACACGGCGCGTTCCATCTTCAGCGGCGCGAGTTCTCCCGCCATCGCGGCGTCGAGTTTGCCAGCGGCTTCCGAACGCGCTTTGGACAGCGCGGCAGCGGCCTTGTCATACTCGGCCCCGGCCTGGCTCAGCGCCGCTTCCAGCGCGCCGATTCCCTCTTCGCCCGCATCCAGCGCTGCGAGTTTCTCGCGCAGCCCGTCGGCGAATGTCCCAAGCTCATCGGCCAGAACGCCATGTTTGCGCGCCAGCGCCCGGATCGCGAAGAGGCGTTCCTCGCAGGCCTCGAGCGCATGTGGATCGAAATCGAGCGCCTCGAGCGCCTCTTCCACCCCCTGCGCCGCCTCGCCCAGTTCCAGAAGCGCGCGTTCGAGCGCCTCGAGCGGCGCATCCAGACGCCCCTCGGCCCGGTCCGCAGCCCCTTGCAGCCAGCGGTCGGCATCGCGCATCGCACCCTCGGCGCCCTCCGGCCCCAAAGCCGAGAACGCCCGCGCCACGTCTTCGCGGATCTTTGCCGCGCCCTGCATCAGGCGGCGCTGGCTGTCGAGTTCGGCTTCCTCGCCGGGTTTCGGATCGAGCTTGTCGAGTTCACCGACGGCATGGCGCAGGAAATCCTCTTCGTCCTTCACCGCCGCCAGCGCGACGCGCGCCGCCTCGAGCTTGCGCGCCGCCGCAGCGCGGGCTTTCCAGGCCGAACGGCTGGCCGCGAGCAGATCGTCATGGCCTGCGAAAAGATCAAGCAGCGCCCGGTGGCCCCGTTCGTTCAGAAGACCCCCGTCATCTTGTTGTCCATGCAGCTCGACCAGCGAGGCGGAGACCTGCCTCAGCACGTCGCCGCTTGCCCGGCGGTCGTTGATCCAGGCGGTCTTGCGTCCGTCGCGCGCATTCACCCGGCGCAAGATCAGCTCGTCGGAGACAGGAATGCCGGCCTCGTCGAGGACAGCGCGTGCGGGATGGCTCCCGGGCAGTTCGAACACCGCCGTGACCTCGCCCTGATCGGCGCCCAGGCGCACCAGCTCGGCCCGCCCGCGCCAGCCCAGCACGAAGCCCAGACAGTCGAGCAGGATCGACTTGCCCGCGCCAGTCTCGCCGGTGAGCACATTGAGGCCGGGGCCGAAATCCAGCTCCAGCCTCTCGATGATCAGAATGTCGCGGATATCCAGCGATCGCAGCATGTCAGGCCGCCGCCCCGGTCAGAGCCACTCGCCGCGGATCACCTGCCGATAGACCTTCGCAAGCCAGCCATTGCCCTTCGCTTCGGGCTTGAGACCGCGCTTTTCGAGCAGGTTGTAGGCATCCTGGTAGAAGGGCGAGGACTGGAAGTTGTGGCCAAGGATCGCACCAGCCGTCTGCGCCTCGTCGGTGATGCCAAGCGCAAGATAGGCCTCGACGAGACGCTCGAGCGCCTCGGGAGTGTGCGACGTGGTCTGGAACTGTTCGACCACGACACGGAAACGGTTGATCGCTGCGGTGTAGTTGCCGCGCTTGAGATAGTAGCGCCCGATCTCCATCTCCTTGCCCGCGAGATGGTCGAAGGCGAGATCGAATTTCAGGATCGCCGACTGGGCATATTCCGAATCCGGGTATTTCTCGATCACGTCGCGCAGCGACTGGAGCGCCTGGAAGGTCAGGCCCTGGTCGCGGCCGACCTCGTCGATCTGATCGTAATAGCTGAGCGCCAGCAGATATTGCGCATAAGCCGCATCCTCATCGCCCGGGTAGGTGTCGAGGAAGCGCTGCGCAGAGGCGCGGGCCTCTTCATATTTCTTGGCGCGGTGCTGGGCATAGGCCTCCATGATCAGCGCGCGCTTGGCCCATTGCGAATAGGGATAGAGACGCTCGACCTCGGAAAAATACTTCAGCGCATCATTGGGGCGACGCGGATTGCCGACTTCGAGCTCGTATTCGCCACGCTCATAGATCTGCTGAGCGGTGAAATTCTCGAGATTCGGAGCGGCATTCGGATCGGGACCGCACGCGGTCAGCGCCGTCACAAGACCAAGAGCCCCGAGTTTCGCTGCCGCCGATTTGCCGCGCGCCATGCCCTGCCCCATCCCTTTTTCGCTGCCGGGAACGCCCCGGGCCCGTCTAATCTCACCCCGTGTTCCGGGGCTGTTCGGGATTTCCTAGCACAGAAAAATCCGGGGCGCAAAATGCGTTTGACGGTTTTCCGGGCGGATTTGGCGTCTACGGGACGCTACCGAACAAGAGCTTGTGTACCCGCCTCAGCGGGGGATGCAAGCTCAGGCGCTTGCCAAGGCTTCGGCGCGGCAAACGCCCGCACCTGGAAGGCTGTAGGCCTGCGCCGGAGAGCAGGTCTCCCAGCACCAGGCATCGGGGCGCTCAAACAGCGCGCGCAGCAGGTTGTTGGTCATCGCGTGCCCCGCCCGATTACCGCGATAACGGCCCAGGATCGGCGCGCCCGCCAGCGCGAGATCCCCAAGCGCATCGAGCATCTTGTGGCGCACCGGTTCGTCGGCATGGCGCAGACCACCGGGGCTCAGAACCTTGTCGCCATCGACGACGACCGCGTTCTCGAAGGTACCGCCAAGGGCCAGACCGTTTTCCTGCATCGCATCGACATCGGCGAGGCGGCAGAAGGTACGGCTGTCCATCAGCTCGCGCACGAAGGCGCCGTTCGCCATTTTCAGGCGCTTGCTCTGCTGGCCAATCGCGGCATCGGTGAAGTCGATCTGGAAATCGATCTCGAGGCTTGCCGCAGGCTCAAGGCGGGCGACAGCCTCGCCGTTGCGCACTTCGACCGGCTTGAGGATGCGGATGGCGCGCAGCTCACCCGCGAGCTGACGCAGACCCGCCTTGCAGAACGCATCCACGAAAGGCGCCGAAGATCCGTCAAGGATCGGCACTTCGCCGGCGTTCAACGCGATCAGCGCATTGTGAATGCCTGCGCCCACGAGCGCGGCCATCAGGTGTTCAATCGTCGAGACCTGGACCCCATCTTCATTCTCGATGAGCGTGCAGAGCGTGGCGTTCGGTACCCGGTCCCAGAGCGCGGGGACACGCGGGTTCACGCCGGTCACGTCAGTACGGCGGAACACGATGCCATGACCAGCGGGGGCGGGATGCACATGCATCTCGACCGGGGCGCCCGAATGGAGCCCAACGCCCGAAAAGGCCACGGATTTGGCAAGCGTCGTCTGCACGATTGACCTCACAACTTTTATCTCTGGCGGTAACGGAATCTCAATTCCCGTTGCCGCAGCCTCAGTTAGTCAGACGCGCCCCGCATCACAATTCACTCTTTGTAACGGAGTGAAACAATGCAGCCCTGTCCGGGCAAAACCTTGCGCAGGGTGCAGCAAGATCATGATTTCAAAAGAAAAAGGGCCGGAAAAATCCGACCCTTCCTCGCGATTTGTGAAGCGATTTTTTCGCTCAGTTCGCCTGACGACGCAGGAAAGCGGGGATCTCGATGCGATCCTGATCGTCGCTCTGCTCGTCGTCATAGGCCTCGGCACGCGGCTGAGCGGCCTGCTGACGCGGGGCCGGCTGCGGCGCGGGTTGGGCTTCAGGATGGCCGTGACCGGTCATCCGGTTGATCAGCGAGTTGATCCCGAAACGCGGCTTCTCGGCCTGCGGCTGAGGCGCCGGTGCGGCCGGACGGCTCGCGGCCATCGGGCGCTGCTGCGGCGCCGCCGGAGCCTTGTTCACCGCGGCTTCAAGGCGACGCAGGGCTTCGGGCGAAGGCGTGCCGGGCTGGCGCGGACGGGGGGCGACATAGGCCGCTTCGTCCTCCACATGCAGCTCGGGCGCCGGTTCGCTTTGCGCACGATAGGCCGGGGGCGGCAGGTCGTCGGCCACTTCCGGAGCGCGCGCTTGCGGCGCCTCGGCGGCGGCACGGGCTGCCGGCGCGTCGAACAGGGTGCGTTCGGTCGTGGGCTGCGGAGCCGGCTGAGCGACAGGTTGGGTCGCATTGATGCTCAGCGCCGGGCCGGGGGCCGGTTGCGGCGCGGGCTGGGGCGCCGGGGCGACCGCAACGGGTTCTTCGCGCACGGGCTGCGGCGCGGGCTCGGGAGCGCGCTCCTGCACCGGCTCGGCGGGCTTCAGCGGCTCGGCAAGCGAGCGGCGCGGCACCGGGATCTCGGTGGTCACGGCCAGCGCGTCGATACCGGTCGCGACGACCGACACGCGCATCGCCCCGTCCATGTCGGGGTCCAGCGTCGAGCCGACGATGATGTTGGCGTCCGGGTCCACTTCCTCGCGGATGCGGTTTGCGGCCTCGTCGAGCTCGAACAGCGTGAGGTCGTAGCCGCCGGTGATGTTGATGAGAACGCCTTTCGCGCCTTTGAGCGAGATCTCGTCGAGCAGCGGGTTCGCGATCGCCTTCTCGGCCGCCTGAACCGCACGGTCCTCGCCGTTGGACTCGCCCGTGCCCATCATCGCCTTGCCCATCTCGTCCATCACGGCGCGGACATCGGCGAAGTCGAGGTTGATGAGGCCCGGACGGACCATCAGGTCGGTCACGCCCTTCACGCCCTGATAGAGCACGTCGTCGGCCATCGCGAAGGCTTCGGTGAAGGTGGTCTTCTCATTCGCCAGACGGAACAGGTTCTGGTTCGGAATGATGATCAGCGTGTCGACAACTTTTTGCAGCGCCTCCAGCCCCTCTTCGGCCTGACGCATCCGCTTGGCGCCTTCGAACTGGAAGGGCTTGGTGACGACGCCGACGGTCAGAACGCCGAGTTCACGCGCGGCCTGCGCGATGATCGGAGCCGCACCCGTTCCGGTGCCGCCGCCCATGCCAGCGGTGATGAAGCACATATGCGCGCCGGCGAGGTGATCCACGATGGTCTCGATGCTCTCTTCGGCAGCGGCCGCACCAACAGAGGGGCGCGCACCAGCGCCGAGGCCTTCGGTAACCTGCGTACCCATCTGAACGCGGGCTTGCGATTTGGACTGCTGGAGCGCCTGGGCATCGGTATTCGCGACGACGAACTCGACCCCTTCAAGCTGCTTCTCGATCATGTTGTTGACCGCGTTGCCGCCCGCGCCGCCAACGCCGAACACGGTGATCCGGGGCTTGAGGTCCTGCTGCTCTGACATCATCAAATTCAACGCCATGTGGTTTGTCCGCCTGTTGTTGCTGCCCGGCCCTGTCCCAGACCGAATTGAATGGAAATTAGACCGATTTTAGCGATGAATCGCCACATCGTCACGCAAAAAACCGCCCCAAACCACAAAATCTGGAGTTCGCTTTTGCGTGACAAGCGGTATTTCGCGCAAGTCTCAGAATATGGTGTTGACCGAGCGGCACCCCTGCCGCCCCTGCGATCGCATTAAGGTCGCATGACAGATGCCTGAGATCGCCTGAATTTCACTTTTTCAACATTTCACCAGTTGTCCCGGAACCAGCGGATGGCCCGGCGCAGCGAGCGCCCGCCCATGGTCTCGGGCGGCATTTCGAAATCCCACCATTCGTCTTGCGGATGGGCCGCGAAGAGCGCCAGCCCGACCACCGAGGAAAACCCCGAACCGGTCGCGGCCTGCGGCGGACCCTGCACGCGCATCGGCCGTCCGAGGCGCACGTTCTGCCCGAGGATTCGGGCCGCGAGACCATCCAGACCGGGGATCTGGCTTGCGCCGCCGGTCAGCACGATCTGCTTGGAGGGCAGGTGTTCGAACCCGGCCCCGTCGAGGATCGCGCGTACATCCTCGAGGATTTCCTCGACGCGCGGGCGCATGATCCCGATCAGCTCGGCACGGCTGATCTGGCGACGGTCCTTTTCCCAATCGCCGGAATTGCCACCCAGCTCGATCATCTCGCGATCATCCATGCCCGTGGCGACAACGCCGCCATGGAAGGTCTTGATCCGCTCGGCCACCGACATCGGCACCTGAAGCCCGGCCGCGATGTCGCGGGTGACATGATCACCACCCAGCCGCACCGCATCGGCATAGATCATGTGTTTCTTCATGAAGATCGACACGCCCGTTGCGCCGCCGCCCATATCCACGCAGGCCGACCCCAGCTCCTGCTCGTCCTCGACGAGGCTGGAGATGCCCGAGACATAGGCCGAGCTTGCGATGCCCGCGAGTTCGAGATCGCAGCGCCGGATGCAATAGATCAGGTTCTGGATTGCCGTTTCCTCGACCGTCAACAGATGCATGTCGACCGCGAGGCGCTGCCCGGCATGGCCACGCGGATCGCCCAGCCCCGAGCGGTGATCCAACGCGAAGTTGACAGGCTGGGCATGAAGCACCTCTCGCCCGGCTCCGATCGGCGGCATGTCACACGCCGCCAGCACGCGGCTCACATCGCATTCGGTGACCTGATCGCCTTGGACCTCGATTTCGCCCGCCAGCCCGTAAGAGCGCGGTTCAGCCCCAGCGAAACAGGCGATCACGTGATCGACGCGGGTATTGGCCATCTTCTGCGCGGCCTGAACGGCCGTGCGGATCGCGCGCTCGGTCTCGGCCATCGCGTCGATCTCGCCAAAACGCACCCCGCGCGAGCGGGTCGTGGCTGCCCCGATCACCCGGACCGCGGCGTGACCGGCCAGCGAACCTTCCTCCTCCGGCCCGTTCGGGCTGTCGAACCGCAGCACGAGGCAGGCGATCTTCGAGGTGCCGATATCGAGAAGCGCGATCACCCCGCGTTGCATCGCGGCCTTGCGCATGTTGCGCATCGCGCGCTGGAACTCGTAGAGATCGGTCATTGCGTGGCCCTCGCTTTGAGAATGTCGGATTGGACGCGGCGGAACTCGGCGAGCGCGGTATCGCTCAGCCGGATCGTCGGGCGGTCCTTGTTGCGGAAATCGATCACAGTGAAATCGCGGGCGAGCAGATCCTCGGCGGTGTTGAGCGCGAGGATCCGGTCAAGCGCCGCAACCGGATCTTTCTCCGGCAACATGATACGCTGGTCATTGTCGAGCACCATGTCCCAGCGCCGCGCGCCCATCCGCTCGAGGCCGCGCAGACGCGGCAGAAGCGGACCGGCATCGGCCATGATCTGGAGCGCTTCGGGCACGGCCTTGTCCGCCCCCTCTCCAGCGATCACGGGCAGATCAGGGCGGGCCTCGCGCGTGAGCAGCGTTGCGACCCGGTGACCGGAATTGTCGAGCATCTCGAGCCCGGTGGGCTTGCGCCACAGGATCGCCGGGACGCGCTCGGTGACATCGGCTTCGAGAATACCGCCCGCGCGGATCACGAGGCTCACATCAGCCACCGCGTCAAGACGGCGGATCGTGTCGCGATAGGCGTCGAGGTCAATATCGAAGCTCGAGGCGGGCAGGCCTGCGGGCATCATCGCGCGCACCGCATGGGCGACTTCGGGGCTCGCGCCTTCGATCTTGAGGATCTTCACCATGAATTCGGGGCGATGCTCGATCGCCTCCTTCACGTCCTGCACCTTGGCGACGAGATCGGCACGGCGGCCCTGATCACCGAGCCAGAGGCCGAGGCCGAGCACCACGACAAAGACCGGAACGCCGATCCGGGTGAAGGCGCGCACAGCGGGTGTCAGCCAGAGCCGCTGAAGCTTGAAGGACAGCCGTGACGGCGCGGGGTCGCGGCGCGGCGTGCGTGCACGCTGATAGACGCGCGGCGCCATGCCAGCGGCGGATCCGCCGCGATGTCCCGAGGCCTCGCTCGGAGGATGCGGGGTCAGCGGTCGCATGAGGCGTCCTCCACCAGCCAGGCGCAAAGCGCGGGGAAGTCGATGCCGCAATGCGCGGCCTGTTCCGGGGCGAGCGAGGTGGGCGTCATCCCCGGCTGGGTGTTGGTCTCAAGGAGTACGAGGCCCGCGAGCCCCCTGCCCTCGTCCCAGCGGAAATCGGTGCGCGACAGGCCCCGGCAGCCCAACACCTGATGGGCGCGCAAGGCGTAATCGAGGCAGGCCTCGGTGATCTCGATCGGAATTTCGGCGGGCAGGACGTGGCGCGAGCCGCCGGGGCGGTATTTCGCGTCATAGTCATACCAGCCCTCGGTGATGATTTCGGTCACACACAGCGCGCGGTCGCCCATCACCGACACGGTCAGCTCGCGGCCCGGCGCGTAGGTCTCGACCATCACTTCGGCGGGCATCGCATCGGAAAGCTTCGGCGGGGCATTCGCCCCGTCCATCACCAGATAGACGCCGACCGAGGAGCCCTCGTTGTTCGGCTTCACGACGTAAGGCGCGGGCAGCACATGGCGCGCCATCACCTCGTCCTTGCCCGCGATCACCGACTGCACGATCGGCAGATCGACGGCGGCATAGGCCTGCTTGGCGCGGGCCTTGTCCATCGCAAGCGCAGACGCGAGCACGCCGGAATGGGTATAGGGGATGCGCAGCCATTCGAGCAGGCCCTGCACGCAGCCATCCTCGCCCCAGCGGCCATGAAGCGCGTTGAAGACGCAATCGGGGCTGGCATCGGCCAGCCTTTGCGGAAGATCCTCTCCCGCGTCGATCTCGATCACTTCGAAACCCGCCGTGCGCAGCGCCTTGACGCATTCGGCCCCCGAGGACAAAGACACCTCCCGCTCCGCGGAAGGGCCGCCCAAAAGAACCGCCACACGATGGGATGCCCTGCTCGACATACCCGCCACTTTCGCCTCATGCGGGGGTTGGCCCCCGTCTTGGAAATCGCGCTTTAGGGCAGAGGTCTTATGCCTCGAATTCTCCTACGCGCATGATTTCCCACTCTAGCGAAATTCCACTCGATTGCACAACCTTTTTGCGCACCTCCTCACCGAGATTTTCGAGGTCCGCGGCGGTAGCATCGCCAGTGTTGATCAGGAAATTGCTGTGTTTTTCGGACATTTGCGCGCCACCGATCCGAGCGCCGCGCATGCCGGCATCGTCGATCACCTTCCACGCCTTCAGCTCATGCGTATCATCGGCGCGACCCGTCGAGGAAAAGCCTGCAGGGTTGCGGAAGGTCGAACCGGCGGTGCGGTCCTTAGTGGGCTGGGTGGCATCGCGCTTGGCGAGTTGCTCGGCCATATGCGCCTCGAGCGCCTCCGGCTCGCCCGCCTCGGCGCGGAAGGTGGCGCTGGTCAGCACCCAGCCCTCAGGCAGATCGGACTGGCGATAGGCGAAGTTCAGATCCTCGGGCGTGAGCGTGACGCGCGCGCCCTCGCGGGTGATCGCACGCGCCTCGATCAGGTGATCGGCGACATAAGAGCCGTAACAGCCCGCATTCATCCGCACTGCGCCGCCGATCGCGCCGGGAATGGTGCGCAGGAAGGTCAGGTCGCGCCCCGCTTGCGCCGCGCGCCTCGCGACATGGGCATCGAGCGCCGCAGCGCCCGCAATCACTGTCTCGCCCTGCACCTCGATCCCGTTGAAGCCGCGCCCGAGCCGGATCACCACCGCCCGGATCCCGCCATCGCGCACGATCAGGTTGGAGCCGACGCCCATCGGGAAGACCGGGACGTTCTCGGGCAAGCCCTTCAGGAAGGCCGCGAGGTCGTCCTCATCGGCAGGCTGGAACAGCCAGTCGGCCGGGCCGCCGACACGCAGCCAGGTCAGATCGGCCAGCGGCCGGTTCGGCGTCAGCGCGCCGCGCGGGGTATAGCTCGAAGGGCAATCACTCATGGCGTTTCTCGTATCCCCGTGGGCGGCTCAGGGCAAGCGGAGGCTCACTCGCCAGCGTGATCGCGCGGGCCGCGCAGGGCGCGAAAGAGGTAGATCACCGGCCAGCGCAGGACCGACATGCCACCCGCCAGCGCAATCAGCCCCAGCAGCGGGCCGTTCTCATAGGTCACCCAGCCCACAAGCGGCACGCCAAGCGCGATCAGCACCCAGGCTGCGGGCCAGTGGAACCGTTGCGGGCCAAGCGCGATGCCCGTGGCAAGCAGCGCCCAAACACAGGCGAGGAGCAGCGAAATCGTCATGCGAAACCTCCCAGGGCGGCGATCAAAGCGGCGCCCGCGAAACTCGCGCCCAGCACCGGCACCGCCATCGGCACGCGGAACGGCGCGAAGGCGGAGCGGCGCTTAAGCACGATGAGCGCAAGATTGACAAGCAGAAAGACGCCAAGCAGCACCATCGCGCTTGCACCTGCCAATTGCTCGACCGGTGCCGAGAGCGCAAGCGCGATCATCCCCGCGCCGGACAGAACCGTTGCCAGAACCGGCGTGCCAAGACGGGGATGGGCGGCATGAAAGACGCTCAGCGCCGGCGCGCGCCGTCCCAACCCGTAGAGCACCCGCGCCGCCATCACCACCTGCGCCAGCACCCCGTTCAGCGCCGCCGCCACCGCGATAGCGGCCAGCAGCTGCGGCCCATGCCCCGCCGATTGCCAGACAAGGGCCAGCGGTTGTTCGGAGGCGCTCAGCTCGGCCAGGGGCACGGCACGTACTGCCGCCCACGAGACGCCGAGATAAAGCACCGTGGTGATCGCCAGTGCGCCGAGGATCGCGCGCGGCATGTCATGTGTCGGATTGCGCATTTCCTCGGACATGTTCACCATGTCCTCGAAGCCGATGAAGGCGAAGAAAGCCAGCGATGCGGCAGCCGCGATGCCCGGCCAATGAGGTGTGGGCAATGGGCTCAGATCCGGGCTCGGTTCGACCGAAAATCCGGCCCAGATCACCAGAGCCAGCCCCGTCACCTCGATCAAGGTCAGCACCGCGGCAAAACTCACGGATTCCAGCACGCCAAGACACGCCACCCCGATCAGTGCGAGGCCGAGCCCCACCATCACGACCTCGTTCGGAAGGGGCAGAAGCAAAGTCAGATAGCCCGCGCCCCCGCGCAGCACCGCCGCCGCCGAGATCGTTCCCGCCGCCACGATGCCAAGCCCCACGAGAACGCCAAGCGCATGGCTGCCCAGACCTTCCTCGACATAGGCGGCCTCGCCGGCGGCTTCGGGAATACGCGAAGACAGCTCGGCATAGGAAAGCGCAGAGGGGGTCGCGATCAGCCCCGCCAGCGCGAAAGCCAGCGGCGCCCAGATCCCGGCCTGCGCAGCCACCGCGCCGACGAGGACATAGATCCCCGCACCCACCATGACGCCGACCCCGTATCCGATCATCAGAACAGGCCCGAGGCGACGTTTCAGATGGGTCTCGCTGCGCATGACGCGGCATCCCTTGCCCAATCGCTCGACGTGGCAGCGCCGCAGTTGTGTTTTCCGCCGGGACGCGCCCGGCGCCCGCTCAGCCCCCCAGCTTCGCGGGCAGATTGTTCGCCCAGGTCGAGATCGTCCCCGCCCCGAGGCAGACCACGATATCGCCGGGCCGCGCCTGTTCGCGCACCAACCGGGCCAGATCTTCTTCCGAGATGATGGCACGCGCATGACGATGGCCATGCGCGATCAGCCCGGCCACGAGATCATCGCGGCTCGCGCCCTCGATCGGTTCCTCGCCCGCCGAAAAGACCTCGGCGATGGCGACCACATCGGCCTCGTTGAAGCAGGTGCAGAAATCGTCGAACAGCGAATGCAGGCGCGAATAGCGGTGCGGCTGATGCACCGCGATCACCCGCGCGCCGGGTTGCACCGCCTGACGCGCGGCTTTCAGAACGGCCGCGATCTCGACCGGATGGTGGCCGTAATCGTCGATGATCGTGACGCCGCCCAGAACCTCGCCCACCTTGGTGAAGCGCCGGTTCACGCCGCCGAAATTCGCCAGCGCCTCGCGGATCTCGTCTTTCTTCATGCCCAGATGGCGCGCGACGGCGACGGCGGCCAGCGCGTTCGAGACGTTGTGATCGCCCGGCATCGGCAGCGTGCAGCCCTCGATCACCGGCTTGTCCTCTTCGCCCTGCAGCGCGATGTCGAAATGCGCGACACCCGCCTCGTAGCGCAGGTTCAGCGCGCGCACATCGGCCTGCGCGTTGAAGCCGAAGGTCACGACGCGGCGATCGTTGAGCTTGCCCACCAGCGTCTGCACCTCGGGGTGATCGGTGCAGCAGACCGCGAGCCCGTAGAACGGGATGTTCGAGACGAAATCGTAGAACCCTTTGCGCAGCGCGTCGAAGGAGTGCCAGTGCTCCATATGCTCGGGGTCGATATTGGTGACGATGGCGATCGTCGCGGGCAGTCGGTTGAACGAGCCGTCGCTCTCGTCGGCCTCGACCACCATCCATTCGCCCGCGCCCGCGCGTGCGTTCGAGCCATAGGCGTGGATGATCCCGCCATTGATGACGGTCGGGTCGAAATTGCCCTTGTCCAGAAGCGTCGCCACCATCGTCGTCGTGGTGGTTTTCCCATGCGTGCCCGCGATCGCAATGTTCGACTTGAGCCGCATCAGCTCGGCCAGCATCTCGGCGCGGCGCACGACCGGGAGGCCGCGACGGCGCGCTTCTTCCAGTTCCGGATTGCCCGGCTTGATCGCGGTGGAGATCACCACCACTGCCGCCTCGCCGATATTCTCGGCGCGCTGGCCTTCGAAGATGGTCGCGCCCAGTTTCGCCAGACGGTCGGTGATCTTCGAGGCTTTCGCATCCGAGCCCTGCACCGTGAAGCCTTGGGTCATCAGGACTTCCGCGATGCCCGACATGCCGATCCCGCCGATGCCGACGAAATGGATGGGGCCGAGTTCTCCGGGCAGTTTGGTCGCGTTCATTTATTCTTTCCTGCTAGGTCTTCGACGAGGGCAACAAGCCGATCGGTGGCGTCGGGCACCCCGTAGGACAGGGCGGCGCGCGACATCTGCAACGCGCCATGGGGGTTGTCCAGCACCAGTGAGATCTGTTCCGCGAGGCTCTCGGGCGAGAGCTGGCTTTCGGGGATCACGATCGCGCCCCCTGCCTGAGCCAGTCCGCGCGCGTTGGCGCTCTGGTGATCGCCTGCGGCAGCCGCGTAAGGGATCAGGATCGCGGGACGGCCGATGATCGAGATATCGGCAACCGACGAGGCGCCTGCGCGCGAGATTACCAGCTGGCATTCGCTTAGACGGCGCGGCACGTCGTTGAAGAAGGGTTCGACCTCGGCCGTGATGCCCGCTTCTTCATAGGCGGCCACGACCCGGTCGAGGTCTTCGGGGCGCGCCTGATGGGCGACGCGCAGATTGGCGCGGGCACGCTCGGGCAGGCTCGCAAGCGCCGCCGGGACCGTGTCCGACAAGATCCGCGCGCCCTGAGAGCCGCCGATCACGAGGACCGACATCGGATAATCGCCGGGAGGGATATAGGCGGCGCCGGCGCGCTCCAGCACGGCGGCGCGCACCGGATTGCCGGTATGCTCGCCCTGCACGCCCTCGGGCAGATCGGTCGGCCAGGTGCCGCAGGCAAACCGGTTCACCTTCTTCGCGAAGACCCGGTTCACCTTGCCCATGATGCCGTTCTGTTCATGGATCGCGCGCGGGATGCCGAGGAACACGGCCGAGGAGAGCGCCGGGATCGTCGGGTAGCCGCCGAAGCCCACCACGACGCTCGGCTTGTCCGAGAGATTGCGCCCGATGGCCGAGGCCATGCCGCCCAGGATCTTGAACGGCACGCCCAGCTTGCCGAGCGCACCGCCGCGCGCAAACGTCGCCGAAGCCACCTGCTCGACCGTCACCACATGTGGAAAGCCGCCCGCGTAGCGCGCCCCGCGCGCGTCGGTGGACAGCTTCACCCGCCAACCGCGGCGCACCATCGCCTCGGCCAGCGCCTGCGCGGGGAACATATGCCCGCCCGTGCCGCCCGCGGCGATCAGAAGTAGCGGGGTCGTGTCCTTGGCCATATCCCCCTCCTGAGGATTAGCGGCCGCGCCGGGCGAGAATATCCGAAATCTGCCCTTGCGGCCGGGTGCGAGTCAGCGCGAGCAACATACCCACCGCGATCCCCGAGGCAATGACCGAAGAGCCACCGTAACTGACGAACGGCAAAGTCATGCCTTTCGCGGGCAAAAGACGCACCGCAACGCCCATGTTGATGATCGCCTGCACGCCGAAAGCGCAGGCCAGCCCCGCACCGGCGAGCCGGGTGAAGGGGTCGCGCTCCCGCATCAGGCGCAGGAGCGAGCGGATCACAACGGTCGCGTAAAGCGCGATGATGCAGAGAACGAGAATGAGCCCGTATTCCTCGGCCGCGACCGCGATGATGAAATCGGTATGCGCATCGGGCAGAGACCATTTCACCGAGCCCTGCCCCACGCCGACCCCGAAGAACCCGCCTTCTTGAATGGCGTTCGTGGCGTAGCCGATCTGCGTGCGCGGATCGACTTCGGTCGACAGGAAGCCGTTGATCCGGCGCGCGAAATGTTCGGAGAAGTTATAGGCGAAGAAGCCGCCCGCGACGGTCATCGCGCCGATCCCGGTCAGCAGCGCGATCGGCGCGCCCGAGATGAAATACATCACCGACCAGGCAAAGAGCACCAGCGAGGCCTGCCCGAAATCGGGTTGCAGCGCCAACGCGACCACGATGATCGCCATCAGCAGGAAGGAATAAAGCCGCCCCTTGGGTCCGCCCACCTCATGGGCCGCGGCCATGAACCAGGCCGAGATGATCACGAAACCGGGCTTGAGAAACTCCGATGGCTGGATCGAGGCAAAGCCGAAGGAATACCAGCGCACGGCCCCTTTGCCGAAATCAGTACCCAGAACCGGCAGCAGCATCACGGCGATGAAGGCGCCCGCGAAACCGATTACGCCGATGCGGCGGATCTGCTTGGGATCGAGCATCGACATCGCGAACATCACCACCAGCGCGAGCGTGCCGAATACCGCCTGACGTTTGACATAGTAGAAGGGTTCGAGCCCGTTGCGCTCCGCCAGCGGCACCGAGGCCGCCAACCCCAGCAACATGCCAAGGCCGAAGAGCATCATCACCGCGCCGAGCGCCCATTTGTCGATGGTGCGCCACCATTTCGGAAGGATGGGTTCACCGGCCCGCACGGGGACGGTGCCGAATGCCATTTCTGTCATGGGCTATACTGCCGTTTCTGCCTCGAATGCGCCCGTTTGCCGGGTCTGAGGAAGAATCTAGACCAAAAGCTTTGGCCTGACTAGGAAAAAGCCCGCGAGTGGGGTTTCCCGCAGGCAGTTCACCCGAAGATGATCAGGTTCGACGAAGCGATCGCGTAGAGCGTCGCGAGCCCGAATCCTGCAAACCCCGCCATCGACCAGATCACCTGCCGCCGGATCATCGCGGGCAGCTTGTCCGCAAGGCTCTCACGATTGCGAAAGAGCGACAGCATCCCCGCGCCCACGCCCAGCCCTGTCCCGAGAAACAGGGGGATATAAAGCGCATAGCCGTAGTAATTGTATTCCGGCTTGAGGATGCAGAACGGGCAATGGTGGTTGGGATATTCGTAAATATAGGGCGCGATCACCGAAACCACCGCCGTGAGCGCCAGCGCGAACATCAGCGCCGAAAGGAACGCATAGGCGAGCGCTCCGCGCCCGCTCCAGAGCACCACCGCCCCCGACACGGCCACGGCGAGACCTGCAAACCCCAGCAGCCAGAGCGACATCCCCGGCCCGATCGAGGCCATCTCGTTGGCGAGCCCCGCATTGGCAGGCGTGAACAGCTTGGAACAGCACGACGTGATGACATCCGTGTGCATGTTGAGAAAATAGGCCAGCTCCGTACCCGCATCCGCCAGAACCAGCGGCACGATGGCGAGCATGACGCCGTATTTCACCTTGGTCAGCGGGTAGTCGCGGCCCATCCGGTCGGCCCTATCGAGCATCAGCCAGAGCGTCGCCGCAAAGAACACCCCGATTTTCAGATAGAGCGCCGGGAAGCCGTAACCGTTCACGTTGAGCGTACCCACCGCGCACATCGCCCCCACGAAGAGCGACGCCATCCGGTCGGCATTGAAGACGAACAGCAGAAGCGCCGCGAGTTCCGCCAGCATGACAGCGGCGAAGAGGGTCGAGACCAGTTCGGTCGCGCGCTCGCGCTGCAACTGGGCGCGGCTCATATCGGCGAGGTTCCAGCGCCGCAGCACCTGCACCGCGAAACCGCCGGACCAGAGCGCGGTGAGGCTCGCAAGCCCGGCGACCAGCAAAAGCGCCATGATCGGGGTCTGGAAGATCATGCGAATTCTCCGAAGATCGCGCCGTCGCGCATCTCGACCACCGCATCCACACCTTCGGCATCCCAGATGCGCGGGTCATGCGAGGTCATGATGACGGTCTTGCCCTCGGCCCGCAGCGCCCGGACGATTTCGAGGAAACGCATGGTCAGATCGGTGTCGAGGTTCGCGGTCGGCTCGTCGGCAATCACGATCGGCGCGTCGTTGATCAGCGCGCGGGCAATGGCGGCGCGCTGGGTCTCGCCACCCGAGAGGAACTCGACCGGCATCTGAGCCTTGTCGGCCAGATCGAGCGCCGCGAGCCGCTCCAGCGCACGTTCGCGCACCTTCGCATGATCGCCGCCCAAGGGAGCTGCAGGCAGCATCACGTTCTCGATCACGGAGAGGCCCCGGATCAGGTTGAAACGCTGGAAGACGAAGCCGAAAGTGGTCCGGCGCAGCTCGGTCAGGAAGCGTTCGGGCAGGCCCGAGACCACTTCGCCGTCGAGCGTCACGCGGCCGGTGGTGGGCCGCGCCATGCAGGCAACGATGGACAGAAGTGTCGTCTTGCCCGAGCCCGACGGGCCCTTCAGAACGGTGATTGCGTCGCGCGCGATCGTCAGGTCGATGCCCTTGAGCGCCTGCACCTCGTTCGGGCGGCCCTCGTTGTAAAGCTTGGTGACGGATGTAAGTGTGATCATCTTCCCCTCCTCACCGCATGACCGCATCGGGATCGCCCGAGGCGACGCGCCAGATCGGCACGAGGGTCGCGGCGATATAGGGCACGATGGTCAGAAGCGCCAAGGTCAACAGTTCGAGCCCGTCCACATGAGGCGCGAGCGCGAAATCGGGGTAGATCACCGCCCAGCCTTTCAGGATCGGTGCAAAGAGTGGCGCGCCGAAGAAGAACACATGGGCGAAGGCGGTGACGGTGCCGAGCAGAAACGCCCCGAGCGAGACGAGCCCGCCCTCCCAGAGCTTCATCGCGATCACGTCGCGCGTATCCCAGCCGACCGCCTTGAGAATACCGATCTCGCGCATTTCCTCGGCCGAGAGACCCGAGGCTTTTTCGGCCGCGAAAATCACGAAGGCGAGGATGCCCGCGGCGGCGAGCGCGGCCAACAGCCCCTCGCGCCAGTCGAAGAGCTTCTGATAGGTCCGCTCGATATCGCTGCGGGTAACAAAGCGCATCTGCGGCAGCGCGTTCGAGCCTTTCTCGACGATGGTGGCGACCTCGTTGGGGTTGCGGACCGTCGCCACGACATCGGTATAAAGGCCGGCCGGGATCTCGAAGAAATCGCGAAAATCGGCCTCGTTCATCAGCATCAGATCCGAGGTCATCAGCGCGGAGTCGCTCTCGAAGGCGCGCGCGACATCGAAGCGTTTCAGATCCCCCTCGTAGCGCGAGAGGAACAAGGGCGCGCCGGACCATTTGAAGCCGCGCGCGCGCGGAATGCCCTCGCCCACGATGACCGAGCCGGGTTCGGGGATCATCTCGGGGTCATCGGGCACCATCACCGTGTAATTGGCCCCCACGATCCGGTCGTAATAATAGCCCCAAAGACGCGGCTTGGCCGAGGTCACGCCCCGGATCTTGCCGATCTCCTCGGCGACCGAACCCTCGATCAGATCCTGCCGCCCCATCGTGATCTTCTGCACCGTCACCTCGGGCGCGTCGCGCAGCACCGCAGAGGTCTCGAAGCGCAGCGAAGCCGCGAAGAACATTGCCGAGGCCAGCACGAAGACGACGATCGCATAGACCGCGACCAGCGCGATATTCTTGCCTTTGCGCCGCGCGAGCGAGGCCAGAGTGTAATCGGCCAGCGCACGCTGGCGGCGAAGCCACGGGGTCATTTCTTGGCCTCCGGTTCGAAAATCAGCCAGCCGTTTCCGGGTAGGTCCGGCACCGGCACGATCGTGCCCGAGGGGAAATGGTCGAAGCCCATCGGGTGATCCTGAAAGGGGGTATTGAGATCGGCGAGCGCGGGATGGCGCGTGTAGCGCGCCTCCGTGAACAGCGCCGTGTCGGTCAGGCCGAGCGCCCGCACGAGGCCCGCCTCCTTCGCCAGCCGCGTGTTGCGCGCGGCGCTGGCGAAGGCGGTGTAATAAAGCTCGATCGCCAGCAACGCGGCTAGAGCGCCGAGGACGATGAACACCGGGGTCGTGGGACGGCGGGCCTGCATCAGTCGGTCTGGCCGTTATCGAGACGGGTCAGCAGATCGTCCTTGACCTCGTCAAAGGCGAGCGTGCGCTTGCCCTTGTGATCTTTCAGGAAGTCGCTTGCATCGGCCTCGTTCATCAGCGGGATCAGCTCGTGGCCCATCGGACCGAGCACATCCGAGCCGATCGCATAGATCGCGCCATGCGCCTCGATCATCTTGAGCGAGTAATATTCGGTCACACCCATGCCCTTGATCTGATCGGCGGTCCGACCTTGGGCGTATTTCTCCATGTCGTGCAGGTATTTGAAGAAATCCTTGGCCCCGTCGAAGTGATCGGCATGGCCGTCTTCGTAAAGCACGGTCGCGACCCATTCGGGGTATTTCGCCACGAACATGCCGCAGACCGGACAGGTATCCTTGGGGCCAGGCTTGGGCAGGTCGATCGGGGTGGCCGCGGCCTGTGCGAGTTGCGGGGTGACGCCAAGCCCCATCGCGGCAGAGGAGGCCGCCATCAAGGCCAGCATCCGGCGGCGCGAGGGGCGCGGGTTCTGGTGATTGCACATCTGGGAACTATCCTTTCGGCCGCGAGACGGTCATCGCTCGAGCGACGAGCTTCGCGGATCGTGTCGGCAGGAAAACGGGACCGGATCGCTCCGGCCCCGCTTGTCGATGGATGGCCTTACTCGGCCTTCTTCATCTCGCCTGCTTTCATACGACGCTCGGCGCGGCGCTTGCGGATATTGATCGTGTCCTTGGCCATGTCGACATAGGCCACGGTCAGCGCGCCATCGAAATCGGTCAGCTGCGCGCTCGGGGTCGCCGCCGCCTCGGCCTTGGCCTTGTCGGCATAGGCCCATTTCGACGAGCCGGTCATCGTGCCCGGCTTGCTGCTGTCGATCACGAAGGTCATCGTGGCGGTATCGGCCAGCGGCTTGATCTTCTCTTCCGAGCCGGCATCGCCCGCGTAGATCGTCCTCGGACCGCGGTCCATGTTGATCGAGAGCGAAATTGCCGAGCAGTGGATCGAGCAGGTGCCATCCACGCTGTCATCTTCATAGACGATGAGCTGGCGGGTGTGGCTGAACATCTGACGCATCATGCCGCAATAGGGGCAGCGCGGATATTTCTCGAACTCGTTCTCGAGCGGGTTGGTGTCCTTCTTGAGGAAACGGGCAAGCCCGTTCTCGTCGGTCCATTCCCAGGGCATCTGCTGCATCATCTGGCCCTCGGCATTGGCGCCTTGCGCGGCAACGAGAGCAACCCCGGTCGAGGTGGTGAGCAGGAAGGTACGGCGGTTCATGGTTTTCCTCCTAGGCCTTGAACGGGGGCATCTTCGCGCCCGGCAAAGCCGATGTCATTGAGCTGATTGTCACGATTTGATGTGCATGCGGTCCATGCGCGCCCACGGATAACGGGTCGCGAAGGGCCGCGATCAGCCGACGGGAGGAGCCCGGATCGGGGTCTGGGTGTCGCGGTGCAGCTTGAGCCCACCCTGCGCCCGAAGGGACAAGAAGGGCGCGGGGGCCAGCTGGGCCGCGAAGATCGGCAGGGGAGTGGCCTTCGGCGCGTCGAAACCGCACACGCTCGCACTCGAGCAGACGGCACAATCGCTGTTGGAGCCGTGGCCATGTCCCGTCGACCCGGCAGGCGCGGTCGGGTTCGAAACGACCCGCCCGTCCGGCGTCATCAGGACGATCCCCTCGCCCGTACAGATCTGGAGGAGACCGAGACGCGCTCCGGGCGCGGCGCGCCCGAACTCTGCCGCTGCCGCGGCGCCGATGTGATCGGCATAGAACAGGGCCTGAAGCAGCATCGCGACGAGCGCAAGCACCCGTCCCGATACCAATCGCCGGGCCATTCGTTCTGTCGAGTGCCTCACGCGTCCCTCACGAAACCTCGCATTCGGGTGAGAGATTAAGACTGCGGCGGGTGAACGCAAGAGTTCATTGTGCCGCAGCCAGGCGAAACGGCGCGACGGGCGGCGCGCTCTGCGGAGCGCGCGACAACCCGACGGAACCGCAATAGTCGTGCAAGAAATTTTCGGGCAAACCCCGGGGACAGGGGTTGGGGGCTTGCCCGACCATGCACGGCTAGGGGTGGGGTAAGAGCCTGAAGGCCCGGGGAACTAGGCCCGTGCATGGTATCGATCTGGCGTCTGACACGCCTGCAAGACGCCCCCTCGGGGAAGCCCAGCGGGTGGGTCAGGCTTAGGGCAGGCTTGCGGAGCGCGCCAAGCGTCGCTCCGCAGCCCCCCGCAGGAGCCGCATCGCGGCGATCGGGACCAAGGCAGCCGCCGCGAGGAAATAGAGCCAAGCAGGCTCTCCTCCCGTCAGGCAGATGATGACGAGCACCACCATCGGCTCCCAAGTCCCGGCCCGCCGCAGCGGCGTCCGGACGGCAACGCGCGCCCCTAGCTGCCCTTGCCCGGATCTTCGCCGAGCGGGCGGCTCCCTCACCGGATCACGGTCAGAGGCAGAAGGGGCGCGCATCACCGGCGATCACTCCTCGACGGGCTCGATCGTGTCGGTCACCCAGGCATTGCGGATGCGGACCGCGTCGCGCAGCTGATCGCGATAGCGGCTCACAGTGCCCTGCCCCAGCTCGCCGTCGCGAATCTGGTAGCGGTTCTGCGTCTGGGTCTGCGTGCGGGTGCGGGTCTGGGTCTTGAGCTGCAACACGTCGCCCGATTGCGCCGAGACACCAGCACCGCCGCCAGCGCCCTTGCCACCGCCCGACCCGTTCGGACCCTGCGCCAGAGCAGGCGAGAGCGAGGCCAGACCGAGGCCCGCGGTGAGTGCGGCAGTGAAGAGAATGGTGCGTTTCATGTTGAACTCCTACGAATCGCTGTGAGGCCCGTTTGCCTCGATGACCCCGTTCTGCCATGCTCGCCCTGACACCATCCTGACGCTCTCTGTCAGCGTCCTGTCAGGTCGGATCGGCTATGGAGTCCGGATGAAAACTCTCGTCACCTTCCTTCTTGTTGTGCTGCTGGCCAGCCCGGCGCTCGCCCAACGTTCGGGCGGCGGCGGAGGCAATGGCGGTGGCAACGGCGGAAGCAATGGGGGCGGCGGGTCGAGCGCTTCGGATCATGATCGCGCCCGCTCGGCGGTGGAACGCAACGAGATCCTGCCGCTCAACCGCATCCTTGCGACCCTGCGCGAACGCCAGCGCGGGCGCGTCATCAAAGTCGATCTCGAACAACAAGCGGGCCACTACATCTACGCGCTCAAGCTGATCACCCCCGAAGGACGCCTCCTTGAACTCGAGGTTGACGCCGCCACCGGTTTGCCGATTGCTAAGGCTGGGAAAAGCGGGTTCGACGAGGGGAACTGATGCGCGTCTTGGCGGTCGAGGATGACCAGCGGATTGCGGCAGATCTGAAAACGGCGCTGGAGGCGGCGGGATTTCTCGTGGAGACCTGCGAGGATGGCGAGGACGCGTGGTTCCTCGGCGACACCGAATCCTATGACCTCGTGATCCTCGATCTCGGCCTGCCCGGAATGGACGGTCTGAGCGTTCTCAAGAAATGGCGTGCGAATGGCCGCGACATGCCGGTGCTGGTGCTGACCGCACGCGGCGCCTGGACCGAGCGCGTCGAGGGGATCGACGCGGGCGCGGATGATTACCTGCCCAAACCCTTCCGCATGGAAGAAGTGATCGCACGGGCGCGCGCGCTGATCCGGCGGTCGGCAGGTCGCGCCACCGCGTTGCAGAGCGCGGGCGAGCTGACGCTCGATGCGAACCGCATGAGCGTGGCGATCCGCGGCGTTCCTGTGCCGGCAACCGCGCTGGAATATCGCCTGCTCTCCTATCTGATGCTGCATCGCGAACGGGTCGTGCCACCGACCGAACTGCTCGAACATCTCTATGGCGACGACGATGCGCGCGAAGCGAATGCGCTTGAGGCCGTGATCGCGCGGCTCAGGCGCAAACTCGGCCCCGGCGTGATCGGCACCCGGCGCGGCTTCGGCTATTTTCTCGAAGGGAGCGGCGCGTGACGCGGCCCTCGCTGCGGCTGCGGCTTGCCCTCGCGGGGGCGGTGGCGGTGGTCGTGGCGCTGGCCTTCACCTCGGCGGCACTGACCACGCTCTTTGCGGCCCATGTCCAGCGCCGCGCAGAGGCGGAACTCTCGGTTCAGCTCGATCAGGTCGTGGCCGGTCTCGGGCGCGATGCGCAGGGCCTGCTCGGGCTTGAGACACCACCCACAGATCCGCGCTTCGAACAACCGCTGAGCGGGCTTTACTGGCAAGTCGATACCGGGACGGCGGTGCTGCGCTCGCGCTCGCTGTGGGACTACGTACTGCCGCTCCCCCCTGACGCGCTGCCTGACGGACAGATCCACACCCATATCCTGCCCGACCCTTCGGGCGGCGCGTTGCTGACCCTCGAACGGATCGTGACGCTTCCCGACAGCCTCGGCGGCGGGGTGAGCCGCGTGGCGGTCGCGCTGACCACTGCCGATCTCGACGAGGCCCGCCGCGCCTTCCTGCGCGACCTGCTGCCCTATAACGCGATTCTCGCGGTGGCGCTGATCGCCGCGGGCTGGGCGCAGCTTTTCATCGGCCTGCGCCCGCTTGCGACGATCGGCGAGCGTGTCGCGGCCGTGCGCTCGGGCAAGCAGAACCGGATGGGCGAGGATTTCCCGAAGGAGGTCGCCCCGCTGGTGGCCGAGGTCGATGCGCTGATCGCCGCACGCGAAGCGGAACTTGAGCGCGCCCGCCGCCGTGCCGCCGATCTCGCGCATGGCTTCAAGACGCCGCTTCAGGCGCTTCTGGGCGAGGCCGACCGGCTGCGCCAGACAGGGCAACACAACGCGGCCCGATCGATCGAGGAAATCGCCGCCGCGATGAGCCGCCATGTCGATCACGAACTGACCCGAACGCGCCTGGCCGGACGCAGCCGCGCGGCGAAGACGCAGGTCAGCCCGGTGATCGAACGCGTCGTGTCGGTCGTCAGCCGCACGCCGCAGGGCGCGGAGCTGAGTTGGCAGATCGACGCGAGCGGCGCCCCCTTGGCCGCGATCGACGCCGACGATCTGACCGAAGCGCTTGGTGCGATCGTCGAGAATGCGAGCCGCCACGCCACGAGCCGCGTCACGATCCGCGCCCGCGATCTGGGCGCGCAGGTCGAAATTACGGTCGAGGATGACGGGCCGGGGATCGAGCCTTCGAGGATCGACGAAATGCGCAAACGCGGCGCGCGTGCCGATCAGAGCGGGCATGGGCTGGGTCTCTCGATTTCGGCCGAGATCGCCGAGGCCGTGGGCGGCGCGCTGGAGCTGGAAAACATCGCGCCGGGGCTGCGCGTTCGGCTTCTTCTGCCTGCGGTGCTGGGCTGAGACCGGATGCCGTTCGAGTGTCTCCATGACAGCCCCCCCTACCGCGTCGATTTTCTCGATGGCGCGGGCGAGGATCTGGTGATCGCCTTCTCCTCGATCGGCCATGACGCGACCCGCCCGTCCACGCCTGAATTTGTCGCCACCGCCACCGGGCGCGGCACACCGGACCACCCTCGCAGGGCTCTGTTCGTGATGGATGCAGACCGCAGCTGGACGAACGATCCCGGTTTTGCCCCGGCCCTGCGGACGGCGCTGGAGCAGGTCACCGCGCGCCGCCCGGTCCGACTGATCGCAGCGGTAGGGCTCTCCATGGGGGCCTTCTCGGCGCTCGCGGCAACGCAGGTTCTCAAGATCGACACGGTGCTGGCCCTTGGGCCGCAATACGCAGTGGCGCCGGGTGTCGTGCCGGGAGAGACGCGCTGGTCAGACTGGACAGACCGGATCACGGAGTATCGCTGGCCAACCGCCCCGATCCCGCCCGCGACTTGCTGGACGATCCTGTGCCACGGCGCGCGGGATGATCTCGCGCAGGCCATGCCCTTCCCGCGCGCGGCCCATATCGATCACCTGATCTTCCCCGAACTCGGCCATTCCGAACTCGCCCCGCATCTGAAAGCGCGCGGTGGACTGTCGGGAATGATGGAGGCCGCCCTTGCGGGCGACCGCCGCCGCCTGCTGCGCATCGCCAGCGCCGCCGGGGCCGTGCGGCGCGAGAAATTCAGCCCATGAGTTTCGCGGCAAGACGGTTTTGCGTCTCGATCACCCGCGGCAGGTCGATCGTCACGACCTGCCCGTCGCGCACCACCTGACGCCCCTCGACGAAGAGATGTTTCACCTTGGGCGGCCCGCACAGCACCAGCGCCGCGACCGGGTCCCAGGCCCCCGCCGCCTCCAGCCCCGAGACATCCCAGATCGCGACATCCGCGCGCTTGCCGGGCGCGAGCATCCCACAATCGGGCCGCCCCAGAACCTGCGCCCCACCCAGCGTCGCGATCTCCAGCGCCTCGCGCGCGGCCATCGCATCGGCCCCGTTCCGGACCCGCTGCAACAGCATCGCCATGCGCGCCTCGCCAATCAGGCTCCCCGCGTCATTGGAGGCCGAACCATCGACGCCCAGCGCGACTTTCACCCCCGCATCGCGCATCTGACGCACGGGCGCGATGCCCGAGCCAAGGCGACAATTCGAACAGGGACAATGCGCGACGCCCGTGCGCGAGCGCGAAAACAGGTCGATCTCGCCCGCGTCGAGTTTGACGCAATGGGCGTGCCAGACATCGTCGCCGGTCCAACCCAAATCCTCGGCATATTGCCCCGGACGGCAGCCGAACTGTTCCAGCGAATAGGAAATATCCTCGTCATTCTCGGCCAGATGGGTGTGCAGCATCACGCCCTTGTCGCGCGCCAGCAACGCCGCATCGCGCATCAGCTCGCGCGAGACCGAGAAGGGCGAGCACGGCGCGACCCCGACGCGGCACATCGCGCCCTCATTCGGATCGTGGAAGGCGTCGATCACCCGGATGCAGTCGTTCAGGATCGCCTCTTCGCGCTCCACAAGGCTATCGGGCGGCAGACCGCCATCGCTCTCGCCAATGCTCATCGCACCGCGCGTGGGATGGAACCGCAGGCCCAGTTCGGCGGCAGCGTGGATCGTGTCCTCAAGCCGCGCGCCACCGGGATACATGTAGAGGTGATCCGAGCTCGTGGTGCAGCCGGTCAGCGCCAGTTCCGCGAGCCCCACCTGCGCCGAGACGCTGATCTCCTCGGGGCCCATCTTCGCCCAGATCGGGTAGAGCGTCTGCAGCCAGCCAAAGAGCAGCGCATCCTGCCCCCCCGGCACCGCGCGCGTCAGCGTCTGGTAGAGGTGATGATGGGTGTTCACGAGCCCCGGCGTGACGACACAACCCTTGGCCTCGACCACCTCGCCCGCGCTTTGCAGCCCCGGCCCGACAGCGGCGATCTGTCCGTCGCGGATCAAAACGTCCGCGCCTTTCAGCTCGCGCCGGGTGCCGTCCATCGTGACGACCACCTCGGCGCCCCGGATCAAGATCTCGCCCATCGCGTGTTCCCTCTGGCTGGTTTCACCAGAGCCTAGACCGCGTCGATGGGCGAAGACCAGAGAGGCTCAGCGCCCCATTGCGTAAAATTCGGGGTTCGGCGGGATCGCGGCCATGTTCACCAAGCGGTTAGACAGGCCGAAAAACGCGGTGATCGCGCCAATATCCCAGATGTCGTCATCGGTGAAACCATGCGCGCGCAGTGCCTCGTAATCGGCTTCCTCAACCTCCTGCGCGTTGAGGCAAACCTTCATCGCGAAATCGAGCATCGCGCGCTGCCGGGGCGTGATCTCGGATTTGCGATAATTCACCGCGACCTGATCCGCGATCAGCGGGTTCTTGGCGCGGATGCGCAGGATCGCCCCGTGGGCAATCACGCAATACTGGCACTCATTGGCCGCGGAGGTCGCCACCACGATCATCTCGCGCTCGGCAATGGTCAGGTTGCCGGGCTTTTCCATCAGCGCGTCATGATAGGCGAAAAAGGCGCGACATTCGTCGGGCCGGTGCGCCAGCGCGAGGAAGATATTCGGGATGAACCCGGCTTTCTCCTGAACCGCCTCGATCCGCGTGCGGATATCCTCGGGCATGTCGGCGAGTTGCGGCACCGGGTGCCGGCTGATCTTGTGATGCATTCAGGGTCTCCTCTCTCCCGCCGCCACTATGCACAGTCGCGGCGCGGTCGAGGAAGTGACGTTGCGGCACTCCGGATCAGGCGTCGAGAGCGATCCAGACCGGCACGTGATCGGAGGGCTTGTCGCGGCCGCGGATTTCCTTGTCGATGCCCACATCGCGCATCAGATCGGCAGCCTGCGGCGAGAGCAGCAGGTGGTCGATCCGGATGCCGTTATTCTTCTGCCAGGCCCCTGCCTGATAATCCCAGAAGGAATAATGGCCGGGCCCCTGCACGCGGGCGCGGAATGCCTCGGTGAAGCCAAGGTTCAGGATCTCCCGGAAAGCCGCCCGGCTTTGCGGCAGCGCCAACGCATCGCCGCGCCACGCTTCGGGCTTTGCCGCGTCCTCATCCTGCGGGATGATGTTGTAATCGCCCGCCATCACGACAGGCTCTTCACTGGCGAGCAATTCTTCGGCCCGTGCCTTCATCCGTGCCATCCAGGCGAGCTTGTAGGCATATTTCCCGCCCGCGAGCGGCGCACCCGTGTCGTCGAACTCGACCGGGTTGCCATTGGGCAGGTAGAGCCCACAGAGCCGCACCGCCACCTTGCCCACCACCGTCGCCTCGATCCAGCGGGCCTGTTCGTCACTGTCATCGCCCGGCAACCCGCGCGTCACATCCTCGAGCGGCAGTTTCGACAGGATCGCCACCCCGTTGAAACTCTTCTGCCCATGGGTTTCGACCTGATACCCCAGCTCCTCGAACAGCTCGCGCGGGAAGGCCTCGTCGACCGATTTGATCTCCTGCAGCAGGGCCACATCGGGCTCGGCCTCCTTGAGCCAATCGAGCAGCGCCTGATGACGCGCCTTGATGCCGTTGATGTTGAAGGTGGCGATTTTCATGGGCGGCAGCTCCGGCTTGGGTCTGGCACGGGTGTAGCGTCAAGCCGGGCCGGGAGACAAGAGCGGGGTTCGCGCGGGATGCGGGCAGCCAGCCCCGAGTCGCGCCCGACCCTCATTGCCTGGAAAATGAAAAAGCGCCCGTTAGGGCGCCCTTCCTGCTCATCGAAACCGACCTCAGCCGATCGTCAGATCCAGCGTGATCTCGCAATTCAGCAGCTTCGAGATCGGGCAGCCGGCCTTCGCCCTTTCCGCCGCCTTACGGATCGCCGCCTCGTCGCCCGAGCCTTTCACGGTCGCGGTCAAAGCCGATTTCGTCACCGCGAACCCGTCCTCCTGTTTCTCGAGCGAGATTTCCGCCTTGGTGTCGATCACCACGTCGCTCACCCCGGCCTCTTCCAGCCCGAGCGACAGCGCCATCGAGAAACAAGCCGCATGGGCCGCCCCGATCAGCTCTTCGGGGTTCGAGCCCGGCTTGTCCTCGAAGCGCGTGTTGAACCCATAGGGCTGGGCGCTAAGCGCACCGCTCTCGGTCGAGACGGTGCCGCCGCCCCCCTTGATCGTGCCTTCCCAATGGGCGGATGCGTGTTTGCGGATCATGGCGTTCCCTCCTGTTGCTGTTCGCCATCAGCATAACAGACTCGCAGGAAAAGTTGTTCCGCTCAGATATTGCGCCCGATCAGCCGGTCATATTCCTGGATCGCGAACCGGTCGGTCATCCCGGCCACGTAATCGAGCACCACCCGCGCCAGCGCCTCTTTCGCCTCCGGCCGCGTGCGATCGCCGCCCGCGATGCGCGCAAGCGCCACCTCGTCCTGCCAGTCCTCGGGCAGCAGCTCGGGGCGCTCCATGAACAGCGGAAACAGCGCGTTGACCATCTCGGTCACGCGCTTGCGCTCCACCACCACCGAGGGCGCGCGATACATACGCTGGAACAGGAACTGCTTGAGCACCTTGAGGCTCTGGTAGAGTGGCTTGGAAAATCGGATGATCGGCCCGTCCATATGCCGGATATCGTCAACCGATTTCGGCCCGAGCGAGGTCAGGCGGTTCTCGGCGACATGGATCACATCCTCGACCATCACGCCAAAGACCCGGCGCAGCGCCTCATGCTGGCGACGCGACCGGTCGAGCCCGGGATGCAGACGATCCACTTCCGCGAAACACTCCCCGATCATCGGCAGCTCGCAAAGGTCCTCTTCGGTGAAGAGCCCCGCACGCAACCCATCATGCAGGTCGTGGTGGTTATAGGCCACGTCGTCGGCCACGGCAGCCACCTGCGCCTCGGCGGATGCATTGGTCTCCAGCTCCAGATCCCATTGCGCATCGACCTCGGCCAAAGCGTAGGGAAGCTGGTCGCGGCTGGGGAAGCTGTGCGAGCCGCCCTTGTCCGAGATCGCAGGCCCGTTGTGCTTGGCGATGCCTTCCAGCGTCTCCCAGGTCAGGTTCAGCCCGTCGAAACCGGCATAGTGCTTTTCGAGCTTGGTCACGATGCGCAACGCCTGCGCATTGTGATCGAACCCGCCATAGGGCGCCATCAGCTCGGCCAGCGCATCTTCCCCGGTATGTCCGAAGGGCGGATGTCCCAGATCATGCGCCAGCGCCACCGCCTCGGCCAGATCGGTATTGAGCCCCAAGGCCCCCGCGATGGTGCGCGCCACCTGCGCCACCTCGATCGTATGGGTCAGACGGGTGCGGTAATAATCGCCCTCATGCTCGACGAAGACCTGCGTCTTGTGCTTGAGCCGCCGGAACGCCGAGGAATGGATGATCCGGTCGCGATCGCGCTGGAAGGGCGAGCGAAAGGTGGACATGCTTTCTGAGTGAAGCCGCCCGCGGCTCTCGCCGGGCTGGCAGGCATAGGGCTTAAGCACTGGAAAAAACCTCGTCTTGTCGGCACGCCTCGCCCCTCCTATATCTCGGATGTGACGGAAATACAGGCCCCGCGGGGCCAGGAAGGCCAATCCGATGCAACTGCCCCCGAAAGTGACCGATCGCGCCTTCGCGCGGCTGGCGGAAATCAACGAAGGTCGTGACGCGCCGCAGGCGCTGCGCGTGGCCGTCGAGGGGGGCGGCTGTTCGGGCTTTCAATATGACATCAAGCTCGAAGAGACGGCCGCCAGCGACGATATCGTACTCGAGGGCGCGGGCCAGAAGGTTCTGATCGACCCGGTCTCCCTGCCCTTCCTCGAAAACGCCGTGATCGACTTCACCGACGAGCTGATCGGCGCGCGTTTCGTGATCGAGAACCCGAACGCATCAAGCTCCTGCGGCTGCGGCATCTCCTTCTCGATGTAACGCCGCGCCCCTGGCGCAGGCAGGACGCTCCGCGGGGGATATTTGAAGCAGTTGGAATGTAAGGACCAGTTATTCCAACTGCTTCAAATATCCCCGCCGGAGGCTTCCGCACTCACCGCTGTCACTCCGCCAGGGGCAATTTGCGGAAGTCAAAGCCCTCCTCCAGCGTCGGCTTGATCACGTCGAAATAGGGCGAGAGGTCGAAATCGCGTGGCGTGAACAGCGAGTAATGCCGGATATGCAGGATCTCGCGCTGCGCATCCTCCGAGCTTTGCTCGATATCGGGCAGGATCGGATAGTGGACCGAATGGAAGGCCTCGGCGATCACGGTCGAGCAGATCGCCCGCGTCGGATCGCCCGAGCCCAGCGCCAGCATCCGCCGTCGGAACCGGTGCGGCACGGGCGGGCGCGGCAGCAGGTAGCGCGCGAGATCGACCACGTTCTTCAGATCATAGCTACGCCCGACCGCCCCTTGCATGTAATCAACCACCGCTTCCAGCTGGGCATGTTTCAAGCCGACGGGACGGCAGATGCGCGTATTGAGATGGGCGTAATCGCCCAGCCCGGTTATGCGCACGCCCGCCTCGAGATCGGCCTCGATCAGCTCGCCGCCAGGAGGCCCGCCGGTATAGAAGGCCGCGTGCGACCATGTCGAATGGGTGAGATATTTGATCGCCGCAGAGATCCGCCGATCCCCCTCGACCAACAGCACGTCACCGGGGCGCAGCGTCGCGCGCAAAGCCCGCGTCGGGATCACGCCAAAGGGCTGGTAATAGCGTGTCTGCTTTTGCAAGAACCGCGCGATCCGTTTGCCCGACATCCGAGAGAGTTGCGCCATGACCTCCTCCTGATACAGAGCTAGGTCGCAGGCGCATGGGCGCACAGTGCAGGCGCGCAGACGTGATTTCCGTTAACTGGCGCGCGATCGGGTGCGGCTCACTTGGCGGGCAGCGGGCCGCCCATGTCGATGCCGGTATCCATCGCCAGCGCGCGGGCCTTCTCGATCCGCGCCCAGAGATCGGGATCGCTCTCGCCCTGCGGCCAGACCCCCGTGAGCGTGAAACGGAAGCGCGCGGAATGGCGCGCCTCGCGCTCGATCCGGTCGATGAAATCGGTCCCGTGATCGGCGATCAGATCTTCGAGCGGGCCTGCCGCCAGCATGACCGCCTGCCAGACGGTCGTGGCCCCGGCCAGCGCCTTGCGGATGAAACTCCACAGCGTTTCGGGATGTTCGCGCAGCTCGAAGACGCAGAGCACGGACCAGGGGAAGCTCTCGTCCTCCGGCTCGACCGCGTTATCGGCGAGCCACAAGGCCACCAGCGTCTCGACCGTGCGCACATCCTCGGGCGCATTGGCCTCGTTGCACAGGATCGAGACAAGCTCGGGGGGCAGCGGGGTGGTCATAAAGCCTACCTTCTATCGATTTAGATATTCTACAAAAGAACCGTCTTCGGTCGAGAATTCTGCCACGGGCCAAAGGGCTACATATGAAAATTCGCCACATGCCCTCATCACAGCTTCCGCGATTGCATCTGGTGCGTGAGCTTCGTCCCAAAGATCTCGCGGGCGTCCAGAGTTCTCATACAGCAGTAAGACAAGCATGTCAGCCGAAGCATAGCTTTGCGATTTTCTTCGTTTTTTCTCGATTGTTTTGATCGTCAGTTGAACGATTTCATTCTCTGGTTCGGTTCCTGAATATGGTCTTGTTTTATCAGGCGATAGGAGATGGTCGCGCAGTTTCTCGGCTCGAGCGTTGTCTGGAAAATCACCAGGCTTAGGAAGCGAAAAGAAAACTTCTTCATTTTCAGAGACGACTTTACGGTAGTTAGCGACGACTTGGGATGTGATCTCCGCGACCTCAATGCCGAGGGTCCCTCCCGCGTGTGCCAACGTGAAGTCGGGCCGCTCAGACTGAAGAAGATCGAAGGGACCAACTAATTGTTGAGCGAAACCAACTGAACTGAGCCACTTCCGAAGTACCCAACGCTCTTTCAGGTCTTTGTTTTCCTTGACTTCGCGCGGAGAATGTTGCCCGTCTTCTTTTTCTAGTGCTGCAACCAGATCACTGATCGAACGACTTTCCGTATACACCCGGAAACGTTCAACCGACTCCTCACTCACTGCATCATCTCCTTGGTCGCGCTCAGCGTCACGCCCTCATAGTCGCGCACCACACGGTCGATGTCCCATTGCAGGCGGGTCAGGAAGACCACGTCGCCGTCATGATCATAAGAGATGTGCTGTTTGTTGGCATTGACCAACTTCTCGACCGCCGCCTTGTCACCCTGCACCCAGCGCGCGGAGGTGAATTGCGAGGGCTCAAAGCGCACGGGGATGCCGTATTCCAGCTCGATCCGGCTTGCCAGCACGTCGAATTGCAGCGCGCCGACGACGCCCACGATGAAGCCCGAGCCGATCGCGGGCTTGAATACCTTCGCAGCCCCCTCTTCGGCGAATTGCATCAGCGCCTTTTCGAGATGCTTGCCCTTCATCGGGTCAGTCGCGCGCACCGATTGCAGCAGTTCGGGCGCGAAGCTCGGGATGCCGGTGAAGCGCAGCGTCTCGCCCTCGGTCAGCGCGTCGCCGATGCGCAGCTGGCCGTGGTTCGGGATACCGATGATGTCGCCGCCCCAGGCCTCCTCGGCCAGTTCGCGGTCGGCAGCAAGGAACAGAACCGGGTTCGACACCGCCATCGGCTTCTTGGAGCGGACGTGGAAGAGTTTCTGCCCGCGCTCGAAATGCCCCGAAACGAGGCGCACGAAGGCCACACGGTCGCGGTGCTTGGGGTCCATGTTGGCCTGCACCTTGAAGACAAAACCGGCGACCTTCTTCTCCTCGGGGGCCACGTCGCGCTCGGCGGTGTGGAAAACCTCCGGCTCGGGCCCGTATTCGCCGATCCCGTCCATCAGTTCCTTCACGCCGAAGCTATTGATCGCAGAGCCGAACCAGATCGGGGTCATGTGCCCTTCGAGGAAACTCTGGCGGTCAAAGGTCGGCAGCAGCTCGCGCGCCATCTCGACCTCTTCGCGCAGCTTTTCCAGCAGATCGGCGGGCACATGTTCGGCCAGTTTCGGGTCATCCAGACCACTGATCTTGATCGACTCGGCGACCTTGTTGCGATCGGCCCGGTCCATCAGTTCCAGCCGGTCATGCAGCATGTCGTAGCAGCCGAGAAATTCGCGGCCCACGCCGATCGGCCAGGAAGCCGGGGCCACGTCGATCGCGAGATTTTCCTGGATTTCGTCGATGATCTCGAACGTCTCGCGACTCTCGCGGTCCATCTTGTTACAGAAGGTGAGGATCGGCAGGTCGCGCAGGCGGCAGACCTCGAAGAGCTTGCGGGTCTGGCTTTCCACGCCCTTTGCCCCATCGATCACCATGATTGCGGCGTCCACGGCGGTCAGCGTCCGGTAGGTATCTTCCGAGAAATCCGAGTGGCCGGGCGTGTCGACGAGGTTGTAGCGAAAGTCGCCATATTCGAAGGACATGGCCGAGGCCGAGACAGAGATCCCGCGATCCTGTTCGAGCTTCATGAAGTCCGAGCGCGTCCGCCGTGCCTCGCCCTTGGCGCGCACCTGGCCCGCCATCTGGATGGCGCCACCGAAAAGGAGGAACTTTTCGGTCAGGGTGGTCTTGCCCGCATCCGGGTGCGAGATGATCGCGAAGGTGCGGCGACGGGCGATTTCGGGCGGGAGGGCGGGACGGTTGCTCATGCGCGCCCGTTTATCCTGACCGCGCGCCCCTTGCAATCGCGCAGGTGCGCGGTTGCGACAGGGGCGCTCACTGAGGTCCGAAACCCGGAATGATCCCCGCGGGGCCGCAGTGAGACGCGCTTCAGGCGTATCGGCGATAGGTCAGTTCGGCGCGCGCGCCCTCGGCGTTGAACGCCTCTGCCATCGCCCGCATCTTCCCATGGGCGGGCGACTTTACACAGACCGGATCGGCCGCCGCCGGATCGCCCGCGATGGCCAGAGCCTGACAGCGGCAGCCCCCAAGGTCGATCGCCTTGCGCTCGCAGCTCCGGCAGGGCTCTTTCATCCAGTCGTCGCCGCGATAGGCGTTGAAGGCGGGGTTGTCGTACCAGATCTCGCGCAGTGAACGATCCCGCACCGACCAGAAGTCCAGATGCGGAATGGTGCGCGCCGCATGGCAGGGCAGGACCGAGCCGTCGGGCGCGACATTGAGCCCGACCGACCCCCAGCCATTCATGCAGCGCTTGGGATAATCGCCATGGTAATCGGCAGGCACGAAATCGATCACCAGCTTGCCCTTGAGCGCCTCGCGCGCCTCGGCCACCAGGGCTTCGGCCTCGCGCGCCTGTTCGCGCGTCGGCATCAGGGCGGCGCGATTCTTCATCGCCCAGCCGTAGAATTGCACGATCGCCACCTCGATCCGGCGCGCGCCCATCTCCTGCGCCATCTCCAGCGCGCGTGGCAGCTGATGCAGGTTCTGGCGATGCAGCACCGCGTTGAGCGTCAGCGGAAACCCGATTTCGCCAATCCAGCCCGCTACCTGCATCTTGCGCGCAAAACCGCCCTTATAGCCCCCGATCCGGTCGGCCAGTTCCGCATCCATCCCTTGCAAGGACAACTGGACATGATCAAGCCCTGCCGCGTCGAGTTCCTCGAGCCTGCGTCGCGTCAGCCCGATCCCCGAGGTGATCAGGTTGGTATAGAGCCCCGCCGCGCGCGCAGCGCGCACCAGATCGGTCAGATCGCGCCGGGTCGCGGGCTCACCGCCCGAAAGATGAAGCTGCAGCACGCCCAGCTCGGCGGCTTCGGCAAAGACCCGCGCCCAATCCTCGGTCGACAATTCACGTTCCTGCGCCTCGAGCTCGAGCGGGTTCGAGCAATAGGGACAGGCCAGCGGGCAGCGATGGGTCAACTCGGCCAGCATGGCCATCGGGGGCGGAATGCGGCTCATGCGACCTCCAGAATGCGGCGTTCGGCAAGCGCCGCGATGAAGCCCGAGACATCCGGCGCGATCTGTTCGCGCGGCGCGGCATAGTCCTCGGCGAGCCGATCGATCAGCGTGGTGAAATCCGTCCGCCCGTCGATACGCGAGAGGATGGCGTGGCCGATCTCGTCAAGGGCGATCGTCTTTTCCGGCGCGAGCAGCACCCAGCGGTCGCGCACCGCATCGCGATGCAGCCGGACCCCGCGCGGGATCACCGGGATCGCGCCCTGAGCAATCATGCCGCGACCCGGATCAGATGCGTGCCCGGCTGCCAGCCCCCCGGCGGGATGCGCGCAGGGGCAACGTAAGCCGAATGGAGCGCGTCGAGCTGGGCCCAGAGCACATCGGTCTTGAACTCGAGCGCCGCCGCCGCCGCGTCCTGTTTTTCCTGCGTATCGGCATGATCGAGCACCCATTTCAGCCCGAAGGCCACATCCTTGGGCGCCTCTGACAGGCGGCGCTTGAAATAGGACAGCGACCGGTCATCGGCGAAATCGTAATGCGCGAGCAGCCCCTCGATCCGGTTGGCATGGATCGCGGGTGCGAAAAGTTCGGTCAGCGAGGAGGCCACGGCCTCAAGCAGCGTCTTGTCGCGCACGAACCGGACATAGGCATCGCAGGCAAAACGCGTCGCCGGCAACACGCCCTGCCGCGAAGCCACGTAATCGCGATCAAGCCCCACCGCATCGGCCAGCCGCAACCAGCGTTCGATCCCGCCCTCGTTCTCGGCGGTTCCATCGTGATCCTCGATGCGCGAGCGCCATGCCCTTCGCAGCGCCGGCTCTTCGACACGCGACATGAAGGCGGCATCCTTCATCGGGATCGTATGCTGATAGTAATAGCGGTTGATCACCCAGGCGCGCACCTGATCAGGGGTGCAACGACCCGAGTGGAGCATATCGTGGAACGGGTGCTTGTCGTGATAGCGCTCCGCGCCGATCCGGCGCAGGCGGGCCTCGAAGGCCTCGCGTGTCTGGGTCATAGCCTTACCTCCATCCCGTCCTGCCCGATGATCCATCCCGCCGCCTCGATGCGGGCGCGTTCCTCCGAATCCGGGCGCAACGCGGGGTTGCTGTTGTTCATGTGCACGAAGATCCGTTTCGGGACGCCGAGCCTCTCGAAAGCGGCGAGACTGCCCTCGGGCCCCGAGATCGAGATATGCCCCATGCGTTGACCTGTCTTGGCACTCAGCCCCGCGGCGATCATCTCGTCATCCGACCAGAGCGTGCCGTCGAACATCACCAGATCGGCGCCTTTCAGCCGGGCTGCCAGAGCCGGTGTCAGCTTCGCACAACCCGGAATGTAGAACGCGCGGCTGCCGCCTGCGCGCAGCTCCACCCCCACGGTCTGCTCTCCCTCCAGATCGGTCACGACCTCTTCGCCCTCGAGATAAAGCGGCACCTTGCCCGGCACCGCGAAGAGCTGCGCGCTCAGCTCGGGCGCCAGTTCGAACGGCGTATCGAGCGCGACCGGCGCACGGGTCACGCAATCGGGCCGCAGCGCATCGAAGATCGGGTTCGCGCCGAGTACCGCATGGATCTCAGGCGTGGCGAAAAGCGTGAAGCTCTGGCTCTCACGCAGCACCAGCAGCCCCGCCACATGGTCGATATCGCCATTGGTCACCAGCACCGAGCGAAGCGGCAGATCGCGCAGCCCCGTCGGGTGCAGCTCGGGCGTGCGCGCCATTTGTTCGCGAATATCGGGCGAGGCGTTGAGGATCGCCCAGTCCCGCCCGTTGCCGCTGACCGCGACCGAGCTTTGCGTCTGGGCCGGGATCGCCCCGGCCCGCGCGAGATTGCAATTGGTGCAACCGCAATTCCATTGGGGAAGGCCACCACCGGCCGCCGCCCCCAGGATTCGCGCGTGAAGTGTCATTCGGCCCTCCCCGCGCCGAAAGCGCGCCTCAGAAGAGGACGCCGCCCTCGTCGCCCGAATCCGGACCGTACATGTTGATTTCCATACCGCAGTCGATCGCGCGCAGAACGGGTTTCGCCCAGGCCATGATATCCTCCCTAGTGGCTCAAGAATGTCTGGCCATTAGCACCCGCGCCGGCCCGTCGCGGCAATTAGACCTTGGTCGTAGCGATCGGGTCGCGGCCAATTCGGGTGGGTCGCCGGGCGCGGCTTGAGGCCACCCGCGCCCGGCGCTAGGCTGGGCGCGACTTTGCCACGGAGGAGCGCATGACCGATTATCTCGACACGCCCGAGGGCCGCCGCATCGCCTATAACCACACCCCCGGCAAAGGCCCGGGCGTGGTTTTTCTCGGCGGTTTCAAATCGGACATGGAAGGCACGAAGGCGATCGCGCTCGAGGAATGGGCCAAGCGCGAGGGCCGCGCCTTCCTGCGGTTCGACTACTCGGGCCATGGTATCTCGGAGGGGGCCTTCGAGGACGGCGCGATCGGCGACTGGTTCGAGGATGCGCGCGATGCGATCTTGGCGCTGACCGAGGGACCGCAGATCCTCGTGGGCTCGTCGATGGGCGGCTGGATTTCGCTTCTGATGGCGCGCGAACATCCCGAGCGGGTGGCCGGTCTCGTGACCATCGCCGCCGCGCCCGATTTCACCGAGGATGGCTATTGGGCGAGCTTCGACAAGGAAACGCGCCACAAGCTCGAATCCGAAGGTTCGGTCGCGGTGCCCTCGGATTACGGTGAGCCCTATGTGATCACGCGCCGCCTGATCAACGAAGGACGCACCCGGCTGGTGCTGCGCACGCCGCTTCCCCTGCCCTTCCCCACCCGTTTCCTGCAAGGCACGGCGGACGAGGCGGTGAGCACCGAGACCGCGATCCGCCTGCTGGAGCACGCCGAGGGCGAGGATATGCGGCTGACGCTGGTGAAGGGCGCCGATCACCGGTTCTCGACGCCCGAGTGCCTCGCCTTGATCGAGACGGCGCTTGCCGAGGTGATCGAGCGGCTTTGATCCGCCGCTCTCCGGTTTTCGATTTGCCAGCCCCGCGGGCTTGCGGCACACTCCGCCTCAACAGAGCGCAAAAGCGCCGCGAAAGAGGTTTCGAGCCATGCCCAACGACCCGCTGGTCTTCCTGCCAGGATTCATGTGCGATGCACGACTGTTCTGGCACCAGTTACAGGATCTGTCGATCGAACGCAGCGTGATGGTCGCGCAGATGCGCGGCGCCACGATCGAGGAAATGGCGCAGTCGGTGCTTGCCGATGCGCCCGCACGCTTTGCGCTCGCCGGGCACTGGCTGGGCGGCGTCGTCGCGATCGAGATTTTGCGCCGCGCGCCCGACCGCGTCAGCCAGATCGCGCTGATCGATGTCTCGCCCCTGCCCGAAACTCCGCAGGTCGCCGCCAGCCGCGAGACCCGGATCGTGGGGGCGCGCACGGGTCGGCTCGACGAGATGATGCTTGACGAGATCCCCTCTGACGCACTTGCACCGGGCGCGGGCCGCGCCACCGTGCAGGCGCTGATGCTGGAAATGGCCGCAGCACTTGGCCCCGACACGTTCGAGCGCCAGTCGCGCGCGCTGATGCGCCGCCCGGACCTGCAACGCACGCTGCGCAACACCAAGACGCGGGCGCTGCTGATGTGCGGCGAGTATGACCGTATCTGCCCGCCGCGTCGCCACGAGTTCCTGGCCGAGCTGATGCCCCATGCGGAATACCGGCTGATCCTCGGCGCCGGTCACATGAGCCCGCTCGAACAGCCCGAGAAAATCACGCAAGGGCTGCGCGACTGGCTGGACGCGCCGCTTTTGCTGGCGTGAACGGTCTGCGGCTCGCCAAGCCGCACGCAGCGCGCCTTGCGCGCTTGTCTCGCCCGGGCGTGGCAATTAACCTTTGCAAAAGGGCCGCGCGAGACGAATCCGCCGCGCAGCCGAAGGCAGCAGGATCGAGGGCAGGCATGGCAGGGGCGCAGCTTCGCACCGTCGCATTGGCATTTCTCGTCGGGCTCGGCACACAGGCCGCGTTCGCGAAGGACGTGATCACCAAGCAATATGAGGATGGCGGGCTCTACGAGGGCACTTTCACCGACGGCAAGCAGGATGGCTACGGCACCTACAAGCTGCCCTCGGGCTACGAGTACGAAGGCCAATGGGTGATGGGCGAAATCCGCGGCCAGGGCCGCGCGCGCTTCCCCAACGGCTCGGTCTATGAAGGCGAGTTCGCCCGCGGCAAGCCCAATGGCAAGGGCAAGATCACCTTCGCCGATGGCGGGACCTATGAGGGCGACTGGGTCAATGGCCAGATCACCGGCACCGGCACCGCCCGCTATGCGAACGGTTCGGTCTATACCGGGCAGTTTCGCGATGCGATGCATGACGGCAAAGGCACGCTCGAAAGCGCGAACGGCTATCGCTACGAGGGCGATTGGCTGGGCGGCATCAAGCAGGGCGCGGGCAAAATCACCTATCCCGATGGCTCGACCTATGAGGGCCAGATGGCGAATGGCCAGCGCGACGGCGAAGGCACGCTGACGATGGCCGATGGTCTGACCTATGTCGGGCAATGGAAAAACGGCCAGATGAACGGGATGGGCACGCTGACCCAGCCCAATGGCGATGTCTACGAAGGCCAGATGGCGGGCGGCAAACGCCACGGAAAAGGCCGCGTGACCTATGCCAACGGCGATGTCTATACGGGTGAATTCCTGCTCGACAAACGCCACGGCACCGGCACCTTCCGCGGCACGGATGGCTATGTCTATACCGGCGACTGGAAAGAGGGCCGGATCGAAGGCGAGGGTCGCGCCACCTATCCGGACGGATCGATCTACGAGGGGCATTTCCTCAATGACCAACCCGATGGGCAAGGCAAGATCACCTATCCCGACGGGTCGAGCTACGAGGGTGGCTGGATCGCCGGGGTGATCGAAGGCACCGGGGTCGCGCATTACGCCAACGGGCTCGTCTATGAAGGCGAGTTCAAGAATGCGCGCAATCACGGGCATGGCAAGATGACCTATCCCGACGGCTACACCTATGAAGGCGACTGGGCCGACGGCCAGCGCGACGGTCAGGGTATCGCGCGCTATGCCGACGGCACGGTCTATGAGGGCGGGTTCAAGCGCGGCCAGCGCGACGGCATGGGCAAGCTGACCATGCCTGATGGTTTCATCTACGAAGGTGAGTGGCGCAATGGGGCGATCGACGGTGCAGGCCGTGCGATCTATGCCAATGGCGATGTCTATGAGGGCAATTTCGCCAATGGCAAGCGCGAGGGGCAAGGCAAGATGACCTATGCCTCGGGCAAGACCGCAGAGGGGCAATGGGCGAATGACGCGCTCGCAACCGATGCAGAGGTCGGCACGTCTACGAACACCCAGCCCAGCCCCGACACGGTCGAAAGCCAGCCCGTGCAGGACGCGCCCGCGGCCAACTGAGCGCGCCTCTCCCGGCCAAGGCCTTGGTGGTCCGGGCGGGAGCCTCCGGCGGAGATATTTTGATCAAGAAGAAGGGAGGCGCGGTTCAGATCCGCGCGCCCGCGTCGAGTTTGTCGAGGACCGCCTGGGCCGTTTTCAGCTTTGCCTTGCGGGTTGCCTCGTCTTGCTTGTCCCAATTGCGGTAGATGAGTTTCATCCTCGCATTCCCCTCGAACCGGTCGCGGTGACGGTCGAGAAAATGCCAATATAGGCTATTGAACGGGCAGGATTTTTCGCCGTCTTTCGCCTTCACGTCATAGGCGCAGCCCGCACAGTAATCCGACATCTTGTCGATATAGGCGCCCGAGGAAATATAGGGTTTCGAGGCGATGACCCCGCCATCGGCGAACTGGCTCATCCCGGCCGTATTGGGCGCCTCGACCCATTCATAGGCGTCGATATAGACCGCCAGATACCAATCCTGCACCTGGCCCGGGTCGATCCCCGCCAGAAGCGCGAAATTCCCGGTCACCATCAGTCGCTGGATGTGATGGGCATAGGCGAGATCGCGGGTCTGGGAGATCGCGGCTTTCATGCAGGCCATGTCGGTCTCTGTGGACCAGTAGAACCAAGGCAGGTCGCGTGAGTGGTTCAGCGCGTTGCGGGACGTGTAATCGGGCCCTTCGAGGAAATAGATCCCGCGCACATATTCGCGCCAGCCGAGGATCTGGCGGATGAAGCCCTCGACCGACTGGATCGGGGCCTTGCCGGCCTTGTAGGCCGCTTGCGCCGCCTCGCAGACCTCGCGCGGGGAAAGCAGCCCGAGATTGAGGCAGGGTGACAGCAACGAGTGATAAAGGAGCCGGTCATCCTCCAGCATCGCATCCTGATAAGGGCCGAAATCGCACAGGTTATGGGTGATGAAATGCTCCAGCGCGCGTTCCGCCTGCGCGCGGCTGACGGGCCAGTTGAACCCGTCGAGCGTGCCGAAATTGTCGGGAAATTCGGCCGCGACCATGTCGAGCACCTCCTGCACCAGCGCATCCTTGCGGAAGGTCGGGGCGGGCTCGCGAAACAGATCGGGCTGGGCGGGCTTGCGGTTCTCCTTGTCGTAATTCCAGGTGCCGCCCGCGGGGTCGTCGCCCTCCATCAGAAGGCCCGTCTCGCGGCGCATCTCGCGATAGAACCACTCCATGCGCAGTTCCTTGCGCCCCTTCGCCCAGTCGGCAAAGCGTTTCTCGGAGCAGATGAAACGGTCGTCGGGCAGCTGGCGGATACGGATCGGCGCGCTGTCGAGAGCCTCGCGCAGGCGCCATTCGCCGGGCGCGAGGGTCAGAACTTCCTCGGCACCGACCTCCTCGGCACGGCGCGCGAATTCGCCGACGAGAGAGCCTGCGTTCTCGGCATCGGTGAGCTTCGTGTAGAGGACGCGCCAGCCGTCACGCTCCAGCTCATCGGCGAAGCGCCGCATCGCGGCGAAACTCAGGGCCAGTTTCTGTTTGTGATGGCCGGTATAGGTCGCCTCCTCGCGCACCTCGGCCATGACCACCACATCGCGCGCCTTGTCGCCCGCGCGCAGAGCCGCGCCGTCAGGACTGAGCTGATCGCCGAGCACCGCGATCAGGCGGGGTTTACCGTCGCTCACCAGACGATCTCCTTGCCGGCATAGTCGAAGAAACCGCCCGATTGCGCGGGGCTCAACCCGTCGAGCACGTCGAGCAGGCACCGTGCGGCCTCGGCGGGCGCGAGCTTGTCGCGCGGGTAATCGGCAGTGAAGGGCGTGTCGACCGTGCCGGGATGGAGCGCGGCGACGACGAGCTGTTTGTGCGTCCGCGCCAGTTCGATCGCGGCCCCGTGCAAGAGCTGGTTCAACGCGGCCTTCGAGGTCCGATAGCTATACCAGCCGCCCAACCGGTTATCCCCGATCGAGCCCACCCGCGCCGAGAGCGCCGCGAAGCGCGCGAACCGGTCGCGGGGCAGCAGGCGCGCGGCATGTTTGAGCACCAGCGCCGGGCCCATCGCGTTCACCGCAAACTGGCTGGCAAGCTCCGCAGGCGTCAGTTGCGAGAGGGATTTCTCAGGCGTTCCCAACGCGCCGGAGGCCACGAAGACCAGATCGACCGGCCCCTCGATCCCCGCGAGCCCCGCCTCCACCGACGCCTCATCCGTCACGTCGAACCCGTCGCGTGACCGCGACAAGCCGTGCACGGCATATCCCCGCGCCTCCAGTTCCGCGCGGATCGCCGCCCCGATCCCGCCCGTATCTCCGATCACGATTGCCTGAGGGGCCACGCCCACCTCCCTTGTTACTCGCAATGGCTACGTGCCCCTGCCCCGCGCGGTTCCTTTTTTTGCTTTTCATTTGGGTCTTCGCGCTTATAGTGCGGCCCATGACACGGGACTTCCATATCCAGATTCACGCAGCCGGGGCCAGAGCCCGTGGCGCGATTTCCCGTGGTCTCCTTCTTCTTAGCAGCCTCTGAGCGTGCCCCCGGGCGCGAACGCTCAGGGGTATCCAGCGCCCGGACAACTTCCGAAAGCCACCGCGCAATGCTGGCCTTCGGGACCAACTGACGCTAAGAGCCAAGACGAAAGAGACAGCAGATGGCCCAGACCATGACCGACAAATCCCGCGTTCTGATTTTCGACACCACCCTGCGCGACGGCGAGCAATCGCCGGGGGCGACGATGACCCATGACGAGAAGCTCGAGATCGCCGACATGCTCGACGAGATGGGTGTCGACATCATCGAGGCCGGCTTTCCGATCGCATCGATCGGTGATTTCGAAGCCGTGAGCGATATCGCGAAGCGGGCGAAAACGTCCACGATCTGCGGCCTCGCCCGCGCGAAGCTGCCCGATATCGACCGCTGCTGGGAGGCGGTGAAACACGCCAAATCCCCGCGCATCCACACCTTCATCGGCACCTCGCCGTTGCACCGTGCGATCCCGAACCTCGACATGGACCAGATGGCCGAGGTGATCCACGACACGGTGACCCATGCGCGCAATCTGTGCGACAACGTGCAATGGTCGCCGATGGATGCGACGCGCACCGAGCATGATTACCTCTGCCGCGTCGTCGAGATCGCGATCAAGGCGGGCGCCACCACGATCAACATCCCCGACACGGTGGGCTACACCGCCCCGGCAGAGTCGGCCGCGCTGATCCGGATGCTTCTGGAGCGCGTTCCGGGCGCCGACGAGATCATCTTCGCGACCCACTGCCACAACGATCTGGGCATGGCGACGGCGAATGCGCTGGCCGCGGTCGATGCGGGGGCGCGCCAGATTGAATGCACGATCAACGGTCTGGGCGAACGCGCAGGCAACACCGCGCTCGAAGAGGTCGTGATGGCGATGAAGGTGCGCCATGACATCATGCCTTACGACACCGGGATCGACACCACGAAGATCATGAACATCTCGCGCCGGGTGGCGCAGGTCTCGGGCTTCCCGGTGCAGTTCAACAAGGCGATCGTCGGCAAGAACGCCTTCCTGCACGAGAGCGGCATCCACCAGGATGGCGTTTTGAAGAATGTCGAGACCTTCGAGATCATGAAGCCCTCCGATATCGGTATCACCGAGACCAATATCGCGATGGGCAAGCATTCGGGCCGCGCCGCGCTGCGCTCGAAGCTGAAGGATCTGGGCTACGATTTGGCTGACAACCAGCTCAACGATGTCTTCGTGCGGTTCAAGGCACTGGCCGACCGCAAAAAGGAAATCTATGACGACGATCTGGTCGCGCTGATGTCGGACACGGCGGCCAACACGGCGGATGACTACCTGCAAGTGAAATGGCTGCGCGTGGTCTGTGGCTCGGATGGTCAGGAAGCCGAGCTGAAGATGCTCGTCGATGGCGAGGAGAAAAGCTGCAAATCCGAGGGCGACGGCCCGGTGGATGCGGTGTTCAACTGCGTGAAGTCGATCTATCCGACCAAGGCCAAGCTGAAGCTCTATCAGGTCCACGCCGTGACTGAGGGCACCGACGCGCAGGCCACCGTATCGGTGCGTCTGGAGGAGGATGGTCGTATCGTGACCGGCTCGGCGGCCGATACCGACACGATCCTCGCCTCGGTCAAGGCCTATGTCGGCGCGCTGAACCGCCTGCGGGTACGCAGCCAGAAGACCGCGCCGGATGCGGATGTGAAACAGGTCAGCTACAAGCTCTGATCCGTCGCCGCCGAGTCGGTGACAAACGGGCAGCCCCGCGCGGGCTGCCCTTTCCTTTGGCACCGCGCCCGCGAAATTAGCAAAACTGCACGATTTCGTGACGCATTGCAAATCTGAAATTCTTTCTGCTGTTTTCACCCAGTTTTCAGACAGAAATGTTGAAAAAGGTCAATTGCTTGAACTGCCTTGCGCGGATAACCGCAGAGCCCTTACTGCCTTGGCGCAAATCCGCTTCCACGCCCGCGCCGCTTTGACTATACGAACCCCGGACCACGACTGGCACGAGTCGGGGTTTTCACGACTTTTGCGACGGGACAGGCGGACAAATGGTAGCTGGGATCTTCTCTTCGGACATGGCGATCGACCTCGGGACGGCGAACACGCTGGTCTACGTGAAGGGCAAGGGCATCGTCCTGAACGAACCCTCTGTGGTCGCCTATCACGTCAAAGACGGCAAGAAGCAGGTGCTGGCAGTTGGTGAGGACGCCAAGCTCATGCTCGGCCGCACCCCCGGCTCGATCGAGGCGATCCGCCCGATGCGCGACGGCGTTATCGCGGATTTCGACAGCGCGGAGGAAATGATCAAGCATTTCATCCGCAAGGTGCACAAACGCTCGACCTTCTCGAAGCCGAAGATCATCGTCTGCGTCCCGCATGGCGCGACCCCCGTTGAGAAACGCGCGATCCGTCAATCGGTTCTCTCGGCAGGCGCCCGTCGCGCCGGCCTGATCGCGGAACCGATCGCGGCGGCGATTGGCGCGGGCATGCCGATCACCGACCCCACCGGCTCGATGGTGGTCGATATCGGCGGCGGCACGACCGAGGTGGCCGTGCTCTCGCTGGGCGATATCGTCTATGCGCGTTCGGTGCGCGTGGGCGGCGACCGCATGGACGAGGCGATCATTTCCTACCTGCGCCGCAACCAGAACCTTCTCGTCGGCGAAAGCACCGCCGAGCGGATCAAGACCACGATCGGCACCGCGCGGATGCCCGATGACGGGCGCGGGATGTCGCTGCATGTCCGTGGCCGCGACCTGCTGAATGGCGTGCCGAAGGAAACCGAAATCACCCAGGCGCAGGTCGCCGAAGCGCTGAGCGAACCGGTGCAGCAGATCTGCGACGCGGTGATGCAGGCGCTGGAGACCACCCCGCCCGACCTCGCCGCCGATATCGTCGACCGGGGCGTGATGCTGACGGGTGGCGGCGCGCTTCTGGGCGAGCTGGATCTCGCATTGCGCGAGCAGACGGGCCTGTCGATCTCGATTGCCGACCAGTCGCTCAACTGTGTTGCACTCGGCACCGGCAAGGCGCTTGAATATGAAAAGCAGCTTCGCCACGTGATTGATTACGACAGCTGAGCCGGGACCGGGAACGCAGCCCACCCGGCCAGAGCGCTGACCGGAGACGGAATTGGCCAGAAACCGCGACGATCAGGACTATATCGGACCGCTGCGCCGCCTCGGTGTGGCGGTTCTCGCGTTGCTGTTGCTGGTCTTTTTCCTGATCTGGCGCATCGACAGCCCGCGGATGGAGCGTGTCCGCTCCGCCCTCGTGGATCGCTTCGTTCCCAGCTTCGATTGGGCAATGGCACCGGTCACGAAGATCACCGACATGATCGAGGGCTTCCAGTCCTACTCCCGGATCTACGAGCAAAATCAGGAACTTCGCCGCGAGCTTCAGAAAATGAAGGCCTGGCGTGAGACGGCCGGTCAGCTCGATCAGCAAAACGCCAAGCTGCTTGCTCTGAACAAGGTGCGGCTCGATCCGAAACTCACCTCGGTCTCGGGACGCGTGCTGGCCGATAGCGGCTCGCCGTTTCGCAAATCGGTGCTGCTGAATGTTGGCAAGCGCGACGGGATCGTCGATGGCTGGGCGACGATGGACGGGCTTGGTCTCGTCGGGCGGATCTCCGGAGTGGGGGCTTCGACCTCGCGCGTTCTGTTGCTCACCGATGCATCGAGCCGTATCCCCATCAGCATCCCGGCCTCCGGTCAGAACGCCATTCTTGCGGGCGACAACTCCCCCTATCCGGTGATCGATTTCATAGAACACCCTGACCGGGTGCGTCCGGGCGACCGGGTCATTTCTTCGGGCGATGGCGGGGTCTTCCCGGCCGGACTGCTGGTAGGCGAAGTGTTCGAAGATCGGAGCAAACGCCTGCGCGTGCGACTCTCGGCCGATTACGAACGGCTCGATTTCCTGCGCGTGCTGCGCTCCTACCCGGTGGACCGCATCGACAATTCCGGAGGGCTCATCGCCCCCGATCCGAAGGTGATCGAACAGGAGGCCGCCGAGAAGGCGCGGACCGAGGCGGCCGAGGGCGCGATTGAGAGCGGTGATACAACCGATGCCGCGGACGCCGCGACGGGAGCGGGCCAATGATCGACCCGCTCACGCGCCGCAGGCTTGGCTATCGCACGCTTTTCATCGGCATCGGGTTCGCGCTGATCTTCGTGCGCCTGCTGCCGCTGAGCCATACGCCGGGCGCCCTGCCCGGCCCCGATCTGATGCTGGCGCTGACGTTGGCCTGGGTGCTGCGCCGCCCCGAATACGTGCCCGCGCTGCTGATCGTGATCGTGTTCCTGCTCGAAGACATCCTCTTCTGGCGTCCGATCGGGCTCTGGACGCTGATCGTGCTCGGCGCGACCGAGTTCCTGCGCGCCCGCGAGACTGCGCTGCGCGATCTGCCCTTCGCGCTGGAATGGGCGTTGGTCGCGGTGCTGCTGGTGGTTATGATGTCGCTCAAGCGGTTCATGCTGATGATCGTGATGGTCGATCAGCCCGCGCTCGGGCTCGAGCTGTTCCGCATGTTGATGACGCTTGCGGCCTATCCGGTCGTGGTGATGGTCTCGCGGGTCGCCTTCGGGCTCCGACGCGCCGCACCGGGCGAGGTCGACGCCTTCGGGCACAGATTGTGAGAGGGGCACGATGAGACGATCCCCGAAAGATACCGAAGAAAGCACCCGCCGCATCACACGCCGCGGGCTGATGCTGGGCGGCGCGCAGGTTGCGGTGATGGCCGTACTGGCGGCGCGGATGCGCAAGATGCAACTCGAGGATGCCGACCAGTATCGGCTGCTGGCCGAGGGCAACTCGGTGAAGATCCGGCTCATTCCGCCGGCGCGCGGGCTTATCTTCGACCGCAACGGGGTGCTGCTCGCAGGCAACGAGCAGAATTACCGCGTCACCATTACCCGCGAGGATACTGACGATGTCGAGGCGACGCTCGCCGAGCTGCGCCGCCTGATCCCGATCACCGATGCCGATGCGGCCGATATCCTGCATGACATCCGCCGCCGTCCTCCCACGACGCCGGTGACCGTGGCCGACCGTCTTACGTGGGACGAGTTCTCGCGCGTGGCCGTCAACGGCCCGTCGCTGCCGGGGGTGAACCCCGATGTGGGTCTGTCGCGCCTTTATCCGCGAGACGATGATTTCGCCCATGTCATCGGCTATGTCGGCCCGGTCTCGGATTTCGACCTTTCGAAGATGGAAGACCCCGACCCGCTGCTGCTGATCCCCAAATTCCAGCTCGGCAAGTCGGGGATCGAAGCGAAGGAAGAAGCCGTGCTTCGCGGAGAAGCAGGGCAGCGCCGCGTCGAGGTGAACTCGGCGGGCCGCGAGATGCGCGAGCTGTCGCGCGAGCCGGGCAAGCCGGGCGAGAATATCCAGCTCACCATCGACTACCGGCTGCAGAATTACGCGTTGCAACGGCTTGAAGAGGAGTCGGCGGCGACCGTCGTGATCGACGTGACCAATGGCGATGTGCTGGCCTGCGCCTCCGCGCCCTCTTTCGACCCGAACCTCTTTGTTCGCGGGATCTCTGTCGCCGATTACCGGCGCCTGACGCAGGACGATCACCGCCCGCTGGCCGACAAGACGGTTCAGGGCCTCTATCCGCCCGGTTCGACTTACAAGATGGTCACCGCGCTGGCTGCTCTCGAGGCCGGTTTGGTGACGCCCGAGGAAACCGTCTGGTGCCCGGGATATGTCGAGATCGCGGGCCGCCGTTTCCACTGCTGGAAACGCGCCGGCCATGGCCATGTGAACATGACCAAGAGCCTCGAGCAGTCCTGCGATGTCTATTACTACGAGCTGTCGCAGCGCGTCGGCATCGACAAGATGAGCGACATGGCGCGGCGCCTGGGCGTCGGCGTAAAACCGGACCTGCCGATGTCGGCGGTCAAGGAAGGCGTGGCCCCCACGAAAGAATGGAAACAGGAACGCTACGGCAAGGACTGGCTGATCGGCGACACGGCAAACGCCGCGATCGGTCAGGGCTATGTGCTCGCCTCGCCGATGCATCTGGCGATCATGGCCGCGCGGATCGCGAGCGGCAAGAAGGTCGAACCACGGCTGATCCGGGCCCGCGACGGGGTCGAACAACCGGTACATGTCTCTGACGACCTGGGGATCGAGAAATCCTATCTCGATAGTGTGCGCAAGGGCATGACGGCGGTGGTGAACTCCGCACGCGGCACTGCGCGCGGCTCGCGCATCGAGATGAAGGAATGGCTCATGGCGGGCAAGACGGGTACGTCCCAGGTCCGCAACATCACCAAGGCAGAGCGTGCCCGTGGGGTGATCCGCAACGACCAGTTGCCCTGGAACCGCCGCGACCATGCGCTTTTCGTGGCCTTCGCACCGATCGACAATCCGCGCTACGCGGTCTCGGTCGTGGTCGAGCATGGCTCGGGCGGCTCCACCGCCGCCGCCCCGATCGCGCGCGACGTACTGCTCTTTGCGCTGGCCGGCGGCCTGCCCCCCGATGACGCCTATCCCTCCTCGGCCCGCGCCAAGGCCAAGGAACTCAACGACTCGCTCGATCTGGTCGATCCGGAATCGGTGCAAAAGCCGCAGGCGAGGTCGCGCGCATGAGCTATCTCGAGAGCAATCTCAAGACCGTCCCGACGGGATGGCGCAAGATCCTCTACATGAACTGGCCGCTGGTGATCCTGCTCACGGCCGTCGCCTGCGCGGGCTTTCTGATGCTCTACTCGGTCGCGGGCGGTAATCTCAAAACCTGGGCCGAGCCGCAGATGAAACGCTTCGCGCTCGGAATGGTGGCGATGTTCACCGTGGCCTTCGTGCCGATGTGGTTCTGGCGCAACGTCTCGGCTCTGGCCTATTTCGTGGCGCTATTGCTGCTGATCGCGGTGGAGTTCTTCGGCGCGATCGGCATGGGCGCACAGCGCTGGCTGGAGATCGGCCCGCTCCGCATCCAGCCCTCCGAGCTGATGAAGATCACCCTCGTGATGCTGCTGGCCGCCTATTACGACTGGCTGCCGGTCGAGAAGGTCTCGCGCCCGCTCTGGGTGTTCATCCCAGCGGCGATCATCCTTGCACCCACCTTCCTCGTGCTGGCCCAGCCCGACCTCGGCACCGCCGTGATGCTCGTGCTCGGCGGCGCCTTCGTGATGTTCGCGGCCGGGGTGAGCCTGTGGTATTTCGGGACCGTGCTGGCGCTCGTCGTTGCACTGGTCTTCGGCGTGATGGAAAGCCGCGGTACCGAGTATCAGCTGCTCCATGACTACCAGTACAAGCGGATCGACACCTTCCTCGATCCCGGCTCCGACCCGCTCGGTGCGGGCTATAACATCATGCAGGCGCAGATTGCGCTCGGCTCGGGGGGCTGGTCGGGGCGCGGCTTCATGCAAGGCACGCAATCGCGACTGAACTTCCTGCCCGAGAAACATACCGACTTCATCTTCACCACGCTCGCCGAGGAATTCGGCTTCGTCGGCGCCTTCTCTTTGCTGATGCTCTATGCCGGGATCATCGGCTTTGCGCTCTATACCGCGATGGCGACGAAGGACCGGTTCGCCTCGCTTCTCAGTTTCGGCGTCGCGGGGACGTTCTTCTTCTTCTTCGCGATCAACATGGCGATGGTGATGGGGCTGATGCCGGTGGTGGGCGTGCCCTTGCCGCTTGTCTCATATGGCGGCACCGCGATGATGATCCTGCTTGCTGCCTTCGGGCTGGTGCAAAGCGCCCATATCCACAGACCGAGGCAAAGATGATCCGGGTTCTTTTCGCAGACAAATCCTCCAACTGGCCGCGTTACGAGGGACCGTTGACCGAGGCCATCGCTGCGACCGGCGTCGCGGCCGAGATCGTCCAGCCCGGCGAGGCCGATCCTTCATCCGTCGATTACATCGTCTATTCGCCGCAAGGTCCGGTGCAGGATTTCACCGCCTATACCAAGGCGAAAGCCGTGCTGAACCTCTGGGCCGGGGTCGAGCGCGTGGTGGGCAACACCACCCTGACGCAACCGCTCTGCCGGATGGTCGATGCGGGGCTCGAGCGCGGCATGGTCGAATATGTGACCGGCCATGTGCTGCGCTATCACCTCGGAATCGACGCGACGCTGGCGCAGCAGGACGGTGTGTGGCGCCATGACGGCGGCGTGCCGCCGCTGGCGCGCAACCGCTCAGTGGTGATGCTGGGGCTGGGCGCGTTGGGCAAGGCCTGCGCGGAGGCGCTCGTGGAGCTGGGCTTCACTGTCACGGGTTGGAGCCGCACGCCGAAAGACATCGCCGGGATCACCTGCCTGAGCGGCGAAGACGGGCTGCGTGCGGCGCTGTCGCGCGCCGAGATCCTCGTTTCGATCCTGCCCGACACGCCCGAGACGACCGATCTTCTGAATGCCGAGACGCTGGCGCTGCTGCCGGAAGGCGCGCGGATCATCAACCCCGGTCGCGGCACGCTGATCGACGATGACGCGTTGCTGGCGGCGCTGGATCGCGGGCAGGTCGGCCATGCGACGCTCGATGTGTTCCGCACCGAGCCTCTGCCGCCCGAGCATCCCTATTGGGCGCATCCCAACGTAACGGTGACGCCCCATATCGCGGCCGAAAGCCGGGCCGAGACGGCCTCGGAGGTGATTGCCGAGAACATCCGGCGCAGTGAAGCGGGCGAGCCGTTTCTCTATCTCGTGGACCGGTCGCGCGGCTATTGAGCGGCGCGCGCCGGGGGTTTCACACCCCCGGACCCCCGTGGGATATTTCGACCAAGAGGAAGATCAGAGCGTCGGCGCGGGCAGTCCAAGCTGTTTCGCGAGATCGGCAAGGCGGCTTTCCTGCCCCGACCAATCGGCAGCCCGCGAGGCGAAGAGGGTCGCCTGCGACTGGTGGATCAGCCCGTCGGAGAGGATCTTGAGGTGATTGGCGCGCAGCGTCTCACCGCTCGAGGTGATGTCGGCCACGGCCTCGGCGGTGAGATTCGCGATCGTCCCCTCGGTCGCGCCCTGGCTGTCGACGAGCTGCCAATCGGCCACGCCCTCGCGGGTCAGGAATTCCCGCACCAGCCGATGGTATTTCGTAGCGATCCGCAGCCGGAACCCATGCGTCGCGCGGAAACGGTGGGCGGCGGCGTCGAGGTCTTCGAGGCTGTCCACATCCGACCAGCAGGCAGGCACGGCGATGATCAGATCGGCATGGCCGAACCCCATCGGTGCGAGGTCCGCGACCTGGCTTTTCCAGTCGGCGAGCTTCTCGCGCACGAGATCGGAGCCGGTCACGCCGAGATGGATGCGGCCTGCGGCGAGTTCCCGCGGGATCTCGCCCGCCGAGAGCAGCACGAGTTGCACGCCCTCGGCTCCCTCGACCGCGCCGGCATATTCGCGCTCCGAGCCGGTGCGCTTGAGCGTGATCCCACGCTCGGCGAACCAGTCGAAGGTCTTTTCCATCAGACGCCCCTTGGAGGGCACACCGAGCTTGATCATGCCTGTGCCTCCAGATCGGCCATCAGCCCCGCGCGGATCACCCCGCCCACGGCCGGGATCTCGCGGCCCTGCCCCAGTTGCCGGGTCAGCGCGTCGTAGCGCCCGCCCGAGGCCACGGGGGGCAGCTCGGGATTGGCGGCGGTGAAGGTGAAGACGAAACCGTCGTAATATTCCATCGTCGAGCGGCCGTGGCTGGCGTCGAATTGCAGCGCCGCGAGGTCGATGCCTTTCGCCGCGAGCGCCGTCAGGCGGCGTTCGAGCCGCGTGATGGCCGGTTCGAGCGCGGGGATAGCGAGCGCACGCAGGGCGGCGGGCGCAGCTTCGGCAGGGCAGTGCAGTTCGGCGAGAGCGTTGAGCGCAGCGACAGCATCGGAAGCAAGCGGCGGGGCCTTCGCATCGGCTTCGAGCGCCGCGATCCGCGCCTCCATCTCCTCGCGCGAGCGCAACCCAATCCAGGGCGCGCCGGAGCGTTGGCCGGTCAGCAGATCGGCGCGGGCTTTCGGCACCTCGATCTGGCCGGAATAGCGGGCGAGCAGGTGCTGGAACCGCCTGGGCCGCCAGATATGGCGGGCGAGCGCGGATTTGCGTTCAGGTAGCGTGTCGAGCCCGTCCACGGCGGCGCGCAGCAGGCCCATATCGCCAATCGTGGCCGAGAGGTTCAGCTTCGCGAGGATATCCGAGAAGAGCGCAAACACCTCGGCATCGGCAGCTTCCGGGTCGGCACGGTCGAAGATCTCGAACCCGGCCTGAAAATACTCGTTCGAGCGCGCCGGGCCGCGATGATCCTGACGGCGGAAGACCTCGCCCGCATAGGCATACCGCGCGGGCTCGGCGCCGCCCGCCATATGGGCCTGCACGACCGGCACGGTGAAGTCCGGGCGCAGCATCATCTCACCGCGCAGCGGGTCAGCGGTGACATAGGCGCGCGCGCGGATATCCTCGCCATAGAGGTCGAGAAGCGCCTCGGCGGGTTGCAGAATATCGGGCGTGACCTCGACCGCACCGGCGGCGAGGAACTGCTCCAGCAGACGGCCCGCCTGCGCCCGAGATTGCGCCTTGTCCGCCATCACTCGGCCCCGTAGCGCGCAAGGATCTCTTGCACTTTTGCAACCATTTCGCCGGTCGGAACCTCGAATTGCGCCGGCTGGGATTTCCATTCTTCAACCGTGGCGTCCTTAGCGATCTTCGCACCGAGGATCAGGTCCTTGATCTGGACGACGCCGCGTTGGGCCTCGTCCGAGCCCTGGATGATTGCCACCGGGCTCTCGCGCTTATCCGCATATTTGAGCTGGTTGCCGAAGTTCTTCGGGTTGCCGAGATAGACTTCGGCGCGGATGCCAGCGGTGCGGAGCGTCGAGGCCAGCGCCATGTAATCGGCCATCCGGTCGCGATCCATCACGGTCACCACGACCGGGCCTTGTGCCGTGCCGCCGATCCGGCCCTTGGCGCGGAGTGCTGCCAGAAGGCGGTCGACGCCGATCGAGACACCGGTGGCCGGGACGACCTGACCGGTGAAGCGCTTGACGAGGTCGTCATAGCGCCCGCCGCCTGCGACCGAACCGAACTGGCGCGGGCGGCCCTTTTCGTCGGTGATCTCGAAGGTCAGTTCAGCCTCGAAAACGGGACCGGTGTAATATCCCAAGCCCCGCACGACCGAGGGGTCGATGACGATGCGGTCGGGGCCGTAGCCCTGTGCGTCGAGCAGCGAGGCGATCTGTTCCAGCTCGTCCACGCCTTCCGCGCCGAGCGCCGAGCCGGTGACCAGCTCGCGCAGGCGCGCGACGGTGGCGGCGTTGTCGTCACGCTTGGCCTCCATGAAGCCCATGACGGTATCGGCCTGGGCCTCGGAGAGCCCCGCGCCCTTGGTGAAATCGCCCGACTCGTCCAGACGGCCCGCACCCATCAGAAGACGCACGCCCTCCTCTCCGAACTTGTCGAACTTGTCGATCGCACGGAGCACGATGCCGCGCTCTTCCTCGAATTTCGACGGATCGGCCGGGTCGAGCACGCCCGCGACTTCCATCACGCCGTTCAGAACCTTGCGGTTGTTCACCCGCACGACATAGTCGCCGCGCGGAATGCCGACCGCCTCCAGCGCATCCGAGAGCATGCCACAGATCTCGGCATCGGCGGCCACCGAGGGCGCGCCCACGGTATCGGCATCGCATTGATAGAACTGGCGGAAACGGCCGGGCCCCGGTTTCTCGTTGCGCCAGACCGGGCCCATGGTGAAGCGGCGGTAAGGCGTGGGCAGATCGTTGCGATATTGCGCGGCGACGCGGGCCAGAGGCGCCGTCATGTCATAGCGCAGCGCCAGCCACTTGCCGTCATCTTCCTCCTGCCAGGCGAAGACGCCCGCATTCGGGCGGTCCACATCGGGGAGGAACTTGCCCAGCGCCTCGACGGTCTCGATGGCCGAGGTTTCCAGCGCCTCGAAGCCATGCGCGCGATAAACCTCGGCGATCTTGGCCAGCATGTCGGCGCGCTCGGTCACCTCCGCGCCGAAATAGTCGCGGAAGCCCTTGGGCGTCTCGGCCTTGGGGCGGGGCTGTTTTTTCTCTTTGGCCATCGGCTTGCACCTGATCTGATCTCGCGCGAGGGTGTAGCCCAAGGGGCTGGCCCCGGCAAGCGATAGGGACGATTCATGCAAGATCGCATCGAACGGGCGGAAGAACAGATCGCCTATCTCACCAAAACGGTCGAAGATCTGTCGGATGTGGTGGTCGAACAGGGCCGCCGGATCGAGCGGCTGGAACGCCAACTCGGCCTGCTGATGGAGCGCGAGGCCGAGCGTGAATACGAAGGCGGCGGCACCATCCCGCTGGCCGATCAGAAACCGCCGCACTGGTGATGGGCGCCGCGCTCTGGGGACTGGCCGGGGTCTTCGTGGGCGTGCAGGCGCTTGTCTATGCCGCACTGCTGATCTGGCCCGCAGGGGTCGATCTGCGCGCGGTGGTGACCCGGTTCGAGACCTGGCAGGACAGCGGCATGCTGACCTTGCAGATCTTTTTCGCCCTGCCTCTGCTAAGCGCACTGATCTGGCGGATGCGGGTACACCGGCAGGCACAGGCGCTGGTCGGGCTCGGCTTTCTCTGCACGGCGCTGCTGGCCGCGAGCGGCTGGCTGGAGCTATCCCAGATCGAAAGCGCAATCCGCGAGTCAGTCAACGCGCAGGATCGGCTGAGGGGGTTGGCGCTGCTGCGCTGGGGCGAGTTCGCGCTGGCAATGATGGCGGCGATCGTGTTGCGGCTGGGGTGGAGCGCACGCAGGCTTTGAGGCTCAGACCTCCTGCACCTCGCTAACCCCGCGCAGGCTGCGCAACGCGCCCTTCACCTGCGCATTGACCGGAGCCTCGCGCAGAGCGGTGATCTGATAGCGGCAATTGCGTTCGGTATCGTAAACCATGAAGCTCACCGGCCCGCGCGATTGTACCTTGCCCTCGCGCGCGACCCGGTCGAGCAGGCTCGCGACGGAAGCCACCGCCTGCGTGTCGTCGATATGGACAAGAAGCCCGGACGATCCCGCATCCGCAGTCGCCTTGTCCACGGTCTGGGCAGCGTTCGCGACCATGCGCACCGACTCGCCATCGACCTCGACCTTCACGGTCAGCACCAGAAGGTTGCCGGTCTCCAGCACGTCACGGCAGGCCTCCAACGCTTCCGACCAGAAAGCGACCTCATAGGGGCCCGAGGCATCGGAAAGCGCTACAAAGGCAAAACGATTGCCTTTCGCGGATTTCTTCTCGCGCACGGAGGCCACCTCGCCCGCGATCTTGGTGATGAAAGGACCACCGACAGCCTTGGCCTGCACCTCTTCCCAGCTCAGCACGTTCTTGCGCTTGAGCGCGGGAAGGTAGTCCTCGATCGGGTGGCCCGAGAGGTAGAAGCCGATGGCCTTGTGTTCCTCGGCCAGACGCTCGCCCGGCAGCCAGTCATCGGTATCGGCCAGACGCGGCGGGGGCAGATCGTCACCCGCCTCGCCGAATAGCGACACCTGCGCCGACTCGCGCGCCTCGATCACGGCGCCCGACCAGGCCATCAACGATTCCAGCGATTCGAAGACCCGCTTGCGGTTCGGGTCGAGCAGATCGAAGGCACCGGCCCGCGCCAGCATCTCCAGCGGCCGCTTGCCGACCCGTTTCATGTCGACCCGGCGGGCGAAATCGAACAGGTCCGCGAAGGGCTCGTCGCCGCGTGCGTCCACGATCATCTGCATCGCCTCGACGCCGACATTTTTCAGCGCGCCAAGCGCATAGACCAGCTTCTGATCGACCACGTCGAAGGTCGCCAGCGAGCGGTTCACGCAAGGCGGGATGATCTCGATCCCGAGCTTCTTCTGTACCTCGTCAGCATAGACGGCGAGCTTGTCGGTGAGATGAATATCGCAATTCATCACGCCGCCCATGAACTCGACCGGATGGTTCGCCTTCAGCCAGCCGGTGTAATAGCTGACCACCGCATAGGCCGCGGCGTGGGATTTGTTGAAGCCGTAGTTCGCGAATTTCTCCAGAAGGTCGAAGACCTCCGAGGCCTTCTTCTTGTCGACCCCGTTCTTGGCCGCACCCTCTTCGAACTTCGGGCGCTCGGCGTCCATCGCCTCCTTGATCTTTTTCCCCATCGCACGCCGCAGAAGGTCAGCGCCACCCAGCGAATAGCCCGCCATGACCTGCGCGATCTGCATCACCTGCTCCTGATAGACGATGATGCCCTGCGTCTCTTCAAGGATATGGTCGATGGTCGGGTGAACCGAGGTGATCTTCTTGATCCCGTTCTTCACCTCGCAATAGGTCGGGATGTTCTCCATCGGCCCTGGACGATAGAGCGCCACGAGCGCCACGATGTCCTCGATGCAGGTGGGTTTCATCTGCCGTAGGGCCGATTTCATGCCCTCCGATTCCACCTGGAACACCGCGACTGTCTTGGCGTCGGCGTAAAGCTTGTAGGTCTTCTCGTCATCGAGCGGGATCGCGTTGATCAGGTTCTCCGCGCCCTCTGCGGGCTCGTAGAGCTGATTGCCTGCCGCATCGACATGCAGCGGGCGGCCCGATTTGAAGATCAGGTTCATCGCCGACTGGATCACCGTCAGCGTCTTGAGGCCGAGAAAGTCGAACTTCACCAGACCGGCCTGTTCCACCCATTTCATGTTGAACTGGGTCGCGGGCATGTCCGAGCGCGGGTCCTGATAGAGCGGCACCAGCTCGTCGATCGGACGATCCCCGATCACGACCCCCGCCGCGTGAGTCGAGGCGTTCCGGAGCAGCCCCTCGATCGCCTTGGCGTAATCCAGAAGTCGCGCCACGACCTCTTCGTTCTTCGCGGCCTCGCGCAGCCGCGGCTCGTCGGCCAGCGCCTTTTCGATCGAGACGGGCTTCACCCCCTCGACCGGGATCATCTTCGAGAGCTTGTCGACATGACCGTAGCTCATCTGGAGCACACGGCCCACGTCGCGCACGGCGGCCTTGGACAGAAGCGCACCGAAGGTGATGATCTGGCCCACCTTCTCACGGCCGTACTTCTTCTGCACGTATTGGATCACCTCCTCGCGGCGATCCATGCAGAAGTCGATATCGAAGTCCGGCATCGAGACACGTTCGGGATTGAGGAAACGTTCGAACAGCAGCGAATAGCGCAGTGGATCAAGGTCGGTGATGGTCAGCGCATAAGCGACCAGCGAGCCCGCCCCCGAGCCCCGCCCCGGCCCGACCGGAATATCGTGATCCTTGGCCCATTTGATGAAGTCGGCAACGATCAGGAAGTAGCCCGGGAAGCCCATCTGCTCGATGATGTCGAGCTCGAATTTCAGCCGCGCCTCGTAATCCTCGACCGGGGCTGCATGCGGGATCACGTCGAGACGCGCGCGCAAGCCATCCCAGGCCTGACGACGCAATTCCTCGACCTCGTCATCGGCGAATTTCGGCAGGATCGGCGCGCGTTTATAGGCCGCGAAGGCACAGCGTTTCGCGATCTCGACCGTGTTCTCCACCGCCTCGGGCAGATCGGCGAACAGCGCGACCATCTCGCCTTCGGATTTGAAATAATGCTGCGGGGTCAGACGGCGGCGCGGCTCGATCTGATCGACATAGGCGCCCTCCGCGATGCAGATCATCGCGTCATGGGCCTCATACATCTCGGTCTTCGGGAAATAGACGTCATTGGTCGCGACCAGCGGCAGGCCCAGCTCATAGGCCCATTCGATGAAGGGCCGTTCGGTCGCCTGTTCGGCCTCGGTCAGCGCGCCGCCCTCGCCCGGATGGCGCTGCATTTCGACATAGAGACGGTTCGGATAAATCCCGGCAAGCCGCTGCAGCAGCGCCTTCGCCCGATCTTTCGCGCCATTGCGAATGAGCCGCCCCACCGGCCCGTCCGGCCCACCCGTGAGGCAAATCAGCCCCTCGGAATAACGCTCCAGCTCCTCCAGCGTGACCTGCACCAGCGCCCCGTGCTTGTCGAGATAGAGGCACGAGTTCAGTTTCATCAGGTTCTCGTAGCCGCGCTCGGTCTGCGCGAGCAGCACAATCGGCGCGGGCAGGCGCGGCCTCTCACCCGGTTTCGCCGGATCGTATTCCAGCGAGACCTGACAACCGATGATCGGCTGCAACCCGGCACCGATCGCGGTGACGGAAAATTCCAGCGCCGCAAACATGTTATTGGTATCGGTGACGGCCACGGCGGGCATCTTCGCCGCCTCGCACATCTTCACCAGTTTCTTCGCGGGCACCGCGCCTTCGAGCAGCGAATACTCGGTATGGACGCGCAGATGAATGAATCGGGGGCTGGTCATACCCCAGATCTAGCGTCTCAGCCGAGTCGCAGAAAGCGCGAAAAACTTAGCCGACAAACTAACCATTGACTCGACTCACGCCCTGACAAATAGTTAGCGACATGGCTAAGCATTTCGACACACAGGCGCTCGACCGCTACTTCGCCGCGATGGCCGATCCGACCCGGCGCGCGGTGCTCGAACGGCTCACGCAAGGCCCCGCCTCGGTCTCGGAGCTGCACGCGCCGCATGCGATGGCGCTACCCAGTTTCCTGCGCCATCTGCGCGTGCTCGAAGAGGGCGGGCTGATCGCGACCGAGAAACAGGGCCGCGTCCGCATGGCCCGGATCGAGGCCCGGCCGGTGCGTGCCGCCGAAGACTGGCTGGCCCAGCTGCGCCGCCAATGGGAGACCCGCCTCGACCGGCTCGACGCGCTGTCCGAGGCACTGGAGCAAACCGCGAAGGGAGACGCGCCATGAGCACCGATCTCGACCTGATCCTCACCCGGCAGGTGAAGGCCAGCCCCGCCACCGCCTATCGCTGCCGGACCGAGCCGGAACTCCTGATGCAGTTCTTCGCCCCCAAGCCCGGTCGCACGACAGAGGCACGGGTCGACCTGCGCCCGGGCGGCGCCTTCTACACGAAGATGGAATTCGAGCAGTTCGGCGAGATCGAGACCGAGGGCTGCTATCTGATCGTCGAACCCGCAAAGCGCCTCGTGTTCACCGATTGCCTGACGGCCGAGTTCCGCCCCTCGACCAAGCCTTTCTTCACCGCCGATCTCAGCTTCACCGAGACCGATCAGGGCTGCGAATACCGCGTCATCGCCCGCCATGGCAGCGAAGACAGCGTCAAACGCCATCTCGAGATGGGCTTCCATGAAGGCTGGGGCACCGTCGCGGGGCAACTGGCGGCACTCGCGGAGTCGCTCGACGCCGCATGAACGCCTAAATTTTGATCGCCAGATCAAGTTTCAGGCGAAACGCGCCACCGAATCCCTTGCCAAGCCCCGCCCCCTTCGGCTTTGCTGGGCGAGGTCCCGTTCTACGCCGCATCGAGCAGGGCCACAGGGACAATACTGGTAAGGCGGCGGATCTTTCGTATGGAAATCACGTTTCTTCTCAACGGAGAAACCCGCAGCGTCGAGGTGTCGGACCCGACGCAATCCGTGCTCGACTGGCTGCGCGCCGAGGGGCTGACCGGCACCAAGGAGGGCTGCAACGAGGGCGATTGCGGTGCCTGTTCAGTGATCGTGACCGATGATGGCGGCGCCAAGCCGCTCAATGCCTGCCTGATGATTATGCCCCATCTGCACGGCCGCGCCCTGCGCACCGTCGAGGGGATCGCAGGCCCCGATGGCGCGCTCCACCCTGTCCAGCAGGCGATGGTCGATCATCATGGCTCGCAATGCGGCTTCTGCACGCCGGGCTTCATCGCCTCGATGGCCGCCGCCCACCTCAACGGGCGCACCGATCACGATGACCTGCTCGCCGGGAACCTCTGCCGCTGCACCGGCTACGCCCCGATCATCCGTGCCGCGAAAGCCGCCGAAGCCGCGCCCGCGCCGGAATGGATGCGCGACACCCCCATCCAACTGCACGAAATATCCTCGGGGGGTGAATGGTCCGCAGGACCAGAGGGGGGCCGACAGCCCCCCTTCCTGCCCGAAAGCTCAGACGCGCTCGCCGCTTGGTATGCCGCCCATCCCGATGCGACGCTCATCGCAGGCGCAACCGATGTCGGCCTCTGGGTCACGAAACAGCTCCGCGAACTCAAAACGGTCGCATTCCTGAACAATTGCAAAGATTTGCAGGTGATCGAGGAAACCGGGGACAGCTTTATCGTCGGCGCTGGTGTCACCATCGCCGCCTTGCGCACGGCCATTTCCGACAGCCATCCCGCCTTCGCGGAGTTGCTGCGCCGCTTCGCCTCCGAACAGGTCCGCCAGGCCGCGACCATCGGCGGCAATATCGCGAACGGCTCGCCGATCGGCGACAGCCCGCCCGCGCTGATCGCGATGGGGGCGGAACTGACCCTGCGCAAGGGCGACACCCGCCGCACGATCCCGCTCGAGGCGTTCTTTCTCGAATACGGCAAGCAGGACCGCGCGCCGGGCGAATTCGTGGAAAGCGTCACGATCCCGAAATCCGCGCCCGATCTCGCCTGCTACAAGCTCTCGAAACGCTTCGATCAGGACATTTCCGCCGTCTGCGGCGCGCTGAATATTCCCCGCGATGGCGAGACGATCACGGCGCCGCGCATCGCCTTCGGCGGCATGGCGGGCATCCCGAAACGCGCCGCGGCACTCGAGGTCGCGCTTGACGGTCAGCCCTTCACCGAAGCCGCGATCATGGCTGCCCTGCCCGCGCTGGAGCAGGATTTCACCCCGCTCAGCGACATGCGCGCCTCGGATGCCTACCGGATGGAGGCGGCAAAAGCGATGCTGATCCGGTATGTCCGCGAAGCCCAAGGCGAGACTTCGATCCTGGAGGTGCAACCATGAGCGTCGGCACCAAGAAACCCCATGATTCCGCGGAACTGCACGTCACGGGCGCGGCGCGATATGTCGATGACATCCCCTGCCCCGCGAACACGCTTCATCTCGCCTTCGGCCTCTCGACCGAGGCCCATGCCGAGATCACGGCGCTTGATCTGAGCGCGGTGCGCGCAGCCCCCGGCGTCGTCGCGGTGATGACCGCCGAGGACATGCCCTTCGCCAACAATGCCTCGCCCGCGCCCGCCCCCGAGCCGGTTTTGGCCGAGGGCGTTGCGCTCTTCGTTGGCCAGCCGATCTTCGTGGTTGCCGCGACGAGCCATCTCGCCGCGCGCAAGGCCGCGCGGCTGGCGAAGATCGACTATGCCCCGCGCCCTGCGATCCTCACGATCGAAGAAGCGCTGGAGGCCAACAGCCATTTTGAGGGCGGTCCGGTCACCTGGGCGCGCGGCGATACCGAGGCCGGTTTCACGCAGGCCGAGCACATCGTCGAAGGCAGCTTCGACATGGGCGGACAAGAGCATTTCTACCTCGAAGGTCAGGCCGCGCTGGCGCTGCCCGAGGATCAGGGCATGGTAATCCGCTGCTCCTCGCAGCACCCCTCCGAGATCCAGCACAAGGTTGCCGACGCGCTTGGCTGTGCGATGCATGACGTGCGCGTCGAGATGCGCCGGATGGGCGGCGGTTTCGGCGGCAAGGAGAGCCAGGGTAATCATCTCGCCATCGCCTGCGCGGTGATGGCCCGCGCCACGGGGCGGCCCTGCAAGATGCGCTACGACCGTGACGACGATATGATGATCACGGGCAAGCGCCATGATTTCAAAATCAAATATCGGCTTGGCGCGGATGCCGAAGGCAAGATCGTTGCCGCCGAATTCACCCATCTCGCGCGCTGCGGCTGGTCGCCGGACCTGAGCCTGCCGGTCTGCGACCGCGCGATGCTGCATGCCGACAGCTCCTACTACCTGCCCAATATTCGGATCGAGAGCCACCGCCTGCGCACCAACACCCAAAGCGCCACCGCCTTCCGGGGCTTCGGCGGCCCGCAGGGGATGATCGCGACCGAGGTAGCGCTGGATCATCTGGCGCATGTGATGGGCCTCGACCCGCTCGATCTGCGCAAGCGCAACTATTACGACCCCGAAGGCGGGCAGAGCACGCATTACGGCCAGCCAGTCGAGGATTTCATCCTGCCCGAACTGACTGCCGAATTGCAGAAATCTGCGGAATTCGCGGCGCGCAAGGCGCAGGTCGCGGTCTGGAATAGCACAAATGCAACATTGAAGCGCGGGATCTCGCTGACGCCGGTGAAGTTCGGGATCTCGTTCACGCTGACCCAGCTCAATCAGGCGGGCGCGCTGGTCCATGTCTATTCCGACGGGTCGATCCAGCTCAATCACGGCGGCACCGAGATGGGCCAGGGCCTGCATCGCAAGGTCTGCCAGGTCGCGGCCTCGGTCTTTGGCGTAAGCGACGAAGATGTGCGCATCACCGCCACCGCGACCGACAAGGTGCCCAACACCTCGGCCACGGCGGCGTCGTCGGGCGCGGATCTGAACGGCATGGCGGTGAAGGCCGCCTGCGAGACGATCAAGGCGCGGCTGGCGGATTTCTTTGCCGAAAGCACAGGCTGCGCCTCCGAGGATGTGACGTTCGGCAATGGCGAGGTTCGCGCAGGGTCTCAATCTCTCCCCTTCGCCAAGCTCGCGAAACTGGCCTATGAGGCGCGTATCTCGCTCTCCTCCACGGGCTTCTACGCCACGCCGAAGATCAGTTGGGACCGGATCAAGGGTCAGGGGCGTCCGTTTTTCTATTTCGCCTATGGCGCGGCGGTGACCGAGGTGGTGATCGACACGCTGACCGGCGAAAACCGCATCCTGCGCACCGATATTCTGCATGATGCGGGGGCCTCGCTGAACCCGGCGCTTGATATTGGCCAGATCGAGGGCGGCTATGTGCAGGGCGCGGGTTGGCTCACGACCGAGGAACTGGTCTGGGACAACAAGGGGCGGCTGCGCACTCACGCGCCCTCGACCTACAAGATCCCGGCCTGCTCGGATCGGCCGCGCATCTTCAATGTCGATCTGTGGGACGAACCGAACCGGGAAGAGACGATCTATCGCTCGAAAGCCGTGGGCGAGCCGCCTTTCATGCTCGGGATCTCGGCTTTCCTCGCTCTCGAGGATGCGTGCAAATCCTGCGGCCCGAACTGGCCCGATCTGCAAGCGCCCGCGACGCCCGAGGCGGTGCTCGCGGCGGTGCATCGCGCGCGGGGGGATGCGTGAGTCTCGACCTGGCATATCTGGCCCGTGCGGCCGAACGCGGCCCGTTCACGCGGGTCGTGGTGGCGCGCGCGCAAGGGTCCGTGCCGCGTGAAGAAGGCGCGGCGATGCTGGTCTGGCCGGACCGGATCGAGGGCACGATCGGCGGCGGCGCGCTGGAATTTTCCACCATCGAGAAGGCGCGCAAAGGTTTGATAGGGATCGAGAAAATCCCGCTCGGCCCGGCAATGGCGCAATGTTGCGGCGGGGCGGTGACGCTGGCCTATGAGGCGCTCGATGCGGCCTCCGTCGCGCAGATCACGGGCGATTGGCATGCCCGACCGCTGGGCCCGGATATGAGCGAACCGCTTGCGGTGACGCGCGCTCTGGCACGGGCCCGCGACCGTGGAGAAACGCCACAGATGCTGATCGGCGACTGGCTGATCGAGCGGATCGCGCCACCCCGCCAGCCGGTCTGGATCTGGGGCGCAGGCCATGTCGGACGCGCGCTGGTGGGCACACTCGCCCCCCTGCCCGGCCTCTCGATCAGCTGGGCCGATAGCGGCGCCGAACGGTTCCCGGAAACGATCCCCGAAGGCGTCGCGCCGCTGATCGCGGAAAACCCTGCCGATCTGGTCTCGCTCGCGCCCGCCAACGCCCGGCACTTCATCGTAACCTATTCCCACGCGCTCGATCTCGAGCTGTGCCACCGGCTGCTGAACCACGGCTTCACCGGGCTCGGACTGATCGGATCAGCCTCGAAATGGGCTCGGTTTCGAAAGCGGCTGGGGGCGCTTGGGCATGTGGATGCACAAATTTCGCGCATTGCCTGCCCGATAGGCGATCCGAGTCTCGGCAAGCACCCCCAAGCCATTGCCCTCGGGGTCGCGACCGGGCTAGTGAAAGAGCTGACCGCAGCGCGAGCTGCCACAGAAAGAGGGATGCGCGCCGGGTGAGCGAGCTGTTGAAGATCGAGGGGCTGACCAAGGCCTATCCCGGTGTCGTGGCGAATGACGGTGTCGGCTTTTCCGTGCGTCCCGGCGAGGTTCACGCGCTTCTGGGCGAGAATGGCGCGGGCAAATCGACGCTCGTGAAGATGATCTACGGGCTGGTGAAGCCCGATGCCGGCACGATGCATTTCGCGGGCGCTCCTTACGCCCCGACCGATCCGCGCGCGGCGCGCGCCACCGGCGTCGCGATGGTCTTCCAGCACTTCTCGCTATTCGAGGCGCTCAGCGTTGCCGAAAACGTGGCGCTCGGGATGGAAAACCCGCCGCCGATGCGCCAGCTTTCCAGCAAGATCCGTGAGATTTCTCAGGCTTACGGGCTCCCGCTCGACCCGGCCCGCCTTGTCGGTGATCTCTCGGCGGGCGAGCGTCAGCGCGTCGAGATCGTGCGCTGCCTGTTGCAGGATCCGAAACTCCTGATCATGGACGAGCCGACCTCGGTACTGACCCCGCAGGAAGTCGATATCCTCTTCCACACCCTGCGCAAACTCTCCTCCGAAGGCACCGCGATCCTCTATATCTCGCACAAACTCGAGGAAATCCGCGCGCTGTGCGACGGGGCGACAATCCTGCGCGGCGGCAAGGTGGTGGGCTCGTGCAACCCGCGTGAGAAGACAGCGCGTGAGCTGGCCGAGATGATGGTTGGCGCCGAGCTGAAGGTCACCGACCGCGCCGAGCGCAGCTTGGGCGAGGTCGTTCTGAAGGTCACCGGCCTCTCGCTGCCGCCGATGTCGCAATTCGGCCCCGCGTTGAAAGATGTTGGCTTCGAGCTGCGCGCAGGCGAGGTCATGGGCATCGGCGGGGTTGCCGGGAACGGACAGGAGGAATTGCTGGCGACGCTGTCGGGCGAGAAACCCTCGGCCCCCGGCACGGTGACGCTGATGGGCAAGGATATTTCTTCGCTGGGGCCGAATGGTCGCCGCGCGATGGGCCTGCTGGCCGCGCCCGAGGAACGGCTTGGCCATGCCGCCGTACCCGCGATGAGCCTGACCGAGAACGCGATCCTGACGGGCACGATGCGCAAACCGCTGACGAAGAACGGGTTCGTCGATCAAGCGGCCGCCAAGAGCTTCGCGGACGAGATCATCGCCACCTTCGACGTGCGCACGCCGGGCGCCCATGTCGCGGCCCGCGCGCTCTCGGGCGGGAACCTGCAGAAATACGTGATCGGCCGCGAGGTTTTGCAAAACCCGGCCGTCCTGATCGTCAACCAGCCCACCTGGGGCGTCGACGCCGCCGCCGCCGCCTCGATCCGGCAGGCGCTGCTCGATCTGGCAGCCAAGGGGGCCGCGGTGATCGCGATCAGCCAGGATCTCGACGAGCTGATGGAAATCGCCGACAATTTCGCCGCGCTCAATGAGGGCAGGCTCAGCGCGCCGCGCCCGACACAGGGTCTCACGATCGAGGAGATCGGTCTGATGCTGGGCGGGGCGCACGGGATGCAGGAGGCCACGGCATGATCACCCTCGTCCGTCGCCCGACCCCGTCGAAACTCTGGACCTATGCGACCCCGATTGTCGCCGTTATCGCAACAATGATCGCGGGCGGCATTCTCTTCGCAGTGCTGGGAAAACACCCGGTCGAGGCGATCCGAGTGATCTTCTGGGATCCGCTCTTTGGCGCCAATGCGGGCTATTTCCGCGGCCAGCTTCTGGTCAAGGCGGGCCCGCTGATCCTGATCGCCGCCGGTCTCGCGATTGGCTTCCGCGCCGGGATCTGGAACATCGGCGCCGAAGGGCAATACATCATGGGCGCGCTCTTCTCCGCCTGGCTGGCACTGAAGATTTATCCTGCTGAAAGTCATTGGCTTTTTCCCACGATGATCGTGCTCGGCGCACTCGGCGGCTTGCTGTGGGCCTTGATCCCGGCGCTGTTGAAAGTGCTGTTTGGAACCTCAGAGATTCTCGTGTCCCTGATGCTGGTCTATGTGGCCGAGAACCTGCTGGCCTACATGTCCTTCGGTCCGCTCAAGAACCCCGAAGGCTACGGCTTTCCCGGCTCGCGCAACCTGCAAGACTACCCCTCGGCCTATAACGCTGAGCTCTTCGCGGGCACGGGCATTCACTGGGGCGTGGTGACCGCGCTTGTTGCCGTTATCGCAACATACATCCTGATGCATCGCCACATCACGGGCTTTCGGATCCGCGTCGCGGGCGAGGCCCCGCGCGCGGCGCGCTTCGCGGGCGTGATCCCGGCGCGGCTGGTGATCTTCTGCCTCGGCCTTGGCGGCGCTTTTGCCGGGCTTGCCGGGATGTTCGAGGTCTCCGGTCCGGCCGGTCAGGTTACCGACAGCTTCAATGTGGGCTACGGCTTCACCGCGATCATCGTCGCTTTCCTCGGTCGTCTGCATCCGATCGGGATCCTGCTCGCAGGGCTCTTGATGGCGCTGACCTATATCGGAGGCGACATGGCGCAGCTCGTGCTTGGCCTGCCCTCGGCGGCGATCCAGGTCTTCCAGGGGATGCTCCTGTTCTTCCTGCTGGCCTTCGACGTGCTGACCAATTTCCGTATTCGTTTCGGGAGGGCCGGCGCATGAGACTGCCGTCGCTCCATCTGCCGGTGATCGCGATCGCGGGGCTGCTGCTTGGGCTCGGGGTCTATTACCTGCTCGCGCTGCTCGATGTGATCTGGGCGGTGGTGCTCATGGGCGTCGTGCTGATCCTGGTCTTCGAGACCGCGCTGCGCGCGTCGCGGGCGCTGGTCTACCGGATGGGCGCGCGCCCCGAGGAAGACGAGGCCCACCTGCCCCATCTGCGCGGGCGCGAGCGATTTGCCGCAATCGGCGGGCTGGTGGCGGGGCTCGGCTGCGGTTATGCGGTCTGGGGACCGGTTCTGATCTGGCAACAGGGGGGCGGCGCATGATCGTCGGTGGAATCGACATCGTCAGCCTGACGGCGACGCTGATGGGGGCTTCGACGCCCGTGCTACTGGCCGCAACCGGCGAGCTGGTGGCCGAGAAATCGGGTGTGCTCAACCTCGGTGTCGAGGGGATGATGATCATGGGCGCGGTCGCGGGTTTCGCCGCGGCTGTCGCCACCGGCAACCCGGTGATGGGCTTTGCGATGGGGGCGGTCGCTGGCGCGCTGATGGCGACGCTTTTCGCCTTCCTCACCCAGAAGCTGCTCTCGAACCAGGTCGCGACCGGCCTTGCGCTGACGCTGTTCGGGCTCGGACTTTCGGCTCTGATCGGCAAGGGCTACGAAGGCGTGCGCCCGCCGCCGACCGCGAAGCTCGACTTCGGTCCGCTGTCCGACATTCCCGTGCTCGGACGCATTCTCTTTTCCCATGATTGGGTGGTCTATCTCTCGCTCCTCCTCGTGGCCGTCGTCTGGTACGTGCTGCGCTCGACCCGTGCGGGCTTGATCCTGCGCGCGGTGGGCGAGAGCCATGACGCAGCCCACGCGCTTGGCTACCGCGTCGTGACCGTGCGCTTTGCGGCACTCGCCTTCGGCGGCGCGCTGGCGGGTCTGGGCGGCGCCTATCTCAGCCTCGTGCGCGTGCCGCAATGGACCGAAGGCATGACCGCCGGCGCGGGCTGGATCGCACTTGCCATCGTGGTCTTCGCCAGCTGGCGGCCCTGGCGCGTGCTGCTTGGCGCCTATCTCTTCGGCGGCATTACCGCGCTCCAGCTCCAGCTCCAGGCGGCGGGCTACGCGATCCCCGTGCATATTCTTTCCATGGCACCTTACCTGATCACCATCATCGTGCTGGTGATCCTCTCGGCCATTCACCGCCACGGCGTGCAGGCAGCCCCTGCCAGCCTTGGCAAATCCTTCCACGCCTCGAGCTGAGGCATCCATCCAAGCCCCGCAAGAGGGCACAACTACTTGGGAGTTACGCGATGAACCGCAGATCCTTTCTGAAAACCACCGCTGCGACAGCCGTTGTCGCAGGTGCGGGCAGCCTGCCTGCCTTCGCCGCCGACGAGCCGCTGAAGATCGGCTTCATCTATGTCGGCCCGGTGGGCGACATGGGCTGGTCGTACCAGCACGATCAGGGCCGCAAGGCGATCGAGGAAGCCTATGGCGACAAGGTCCAGACCTCGTTCATCGAGAACGTTCCCGAAGGCCCCGATGCCGAGCGCGCGCTGACCCAGCTTGCCCTGGAAGGCAACAAGCTGATCTTCGCGACCTCGTTTGGCTTCATGGATGCCGTGATGAACGTGGCGAAGAAATTCCCCGACGTGAAATTCGAGCACGCCACCGGTTACAAGCGCGCCGACAACGTCGCCACCTATGATGCGAAGTTCTTCCAGGGCCGCGCCATTCAGGGCACGATCGGCGGTCGCATGACCAAGACCAACAAGATCGGCTACATCGCCTCCTTCCCGATCCCGGAAGTCTATCAGGGCATCAACGCGGCCTTCCTCGCCGCGAAGAAGGTCAACCCGGACATCGAGATGAAAGTGGTCTGGGCCTATACCTGGTTCGACCCGGCGAAAGAAGCCGACGCGGCCGCAGCCCTCATCGCCGATGGCGTGGACGTGCTGCTCCAGCACACCGACTCGACCGCCCCGCAAGCGAAAGCGCAGGAAGCCGGCAACGTCATCACCTTCGGCCAGGCCTCGGACATGTCGTCCTTCGCGCCGATGCCGCGCGTGTCCTCGACCATCGACAACTGGGCGCCCTATTACGTCAAGCGTGCGGGTGCGATGATGGACGGCAGCTGGGCTTCGGAAGCGACCTGGGGTGGCATCGACACCGGCATGGTCGAGATCGGCGAAATCTCGGATGCCGTTCCGGCCGAGGTGAAGGCCGAGGCGCTCCAGCTCAAGGACGATATCGGCTCGGGCAAGGTGCACCCCTTCACCGGTCCGCTCAACAAGCAGGACGGCTCGGCCTTCCTCGCCGATGGCGAGATGGCGACCGACGAGCAGCTCCATTCCATGACCTTCTATGTGGAAGGCATCACCGCTGAAGCGCCCAAATAAGCGCCGCCAGAGTGACGAATCCGTAAAGGGCCGGCCCAGCGCCGGCCCTTTTCACATTGTTTCAAACGAAGGTGTTCGCTTCACGTTACCGTCAGACTTGTCCAAAAGGCGAATTCAGCGCAAGAATTACAGGGCCGGTCAGCTTGACACATTCAAACATTTGCATCTAACGAATGGGTCAATAGAAATTGACGACCGGGGAACGGGAGGAAGTAAATGGCACATATCGTGGTGCTCGGTGCTGGCCTTGGCGGCGCCATCATGGCTTATGAGTTGCGTGACCAGGTCCGCAAGGACGACGAGATTACCGTCATCACCAAGGACCCGAAGTATCACTTCGTGCCCTCGAACCCCTGGGTCGCCGTCGGCTGGCGCGATCGCAAGGACATCACCGTCGATCTCGAACCGACGATGAAGAAGAAGAACATCAACTTCATCCCGGTCGCGGCAAAGCGCCTGCATCCCGATGACAACAAGGTCGAGCTGGAAGACGGCCGCGAGGTCTCCTACGACTACATCATTCTCGCCACCGGCCCGGAACTGGCCTTCGACGAGATCGAGGGCCTGGGTCCCGATGGCTTCACCCATTCGGTCTGCCACGTCGATCACGCCGAAGATGCCGGCACCGCGTTCAAACGCTTCTGCGAAAACCCCGGCCCGATCATCGTGGGCGCCGTGCAGGGTGCGTCCTGCTTCGGCCCGGCCTATGAGTTCGCCTTCATCCTCGACACCGCGCTGCGTCGCGCCAAGATCCGCGATCAGGTTCCGATCACCTTCGTGACCTCTGAACCTTACGTCGGCCATCTCGGCCTCGACGGCGTCGGCGACACCAAGGGCCTTCTGGAATCCGCGATGCGCGAGAAGCACATGAAGTGGATGACCTCGAGCCGCGTGAAGAAGGTCGAAGACGGTGTGATGCATGTCGAGGAAATCGCCGATGACGGTTCGGTCAAGGCGACCCACGAGATGCCGTTCAAATACTCGATGATGCTGCCGCCCTTCCGCGGCATCCCCGCCGTGATGGGCATCGAGGGCCTCGTGAACCCGCGCGGCTTCGTCATCGTCGACAAGCACCAGCGCAACCCGAAATACCAGAACGTCTTCGGGATCGGCGTCGGCATCGCAATCCCGCCCATGGGCCCGACCCCGGTGCCCGTCGGCGTGCCGAAGACCGGCTTCATGATCGAGTCGATGGTCACCGCCACCGCGCATAACCTCGGCAACATCGTGCGCGGCATCGAGCCCGATGAAACCGGCACCTGGAACGCCATCTGTCTCGCCGATTTCGGGGATTCGGGTATCGCTTTCGTCGCCCAGCCGCAGCTGCCGCCGCGCAATGTGAACTGGTCGAGCCAGGGCAAGTGGGTCCACCTCGCCAAGATCGGTTTCGAGAAATACTTCATGCGCAAGCTGCGCAAAGGTACCTCGGAGCCCTTCTACGAGAAGACCGCGATGAAGATGCTGGGCATCGACAAGCTCAAGGCGGTCAAGAAGACCAACTGAACCGCGACGAACCCTCGGGTTTGCAAGTGATCAAGGGGCGGGCCTGCGGGTCCGCCCCTTTGCCGTTTTCCGCTCATCGCCGCGGAGTTCGGGAACACACGCCCGCGTGAGGCGTTCTCTCCCCCGACACGCGGCCTGATGCCGCGACGAAGGGAGAAGTTATGAACCGCTTGAGAACGACGACCGCGCTGATCGCCGGTCTTGCCGCACTCACCCCCGCGATCGTGCCCGTTGCGGGCCTCGCCGAGCCGGCCGATAGCGCCGCTTGCATCGCGCAGGAAATCGCCGCGGGCAAAACCGCGAAAGAGGCTCGCAAGAGCTGCAAGGAACAAGCCAAGGCAGCCAAGGATACGCCCGAGGCCGCATCCGATGCTGCGCAGTCCGTCGAGGGCGCCGCGCCGGTCGAAGGCTCCGCCGCGGTCGATGCGGCCGACGCGGTCGACGGATCCGCGCCTGCGGACCCGGCAAAAATTGTCCCCCCTGCCGGGGGCGAGACTGCCAATGAAACGGCACAGCCCGCACCCGAGACGATGGCTCCGGCCGACCCCGCCCCGATGACCGATCCGCAGGCCGATCAGGCCGCGAAAGCGGCAATCGAGGGCGCAACGCCTCCGGCCGAACAAGCGCCCTCCGACAGCGCCACGGCGGAACCCGCCCCCGCGCCCGAGGCCTCTGCCGATGCGACGGCCAAGGCCACGGTCGAAGGCGGCACCGCGCCCGAGGCGCAACCGACCGCCGAGGCGAAGACGATCACGCCCGAAACGGATGCCTCCGGCGAAGCCACGGCCCAGACCGAGGCGCAAGCCACGCCGCAGGCCAGCGAGACCGATCCGAACGAGACTTCGGCCAAGTTCATCGCGCCGGAAGAGGCGAAAGTGCTCGAACAGGCGATCGCGGATCAGGAAAGTGCCGCCGAAGGCGCGCCGGTCGAAAACCAGGCGCTCGCCGCCCCCGCCGATGTTCCGATCGACGAGACCGCGAGCACCGAGGAAACCGTAACCAAGGAGACCGCGCGCAGCGCCTCGGAAGATTTCTCGACCAAGGTGACCGCCACGCCCACGGCTCAGGCCACGGACAGCGACACGAAGAAGAAGAAAAAGGACCGGGTGAGCCCGCTCGAGACCGCCGCGCTTGCGGGGCTCGGGGCCCTCGCAGTCGGCGCGCTGCTGAACAACGGCTCGAAAGTGGCCGTGAATTCGGGCGACCGGGTCGTGGTGCAAAACCCCGATGGCTCCTACGCGCTGGTCAAGGATGACAACGCCCTGCTGCGTCAGCCCGGCTCGACGATCCGCACGCAGGATTTCGCGGACGGCTCCTCGCGCACCATCGTGACGAAAGAGGACGGCTCGCAGATCGTGACGATCTATGACGCGCAGCGCCGGATCCTGAAACGCACGCTGATCCAGCCCGACGGCACGCAATATCTGCTGATCGACGATGCGCGCGGAGCAGAGCCGGTCGATGTGACGACCCTGCCAAAGGCTCAGCCTGTCGCCACGATCAGCTCGAGCAACGAGGCGGCCCTGCGTGAGGCGCTCGCGCGTCAAAGCGACACCAACCGCGCCTTCACCCTCTCGCAGGTGCGCAACATCGAGCAGGTCCGCGATCTCGCCCCGGCGGTGACGGTCGAGAACATCACCTTCGAGACCGGCTCGGCCGCGATCCAGCCCGATCAGGCCCGCGCGCTCTCTGCGCTTGGTCAGGCGATCCAGCAGCGCATCGCCGAAGACCCGCGCGAGCTGTTCCTGATCGAGGGTCACACCGATGCGGTGGGCAATGCCGCCTACAACCTCGCGCTCTCGGACCGCCGCGCGGAAACCGTGGCACTGGCGCTGAGCGAGTATTTCGGCGTTCCGGCCGAGAATCTCGTGGTGCAGGGCTATGGCGAGCAATATCTCAAGGTGCCGACCGAAGGCCCCTCCGAGGAAAACCGCCGCGCCGTCGTGCGTCGCATCACCGACCTGCTGCGGATGGCCTCGAACTGAGGTCGCGCCGCAGAGCTTGAAATCGCAAAAGAAAAGGGCGCCCTGACAGGCGCCCTTTTTCGTATTTTCCCCAAGGAGGGGGAAGTTGGTGGCGAGGGGGGGACTTGAACCCCCGACCCCACGATTATGAGTCGTGTGCTCTAACCAGCTGAGCTACCTAGCCACTGCGGCGCTAACTAAGAAAACTGTCCGGTCCCGTCAAGGGCGTTTTCGTCGAAAAATCGCAAGCGCGCCACTGCGACAGAATGGGAATTGGCGAAGCGGCGCGCAGCGGCTAGGCATGAGGGGAAGAGGAGAGATCATGCACGCCGCCCCTAACCTGCCGCTGACCCGCGACATCGTCCTGATCGGAGGCGGGCATTCGCACGCTCTGGTGCTGCGGATGTGGGGGATGAAACCTCTGCCGGGCGTGCGTCTGACGGTGATCAACCCGCTGCCCAGCGCCGCCTATTCGGGGATGCTGCCGGGCCATGTCGCAGGCCATTATGCCCGCGAGGAATTGCAGCTCGATCTGGTGAAGCTCGCACGGCATGCAGGCGCGCGGCTGGTTCTGGGGCGGGCTGTGGGCATTGACCGGGCGCGCAAACTGATCGAAGTGCCGGGACGCGCGCCAATCGCCTATGATGTGGCCTCGATCGATATCGGGATCACCGCCGAGATGCCGCAATTGCCGGGCTTTCTCGATCATGTGACGCCAGCCAAGCCGCTTGATGCCTTTGCCGATGCCTGGGAGGCGTTCGCGAGCGCCCCGCCCGAGAGCCCGCGCGTGGCCGTGGTGGGCGGCGGTGTGGCCGGTGTCGAGCTGGCGCTGGCCTGCGCGCACCGCCTGCCGCAAGCCAAAGTCACCGTTTACGAGGCCGCACCCGAGGCGCTGCGCGCGCTTGGCACCGGAGCGCGCAACGCCATGCTGCGCCATTGCGCGCGGCTGGGCGTCACGATCGAAACCGGGGCGGCGCTGAGCGGGGCCGAGGCAGGCAAACTGCGGCTCGAAGGCGGGCGCGAAGCCGAGGCCGATTTCATCATCGGCACCGGAGCCACGAAGCCCGCAGACTGGCTGACGGAAACCGGGCTCGATCTGACCGATGGCTTCGTCACCGTCGGCCCGACGCTGCAAAGCTCGGATCCCGCGATTTTCGCCGCCGGAGATATCGCCCATCTCAGCCACGCGCCGCGCCCGAAGGCGGGCGTCTATGCGGTGCGCGAGGCCAAGCCGCTTTTCGCCAATCTGCGCGCGGCCGTCTCGGGCGGGGCGATGCAGGATTACCAGCCGCAACGCGATTACCTGAAGCTGATCTCGGTCGGGGGCAAACATGCCGTCGCCGACAAATGGGGGCTGCCGCTCGACGGCAAATGGCTCTGGCGCTGGAAGAACCGCATCGACCTGAAATTCATGGAAAAGGTCCACGATCTGCCCGCGATGCCAGCGCCTGCGCTGCCGCCAGAACGCGCGCAGGGGATCGAGGAGGTTCTGGGTACCAAGCCGATGTGCGGCGGCTGCGGCGCGAAGCTCGGCGGTCAGGCGCTGCGTGATGCTCTGGCTGATCTGCCCGCCCCTGCACGGGCCGATGTCCTGAGCGGTGCGGGCGACGATGCGGCGGTGCTGTCATGCGGTGCCCAAAGCCAGGTCTTCACCACCGATCACGTCCGCGCCTTCACCGAAGACCCCTGGATGCTGGGCCGGATCGTCGCCCTGCACGCGATGAGCGACGCCTGGGCAATGGGCGCGGCACCGCAGGCGGCTCTGGCGCAGGTCACCCTGCCCCGCCAGTCCGAGGAACTGGGTGCACGGGCGCTGCGCGAGATGCTCGGCGCGGCATCGAAAGCCTTCCGCGAGGCAGGCTGCGATCTGGTCGGCGGGCATACCTCTATGGGGGCGGAACTGACGCTCGGCTTCACGGTGACCGGGCTGACCGATCGCGCGCTTGGGCAGGACGGCGCGCATCCGGGCGAGGTTCTGATCCTGACCAAGCCGCTTGGCACCGGCGTGATCCTCGCCGCCGAGATGGCCAAACACGCGCCCGGAGATGCGGTCGCAGGCGCGCTGGCAAGCATGTCGCAAAGCTCCGCTGCCGCGTCCGCGATCCTCACCCCCGTGGCAAGCGCGATGACCGATATCACGGGCTTCGGGCTCGCCGGGCACTTGCTGGGGCTCTGTGAGGCGTCACAAGTCTCCGCCGAGCTCGATTTGGCCGCGATCCCGTTGCTCGATGGCGCCGAAGCGTTGGCCGCGGCGGGTGAACACTCGACGCTCCTGCCCCAGAACATCGCCAATTGCGCGGGCCGGATGACCGCTCCGCCGGGGCCGCGTACGGATCTGCTCTACGACCCGCAAACCTCGGGCGGCTTGCTGGCCACGGTGCCTGAGGCAAACGCGGAAGAAGTTCTGAGCGCGCTCAGAGCCGCTGGCTACCGCGCCGCGCGGATCGGGGTGATCGCCGCGGGGCCCGCCTTTCTGCGCGCACGCTGACCCGTCCCATACCGGCAAAGAAAAAGGCGCCCCGCAAGGCGCCTTTTCCGAGTCCGAAACCTCACAAAGGATCAGTCCTTCGCGCGCTCCACGTAAGAGCTGTCTTCGGTGTTGATCACGATGCGGGTGCCCACACCGATATGCGGCGGCACCATCACGCGGATCCCGCCGGTGCAGATCGAGGGTTTGTAGCTCGACGAAGCCGTCTGGCCCTTCACCACCGGCTCGGTTTCCTCAACCTCGACGGTCACTTTCTGCGGCAGTTCGATCGCGATCGCGGCGCCCTGGAAGGTCTTGAGATACACCCGCAGCCCGTCGCGCAGGAACACCTTCGCGTCACCGATCACGTCTTCCGGGACGGCGATCTGCTCGTAGGTGTTGGGCTCCATGAAGTGATAGCCTTCGCCATCCTCATAGAGAAAATCATATTCGCTGTCATCGACATGGGCGCGCTCGACCTGCTCGGTGGTGCGCCAGCGCTCCGAAACCTTCGTGCCATCCGAGATACGGCGCATGTCGACCTGGGTGACGGGCGTGCCCTTGCCGGGATGGATGTTCTGCGCCGAAAGCACGACATAGAGACGTTCGTCGATTTCGAGCACGTTGCCCTTGCGGACCGAAGAGGCGATGACTTTGACCATTGCGTTTCCTTGAACGGATTGGAAAACGGGCTCTGGCGCCCGGGTTGCAGGTCGCCTAAACCATTTGCGCCCCGATTTCCAGCCTGAAAGGCTTAGCCATGCCCCCGTTCTGGAGCCCCGAACGCCACGCCGACCGCCGCCCCGCGCTTCTGGGGCGCAACCGCATTCAGGCGGCGATCCGGAACTGGCTGGCCGCGCAGGATTTCGTCGAGGTCGATCCCTGCGCGCTGCAGGTCTCGCCCGGCAACGAGGCGCATCTGCATGCCTTCGCAACTGATCTGATCGGCAATGACGGGCAGGCGCGGCGGATGTATCTGCACACCTCGCCCGAATTCGCGATGAAAAAGCTGCTGGCGGCGGGCGAGCCGCGCATCGCGGCTTTCGCCCATGTCTGGCGCAACCGTGAGGCGGGCAAGCGCCATTCGCCCGAGTTCACGATGCTCGAATGGTATCGCGCGGGCGAGGATTACACCGTTCTGATGGAAGATTGCGCGGCCATGCTGCGGCTCGCGGCAGAGGCTGCGGGGGCATCGGTGCTGCGCTATGGCGCGGCCGAATGCAATCCTTTCGCGGCGCCCGAGCGGCTTTCGGTGGCCGAGGCCTTCGAACGCCATGCCGGGATCGACCTGCTCGCCACCTGCGACGGGGCAAAGACCGACGCGGAGGCGCTGCGCGCCCAATGCGCGGCGACGGGGTTCCCGGTTGCCGAGGATGACAGCTGGTCGGACATGGTCTCGAAACTGCTCGTGGCATTGGTCGAGCCCCATCTGGGCCACGGTCGCGCGACCATCCTCGACCGCTACCCGCTGGCCGAGGCCGCGCTCGCCCGCCCTGCCCCGGATGACGCCCGCGTGGCCGAGCGGTTCGAGCTTTACGCTTGCGGGGTGGAATTGGCGAATGGCTTTGGCGAGCTGACCGACGCCGCCGAGCAGCGCCGCCGCTTCGAGGCCGACATGGATCTCAAGGAGCAGCTCTACGGCGAGCGCTACCCGATCGACGAGGATTTCCTTGCCGCCCTCGAGATCATGCCCGACGCCTCCGGCATCGCGCTTGGCTTCGACCGGCTCGTGATGCTCGCCACCGGCGCGCCGAAGATCGAGGACGTGCTCTGGGTACCGGTGGGCGCAGAGTGAACTCTACCCGGGCCTGAGCCCGCGGCCCTAGCGTTCCTTGCGCTCCGCCGCATGGGCCACGAGCACCGCCATCGGCACGATGCCCAGCGCATCACGATGGGTCGAGGCGAGCATCACCTTGGGCGCGCAGCCCTCTTCGACCGCCTCGAGAAAGCGCGCCGCGCATAGGCACCAGCGATCGCCGGGTTTCAGGCCGGGGAAATCGTGGAACGGGCGCGGGGTCGACAAGTCATTGCCGACATATTTCGACCAAGCGAGAAATTCGGCCGTCATGATTGCGCAGACCGTGTGAGAGCCCGAATCCTCCCAGCAGGTATTGCAGCTGCCATCGCGGAAGAACCCGGTGCGGGGCCGGAGCGAACAGGGCTGCAAGGTACCCCCCAGTACGTTCACCGCCTCGTACATCTGCATACGCGCACCCCCTTTTCAGGAAATTTCGGCGATGCGACGCAACATGGCAAGGTTTTCCTCTTCCACGCCTTCCTGTTTGAAAAGCCGGTCGGCGGCGTTGATCGCGACGACCACGTCATGGGCGGGGCTGATATAGATGTGTTGGCCGTAGATGCCGCGGGCGAAATAATCGCCGCCATGTTCGGCCGTGTCGACCGGCACCCACCATTGGTAGCCATAGCCTTCGCCCTTGGGCGCCTGAAGCGCGGTCGATTGCGCGACCCAGTCCTCGGGGACGATCTGGCGACCGTTCCAGAAGCCCTTTTGCAGGAACATCTGGCCGAAGCGTGCGTAATCGCGGGTGCGCAGGTTCAGCCCGCCCAGCACGAAACTGACGCCCTTGCCATCGGTGAGCATCACCGGCGAAGCCTCCAGGCCCATTGGCGCGATCAGCACTTCGCCCATCACCTCGGCCGGATCCGCCCCGGTCGCGCCCGCGATCACCATGCCCAGAACATGCGTGTCGATCGAGACATAGAGCATCCGCGCGCCCGGCTCGGCCTCGCGGGTCTTGAGCGAGGCGGCGAAGGCGTTCATCGACCGCCCCATCGCCAGAACCCGGCCCATCTTGTTGATATCGGAATGAAAATCCAGGTAATCCTCGTTGAAGGCCACCCCTGAGGACATCATCAGCGCATCGCGGATCGACACCCCGTCATAGGCCGTTCCTTCAAGGTCCGGCACGAACCGGGTGAGCGGCGCGTCGAGGTCGGGAATAACGCCCTGATGGTGCAGGATGCCGAACGTCGCGGAGAGAAAGCTCTTGGCCATCGACCAGGAGATCCGCAGATCCTCTGGTTTGGTGCCGAGGAAATAGCTCTCATGGGTGATCTGGCCGTGGCGCAGCTTCACCAGCGCCGTCACCGAACGCCGGTCGATCCAGTCGCCGACCCCGGCCGGCAGCCCGTCATCTTCTCCACACGGCAGGTCCGAGACGGGGCCGTCTCCGCGGTCGATGACCCGCGAATGAAACAGCGCCGGCATGTTGGAGAAATTCGTCACGATCCGGTCGGGCTCAAAGAGGCGGTTCACCTCGCGCAGCCGCGCGATCTCGTCGCGTTTCCACCAGGCCAGCCCCGCGATCGGCAGCGCCGCCGCCATGCCTGCCCGTACTGCCCAGCGTGCCAGCCCCTTCATGCGATGCCTCCCTTTCGTCGCGGGAAAGGGAAGCACGCGCTCCGCGTCCTATCAAGGGCTACGGGGCGTCACCTCTCTGTCATTGGGGCAAGTCCTGAACGCGCGGGCTCAGTAGATATAGCGGATCTGGTCGGTCCAGTAGCGCTCCATCCGGCGCAGCGTGTGGTTCATCTCCTCCATCGCCTCGAAAGTGATGACCCCGCGCGTCTCCATGCCCGAGGCGTGCCGCTCGAAAAGGCCCGCCACCTTCTCGCGCAGATCGCACCCTTTCGCGGTCAGCCGCACCCGTACCGAGCGCCGGTCGATCTCGCAGCGTTGATGGTGCATGTAGCCGGTCTCGACCAGTTTCTTGAGATTGTAGGACACGTTCGAGCCCTGGTAATAGCCGCGTGATTTCAGTTCCCCCGCGGTCACCTCGTTCTCGCCCACGTTGAACAGCAACAACGCCTGCACCGGGTTGATCTCGAGGATGCCCAGCCGCTCGAACTCGTCCTTGATCACATCCAGAAGCAGCCGATGAAGCCGCTCCAGCAGCGAAAGGCTGTCCAGATATCCTGCCATCAGCCCCGGCGTCGCCGGCGCGGGCATCATGTCGCTTGCAGATTTCTGCACGGTCATTTCATTCTCCGCCAGTTTCGCTGCCCCTGACAGGCGACCTTGGCGGGAAATGGAAAATATAACGTTAAGCCACCCCGGCTTTACGCAAATTCGTCACGAAAGCGACGCGACCGGCTCTCAGTTCTTGGTGATATGGCGCTCTCGGGCGAACTGGCCGATTTCGGTCAGCAGGCCGAGATAGTGCGGCGGGCAAGGCTGCGCGCCGGAAACCCACGGGTAGAGATCCTGATCGTTCTCCTCGAGCAGCTGGTCGTAGAGGTCGAGCGTGGACGGGTCGAGATCAGACAGGCGCGCATCGGCGTAAGGCCCGAGGATCAGGTCCATCTCCTTGATCCCGCGGCGCCAGCTGCGCATCCGCATCCGTTTCAGCCGTGCCTCGCGCGTTTCGCTCATGCATCCTCTCCTGCCATCAGCCGCTTCTCGAGCCGGCCCAACCGCGCGTCGAGCTCTTCGAGCCCGGCCCGCACCTCGCGGATCTCGCGCACCAGAGCGCGCTCCTGCTGCGCCTCTGCCACCTGATCGGGCGGGCCGTCAAGCCCCTCGCCCTCTCCGGTCAGGAGCCACATCAGCGTGACGTTGAGCATCCCCGAGAGCATCTGCAGCCGGTTCGCCCGCGGCTCGGCCACATCGTCCTCCCAGGCAACCAGCGTCTCCAGGCGCACGCCCAGACGTTTTGCCAGCTCCTCCTGGCTCAGCCCCGCCGCTTCGCGCGCGCCAGCCAGTCGATCCCCGAAGGTCGCGCTCGCCTCGCCATACCAGTCTTCGGCCATGGTTTCCTCCGCTTTCGCTTGAATGCCTGTTGGCCCAAGCCTAAGAGGTCGGGGACCAAGTTACAAATCGGAGGCGACCCGATGGCATTCCTTTCCGACACTCTTGCCCGCGTGAAACCCTCGCCCACCGTGGCGATGACCGGAAAGGTGGCCGAGCTGAAGGCCCAGGGGCGCGACGTGATCGGCCTGTCAGCCGGTGAACCCGATTTCGATACCCCCGACAATATCAAGGCGGCTGCCAAGGCAGCGATTGACGCCGGGCGCACGAAATACACCGCCGTCGACGGCATCGCCGAACTCAAACAGGCGATCTGTGACAAGTTCGCCCGCGAGAACGGTCTTTCTTACGAGCCCGCGCAGGTTTCGGTCTCCTCGGGTGGCAAACAGGTGCTTTTCAACGCGCTGATGGCGACGCTGAACCCCGGCGACGAGGTGATCATCCCGACGCCCTATTGGGTAAGCTATCCCGACATGGTGCTGATCGGCGGTGGCACGCCTGTCTTCGTCGAGGGCGAGCCCGCGACCGGCTACAAGATCAGCCCCGAGGCGCTGGAGGCCGCGATCACGCCCAAGACCAAGTGGTTTCTCTTCAACTCGCCCTCGAACCCGTCCGGTGCGGCCTATTCCCGCGCCGAGCTGAAGGCGCTGACCGATGTTCTGATGCGCCACCCGCATGTCTGGGTGATGACCGATGACATGTATGAGCACCTCGTTTTCGACGGGTTCGAGTTCACCACCCCCGCTCAGGTCGAGCCCGGCCTCTATGACCGCACGCTGACCGTGAACGGCGTATCGAAAGCCTATGCGATGACCGGCTGGCGGATCGGCTATGCGGCAGGCCCGAAAGAGCTGATCGGGGCGATGCGCAAGGTGCAATCGCAATCCACCTCGAACCCCTGTTCGATCTCGCAATGGGCCGCCGTCGAGGCGCTCAACGGCCCGCAGGATTACATCGCCACCTCGCGCGAAGCGTTCAAACGCCGCCGCGACCTGGTGGTTGCGGGCCTCAACGCCTGCCCCGGCATCACCTGCCCCACCCCTGAAGGCGCCTTCTATGTCTATCCTTCGATCGCCGATTGCATCGGAAAGACCTCGGCCGGTGGGCGCAAGATCGCGACGGACGAGGATTTCGCCACCGCCCTTCTCGAGGAAAACGGCGTCGCCGTGGTGTTTGGCGCAGCCTTCGGGCTTTCACCGAATTTCCGCATCAGCTACGCTACTTCGGACACGGCCCTCACCGAAGCCTGCACGCGCATCAAGGCTTTCTGCGAAGGGCTGACTTGAGGCCGAACGGCCCGGGAGGTTGGTGAATGGGTGATCTGCCGGAGTATTATTTCCGGGTGAAGGAAAACGGCGCGACGGTGTTTCGCGTCGATACCGAGAACCGTCAGCGCCGGATCGAGATGGACCCCATCGCCAACGTCAATATCCGCAATGGCGAGATCAAGCCGCAGGGCGATCGTGAACTCTCGGCCGCGGACCGCGCCGAGATCGACGCCTGGATCGCGCATCGTCGCGAGGTTCTGGCCCGGCGCGATACCGATGACATCCTGCGCGCGATCGACCACCTGAACCTCGTGACGCAATGGGCGCAGTCCAAGGCGAGCGATGCCCAGCTTGAAGAGATCACCGACACGCTTTTGCTGACGATGCATGATCTGCGCACGGTGCTCGTACGCAAGAAAGCCGAGAGGCTGGGTGCAGACGACTGACTCGGAGACATCGTCCTGAGCGTCTTGTCACCGCGACGCCACGTGATCTCTGAGCGCCTCGTCACGGATGCACATCCATCGGACAACGCGAGTTCAGATAGATCTCGAACCAGTCGAACTGCGCGTCGACGCCCCGCTCGGCCAGCCATTTCTCCTGCAAACGATAGGCTTCGGGCTCTGCCGCTCCCACGCAGGGCCAGTCGCGGGCGTTGAACTGCGCGCGATGCACCAGCTCATGAAGCAGCGAGGAAAGATGGCGTGGATCCTGATGCGACCAGGGCGAGACGAGAAAGATCCGATCATTAAGAAAATCATAAGCCGCGCGCAGCTCGGCATCGACGATGATTTCCTCGCCCTCATAGGAGATCACCTCGCCGGTCCGGCACAGGAAGATCGCCGGCGGATTGGCATGATCGGCCGGATAGGGACTGTGCTCTGCGATCCACTCGACAAGCGGTGCGGTCACGCTTTCAGGCACGGTGATCGGCAGAGGGTTCGGACAGGCCCAAGTCGCGACCGGATTGGCCAAAGCAAGAAACAGGGCTGCAATTGCGTTTCGCATGCGATCCTCCCGCGCGAGCCTTCATGCTAGCACGAAAACCACCCGGAAGGGTTGATCGCGATCATCGGGGCGCGGGGAATTCTCCCCACACCCCCCGGCCTCATTGCGGCATGATCGGCGGCGCCATCACGATGTAAGGCGTCTTTGGTGTCTCTCCGGGCGGCAAGGCCTCCGGCATCGGGTCGCCCGGCGCACCGAGCGACTTGATGTAGAGATAGAGCGACCGCAGATCGCTCTCGGGCATCGCATGGACATTGTAGAACGGCATCGGCGGCTTCGCGGTGAAAGACTTCGCGAATTTGACGAAGCCATCCTCATCCATGTCCTTGACCTCGTCGCGCAGATTGGCCGCGTAGGTCGTCCCCCACGGCCCCTGCCAGCCGAGCGGTACGCCCTTGAGCGCCGCCTCCGGGTCGATCTTGCCGCCCGATTCATTATAGCCCGCGGTGTGGCAGTCATGGCAGCCCGAGGTGACCGCGACCAAGGCGCCACGCGCGACGGACACCTCCTGCGCGAAAACGCCAGAAGGGCTGGCCAACGCGCTAAGCGCGGCCAACACGAAGATATGTCTCATGGGTTTTCTCCCCTTCCCATATGGATGGGTGCGGTCCTGCGGACCGCCTCCCTGCGGTCCGGCCATTCCTCCACACGGGGCCGGACCATGGGGAAGTCTGCGGCCAACCGGCCGAGTCGGGCAAGCAACCTAAATGAGCAGGTCGCGCCGAGCGTCCCCGGCCCTGCGCGGATCAGACGCTTACCACCTCGCGCAGCGCCTCGCGGGTGAGGGTCTCTTTCGTGCCTTCCATCGCAACCTCGCCGCGTTTGAGCACGTAGAAGCGATCACCAAGGTCATGGGCGAAATCGAAATACTGTTCGACCAGCACGATCGCCATATCCCCCTTCTCGCGCAGATAGGAGATCACCCGTCCGATCTGCTGGATGATATTGGGCTGGATGCCCTCGGTCGGCTCATCGAGGAGCAGCAGCTTGGGCTTCATCAGCATCGCCCGCGCAATCGCGAGCTGCTGCTGCTGCCCGCCCGAAAGGTCCCCGCCGCGACGATGCAGGAATTCCTTGAGGATCGGGAACAGCTCATAGATCTCATCGGGAATGAAATGCTCGGATTTCGGCAGGCAGGCGAAGGCCGTCTCCATGTTCTCGCGCACCGTGAGAAGCGGGAAGATCATCCGGCCCTGCGGCACATATCCCAGCCCCGCCTTGGCCATGCCCTGCGGCGGCACCCGGCCCATCGCTTCACCATCGAGCACGACCTCGCCACCGGAGCGCAGATGCGTGCCCGAAATCGCCTTGAGAAGTGAGGTCTTGCCCACCCCGTTCGTGCCCATGATACAGGTCACTTCCCCGGCACGGGCTTCCATGTCGATCCCGTGCAGGATCTGGCTGCCGCCGTAATGCAGCGTCAGCCCCGAAACTTTCAACATCTCAGCGCCCAAGATACACCTCGATCACTCTCTGGTCCGCCGTCACATGGTCAAGCGTGCCTTCGGCCAGAACCGATCCCTCATGCAGCACCGTCACCTTGCAGTTCAGACGGCGCACGAATTCCATGTCATGCTCGACCACCACGACCGCGCGGGTCTTCGCCAGATCCACCAGAAGGGCCGTGGTCTGTTCGCGCTCGGCCAGCGTCATGCCGGCTGCCGGCTCATCCACCAGCAGAAGACGCGGCTCCTGCGCGAGCAGCATCCCGATCTCCAGCCATTGCTTCTGCCCGTGGCTCAGCTCGCCCGCCTTGCGCGGCAGCTGATCGGCAAGCCCCACCTGCGCCGCGATCTCTTCGACCCGCGCACGGTCCTTCGCCCCGGCTTTCCACACCAGAACCGAGAACGGGCTGCGATTGGCCTTGAGCGCCATCATCAGATTGTCCGTGACGGATTGATCCTCGAAAACGGTGGGCTTCTGGAACTTGCGCCCGATGCCCGCCCGCGCGATCTGCGCCTCGTTCATCTTCAGCAGGTTCTGGTGCGTCTCGCCCCAGAGCACGCGGCCTTCGTCGGGACGGGTCTTGCCGGTGACGATATCCATGAAGGTCGTCTTGCCCGCGCCGTTCGGGCCGATCACCGCGCGCAGCTCGGCCGGGCCGATCGCGAAGCTCAGGTTATTGATCGCGCGAAATCCGTCGAAGGTGACCGAGATCCCCGAAACCTCGAGCTGCGCATTGCCCGGCTGAGCGCCAATGACGTGATCGCTCATTCCTGCGCCTCCTTCTGCTGGAGGGAGCCCTGATCGGGCCCGAGCGGGTCGCCATGCCGGTCAGGGCTTCGGATACCCTCGAGCAGGTCGACGATCCCCGAAAGCCCTTTCGGCGCGAGCAGCGTCACCAGCACGAAGGCCAGCCCCAGCAGCACCTGCCACCAGTCGACCCATTGGATCGTGTAGAACCCGAGCGGGATATCGGGCACGCGGCCCCCGGTGAACCAGCTCGACACGATCGACACGAAAGCCGCGCCCATGACCGCGCCGTAAAGCCGCCCACGCCCGCCGATCGCGACCCAGACCGCGAGATAGATCGAGGCGATGGGCGCCATCTCACCCGGGTTGATGATCCCGGCCTGCGGGTAATAGAGCGCGCCCGCGATGGCCGCGATCACCGCCGTCAGGGTAAAGACGAAAAGCTTGTAGCCCTCGACCGAATAGCCAAGGAACCGCACCCGCGCCTCGTCATCGCGGATGCCGCGAATGACCGAGCCGAACTTGCCCGAGACGATAAAGGCGGCCGCGATATAGCCGAGCCCGAGGGCAACAGCCGAGGCCCAGAGGAACCAGACCGAGAGCTGGTCCTGACCCGCCGAAACGCCGGGGATGTTTTGCAGCCCCGAGAGGCCATTGTTGCCACGCAGCCCACTCTCGTTCTGGAAGAGGTAAAGCGACAGCGCCAGCGTCATCGCCTGCGTCAGGATCGACAGGTAAACCCCCGTCACGCGAGAGCGGAAGGCGAGCCAGCCGAAGATCAGCGCCAAGAGCCCCGGCACCAGAACGACGAACAGCAGCTGCATCGGCAGGTTGCCCGCAAACGTCCAGATCGCAGGCAGCTCAGATCCGCCCACCACACCGAAAATCTGCGTGCCGATGGCGTCATTGACCTCCTGCGGGGTCATCGGGAAGCTGCCCGCCGAGCTGAGCACGATATCGCGGGTGCGCTCATACATCAGCCACATGCCGATCATGTAGCCGCCCAGGCCGAAGAAGGCGAAATGGCCCAGAGAGAGGATGCCCGTATAGCCCCAGACCAGATCCATCGCGATGGCGATCAGGCACAGGCAGAGCGTCTTGCCTAGCGTCTTGACCATCGAGGTCGAGATCACCCCCGGCCCGTAGGCGTGAGACAGGAAGGTGACGCCCAAGGTGAAGATCGCGAGGATCAGCAGGAACCACATCACGGAGGGGTTCTTGGCGAGGAAACCGGGTTTCATATCTGCACCTCGCGGCCAAGCTGGGGGGCCAGCCCCCCAGACCCCCCGGGATATTTCAAGCAGTTGGAAGGAGAAGCGGTCTGTTTCATGCTCAATCTCCCGCGGCCCGGCCCTTGAGCGCGATGATGCCGCGTGGGCGGAACTGGATGAAGATGATGATGAAGAGGATCATGTAGGTCTGGGCCGCCAGCGTGTTCGACGGGTTGAGCCATTCGATCCCCTTTTGCAGCACGCCGATCAGGCCAGCGCCCGCGAGCGTGCCGAAGATCGAGCCGACGCCGCCCACGACGACCGTCATGAAGCTTTGGACGATGTAGTCCTGCCCCATCTCGGAGGTGACTTTCGCGAAGAGCCCGATCGCCACGCCCGCGATCCCTGCGATGCCCGACCCAAAACCAAAGGCGAGCATGTTGATCCGGTCCGGGTTGATCCCCATCGAGGCCGCCATCGAGGGGTTTTGCGTCACCGCGCGGACCTCGAGGCCGAGGCGCGTGCGGCGCATCACCCAGAGGTAGAGGGCGAGGAAAACGAGCGCGAGGACGAAGATCGCGATGCGGATATAGCTGATCGAAACCACGTCGTTGAGCGTCCAGGCCCCGTCGAGCCAGGGCGGCGAGGTCAGCGGGCGCGCCTGCGTGCCGAAGATGTTCTTGAACAGTTGCTGCAGCGCGATCGAGATCCCGAAGGTCGCGAGCAAGGTCTCCAGCGGGCGCTTGTAGAGCCAGCGGATCACCAGCCGCTCCATCGCGACGCCCGCGCCGAAGGTGATCGCAAACGCCAGCGGCAGGGCGATCAGGATCGAGAGCGTATAGTCGGGCACGAAGAGCTGCACGACATAGCCGGTATAGGCGCCCATCGTGATGAACTCTCCATGCGCCATGTTGATGACCCCCATCACCCCGAAGGTGATCGCGAGCCCGATGGCGGCGAGGAAATAGATCGAGGCGAGCGAGAGCGCATCGAGGCCGAGATCGACCGTCTGCATTGCCGCGACGGTGCGCCCGACGCGGGTCAGCGCGGCTTCGGCGGCCGTCGTCACGGCCGGGTCGGGCTCGGCATAGAGATCGGCATATTGGTGATCGGTGATGAGCGTGTCGGCCTCGGCATCGGTCAGGCGCTGCGGCACCGTTCCGGCCGCAGCCAGCGTCGCATAGGCCTCTTCGCGCTTGGCCGGGTCGGACATTTCGGCCAGCGGCAGCCCGCCCACCGTACCATCGACCACATTCGCAGCGAGGCTCTGCTGCATCGCTGACGCCGAGATCCGCTCCGGGGCCATCTTCGCCGCGACCAGCATCGCGTAGGCCTCATCCTTGGGGATATCCTTGCCCGGACGCAGCGGCTTGGCGACATTGCCCTCGGGCGCGCCGGCAAAGGCCTTGCGGGTGGTGGCGACAAGCGGGTTCAGCGTGGCGCGGAAATCGAGCCCCAGATCGGAACCGAAGCTCTCGATCGCGGCCACGCGTTCGGCCGCATCCTTGCCGAAACGAATGGTCAGCAGTCGCTCCAGACGCTCCTTCTCGGCCTTGATCGCGGGATCGGGTTCGTCAGGGATCGAGGCGCGCAGCGGGTCCAGATGCGACGCTTCGCCGTCCCGCTCGATCGCGGTGAGCGCCTCGCGGCGCTTCTTCGGGTCCGGGTCGCTCAGCAAGAAGCGTACAAGCGCCGCCCCGATCTCGGCGCGCACACCGGAATTGGGTTTGATCTCTTTGATATCGGATTTCGGCGCCGTGCCCGCGGGCGCGCCGGTGACCGGATCGGACAGCTCATAGTCGCTGCCCTTCTTCTGGATGATGAAGAAAGCACCATCGCTCTCGCGCTGGCCCACGCCCTTGTCGGCATAGGCCTGCAGGAACCGCGACGCGCCTTCGCCCGAGCTGGCGATGGCCGCAATGACCGGGCCGATCGTGCGACGCGACGGCTTGGCGATTTCCTTGGAATATTCGGCGAGCACCGCCGCGAGGCCTGTCAGTTCCGCCTGTGCGGTCTCGCTTTGCGGCGCGGTGGTACCGGTCTCTTGCGCTTGCCCCGGCAAGGCCAAGGCCAGCAAAATCCCCAGCGCGATCAGAAACTTGCGCATCCTGCCCCCATGGATGGAAAAAGGCGGGAGAGCGTCTGCCCTCCCGCCCGAAGGTCGATCAGTAATTCGACTTCTTCTGTACGCAGGTATTCGTTTCGGTGTTGTACATGCCGCAATCGAGGCCTGGCCAATCCGATTTCAGCACCGCCGATTCCGGGAGGAAATCGGTCCAGGCATCGCCCGGCACCGGGTCGGTCTGGCTGATGATGTCGAACTGGCCGTTCTCCATGATCTCGCCGATCAGCACGGGCTTGGTCAGGTGGTGGTTCGGCAGCATCTTCGCGGTCGAGCCGGTGAGGTTCGGGAATTCCTGCCCCGGCATCGCATCGATGACCTTGTCGATATCGGTCGAGCCGACCTGCGTCACCGCCTGCACCCACATGTTGAAGCCGATATAGGTGGCTTCCATCGGGTCGTTGGTCACGCGCTTGTCATCGCCGGTGAAGGCGTGCCACTGCTCGATGAACGCCTTGTTCTCGGGCGTGTCGGCGCTCTCGAAATAGTTCCACGCGGCGAGCTGGCCGACGAGGTTCTTCAGATCCGCTTCGCCGAGGCCCGACAGTTCCTCTTCGCCGACCGAGAAGGCCACGACGGGGATGTCATCGGCGGTGATGCCGGAAGCCGCGAGTTCCTTGTAGAAACCGATATTCGCGTCGCCATTGATCGTCGAGATCACGCCGACCTTCTTGCCATCCGCACCCAGCGCCTTCACGTCGGCGACGATCTTCGACCAGTCCGACTGACCGAACGGGGTGTAGTTCACGAAGATGTCGCTCTCGGCGATGCCCTTCGACTTCAGGTAGGCGTCGAGGATGTTGTTCGTGGTGCGCGGATAGACGTAGTCGGTGCCCAGCAGCGCGAATTTCTCGACGCCGAGCTCTTCGAGGAAGTAATCCACCGCCGGGATCGCCTGCTGGTTCGGGGCAGCGCCGGTGTAGAACACGTTGCGCGAGCTTTCCTCGCCCTCATATTGCACCGGGTAGAACAGCAGACCGTTGAGCTCTTCGAGAACCGGCAGCACCGATTTGCGCGACACCGAGGTCCAGCAGCCGAAGATCACGTCGACCTTGTCCACGGTGATCAGCTCGCGCGCCTTTTCGGCAAACAGCGGCCAGTCGGAGGCCGGGTCCACCACGACCGCCTCGAGCATCTTGCCGTTGATGCCGCCTTTCTTGTTCTGCTCTTCGACCAGCATCAGGACGGTGTCCTTGAGCGTGGTTTCCGAGATCGCCATCGTGCCCGACAGCGAGTGCAGGACGCCGACCTTGATCTTGTCCTCTTCGGCGAAGGCAATGCCCCCGCTCATCGACATGGCACCGGCAAGCGCCGCGGACATCATCAATTTACGCCGTGTGATCATTTCATTTCCCTCGTTCCGTCAGCCTGCGCACGGGCCCGTTTTTCGGGCTCTCTTGGCGGCTGAACCTCCACTTTTGGATGAGCCGGGACCATTCCCCATTAAGGCCCAGGGCCCGCTTCGGGCACCCACGACATCCAAGCCCTGACGCTGCGTTGCGGCAAAACAATCCGCACCCGCGCAGCAAAAACCCGCCTCGAAAGGCGGGTTTGCCGGAGTTTTGTGCAAAAAAATGACACATTCGCGTAAAATTTAGGCGAACGTCCTCGCTCAGGCGGGAATCGGCTGAAGAACGAGCCCCCCCTCGCGCACGAGGAAAGCGACGATCTCATCGATCCCTTCGCCTTGGCGCAGCTTGGCCATCACGTAAGGCTTTTCACCCCGTGCGCGCCGGGTATCCGCCTCCAGCAGTTCCCGGTCGACCCCGACATAGGGCGCAAGATCCACCTTGTTCACCACGAGCAGGTCGGACTTCGTCACCCCCGGCCCACGCTTGCGCGGGATATCCTGCCCGGCGGCCGTGTCGATCACATAGATCGTCAAATCCGCCAGTTCGGGCGAGAAGGTCGCTGCGAGATTGTCGCCGCCGCTCTCGATCAGCACCAGCTCCAGATCGGGGATCTTCGCCGTGAGATCGGCGATTGCCGCGAGGTTGATCGAGGCATCCTCGCGGATCGCGGTATGCGGACACCCCCCGGTCTCCACGCCCCGGATCCGCTCGCCCGGCAGCACCTGCGCGCGCATCAGCGCCTCGGCATCCTCGCGGGTGTAGATGTCATTCGTCACCACCGCCATCGACAGACGCGGCGCCAGGGCCCGCGCCAAGTGCTCGGTCAGTGTGGTCTTGCCCACGCCCACCGGCCCACCGATCCCCACGCGCAAAGGTCCGTTGCCCATATCCTCACCTCACGTCTTGAAGAGACGCACATCGAGCGTCTCGTGTTTCATCGCCCCGATCTCGGCGCGAAATGCGCTGAGCGACAGGTCTGTCAGCTCCGCGCTTGCCGCGCGGGCCGAGATTTCAGCGATCTTGTCATGCAATCCCGCCAACACCCTCTGCCCCGCGATTTGTCCCAAAGGGACAAGCCGGACCGCCGCAGAGACCAGGTTGGACGCGAAAGAATGTTGGAAAAGTGCTATTATCTGCTCGGTTGGCATGTCGAGCTCCCGCGCCGCCTCGGCTACGGCGACCGGCAAGATCCGCGCGGGCAGTTTCTCACCGCGCAGCCCCGCTTGTGCCAGCGTAAAGGCCGTGCCCTGCTCCACCGTCTCGCGCAGCCGCTCGGCCGATCCGGCCATCGCGCGCCCCAACGCGTCGAGCTCCGCCAGATCGCCGCCGCGCAGCCCGCACCCGAGCAGCACCGCATCGCCCCAGCCCGCCCCGTGTTCAAGCACGTCGCCCAGCCACTGCGCGAAGCTCTCCGCATCGCGCACCTCGCCCACCGCTACCGCCTGCTCAAGCCCATGCGAATAGGCGAAGGCCCCGGTCGGAAACGCCGGGGACAGCCATTGCATGAGCGAAAGAGGCGCAGTCGGATCAGGCATGGTCATGATGATGATGGTGATCATGCCCGTGGTCATGATCATGATCGTGCGAATGGGAATGGCCATGGTGATGCGAATGGCCGTGGTCATGTCCCATCGTCCGGCCCATCCCGTAGGCGCCACCCTCGGGCTGGAAGGTCTCGACACCGGGACGTACCTCCGCGCCAAGCCCCTTGAGCATCCCTTCGAGCACGTGATCGGCCCGGATCACCAGCCGCCCGGCCTCGATCTGGCAGGGCGTGTGCCGATTTCCGATATGCCAGGCGAGCTTGGGCAGATCGCCCTTCACCACCAGTACCGGCTCCAGCGCCGGGCGCACCTCGATGAAACGGCCATCCTCCAGCACAAAGGCCTCGCCACCTGCGAGATTCGTCACCTCAGGCAGATCGACCAGAAACCCCGTACCCGAGCCCGCCACCAGCCGCTTGCGCCGCAGGAACCGTCCTTCGTAATCAAGCGCCACGAAATCCGCCGCCGCTTGCCACGCGCCCTTCGGCACCACTCTCCCGGCTTTCGGATAATCGCTCATTGTCTTGCTTCCTTTAACGTTTTCTCAAACTTGCGGCCGCATCGTCAGACACGGACCAGAGGAGATTTCGCATGTTAGACCACCGCTCCCCCGCCGATGAACTGGCCCATATTCGCGCCGAGATCGCGCGGCTCAAGCGCCGCGAGGCGCAGCTGCGCGAGGCTTACCTGACGCAGCCTGACATGCCGCGACTCGGCCGCTGGACGAAGGTCGAGATCGTGACCCATAGCTGCCAGGTCTTCGAACCACGCCTCCTGCCCGAGGATATCCGCCTCGACCCGGCTTTCCAGCGCGAAAAGGTGACACGGCTGCTGCGCACAACGCCGCATGCTCGCCCCACGAACCACCTGCCGCCACTCGTCGCCGCCGAACAGATCAGCGCGGCCCCGCAACGGGAGATGTCGATGCTCGCCACGCATTAAGCCCTCAGAACAGGAAGTAGCGCTGCGCCAGCGGCAGAACCTCCGCCGGTTCGCAGGTCAGCAACTCGCCATCCGCGCGCACTTCGTAGGTCTCGGGATGCACGTCGATCTTCGGCGTCGCCGCGTTGTGGATCATCTGCGCCTTGCCGATGCCCCGCGTGCCTTCGACTGCGAGCGTGGTTTTCTGAAGACCAAGGCTCGCCGCCAGCCCGTTCGCCTGCGCCGCCTGGCTGATGAAAGTCACCGACGACGCATGACTCGCGCCGCCCAGAGCGCCGAACATGTTGCGCGTGTAGAAAGGCTGCGCCGGGATCGAGCCGTTCGGATCGCCCATTTGCGACGAGACGATCATGCCCCCGATCAGCACCATTTCCGGCTTCGCCCCGAAGAAGGCCGGGCTCCACAGCACCAGATCGGCGCGTTTGCCGACCTCGATCGAGCCGATATGCTGGCTCATCCCATGCGTGATCGCCGGGTTGATCGTGTATTTCGCGATGAAGCGTTTGACGCGGACATTGTCGTTGTCGCCCTGCTCTTCCGGCAACCGACCGCGCTGCTTGCGCATCTTGTCGGCAGTCTGCCAGCAGCGGATGATCACCTCGCCCACACGGCCCATCGCCTGACTATCCGAGGAGATGATCGACATCGCCCCCATGTCATGCAGGATGTCCTCGGCGGCAATCGTCTCTTTCCGGATCCGACTCTCGGCGAAGGCCACATCCTCGGGCACCTTGTTGTCGAGGTGGTGGCACACCATCAGCATATCGAGATGCTCTTCGACGGTATTCGCGGTGTAAGGCCGCGTCGGGTTCGTCGAGGACGGGATCACGTTCGGCGCGCTCACCACTTTCAGGATGTCCGGCGCATGGCCGCCACCCGCGCCCTCGGTATGGAAGGCGTGGATCGTGCGGCCCTTGATCGCGGCCAGCGTATTCTCGACAAAGCCCGATTCATTGAGCGTGTCGGTGTGGATCATCACCTGCACGTCCATGTCATCGGCCACGCTCAGGCAGCAATCGATCGCGCCCGGCGTCGTGCCCCAATCCTCGTGCAGCTTCAGCGCGCAGGCGCCACCCTCGACCATCTCGACCAGCGCCTCGGGCTTCGAGGCATTGCCCTTGCCCGAGAGCGCGAGGTTCACCGGCAGTGCATCGAAACTCTGCAACATCCGCGCGATATGCCACGGCCCCGGCGTGCAGGTCGTGGCCAGCGTGCCATGCGCTGGCCCCGTGCCGCCGCCCAGCATCGTCGTGATCCCCGACGCCAGCGCGTCCTCGATCTGCTGCGGGCAGATGAAATGGATATGCGCGTCGAACCCGCCAGCGGTCAGGATTTTCCCTTCGCCCGCAATGGCTTCGGTGCCCGGCCCGATGATGATGTCGACATTCGGCTGGGTGTCGGGATTGCCCGCCTTGCCGATCGCGACGATCTGCCCACCCTTGAGGCCCACGTCGGCCTTGTAGATGCCGGTATGGTCCACGATCAGCGCGTTGGTGATCACGGTGTCGACCGCGCCGCCCGCGCGGGAGATCTGGCTCTGGCCCATCCCGTCGCGGATCACCTTGCCGCCGCCGAACTTGACCTCCTCACCATAGGTGGTCAGATCCTTCTCGACCTCGATGATCAGATCGGTATCGGCGAGCCGCACCCGGTCGCCGGTCGTGGGGCCGAACATATCGGCATAGGTGCTGCGCGAGATCGTGGCCGGCATCAGAGCGCCCCCATAACTTTCTGATTGAATCCATAGACTTCGCGCGAACCGCGATAGGGCACGAGCCGCACTTCGCGCGACTGCCCCGGCTCGAACCGTACCGCCGTCCCGGCCGCGATATCGAGCCGATAGCCGCGTGCTGCCTCGCGGTCGAATTCCAGCCCCGGGTTGGTCTCCGCGAAATGGTAATGCGAGCCGACCTGCACCGGGCGATCACCGGTATTGGCGACCATCAGGGTGATCGCTTCGCACCCCTCGTTGAGCGTGATATCGCCCGCGGCGGGCAGGATTTCCCCGGGGATCATCGGCTCAATCCTTGTTGCGGCGCAGCGCGCGGGCCAGTTCGGGGCCGACATAGGCCAAGGCTGCCAGCGCCAGCAGCCCGACCAGCGGACCATCATGGAAAAACCAGGTCGTGCCCGCGCTGTGACCGGGATGGGCGAGCGCCGCGGTCGGCGCGAGAAGGGCGAGAGCTGCGAGTTTCTTCATCGGACTGCCTTTCATTAGCAAAACTTATTTTCAGCGCGCTTGTATAAGCTGCGCTTATCTCAGCGGATCGGGTGATGGACGGTGACGAGCTTGGTCCCGTCCGGGAAGGTCGCTTCGACCTGGATCGAATGGATCATCTCGGGAATGCCCTCCATGCATTGCTCGGCCGTGATCACCCCCGCGCCCGCCTCCATCAGATCGGCGACTGAGCGCCCCTCGCGGGCGCCCTCGACCACGAAATCCGAGATGATGGCGATGGCTTCGGGATGGTTGAGCTTCACGCCGCGTTCCAGCCGATTGCGCGCGACCATCGCGGCGAGGCTGATCAACAGCTTGTCCTTTTCCCTCGGTGTCAGGTTCATCTTTGTCCCTCAGATCTGCCAGACGCGCGGGGCCGATTGCCCGCGCCGCAAGGTTTCCATCAGGCGCAGGATCTGGCGGCGCATCGGCCAGCCCTCCCGCGCCAGCAATCGGATCACGCATTTCCCGTCGAAGCCGGAGGCGGCGCCCTCGACGCCAGGCTCGTTCAGCACGGAGCGGACCGGCTCGACCGCATCCTCGGCGCCGGGCGCACAAAGGACGAGCGTCGCGAAGGCCCGCGCCTCGCCCAGAATCGCGCCGCGCGCGCCTTTCGCGAGAATGTCGGAGTTGAGCAGGAACGGCTCGAAGAAGATCGGCTGCCCGGCCCGTTCGATCCGGCGCATGTCGAAGAAGTCCAGCTCGCGCACCCGCTCGCCCATCGCGATCCGGCCCAGCACGACCGCTTCAAGCATCAGGCAGGAGGCGTCGGCGGCCAGCTCGATCGTGGTTTCGCGGGCGAGTTTCGAATGATCGAAAAGGATGGTTTCCTGCGGCAGCCAATCGAGGTGGCAGCCCGCGCCGACGCGATGGCGCACCGTGACTTCAGCCCGCGCATCCTCGGCGCGATAGGCGCGCTCGGCGGCCTGCGTCGTCGCGACAAGCCGTGCGCCATTGGCCAGATCGGTTTCGTAGGAGAGCCGGTCGCCAGAGGTCAAGCCACCGGATGTATTGAGAAAAACAACCTCCGCCGCACCGGGAACACGCGGCAGGATCGCCTTGGCGGACCCGCTTTGGCGCAGCCCGACCAACCGCGCGCCGTCAAAGCCCGCCCGCGCGGCTCCGCGCGAACGCTGCATCTTCGGCGCAGCCTTGGTCTGGATAGTGGCGTCGAGCATCGGTCCCTCCATCCCGATCCAAAACCTCTCCGTCAGGGCGGTCCATGCCTTCCGACCCCGACACGCCGTCGGATCCGGGCGCCACAGGCCACGCGCCCATTTGGCGCGCATAACGCTCAAATTTTCAACAGCAAATAAATCAGCCCAGCGGACCGGGACGACGCTCTTCGCTGAGCAGGACGTTCGCCTCGACCTGCCCCACGCCGGGCAAGGTCATGATCCGGCGGCGCAAAACCCGCTCGAAGTCAGCCAGATCGCGGGCGGTGACGCGCAGGCGATAGTCGAAGAGGCCGAGCACGTGCTGCACCACCTGCACCTCGGGAATCGCGGTCACGGCACGTTCGAAATCTTCGAGGCTGACCCGGCCTTTCGCGGCGAGTTTCACGCCGAGAAAGACGGTCACACCGAAGCCGAGCGCCTCGGTATCCACGACGACGCGGCGCCCGGCGATCACGCCCGCCTCTTCGAGCCGGCGAATCCGGCGCCATGTCGCAGGCTGCGACAGCTCGAGCTTGCGACCGAGCGCGCCCGCGCTTTGCGTCGAATCGCGGCTGAGCGCGCGCAGGATACGGCGGTCGAGGTCGTCGAGATCGAGGCTCATACCGGCAGTTCCGCGCTGGATTTGATGGTCGAGATCAGCATCAGCGCGTCGAGCTCCGAGATATGCGGCAGCGTCAGGATGCGGTTGCGATAGATCTCCTGGTAATGCGCCATATCGCGGGCGATGACCTGAAGACGCATGTCGGTAGAGCCCAAGAAGCTTTGAATTTCGATGACTTCCGGGACATCGCGAGCGGCGGCGATGAACTCGTCGAAGGCGCGCGGGTTGGTCTTGTCGAGAGTGAAGCGCAAGCTCACCTCGACCTCCCATCCCAGCGCATGCCAGTCGATCACCGCCTGCTCGCCCCGGATCACGCCGCCCTCGCGCAACCGCTCAATCCGCCGCCAGCAGGTGGCCGAGGTCACGCCCGCGCGCTCCGCCAGCTCGGCCGTGGGCAGACCCGGCTCGGCCATCATCTGGCGCAGGATCCGGCGGTCGGTATCATCGAGATGCATGAATTATCCGGTATTTTGATTTATTGAGAATGATTTTTATGATGAAGACAGAAACTTATCAACTTCTGAAACCAATCACGCGCAGATCCCCCTATTCTCGCCTCCAGACAAGAAGGAGGAACGCCATGCGCGTGTATTATGATCGCGATTGCGATGTGAACCTGATCAAGGACAAGAAAGTCGCCATTCTGGGCTACGGCTCGCAGGGCCACGCCCACGCGCTGAACCTGCGCGACTCGGGTGCGAAGAACGTTGTCGTCGCCCTGCGCGATGGCTCGCCCTCGAAAGCAAAAGCCGAAGGCGAAGGCCTGCAGGTGATGGGTATTGCCGAAGCGGCGGCCTGGTGTGACGTGATCATGTTCACCATGCCCGACGAACTTCAGGCCGAGACCTACAAGAAGTACGTCCACGACAACCTGAAAGACGGCTCGGCGATCGCGTTTGCCCACGGCCTGAACGTGCATTTCGGCCTGATCGAGCCGAAGCCCGGCATCGACGTGATCATGATGGCGCCGAAAGGCCCGGGCCACACCGTGCGTGGCGAATACACCAAGGGCGGCGGCGTGCCCTGCCTCTTCGCGGTCCACAATGACGCGACCGGCAAGGCCCAGGACATCGCGCTGAGCTATTGCTCGGCCATCGGTGGCGGCCGCTCGGGCATCATCGAAACCAACTTCCGCCAGGAATGCGAAACCGACCTCTTCGGCGAGCAGGCCGTGCTCTGCGGCGGCCTCGTCGAGCTGATCCGCATGGGCTTCGAAACCCTCGTGGAAGCCGGTTACGAGCCGGAAATGGCCTATTTCGAGTGCCTCCACGAAGTGAAGCTGATCGTCGACCTGATCTATGAGGGCGGCATCGCGAACATGAACTACTCGATCTCGAACACCGCCGAATATGGCGAGTATGTCTCGGGCCCGCGCATCCTCCCCTACGAGGAAACCAAGAAGCGCATGAAGGACGTCCTCACCGACATCCAGACCGGCAAGTTCGTGCGTGACTTCATGCAGGAAAACGCCGTCGGCCAGCCCTTCTTCAAGGCGACCCGTCGCATCAACGACGAGCACGAAATCGAGCAGGTCGGCGAGAAGCTGCGCGCCATGATGCCCTGGATCTCCAAGGGCAAGATGGTCGACAAGTCGCGCAACTGATCTGCGACCAGATGCATCACGGGGGGCGCCTTGCGGGGCGCCCCTTTTCTTGTCACTCTCCCGCGAAGGATCGGAGGCCCCATGCACGACATGCCGCAAAGCGAGTTCGACGCGATTCAGGCGGAGCGCGCGAAATTCTTCACCCCGCGCTGGTTCGGTGACCTCTTCGCGGGTCGGCTGGCCCCGGGCGATACGTTCTGGGTCGGCAATTACGGGCCCGCGATGGTGGTGGTGCCGGCGCTGGTGCTGATCGCGCTCTTTACCGCCATGGCCTCGCCCGGCCATCTCGGCCCGCTATTCGGCGGCACGGCAATTCTTGCCGGGATCTACCGGATCGCCGTGTTGGTTGGCCTGTTTCGCAGCGTGGCGCGCACCGCTGGCCCGAAAGGTTGGCGGATCGTCGGGTTGCTCTGGACGGTGTTCGAGGCCGTGATCCTGATCTGGCTGGGGCTGCGCCTCATCGGCGGCTAATCGCGCGACAAGCAAGGCAAGCGATGAAGGGGGCGGCGCGCCCCTTACGCGGTGGCAGCCTCGACCGCAGCGACGATCCCGTCGACAGCCTCGAGCAGAAGCGCCTCGTCCTCGCATTCCGCCATCACACGGATCAGCGGCTCGGTGCCCGATTTCCGGATCAGCAAACGCCCTTGCCCGGCAAGCTTTGCCTCGGTTGCAGCTATCAGATTTTCAACATTTTGGTCACTGAGAGGCTCTTGCCCAGACTGATACCTTACGTTTTTCAACATTTGCGGCACAGTTTCGAATTGGCGCACCAATTCGGAGGCACGGCTTCCGGTCTCCACCATCGCGGCGAGGAATTGCAGACCCGCCATCAGCCCATCACCGGTCGTGGCGTAATCGGTCATCACGATATGGCCCGATTGCTCGCCGCCGAGGTTGAAGCCCCCCGCGCGCATCCGCTCGACCACGTAGCGGTCGCCGACGGCGGTGCGCTCGAGCCGCAGCCCCTCGGCTTGCAGGAAACGTTCGAGGCCGAGATTGGACATCACGGTCGCAACCAACGCGCCACCTGCGAGCTGCCCTGACTCCGCCCAGCGTTTCGCGAAGAGCGCCATGATCTGATCGCCGTCGGCGACATGGCCGGTCTCGTCGATGATCATCACCCGGTCCGCATCGCCATCGAGCGAGATCCCGAGATCTGCGCCATGAGCGACCACGGCTTCGGCACAGGTCTGGGTATGGGTCGAGCCGCAATTGAGGTTGATGTTACGCCCGTCCGGCGAGACGCCGACCGGGATCACGTCGAAGCCCAGTTCCCACAGCACATCGGGGGCTGCGCGATAGGCCGCGCCATTCGCGCAATCGACCACGACTTTCAGATCGGGCTTGTGCAGCTTCGGGAAGGTGGTCTTGGCATATTCGACATAGCGGCCCAGACCATCGTCGATCCGCTTGGCCCGGCCGATATTCTCGGGCTTGGCAAGGCGGATCTCGGTGTCCAGCAGCGCCTCGATCTCGGCCTCGGCCTCATCCGACAGCTTGAACCCGTCGGGGCCGAAGAACTTGATGCCGTTATCCTTGGCCGGGTTGTGGCTGGCCGAGATCATGATGCCCAGATCCGCGCGCATCGAGCGGGTCAGGTAGCCCACCGCAGGCGTCGGCACCGGGCCGAGCAGCAGCACGTTCATGCCTGTCGAGGTCAGGCCAGCCGTCAGCGCGTTCTCGAACATGTAGCCCGAGAGGCGCGTATCCTTGCCGATCACCACGCGGTGGCCGCGCGAGTCGTCCTGGCGGAAATAGCGACCGGCGGCGGCGCCCAGACGCAGCGCCATCTCGGCGGTCATATTGCCGGAGTTGGCCTCGCCGCGCACGCCATCGGTGCCGAAAAGCTTTCTGCTCATTCCTCGAACCCTCTCGTGATCGCGTCCCAGAGCCGGATGCCTTGGGCGATCTCGGCGACGTCGTGGACACGGTGAATCTGAACGCCCTGATCGAGCCCCGCCAGCGTCACGGCAAGCGTGCCGGGCATGCGGGAATCGGTGTCTTCCGCGCCGCCCACCGTGCCGATGAAGCGCTTGCGCGAGACACCCAGCAGAAGCGGGCAGCCGAGCCCGTGAAAGAGGCTCAGGCCGCGGATCAGGGCAAGGTTGTGCTGAACGGTTTTGCCGAAACCGATGCCGGGATCGGCGATGATCGCCTCGCGCGCGATGCCGTAATCCTCGGCCAGCGCGATGCGGTCCTCGAGGTAGTCATAGACGTCGAGCAGGACATCCGTGTAGCGCGGGTCGTCCTGCATAGTCTCGGGCAGGCCTTGCGCGTGCATCAGACAGATCGGCGCGCCGGAGATTTGGGCGACCTCGACCATTGCCGGATCGAACTCCATCGCGGAGACATCGTTGAGCATTGCGGCCCCGGCTTCGAGCGCCTGATCGGCCACCAGCGACTTGCGGGTGTCGATCGAGATCGGCGCGTCGAAATCGGAATCGCGCAGCGCGGCGATCACGGGGGCGGTGCGGGCAATCTCTTCGTCCTCGTCGACCTCCGTCGCGCCGGGCCGCGTCGACTCGCCGCCGATATCGAGAATGTCGGCGCCCATCTGGCGCAGGGCGAAGGCGCGCTCGATCGCGGCCTCTTCGACGTCGAAGCGCCCACCATCGGAGAAGCTGTCAGGCGTGACGTTGAGAATGCCCATGATGCGCGGCGCGTCCATGGTGAGCCCGGCGAGCGGGGCACGCGGGCTGCACAGCCGTTCGACCATCTCTTCGGGCAGATGTGCTGCGGGCACGATCTCGGGTTCGGCATCGCGGCGGATGAGTTCGACCTCGTCGAACCAGCACCAGCCCCCCGCAAGCGTCAGCGCGGTTTCGGGGCGGGCGGCATCGGTCCGCAAAAGCGGGCGGTAATAGATCTTCTCCATGCGCCCCATTCACCCGATTGTGCCGGGCTTTTCAAGACGCTCAGAGCGGATGCGTCTCGATCGGCACGCGGCTTCCTGCCGGGGCTGAAACATCCCCGTGAAGTTCCAGCCGTGTCGCGGCCATCTGCTCGGCCAGCCACAGCGCCAGCGCCACCGCGTTGCGTGCAGGGCTTTTCGGCCCGTCGGTGGCGTCGAGCACGATCTTGGAGGGCGCCCAGACGACCATCTGACCGTTGCGCATCGCCCAATCGATCTCGGTCCGGGTGGCGACGACGACGCAGCGATTGTCGCGCGCGGCGAGCCGCCAGGCGTTCTGCTCGATCGCCAGCAGGTCGATACGGCGCTGAGTGGGGTTCTGGCCGCTCTCGGGGATCGCACCATCGGGCAGGCCCACGGCGAGGATCACCGGATGGCCTGCGCCTTGCAGCGCATCGAGCCGGGCCGAGAGATCAGGCGCGTCGATAGCCGCGTTCGAGAGGTAAGCCACGACCGGGTGGAGACTTTCTTCCTTGCCGCTCGCATCGACGTTTTTCACCGGCACGGAGGCGCGCGAGCGCACGATTTCCACGCCAAGCGCGCCGGGGCCGCGATCGAGCTTCTCGATACGGACGAAAACGCGCATCGCCTGGGGTGCGGCGAGGATGCGTTCGGCCACCTTGGCGGCGAGCGTTTCGAGGAGGTTCACGCGCTCCTCAGCCAGCTCGGCCGCGATCGCCTCGGTGATCCGGTCATAGCTGAGGATCCGGTCGACATCGTCCTCCAGCGGCTCGGTGACCGGACGGACCTCGACGACCACGTTGAATTGCAGGCGCTGGGTGTGGCCGCGCTCTTGCTGGAAGGCGCCAATATCGGCCTCGACGATATGGTCGCGCAAGCTGATCCGGTCGCGCGGATCGGCAGGCGCGGAGGCCTCGGCCCGCGCTTCGGGATGCGAGAAAGCCAGCGAAATGTCGGAACTCATGCGCGCCTCGGGATTTGTGCGATCATGTCGAGCATAGAAAAAGGGCGGACCGAAGCCCACCCTCAAGCGTCATTTCATCGCCCGGTCGCGACGACCGCCCGATCAGTTCTCGCCCGCTCAGTTCTCGGCGGTACGGATCGGATCGGCGTAGAAGATGTGATGGCCGATCGCGGCGGTCTTGTCGAAGCGACGCGACCAACTCGGATAGACCGCGCGGGTGTGGAAATAGGTCGCCCCTTCGGTGAGCGAACGCGGCGCACCGTCGATCATCGCGCGCGCGACTTTCGCCACTTCGGCGTAGGCGGCCGGGTTGCGGACCCGGTCAGGCTTGCCGTCGCAATACCAGCTGAACTGGCACCCACGACGGTTCGACTGATGCACCACCCCGCAGATCGAACCCGGGAAGCGGGGATCATCGACACGGTTGAGGATAACCTCGGCCACAGCCTGCTGACCTTTCACGCTCTCGCCGCGGGCCTCGAAGTAGAGAGCCTGCGACAGGCATTGGAACTGGTCGCCGCCGTTGGCAGCGGGCTGTTTGGACAGCCACTCGGCCGAGAGGACCGGCGGCAGGTTCTTTTGACTCGCAACGTTCTTGGACCGGGCGGGTGCCATGGTAAGCGCGGTCACCCGACGCTTGTCGATCGCGCTCATCGCGGAGCGCTCCTGCCACAGAACCGACATCAGACCCTGTTCGGCGACCTCTCCGGGGTCGTTCGACTGGCTTACCGTTACTTCGGCACGCAAGCCTCCGGCCAGGGCCAGGAGGACGATCGCGCCCCCCGTCCAGCTTTTCAGCACTGACATGGTTTTCTTCCGATAAGGACAATCGCCGCGCCCCCCCATTGAGCCGCGACCGCGCTCCCTTACCCGACGGGAGCCAATCTGTCCAGAAAATGCCACAAGATCGCGCAACCTCGATTAAAGTTGCGGCGGAATCCTGCTCAAATGCACGGAAGTTCGCGTGCTATATCCCTCTCGAATCGGATACCGCGCGCAGACGCGATTTGCCAACGGTATTTGGGAAAAATGCGCGATTTCTCGCCGGAGTGAACTTACCTTTACGGCACCGAGCGCCCGCGCGGAGCGAGAAGTGCGAAATGTGCCGCCGCAAGACGCGCCACGGGCACCCGGAAGGGCGAACAGGAGACATAATCGAAGCCCGCGGCCCGGCAAAAGGCGATTGATTCGGGGTTTCCGCCATGCTCGCCGCAGACCGAGATCGTGATATCGGGGCGTGCGCCCCGTCCACGCCCGGCGCCGATCAGCAAAAGTTCCCCCACCCCTTCGACATCGAGGATGTGGAACGGGTCTTCGCTATAGACCTGCTGATTCACGTAGGTGGACATGAAACGGCCCGCATCGTCGCGCGAGAGCCCGTAGGTCATCTGCGTGAGGTCGTTCGTACCGAAGGACAGGAAGGCCGCGTGCTCGGCGATCTCGCCCGCGCGCAGCGCCGCGCGGGGCGTCTCGACCATCACCCCGAGGCGATAGGTGAAATCCTGCTTGGTCTCGGTGCGTACGGCCGCAGCCACCGCGTCGATCCGGGTCTTCACGATCTCGACCTCGCGCGAGGCCGAGACGAGCGGGATCATGATCTCGGGCACCACTTCAGCGCCGCGGCGGATCGCCTCGACGGTCGCCTCGAAGATCGCGCGCGCCTGCATGTCATAGATTTCGGGCACGGTGACGCCCAGGCGCACGCCGCGCATCCCCAGCATGGGGTTGTATTCGGACAGCGCCTCGACCCGGCGCGTCACTTCGGAAAGCGGCCGGTCGAGCGCCTCGGCCAGCTCGCGCATCCCCTCGCGGTCATGCGGCAGGAATTCGTGCAGCGGCGGGTCGAAGAGACGGATGCAGACCGGTTCGCCCTTCATCAACTCAAACAGCATCAGGAAGTCGGTGCGCTGCATCGGCAGCAGCCGGTCGAGCGCGGTGCGCCGGTCCTCGGGGCTGTCCGCGAAGATCATCTCGCGCATCACCGTCAGGCGATCCTCGTCGAAGAACATGTGCTCGGTGCGCGCAAGCCCGATCCCGTCGGCTTCGAACATCAGGGCCGTGCGCGCGTCATCGGGCGTGTCGGCATTGGCGCGCACGCCGATATCGCGCACCAGATCGGCCCAGTGCAGCAGCGTGCGGAACCCGTCATCAAGCGCCGGTTCGAGCATCTCGGCCGCGCCGACCAGCACCTCGCCATTGGTGCCATCGAGGGTGATCGTGTCGCCCTCACGGAAGATCCGGCCCTTGGGGCCGCGGAAATGGCGCTCCCGACCGTTGATTTCGATCTCCGCGCCCACGATGCAGGGCAGGCCGAGCCCGCGTGCGATCACCGCGGCGTGGCTGGTCATGCCACCACGCTCGGTCAGAACGGCCACCGCGGCGTGCATGCCCCGAATGTCCTCGGGCGAGGTTTCGCGGCGCACGAGGATGCAGGGCTCGTCGCGCGCGGCCGAAGCCTGAGCTGCAGCCGCCGAGAAGACGATCTTGCCGGTGGCCGCCCCGGGAGAGGCGGCGATCCCGCGCGCCAGCACGTCGCGCGGCGCGCGCGGGTCGACCTGATAGTGCAGAAGTTCGGTGATGGCGCGCGGTTCGACCCGCAGGAGCGCATCCTCGCGCGAGATCACCTCATCCTGCGCCAGCGCCACCGCAATGCGCACGGCGGCGCGCGACGAGCGTGGCACACGCACGGCGTCGATCACATGCACCTCGCCGCTTTCGATGGTGAACTCGATCTGCATTTCCTCGCGCAGCTTCATCCGACAGCGCGCACCGAATTCCTTCAGCGTATCAAAGACTTGCCCATCCACCTCCTCAAGCGAGGCTCCACGCGGATCGCGCGTCAGGTAGAGCGTTTCGACCGCGTCCTTGCGGCCTTGGCTCTGGCCGCGGAAGCGTCCGGTGATCTGCGGCCCACCGGTTACGCCATCGACAAACTGGATCGTTCCCGAGCCCGACAGCCCCGGCCCGATCCCGAGGGCCATTTCCTGCACGAGAAGCCCGAGCACCGCATCGGGCGGCGCGCCCTTGGCCTGACGCAGCAGACGCGCGGTCGTGCCCTCCCAGGCGCGCGCCATCGAGCGCAGCACCTCGGCCAGTTGCCGCGCCCCCGATTGCGGGAACCTCTCGTCGGTCTCTTCCTCGTAGGCATCAAGTGCGGCTTCGAGCGATCCCGGTCCCGGCTCCTGCTGGAACATGTCCGGGTCGAGGCGCGCGACATGGATCGAATAGAGTTGCACGAAGCGCAGATAGAGCGCGTCAGCGGCTTCCGATCCATGCGTGTTCGAGAGCACCGCATGCATATCGTCATTCATGCCCACGTTGAGCACGGTGCCCGGCCCGCCCCATTCGGGTTTTTCGGGGCTGGGACGCACGGAGACGAGCATCTCGGGGCCGAAGATTTCGGCCAGCGCCTGGGCGTTGAAGACCTGCCCGGCGGCGATCGCGCGCACCGTATCGGCAGGCAAGGCGACGGTCTTGGGCACTGGCAGCTCCAGCCGGATCAGCCGCTGGAGGCATTTCGCGCGCCATCCATGACGCGCCTTATCCACCTCAGCGGTGGGCGTCAGGGTCACAAAATCAGCAATTTCAACGGGTTTCTGCATTGCAGCGCGCCTTCTCCACCGTGGCAGAATAGGCTGATTCCTCGCCCCCGCAAGTGTGTCATTTCGCCAATTAACCCCGCGTCACCGCCGCGCGACGTCCCGGCCCCGGGACAATCGGGGCCGGTGGATGCCTCCGGCGGGGATATTTCAAGCAGTTGGAAGGATCAGCCCTCGATCTTGGTGAGATCGGCCACATCGAGGCAGATTTGGCGGATGCGCGAGAGCAGGTTGAGGCGGTTGCGGCGGATCACCTCGGCCTCGGCATTGATCTGCACGGCCTCGAAGAAGGCGTCGATCGGGGCGCGCAGGCTCGCCATCGCGGACATGGCGGCGGCGAAGTCTTCCGCTGCCATTGCTGGGGCAATTTTCGCTTCGGCGGCGTCGAGGGCGGCGAAGAGGGCTTTTTCCTCCTCGGTCTCGGCGAATTTCACGTCCGCACCGAAACTGTATTCGACCCCGTCCTTTTCCTCGGCTTGGGTGAGGATGTTGTTCGCGCGCTTGAAGCCCTGGATCAAGTTCTCGCCATCGTCGGTTTTCAGCGTCTCGCTCAGCGCCTCGGCGCGTTTGACGACGAGGGTGAGATCGTCCGAGCCCGGCATGGCGAGCACGGCGTCGATCACGTCATGGCGGATGCCCGCGTCACGCAGGTGGACCTTGAGGCGGTCGTGGAAGAAGGAGAGGAGGTCGGCGACCGTAACATCAATTTGGGCCCAGTGAATATCAAAGTCTTCATAGTATGAGCCGTCTTCGTTTTCGCCCTCACCGGTCTTAGTCAAGAACTGGGTGAGCCTCAGGGGCTGCGGTTTCTCGACGATCCCGTTGCCGGACGGATATGAACGAGTGGCAAACAATTCGCGCTCGAACCAAGGGGCGATGAAGCGTTCGAGGCCCATTCGCACGTCGTTTTCACGAACCAACCGGATCACCCCCAGCGCCGCCCTCCGCAGCGCAAACGGGTCCTTGCTCCCCGTGGGCTTCTCGTCGATCGCCCAGAAGCCGGTCAGCGTGTCGATCTTGTCGGCGAGCGCGACGGCGACCGAGACGGGCTCGGAGGGCACATCATCGGAGGGCCCCAGCGGCGCGTAGTGGTCGCGGCAGGCATCGGCGACGGCGTCGGTCAACCCTGCCTTTTGCGCGTAGTAGCGGCCCATCACGCCTTGCAGTTCGGGGAATTCATAGACCATTTCCGAGCGCAGGTCGGATTTGGCGACGCGGGCGGCTTCGGCGGCGAGATCAGGCGAGGCACCGACCAGCGGCGCGATTTCGCGCGCCAGCGCCTCGATGCGGCGGATGCGGTCGCCTTGGCTCCCGAGCTTGTTGTGGAAGGTCACCGCGTCGAGCCCCGCGCCCATGCCTTCAAGCCCGTGGGCGGCCACGGTGCGCAGGTCGTTCTCCCAGAAGAACTTGGCGTCGGACAGACGCGCCGAGAGCACCTTCTGGTTGCCCGCGAGGATGGTCGCGCCGTGATCGGCGGTCTCGCGGTTGGCGACGGTCACGAAGCCCTCGATCCGGCCGGTCTTGGGGTTCTTCACCGAGAAGAATTTCTGATGCTCTTTCATCGAGGTCTGCAGCACCTCGGGCGGCAGCTCGAGGAATTGAGCGTCAATCTCGCCCATCAGCGTGACGGGCCATTCGACGAGCCCCGCGACCTCGGCCAGAAGGCCCTTGTCCGGCACCACTTCCCAGCCCTTGGCGAAGGCCATCTGCTCGGCATCGTGCCAGATCGCGGCTTCGCGCTCGGCCGGGTCGAGCATGACCTTGGCGGCTTTGAGCTGCTTGGTATAGCTCTCGAACCCGCCGACCTGGATCGTGTCGGGGGCCATGAAACGGTGGCCGCGCGTGGTGTCGCCCGCGGTGATGCCGTCGATGTCGAGCGGGACCACGGTGGCGCCTGCCTCGTCGGAGAGGATCGCGAGGATCGAATGCAGCGGGCGGACCCAGCGCAGCGAGCCCGCGCCCCAGCGCATCGACTTCGGCCAGGGGAAATTGCGGATCGTTTTCTCCAGCACCTCGGCCACGATCTCGGTGGCGGGGCGGCCGGGCTTTTCGATCACCGCGAAATAGACCTGGCCCTTCTTGTCGTCGCGCGCCTCCAGCTGGTCCATCGTCAGCCCGGTCGAGCGCAGGAAGCCCTCGATCGCCTTTTCGGGCGCGTCGGTGCGCGGGCCCTTGCGCTCTTCGCGCAGGGTGGGCGAGTTCGCGGTCAGCCCCTCGATGGTCAGCGTCAGGCGGCGCGGGGTCGAGAACGCCCCGGCGGAGGCATAGGTCAGCCCCGCCTCGACCACGCCATCGGTGATGAGTTTCTGCAGATCGGCGCGCGCCTTGGGCTGCATCCGCGCCGGGATCTCTTCGGAGAACAGTTCAATCAGAAGATCGGGCATCTCACTTCTCCGCTTCGTCATTCAATTGGTGCCAGACAAAGGCCCGGCCATCAGGATAGAGCGCCACGACGCGATCGACGCCGGGGCGGATATTATGCTGCGACAGGAAGGCGACCGCACGGCCGGACTCGAGGTCGGCGCCAATGGTTTTCGCATCGAAGCAATCGAACCATTTCGGGCCGATCAGCGGCGTGGCCTTGTCATACACTTCGTAGGTCTCGGTCGCGGTGGCGATCGAGAGATCGGTCTTGAAACAGGCGCGGTAGCGCAAAGGCGAGCTGTCCGCGTCGATCCCCTTGAAGCCCTCGGCCTGCAGCGGGTCGAGCGTGGTGCCGTCGAGTTCGACCAGCGAGATCTTCGCCGCCTGAGAGCCGGGCGCGATCTCGTCGTAATAGCCATATTCCTGCGAATAATAGACCACCGCGCCGAAGATGAGCGCGATCACCACGATGCCGCCTCCGATGAGCTTGCCATTCACGCGACGGCCTCGCTCTCAACGGCCCCGCCCGCCTCGGTCTGCACGAAGGCATCGGCGCATTTCTTCGCCAGCGCGCGGACGCGGCCGATATAGGCCTGACGCTCGGTGACCGAGATCACGCCGCGCGCGTCGAGCAGATTGAAGAGGTGGCTGGCCTTGATGCACTGGTCATAGGCCGGATGCGCCATGATGATCTTGCGGCCCGCATCGTCGGTCTCGGGCGAGGCAAGGATGCGTTCGCATTCGGCCTCGGCATCCTCGAAATGCTTGAGCAGCATGTCGGTATCGGCAATGTCGAAGTTCCAGCGCGAATATTCCTGCTCGGTCTGGCGGAACACGTCGCCATATTTCAGCGCGATCGGGGCGGAAGGGTCGTTATAGGGCATGTCCATGACGTGATCGATGCCCAGCACATACATCGCCAGACGCTCGAGCCCGTAGGTCAGCTCGCCCGAGACCGGCTTGCAGTCATGGCCGCCGACCTGCTGGAAATAGGTGAACTGCGAGACTTCCATGCCGTCGCACCAGACCTCCCAGCCCAAGCCCCAGGCGCCCAGCGTCGGGCTTTCCCAGTCGTCTTCCACGAAGCGGATGTCGTGCAGCTCGGTGTCGATCCCGATCGCGCGGAGCGAGCCGAGATAGAGCTCCTGCAGGTCCGGCGGGCTCGGTTTGATGAGCACCTGATACTGGTAGTAGTGCTGGAGGCGGTTCGGGTTCTCGCCGTAGCGGCCATCGGTCGGGCGGCGCGAGGGCTGGACATAGGCCGCCGCCCAGGGCTTGTCGCCCAGCGCGCGTAGCGTGGTCGCCGGGTGGAACGTGCCCGCGCCGACCTCCATGTCATAGGGCTGCAGCACCGCGCAGCCTTTCGAGGCCCAGTAGCTCATCAGTCGCAGGATGATTTCCTGAAACGACTTGGGGGCATCCGCTTTGGCCATGTCTCGCACCTTCGTTGAAAAGCGCCTCCTCTCTAGGCAAGGGGCGCGGGGGCGTCAACGCCTCGAAGGGCCATGCGAGGGGGCTTGTGCGGTCTTCTCCGCAAGGCGGAGGAAAACCTGACCGCAAAAGCGGCGATTAAGGGGTGACGCGAGGCGTGGTTTCGGTAAGGTCGCCGCAAAAGTGGTTATTACGGGGTGAGCAATGCGGGCTATTTCGCGCACAGTTTCGATCGTTGTTGGGGCCAGCCTGACCGGCATGGTCTGGACGGGAAGCGCCTGGGCGGAGGCCTGGGTACAGATCGAGGCGAAGAACTCGCTGGCTCAGGCCGAGGCACGGGCGCGCGACTGGGCCGGGATGTTCCCCAAAGTCTCGGGCTTCCGGCTGGCCTCCGGCTGGTACGCGATCGCGCTCGGCCCCTTCCCCGACGAACAGACCGCCGATGACCGCAGGCTCCTGCTGCGTGGCGAGGGACTGATCCCGCGCGACAGTTTCATCTCCGATGGCGGAACTTACGGCCAACAGTTCTGGCCGGTGGGCGCGGGTCTGGGTGTCACGCCGCAGACCGTGGCGCCGCCTGCCCCCGAGGCGCAGCCCGAAGACCCCGTAGCGTCCACCGCACCCGAGACACAGGCCGAGGCCACCCCCGCCCCTGCTCCGGTCGAGACGCTGGCCGAGAGCCGCCGACTGGAGGCCGCCCTCACCCGCGACGAACGCCGCGACATTCAGGCTGCGCTGGAATGGACGGGCCATTATCAAGGCGCGCTCGATGGGCTTTTCGGGCGCGGCACGCGAGCGTCGATTGCCGATTGGCAACTCAAGAATGGCTATGAGCCGACCGGGGTTCTGTCCTCGGCGCAGCAAGAGGCGCTTCTGGATCGGGTGGCCAGCGAGCGCGCGGCCCTCGGGCTGGAAAAAATCACCGAGACCGAGGCCGGGATCGAGATCGACATGCCCCTCGGCCTGGTGCAATTCGCGCGCTACAACGCGCCTTTCGTGAATTACGCACCCAAGGATGGCAGCGGGGTGCAGGTTCTGCTGATCTCGCAGCCCGGCGACGCGGCGCGGCTGCGGGGGCTCTACGACGCGATGCAGACGCTCGAGATCGTGCCGCTGAGCGGCGAGCGCAAACTGGGCGCCAGCAGCTTCACCATCGAAGGCAGGAACGGCAAGATCCACTCCTACACGCAGGCCGAGCTGTCGAAGGGGCTGATCAAGGGCTTCACATTGGTCTGGCCGGCCGCCGACGATCAGCGCATGGCGCGCGTCCTCGACGCGATGAAAAAGAGTTTCACCCCCGTGGGCACGTCCGCGCTCGATTCAACGCTTGGCCAGCCGATGTCGGTGACCCGCGCGGCCCTGATGGCCGGGATCGAGAAACGCGCGCCGGTCTTCTCGCGCTCGGGCTTCTTCATCGATGCGGAGGGCCATGTGCTGACCGCCGCCGAAGGGCTTGCGCAATGCGGGCGGATCACCATCGAGGACCACCCGGCGGAGCTGAGCTTCGACGCGGGCAAGGCGGGCTATGCGGTGCTGACGCCGAAAGACACGCTCGCGCCGAAATCGGTCGCGAAATTCCGCACCGATGCACCTTTCACCGGCACACAGATTGCGGTTGCGGGCTTCTCCTATCCCGAAGCCCTGCCCGCGCCGGTTCTGAATTTCGGCACGCTCTCCGCGCTCAAGGGGCTGGAAGGCGAGACCACGCAGGCCCGCATCGAGGCCAAGACCCGCGCGGGCGATGTGGGCGGCCCGGTGCTCGACGGCTCGGGTGCGGTGGTCGGGATGCTGCTGCCGGTTGCCGATGATCCGCAGCGCGTGCTGCCCGACGGGCTCAAGGTGGCACTTCAGGCCTCTGCCATGGCGCCGGGGCTTTCCGCACAGGGCTTTGCGCCCGAAGCCTCGGATTTCTCGGGCCAGCGTGCGGCCGAGGATCTGCAAACGCTCGCTGACGGGATGGTGGTGCAGATTTCCTGCTGGAAGTGATCAGCTGCGCCAGAAGCGCGGCAGGATCAGAACGAGCACGCTCATCAGTTCGAGCCGGCCGACGCACATCGCGATGCTCATCAGCCACTTCGCGGTTTCGGGGAAATCCGCGACCGAGCCGTTGCCGGTGATCTCGGGACCCCAGGCGGGGCCGATATTGGCGATCGAGGTCCAGGCGGCGGTCATCGCTGTTTCGGTCTCGAGCCCGGTGAAGGTCAGCCCGATGATCAGCACGCCATAGCTGAGGATGAAGAGCGTGAAGAAGGCCATGACCGAGTTCACGACGCTGTCCTCGACGGGCCGCCCGTCATAATGCACCTTCAGCAGACGGTGCGGCGAGTAGAGCCGCTGGATTTGCGCCTTGATCGCCTCGAGCAGGATCAGGTAGCGAAACACCTTGACCGAACAGGCCGTCGAGGAGGTGCAGCCCCCGATCAGCCCCGAGATGATCAGGACGGTAAAGGCCAGATGGCCCCATTTCGTGATGTCCTCGGAGGCATAGCCCGTGCCGGTGAAGGTCGAGACAACGTTGAATGTGACCTCGCGCAGGGTCGGCCAGAAATCGGCCTCGTGGCGAACCATTCGATAGATCACGATGATCGCGATCGCATAGCCCATCCAGCGAATGAAGGCGCGCACCTGCGGGTCGCGCCAGAGCGGAACCACATCCCCGCGCAGAACCTGCACGAAACGGATGAAGGGCATCGCCGCCAGCGCCATGAAGATCGAGGCCGCGTATTCCGGCGCGCCCTTATAGGTGGCGAAGCTCGCGTCGTAATTCGAGAAACCGCCCGTCGACATGGTGGTCAGCGCATGCATCACCGCGTCGAACCCGGTCATGCCGAGGGCCATGTAAACGAGCACGCAGGCGATGGTCAGCCCGACATAGATCCGGATCAGCGCCGAGGAGATGTCCATCGCGCGCGGCAGGATCTTGCCCAGCGTGTCGAACCCTTCCGAGCGGAAGAACTGCATGCCCCCAACCTTCATCACCGGCAGGAAGATCATCGCGACGATGATGATCCCGAGCCCGCCCAGCCATTGCAGCAAGCCACGCCAGAGGTTCACCCCCGGCGGCAGGTCGTCCAGTTTCGGAATGGCGGTGGTGCCGGTGGTGGTCAGGCCCGACATCGCTTCGAAATAGGCATCCGTCAGGTTCAGATGCGGCGCTCCAAGCATCAACGGGATCGCCCCGAAAAACGGCAGCGTGATCCAGACCGCGGTGGTCAGGACGAAGCTTTGCTGGATCGAAAGGGTTCGCTTGAGCGCATCGCGCGAGGCCAGCGCGAGCAGCGCGCCCGCCGTCATCGTCAGCACCGCGCTCTCGACGAAGACGAGCCAATGCCCTGCCCCATAGCCCAGATCGACCGCCGCCGGGATCAGCATCATCAGCCCCAGCACGGATGTCAGCATTCCGATGATATATCCAACCGGGCGCAGATCGATCATGCGCCCCACCTTGCCCAGAGCGCGGGGCTAGTCAATCCCGCACGCGGCTGGAACCGGGTTTGCAAACTCACAGTCATTGGTCAGTAAATTTGCCCAAGTTTGCAGGTTGGCACTTGCGCTGCGGCGCGGCAACGCTACCGTAACGGCCACTCTGAGCGAACTGGGGAGATAGGCATGTTCAACAAGATCCTCGTGGCAAACCGTGGCGAGATCGCCATCCGGGTGATGCGCGCGGCCAACGAGCTGGGCAAGAAGACGGTCGCCGTCTATGCCGAAGAGGACAAGTTGGGCCTGCATCGATTCAAGGCCGACGAAGCGTATCGGATCGGCGAAGGTCTGAGCCCGGTCGGCGCTTACCTGAGCATCGAAGAGATCATCCGTGTCGCCAAGGAATCGGGCGCGGATGCGATCCATCCGGGCTACGGCTTGCTGTCGGAAAACCCCGATTTCGTAGAGGCTTGCGCGAATGCCGGGATCACCTTCATCGGCCCCAAGGCGGAAACCATGCGCGCGCTCGGCGACAAGGCCTCGGCGCGCAAGGTCGCGATCAAGGCGGGCGTGCCGGTCATCCCCGCGACAGAAGTGCTGGGCGAGGATTTCGACGCGATCAAGGCCGAGGCGGCCGAGATCGGCTACCCGCTGATGCTGAAAGCCAGCTGGGGCGGCGGCGGGCGCGGGATGCGCCCGATCCTTGGGCCCGATGAGCTGGTCGAGAAGGTTCGCGAGGGCCGCCGCGAGGCCGAAGCCGCTTTCGGCAATGGCGAGGGTTATCTGGAAAAGATGATCACCCGTGCGCGTCACGTGGAAGTGCAGCTTCTGGGCGACACCCATGGCGGGCTCTATCACCTCTATGAGCGCGACTGCACCGTGCAGCGCCGCAACCAGAAGGTCGTCGAACGCGCCCCTGCCCCTTACCTGAGCGAAGAACAACGCGCCGAGGTCTGCGACCTGGCGCTGAAGATCGGTCAGGCGGTCGGCTATCAGAACGCGGGCACGGTCGAGTTCCTGATGGATATGGACTCGGACAAGTTCTACTTCATCGAGGTCAACCCGCGCGTGCAGGTCGAGCATACCGTGACCGAGGAGGTCACCGGCATCGACATCGTGCAGGCCCAGATCAAGATCGCCGAGGGGGCAACGCTCGCCGAGGCCACCCGCGCCAAGTCGCAAGACGAGATCACCCTCTCGGGCCACGCACTGCAATGCCGCGTCACGACCGAGGATCCGCAGAACAACTTCATCCCCGATTACGGTCGTCTGACCGCTTACCGCTCCGCGACCGGCAACGGCATCCGTCTCGACGGCGGCACGGCCTATGCGGGCGGCGTGATCACCCGCTACTACGACTCGCTGCTGGTGAAGGTCACCGCCTGGGCGCAGGACCCCGATCAGGCAATCCGCCGGATGGACCGCGCCCTGCGCGAATTCCGCATCCGCGGGGTCAGCACGAATATCGACTTCGTCATCAACCTGCTCAAGCACCCGACCTTCCTCGACATGAGCTACACGACGAAGTTCATCGACACCACGCCCGAGCTCTTCGACTTCAAGCAGCGCCGCGACCGGGGCACCAAGATCCTGACCTATATCGCGGATATCACCGTGAACGGTCACCCCGAGACCGCGGGCCGCGCCAAGCCCCTTGCCGAAGCGAAACCGCCGCGCGTGCCCGCCCATGACGGGCCGGTGAAACCGGGCACCCGCGACCTGCTGGAGAAGGAAGGCGCGAAGGCCGTGGCCGACTGGATGACCGCGCAGAAGAAGCTCCTGCTGACCGACACCACGATGCGCGACGGACATCAGTCGCTGCTGGCCACCCGGATGCGCTCGATCGACATGATCAAGGCCGCGCCCGCCTATGCAAGCAATCTGGGCGACCTGTTCTCGGTCGAGTGCTGGGGCGGGGCGACGTTCGACGTGGCCTATCGCTTCTTGCAGGAATGCCCCTGGCAGCGCCTGCGCGACATCCGCGCGGCAATGCCCAACATCCTGACCCAGATGCTGCTGCGCGCCTCCAACGGCGTGGGCTACACCAACTACCCCGACAACGTGGTGCAGTTCTTCGTGCGTCAGGCGGCCGAGACCGGCGTCGACGTGTTCCGCGTCTTCGACAGCCTCAACTGGGTCGAGAACATGCGCGTCGCGATGGATGCGGTGATCGAGAGCGGCAAGATCTGCGAGGGCACGATCTGCTACACCGGCGACATCCTCGACCCCGACCGCGCCAAGTATGACCTGAAATACTATATCGGCATGGCCAAGCAGCTCGAGGCCGCGGGCGCGCATGTGCTGGGCCTCAAGGACATGGCGGGGCTCCTGAAGCCGGCCGCCGCGCGCCAGCTGATCGCGGCGCTCAAGGACGAGGTCGGCATCCCGATCCATTTCCACACCCACGATACCTCGGGCATCGCGGGCGCCACGATCCTCGCCGCGGCGGATGCAGGCGTCGATGCGGTGGATGCGGCGATGGACGCCTTCTCGGGCGGCACCTCGCAGCCCTGTCTCGGCTCGATCGTCGAGGCGCTGGCCCATACCGATCGCGATACCGGCCTCGACATCCACGCGATCCGCAGGATGTCGAACTATTGGGAGGCCGTGCGCCACCAATATGCGGCCTTCGAGAGCGGTCTCGAGGCCCCGGCCTCCGAGGTCTACCTGCACGAGATGCCCGGTGGCCAGTTCACCAACCTCAAGGCGCAGGCGCGCTCTCTGGGGCTGGAGGAGCGCTGGCACGAGGTGGCGCAGGCCTATGCAGATGCGAACCAGATCTTCGGCGATATCGTGAAGGTCACGCCCAGCTCGAAGGTCGTGGGCGACATGGCGCTGATGATGGTGGCACAGGGGATTTCCAAGGCCGATGTGCTTGACCCGGCCAAGGATGTCTCTTTCCCGGATTCGGTGATCGATATGATGCGTGGCAATCTCGGCCAACCGCCCGGCGGCTGGCCCGAGAAGATCGTGGCGAAGGTGCTAAAGGGCGAGACGCCCTCGACCGAGCGCCCTGGCAAGCATCTGCCCCCCGTCGATCTGGAGAAGACGCGCAAGGACCTCGCCGAGCAGCTCGGGATGGAAATCGACGACGAGGATCTCGCGGGCTACCTGATGTATCCCAAGGTCTTCACCGATTACGCCACCCGCCACGAGACCTACGGCCCCGTGCGCACCCTGCCGACCCCGGTCTTTTTCTACGGCATGGAGCCGCAGGACGAGATTTCGGCCGAGATCGACCCCGGCAAGACGCTGGAGATTCGCTATCTGACCTTCGGCGAGACCGACGATCAGGGCGAGGTGAAGGTCTATTTCGAGCTCAACGGCCAGCCGCGCGCGGTGCGTGTGCCCAACCGTGCGGTGAAGGCCACGACGGCGGCCAAGCCGAAGGCCGAAGCCGGCAACCCGAACCATATCGGCGCGCCTATGCCCGGTTCGGTCGCCTCGATCGCGGTCTCGGCCGGGCAGAAGGTGAAGCCGGGCGATATGCTCCTGACCATCGAAGCGATGAAGATGGAGACCGGCATCCATGCCGATCGCGAGGCCGTGGTGAAAGCCGTCCATGTCACGCCGGGCGCCCAGATCGACGCTAAGGATCTGCTGATCGAACTGGAATAAGACCCGCTCACAGACGCTCTGAAACGCGCGCCCGGCCCCGCCCGGCGCGCGTTTTCATGTCTGGCAACGCAAAGGCGGGCGAGGCAAGTGGCGGAGGAGGTGGGATTCGAACCCACGGTGGAGTTTCCCCCACGTCGGTTTTCAAGACCGGTGCATTAAACCACTCTGCCACTCCTCCGACGCGATCCGATTAGACCGCTTCACGCGATTCTGAAAGTGTTTCGCGCCGATTTCCGCGCGCGAGTCTCGGGCCTGCTTTTCATGGGCTGCGCAAATCGCTAGGATCGCGCGAGACTGCGCCTTATCCGGCGCATGGATGGCCTGCCAGGGCGGGTCAGGCGGGCATCAAGAAGCGGGACAACCGCGCGAAGAGGGGGCATCGACATGACAGGGCAGGACGGGAAATCGGGCAAGCGTATGGCCGGGCTCGCGCTGATGCTGGGGGCGGGATTTGCGCTCGCCGGCTGTCAGGAAAGCGGCGGCGGCCTCGGCTTTCTAAAGGCCAAGCCGGAGGGAGAAGCCGCTGCAGCCGATGGCGAAGCGGCCCCGCAGACCGAACAGAAAATGGTCGAGCGCGATATCGAGGCGCCTCAGGTCTTCTCGACCGACGAGAAGGGCCTTTGGGACGGTCGTCCCTCGCTCGGTGGCGTCTGGGTCGCGCATCCCAATGTGAAAGATCCCGAGCGGGTAATCATCCGCAACCCCGCCAACGGCAAATTCGTCATCGGCGCGCTCTTCAAGCGCGAGACCGACAATCCGGGACCGAAGCTCCAGGTGAGCTCGGACGCCGCCGAGGCGCTCGGTATGCTCGCCGGTGCGCCGACCGAACTTTCGGTCGTGGCGCTGCGTCGCGAGACGGTGCCGGTCGAACAGCCCAAGCCGCTTGTCGACAAACCGGTCATCGCCAAGCCCGAAACGGTCGAGCAGAAATCGCTCGACGAGGTGAAAGCGACCGCTGCGGCAGGCATCGCGAAAGCTGAAACGAAGCCCAAGCCGCCTGCGAAACCCACCAAGACCACCACCGCGCCCGCGAAACCGGCCGAGTCGGTAAAAACGCCCACGCCCGCCAAGCCCGCGATCGGGGCCGCGCCCGCCCCGGCTCCGGCCCCCGCGCCGCCGGTCGTCGCAACCGAACCTGCCGCGCCGAAGACCCCCAAGGCTCCAGCAGGCAAGATGTATATCCAGATCGGGATCTTCTCGGTCGAGGAAAATGCAAAACGCGCCGTGGAGCAGATGTCCAAGGCCGGTGTGATCGCGCAGATCAACAAGGAATCGAGCCACGACAAGACCTTCTGGCGCGTCGTCGCCGGGCCTGCGCCCACGAAAACCGACCTCAAGGCGCTTGAGAAAACCATTCACGAGCTTGGCTATCCCGACGCCTACCCCGTGACGAAATAGGACCGCTGCGAAAGACATGACCTTCTTCCGACTGATCGCCGCCACGCTGATCGCGAGCCTGACCGCCCTGCCCGCATTCGCCTTTGACACCAAAGCGCGGGCTGCCTGGGTCTATGACCTGACGACGCAAACGGTGCTGCTGGCCAAGAACGCGGATATCCCGATCCCGCCCGCCTCGATGTCGAAACTGATGACGCTCGACCTGCTGTTCGAGGCGCTCGAGGATGGGCGCGTCACGATGGACACGACCTTCCCGGTCTCGGCGCATGCGCAGTCGATGGGCGGTTCGACGATGTTTCTCAACACGACCGACCGCCCGACCGTGCGCGACCTGATCCAGGGCATCATCATCAATTCGGGCAACGATGCCTGTGTCGTGGTGGCCGAGGGTCTGGCAGGCTCCGAGCCTGCCTTCGCCGATTTGATGACCGAGCGCGCGCATCAGCTTGGGATGGAGAACTCGATGTTCGCCAACTCAAACGGCTGGCCCGACCCCGGCCAGCGCATGTCGGTCCATGATCTGGGCATCATCGCGAGCCGGATCATCACCCATTTCCCGCAATATTATCACTTCTTCAGCGAGACGCATTTCAACTACAAGGATCGCGCCCCGGCCAATGCGGAGAACCGCAACCCTCTGCTGGAGATCAAAGCCGCCGACTGGAAGGCGGACGGGATGAAGACCGGCCACACGCAGGAAGCGGGCTACGGTCTGGTGGGCTCGGCCGTGATGGGCGACCGGCGCATTGTCTTCGTGCTCGCGGGCATGCCGTCTGAGCAGGCGCGCCGTCAGGAAGGCGAGGCAGTCGCGAACTGGGCCTTCCGTCAATTCGTGATGAAGGACGTGGCGAAAGCGGGCACTCAGCTCGCCGAAGCGCCGGTCTGGCTGGGCAACAAGCCTTCGGTGGGCCTCGCCCCCGAGACGGATCTCTCGCTTCTGATCCCCGCCGGGGCCAAGGACAAAGTGACGGCCGAGGCGGTCTTTGACGGCCCGGTCGCGGCCCCGATCAAGCAAGGCCAGCAGATCGGCAAGCTCGTGATTACCGTTCCCGGACTCGATGCGCCGACCGAGGTGCCGCTGGTGGCGACCGAAGACGTGAAGAAAGGCGGCTTCGTGGTGCGCGTGAAAGCGGCGCTGGCGCGGCTTTCGGGCAAGGCCTTCGACGCGGCGATGGAACGCGTCAACAGTTAACCCGCGCATGTTCATCAGCTTCGAAGGCATCGACGGATCAGGGAAATCCACGCAGGCGCGGATGCTGGCAGAGGCGTTGCGCGCGTCTGGCCGCGAGGTGGTGCTGACGCGTGAACCGGGCGGGTCACCGGGGGCCGAGGAAATTCGTCGCCTCGTGCTCGAAGGCGATCCTGACCGCTGGTCGGCGGAAACCGAGATCCTTCTCTTTACCGCAGCCCGCCGGGATCATCTGGAGCGCGTGATCGCGCCCTCGCTTGCTGCGGGCAAGGTGGTGATCTGCGACCGCTTTGCGGATTCGACACGGATGTATCAGGGGCTCTCGCGCGGTGATCTGCGCGGAGTCGTGGATCAGCTGCATGTCCTTATGATCGGCCGCGAGCCGGATCTGACGGTGCTGATCGACATTGACCCTTCGGTGGGACTTGCGCGCGCCAAGGGACGGCAGGGGACCGAGGAACGGTTCGAGGATTTCGGCGTCGGGTTGCAAGAGAAGATGCGCGCGGGGTTCCTGTCGCTTGCCGAGGAATTCGCAGACCGCTTCCGGGTGATAGATGGCGCACGGGAGCCCGAGGCCATAGCGGCGGATGTGCTGGATGTCGTTCAGGCGGAATTGCCGAACTGAGGGACGCGCCCGCGCCAAGATGGAATTGCCTCCGACGCGCCAAAACCCCGCTGGAAACCACCCGCACCGCCCACTAGAGTGCCGCCATGAGCCTCGCCGACCTGCCCGATCCAACCCTTGCCCCCGGCGCGCGCCATCCGCGTGACACGGTGCGGCTGGTCGGCCAGACGCGGGCGGAAGAGGATTTCCTCGACGCCTTCAACATGGGGCGGCTGCATCACGGCTGGCTGCTGACCGGACCGCGTGGCGTGGGCAAGGCGACGCTCGCCTGGCGGATCACGCGCTTCCTGCTGACCCAGCCCGAGGATGACGGGCCGGGCCTGTTCGGAGAGCCGGAGAAACCGACCAGCCTCGAACCCGACCCGCACCACCCCGCGCTCAGCCGCATTCATGCCGGATCGGAGCCGGGCATCTTCGTTCTGAAGCGCGGCCCCAACGCCACCGAATCCGCGCTCTCGCAAGACATCCGCGTCGACGAGGTACGCAAGCTGAAATCCTTCCTGCACCTCTCGGCGGCCGAGGGCGGGCGACGGGTGGTGATCGTCGATGCGGCCGATGAGATGAATATACAGGCGGCCAATGCGCTGCTGAAACTGCTCGAAGAGCCGCCCGCGCGCGTGACCTTCCTGCTGATCGCGCACCAGCCCGCGCGGCTCTTGCCGACGATCCGCTCGCGGTGCCGCGAATTGCGGCTCGGCACGCTGGGGCCCACGCAGATGGAAACCGCGATCGCCGCCGCCGAGGAGGATGGCGAGCCTCCCGAGCTTGACCACCTCGCGCTGGCGGCATTGTCCGGCGGCTCGGTCGGGGCGGCGATCCGGCTGATCAACCAGGACGGTCTGACGACCTATGCCAAGCTGGTAAGCCTGATGGCCTCGCTGCCCCGGCTTGACCGGCTCGGCGCGCTGGCGCTCGCCGAAAGCTGCACCGGCAAGGCCAATGAGAACCGTTACGAGCTGGTGCTGAACCTGATTGACCTGTTCCTGTCGCGCGCGGCCCGCGCGGGCGTGATGGGCCCGCCTTCCCCCGAGGCCGCCCCCGGCGAGGCCGAGCTGCTCGCACGGCTTTCGCCCGATGAACAGGCAGCGATGAAATGGGCGACGCTTCATGATGCGATGGGCGCGCGGGCACGCCATGGCCGGGCGGTCAACCTTGACCCTGCCGCGCTCGTGATGGATATCGTTCTGGAGATCACAGCCGCGGCGTCCTGAACCCGCGCGAAAGGAGCCAGATTTGACCCTCCCGCCCGAGATCACAGACAGCCATTGCCATCTCGACTTCCCCGATTTCGACGGCGAGCGCGACGCGATCGTGGCCCGCGCGAATGCGGCGGGCGTGACGCGGATGGTGACGATCTGTACGCGGCTGAAAAACGAGCCTTCCGTGCGCGCGATCGCCGAAGCGCATAAGGGCGTGTTCTACGCGGCCGGCACTCACCCGATGAGCGTGGCCGAGGAGCCGATGGCAACCGTCGAAGATCTGGTGGCGCTGGCCAAGCATCCGAAATTCGTCGGTATCGGCGAAACCGGGCTCGACTATCACTACACCGCCGAAAGCGCCGAGGCGCAGAAAGTCTCGCTACGGCTCCATATCGAGGCCGCGCAGAAAACCGGGCTTCCGCTGATCATCCACTCGCGCGATGCCGACGCGGATATGGAGGCGATCCTGACCGAGGGCATGAAGGCCAAACCCTATGGCTGCGTCATGCATTGCTATTCCTCGGGCCCGCGTCTGGCGCAGGCCTCGATTGATCTGGGCTTTTACCTCTCGATGTCGGGCATCGCGACCTTCCCGAAATCGCAAGAAGTCCGCGACATCTTCGCCGCAGCCCCGCTTGATCGGATTCTGGTGGAGACCGACAGCCCCTATCTCGCGCCCCCGCCCCATCGCGGCAAGCGCAACGAGCCCGCCTATACCGCCCACACGGCGAAAGTCGGCGCGGAGGTGTTCGGGCTGAGCTACGAAGACTTTGCCGCTGCGACCCAGGCCAATTTCGACCGCCTGTTCTGGAAAGCCGCCGAGCATGGCGAACGGGGGAGCCTCGCCGCATGAACCGGATGCGCTTCACCATCCTCGGCTGTGGCTCCTCGGGGGGTGTGCCGCGGATCGGCAATCACTGGGGCGAATGCGATCCGGCCAATCCGAAGAACCGTCGGTTGCGCTGTTCGATGCTGGTCGAGCGGGTGAGCCCCGCGGGCACGACCCGCGTGCTGATCGACACCACCCCTGACATGCGCCAGCAACTGCTGAACGCGGGCGTGGGCGAACTCGACGCCGTGGTCTTCACCCATAGCCATGCCGATCATGTCCACGGGCTCGATGACCTGCGCCAGATCGTCTTCAACATGCGCGCGCGCCTGCCGGTCTGGGCCGATGCCGATACCGAAGCGGCCCTGCTCGACCGCTTCGCCTATGCCTTCGTGCAGCCCGCCGACAGCAATTACAAACCGATCTGCGAGCTGAACGCGATCCGCCGCGAAACTCCGTTCGAGATCACCGGCGCGGGCGGGCCGATCCGCTTTCAGCCCTTCGAGGTCGAGCATGGCAATATCGACGCGCTCGGCTTTCGCATTGGCGGGCTGGCCTATCTGCCGGATGTCTCGGCGATCCCCGAGCCCGCTTGGGCGCATCTGGAGGGGCTCGATTGCTGGGTGCTCGACGCGCTGCGCCGGACGCCGCATCCGACCCATGCCCATCTCGCACGCGCGCTGGAATGGATCGAGCGCGCGCGGCCCGCAAGCGCGGTGCTGACCAACATGCATATTGATCTCGACCATGATGCCGTGGCCGCCGAGACGCCCGACCACGTGCGCCCGGCCCATGACGGGATGGTGCTGGACTTCGCCCTCGAATGAGCGCGCTGATCGACGTCATCCTGCCGGTCTTCCTCGTGATCGGTTTCGGCTATGTCGTGGCGTGGCGGGGGCTGTTTTCGGAAAGCGCGGTCGACGGGCTGATGCGGTTCGCGCAGAATTTCGCGGTGCCGGTTCTGCTAGCGCGCTCAATCGCCAATCTCGACCTGTCGCAAAGCTATAACTGGCCGATGATGGCGGCCTTTTACGCGGGCGCGCTGATCTCTTTCGCAATCGGGATCACCGGAGCGCGGATGCTTGGCCGCACCGGTCCCGAGAGCGTCGCGATCGGCTTTGCCTGCCTGTTCTCGAACTCGCTTCTCCTGGGCGTGCCGATCACCGAGCGCGCCTATGGCGAGGCGGCGCTTTCTGGCAATTTCGCGATCATCTCGGTCCATTCGCCGTTTCTCTACACGATCGGCATTCTCGCAATGGAGATGGTTCGCTCGTCGGGCACCGGCACCAGCCTTGGCCGCGTCGGTCTCAACGCGCTGGTGGGCGTGCTGCGTACACCGCTGGTGATCGGTATCCTCTCGGGCTTTGCGATCAAGATCGTGACCAGCCTGACCGGATTGCCCCTGCCCCATCCGATCCAGGTCTCGATGGACATGATGTCCCGCGCGGCCCTGCCGGCGGCTTTGTTCGGGCTGGGCGGCGTTCTCTATCGCTACCGCCCCGAGGGCGATGCGAAGGCGATCGCGATGATCACGGGCCTGTCGCTGCTGCTGCACCCGGCGATCACCTATGGGCTGGCGCATTATGCCTTCAAGGTGGACGCGAGCGCGCTGCGTTCTGCGGTGCTGACCGCCTCGATGGCGCCGGGGGTGAACGCCTATCTCTTCGCCAATATCTACGGCGTGGCGCGGCGGGTGGCGGCCTCGGCGGTGCTGATCGCCACGGCGCTCTCGATCCTCACGATCTGGGGCTGGCTCGCGATCCTGCCTTGACCCCGCAACGCGAAACGCCCGACCGCGAGGCCGGGCGTTCGCAGGAATGTCAGGGCGGATCAGTAGATCACGACCGAGCGGATCGACTCCCCCGAATGCATCAGATCGAAGGCCTTGTTGATATCTTCGAGCGGCATGGTGTGGGTGATCATCGGGTCGATCTCGATCTTGTCGTTCATGTACCACTCGACGAATTTCGGCACATCCGTGCGGCCCTTCGCACCACCGAAAGCCGTACCTTTCCAGGTGCGCCCGGTGACGAGCTGGAACGGACGCGTGCCGATCTCGGCCCCCGAGGGAGCGACGCCGATGATCACCGACACGCCCCAGCCGCGATGCGAGCATTCCAGCGCGTCGCGCATCACCTGCACATTGCCTGTGGCATCGAAGGAATAGTCCACGCCGCCGATCTGGTCGCGCTCGGTCTTGGTCAGGTTGATGATCTGCTGCACCACCGGCACGTCCGATTTCGACGGGTTCACGAAATGGGTCATGCCGAATTTGCGCGCCATTTCCTCTTTGCCGTCATTCAGATCCACGCCGATGATCATGTCCGCACCTGCCATGCGCAGGCCCTGGATCACGTTCAGGCCAATCCCGCCAAGGCCGAACACGGCGGCGGTTGAGCCGATCTCGACCCCCGCGGTGTTGATCACCGCGCCGATGCCGGTGGTCACGCCACAGCCGATATAGCAGATCTTGTCGAAGGGAGCGTCCTCGCGGACTTTCGCCAGCGCGATCTCGGGCATCACCGTGTGGTTGGCGAAGGTCGAGCAGCCCATGTAGTGATAGATCGGCGTGCCATCGAGCATCTTGAAGCGCGTGGTGCCGTCCGGCATCAGGCCCTGGCCTTGCGTGTTGCGGATCGCGGTGCACAGGTTGGTCTTGCCCGACAGGCAGGAAGGACATTCGCGGCACTCGGGCGTATAAAGCGGGATGACGTGATCGCCGGGTTTGAGCGTGGTGACGCCCTCGCCCACCTCGAGTACCACGCCCGCGCCCTCATGGCCGAGAATCGCCGGGAAGATGCCTTCGGGATCGGCACCCGAGCGGGTGAATTCGTCGGTGTGGCAAATCCCGGTGGCCTTGATCTCGACGAGCACCTCGCCCGCTTTCGGGCCTTCCAGCTCCACCTCCATGATTTCGAGCGGTTTTCCGGCCTCCAAAGCGACTGCGGCACGGGTTCTCATGGGCGTTTCCTCCTTGTATAGAATTGACAGGAGCCTGCGCCATCGGCGCGGCGTTTGCAATCAAGGGTGCGACATGTTGAGACCGTTTTCCGCTATTGCCGCCGTTCTGGTGCTGGCAGCCTGCAACCCCGATACCGCCCTCGAGGACACGCCCGATCAGGCCATGCCCTCGCCTGCACCACATATGACCCCGTCGGTCACGGTCAATGCAGGTGGTCTGGAAGAGCGTGAGCCCGACACCTGCGGTGCGGTGAACTATATCTCTGTGCTCGGTCAGCCCGCTTCGCAGATCCAGACGCTGACCATCACCCGCCCCTATCGCATCGTCGAGTGGCGCGGCGTCGAGGACCAGATCTACAACCCGCAGCGTGTGGTATTCCGCCTCGATGGCGCGGGGAATATTTACAATATCGATTGCGGCTGAGGATGCGTGTGGCGCTTTTCCTCTGTGCGGGACTTCTCGCGCTGACGGCGTGCAAGTCCGAAGACAGCTCGGCTTCGGAGGACGCGGGCGATCCCGGTATGTGCCCGCCACCCGCGATTGCCGCCCTCGTCGGACGCGACGTGGCGGCGCTCGACGCGATCTATTTCGAAGGCGCACTACGGGTGATCCGCCCCAGTGAGGCGGTGACGATGGATTACAACGCCCAGCGGGTGAATGTCCTTCTCGACGATCAGGATGTCATCACCGAGGTGAAGTGCTACTGAGGCCCGGCCTCGCCGGAAAGAAAAAGCCCTCGTCCCGGAAATTGGGCGAGGGCTTTTTGCTGCCAGTGCGGAAAGCTCCCCGACGGTGCGAACTGGGTGGGGGCTGTTGACCACACCGCCGGGTTTTTTAGCGTTTTCCGCTGAGACCGTTATCGCCTCGAATATCGGCAGGAAGTCGCGCGGACTGGGACAATTTCGGGATCTTTTTGCGGCAGAAATGCGGCGCGCCCGCCGAGGCTTGATTTGCGCCGCGCGCGATGTACCATTTCTGCATGACGGTTCAGACGCCGACCCCCTTCCCGAATGCATCCGGCCAGCCTCAGCAGGTCGCCTTCGACCGCGCCGAGCTTTCGGTGATCCTGTCGCTCTACGGGCGCGCCGTCGCAGCGGGGGAATGGCGTGATTACGGGATGAGCTTTCTGCGCGAAGTCGCGATCTTCTCGATCTTCCGCCGCACCGCCGAAGTGCCCGTCTTCCGTATCGAGAAACGCCCCGCCCTGCGCAGCAAACAGGGCCAATACGCGGTGATCGGCCAGCAGGGCCAGATCCTGCGCCGCGGGCATGATCTGCGCACCGTTCTGCGCGTGCTTGAACGCAAGCTGATCCGCTCGGTCGACTGATCCGGGCTGCGGGGAAAATGAAAGCCCCTTTCCCTCGCGACTTCCCGCCAGTGCAGTCCCACCTCACTTGCATCCCGTGCCCGCGCGCCGCAGGCTCGGGGCATTCAGTTCTGGGAGGACCCGATGCGCATTTCTCTGACCGCGGCCCTGATGATGGCGACCGCCCTGCCCGTTTTCGCCGACACGATCGAAGCCCCTGCAAAGATCACCGCCGTCACGCTGTTCCCACGCGGCGCGCAAGTCGAGCGGCAGGTCACGCTTGCGGCGCCGGAGGGCACGCATGAGCTTTACGTGCCGGGCCTGCCCGCGGGGACAGACATCCAGAGCCTGCGCATCTCGGGGGACGGCGTCCGCGTGGGCGCGGTCAGCCTGATCTCGGGGCGCATGCCCGCGCTTGACCCGACAGGCTCGTCGCAGGTGCAAGCCGCGCGCGCCGCGCTGAAGGCCGCGCAGGAAGCGCTTGCCATGCAAGAAGACGGGCTCGCGGCAATCCGCGCCAAGGCGCAGGCCGCGCGCGATCAGATCGCCTTTCTGAAGGGTGCGCAGCCCCAGGTCAGCGATCCCGCGCAATTGCAGGCGCTGGCCGAGATGGTCGGCACCCAGATCCTCGCCGCGAGCGAGGCCGCGATTGCCGCAGAGGCCGAGGCGCGCAAGGCCGAAGCCGCACTGGAGCCAGCGCAGGAGGCGGTCAAACAGGCACAGGCCGCGCTTGATGCGCTCCTGAATCCAGCCGAGGATCACGAGGTTCTGCGTGCGAGCGTACAGGGCTCGGGCACGCTCACGATCACCACTTTTACCGGCGATGCAGGCTGGCAGCCCTCTTACGATCTGCGCCTCGATCGCGCGGCCGGCGCCGTGCAGATGGAGCGTTTCGTTTCGGTCCATCAGGCCAGCGGCGAGGATTGGCGCGGGGTGGACCTGACACTTTCGACCGCACGCCCCGGCGGACAATCCGAACCCGGCGAAGTCTATCCCCGCCTCGCCCGCATTGGCGATCCGATCGTCATCTCCCCCGCACCCAAGACCTTCGCGCGCGCTTCCGACGCCGCGCCCGAACCGGCCGCCGAGGCCATGCTGAGTGATCGCGCCGAGATGGAGATGCAGGGAGAGACGGTGACCTATCACTACCCCGCAGCCGTGGATATTCGCGATGGGGTCGATGACCTGCGGCTGAGCCTCGACGAGAAGACCCTGCCGATGGAGGTGCTCGTCGAGGCTGCGCCTCTATCCGACGAGACCGCCTATCGCATCGCTGAAGGGACCAACGCGACCGGAGAAATCCTGCTGCCCGGCAATGCCACGCTTTTCGCTGATGGGGCGGTGGTCGGACAGGCCTGGCTCCCGATGGTGGCTGCGGGCGAAGATATGATGCTTGGGTTCGGGCCGATCGAAGGCATACGGGTCAGCCGCCGCATGCCCGACACAATGGAAGGCGATCGCGGGATTCTGACGAAATCGAACGAGCGCCGCGAGGTGGTGGAAATCGAGGTGAAGAACCTCACCGGTCAGGACTGGCCTATGCGCGTGATCGACCGTGTGCCCTATTCGGAACAGGAAGACCTCAAGATCACCACGACTGTCGAGCCCCCCGCGAGCAAGAGTGATTACGATCACAAGCGCGGCGTGCTGGCCTGGCGGTTCGACCTGCCGGCGGGGGCCGAGAAGATGCTGCGCACCGAGACAACGCTGCGCTGGCCCATTGACAAGACCCTGCGCTGAGCAGGCTCAGGCGGCATCGCGTGCCGCTTTTGCGAGATAGGCCCGCAACGCTGGCGAGACCGGGGTTGCGGGTCTTTTCATGACACCTGTTCGTTGCGCGTCCGGCGGCGCAAGTGGATCGGAATGGGTGGTCCTGCCCGGAAAAGGCGCGCGATAGCGCAGCACGAGTTCCGCCGGGCTCGTTCCCAGCTCATCAAGCGGCATCAGAAATCGGTTCGCGGGCCAGTCATGCAAGCTGATCGCCCCGCGCGTCCCCGCGCGCAACACGAAACCGGCCCGCCGCAACCGCTTTTGCAGGTCGAGCCAGTCGGAGGCGCGATCAAGCGCTTCGTGGACCGCGACCATCTCGGGCAGCATCGTCGGGGCCGCCTCGCCCACCTCTTCGGGTTCGGGTGCCAGCCCTCGCCGCAGCGCCTGGCGTGCCATCTCCGCCGGGGACAGGCCCAGAGCATGGGCCTCCCTCCCGATCTGGTCGATCAGATCGAGCGGAAGGCGCAGGGAGACAAGTCGATGCTGTTTCATGGGCCGAGCATCGCCCATCAGGCTTAATGCCCGGTGAACGCGATCCCGGCCCGTTCAGTACGGGTGCGTTTCAGATCACTTCGAAGCGATCGGTCTCCGCATCATACTGCTCGAGCGTGCCTTCGCCGATGTCGTGGCGCAGCCCGTGCAGCGTCATGCGATCGGCGTCGAGCGCCTCGCGCACGAAGGGGAAGGTCATCAGGTTCTCCAGGCTGATTTTCACCGCCTCGCGCTCCATTGCCAGAACCTGTTCCTCGGCGGGCAGCTCGGTCACGCGCTCATAGCCCGGGCGCAACAGGTTCAGCCAGGTGCCGACGAACGAGCTCTTTTCTTCCAGCTCCGGCGCATGGCCCGAGCACATCGCATGGCAGCCCGCGACACCGCCGCAATTCGAATGCCCGAGCACGATCAGATGCGCGACCTTGAGGCTGGTCACCGCGTATTCGACCGCGGCCGAAGTGCCGTGGTGATCGCCATCGGGGGTGAATTCCGGCACGAGATTCGCGATGTTGCGGTGAATGAAGAACTCGCCCTGATCGGCGCCGAACATCGAGGAGACATGCACGCGCGAGTCGCAGCAGGCGATGATCATCGAGCGCGGGCGCTGCCCTTCATCGGCAAGACGACGATACCAGGCACGGTTCTCGGCATAGGAGGTGGCGTGCCACCCTTGATAACGGCCCACCAGATAGCTCGGCAGCGGCTTCACATGTTCTCTCATCGTCCGTTAGGTCTCCGTTTCATGTTCCCGCAGCGTCACATAGCGCGCGTGAGATGCGTTTTCGAGACATTTCGAGAAGATTTCCTGCATCGCTCAACCGAATCTTGAGACCTCGGCTCGAAAGTGACCGTCGGTGAGAGTGGTCAGATGGAAGGGGTGCGGGGATGGCACAGGTTTCACGATTGCGCTGCGACGAGGCGATGGCGCTCGATCCGGCGCGGCTGGTCGTGCTCTATGCAGAGCTCGGGCAGGACGCGGCAGAGCGGGTGATATCAGCCGCGATGGAAGATCTTGCGGGTCACCTCAACATGCTCGAGGACGCCGCGACGATCGGTCATCGCACGCGGTTGCGCCGGACGATTGCCGAGATTTGCGTGCTGGCCGAACAGGTCGGGCTGACCTCGATGGTGAGGGTCGCACGCCACCTCGCGCAATGCGTCGAACAAGATGATCCGATCGCGCAATCGGCGGTAATGGCGCGGCTTGGCCGGATCGCGGAGCGGTCCCTGACCGAGGTCTGGGATCTGGGCGATCTCAGCTCGTAACCGGGCCGGTCTGATCAGGTCTTGCGGGTGCGCGCGGGGGCGCTAGGCTTGGGCGCGAACAGCCCAAGGAGCCGCGATGCCCGCCGAATTTTCTTTCCTCGCCGATCGCCCCGCGATGCGCTTCGCCCAAAGGGATGAGGCATCGCGCCCGCTCATTCCCGTCGCACCAGACGGGCTGGACGCGGCGCTGGCCGAACTTCCGCCAGCGCAGGCGGCCTTCGTGAAGGCGCAAGGGTTCAACGCAGGGGTGGGTCAGGTGGCCTTGCTGCCGGGCGCAGACGGCGTCGAAGGCGCGCTTCTTGGCCTTGGAGCGCCCGCCAAGCAGGCCCGAGACCGCTTTGGCCTCGCCCGTGCGGCGGGGGCTCTGCCCGAAGGCGCGTGGAAATTGACCGGGGCCTGGCCCGCAGAGATGGCCGAAGAGGCCGCGCTCGGCTGGCTGCTCGCGGGCTATCGGTTCGGTCGCTATGCGGAGAGCGCACCGCCGAAAGCCCGGCTCGTCTGTCCCGAGGGGCTCGATGCGGCGCGGCTGGAGGCGATCGCCGAGGGCGAGGCCTTCACCCGCGATCTGATCAACACGCCTGCCTCCGACATGGGGCCGGACGAGCTGGAGACGGCTGCGCGCCTTCTGGCCGAGCGGCACAGTGCGACGATCAAGGTCGTCAAAGGCGCGGACCTGCTCGCGCAGAACTTTCCGATGATCCACGCAGTCGGCCGCGCCTCGCCGCGCGCTCCGCGATTGATCGAACTGAACTGGGGCGGCGAGGGACCGGCGCTGACGCTGGTGGGCAAGGGCGTCTGTTTCGACACAGGCGGGCTGAACCTCAAGCCCGGTGCCTCGATGGGCTTGATGAAGAAGGATATGGGCGGCTCGGCCACGGTGCTGGGGCTTGCGCATATGATCATGGCGACCGGGGCGGCGCTGCGGCTGCGTGTGCTGATCCCAGCGGTGGAAAACTCCGTCGGCGGCGACAGTTTCCGCCCCGGTGACATCCTTACCAGCCGCAAGGGGCTGACGGTCGAGATCAACAACACCGATGCCGAGGGGCGGCTGGTGCTGGCCGACGCGCTGGCCTATGCCGACGAGACCCCGGCCGATCTGATGATCTGCATGGCGACGCTGACGGGGGCGGCGCGGGTGGCGCTGGGGCCCGATGTGCCGCCCTTCTATACCGACGATGACGGTGTCGCCGAGGCACTGGCGAAAGCGTCCCGAACGGTGGCCGACCCGCTCTGGCGGATGCCGTTCTGGGAGCCCTATGAGGCGAAGATCGAGCCCGGCATCGCCGATCTCGACAACGCACCCTCAGGCGGCATGGCGGGCTCGATCACCGCGGCGCTGTTCCTGCGCCGCTTCGTGACCGAGACCCAACGCTTTGTCCATTTCGACATCTATGGCTGGCAACCCGCCGCCGCCCCTGCCCGTCCCAAAGGCGGGGTCGGCCAAGGTGCGCGGGCGATCTTCGCAGCCCTCCCGGAGGTGTTGACATGAGCGACCGCCGCCGTCTGCCCTTCTCCGGCGAAGTCGCTCTGGAGGTCCTGCGCGGACAGCTCGAGGCCGCCCGTTTCACCAATGGCGCGCCCGCGCGAGTGATCGCACCGGTGACTGATCTGCGCCCCGAGCCGGGCGGTTTGCGCGACCGGCAGATCCTGTTTGGCGCCGAGGTCACGATGATCGACCGGCGCGGCGATTTTACCTTCGTGCAGGCGGAATGGGACGGCTATTGCGGCTGGGTCGCGGATGCGGCGCTCGGCGCGCCGGTGGGCGCAACCCATGTGGTCAGCGCGCCTGCCACGCATCTCTACCGCGAGGCCTCGATCAAGCGCGGCGAGGTGATGGCGCTTTCGATGGGCGCGCGGCTGGCGGTCACGGGCGAAGAGGGCATGTTCGCCGTGACACCCGAGGGCTATGTGCCGCGCCAGCATCTGCGCCCGCTCGATACGCCAGAAAGCGACCCCGTCGCGGTGGCCGAGCGGCTTCTGGGCACGCCCTACCTTTGGGGTGGCAATAGCCGCGCGGGGATCGACTGCTCGGGGCTGGTGCAGATGGGCTATGCGCTCTGCGGGCAATCCGTGCCGGGCGACAGCGACATGCAATGGGCTGAGCTGGGCGAGGGTCTGCCCGAAGGCGCCCCCCTTCAGCGCGGCGATCTGCTGTTCTGGAAAGGGCACATCGCGCTGGTCTGTGATCCCGAGACGATGCTCCATGCGAACGGCCACACGATGAGCGTGGCCTATGAGGGGATCGAGGCGGGCAAGGCGCGGATCGCGGCGGCGGATGACGGGGCGTATCTCGGGGTGAAGCGGGTGATGCGGTAGGCTCTTCTGGCACGGGGCGACCAGCCCCGGGCCGCGCCCGACCCTCCCCCCGGGAGGGCGCATTGTCGATGTCGGCGTGGGTTCAAGCGACCTGCGGGCTTTCGAGATAAAGCGCCAAGCCACCGGCGGTTCAAAGCGCCCACCCAAAGCTCGGGCGCGTCCCTCGCGCTCAAACGAAAAACGCCCGGCCGATCCGACCGGGCGCCTTCCAAATCTCAAGGCCGAAACTCAGCCCTTCTTCAGGCAGCGTTTGCCCAGCGTCTCGGCGATCTGCACCGCGTTGAGCGCCGCGCCCTTGCGCAGGTTGTCGGACACGCACCACAGGTTGATGCCGTTCTCGATCGTCGAGTCCTGGCGGATCCGCGAGATATAGGTCGCGAAATCGCCCACGCATTCGATCGGGGTGATGTAGCCACCCGGCTCGCGCTTATCCACGACCATGATGCCCGGCGCCTCGCGCAGGATGTCGCGCGCTTCGTCCTCGTCGAGGAATTCCTCGAACTCGATATTGATCGCTTCCGAGTGGCCCACGAAGACCGGCACGCGCACGCAGGTCGCGGTCAGCTTGATCGACGGATCGACGATCTTCTTGGTCTCGGCGACCATCTTCCACTCTTCCTTGGTCGAGCCGTCGTCGAGGAAGACGTCGATATGCGGGATCACGTTGAACGCGATCTGCTTGGGATAGACCTTCGGCTCCACTTCCTGACCCGGCACATACATGCCCTTGGTCTGGTCCCACAGCTCGTCGATCGCTTCCTTGCCCGAGCCGGAGACCGACTGGTAGGTCGAGACCACGACGCGCTTGATCTTGGCGCGGTCATGCAGCGGCTTGAGTGCCACGACCATTTGCGCGGTCGAGCAGTTCGGGTTCGCGATGATGTTCTTGTTCTTGTAGTTGTCGACCGCCTCGGGGTTCACCTCCGGCACGACCAGCGGGATCTCCGGGTCGTAGCGGTAGAGCGACGAGTTATCGATCACCACACAGCCCTGAGCGGCCGCGATCGGGGCGTATTTCTTCGTGGCATCCGAGCCGATCGCAAACAGCGCGATGTCGTAGCCCGAGAAATCGAACCCGTCGATATCCTTGGTCTTCAGGGTTTTATCGCCAAAGCTGACCTCGGTGCCCAGCGACCGGCGCGACGCGAGCGGCACCAGTTCATCAACCGGGAACTGGCGCTCGGCCAGGATGTTCAGCATTTCGCGGCCCACATTACCCGTGGCGCCCGCAACGACGACTTTATAGCCCATAAGGACCTCCTTGCTCCTCAAAGAACGCGGCTTCCTACCGCTTTGCTCACAGAAATGAAAGGGATTCGACGCAGATCAGTTCCGAATGATGCGCGGATCACGTTCCGTCAACTTCGCGACCATCCCGGCCTCGGCGGCGAAGTCATGAGGGACCTTGTCGGCCGTGCGCCGCCCCGAGAGCGAGAGCGAGGCGAAGAAGTCGAAACCGTAGAGGTCGAGCCGCGCGAGATCTGACCCCGCGAGCATGTCGATCAGCATCGCGCCGGTGGTGGGTTGCGCGCCAAGCTGCGTCTTCAGCGCCTCGTATTCGCCCAGCGGATGCAGGTAGAAGCCGGGGCTGGAGGCGGTCTCCCAATCGAGCCGCTTGCGCTTGTGGCTCATCCAGAGAATGCGGCCCGGATTGATGCGGGTGCGCTCGGCCTGCGGCAGCGAGGTCGCGAGCGCCAGCCAGTCGGTGCGCGTGCCATGACTGGCCGCCGAGGGCATCGGCGCGCGGTTGATCCGGATCACCACGTCATGCGCGTCGATCTCGGCCCCCGCCTGCCCCTCGGCCAAAGCGCGCGCATTGCCCACCAGCGCGACCGACTTGCCCGACAATTCGCCCAGCAGTGCCTCTTGCGAGACCGAGAGCGCGGTCAGCGGCGCCTCGCGGCGCAGAGTGCGATTGATGAGAAATCCGAGCCGGGTCATGGAGCGGTTCTAGCTCAACCCATCTCCGGTGTCGCGGGCGAAAACGTAGAAGACCAGCCCGATCACCACCGGCGCGAGGAAGAAGGCGAACAGCAGCCCATAGGCGACCGGGGCGGTATGGCCCGCCGAGGCCGCATCGAAGACGGGGCGCGAGGCGAACTGCATCGCCGCCACCCCCATGATCGAGAACATGTTGTGCAGCGTCACGCCCCGCCCGGTCAGATGCGGCGGGTAGAAGGTGCGGCCATGCGCCATGATCACCGGGAAAGAGGCACCGAAGAAGCCGATCGCGGCCAGAAGCGCGGTCGCCATCCACAGCGATTGCCCCGGCATCAGCCACAGCCCCGTCAGCGCCAGCGCCAGCACCGCATTGCCGTAAAGCGCCACCCGCTTGTGGCTGCCGAAGATCTTGTCGGCCGGACCATAGGCGAAATTGCCCGCGATCATCGCGAGCCCCATCACCAGCGTCACCTTGCCGATCAGATGCGCGTCCGCACCGAAGACATCCGCCAGATAGGGCCCCGCCCAGACGCCGCGGATCCCCGCGGCGGCGGTGTAATTGGCGACCGTCAGCGGCAGCAGCACCCAGAAGCCCGGCAGGCGCAGCACGTCGAGCGCGGTGCCCCGGCGGCCGGCAGGTTGCTCGACCCGCTCGGGGTCGCGCGCGAAGATCAGGATGAGGGCGGCGACCACCAGCGTGATCGCGGCCAGAGCCCAGAGCGAGGGCCGCCAGCCGAAAGCCTCGATCGCGGCAGCCAGAGGCGCGGCGCCTGCGAGGTTGCCAAGGCTCCCCGCCCCGATCATCGACGCCGCGAGCGTGCCGAAAAGCGCCGGCGCAAAGGCCCGCGCGAAGATGAAATAGCTGCCCACCAGCACCGGCGCGCAGCCCGCCCCGATCAGGATCATCGCCAGATGAATACCCATCGGCCCCTGCGCCATCGCGAAGACGGCCGCGCCCCCGCCGCCGCCAAGGCCCAGCAGCACGCCGACCGTCCGGCGCGGCCCGATCCGGTCCAGCGCCTCGCCAATCGGGATCTGGACCAGCGCGAAGGCCCCATACCAGAGCCCCAGCGACACCGCGAGATCGCCCGCCGTCACCCCAATCTCGTGGTTCAGAACGGGGGTCAGCACCGCGAGGCAGGTGCGGTAGAACTGGCTGAGAAGATAGGCCCCCACGAGGCAGGCGATCGAGACGTACATGAAGGCTCCGGAATAGCGCGCGCCAAGCTGGCCGAAGCGCGCGCCGAGTTCAAGGGGAGAGAGCCGGTTGCAACACGGCCGCGTGACCCGGCGGCCCCTTGAACTCCCAGGAAGTTAGGATCAGACTCTGCTTCGGGGACGCGCAAGGGTGAAGGAGTGCCAAGATGGAACTGACCCGGCTGATGCTGCGCCTCTATTTCGGAGACGCGATGCTGGGCCCGGGCAAGGTCCGGCTGCTCGAAGAGATCGCCCGCGAGGGGTCGATCTCGGCGGCTGGTCGCGCGATGGGAATGAGCTACAAGCGCGCCTGGTCCCTCGTCGAGGTGATGAACGCGAATTTCCGCGCCCCGCTGGTGGAGAGCTCGCGCGGGGGCGCGAAGGGCGGGGGCGCATCGCTCACCCCCGAGGGCGAAGCGGTTCTGGCCGCCTATCGCCGTCTCGAGCAAAAGGCCGTCGCGGCAGGGGCGGAAGAGATCAAGCGGATCGGCGACATGATCGCCCCCTGATGGGCGGCCACTGAGCCACCGACGCGCGCCCTGTCGCCCACGCGGATTGCGCGAAATCAATGGATCTGCGGGAAAATCGGCCATCTTGGGGGCTGCCAGACGGCTTCGCCCGCGAAGGAGAGCCCCATGACCAGCCTGTCTTCCCCGCTTCGCCGCCCGATCGCAGCCCTCGTGCTCGGCTTGTTCGCTGCCGCTTGCACACCGACCGGCCCCGCCACCTCCGAGACGCTCGCGGCCCGGATCGACACGCTGCGCGCCTATGATCTCGTCAGCGTGGACGGCGCAGGCCCCGCGCGGGCTCTGCGCTTTTATATCGGCGACAATTCCCGCTTCGCGATCTGCGGCCATTGCCTCTGCGGCACCGGCATCATGGTCTTCCCCTATCCGAAACTCGGTATCCGCCCGACCTCGGCCTCGCCGACCCTGTCCTGCGACTGGGACTCGCAGCCTTTCAAGGCGGATGGAGAGCTGGTGGGGATGTTCTTCGACATGACAGAGGCGCAGGTCGATGGGGCGCAAGTTACGTTCAGCGGCAGCGGCGATCACGTCATGGTCTTCACGCGCGGCGGGACGGATCTGAGCCCGCCGTGAGCTAGTTAACCCGTTCTAAGTTCTGACTTTGGCGCAGGGCGCGACCAGCGGCCCGGGCCGCGCCCGACCCTCCCCCCGGGAGGGCGCTACCCTTTGCGGCACAAACAAAAAGCGCGGGGGAATTCCCCCGCGCCCGTCTCGTAAACCGTGATGCGCCTCAGGCGTCGACGGTCTCGACCTGCTTGGTCTCGGCCTTGCTCGGTCCGGCGATCTCGATCCGGCGGGGTTTGAGCGCCTCGGGAACTTCGCGCACGAGATCGAGGTGGAGCATGCCATCCTCATGCGTGGCGCCCGTCACCTTCACATGATCGGCCAGCGCGAAGCGGCGCTCGAAGGCGCGGGTCGCGATGCCACGATGGAGGTAGGTGCGGTCGGTCGTATCCTCAGACTTGCGCCCGGTCACGATGAGCGCGCCGTCTTTCAACTCGACGGCCAGCTCGTCCGAGCAGAACCCGGCGACAGCGATCGAGATGCGATAGGCATTCTCGTCGGTCTTCTCGATATTGTAGGGCGGATAGGTCGGCTGCGCGAGGTCTGTGGACAGCGCGCGGTCCATCAGGTCAGCCACACGGTCGAACCCGACGGTGGCACGGTAAAGGGGCGAAAGATCAAAGCTTCGCATGGTGTCATCCTCTCTTGAGCGATGTCTATGGTCACCCGCCCCTGTTGCGGGGCCGGGCAGTTCAGGTGCCGGAACCCTGATCAGGCATCCCGACACTGACAAATTTGGGTGTGGAAAATCCGCGTTTCAAGAGGGGCGCGCAAGCGCGGGCCAGCCGTTCAGGGGCGCAGGAATTTCGCGCCGCTGGCGCTGCCGCCCGACAACACGCGCGGGGCGCTGCCCGGCTGACCGACGCTGCGGATGCGTGGCGCGGGAGCCTGCGCCTGCGCGCTCTCCCCTTCGATCACGCCGCGCCCCGAGCGCAGCGCCGATTTGAGCGTCGCGACGATGGCGGGCAGTTCCATCCCGTAGGCTTTCACTTCGCCATCCTTGCGCGAGCCCGCGGAAACAAGCGAGACGACACGTGCCCGCTCCCCCGCGGCCACGCCCGAGCGATCGAAGACCGGCGCACCCGAAGAGCCGTGGTTCACGTCGCAATCGAAGCCCACGAGCCCTTCGCCGCGACCGAAAACCGTGCAGCTCTTTTGCCACGACAGCATATCCGAGCGCCCGCGCGCATAGGAGACGACCGAGACCTGTGTACCTTTTGGCCCGATCGTGCCGACCCGGAAGGGAGCTGCGATCGAGCTGGGGATCGGGCGTGCAAGTTGCAGCAGCGCCACGTCATGGCGCACCGTATCGGCCGAGATCGGTTCGAAAGGCGCGTAATCGGGATCGGCCACCATCCGCGCGACGGGCTGGGCGGCGATCTCCATGTCGCCGGTCTGACCGGCGAGGAAACGGATTTCCGAGGGCGGGCGCGCGGCCTTGCGCGCGCGGTCGAAGATGCAGTGACCGGCGGTCAGAACCAGATCTGGCGCGATGAGAACGCCGGTGCAGAAACCGCCCTCACCGATGGCGACCTTGCCCACAGCCTCCCAGCCGAAGAGATCAGCGCGTTGCGACAACCGATCGAGCGAACCTTCGGCCTGCGCCGCCGAGCCCAGAAGCCCGATAGAAAGAACACCCGCGATGAGGCTCGTGATCCGCATCCTCGTCTCCTCAGTTCGGCCGCACGAATTTTGCCCCGCCCGCGCGGATCTCCTGCGCGCCGCGCGGCGTGTCACGCGCCTCGATCTCCTGACGCAGATCGGCCACCCCGGCCACGAGAGAGCCGATCGAAACCGGCTCCTTGCCCAGTTCCGCCTTGGCCGAAACGATCGAGACGATGCGCGGCGTGCCATCAGCAAAGCTGAAGACCGGCGCCCCCGACGCCCCGTAATCGACCGAGCAGCTCATGATGACGGTGGCGTTTTCACGCGCGATCACCGCGCAGGCCTTTTGCAACGAGGGAGCTTCGGAACGTCCCTTGGCATAGGAGAGCACCCCCACCTGCTCGCCGCTATAGGGGGCTGCGTCGGAAAGCGCGAAGGGCCGAAGCTGCGGAAGCCGGATCGGCTGGGCGAGCTTGACCAGCGCAAGATCGAAAGAGGAACGTTTCATCCCCTGCGGCCCACCATAACGATATGAGGGATGCGCCATCGCGCGCGAGACCTTGCGATAGGCCTCGGCCCGGCCATTGCGCCAGCCCGCGCGAAACTCCATGTCGCGCGCATCGATCATCGCGCCCGTGCGCCGGTCGAACAGGCAATGCGCAGCCGTAAGCACAAGATCTGCGGCAATCAGCGTACCCGTGCAGAAGCTGCCCTGCCCCAGATCGAGTCGTCCGACTGCTTCCCAGCCGCGCGTCTGATCGCCGGTCTCCAACTGCGTAAGCGGCGCGCCGACATCTTCGGCCAGCGCCGGCAGGGCGAAAAGCAGCGAAATCAGCAAGGCAAGCGCGCGCATCAGAGCTCCGAACGAAAAGGGGCGTCACGGTTTTCGTAACGCCCCGATGCGGCCAGATTGTGGCGTCGTTCAGCTTTGTGCAAGAGCGGGCGGCTTCGGCCCGCCCGTGGCCCAGTCCAGAAGCTCGACCGTGTGGACGACCGGAACCTCGGTCCCACCGCCAATCTGCACCATGCAGCCGATATTGCCCGCCGCGATCACTTCGGGTTGCTTGGCCTCGAGCGTCGCCACCTTGCGCCGCTTCAGTTCCTCCGAGATCTCGGGCTGCAGCAGGTTGTAAGTCCCGGCAGAGCCGCAGCACAGATGGCTGTCGGCGGGCTCGACCACCTCGAAACCAGCCCGTTTCAAAAGATCCTTCGGCGCGGATTTCACCTGCTGGCCATGCTGTAGCGAACAGGCCGCGTGATAGGCGACCCGCATCCCGCCCTTGCCTTCGGGCAGTCCGATCTTCACGAGGAATTCCGAGATATCGCAGGCCAGCCCCGCAACTTTCGCGGCCTCCTCGGCCAGCGGATCGTTGCGGAACATGTGCCCGTAATCCTTCACCGTCGTGCCGCAGCCCGAGGTGTTGATGATGACGGCATCCAGATCGCCCTCGCCCAAGTAAGCGCGAATGTTGCGCGCTGCCTGCGAATGGCTCTCCTCCTCGCGGCCCATATGGTGCGAAAGCGCCCCGCAGCAGCCCAGATCTCTCGGGATCACGACCTCGCACCCAAGCCGCCGCAAGAGCCGGATCGTGGCATCGTTGATATCGGTATTGAGCGCCCGCTGCGCGCAGCCGATCTGCAGCGCAACACGGTATTTCTTCTCTCCGATCGGCGCGAAAACCTGCGGATCGTCATTGCGGCTGACCGGCGGGATGGTCTTGGGCGCCATCGACACCATCGCGCGCAACCGCTTGTCGGGTAGCAGCCCCGCGAAGGGTTTGGCGAGCTTCGCGCCCCCCATCGCCAGACGGAACCGGCCCGGATAGGGCACGATCTTCGCCAGCGTCCAACGCAGCAGCCGGTCCACCAGCGGCCGCTTGTAGGTCTTCTCGACATGGGCGCGCGCATGGTCGATCAGATGCATGTAATGCACCCCCGAGGGGCAGGTCGTCATGCAGGCCAGACAGCTCAGGCAGCGGTCGATATGCTTGACGGTCTTCTCATCCGCCGGACGCCCGCTCTCGAGCATATCCTTGATCAGGTAGATCCGACCGCGCGGGCTGTCGAGCTCGTCGCCCAGCACCTGATATGACGGACAGGTCGCCGTGCAAAACCCGCAATGCACGCAGGCGCGCAGGATCTCATTGGCGCGCGCGATGCCGGGATCTTTCAGCTGTTCGGGCGTGAAATTCGTCTGCATGTCAGCCCATCCTTCCCGGGTTCAGAATGCCGCGCGGGTCGAACTGCGCCCGAAGCGCCGTCGTGAGCGTGGCGATCGGCGCGGGTTCGGGCTCGAAGGTGACGCCCGCCGATCCGCGCATGCAGGTCGCATGGCCCGAATAGGGCGCGGCCAGCGCGCGCGCCTCGCTGCCTTCCGGCAAGAGCGCCCAGATCAGCCCGCCGCCCCAATCCAGCAGCACCTCGCCACCCAGACGTGCCACGATCTCCGAGGCCTCCGAGGGCTTGACCGAGAAGCGCCACAGATCGCCCGGCTTGTCGATGAAGGGCTCCAGATCGCGCAGGCTGGCCCAGATCGCGGCCGAGCCCTCTTCCTCGACCCGCACCGGGCCGAATTGCTCCAAAAGCTTGCGCAGCTCACCCGCACGATAGCTGACCGATTCCGACAGACCCTCGACCCGCACCACCGCGCCGACGCCCGGCACCCAGCCCGCGCCAGACACATCGAAGGGCGAGCCCAGCGCCGCCGCCAGCGCCACCGGCGCGGCCCCTGCCGGAAGGTCGATCACCACTGTCGCCTGCGCAGGGGCTGCGGGCAGCAGCTTGAAGGCCACCTCGCTCATCACGCCCAGCGTGCCCCAGCTCCCGGCCATCAGCTTGACCAGATCGTAACCGGTCACGTTCTTCATCACCCGGCCACCATTCTTCACGACCTGACCGCGCCCGTCGACGAACCGCACCCCGATCAGGCTGTCGCGACAGGCCCCGGCCTGCACCCGGCGCGGGCCAGAGACATTGGCGGCAACCACACCGCCCACCGTGCTTACGCCCTCGACACCCAGAACCGGCCCCCAATTCGCGGGCTCGAAGGGCAGACGCTGGCCCTCGGCAGCAATCGCCGCCTCGACCTCGGCCAGAGACGTCCCCGCCCCCACGACCAGCGTCAGCGCGCCCGGCTCGTAAAGCGTGATGCCGGAAATCCCGACCTCCAAAGGCTCGCCCAGGCAGCGCCCCACCGGCCGCGTGCCCCCTCCGCGCACGGCCAGCGCGCCACCCGCATCGCGGACGGCCTCGGCCAGCTGCGCCTCGCTCTCAACTCTCATGAAGCCTCACTTTTCCAACTGCTTCAAATATCCCGGGGGTGAATGCGCGTAGGCGCAGAGGGGGCAGCGCCCCCTGCCCGGCTCTTAGCTCGCGCCCCGTCAGGTCACACGGCGGCTCGCACTTGCGCCCAGCGGAAACACCTTCGCCGGGTTCAAAAGCCATTTCGGATCGAACACGTCCTTCACCCGCATCTGCGCTTCCAGATCGGCGGGCTCGAACTGCACATCCATCAGGTCGCGCTTCTCGATCCCCACGCCATGCTCGCCGGTCAGACAGCCACCCGCCTCGACGCAGAGCTTGAGGATTTCGGCCCCCAGCTTTTCGCACAGTTCCTGATCGCCCGGCTTGTTCGCGTTATAGAGGATCAGCGGGTGCATATTGCCGTCGCCCGCATGGAAGACGTTCGCCACATCGAGCCCGTAGTCCTTTGACAGCTCGCCGATCCGGCGCAGCACGAAAGGCAGCTCCGAGACCGGGATCGTGCCATCGAGGCACATGTAATCGTTGATCTGCCCCATCGCGCCGAAGGCCGATTTGCGGCCGAGCCAGATCCGCGCGGCCTCGTCGGCCGATTGCGCCTCGCGGAACTCGACCGGTTCGTGACGGCCCGCGATCTGGCGGATCATGCCGATCTGCTCGTCGATCTCTGCCGCAGAGCCCTCGCATTCGACGATCAGCAGCGCCTCGCAATCGGGATAGCCCGCATGGCAGAAGGCCTCGGTCGCGACGATGCAGGGGCGGTCCATGAACTCGATCGCGACCGGCAGGATACCCGCCTTGATGATATCGGCGACACAGGCTCCCGCGACCTCGTTCGAGTTGAAGCCGATCAGCACGGGCCGCGCGCCTTCGGGCTTGGGCAGGATCTTCAGCGTGGCCTCGGTCACCACGCCCAGCTGCCCCTCCGAGCCGCAGATCAGACCAAGCAGATCAAGCCCGCCCGCGTCCAGATACGGCCCGCCGATCTCGACCACCTCGCCCTCCATCGTGACGAGCGTCACGCCAAGCAGGTTATTCGTCGTCACGCCATATTTCAGGCAATGCGCGCCGCCCGAGTTCATCGCGATATTGCCCGAGATCGCACAGGCGAGCTGCGAGGAGGGGTCAGGCGCGTAGAACCAGCCGTCGCTTTCGACCGCACCGGTGACGGAAAGGTTCGTGCGCCCCGCCTCGACCCGGATGAAGCGGTTCGCGTAATCGGTCTCGAGCACGGAATTCATCCGCGCGAGCCCCAGCACCACCGAATCCGCCTGCGGCATCGAGCCCCCCGCAAGCGAGGTGCCCGCGCCGCGCGGCACCACCGGCACGCCCATCTCGTGGCAGGCCTTCAGGGCTGCCGCGACTTCGGCCGTCGAGCGCGGCAGCACCACGCCCAGCGGCTGGCAGCGATAGGCCGAGAGCGCATCGCATTCATAGGCGCGCGTCTCGTTCGGATCGTCGATCACCGCATCGGCGGGCAGCACCTCGCGCAGACGCGCGATGATCTGCGGCTTGCGCGCCAGCAGATCGTCATTCGGCTTCGGCATTTCCATGATGAATCCCTCCCGGTTGGTCAGAAAATATAACCAATAAGCCCCGGTGACAAGGCAAGCTGCATCACGCTAACTGATCAGCATGACCGAGTCCCTGCAAATCGGCCCGCTCGGGCCTCTCGACCTTGCCGCATTGGTGCTTCTGGTGGCCTGCTGGATGGTGATCGGCTGGATAACCGAGCATTCGAGCCCGTCGCGTCCGTCGATGGGCAAGCTGATGGCCGGTTACCGACGCGAATGGATGCGCCAACTGGTGACGCGCCAGCCGCGCATCTTCGATTCGGCCATGGTGGACGGGCTGCGGCAATCGACGACCTTCTTCGCTTCGACCTCGCTGCTGGCCATCGGCGCGGGGCTTGCGCTGATCGCCAACCCGCAGCCGCTGGCAAATATCGCGAGCGACTTCGCCCTCGATCACGGGCCGGACCTGCTGTGGGAGGCGCGCATCCTGACCGCCGTGCTCTTCGGCGCGAACGCGTTTCTGAAATTCGTCTGGTCGCACCGGCTCTTTTCCTATGCCGCGATCGCAATGGCTGCCGTGCCCAATGACCCTCAGGATCCGCTCGCCTATCCGCGTGCGGCGCAGGCGGCACAGATCAACATCAACGCGGCCAAAAGCTTCAATCGCGGGCTGCGCTCGGTCTATTTCGCGCTGGCGACGCTGGCCTGGCTGCTAGGGCCTTACGCGCTGATCGGAGCCGTGGTCTTCACCACGGGCATGCTATGGCGGCGCGAATTTGCCTCGGACTCGCGTCAGGCCTTGCTAGAAAATCGCCCCGACTAGATGCTGGAAGGCCGGATCGGATTTGGCTAAACCCGGCTCATGAGCAGTTTTCTTTCCGTCGATGAATCCCTGACCGGTCGGCGCTGGATCGGGCCCTCTGCCGAGGCCGACCGACTTGCCGAGGCGATGGCGCAGCAGACCCGCCTGCCACTGCCGCTTGCGCGGATTCTCGTGGCGCGCGGCGTAGCCCCCGAAGAGGCCGAGGGCTTCCTTGAACCGACCCTGCGCGAGCTGCTGCCCGATCCGCGGTCCTTGCGCGACATGGAGGCGGCAGCGACCCGCTTCCTACAGGCGGTGAAATCGGGCGAGAAGATCGCGGTGTTCGCCGATTACGACGTGGATGGCGGCTCTTCGGCGGCGCTGCTGATCCATTGGCTGCGCGCGATGGGGCGCGAGGCCACGCTTTATATTCCCGACCGGATCGACGAGGGCTACGGGCCCAACGTGCCCGCGATGCAGGCCCTTGGCGCCGAGCACCCGCTGATCGTCTGCGTCGATTGCGGCACGCTGAGCTTTGAGCCCGTGGCCGCCGCCAAGCCCGCCGATGTCGTCATCCTCGATCACCACCTGGGCGGCGAGACCCTGCCGCCCGCGCTGGCCGTGGTGAACCCGAACCGGCAGGACGAAACCGGCGAGTTGGGGCACCTTTGTGCAGCCTCGGTCGTGTTCCTGATGCTGGTCGAGGCGAACCGGCAGCTGCGTGAAGAAGGCGTGCAGGGGCCGCCGCTTATGGCGCTCTTGGATCTCGTGGCGCTGGCGACCGTGGCCGATGTCGCGCCGCTGATCGGCTGCAACCGGGCGCTGGTGCGACAGGGGCTCAAGATCATGGCGCGGCGCGAACGGCCGGGCCTCGTGGCGCTGTCGGATGTGGCGCGGCTCGACCGGGCGCCTGCCGCCTATCACCTGGGCTTCGTGCTCGGCCCGCGGATCAATGCGGGTGGACGGATTGGCGCGGCGGATCTTGGCGCGCGGCTATTGGCGACCGACGATCCGAACGAGGCGCAATCCATTGCGGAACGGCTCGATGCGCTCAACACCGAGCGTCGTGACGTCGAAAACGCCGTGCGCGAGGCCGCACTTAGCCAAGCCGAAGAGCGTGGGGTCGAGGCGCCGCTCGTCTGGGCTGCCGGACCGGGCTGGCATCCGGGCGTGGTGGGGATCGTCGCCGCGCGGCTGAAGGAGGCGACGAACCGCCCCTCGGTCGTGATCGGGCTGGAGGACGGGATCGGCAAGGGCTCGGCCCGCTCGGTCTCAGGCGTCGATATCGGCGCGGCGATCCAACGCGTTGCTGCGGAAGGACTGCTGTTGAAAGGCGGCGGGCACAAGATGGCCGCCGGCCTGACCGTCGAGGAAGACAAGCTGGAGGCCGCAATGGCGCGCCTGTCCGAGCTGCTGGCCAAACAGGGCGCAGGCGAGATGGGCCCGCGTGATCTGCGCCTCGACGGGCTCCTGATGCCCGGCGCCGCAAGCCCGCAGCTGATCGAGGATCTCGACCGCGCCGGTCCCTTCGGCCAGGGCGCCCCCGCCCCGCGCTTTGCCTTCGCGAGCATGGAGATCACCGGCGCACGCCGCATCGGAGAAAGCCACCTGCGCTTCAATTTCGGCGACGGGATGGGCACGCGGCTCGAGGCGGTTTGCTTTGGCGCCTTCGACGGCCCGCTCGGTCCCGTACTGAGCCAGCCCGGCGCGGGACGCTTCCATCTTGCGGGGCGGCTCGAGATCAATTCCTGGGGCGGGCGCAACAAGGTTCAGCTGCGCCTCGAAGATGCCGCGCGCGCCTGAGACGGAGCTGTGAGCTGCGCGCCGAAGCCAATGTTTTTCAACGCCTTCCGGACCGGCATCGCGGGTGAAGAAAAACTTTCCGCAAATCCGTAAAAACCCTCTTGCGAGTCACGGTTCTCTGGCCTAAACACCGCTCCACCTCACGCAGGTATGGCCGGAAGGCTTCGTGTGGCCCGTTCGTCTATCGGTTAGGACGCCAGGTTTTCAACCTGGAAAGAGGGGTTCGATTCCCCTACGGGCTGCCACTTCCCATCCTGCAAGAGCGACGCGTGGCCCGTTCGTCTATCGGTTAGGACGCCAGGTTTTCAACCTGGAAAGAGGGGTTCGATTCCCCTACGGGCTGCCATCGTCTTTCCCCCTGAAAACACCCTAAAATCAGCTCCTTACGTCTTCGCAGCGCGTGTATGAGACGCAGAACATCTCTACGCGTGAAGCTCTCTCGTTTTCGGGTTGCCGTTCTTTCCTCATGTCGATTTCCGGCGCCGATACGACGCTCTCTTGATCTGGCGCCGCGCGCTGGCACACTAGGCTCGGCAAAGCTCCGCTATGCCACCGCAACCCAGCCCCTGCCCGTTGGATCCCGCCGATGACCTTGCCCCTCTCCGAGACCACTCCCGAGAACCAGCCACGCCTGTGCGATGCCCCGGACTGGCTGTATCTGCTGCGCGAGTTCGACACGCTCTACCGGCACGGCTCGGCCGGTGGCAGCCGGCTGATCCGCTCGCATCGCAAACGGGTCCGCGACACGCTCTCGCAGCTCATCGACGCCAATCCCGAGATCACGCCCCGCCCACCCGAGGCGAAACCCGTCACCGCGCATCTGCCGCGCGCGCTCGATCTTGGCGAAAGGGGCGCGGTTGCAGGGCTTGCGCGCGCTCTGGGGCGCGTAGCCCCGGCGCTGACCTGGGAATACGGCTATGAGAAAGTGCCCAAGGCGCTCGCGCGCAAATATGCCTATTGCGAGGTTCTCGGCCCTCGCGGCCCGGTGCGCTCGGAGCGGCTGATCCTCGGCTTCGTCCTCTTCGCACCGAAGACGACCTATCCGCAGCACAGCCATAGCGAGATCGAAGAGAGCTATATCTCCGTCTCAGGCCCCTGGTCGGAAAACGATACGGCCGTGCATGCGCCGGGATCGCTGATCCTCAACCGCCCCGATCACGAACACCGTATCACCACCGCCGATATCGACCCCTGCCTGCTCGCCTATGCCTGGGTCGGCCCGGAAGAACGGCTGACCGCGCCGGGCATGAAGCTCAGCTCGACCCGCAAGGCCCGCGTGGCGCAGGGGATCTGAGGGTCGAGCGGACCGGCAGCGATCAGCTCTCGCGGAAGCTGCCGCGCAGGCTGTCGGCGAAGGGACGCAGCATGTAATCGAAGAGCGAGCGTTCCCCCGTCAGAAGCATCACATCGGCAGGCATGCCCGAGATGATCTCGATATTCTCACCGAGGGCTTCCACATCCGTCTCGTCGACCGAGACCTTCACGAGGAAATAAGGCTCGCCCGTGCGGTCATCGACAAGACGGTCAGCAGCCACGACATCCACGCGCCCGAAGAGCTGCGGCAGGTTGCGTTGCGTGTAGGCGGTCAGCAGAACCCGCGCAGACATGCCCGGATAAACCGTCTCGATATCCGAGGGTCGCACGCGAGCGTCGATGACAAGGCGGCTGTCATCGGGGACGATATCCAGGATCTCCCCACCGGCGCCAAGCACGCCCCCCTGTTCTGTCGTCACCCGCAAGTTGAGCACGCGGCCCGCGATCGGCGCGAGCACGACCGTGCGCTGCAAGGCATCAAGCCGCTCGGGCAGGTTCGAGCGCAGCGTCGCGAGCTCACTGCGGATCTGCGCAAGCTCCGTACTCACCGCTTCGGAATTCTGCTGGCGCGTTGCCACGAGCTGCAATTCGGTCTCGCCGATCTGCTGTTCGAGCCGCGCCACCGAGGCGCGATTGAGCGCGCGATTGGACTGGAGATCCGCCATCGAACGCTTGAGCGCCAGAAGCTGCGGCAGACGGTTGAGCCCCTTGTCGAAGAGCGTGCTGGTCACGTCGAGCTCTTCCTGAAGCAGGTCGATCTGGTCGCCCTGGGCCGCGATAACCTCGGTCAGGCCGCCGATCTCGACCCTGAGTTGGTCGATGCGCTTCGCCAGGATCCGTTCGCGCGATTTCTGGGTCTCGCGACGATCGAGAAAGAGCCGGCGCTGTGCCTCGACGGCGACTTCGGGCGACGCCGCGAGATCCGCCATCTCGTCGAGCGGAAACGTGACCTCTTCGGCCTGCGTGAGCTCGGCACGCAGGCGCGCCTCCGTCGCGAGCAGGTAGAGCATGCGCTCCCGCAGCTCTTCCAGACGCGCCTGTGCGCGCACCGCATCAAGGGTCAGCAGAACATCCCCCGCCTCGACATGATCGCCCTCATGCACATGGATGCGCTGAATGATCCCGCCTTCGAGATGCTGCACCGTCTTGCGCCGGCCATCAGGGTTGATAACGCCCGTCGCCATCGCGGCGCCCGAGAGCGGCACGTAATAGGCCCAGCCTCCGAAGATCCCGAAGAAGACAATTGCCACGGCCAGACCGATCCCGCGCGGGCCGCGTGTGAGCGCCGCGAGCGAGGTCGAAGGTGTGAACTCCGCGCGTCTGCCCGCCAGCAGAAAGGAAATGAACCAGACCGCAAGCAGCGCGAGGATTGCCGCGCCCCCGATCATCAGGATTGTCTCGGTCGAGAGCTTGTCCTGCGCCAGCCGCGCCCAGACCTCGCCCTGCCCCGAAGGATTCGCCGGGCCCGTCGCCACGGTCTCCGCCACGTCAGCCATTTGCTCCCACCGCTTTCTGAGCCGTCCCCACGGTCCCGGTCTTCATCATCGACGACAGAACTTCGTCGCGCGTGCCCATCTGCACGAGCACGCCATCCTTGAGCACCGCCACCATGTCCGCGTAGCGCAGCAGCGCAGGCGTGTGCGATACGAAGATCACCGTGCGTTCCTCTGCCTTGAGATCCTTGAGCATCGAGGCGAGGGCGAGATCCCCATTGCCGTCCAGGTTACTGTCGGGCTCATCGAGCGCGATCACGGAGGGGTTGCCGTAAAGCGCCCGCGCCATACCGATGCGCTGTTTCTGCCCGCCCGAGAGCAGATCGGAGAACGGGCCCGTCTCGGTCTCATACCCTTCGGGCAGCCCAAGGATCATCTCATGCGCGCCGACCCGTTGGGCGGCGGCAAGGACGGCCTCGTCATCGATCTCGCCAAGCCGGGCGATATTCTCTGCGATCGTGCCGGAGAAGAGCCGGATCGCTTGCGGCAGGTAGCCGATATAGCGGCCGCGCCGGTCGCTATCCCATTCCGCGAGATCCGCACCATCGAGCCGCACCGTCCCGAAAGTCGGCTGCCACGCGCCCACAAGGCAGCGGCACAGGCTCGACTTGCCCGAGCCCGAAGGCCCGATGATCGCGAGCGTCTTGCCCGCAGGTACGCGCATCGAGATGTTCTTCAGGATCGGTTCGCCGGTCGTCGGGGCGTGGTAGCGCAATGCGCTGACCTCAAGCTCGCCACTCGGGCGCGGCAGTTCCAGCCGCTCTCCACGCTCCGGCACGGCCGCGAAAAGCTGTTCGAGATTCCGCCGCGCGGCTCGGTAGGAGCCGTAGCTGCGCCAAGCCGAGAGCGCCCGCTCGACCGGGGCCAGAGCCCGCGACAGAATGATCGAAGCCGCGATCATCCCGCCCGCCGTCAGTTCGGCTTGCAGCACCAGATAGGCGCCCGTGCCGAGGATCACGATCTGGATGATCATCCGCAGGGTCTTCGACGCCGAGAGCAGGAAAGCGGCGAGGTTCTGCGCGCCCTCCCCTTCTGCATCGAGCTTCTGCATCGATGCCTTCCAGCGTTCGGTGGTCTTGCCGACCATCCCCAGCGCTTCAAGCGTATCGGCGTGTTCGATGAAGACCGAAGCGTCCGACCGATTGCGCCGCATGCGGCTCGACATTTCGGCCAGCGGACGGCGGGTCAGAATGTCGTTGATCACGGCCAGCGCGAAAAGCAGGAGCGCCGCCCCGATCGCAATCCCGCCAAGGACCGGATGCATGAACCAGATCACCGCGATAAAGACCGGTGTCCAGGGGGCGTCGAGAAAAGCCAGCAGGGCTTCGCCCGAGATGAAGGACCGCACATCGGCGAGATCCGAGACATCCGCCACCGACTTGCCCTCTTTGAGACGCTGGCTCAGCGCGCGCGACATTACCTCGCCCGACAGCTCGCGCTCGAACCAGACACCGATCCGCGAGAGCACCTGCCGACGCGACAGCTCGAGCAGCCCGAAGGCAACCAGCGCCGCGGCGGCGATCACGCTGAGCCAGGTCAGCGTATCGACGGACCCGCTCGAGAGCACGCGATCGAAGATCTGCATCATGTAGATGGAACTTGTCAGCAGCAGCAGGTTTCCGAGGAAACTGAGCCACAGCAACGACCACATCTGCCCACGCACTGATTTCAGCACGACCCCAAGGGCGGTAGCCTTTTTCATTTATGTGCCCCCTGAGCCCGACCTATTGCACCGAAGCCGACATCGCCTGCGCGATCGACACGACCGATTTCTGTCGTTCGAGCGGCTCGGCCTTCTTGCTCTGGCTCATCCTTTCACCGAGATTTTCGAAATTGCGCATCGACGCCCAGTGGAGGTGGATCGCCTCAAGCGCGCCGTTGCGCTCGAACTCCGCCAGTTTCGCATCATCAAGCGCGTGCAACTTCTTGCGCGACACGACAGACAACCCCTTGAGAATGCGCCGGCTCTTGTCAGGCAGCGTGATTGTCCCGGTGGTCTCTTCCAGCAGATCGAGCTCGGCAAGCAAACGGCAGAATTTCTGCGTGGTGACGGTATGTTCGTAATGCTGGCGCGTGAACTCCATCACCGCCTTCAGGAACTCGCTGGCCTGACCATCCTCGTCGAACAAGGCGAGTCCATCGCCACTCTCATGCACGCTCTCCGCCTCGGGCAGAACCGACAGCACGATCTTGTCGCTGTCGCGGATATGCGTGTTGAAGAAGGGGAGCTGGCGGAAATGCGCAGGAATGTAGTGCCCGGTCCAGCGCCCCTTGCGATCGACGAAAAGATTCGTTCCTTCCTTCAGCGCAAACAGCGCAACCGGCGAGGCGCCGGCCTCGGCGGGCGCGAAGAGGATCGGATATTCCGCCGCCACCGCAGAGAACTCGGCGATCGTCACCGGTGCGCTGGCCTGATCGGCGAAGAGTTTGCAGCCGGTTTCCGGGCTGTAGCGCAAAGACGTATGGCGCTGCGAGTTGAGAACCTCGCCGCCCTTGAAAATCGATTGAACCATGTGATTGCCCTTTCCTTTTCATCATTTCCTGTATCGGGAGGGGGCAGGCGCGGCTCTCGGGGCATCGAGCCGCGCCCAGATCGGAACGTCACGCATGAATGGATGTCCCGATCCTCCCAGCGCCTGCGTGGGGGGGGTCAGGCGACTTCCATAGCGTGGTACATGTCATCATCGGACTGGTAGAAATCGACCACGTCGAACTTGTCGCCCTTGCCAAGCATCGCCGTTCCAGTCGCGTCGGCCACATCCCCTGCGTCATGCGATCCGTCGGCATAGAGTTCGACAGTATAGGCTTCCTGCTTACCCTTGTGGGTATAGGCAGAGTACCACCAACCGTCCGCATCCACCGTGGCACTGTCAACGAGCTTGCCTTTCGAGTCGTAGATTTCGATCAGCGCGCCCGCGACCCCCTCGCCGGGCTCATAGACCCCGGCCTCGGTTCCGCTTTCGTCCGACCAGACATAGCCACCGAAGCCCGACTGCTTGAACTGCTTGAAGACGTTGTCGTTCATCACCGAGTCGGTGAAGTCGAGATCGCTCGTCGAACCACCATCCGTCAGGCTCGCATCGAAGTCATAGCTCGTGTTGTTAAGGATATCGCCCAATTCATAGCCATCAGGTCCGGTGCCGTTGACCGCATCCCCATCCTTGTATTCCCAACCCGAGCTGCCCTTCGTCTCGTAATCGAGGTGGATATTGACATAGGTGAGCCCGGTGAGATCCGAGTCGCCGAAGTTGATGATCGCCTCCATCGTCCCATCGGCATTGTACTGGAAATCGATCGTGTATTGATCGCGCGGGATTTCGTCACCCGGAACCAGGCACATGTTGCCCGCCGCGTCGAACTCGACCGAGACGCTGTCATAGACATGCACCGCGTTCTCGAAATTCGGATCTCCGCTTTGCAGCGCGAACCCGTCCGGGATCTCGAGGGTAAGGATGTTGTCCTGACCATCCCCGTTGGTGAATTCCTCGTCGTAATCGAAGACCACGTTGTAGAAGAACTGCCCGGGATTGGTCGAGTTCTGCGTGTAGGTACCGTCTTTGTCAGGCGAGAAGTTTGCGTTGAAGACCTCGCCGAAGTCACACAGCATCGAATTGGTGACCATGCCGTTGGGCAGAACCTGGAACCCGCTCGTATCGGAATCCGAGACCTCCTGATCGTAGATCGCGGTCAGAGCGGTCACCGTTGCCTCGTTGGTATAGGTGATCAGATCCTCGGGGACTTCCAGCAGGAAGCTCGATTCGAACACCCATTCCTCGCCGACATCGAGAAGCCCGTTCTCGTTGACATCGCCGATATTGAACCCGCCAAGTCCCAGCACATCGATGATCCCGCCATCCGCGGTCCCGAAATCGGGATCGAGCGGGCCGTGATCATCAAGGATCGAGACACTATCGAGCGTGACGTTGCCGGTGTTGGAGACATAGTATTTCCAGCCGACATAGTCGCCTGCCGTTACACCGGTAAGCCCGTCGCCTTCGGTCCCTTCATGTGTCGTCACCTTGGAAATGGAAATCGAGGGATCTTGCGGCAGCGTCACCGTCTCGTCGTCGGTCGCCTCGTCGCTCTCGTCGCTATCGGCCGTCGCGGTGTTG
>NZ_AUND01000038.1 GCF_000714535.1 Thioclava pacifica DSM 10166 | reverse complement strand
GGCGAAAGGGGGCGCTGCCCCCTCTTTCCTATCGGAAATTCACCCCCGAGATATTTAAATCAAGAAGAAGAGGAATTGGAGACTTCTTCTTGATCGAAATATCTCGGGGGAGTCCTCGAAGAGGACGGGGGCAGCGCCCCCTCCTTCTCTGTAAATTGTCGCCCTCCGGCGACGGGGGCAGCGCCCCCTATCACCCCGCCAAAGCCTTGCCGAAACGCGGAAGACGGGCACGTTTCATCAGGGCGCGGATCGGCTGGGGATCACCGGAGAGGCGTTCGGCTTCGGCACGCACAGCCTCGGTTACAGCGCGCATTTTCTCGGGATGTGTCGAGAAAAGTTGCCACAAAAAACCGTCGGGATCGCGCCGCTCCAGACCTTCGCCCGCCAGCGTTCCGCGCGGGAAATCCTGTGCATTGAACGTCAGGATCGCATCTGCCCCACCCGCGATGGCGGCGGCAAGAACGTGCAGATCGTTTTCATCCGGCAACACCAGGCGCTGTTCGATCCCCGGCTGTGGGGCGATCTCCGCTTTTGGGAAGGCGGCGCGCAAAAGGGCGATCTCGCCGCGGGCGATGGCTTCGTCTGCGGGCGCGCGGCGCGCAGCCGCTCGGGCCCATTCCTCGAGGATACGCGCCGACCAGAGCGGACGGTAGAGACCCGCTTTCGCCGCTCCGATCAGGATCTCGCGCAGAACCGTCGGATAGAGAACACAGGCGTCGAGCAGGATCTTCTGCATCAGTCGAGCCGGAAGAAGAGCGACTTGAGATAACCCGACTCGGCGAGTTGCGGCAGCATCGGGTGATCCGCCCCGGCATAGCCGGTATGGATCAACTGGGCGCTGCGGCCCGCCTTGCCGATGCCACGGGTGCAAGCGGCGCGGAACTGCGCCAGGTCGGCGGCATGCGAGCAGGAACACAGCACGAGATAGCCGCCCTCTTCCACCAGCGGTGCGGCCATGCGGGCGATCCGCTCATAGGCGCGCAGCCCCGCTTGCAGCGCGGGCTTGGCGGGCGCGAAGGCGGGCGGATCGCAGATCACCAGATCGAAGCGCGCGCCCTCCTGGCCGAGCGCATCGAGCTGATCGAAGGCATCGCCCTGACGGGTCGAGAAGTGCCCACCCGCGCCCATCGCCTGCGCGCCCCTGGCCGCGAGATCGAGCGCCGGGGCCGAGGCATCGACCGAGATCGCAGATTGCGCACCGCCGGCCAGAGCCGCGAGCGCAAAGCCACCCACATGGGAAAAAACGTCGAGCACCCGCGCGTCGTTCGCCAGCCGCGCCGCAAAGGCGTGGTTCGGTCGTTGGTCGTAGAAGAGACCCGTTTTCTGCCCACCCAGCAGGTCGGCCATGTAGATCGCCCCGTTCATCGGCACCTCGACCGGCGTATCAAGACTGCCACGCAGCACGACCGTCTCCTCGGCCAGCCCTTCGAGCGTGCGCGCGCGGCCCGATCCGTTCTTGATGATGGTGGAGACGCCCGTGACCTCGGCCAGCGCGGCTTCGAGATCTTCGATCATCATCTCGGACCAGGCGGCGTTGGGCTGGATCACCGCCGCGTCGCCGAAGCGGTCGATGATAACACCGGGCAGCCCGTCGGCCTCGGCATGGATCAGACGATAAAAGGGCGCCTCGAAGAGCCGCGCGCGCATCTCGAGCGCACGGGTCAGTTTCTGCGCGATCCAGGCGCGGTCGATCTCCACCTCGGCATCGCGGCTCATCACCCGCGCGATGATTTTTGAATTCGGGTTCACCGTGACCGTGGCCAACGGACGGCGGTCTGCATCCTCGAGCGTCGCGATCGTCCCGGGCGCCATGGTCTTGGTGCGCCGGTCGACGACCAGCTCATCGGCATAGACCCAAGGGAAACCGTGGCGGATCGCGCGGGCTTCGGCTTTGGGACGCAGGCGGACAACGGGACGGGGCTGGCTCATAGGGCACTCCTTGATCTTGCGTCTTCCTAGCGCCAAGCGCCTGAGCGCGAAAGCCCTGATCCTTGCCAGCGCTCCTCCCCGCCCCACATAAACAGATAGCTTTCCGGGTTGCGGCGTTAGCGCTAACATGATAGAGGACGCGCATCCCTTCGATCCACGCAGCCCGCCACACCTCCCCATCGGCGGCCGCAGAGCAAGGAAAGGCCGACGCCATGACCCTCGACGCCACCATTGCCCGTGTCACCGACCGTATCCGCACCCGTTCAGAAGGCCTGCGCGGCGAGTATCTCGCACGGATACGCGAAGCGGCCGAAGCCGGGCCCGCTCGCGCCCACCTGACTTGCGGCAATCAGGCCCATGCCTATGCCGCGATGGGGGACGATAAGGACTCGCTCGCCGAAGGTCGCGCCCCGAATATCGGGATCGTCACCGCTTACAACGACATGCTCTCGGCCCATCAGCCCTACGAGACCTATCCGCAACTGATCAAGGCGGCGCTGCGCGAGATTGGCGCCACGGCGCAGGTCGCGGGTGGCGTTCCGGCCATGTGCGACGGGGTCACGCAGGGCCAGCCGGGGATGGAACTGTCGCTCTTCTCGCGCGACGTGATCGCACTCGCGACCGGCGTGGCGCTCAGCCACAATACTTTCGACGCCGCGCTTTACATGGGGGTCTGCGACAAGATCGTGCCGGGCCTGATCATGGCGGCGGCCACCTTCGGCCATATCCCCGCTATCTTCATTCCCGCAGGGCCGATGACCTCCGGCTTGCCCAATGACGAGAAAGCCCGCGTGCGCCAGCAATTCGCCTCCGGCGAGGTGGGCCGCGACGAATTGATGAAAGCCGAGATGGCCTCCTATCACGGGCCGGGCACCTGCACTTTCTACGGCACCGCGAATACCAACCAGATGCTGATGGAATTCATGGGGCTGCACCTGCCCGGAAGCTCCTTCGTGAACCCCAACACGCCTCTGCGCGAGGCGCTGACGGTGGCAGGCGCCAAGCGCGCGGCGGAAATCACCGCACTCGGCAACGATTACCGCCCGGCCTCGGAGATCCTCGACGAGAAGGCCTTCGTGAACGGGCTCGTGGGGCTGATGGCCACGGGCGGCTCGACCAACCACATCCTGCACCTGCCCGCGATGGCGCGCGCGGCGGGGATCATTCTGGACCTTGAGGATTTCGACGAGGTTTCCTCGGTCGTGCCGCTTCTGGCCAAGGTCTACCCGAACGGGCTGGCCGACGTGAATCATTTCCACGCCGCCGGCGGGCTGCAATTCATGATCCGCCACCTGTTGAAATCGGGGCTACTGCATGAAGACGCCAAGACCGTCGCGGGCGACGGGTTGAGCCGCTACACGCAGGACGCCAAACTGACCGAGGATGGTCTCGTCTGGGTCGAGGGTCCGGAAGACAGCCTCAACGACAAGATCCTGCGCAAACCCGCCAACCCCTTCCAGAAGACGGGCGGCTTGAAGCAACTCAACGGCAATCTCGGCCGCGGCGTGATCAAGGTCTCCGCTGTCGCCCCCGAGCGTCACGTGATCGAAGCGCCTGTGCGGGTCTTCAAGGAACAGCATGAGGTGAAAGACGCGTTCAAGCGCGGCGAGTTCACCTCCGACACGATCGTCGTCGTGCGTTTCCAGGGACCGAAGGCGAACGGGATGCCCGAGCTGCACTCGCTCACCCCCACCCTCTCGGTGCTGCAAGATCGCGGGCTGAAAGTGGCACTGGTGACCGATGGCCGGATGTCGGGCGCCTCGGGCAAAGTGCCCGCCGCGATCCATGTCTCGCCCGAGGCGGCCAATGGCGGCCCGCTCGCCAAGCTGCAAGACGGCGATATCGTGCGGCTTGATGCGACCACGGGCGAACTGACCTGCCTCTCCGAAGGTTTCGAGACCCGCATCCCCGTCGAGCCCGATCTGCGCGCCAACCAGTTCGGCATCGGCCGCGAGCTCTTTGCCGCCTTCCGCACCCATGTCGGCCCCTCGACCTCCGGGGCCTCTGTCGTACTTTGAGTTTTCGCCTCCGGCGGGGATATTTCGAGCAGTTGGAACTCGGAACTTCACTTCCAATTGCTTCAAATATCCCCGCCGGAGGCATCCTGCCCTTTCCGCCCGCGCGGGCGTTCAAGACTGGAGTGATCCGATGACACCAACCGAGCAATCCGCCGCCGCCCGCAGGGTCTGTGAACTCGCCCCGATCGTACCCGTGATCGTGGTCAAGAATGTGGCCCATGCAGCCCCTCTGGCGAAGGCGCTCGTCGCGGGCGGGTTGCCCGCGCTCGAAGTGACTCTGCGCACGCCCTGCGCGCTCGATGCGATCCGCGCGATGGCGGATGTCGAAGGTGGCGTGGTCGGCGCGGGCACCCTGCTGACGCCTGCCGATGTGAAGGCCGCAAAGGCCGCGGGCGCAAAATTCGGGGTCTCGCCCGGGGCAACGGATCGTCTGGTGAAAGCCTGCGAGGATGAAGGCCTGCCACTTCTGCCGGGCGCGGCCACCGCCTCCGAGGTGATGAAGCTTTATGAGATCGGCTACGACGTGCTGAAATTCTTCCCCGCTGAAGCCTCCGGGGGCGCACCGGCACTGAAAGCCATCGGCGCGCCGATTCCGCAGGTGAGCTTCTGCCCCACGGGTGGGGTCAGTATGAAAAACGCGAACGATTACCTAAGCTTGCCGAACGTTCTTTGTGCGGGTGGCTCCTGGGTTGCGCCCGACGCCATGGTGCAATCGGGCGATTGGGCCGGGATCGAGGCGCTCGCCCGCGAGGCAGCTGCGCTGCCGCGCTGAGCGGGATTAGAACCGACGCCCGCGCGCGCCGCCACGCCGCGTGGGCGGCCCGCTCTCGCGGGTGAGCCCTTCGCTGAGCACCTGGCTCATCGGGTGCTCGGGCGGGCCTTGGTAGCCCACAAGCACCGTGCGGATCGCCTCCTTCGCATCCAGTCCCGGCGCGAGGCTCAGCGCCCAGTCCATGAAGATCGACCGGCATTCGGCCTCGCCGATCCCGTCGATCTTGTAGCTTTCGCGGATCAGCCCCTTCGGGTCCGCCTCGCTCATATCCATCAGCTTGCGCCCCATTCAGCCCCCCAGAATCCGATCGACGATAGCAGCGACTTCGGCTGTCGCCGTCTCGAGCCGCGCGCTCAGCGCCTCGAGCGTCTCCATACCCGTCTCGCGCAGCATGAAGGCGGTCGCCCCCTCACCCAGCGCCTCGAGATCGAGCGCGTCGTCGCTCAGCAGTTTCTCGCCCGCGCGCAGCCGCCACAGGAAGCGGTAGGCCGAGGCCAGTGTCTCGCCGGTCGCCTTGTCGACCAGCCCCGCCCGCGGTCCGATCCGCAGCTGCGCCTCGACGCGGCGTGCCGGCGCGCCCTCATGGAGCGCGAACCACTGCGCGAGCAACTCGATATCCTGCAAACGCCCCGCGCCGATCTTCGCTTCCCAACGCCCCTTCACAGGCTTGGCCGCGAAAATCCGGGCGCGCATCTCGGCGAGATCCGGCAGCACTTTCTCCGCCTTGCCCTTCGCCGTGAGTACCTCGAGACGGATCGTCTCGACCTCGGCAGCAAGCTCGGCACGCCCCGCCACCGGTCGCGCCCGGGTCAGGGCGAGATGCTCCCAAGTCCAGGCCTCGTTCATCTGGTAATCGGCAAAGCTCGACAGCGCCGTCGCAACCGGTCCCTGCCGCCCGGACGGGCGCAGCCGCATGTCGACCTCGTAAAGCATCCCCTCTGGCATCTGTGCCGAGAGCGCGGTGATCAGCGCCTGTGTGAGCTTCGCGTAATAAGTCCTTGTGGCGAGGGGTTTCTTGCCGTCGGAATAGTCCTGCCCGGCGGGATCGTAGATCACGATCAGATCGAGATCGGACCGCGCGTGAAGCCGCTCCGCGCCAAGGCTACCCATGCCCAGAACCACCGCGCCATTGCCCGGGCACGGCCCGTAACGGCGCGCAAATTCGCCTTGCACAACGGGCCAGAGCGCCGCGAGCACCGCACCTGCCACATCGGCATATTGCCCTGCCGCCTCGGCGGCATCGACCAGCCCGCGCAGCTGGTGCACACCGACACGGAATTTCCATTCCTTCGCCCAGCGTCGCGCCGCGATCAGTGCGGCCTCGTAATCGCCTGCCTGTGTCAACAGACGTTCGAGATCGCCCGTCAGCGCCTCGCACCCCGGCCAGGGCGAGAAGAAGCTGCCGCCCAGAACCGCATCGAGAACGCCAGCATTGCGCGAAAGATAGCCCGCAAGTCCCGGCGCTGTTGCGCAGATGTCGACAATCAGGTCGATCAGCTGCGGACTGGCCTCGAAAAGAGAAAAAAGCTGAACCCCGGCGGGCAGTCCCTTTAGGAAACCGTCGAACTGCGTCAGCGCCTCGTCCATATTGGCCGCCCGCGCCATCCGACCCAGCACTTCCGGTTCGAGCCGCTTGAAGATCGTGCGCGCGCGTTCCGACCGTAGCGCGGGATAGCTGCTCCAGCCCTCGACGATCTGGCGCGCGCTTTCCGACAGATCGGGTCGTTCGCTGGCCTCGTCGGGAGCGAAGAAATCATTGGTGAGCGTCTCGACCCGCTCGAGCCGCGAACGCAGCCGCTCGGACCAGCGCGAAAGATCCCCCTCGCCCATCATCGCCGATATCCGCGCGAGCCCATCCTCGCTCGTGGGCAAGAGCTGGGTCTGGGCGTCGTTGACCATCTGGATACGATGCTCGATCTCGCGATGTTCGCGGTAATGATCGATCAGCTCCTCGGCCACCTCGACCGGCACCCAACCTTTCGCGGCGAGCGCCCGCATCCCGCCGACGGTGGTGCGGTCGCGCAAGGATTCGTCGCGCCCGCCCGCGATCAGCTGTCGGGTCTGGGTGAAGAACTCGATCTCGCGGATCCCGCCCTGGCCGAGCTTGATATTGTGGCCCGGCACCTCGATCGGCCCGTGCAACCCCTTATGCTCGCGAATCCGCAGCCGCATGTCATGCGCGTCCTGAATCGCCGCGAAATCGAGATGCTTGCGCCAGACGAAGGGGCGCAGTGTTTCGAGGAACCGCTCTCCGGCGGCGATATCGCCCGCGCAGGGGCGCGCCTTGATATAGGCCGCACGCTCCCATGTGCGCCCCTCGGATTCGTAATAGAGCTCGGCCGCCCCCATCGAGATGCAGACCGGCGTCACGCTCGCATCGGGGCGCAGGCGCAAATCGGTGCGGAAGACATAGCCCTCTGCGGTACGGTCATTGAGCATCCCGGCCATCTTCCGCGTCGCACGGATCAGCGCCGCACGCGCCTCCATCTGGTCGATCGCGTCATAGCGGCTTTCATCGAACAGGCAGATCAGGTCGATATCGGAGGAATAGTTCAGCTCCCCCGCCCCCATCTTGCCCATGGCGAGCGCGACCATTCCGGCCGCGGTCTCGGCATCCTCTTCAGTCGCGCCGGGGATCTTGCCGCGCCGGATCTCGTCGCCGACGAGCCGTTTCAGCGCAAGATCGACCGCGAGATCGGCCAACCGCGTCAGCGCGCCAGTCACCTCTTCGAGACACCAGACCCCGCCGAGATCCGCGAGCCCCGCGAGAAGCGCCACCCGACGTTTGGCCCGGCGCAGCTCATTTGGCAGATCGGGCAGCGCGACCGGGTCAAGACGGGCGAATTCCTCGGCCAGTGCGGCCTCGGGATTGCCAGATAGCGCGGGGCGCAGCCAGTCGGCCTCTTTCTCCATTAACGCCTTGAGATAGGGGCTGCATCCGGCAGTCCCGGCCAGCAGATCGCGCAATTCGGGCGCAAGATCGGCAAAGAACCCGCGCGCCTCTTCGGCACGGTCAGGCTCGAAAGGCAGCGGGGCACGGGTAAGACGGGACGCGAAGGGCATGGCGTCATGCTTACTGCGCCCCACGCGCGGGTCAATGGGAATTGGAGGGGATTGGATCGGGGCGACAACTCGTCCTAGATGGTCCCGGCCGGGGCGCGGCCAAGTGATGTCGGATGCCTCCGGCGGGGATATTTGGAGCAGTTGGAATGAGCAAATCACTCAAAAGGGTCCGTGCGGCGCTGGAGGCGGCGGGCGCCGCGTTCGAAATTTCCGAACCGGGAGAGGCGCGCACTGCCCAGATGGCCGCCGATGCCGTGGGCTGCGAGGTCGACCAGATCGCCAAGTCGATCATCTTTCGCGGAGAAGAGAGCGGTCATGTCGTGCTGTTCATCACCGCAGGCGCGAACCGGGTCTGCGCCGAGAAGGCCAGCGCGGTGGCGGGTCAGCCGCTCGGCAAGGCCGATGCCGGTCTGATCCGGGCCGAGACCGGCTTTGCAATCGGTGGTGTCGCGCCACTCGGTCACACCGGCCCGATCACCGCCTTTCTCGATCCCCGCCTTTTCGATTTTGACACGGTCTGGGCGGCTGCGGGCACGCCACGCCATGTCTTTTCGATCACGCCGGCGGATCTTGAGCGTATCAGCGGGGCGAAACGCGCCGATTTCACCGAATAAATGCGAGCCTTTCCGGTGGCTTGAGGGCAAAATGTAAAAATCATTCACATACCCTCTTGCAAAGCGGGGCATTGCTTACGATCTTGGAGATGTGAAAAGCATTCACATACTCAACCCGGAGGTTCCGATGTCCACCTATTCCACCAACACCATTCCCGCCCCGCGCGGCAATTGGTTCACTCGTGCGATCGAGTGGATGGATGGAAACGGCCCCGGCGCGTGGATCGCGCTGATGGTGGCCGGTTTCATCTTTGCCGGCCCGCTGGGTCTGGTCCTGTTGTTCTTCATCCTCTTCACCGGCCGTTTCGGGCGCCGCTGGCGCACGGGTGAGGCCACCCAGCGTCGCGCCTTCGGCTGCTGCGGGTCGCATCGGGTCCATGTCTCGCGCTCGACGGGCAATGCCGCCTTCGACGCTTACAAGGCCGATACGATCGAGCGCCTTCAACGTGAACAACAGGAGTTCGAAGACTTCCTGCGCCGTCTGCGCGAGGCCCGCGACAAGGCCGAGTTCGACCAGTACATGGAAGAACGCGCCAAGGCGGCCGCAGAGAGCACCGACACCGAGGCGACCGAGCGCGCCTGATTTCGGCTCCCTTCCCCACCTCCCCCGAGCGCCCCGGTTGACCCGACCGGGGCGCTTTCTATTTGTGGAGAAGGAAACACTTGGCGGGTGCGAGCCTCTTTGCTAGCCTTCGAGCCAACCCGCCCCGATCGAGGCATCCATGCGCCACTCGCTTCCGCTCGCTCCGCAGTTCTACGTGACCGCGCCGCAGCCCTGCCCCTATCTAGACGGCAGGTCCGAGCGGAAACTCTTCACAGCCCTGCAAGGGGAAGGCGCGGAAAAGCTCAACAACGCGCTGTCGCGTCAGGGTTTTCGACGCTCTCAGAACGTGCTGTACCGGCCCTCTTGCGCCGATTGCACCGCCTGCCTGTCAGCGCGGATCCGGGTGGCGGATTTCGAGCCGACGAAATCACAGCGCCGCGTGCTCAAGCGCAATGCCGACCTGCGCCGCACCGCGACCTCTCCCTGGGCCACGGAAGAGCAATTCGCCCTCTTCCGCCGCTATCTCGATACGCGTCATGCCGATGGCGGCATGGCCGATATGGATATCTTCGAGTTTGCCGCGATGATCGAGGAGACGCCGGTCAAGTCGCGCGTGATCGAGTATCGCGAGAGCGCCGAGACGCCGGGATCGTTGCGCGCGCTGATCGCGACATGCCTGACCGACGTGCTCGATGACGGGCTCTCGATGGTCTATTCCTTCTACGAGCCCGAACGGATCAAGGACAGCCTCGGCACCTATCTGATCTTGGATCATATCGAGATCGCGCGCCGGGTTGGTCTGCCTTACGTCTATCTGGGCTATTGGGTGCCGGGCTCACGCAAGATGGGCTACAAGGCGAATTTCGCGGCCCTCGAGATCTACAAGGGTGGCGCCTGGACCGATATCGGCGATCCGGCCAGTCACGAGACAGAGACTCACCCGCTCTCGGTTGACCCGATCGCCGAGCAGGTCGCCCGGATTCAACTGCCCGATACACGCAGCGGCTGAGGCTTTCCTTACCCAACTCGACGCTAGATTCGCAGGCAGCTGCCCAAGCCTTGTGCAGCGCCATCCCGTCAAATCATTTCTGAGAAAATTTTTCGTGATCCTAAACGGTTAAGTGCCCGGGATCACTGGACAGTTCCCGCCCGCGGTGAAACGGTCCGCGCAAGCCCGCGATGTCATCGGAGGATACGCGGGCGGCAGGGAGAACGCTCCCTGCATTTCGAAGCAAAATTGGGAGGATCCTTCATGGACCGTCGTTCCTTTCTGACGAAAGCTGCGCTGGGTGGCGCGGCCGCGAGCACGCTGGCAGCGCCTGCGATCGCGCAAAGCAACCCGCAGATCACGTGGCGCCTCGCCTCGTCCTTCCCGAAATCGCTCGACACGATCTATGGCGGCGCGGAAGTGCTCTCGAAGATGGTCGAGGAAGCCTCGGACGGCAATTTCAAGATCCAGGTCTTCGCCGCGGGCGAGATCGTCCCCGGCCTTCAGGTCGCCGATGCCGTGATGAACGGCACCGTCGAGGCCTGTCACACCGTGGGCTACTACTTCTGGGGCAAAGACCCGACCTGGGCGCTCGGCGCGGCCGTGCCCTTCTCGCTCAACGCACGCGGCATGAACGCCTGGCACTACCACGGCGGCGGCATCGAGCTCTATAACGAGTTCCTCGGCAAGCAGGGCCTCTATGGCCTTCCGGGCGGCAACACCGGCGCGCAGATGGGCGGCTGGTTCCGCAAGGAGATCAACACCGTCGAAGACCTCAAGGGTCTGAAGATGCGCGTCGGCGGCTTCGCGGGCAAGGTGATGGAAAAGCTCGGCCTCGTGCCGCAGCAGATCGCCGGCGGCGACATCTACCCGGCGCTCGAAAAAGGCACCATCGACGCCACCGAATGGGTCGGTCCTTACGATGACGAGAAGCTCGGCTTCTACAAGGTCGCGCCCTACTACTACTATCCCGGCTGGTGGGAAGGTGGTCCGACGGTCCACTTCTTCTTCTCGAAGGAACAGATGGAAGGCCTGCCCAAGCAGTATCAGGCGCTGCTGCATACCGCAGCGCAGGCGGCCAACTCGGACATGCTTCAGAAGTATGACATGAAGAACCCGGCCGCGCTCAAGACGCTGGTCGCGAACGGCACCCAGCTGCGCGCCTTCTCGCCCGAGATCATGCAGGCCTGCTTCAACGCGGCCAACGAGGTCTATGCGGATATGGAAGCCAACAACGCCGAGTTCGCGAAGATCTGGAACGCGATCAAGGACTTCCGCAAGGATTGGTTCACCTGGGAACAGCTGGCCGAGTTCAACTACGATTACTTCATGATGAGCGAGGCGAACCAGGGCAAGCTCTGATCACCCTGGCTCGACCAGTCCTCTAGACTGGTCAACCCAATGACCCGGCCCCGGCGCAGCGATGCGCCGGGGCCTTTTGCTGCCTGCCCTTTTCGGCAGGTGCAGCCTCATGCCGCAGGTGCAACACGCGGGGATTTGACCAAAAACACAGAAAAGCGGGAAATGGCCGGTTTACAGGTGCAATCGGTCAAGTAAAGTGACCGCCATGGACGCCTGCGGAGGGAGCCTTCGGGCTAGGAGCGGGCGGAACCTGACAAGACGAGAACCAAAACCGGGAGGAATACCATATGGATCGTCGCTCTTTCCTGCGCAAAGGCGCACTTGGCGGGGCTGCCGCGGCTGCGGGCAGCGCGCTCGCCGCACCGGCCATTGCGCAAGAAACCCCGACTGTGACTTGGCGCCTGACCTCGTCCTTCCCCAAATCGCTCGACACGATCTACGGCGCCGCCGAGACGATGGCGAATTACGTCAAGGGGATGACGGACGGCAAATTCAACATCCAGGTCTTCGCGGCGGGCGAGATCGTCCCGGGCCTGCAAGCCATGGACTCGGTCTCCAACGGCACCGTCGAGGCCTGCCACACCGCGTCCTACTACTACTGGGGTAAAGATCCGACCTTCGCCTTCGCGACCGCTGTGCCCTTCGGTCTCAACGCGCGCATGCAGAACGCCTGGTTCTACTATGGCGGCGGCAACGACCTGATGAACGAATTCTACGCGAATTACGGCATCACGGCCTTCCCGTGCGGCAATACCGGCGCGCAGATGGGCGGCTGGTTCCGCAAGGAAATCAACACCGTTGAAGACCTCAAGGGCGTGAAAATGCGCATCGGCGGCTTCGGCGGCAAGGTCATGGAAAAGCTCGGCGTCGTGCCGCAGCAGATCGCCGGCGGCGACATCTACCCGTCGCTCGAGAAGGGCACCATCGACGCCACCGAGTGGGTCGGCCCCTACGATGACGAGAAGCTTGGCTTCTACAAGGTCGCGCCCTACTACTACTACCCGGGTTGGTGGGAAGGCGGCGCTTGCCTCCACGCCATGTTCAACAAGAACGCCTATGAGCAACTGCCCGAGGCCTACAAGGTCGCGCTGCAGGCGGCGACCCAGGCGGCGAACTCGGATATGATGGCGTCCTACGACGCGAAGAACCCGACCGCGCTCAAGACGCTCCTGGCCCAGGGCACGCAGCTGCGTCCCTTCTCGCAGGAAATCCTCGATGCCTGCTTCAAGGCCGCTCAGGAAGTCTATAACGAGATCGGCTCGTCGAATGCCCAGTTCAAGAAGGTGCACGACCACATCTTCGCCTATCGCAACGACGCGTATGGCTGGTGGCAGCTGTCGGAGTTCAACTACGACTACTTCATGATGCGCCAGCAGGCGGCGGGCAACCTCAAGCTCTGAGAACGCCCCTGAGACAAAAGAAAGGCCCCGGATCGCTCCGGGGCCTTTTTTCGTCAGGGGCCTCGCATGGCGGGAATATCCGCGCCGGGTGCACAGTGCCCGGTCTTATTTCGTGGTGACGGCCCCAGCAGTCGCCCCGGCCACCGCGCCGACCGGCCCGGCCACCACGAGCCCGCCGACGCCGCCCGTCGCCGCGCGTTCGGTCATCGTATCGCCGCACGCCGCGAGCGCGCCCACAAGGCCCATGGCCATCAAGAGTGCAACTTTACGCATCCGTTCTTCCTTTCCGGTCTGTCAGCCGCCGGAGCGGCCTCTCGGTAGGAAGACGCACGACACGCCGACCCGGTTCCCGCAGCTCGGCTCAGTTTGTCTTGGTCACCACGCCGAGCCCGGCCCCCACGACCGCGCCCACGGGCCCCGCCACGACGAGGCCACCCACGCCGCCCGTCGCCGCGCGCTGCTCGGTGGTGTCGCCACAGGCCGCCAGCCCCGCCAGCACCGCCCCTGCAAGAATGTATCGAACGATCCGCATCTCAATCTCTCCAGTCGCAAGAAAAGGGCGGCCCCGCAGGGCCGCCGCTTGATCTCTTAATTGCTGCCCGGTGTCGGCAGCGGCGGCAGACCGCCCGGTGCGGGCGCCCCCGGCGCCGGCGCGCCACTCGGCGCCCCCAGCGGCGGCAAGCCACCAAGCCCCGGCAGACCGCCTCCGTTCAAGCCCGGCATCGTGGGCAGCTTGATCTCGACCGTGGACGGATCCACAACCTTGCCCTTGTAATGCATCACCATCTGCGGGAAGGCGATCACGATGGCGATCATCACGATCTGGATCCCAACGAAGGGAATGGCCCCCCAATAGATCTGCGAGGTCTTCACAGGCTCCATCTTCTTGCCGGTGACCTTGTCGATATAGGGCACCTTGGCCGCGACCGATCGCAGGTAGAACAGCGCGAAGCCGAAGGGTGGGTGCATGAACGAAGTCTGCATGTTCACCCCCAGGATCACCCCGAACCAGATCAGGTCGATGCCCAGCTTCTCGGCGGCCGGCGCCAGAAGCGGTACGATGATGAAGGCCAGTTCGAAGAAATCGAGGAAGAAGGCCAGGAAGAACACCAGCAGCGAGACCACGATCAGGAAGCCCAGCTGGCCGCCCGGAAGCGAGGTCAGCAGGTGCTCGACCCAGATCTGCCCGTTCACCCCGTAGAAGGTGAGCGAGAAGACCCGCGCGCCCAGCAGGATGAAGAGCACGAAGGCCGACAGGCGCGTGGTCGCGGCCAGCGCGTCGCGGACCACCTGATAGTTGAGCCGCTTTTTCACCGCCGAGAGCACCAATGCACCGACCGCACCCATCGCGCCGCCTTCGGTGGGCGTGGCCACGCCAAGGAAGATCGTGCCCAGAACGAGGAAGATCAGCGCCAGCGGCGGGATCAGCACGATGACCACCTGCTGCGCCAGACGGCTCATGAAGTTGGTCTTCAGCGCCTTGTCCAGCAGTGCCACGACATAGATCGCGATCACTGCCACGCCCGCGGCGAGGATCTCGGCATTGTTGACGCTCGAACCGCTCGCCTCGAAATATTTCTCGGCGAAGATGTAGATGGCGACCGCACCGGCCAGAGCCACCACGAGCGACATCACGCCCGAGCCGAGCGTGCGTGCCTCTTTCGGCAGCGCGGGCATCGAGTTCGGACGGATGATCGACATCACGAGCACATAGCCCAGATAGATGCCGGTCAGCACCAGACCCGGGATCAGCGCGCCCTTGTACATATCGCCCACCGAACGGCCGAGCTGGTCGGCCAGAACGATCAGAACCAGCGAGGGCGGAATGATCTGCGCCAATGTCCCCGAGGCCGCGATGACCCCGGTCGCCACCTTCCGGTCATAGCCGTAGCGCAGCATGATCGGCAGCGAAATCAGACCCATTGCGATCACCGAGGCCGCGACGACGCCTGTGGTGGCTGCCAGAAGCGCGCCCACGATGATCACCGCATAGGCCAGACCACCGCGCACCGGGCCGAAGAGCTGGCCGATCGTGTCGAGAAGGTCCTCGGCCATGCCGGATTTCTCCAGCACGATCCCCATGAATGTGAAGAATGGAATGGCCAGGAGCGTCTCGTTACTCAAGACCCCCCAGAAGCGTTCCGGCATTGCATTGAGCAATGGCCAGCTGAGGTTGATCGAACCACCCGAGTAGCCCGAGAGCTCAACGCCGATGACGAAGAACAAAAGACCGTTCGCGGCAAGCGCGAAGGCCGCCGGATAGCCGATCAACAGGAACACGATCAGCGAAACGAACATGATCGGGGCCATGTTCTGTGCGATAAGCTCAAGCATCACAGGCCCTCCTCTTCGGCGATCGGATCATGACCGTGATGGCCCGCGCTATCGGCATGGGGATCCTCGATCAGCCCACGCATCACCGCGATCTTCTTGATGATCTCGGACACGCCCTGGAAGAAGAGCTGCCAGAAGCCGATCAGCAGCAGCATCTTGGCCGGCCAAAGGATCAGGCCGCCGGAGTTCGTGGACATCTCACCCGAGCGCAGCGACAGCATCACGAAGGGCGTCAGCTTGAACAGCATCAGGATCACGAAAGGCATCAGGAAGAAGATGTGCCCGAGCAGGTCGATCCAGTGCTGCACCTTGCGCGAGAATGCGCCATAGACGATGTCGATCCGGATATGCTCGTTCTGCTTGAGCGTGTAGGCCGCCGCTCCAAGGAACGCCGCGCCGAAGAGATACCATTGCAGTTCCAGCCAGGCATTCGACGACATGTCGAACAGCTTGCGCACGATGGCGTTGGTCGCACTCACGAGGATCGACACGAGGATCAGCCAGGCAACCGCCTTGCCCACTTTTTCGTTGATGGTGTCGATCAGTCGTGAAAGGGCCAGCAAAGCGCCCATCTCACTTCCTCCCTAGTTTCCTGCCCCGCCTCAGGGCCATTGATCTCGTGATTGACCGAGCGGACAAGAAAGGTCAAGCGATTAAGGGCCATCTGGTCTGAACAGTTGACCACATAGGTCGCAACACGGCCTGCCCGGTCCACTCTTCGCACGCATTTGGCCGCCCGATTGCACCTGTCCCACTCAACTTATCGCGACGATGCGAGGGATGTTTTCGCAAAGTTGCGAGGGCCAACCAGGAACGCGCAACTTTTGGGAAGATATTTACCCACCTGCGACACTTTATTCAGGCTTTGGGCATTGACGCCCCTTTCGCCCGCTCATAATGTCCGCGCGAAGCATCGGAAAAGGAATTCGCGATGAATGCGATTCTTCTTGTCGTCGTAGGAGCCAAGCGCATGGGCCGGTAACGGTTAGACCATGAAGGTTCCCATGCGCCCCCGCCTCAAAGCCGGGGGCTTTTTCTTGACAGGACGATGCGTCGACGACAGACGGGGCTGGACCCGTTGGCGGGAATATGGAGTGAGCATATGGCACGGCAGATGACCGGCGCGAAGATGGTGGTGCAGGCGCTGAAGGATCAGGGGGTCGATACGATCTTCGGCTATCCCGGCGGCGCGGTTCTTCCGATCTACGACGAGATTTTCCAACAGAACGACATTCATCACATCCTCGTCCGCCACGAGCAGGCCGCCGTCCACATGGCCGAAGGCTATGCGCGCTCGACCGGCAAGCCCGGCGTGGTGTTGGTGACCTCGGGCCCGGGCGCCACCAACGCGGTGACCGGCCTGACCGACGCTCTGATGGACTCGATCCCGCTTGTGGTGTTCACCGGCCAGGTGCCGACTTTCATGGTGGGAACCGATGGCTTCCAGGAGGCCGACACCGTGGGCATCACGCGGCCCTGCACCAAGCATAACTGGCTGGTGAAGGACACCGACAAGCTCTCGGAGACGATCCACCAGGCCTTCCACGTCGCCACCTCCGGCCGTCCCGGCCCGGTGCTGATCGACATGCCCAAGGACGTGCAATTCGCCACCGGCACCTATACCGCGCCGAAGGCTGCGCGCACCGACAACTACCAACCGCAGGTGAAGGGCGATCTCGAGGCGATCACCCAGCTTGTCGAGCTGATCGAACAGGCCGAGCGCCCGATCTTCTATACCGGCGGTGGCGTGATCAACTCCGGCCCCGCCGCGAGCCAGCTGCTGCGCGAGCTGGTGGATGCGACCGGCTTCCCGATCACCTCGACGCTGATGGGTCTGGGCGCTTACCCCGCTTCGGGCAAATCCTGGCTCGGCATGCTCGGGATGCACGGGCTCTACGAAGCCAACCTCGCGATGCATGGCTGCGATCTGATGATCAACCTCGGCGCGCGGTTCGACGACCGGATCACCGGGCGTATCCCCGATTTCTCGCCCCGCTCGACCAAGGTGCATGTCGATATCGACGCCTCCTCGATCAACAAGATCATCCCGGTCGAACTGCCGATCCTCGGCGATATCGGCCATGTGCTCGAAGACGTGCTCAAAGTGTGGAAAGCCCGCGGGCGCAAGGTCAACAAGGCCGGGCTCGAGAAGTGGTGGAAGAAGATCGACGAGTGGAAGAAGGTGAACTGCCTCGCCTACACCAACTCGGAAAAGACGATCAAACCGCAATACGCCTTGCAGCGCCTTGAAGCGCTCACCAAGGGCATGGATCGCTACATCACGACCGAGGTGGGCCAGCACCAGATGTGGGCCGCGCAATTCCTCGGCTTCGAGGATCCGAACCGTTGGATGACCTCGGGCGGCCTTGGCACGATGGGCTACGGGTTCCCTGCCTCGATCGGCGTGCAGATCGCGCATCCCGATGCGCTCGTGATCAACGTGGCTGGCGAAGCGAGCTGGCTGATGAACATGCAGGAGATGGGCACCGCGACGCAGTTCCGTACGCCCGTCAAACAGTTCATCCTCAATAACGAGCGCCTCGGCATGGTCCGCCAGTGGCAGGAGCTGCTGCATGGCGAACGCTACTCGCAGAGCTGGTCGGAAAGCCTGCCCGATTTCGTGAAGCTCGCCGAAAGCTTCGGCTGGAAGGGGATCCAGGTCTCCGACCCCGCCGATCTCGACGATGCGATCATGGAGATGATCAATTACGACGGGCCGGTGCTGTTCGACTGCCTCGTCGAGAAGCACGAGAACTGCTTCCCGATGATCCCGAGCGGCAAGCCGCATAACGAGATGCTGCTGGCCGCCGATGCCGATGCCTTCAAGGAAGGCGCGACGCTGGTGTGATCGCGGCCGGGGGCGCTGCCCCCGGACCCACGGGATATCTGGACCAATTCGAAGAACGGGTCCGAGCAACGTAAAGGAGAGAGGCAATGGCCGCTCTGAAGATCAAGAAAGGCTCCTCGAGCCACTCCGCCTACGACCTGCGCGACAGCCACAGCCAGATCGAGAGCTCGCATACGCTCGCCGTGATCGTCGATAACGAGGCTGGCGTTCTGGCTCGCGTGATCGGGCTGTTCTCGGGCCGGGGCTACAACATCGACAGCCTCACCGTCGCCGAGGTCGATCACAAGGGCCACAAAAGCCGCATCACCGTCGTCACCCGCGGCACCGAGAGCGTGATCGACCAGATCAAGGCGCAGCTTGGCCGCATCGTGCCGGTGCACGAAGTGAAGGACCTGACCGTCGAGGGCTCGCCGGTTGAGCGCGAACTGGCGCTGATCAAGGTTTCGGGGACCGGCGACAAGCGCATCGAGGCGCTGCGTCTGGCCGAGATCTTCCGCGCCAACGTGGTCGACTCGACGCTGGAGAGCTTCGTCTTCGAGATCACCGGCACGCCCGAGAAGATCGACGCTTTCGCCGATCTGATGCGCCCGCTGGGTCTGGCCGAGGTCGCCCGCACCGGCGTCGCGGCCCTCTCGCGCGGGGTCTGAGCGGCCAGATCATGGCCTCGGACCGTCCCGCACTTGGCGTCATCATCGTCACCTATCGCTCGGCCGATGTGATCGGGGCGTGCCTCGCCTCGCTGCGCGCGGCGACCGGGGTAGCGCTGCATGTGGTCGTGGTCGACAACGCCTCGCCCGATGACACGGTCGAGGCGATCCGCGCCGCGGTTCCCGATCTGATGGGCGCGGTGCAAGCGGGTCAGGAGGGGATCGCGCTGATCGAAGCCGGAACCAATGGCGGGTTCGCGGCCGGCGTCAATCTGGGGCTTGCCCGGCTGGCGGCCAATCCGGGCCTTGAGCGCTTCTGGCTGCTCAATCCCGATTGCGTGGTGCCGCCCGAGACCCCCCATTTGCTCGCCACCCACGATCCAGGGCCGAAAGGCGCCGCGATGATTGCGCATCGCGTGGTCTATGGCGACGATCCGGACAAGATCCAGATCGATGGCGGGGTGATCGACCGGCGCACCGGGATCACCCGTAACCTCAATCAGTTCGCCCCTGCGACCTCCCCTGCCCCCGACCCGTCGCGGATCGATTTCGTGACCGGCGCCAGCCTCGTGGCCACGCGGGCTTTTGTCGAACAGGCGGGGCCGATGGCGGAGGACTATTTCCTTTACTACGAAGAGGTCGACTGGGCACTGCGCCGGGGCGAGCTGCCGATCTCCTTTTGCGAAGGCGCCGTGGTCCGTCACGTCGCGGGCACCGCGATCGGCTCGCAGCGCATGGGGTCCGTGGCCTCGCCCTTCTCGCAATATTTCAAACACCGCGCGCGGGCGATGTTCCTGCGCCGTCATTTTCCAACCGGGTTGATCGGTGGGGCCGCGTGGTCGCTGGCGAAAGCCGCGCAACTGGCCGCGAACGGCTATCGTGCCGAAGCGGGCGCGCTTCTGCGCGGGTTCTTCGGGATGGGTCCACCAGAACAGGTCCTGTCGGCGCTAAGCCCGGACGCGCGCGCGAAGATCGGGCGTTAGCGTCCCAGCGCGCGTTCATAAAGACGCACGAGCCCTTCGGCCTTGACCGTCCATAGCCCTTCGCGAAGCACCTTTTCCTTGCCTCCCGCTCCAAGCCGCATGCGCAGAGCCGGATCGTCGACGAGCCGCTCAATCGCATCTGCGACATCGCGGGCCAGCGCCTCTGGCGTGGAGACCGCGCATTTGAGTCCGGTCACGCCCTCCTCAACGATCCCATCGGGACCGCCACGGGCAGCTGCGATCACCGGCAGCCCCCAGCGCATAGCCTCGTAGAGCACATTTCCCGCCGGTTCGCGCCAGCTGGGGAAGACAAAGATATCCGCGCGCGCATAGAGGGTTTCGACCTGCTCACGGGGGATGAGCCCATGAAACGTGCAGCGATCACCGACACCGAGCCTGTCCGCTTCGGCGCGACAGATCGCGATCTCTTCTCCATCACCTGCGCTCTCAAAGTACAGATTTGTCCGCTCTTTCAGGATGCCGAGGGCTCGGATCACGTCGCGCAACCCCTTGGTTCGGACCCCACGCCCGACGTGTAAAAGCCTGATCTTGCCATCTGCGCTCGGAGCGCTCGGAGCTGCGGCTTCCTCGATACCAAGCTCCAGGACGTTTTCATAATCGCGAAGATGTATCGGGGACAGATGATCGTGGATATACGGGGCAACCCCAAGCACAAGCGCCGCCTCGGAGTAAGACGCCCTGAGAGCTGGGTCCAACCGCAGGCGCAGATGATCAAGGGCACGCAGCCGCGTGTACCATTTTGCCTTGCCCATTTCTGCCTTGAAACCGGGCGGCGTCGAAAGCGCGCCACCGAGGGGTCCGATGACATAAGGCAGAGTTTGTCCACGAAGCGGCGTCGCATAGCGCATCGCCTGCGGCATGATCTGGTGCGCGATATCGAACTCACTCGAGTGATCGCGCAGCCAACGCCGCAGCTTGGCCGAAAAGAAAGGCCATTCAGGCTTGAGCATCGCCCGCAATCGCGGTGCGCGATCGAAGAGGCGCGGTGCAGGCCAGCTGATCACACGCGCCTGCGGAAGCTGCTCGTTCAGCGGTGTGTGGCCCGGACTGTCAAGACAGGCAACCGTGAGCTCGACGCGAGAGCTCAGTGCTTGCGCCCACTTGAACGCGACGAAAGCTTCGCCCGTCGCTTCTCGAGAAACTTGCGGCGCGATCATCAGAACGCGCAACTTGCCGATCGTCATGCGTCCCGCTTCCTGCTCTGCCCGAAGCGCGAATAGGCGGCACCCAAGCTCCCGGTGCTCGCGTCTCGAGAAGGGCGCGGTGCTTTCGCCTGTGCGCTCGGCTTCGTGTCGATCATCCAAAGTCCGGCCCCGAACATGAAGAACACGAAGGCATAGACCGAGTCCCAGACATGCACGGTGCAGAGCGTAAAGGAGAGACCGACAAAGGTGAAAACCCACGCCCGGCGGAACACGAGCAGGCGTGGATCCTGAGAGAAATCGCGCCTCATGATCTGAGCAAGTCCAAGCCCGTAGCCCGTTGCCAGCAACAGAAACCCCGGAATGCCGTATCGCATCGTCGTGAGCAGCCAGAAATTATCGACGCTGGGCGTGTGCATCCAGGCAGGCCTCACCCAGTCGTTCAAACCAATCCCGAAGATTGGATTGGACCAGACATTGTGCATTCCCCATTCGAAAATGAGCATACGCCAATAGGCCGTATGGGCCGAAAAAGTGGCATAGGACATGAAAACCCTGATCGGCGTCCGGTTCGAGAGGAGATCGATCGCCACATAGCTCAGGGCGAACAGGCCAATCAGAAGCCACCACCGCCATTCTATCCCCTTGAAGGTCTGGTACCATGCAATCAGACCGATCTGGAGAAGAAGAGCCAACAGCGCCCCAGACGAAAGCGCCAAAGCTCCCGTGAAGAGGACGATACCGGCCATGACGACCCGCCATAAGCGCGACCGGATCCCCTTGAACGCGACGAAAGCGAACGGAAAGCTGACCGACACGTAGAGCCCGAAGAGGATTGGGTGATTGAAGGATCCCTGCACTCTCTCGAGGCCAAGCCTCGGCTCCGCATAGACGAGCGTGATAGAGGAAAGCCCCGGCAGTTTATTGATCAACATCGCGAGCGGCGGGGTGCCCGTTTTTGCCTCGACGAGGGCAAAAGGCAGAAGAAACACCACGGACCAGACCAGGGCCTTGGCAAGAGCTGCGAAATCCTCGCGGGTCCGGATATAGGCCCGCCCCATCATGTAACCGCCAAGAAACTCGATACCGACCGAGCCCGCCTGCTGGATGACGCGATCTGGGTTGTTCACCGCGAGGGCGAGCGCCGCCCACAGGAAATGCGCGATGAACAGCCAGTCGATCAACAGCATTCTTCCATACTGGCCCGTGAAGAGCCGATACAGCAACGGCAGGACCGCCACGAGGAGAACCAAACGGACTCCGGTCAATGCAAGAGGCCCGAGGTGGAAGGCAACCGGGACGAGGATTGCCAGCATCATGATGAAGACCGGCTTAGGCAGTTTCGCTTTGAACAGGTCCGCATCTGGCAACGGGTCGCCGGATTTCGCCTTTGATCCGCGGCGTTCGAACTGCCGATGACGCTCGGGGCTGATCACGCCCGCACGCATCAGTGGGCTGCTCCCATCACCGCTGATCCGGTCGCGTCAAGCTCCAGCGCGCGCAATTCGCCATGGAAGCTTTTGCCCTGGCCAAACGGATTCCCGAGCGCCAGCCCCCAGTATTCAAGCGGTCTGACGCGGCCCGAAACCGTGCCCTCACCAATCACATCCTCGCCGGCCAAGACCTCAAAACGCTTTTCGGTAGAGGAGTAGCGCAGCGTGATTTCATGCCAGTCCCCGTCGAAGAGAGGAAGGCGTTTCGTTCTCAGGAAAAGTCTCTGACCGTTCCCCGGCCAGAATTCCACGGTGAGCGTACCACGGCCGCTGACGGTGACGACGAGGGACTGATGAATTCTCAAGAGCTCGCCAGCCGATTTGAAATCCCCCATCGCACGCAGGCTGAACCTGATCGTGAAGCCATCGGCGCCGAAAAACGGAGCAATCAATTCCGCGGGAACCTCGATCGACCCTCCTCCAAGCCCAAACTCAAGCGCGCCCGGACTGATTGGAAGCGTCGCAAGAGGTTCGGGCTCGCGGCCCACATAAGAGATGATACGTCCGATCTGGGGGTCATATCGCAACACGCGGCTGTCGCTGACCACGACCCGGTTTTCGCTGCGTGCCTTCCGCCCATCCGGAAGCGTCGCCGTGAGCGTCACTTCGTAATTTCCCGGACGCGCGAAGCGCACCGGGACATCCTCTCCTTCGAGCTTGCCCTCATCGCCGATGTGCCAATCGAACGTGACCTCGTCGGGCGTCACCCCATCCGGCAGGATCGTCTTGCTTGCATCGAAAAGAAGTTCCCTCTCCGCGTCACGCGACTTGCTGACACGCACAACAGGCTGAAGCGCCGGAGTTTCAGAAAGTGTGTCGAGCATCGGTGCCCCGACACCAGCGTTCGCGAGCGCGCCGCCCGGCAAATAGGCAAAGTTTCCGAGGTCGGTCGGAAGCCCCGTGCGCGCGGAAACGAAAAGCGCATCATAATAATCGGGCTGCCCGGGGCGTTGATCCTGGATCAGGAGATTGCCGCTCACACGCCAGTCGGGCTGGCCGATCGGTCCCGAGATCTCGCCGACCGCGTTGCGCGCGATCGTTACGTCGCGCGAATTTTTCGCCACTCGGATCTGAGGAATCCAAAGCGCCGGATCACGTTTTTCGCCTTCGGAAAACACATTGTGGATCAGCGTGTTGTTCTCGATCGCCACTCCATCGGCTTGACCCACGGTGATCCCGTGCACATGCGCATTGATGATGACGTTATCGCGGATCTCGATGTTGCGGTAAAACATCTCATCGCCCGCCTCACCGCGATCGACCAACTCGTTTCGCATCAGGATCGACTGGGTGAACCCACCCAACCCCGAGTTCAGAACATTGCCCTCGATCACGACGTCGCGGCTCGGACGCTCGGTCCCGGCGGTCCAGAACTGGATCATGTCGGCATGATCGCCCGATCCGAGCGCGCGGCGAAAATCGTGGATATGATTGCCCGCGATCCGCAGCCGTTCGACTTGCGCGAAATTGAGCCCGTCCATCCGCATCGCGTGGATATCGTTATCTTCGACTGTGAGATCGGTACAGTCGCTGATGATCGCTCCGCGATAGAAGGTGCGGAACTCGTTGCGCGCGAGCGTGATATCGGTCGAAGAGCGCAGCGCCAGCCCGAACCCCGTCGGCAAGGGGCCAAGCTCGGGCTGGGCGGGATCGGGAGGTGCGACATCGCCATCGAAAAGGCTGTCGCGGATCGTCAGATCACGCGTGGTGAAGACCTGAAACGGGCGCAAATTGGCGGCATCGCCGAGCGTATAGACGTAATCGAAATCAAGATTTTCGAGCACGAGATGGCTGACCTCGCGCAAATCCATCGTTCCGATCCTGGCCGGGGCCTCCGGATCGGCAGAGCGGATCACGATCGGCGCATCAGCCTCGCCAGACTTCTTGTAAACTGTCAGCGCTGGGTAACTCCCCGGCGCAATCTCGACCACATCTCCGGGCGCGATACGGGCAAGCGCATCGGTCAATTCCTGCGGCGAACCGACCTTCCAGTCTTTCGCGAAAACGGGACCTGCCAGCACCATAGAAATCGCACAGCCGAACAGCCCGCACCCAAAGGCACGGGCGAAATGCCCTCGTGCTGTCGCGATCTGCTCCATCGCTGCCTGCCTGTCTTGGCGACTTTGTTGACGTCGCTCTAACCTTATCTTGCGTCAAAAATAGGGCCTGAAACCGTGTTCGGGCAAGGATTTTCAACCCCTCACGCAAGACACGCCCTGATTGTGGCCCTTGCGCCGCTACAGTGATCCGAAGAGCGCCTGTCGCAGCATCCAGCCCATTCGTGCGAGCCGCAGCCGCGCCAAGGTTCCCAAGGCCCGCATCCGCTCTCCCGCTCCGTTCAGCCCCGGATGCCCCAGCACCTTGGGGATATGGGCGAGGATCGAGGCCGGCATCAAAAGCGCCTTGCCCGCCCAGCGCAGCCGGTCCATCGCGCCCACGCCATTCACGCCGAAACCTTCTTCGGTGAGCCGGCGCCATTTCCGGCTCAGTGCCGCCCAGTCCTGCCGTGAGGGATGGCCGACGCGCAGCTCCTCGGCATAGACGAGGCGATACCCTTTCGCGGTCGCGCGGCGGCACCAATCGAGATCCTCGGAGAGCCCTGCGATGAACGGCCCCGTCGCCTCGTAGACATCGCGCCGCGTGACGAGATTGCCGGTGCCGGAAAACCCCTTCTCCTCGATATAACGACGGAAATCGAAGGCGAAGACGGTCTCGAATGCTTCCGCGCCCGAACGCGGCGGCGCGGTTTCATCAAAGACGAAGACATGCCCGCCCACCAGATCGCCCCGGTCGGCCACGGCGAAGGCCGTCGCGATCCAGTCGGGATCGGCCACGCAATCGCTGTCGATGAAGAAGAGCCGCGGCGCGGTCGTTTCCGCCACGCCGCGATTGCGCGCCTCGGCTGCACCTTTCTTCACCTCGGTCACGATGCGCAAATCCGGGTACGCAGCACGGATCGAGGCCAGATCGACGGTGGAGTTATTGTCCACAACCAGCAGCTCCACTCGCGCATCGAGCTGCGGCGTGAGCGTGTCGAGGCAGCGGATCAACCGCTCGACATCGTTGTAATGTGGGATGATGACGGCGGCGTCAGCCATAGCAAGCAGCCCCGTTCCCGAGCCTGACGTCAAAAGAACGCGTTCTGATGCGGTTCGAATACACCACTTAGAAAACCCTGCTCGATCATTCTCGTTTTGCGCAGCAGTTGAACAGCAAAGGCTCGGGGCTGACAAGTCTATGGGGGCTCTGGGCCGTGGCGGTCCTGCAACAGGGCGCAGAGGCGGGTTGACCGAAACCGCCGCCGGACGAGATAGTGCGTCGAAATCCGCACGGCTTCGCGCCGCGCCTTGCCGGACCGAGCATGCTTCGCACCGCCATTCTGATCCTATCCGGGAACGCTGCCAAATCGGCGTTGCTCTTTGGGCGCAATCTCGTCATCGCACGGCTCATTCCCGTCGCCGATTATGGCGTTGCAGCAACCTTCGCCATGATCATGGGCATCATCGAAATGGCGTCGACGCTCGAATTGCATCAGCAGATCGTGCAGTCGAAACGCGGTGACGATCCGGAATTTCAGGCGACGCTACAAGGCTTTCAAGTGTTGCGGGGCCTCGTCGGGGCGCTGCTGCTCGTGGCGGCGGCCGGTCCCATTGCGAATTTTCTCGACATTCCGGAAGCGGCTCCGGCCTATCGCTGGCTGGCCCTCGTGCCGTTTCTTACCGCTCTTCAGCATTTCGACATCCACCGTTTCCAACGCAGCGGGCGATACCGACCGATGTTGCTGACCGGCACGCTCTCCGCGCTCGGAGCCCTGCTTGCCGTCTGGCCGTTGATGATGATGTTCGGGGATTGGCGCGTGGCGCTCTGGGCCCACATCCTGATGGCCGGTTTCGGTGTCTTGGTTTCCCATGTACTTTCCGAGCGCCCCTATCGGCTTGCCCTGAACCCGCAAGTGATGCGCGAAAGCCTGCGGTTCGGCGGCCCCCTGCTCGCCAATGCGGTGCTGATCTACCTCGTTTTCCAAGGCGACAAGATCATCGTCGGACGTGTTTCGGGAATGGAAGCGCTGGCGATTTTCGCGATGGGTACGGCGCTCACCCTGACGCCAGCCCTGATCGCTGCAAACTCGGTGCGAAACTTCTTCCTGCCCAAGCTCTCAGCGACGCATGCGATGGGGGAAACGGAGACGCATCGCCATCTCTTCCTTGCCAGCATTGAAGCCGCGATGTTCGCGGGGGGCCTGCTCTTGCTGGGCACGTTGCTCTTCGGCAAGCCGCTCGTTCTCGGACTTCTGGGGCAGGACTATGCAGCGCTGATCCCATTGCTCGTGCCCTTCGCCGCCTTCAGTGCGGCCTATGGCATCCGAACCGCCCCCAGCATTGCCGCCCTATCGGTGGGCGAAACGAGCAATGGCCTGTGGGGCAGCCTCCCGCGCGTCGCCCTTCTTCCCATAAGCTACCTGGTGCTCACCCAGACCGGATCCTTCCACGCCGTGATCTGGCTCGGCGTGCTCGGCGAGGTTGCGGGGATAAGCCTCTCGCTGGTGCGTTTGCGGAAGGTCATGCAACTCCCACCTATGATTGCCTCGATCCTTACCACCTGCCTGGCCGCCATCACGGTGGCGGCAATACACTACCTGCCGCTGTCGGGTTGGCCCTTCATGGCGGCGGGATATCTGATCGCGATCGGCCTCATAGCGATCCAATTTGCGTCGATGCGCGACTTGCGCCGCTATTTTGGCAGCAAGCTTCCGGGATCGGCCTGACCACAAATCTCCCCTGCGCCTCTCCTTTTCGTGATAACCTCAACGAAAGGGAGCTGATCGAAGGGAGCGAAACGATGCGTCTTGTCGCAAGTTACATCATGTGCCTCATCCTAACCGGCATTTCCCCCTCCTTTGCGGAAGAGATGCGCGAGGTGCCGGTGCATTTCGCGGCCGGGGCGGATCATGCGGTGCTCAAGGATCGTATCAAGGGCTATGACAGCGTGATCTATACGATCGGCGCCGAGGCCGGGCAAAGCATCGACATCAAGCTGTCGACGAGACACACAGCGACCTATTTCAACCTCTACGGCCCCGGAAGCGGGCCCGGAGATCAGGCGATCATGAACAGCCAGTTCACGCCCGAGTTAAATCACTACACTGGCACGCTGCCCGCATCCGGCGTCTACAAGGTCTCGGTCTACATGATGCGCTCGGCGGCGCGGCGCGACGAAGTCGCGAACTACGAGATCCGGGTCGGGATCACCGGGCAGGCAGGCCCGATCGTTCAGGGCGATTATGCCGACGGGCTGCAAGGCGGACCGGATTACTGGGAGGTCCACACTGGTGATATCAACGATCCGCTGAACCTGCGTGCAGGCCCATCCACCGGCAACGAGATCATCGGACGTTTCCCCGAAGGCGCGATCCTGCGCAACATGGGCTGCCGCATGGCCGGGGGCCAGCGCTGGTGCAAGGTCGCGGCGACCGAGGGCGACCTGACCGGATGGGTCGCGGGGCGTTTTCTGCGCGAAGGCTCCGCCCCGGCGCCGCGCGTGTCGGAACCTGAGACGCGCGACCAGGAGGTCCGTTTTGCCCCCGGCACGAGCGGCGCGATGCTGACATCGACCCTCGCACCCGGAGAAGCGATCAATTACCGGCTCGGTGCGCGGGCCGATCAGTTCCTCACCGCGCGACTGGATGCCGACACGCCGGGTCTGCATTTCAACATTTTCACCCCCGACGGCCAGTTGCTCTACGAGAGCCGCGGGGGCGGACGATCCTATCGCGGCCAGCTCTGGATGAACGGCGAGAACCGCGTGACCGTCTACAACATCTCGAACACGGCGGCGCGCTTCACCCTCAGCATCGGTATCGAATGACGCAAGCGGCATCGGCGGCGGACAAGGGAGGATGAGATGGCAAGACACGGCATCGGAAAGATCTCTCGGCGGGCGGCTTTTGCAGGGGCCGCGCTCCTTGCACTCGTAGCTTGCGTGCCCGAACCGCCACGCGGCGGTGGGCATCCCAGCAAGCTTGATGGCGCTTGGCTCGGCACCTACACCCCCTTCCCAAGCATCGCGCAGATGTATCGCGCCTGCACAAAGGGCTATGGCGGCATGCGCATCGCGAATGGCAGGCTTTCGGGCGAGGCCACGAACCGTTACGGCGCGTCCTACAGCATTGCTGGCCGGGTCGTGGGCAAAGACCGTATCGAGGGGAATTTCTTCTATCGCGGCCGCAAGGTCGGCTCGCTCAAAGGCCATCTCGAGAAGGGACGGATCGTCGGTAATTACGACTCGATCGGCGGCTGCAAGGGCACTTGGGTCGCGCGGCGGCGATGACCGCGCTACCGCGCCCGGATCAGTCCGAGACCTTCTTCACGAATTGCGACTTGAGCCCCATCGGACCGATGCCGGGGATCTTGCAGTCGATGTCGTGATCCCCCTCGACGAGCCGGATGCCGCGCACCTTGGTGCCGACCTTCACGACCGAGGACGATCCCTTCACCTTGAGATCCTTGATCACGGTGACGGTGTCGCCATCGGCGAGTACATTGCCGACCGCGTCGCGCACCACGGCCTCCGACTCTGCCTCGGCGCCGGGCGACCACTCATGGCCGCATTCCGGGCAGATGAGCAGGGCATCGACCTGATAGGTGAATTCGGAGGCGCATTCGGGGCACGGAGGCAGGGTGTCGGTCATGGCCCAAAGCCATAAGCGCACGGGGCGCGTTGCGCCAGACAAATCGCCCGCCTGCGACATGAGCGACCGGGGGTGGACAGGATCAGGCTTCGAGCTCGGTATCCCAGTAGAGGAAATCCATCCAGCTCTCATGCAGGTAGCCCGGCGGGAAGCGGCGCCCGATGCGCAGCATGTCCTCGGGTTGCGGCTGGCGGGCGGGCTTGAGCAGCCTCAGTCCCGAATGCTCAAGCGGCTTGTTCGCCTTCCTGAGATTGCACGGCGCGCAGGCCGCAACGACATTTTCCCAGCTGGTGATCCCCCCACGCGAGCGCGGAACGACATGATCGAACGTCAGATCGCCCTTCTTTCCGCAATACTGGCACTTGAATTCGTCCCTCAGAAAAAGATTGAAGCGCGTGAATGCCACGCGCTTCTGGGGTCGGACATATTCTTTGAGGACGACGACCGAGGGGATCTTGAAGGCCTCGCGCTGACTGCGCACCACCTCGTCGTATTCGGCCAGTATCGTGACCCTGTCGAGGAAGACCGCCTTGATCGCCTCCTGCCATGGCCACAGCGACAGTGGGTAGTAGGAAAGCGGTCGGAAATCCGCGTTGAGCACAAGCGCAGGGTGCCGTCTCAGCGCCGCCGGCTCGCGGGTAAACTGCGTTCGAAAATCAATCCTGTCGCACTCATCCAGCATGGGTGACTCCGTCCTCGCCCTGTCGCCTGCCGCGGCCCAGGGGCGGGGTCCGCCCCTGCCTTACCAATAACTATATATGGCGTTCGCGATCTGGCAAGCCTCTTGATGTCGCGAATTGCTGCTTTGCAGCACGGATTAGCAGGCGGCCATGACAGGGACGTGACGGATCAGCCAGGCAGCTTGTCGCTCAGGAAGGCAAGCGCCACGGACAAGCCGTCCGGCGCGATCCCGTGGCCGGTGCCTTTCATCACATGCGCATAGGTGTCAAAGCCCGCCGAGACGAGCGCATCGCCCGCCTTGCCCATATCCGAGAAGGGCACGACCGGATCCTGATCGCCATGCACCAGCAGAACCGGCGGCTTGCTCACCGCTTCCGGGCCCAGCGCCTCGGGACGCAGCAAGCGGCCAGAGAACGCCACGAGCCCCGCCACGGCCTCCTCCCGGCGCGGCAGCACCTCGAGCGCCATCATCGTGCCTTGCGAAAAGCCGATCACCGCGAGTTGCGCCGGCCTCAGCCCCTGCTCTTCGAGCAACCCGTCGAGAAAGGCGTTGAGATCCGCAGCCGCCGCGCGCATGCCCTCAAGCGATTCCGCCTCGGTCGAGTTGTCGAGCCAAGGGATCGGGAACCATTGCCGGCCATAAGGCGCTGCGCGGCAGGGCTCGGGCGCGTCGGGCGCAACGAAAAGCGTATCGGGCAGATGCGGCCCCAGCGGATCGGCAAGGCCCAGCAGGTCCGCCCCGTCCGCGCCATAGCCGTGCAGGAAGACCACTGCCGATTTCACCTGCCCCGATTGCGGCCCCTTGCGACCGGCTTCCAGCTTGCGCGTCATGGCGCCACTCCTTCACGTCTCTTGCACGCGGCGTAATAGGCCCAGAGCCCGCGCGCCGCAACCGCGCGCCAGGGCGACCAGGCGGCGGAAAGTTCATTGAATTGCTTGCGTTTCGGCCGCTCGGGCAGATCGAAGAGCAACCTTGCCCCCTCGGCCAGCGCCAGATCGTCGACCGCGAAGACATCCGCCCGGCCCAGAGCAAAGATCAGATACATCTCAACGGTCCAGCGCCCGATGCCGGGGATCGGCAGCAATTGCGCGATCACCTCCTCGTCGGGCAGGCTGCGCAGCCCCTCGAAATCGACACCTGATCCCGCCAGAGCCTGAAGATAGCGCACTTTCTGGCGCGAGAGCCCGCAGGCGCGCAAATTCTCCTCGGTCGCGCTTGCGATCGCGGCCGGCTCTGCGAATCCCGCATCGAGCACCTTGCCCCGGATCGAATTGGCCGCCGCGACCGAGACCTGCTGGCCGATGATCGCATCGCGCAGGGCGGCAAACCCATCCTCGCGCCGCCGCAGGGGCCACGGGCCCGTCATCTCGCAAACTTCGGCGAAACGCGGCTCGGCGCGACAGAGCCACGCGGTGCCCTCTTCGATATCCGCCTCGCAGGTGATGATGCGTCCGACCATGGCCGCCACCCTGCCCCATCACGCGCGCGCTTGCCAGCCCTCTTCGTGCAGGATAGCAAGCGGTTATGAGCGATATTACCTCCCCCCAGGATTTCCCGCGCGAGAAGCGCAACACCATCGTCCTCGTGCTCGCCCAGGCCCTTCTCGGCGCGCAGATGCCGATGATTTTCACCGTTGGGGGATTGGCAGGCCAGATGCTCGCGCCGAATCCCTGTTTCGCGACGCTGCCGCTGTCGCTGATCGTGCTGGGATCGGTGCTCTCCGCACAGCCGATGTCGGAATTCATGAGCGCTTACGGACGCCGCGCGGGGTTTATTCTGTCCAACGCCGCCGGCGCGACGGGGGCGGCGGTCGCGGCCTACGCGCTCTATATCGGTTCCTTCTGGATCTTCATGGGCGGCTCTTTCCTGACCGGCGTCTACATGTCGGCCCAGGGCTTCTACCGTTTCGCCGCGACCGACACCGCGCGCCCCGAGTTTCAGGCCAAGGCGATCTCCTATGTGCTGGCAGGCGGGCTCGTCGCGGCCATCATCGGCCCACAACTGGTGAAGGTCACGAGCCAAGCGATGCTCGTGCCCTTCATGGCGACCTATCTGGTGATCATCGCAATCAACGCGATGGGCCCATTTCTTTTCGCCTTCCTCGATATTCCCGCTCCGGGGCGGCGCAAGAAGCACGAACATCACGAGGGCCGCACACGGCGCGAGCTGCTCAAAGACCCGGTGATCGTGGTTGCGATGATCTGCGGCATGGTCTCCTACGCACTGATGAATCTGGTGATGACCTCGACACCGCTTGCGGTCGTGGGCTGCGGGTTCGAAGAAGGGGATGCGGCCAATATCGTTTCGGCCCACGTGCTCGCGATGTATCTGCCGAGCTTCTTCACCGGCCACCTGATCGCGCGCTTTGGCAAGGAGATGATCGTGGGCACCGGCCTCGTGATCCTCGCGGCCTCGGGGGCCGTGGCGCTGACCGGGGTCGATCTCGAGAAATTCTACCTCGCCCTGGTCCTGCTTGGTCTGGGATGGAATTTCGGCTTCATCGGCTCGACCGCAATGCTCGCCTCGGCTCATGAACCCTCCGAGCGCGGCCATGTACAGGGGATGAACGATTTCGTCGTCTTCGGCGGCGTCTTCCTCGCCTCGCTATCGTCGGGCGGACTGATGAACTGCGCTCAGGGCGGCAATGCGCAGGCAGGCTGGCAGGCCGTCAACCTCGCGATGCTACCCTTCCTGACGCTCGCGGGCGCCGCGCTGATCTGGCTGGTGATGCGCCCGAAAGAGACACGCTGAGAGCGAGATATATCCGGAAAATTGGGGGCGCTGCCCCCTCGGGCTTCGCCCTCACCCCCGGGATATTTGACGCAGTTGGAAAAAGAGAGCCCTCTGGCTCCAACTGCTTGAAATATCCCGGGGAGGGAATTCGCATAGCGAAGGGAGGGGCGGCGCCCCTCCGGCAACGGGTCTAACCTGGAAAGAGCCTCAGGCGAGTTTGGAGATACGCTCTTCGAGCACGTCGAAGGGAACGCCGGGATCGTCCTTCGCGCAGCGGATCACGAGGCTCGTCTTGACGCTCGCGACGTTGTCTGCCGCGGTCAGCTCGCCGGTAAGGAAGCTCTGGAAGCTCGACAGGTCCGGCGCCACGCATTTCAGCACGAAATCGATCTCGCCATTGAGCATGTGGCATTCACGCACGAGCGGCCAGTCGCGGCAGCGCGCTTCGAAGGCAGAGAGGTCCGACTCGGCCTGGGAATGGAGGCGCACCATCGCGAAGACCTGGACCTCGAAGCCCAGTTCGCGCGGATTCACATCGGCATGGTAGCCACGGATATAGCCTGCCTCCTCCAGCGTGCGCACGCGGCGCAGGCAGGGCGGGGCCGAAATGCCCACACGCTTGGCCAGCTCGACATTGGTCATCCGACCATCGGCCTGCAATTCGGCGAGGATCTTGCGGTCGATGTCGTCGAGCCGGGAGGTGGGCATTTGAAACTTTCCTTCGTGACTTGCTGCGGAACTTACCTGCGGGCGTCAGGTTGCGCAATAATATTTCGCGCCAGATGCCGCAAGAGCAATTCGCCGCAGCAAGCGGGGGCTTTTCGCCGCGGCGCGCGCCGATTATATCCGACTGGCAGATTTCAAAGGAGGCGGGCATGTCCGAGACGAAGAAAACCAAGGTTCTGATCATCGGCTCCGGCCCCGCGGGCTACACGGCCGCCGTCTATGCCTCGCGCGCCATGCTCGAGCCGGTTCTGGTGCAGGGTATGCAGCCGGGTGGCCAGCTGACGATCACTACCGAGGTTGAGAACTGGCCCGGCGAGAGCGAGATCCAGGGCCCCGACCTGATGGTGAAGATGGAAGAGCACGCTCGTGCGATGGGCGCCGAGATCATCATGGACATGATTACCGATCTCGACACCTCCAAGCGCCCCTTCATCGCCAAGGGCGATTCGGGCACCACCTACGAGGCCTCGGCGGTGATCCTCGCGACGGGTGCGCAGGCGAAATGGCTCGGCATTCCCTCGGAAGAGAAGTTCAAGGGCTTCGGCGTCTCGGCCTGTGCCACCTGCGACGGGTTCTTCTATCGCGGCAAGGAGGTCGTGGTGATCGGCGGCGGCAACACCGCCGTGGAAGAGGCGCTGTTCCTGACCAATTTCGCCTCGAAGGTGACGCTGGTGCATCGCCGCGACAGCCTGCGTTCGGAGAAGATCCTGCAAGACCGTCTGTTCAAGAACCCCAAGGTCGAGATCGAGTGGAACCACACGGTCGAGGAGATCCTCGGCACCGAAGCACCGCTGGGCGTGACCGGCGTGCGGGTGAAATCGACCGTGGACGGGACCGAGAAGGTCATCCCGTGCGACGGCTTCTTCGTCGCGATCGGCCACGCGCCCTCGTCGGAGCTGGTGAAGGACACGCTCAAGATGCAGCAGGGCGGCTATGTCTGGGTGGAGCCGGGCTCGACCCGGACCTCGGTGCCCGGGATCTTCGCGGCCGGTGATCTGACCGATCACACCTATCGTCAGGCGGTCACCTCTGCGGGCATGGGCTGCATGGCCGCGCTCGATGCCGAACGCTGGCTGGCCGAGCAGGGCGAAGCCGAGTGATCCCTTTTCACGGCACGGTCTGGCGGATCCTCTTCGCCGACCGCGCCGAGGATGCGCTTGAACCGGCCCGCCACCCGGAGGGCCGGTTTCATCATTCCGGGCAGGCGGCGCTTTATGCCTCGCTGAGTGCGGAGGGCGCGGCTGTGGCGCTTCGGCGGTATGTGCGCGCAGCCGATCCGCCCCGCGTGATCGTTCCCCTACGGATAGACACCGCGCGGATGGTCGATCTGCGCGGCACGCCTGATCAGGCTGCGGCCTCGGTCGTTTGGCAGGGCGGGCGCAAGGCGGGCGCGCCCTCGCCGACCTGGGTCTTCTCGGATCGCGCGCGATCGGACGGGGCGCAGGGGCTGATCTACGCCTCGCGTTCGCGGCCCGAGTTGAGCCATCTGGTGCTTTTCGAGATCCCACGCGACACGGTCGCGCAAGCCGGGGCCGCGATCCCGTGGCAGCCGCCCTACCCTGTTTCGAACATTTGAGTGTTCAGGTCAGGGCAAACCGCTGCACGCCGCGTGCGAGTTGCGGCTGGACCCGCGCGATCTGCTGCAGACCCAACGCAAAACCAACCACGAGCGTCGCGTTGAGCGCGGGCGTGCTGATCAGCAAGGACGCCACCGCCGGGATCTGCGCGGCCACGAGCGCGAGCCCCAGACGCGACAGGGCGGTGAAAGCGATGAACCGGCTCAGCCCCGGCAGGAAAGCCAAGATGACCGCCGCGCTAAGACCGACGCCAAGCGCATAAAGACAACCCGCAAACAGCCAGAGCGGCATCGCTCCGATATCCAGCGCGATATGGCTATAGAAAAGACAGCCCGAGAGCCCTGCCATCGCCGCAAGCGCCAGAACGCGCCGCGACAGAGCCGGGAGCGAGCCGACGGCGGGCAGCACGAAAGGGTTGGCGAGACGCATCATCATGGTCACAGCCTTACGCGCGAAGGGGACGCGGGCGTGACCCAATTGGGGCGATTTTCCGGCCCCCGGCCCGAAACCCCAAGAAGCTTCGTGCATGCGCGTACTCTCTAGCCAGGTCTCGTTTGCGTGACAGGTCATTGAGAGTTGATCTAGCGCGGTTATCTATCAGGGAAAGCAAGGAGGGTGCCGATGCGCTGGCGCGGGCTCAATCGCGTCGAGGTCTCGGTGCTCGATTACGAGACTTCCATCGCCTTCTATGACGCGATGTTCGGTTGGCTTGGTTACAAGAGTTTCTGGACGCTCGATATCGGCTATCGCTCGACCTATTACATGGCCCGTTTCCCGATGCCGCATTCCTATATCGGCATCCAGCCCGCGCGCTCGGGCGAGAAGCTGGATCACGAGGCACGCGCGGTGGGCCTTCATCACATCGCGCTCTGGGCGAAATCGCGCGCCGAGGTGGATGCGTTTCACCGCGACTTCCTGATCCCGCGCGGATTGTCGGTCACGGATGCCCCGCAGGAATATTCCGTCTATGCGCCGGGCTATTACGCGGTGTTCTTCGACGATCCGATCAACGGCATCCATTGGGAGCTGGCGCATATCCCGCGCATTCCCGGGCTCGGGGCGATCCGGCGGTTCCGCGCAGCGCTGAAGGCCGCACAGGCGGAGCATCCGGAATGGGATGGGCCGCCCGAGAAGATCGCTTTTCGCGACCTTCCCGGGCGCTGAGATCAGGCGAGATGGCCGAGGAACGCGTCGATTTCCTCGGGCGTCGTCGCCCAGGAACAGACCAGACGTGCGGCCAGTGGTTCGTCTTCGGGACCGTCCAGCGATTGATCGAAGGGCCAGAGGTAATAATAGGCCCCGGCCTCGTTCGCGCGCTTATGCGCCCCGCGCGGGAAGCTCGCGAAGACCGCGTTGGCATCGGTGGGGTGGATCAGTTTCGCGCCCTCGACCTTGCTGATCCCTTCCGAGAGTTTCCGAGCCATTTCATTGGCATGGCGCGCGGTCTTCAACCAAAGATCATCGGCCAGATAAGCCTGCATCTGCGCCGCGAGGAAGCGGTGTTTGGAAAACAGATGCCCGCCGCGCTTACGGCGCAGCTCGAATTCCCAGGCGCGTTTGGGGTCAAAAATCACCACCGCCTCGACGCCCATGCAGCCGTTCTTAGTGCCGCCGAAGCTGAGCACATCGACGCCCGCTTTCCACGTCATCTCGGCAGGCGTGCAGCCGGCGGCGACCAGCGCATTGGCAAAGCGCGCCCCGTCCATATGCACCGGCAGGTGGAAACGCCGCGCGACATCCGTCAGCGCCGCGACCTCGGCGGGCGAATAGACGGCGCCGGCCTCGGTGGAGTTGGTGATCGAGACCATGCCGCGCTGGACATTGTGGATGCCGCCCCGGCCCGTATGCGCGATGGTGCGGGCCAGCAGATCCGGGTCCATCTTCGCATCCGGCCCGTCGACCAGAACCAGCTTCGATCCGTTCGTGTAGAACTCGGGCGCGCCGCATTCGTCTTCCTCGATATGGGCGTTGCGATGGCAGAAGATCGCGCCCCAGGGCTGGGTCAGCACCGCACAGGACAGCGCATTCGCCGCAGTTCCGGTCGCCACCAGATAGACGCGCGCTTCGGGGGCCTCGAAAATCTCGCGGATCTTGGCCTGCACGCCTTCCGTGATCGGGTCCGCGCCGTAGGAATGGACATGGCCCGCATTGGCGGCGGCGAGCCCTTCGAGAATGGCGGGATGCGCGCCGGAAGTGTTGTCGGAGGCAAAATTCATGAGAGGTCCTCGATCGTGTATTGGTCCCATTCGTCTTCGGGCACCTCGAATTCGGGCACGGTCCAGCCGCGCACGCTCTCGCCTGCCTCGTGGACGCTCTCGCGCGAGCCCGAGATCAGGTAGTGCCACTCGGGCAGGTCCTCGCCCTCGAAGCGCAGCCGATAAGCGCAGGTCGCGGGCATCCAATAGGCGATCTTGTTGATCGACTTCGGGGTCAGCGTCACGCATTCGGGGACAAATTGGTGGCGAATGTCATATTGCGTGCAGCGGCAGGTCTCGCCATCGAGCAGCCGGCAGGCGACGCGGGTGAAGACCACCTCGCCCGTATCCTCGTATTCGAGCTTGTTCAGGCAGCATTTGCCGCAGCCGTCGCACAGCGCCTCCCATTCGGGGGTGGTGAGCTTTTTCAGCGGCAGCTTCCAGAATTCGGGGCGCAGTTTGGTCATGGCGCGGAAAATGGGGCAGCGGCGGCGAAATGGAAAGGGGGGATCGGCGGATCGTGAGCGGATCTGCGATTTGATCATGGCGGGGAGGGCCGCGCCCGACCTGGGGAGGGCGTTCGCGCGTTGCGTGGTCTGCGCTTTATGGCGTCACATCCGGGCGACATTCGTGCGTGCACCGGAGCTGGTCGCCCAAGGCGGATCGCTCGAATGGCAGCCCTCGCCCCTACTCCGCCAAGATCTCCCGCGCCTTCGCGCAATCGGCATCCATCTGCGCCACCAGCGCGGCGAGGCTGTCGAACTTCATCTCGGGGCGCAGATATTCAACCAGCGCGACCGAGACATGTTCGCCATAGAGGTCGCCTTTGAAGTCGAAAATAAAGGTCTCGAGATTGGGGGTGTTCTCACCAAACATCGGGCGAACGCCGAGGCTCGCAGCACCAAGGTAATTGCCTTGATGCGGGCCGGTCAGCACGTCGAACTTCACCGCATAGACACCGAGTTTCGGCAGGTGCAGCCCCGCCACCGACATATTCGCGGTCGGATAACCAAGGTCGCGCCCGCGCTTGTCGCCGTGCAGCACCGCGCCGTCGATGCGGTGCAAGTGGCCCAGCATCTTCGCGGCATCCTCCGGACGGCCCTCGGCGAGAGCGGCACGAATGGCCGTCGACGACGCCTCGACCCCCTCGACATGCAGAAGCGGCGCGATCGTGACTTCGAACCCGTAGGTCCGGCCCAGCTCGACCAGCATCGCGGCGTCGCCCTCGCGCCCCTTGCCGAAGCGGAAATCTCCGCCCACCGCGACATGGGTCACGCCGAGCCCCTCGGCCAAAACCTCGCGGGCGAAAGCCTCGGCGGTCATGTCGGCGAGCGTCTCATTGAAAGGCAGTTCGTAAAGCACATCGATGCCAAGCTTGGCGAGCCGATTGGCACGCGACTCGGGGCTCATCAGGCGAAAGGGCGGCAAGGTCTTGCCAGCGCGGGCGGCAAAGAACTCGCGTGGATGGGGCTCGAACGTGATGACACCGAGCGGCGCGCCGCGGCCCCGCGCCTGATCGATCACCGACTGGTGGCCGAGATGGATGCCATCGAAATTGCCCATGGCGACAGAAGCGCCACGGGCAGCAGCATCAAGCGATGTCCAAGAGGTTACGCGCTTCATCACCCCGCCCTCCGGCGGGGCCCGCCGGGTCAGTCGAACTTCCGCGAGGGCGCCAGAACCAGCGCCTCGCCCTTCACGACCACCGTATCGCCCACCGCGCAATGGGTTTCAAGCGTGACACGGCGGCGCGCATGATCGATCGCGGTCACCTTCACCTCGGCATAGACCACATCGCCGGGGCGCACGGGCGCCATGAACTTGAGCGACTGGCCCAGATAAACCGTGCCGTGACCCGGAAGCTGTTCGCCGATCACCGCAGAGATCAGGCCCGCGGTCAGCATGCCGTGGGCGATTCGACCCTCGAAGATCGTGTCCTGGGCGTAGTCGTCATCCAGGTGCACGGGGTTATGGTCGGTCGAGACCTCGGCGAACATCTCGATATCGCGGTCGGTCACCTGCTTGCGCAGATAACGAACCATGCCGATTTCCAGATCTTCGATGCAGATCGTGCCACGGGGCATATTGTCGAGCATATCCATAAGTCCCTGCCGGAAGTTCATGTTGCGCTGCGGCATAGCACATGCAGCAGCGCACAGGCAAGATGCCTGCGCAACTTTTTTACCCGAACAGGCTTAAAGGCGCAACAAAGTTGCCCTTAGACTTTTGGCTTAACGCAGGGTGCCGATCGTATAGAGCGGATCCTGCTGGCGCGCGCCGAGCCAGCCACGCAGCAACTCGGGATCGGGGTTGTCCCGGTCAGGGCCGAACTGGTCATGCGCCAGACCACCGGTCACGAAGAGACAATCGATCCCCTCGCCGGCAGCCCCCGGCACATCGGTATTGATCCCGTCACCCACCGCAAGAATGCGCGCATCGTCAACGCCCCCGAGCCGTGCCAGCTTGCGCCGCGCCAGATCGTAGATCGGCGGATGGGGCTTGCCGAAATACATCGCGTCGCCGCCCATCTCCTCATAAAGCGCCGCGAGTGCGCCCGCGCAGTAGATACGCTTTTCGCCCATATCGACGACGATATCTGGATTGGCACAGAGCATCGGCAGCTCGCGCGTCTTCGCGAGCAGGAATTTCGGACGGTAATCCTCGGGCACTTCGGTGTCTTCGTCGAAGGGTCCGGTGCAGACGATCCCCTCGGCTTCCTCAAAATCGACGCGGGTGATCTCGGCCTGCCCCTGCCATTCCTCCGGAATTTCGGTGAAGAAGCCATCATCTTTCGTGGGGCCCAGATGCCAGACCTTCTTGCCCACCGCGCCCGCGAACATCGCATCCTGCGCGGCATCGCCCGAAGACACGACAAGATCATAGGCATCGCGCGGGCAGCCCATCCGGTCGAGCGCCTCGATGACGAATTTCGCCGGGCGCGGCGCGTTGGTCAGAAGCACCACCTTGCCGCCCTGCGCGCGAAAGCCCTGAAGGGCCGCGACCGCCTCGGGAAAGGGGGCCACGCCATTGTGCAGGCAGCCCCAGAGGTCGCAGAACAGCGCGTCATAAGGTTTCGAAATCTCGGCAAGCGATTGGATGGTGCGGGTCATGGCAGCCTTTCGGATCAGGGTTTGGCGCATGGGTCACGGCGCGGCCGGGCTCGGCCGGGGACGCCTTACCGGGGCTATATGGCACGGGCATGACGGAAGGCAAAGGGGGGCCCTCAGCCCGCGTGTTCCTCGCCATATCCATAGCCGTAGCCATAGCCATATTCGGGCCCCGAGAAACGGAACTTGTTGACGACGACGCCCATCACATTGGTACGCTCGGCCAGTTCGCGCTCGCAGATATCGATCTCCTTGATCGTCGTCTCCTCGGTCGCGGCGATGATCAGCACGCAATCGACATGGGCCGCGAGCGCCAGCGTATCGTCGCTGACCAGAACCGGAGCGGTATCGAAGATGATCAGGTCGGGTCGGTAGATCGCCTCGATGCGCTTGAGCGCCTCGCCGGAGGTCTTCGACTGGATCAGTTCGGCCGGACGCGCTACGGGCTTGGTATTGAGCCCAAGCGCCAGGTTCGGCCCCACCCGCAAAGCGTGATCGGAGAACTCGGCACGTCCCGCGAAGACCTCCGAGACCTGCGGCCCCGTTTCGATATCGAGCAACTTCGCCAGAGAGGGGCGCCGCAAATCAGCTTCGAGCAGGATCGGGTAAATCTCCTCCTGGCGCGCGAGGCTGAAGGCCAGATTGAGCGCGATGGTGGATTTACCGCAGCCCGCTGACGGCGAGGTGATCGCCAGGCGCGTCCAGCCATTCGTCCGCATCTGTTGCAAGATCTTGGTGCGCAGCATGTCGAAGGGGCCAGCCTCCGCCCCACCCTCGCGCGCCACGACCCGCTTGGTGCGCAGGCTGACCGGGCTCGGCTCGAGCGGCGAGAGTGCGGCCCACGCCGCACCGGCGGGTCCGGCACGCAGCGTCATCGCCTGCGGCGCCGCGTTCAGCGGACGCGGGTCCGGCCCACCCTGCCCCATCCGGGCCGCCCGGGCCTTGGCGATCGCATCGCGAATTCTCTCGGCCATCTGCCCTTCCCTTCTCAGAAGATCCGGTCGAGCGGCATGTAGAGCAGCCCGAAAAGAACAAGAACCACGATCAGAGCGCCAAGCACCATTCCCGAGGAAATCATGAATTGGCGCCGACGCAGCGCCAGATCGGCGGGCGTCGCGATATAGGGCAAGGTCGCGAAGGCGGTGATGCCCAGCTGGCGTTGCAGATCCTCGGGACGGCGGATACCGGGATTGAGGAGCTCGCGCCCGACGATCAGCAACAGCCCGAGGACGAAGCCTGCCCCGAAGCCCGCGATGGTGATCGTCTTGCGGTTGGGCTTGACCGGTTCGTTCGGCGCGACCGCCTGATCGATCACGGTCAGCTTTTCGCCCTTCGCCAGAGACTCGATCGTATCGCCGGTTTCGGCCACTGCGCGGGATTTCGTCGCGCGGCCGTACTGGTCGAGCAGGTTCTCGTGATCGCGTTGCAGCGCCTCGAGAGCGGCGGCATTTGCCGGAACCTTCGCGATCTCGGTCTGAAGCTGAGCCATCTGAACCTCGGCCGCCTCCTGACGGGCGCGGGCCGCAAACAGGTCGTTTTCAAGCGCGCGCAGCCGCTCTTCGAAAGCAGAAGCCGGTTTCGCGAGCGGCACCGAGGCGCCAGCGCCCAACTCCACGATCTGCGCCCCGAGCGCAGCGATGCGCGGATCGTCGGAGGGCAGCACCTGACGCAGCGCGTCCCGCTGCGCCTCGAGCCGGGCCAGATCTCGCTGTGCAGGGGGATAGATCGCGTCAAGATCGACCTCTTTGCCCGAGACCTCGCGGCGTCGGATCAGCCGGTCCTTCTGATCCTCGATTTCCTTGATCTGGTCTGCGAGTTGCGGCGCAGAGAGCTGAAGCGCCGCGAACTGATCGCGCAACACCGGCAAACGCTCCGGCAGGGCCGCGGAATTTTCCTGCTTGAACTGGAGGATCGCGGCGGAAGATTTCGCGAGTTCGGCATTCAGGCGGTCGACTTCGCGCGAGAAGAAATCGAGCGTGTCCCGCGCGGCTTTGGTGCGTATATCGGCATCTTCCTTGAGGATGCGCGTAACCAGTTCATTCGCCACCTGCGCGGCCCGCGTGGGCGAGCCCGCAATATAGGATACGGTCATGAAGGTTGCATTCTTTCGGTCGCCCCCGGAGCCCGCATCCTTCGTGATTTCGATCGAGAGATCATTGCTCAGCGCGCTGAAAACCGCGTCGACATCGCGCGCGCCCGAGGCTGTGAGAAGCCCCGGGTAAAGGTCCATCCGCCGCGCCATGTCGAGCAGGTTGTCGCGGGCCAGCACCCGCTTGCGGATCACCTGAAGTTTGGCATTGGTATCGGTCTGCACCGTCGAAGAGGCGAGCTGGTCGGGGATGCGTTCTCCCTCGACCACAAGCAGCGCATTGGCCTCATAGATCGGCGTGATCAGCCGCGCCACGACCAGCCCCGCCATCGTCCCGATCAGCGTGAGCAGGATCAGCCAGTGCAGACGACGCAGCAGAAGTGAGGCGTAAAAGCGCAGATCGCGCATCACGGCCTCCCGCGCGCAGCGAGATCCCCCTCGCCCCGCCCGGCCACCGCGCGCGGACGCTGGCGTTGGCTTTCGACGGGCAAGTAAAAGACATTGTCCTCGATCACCTTGTCGATGATCTCGGCGGTCACCTCGTCGGAGCGCGCGGAATAGGCATAGACCATCCCGAGATCGGCAAGTTGGTTCATCAGACGCGGGATGCCGCCGCAATAGGCATGCACCTTCTGCGAGGCTTCGGGCGTGAAGATCTGACGCGCCGCTCCGGCGACAGACAGGCGATGATCGATATAGGCCTGCGCACAATCGGCGGGCATCGGTCCGAGATGGAACCCCGAGGAGACCCGCTGCGCGAACTGGCGCAGCTCTGGTTTCGCGATCAGGTCGCGCAGCTCGGGCTGCCCCATCAGGATCAGCTGCACCAGCTCGTCCTTGTCGGCGTTGATATTGGTGATCATGCGCAGCTCCTCGAGCACCCCCGCATCGAGGTTTTGCGCCTCGTCGATCACCACCACCACGCGCCGACCGGCGGCATATTCCGAGATCAGGAATTGCTGGAAACGGTCGTAGATGAGAACGTAATCCTCGCCCGGCTCGATCCGCTGACCGAGCGAAAGCATGATCCAGCGGATCACATCCTCCCGACCGCCGCGCGCATTCGAGACCAGCGCCATCGTCACATCATCGGAGATCGAGGCCATCAGGTAGCGCAGCAGCGTCGTCTTGCCCGCGCCCACTTCCCCGGTGATCAGCGTGATCGGCGCGCGCGAGAACAGCCCGTATTCGAGCATCGTCACCGCGTGCCGATGCTCGGGCGACCAATAGATGAAATCGGGATCGGGCAGCAGCGAAAATGGCCGCTCCGCCAGTCCGAAGAATTCGGTGTAGATCTCATTCATGCCTGTATCCGGGCCTTTGGCCTCGTTCTGTTTTCGCCAGTGAACCGGAAATCTGCGCAAATCGCAACATTTCCCTGCCCAAAACCCCGCGCTGCGGCACATCTGTCGCAAGTTTTACCCGCCGATCCGCCGGCTGGACCCTGCGACTGCGCGAAAGCCTTTATCGAAGGGCGCAAAATCGGTAGACTACACGAAAGCGCCGCATAGAGCGCAATGAGCAGGCCAGAACAGATGTCTCAACCTTTTTCCGCGCGATCCGCAGCGCTTCTGCTTTGCGCAGGACTCGCACTCGCGGGCTGCAAGAGCAAGCAGGAGAAGGCCGAGGAATTCTACCGTTCGGCCGAAGCGCTCCTGGCGCAGGGCGATGTTCCGCGCGCGCTGGTCGAGCTGCGTAATGTCTTCGATTATGACGGCTCGCATCAGCAAGCGCGCAGGCTCTATGCAGATATTCTGCTGCAGCAAGGCCGCCTTCAGGAGGCCTATAGCCAATATCTGCGCCTGTCCGAGCAATATCCCGATCTCGCCGACATCCATCGCATTCTGGCCGAGCTATCGCTGCGCTCGGGCAACTTGACGGGTGCGCGCGATCAAACGCGTCGGACGCTTGAGCTGTTGCCCGACGATCCGGGTGCGCGGGCGGTTTCGGTGGCGCTGTCGCTGCGCGCGGCAATGGCACGGTCCGACCGGAGCGCCTACCCCGAAATCGCGCAGGAGGCCAAGCGGCTCACCGAAGAAGCCCCCGATGTGCCGACCGCCTGGCATGTGTTGATCGACGCGCGCAATGCGGCGGGCGATCGCGCGGGTGCGCTTGATGCGCTCGACGCAGCGCTTGCCCGCGAGCCGAAGCAATATCGCCTGCAAGTGCTGCGCCTCGAGCTACTCAGCGCGCTGAACCGGACCGACAAGATCGGCGCCCAGCTCGAGACGATGCAGAAGCTCTTTCCCGACGACCCCAAGACGCGCACGGCTCTCGTGGCCTGGTACGTGCTGCGCGACGATCCCGAGGGCGCGGCGCGTTTCCTGCGTCGGCTCGCCACCGATCCGCAAAGTCAGACCGAGGGATATGTCGACCTGGTGCGCTTCCTTGCCCGGGCACGCGGGGCAGAGGCTGCGGCGCGCGAACTCGATGCGCTGATCGCGGAGTCCCAGGGCAATCCCAATGAGGCGATCTTCACGGCAATGCGCGCCGACCTCGCGTTTCGTGCAGGCCGCAAGGAGGATGCGCTCGCGCGAATGAAGGCACTGCTGGCACACCTGCCCGAAGGTGAAGAGCGCGCCCGAATGCAGGTCGCCTATGCGCGAATGCTCGAGGCCGCAGGCGAGACCGGGGCGGCACGCACCGAGATCGAGACCGTGCTGACGGCCGACCCCCTCAACGTTCCCGCGCTGCAACAGCGTGCAAGCTGGGCCATCGCGAGCGACCATTTCGATACAGCCATCGTCGATCTGCGCACCGCACTGCAACAAGATCCGACCAATCCCGACACGCTCACCCTGATGGCCGAGGCCGATCTGCGCGAAGGCGCCCCCGATCTCGCGCGGGCGCGCTTTGCACAGGCCTATGAGGCCGCCAATCATGCTGCTCCTGAAGCGATCCGCTATGCCGATTTCCTGCTCTCGCAGGATCGGGGCAAGGCCGCAGGCGACCTGCTCGCCGAGGCTGCGCAGCGCAATCCCGGTTCTCCGGGCATCCTGCAACGTCAGGCCGATCTCGCGCTCAAGGACAATGACTGGCCCCAGGCGCATGCTATCGCCGATCAGCTTGCCGCGCTCGATCTGCCCGAGACCCAGGCGCTCGCGCAGTCGATCCGCGCGGCGATCCTGATGGGGCGCGGGCGCACCGACAACGCAATCGAGACGCTTAAATCTCTCGCCGACGCAAATGGCGGCGGGGATGCGGCGGTCGCGGCGGTGGTGCAGGCACAGATCGGGGCGGGACGCGCGGGGGCTGCGCGCGCCTATCTCGACGAACAGCTCGCGCAGCGCCCAGAAGATCGCGGGCTGCGAATGCTCTCGGCCAATCTCGCCGCGATGCTGGGTGATCCGCAGAGCGCCGAAGCGGGGCTGCGCGACCTCATGACCGAGGCGCCCGAAGACCCTGCTCCCGCGCGCCAGCTCTACCGGCTGCTGGCCGCGCAGGGCAAAGAAGCGGCGGCAGCGGAGGTGATTGCGGAGGCGTTGAAATCCGCGCCGCATGCCGATCCGCTGCTGTTGCTCTACCGAGCGCGGTCGGAAGAGAAATCCGGGGATTTCGACGCCGCCATTGCCACCTATGAAGATCTCTACGCGCGCGATAGCGGCGACCTGATCGTGGCCAACAATCTCGCGAGCCTGCTCAGCCAGCATCGCGACGACGAGGCCAGCCTCGAACGCGCCGCGCGCATCGCCAAACGCTTCCGCGAGCGGCCCGAACCGGCCTTCAAGGACACCTATGGCTGGGCGGAATACAGGCTCGGCGATTACAAGACCGCCAAACCGCTGCTGGCAGCGGCGGCGGCCGGGATGCCAGAGGTGGCGCTCGCGCAATATCACTACGCGATGGTGTTGGCGGCAACCGGTGCGCGCGACGACGCCGCGCGGGTGCTTGAACAGGCAATCGCGCTGGCAGGCGATGCTTTGCCCGCACAGATGGCCGATGCGCCCTCCACGCTCGCCAAACTTCGCGAAACGCGCTGAGCGGCTTAGCTCCACGATAGCGGGGGAAAAAGGGCACAGCTCGTCCCCGCCCCGACTTCACCCGCGCTTTGCGCTTTGGCTTTGCGCCCGTCGCGGGTAGCATGATCTCCAAGCGCCGCATCAGACGGCCAAGAGGCGAGCAGATGATCACGACGAGCACCTTTCCGGGACGGGTGCGCGCCCTGCCTTGGGGCGCGCTTGGCCTTATTGCGCTCGCCCTTATCTCCGCGCCGTTCTTCGCGATCGGTGTCGAGAGCCTCGCAGCGGCCTGGTCCACGCCGGAATATAGCCACGGACCGATCATCCCGCTGATCTCGCTCTATCTTTTTGCCCGTGAACTGCGCCACGCCCCCGCGCTGCCCGATGGCCCCACGCGCCGCTGGCCGGGGATCGCGGTGATCGGGCTCGGGCTTACGCTGGGCGCTTTCGGCACGCTCGCGCAGATCCCTGACATCGTGACCTACGCGCTGATCGTCTGGCTTCTGGGGGTCGTGCTGCTGGTGATGGGCTGGGAGGCGGGGCGACGGCACTGGAAGCCGGTGTTGCATCTGATCTTCATGCTGCCCTTGCCGCAGATCCTTTACTGGCGGTTGACGATCGCCTTGCAGACGATCTCCTCGGAGCTGGGCGTGGCCCTGGTGCGCGCAGTCGACATTCCGGTTTTTCTCGAAGGCAATGTGATCGACCTCGGCGTCTTCAAGCTTCAGGTGGCCGAGGCCTGTTCCGGGCTGCGCTACCTCTTTCCGATCCTGAGCTTTTCCTATCTCTTCGGGATCCTCTATCGCGGGCCCTTCTGGCACAAGGCGGTGCTCTTCGCGATGGCGGCGCCCCTCACCGTGGCGCTCAACAGCCTGCGGATCGGGGTGGTGGCGATCCTCGTCAATTCCTACGGGATCGGGCAGGCCGAGGGTTTTCTTCATGTCTTCGAGGGCTGGGTGATCTTCGGGGCCGCGATCGCGATCCTGAGCCTCGCCGCGATCGGCCTGCAACGGCTGACGCCGCGCCCGCTGCCGCTGGCCGAGGCGCTTGACCTCGACTATCGCCGCTTCGCGCCCGAGGCCCGGCGGTTGCTGAGCATCGCCCCCACGCGCGCCCTGTTCTTGGCGCTGGCGCTCAGCGCGCTGGCGACCGCCGCCTGGCTGAGCCTGCCACGGATGGGGAGCAGCCTGCCCGACCGCTTCGCCTTCGCGACCTTCCCCGGCCGGATCGGAGATTGGGAAGGGATGCGCTACCCGCTCACCCCCGAGATCGAGGATGTGCTGGGCGCGAGCGATTACCTCAACGCGGTCTATACCCATGTGGCGAGCGAAGCGCGGGTAAATCTTTTCGTTGCCTGGTATGCCGATCAGACGGGCGGCACGGGCATCCATTCGCCAGAGGTCTGCCTGCCTGCAGGCGGCTGGGAGGTCAGCGCCTTCACCCCGCACCGTATCGCTCTGCCCGGCCGCGCGCCTTTCGAGGTCAACCGCGCGATCATCGCGAAGGGGCTCAACCGGCAACTCGTCTATTACTGGTTCGACGAGCGCGGTGTAACGATGACGAGCGATTGGCGCGCAAAGCTCTCGGTGATCGTGGACGGGGTGACACGCGGGCGCACCGATGGGGCGCTGGTACGCTACGTGACGCCGCTGGCCGCGGGCGAAGATCCAAGCGCGGGCGATGCACGGCTGACCCGTTTCATCGGGAAGTCACTGCCAGTTCTAGGCGATTACATTCCTGACTGAGGAGGCCTGGGGCGTGTGCCCGGGACAACGGGATCAGGAGTCCAGTTGCGGCTTGCCGTCCCAGCACTTCGGAATCGGCTTACGCGTATCGAAGACAAGCGGACATCCCTCGGCGGCCCGGATTGCGGCATCGACGCGAGCATCGGCCATCGCCGGGGTCAGGCCGATTTCCAGCGCATGAATGACCGGGTCGTAATGCGAGCGGGAAGTAAGGTCGGGGGCGGCTGGCGAGATCTCACGTAGATCCCCCGCCATCGCCGCCCCCGCCGTCATGGCGCCGCAGAGAAGGGCAACAGCCCCGAAACCCTGTCTCTGTATAATCGCCATGTCAGCCCCCACGCGGAAAAACTTTAACCAGTTCGCTTCCTGTCCAATCGGCCGTCCCCGATATCGTATCAAGCGCGGCCCGTTCTTCGATTTGTGGCGCAAATAGGGCAGCAATCAAGCGGAATTTAGTTACGATTTTAAGGCTTTGTATCGCTTTCGGAAACAAACCGGCGTCCATAGCTCGGATTATTTCCTCATCTTGGAGAAAATGCGGTCATAGGCAGCCAGAAGCTGTTTGGCCGAGAAATCCCAAGACAGCGCCTCAAGCACTCTCTCGCGCCCCTTGCGACCCATCTCGCGCCCCGTTTCGGGGGTCTCGATCAGCGTCGCAATCCGGGCGGCGAAATCGCGCGGATCATTGGCGCGGGCATAAAGCGCCGCCTCGCCCGCCGAAGCGCGCCCTTCGGTCAGGTCGAACTGAACGAGCGGCTTTTCCAGCGTCATGTATTCCATGACCTTGTTCATGGTGGAGATGTCGTTCATCGCGTTCTTCGGATCAGGCGCGACACCGATATCGATCGCGTTCATCGCGGCGAGCATCGCGTCGCCGTAGAGCGGACCGGTGAAGGTGACGTAATCGCTCAGCCCGCGTGCCGCGACATCGGCCTCGACATTGGGCAGCTCGGGCCCGAAGCCCACGATTACCACATGCAGATCATCATGGCCGAGATCGCGGATCAGATGCTCCACGGCGGCGATGAGCAGATCCATGCCCTCCTGCTGGCCAATCACCCCGATATAGCCGAGCACGGTCTTCGCGCCCTTCCGATAGGCGGCATTGCCGGAACCGGGCAGAAATGTCTCGACGCGGGGCGCGGAGCGGACGACGAAGACATCCTCGGGCGCCATGCCGCCCCGTTCGATCGCGATGCGGCGGAAGCTCTCATTGGTGGCCATCGAGACAGAGGCGGTGGCGAAGGTGATCCGTTCCCAGATCCGCATCACCCACCACAGGAGGCCCTTCTTGTCGAATTTCGCCTCGAACAGCTCCGGGCAGACATCGTGGTGATCGAACATGTAGCGCACGCCCGACAGGCGATAGCGCCATGCAAGAAGCCAGATCAGATCGGGCGGATTGCAGCCCTGGATCACATCGAAGCCGCGCTCGCGTTTCACCACTTTCGCCAGCCGGAACCACGCCTTGATCGCATGCCAATATTCGCGCGCATAGGCCACCGCGCCCGAATGGGCCTCGGGTGGCGCGGGATGGCGATAGATATGGATGCCCTCGATCTCCTCGTAGGGCGCGTCCCAGCCGCGCCCCATCGGGCAGATCACCGACACCTCGTAGCCGGATGCGCGCAGCGTGGTCGCCTCCAGCCAGACACGCCGGTCGAGCGGCACGGGGAGGTTCTCCACCACGATCAGAATTCGTCTTGTCATCTGCCCTGTCCGCGCTGCCCGAGGGCGGTTTGCCGCCCATTTTGTCGTGAGCCCCTTTTTCTCGAGCCCTACGAGAGTTATGTCGCAGCCGGACGCGGGTTTCCAGCCCGCCGTGACCCGGAATTCCAGACATGTTGCGTTCACTACTCTCCCGCCTTTCGAAATCCGACGCGGCCCCCGACGGGTTCCCGCGCCCTGAGGCGCCGATCTGTCTGATCGGCGATATCCACGGGCGCGCGGATCTGCTGGGCGCGATGTTCGAGCGGATCGGTGCGGAACCCGAGGCGGGGCGTGCGCGCGTCGTAACGCTTGGCGACATGATCGACCGTGGACCGGACTCGGCGCGAGTGCTCGCGATGTTGCAGGCCGCGCAGATGGCCAATCCCGCGCGCATGGTCTGCCTGATGGGCAATCACGAGCGGATGCTGCTCAATTTCCTGATCTCGCCCGACCGCAACACGGTGCGTTGGCTGAATGTCGGGGGCGATGCGACCTTGCGCAGCTTCGGTCTGACCCCGCCCGATCCGGACCGGCCCGATCCCGACGCGCTCGATGCGCTGCGGATGGATCTCGCGCAAGCGATCGGGCCCGATCTTCTGGCGTGGCTCGACGCGCGGCCCGCGATGTGGCGCGAGGGGCAGATCGCGGCGACCCATGCGGGGGCAGACCCCTATCATCCGCTCGAACGGCAAAGCGCGGATGCGCTCCTCTGGGGCCATCCGCGTTTCGTCAGCGCGCCGCGCCGTGACGGCGTCTGGATCGCCTATGGGCATTGGGTTGTGGAACGGCCTTTCGCTGAAGCTGGCCGGATCGCGCTCGACACGGGCGCGTGTGAAACAGGCGTGCTCAGCGCGGCCTGGATCGACCGTAAGGGGCTTCGCTTCCTGCAAGTACAGGGCTGAAACGAAAAGCGCCCCGGTTGGGGCGCTTTGAGCGGCGAAGGTTTAGATCTCACTTCCCGGTCTGGCGCAGCACAACCGCGACCGTCATCACGCAGAGCCACAGGTCATTGCTCAGCGAGAGGCGCTTGTAATAGCGCTCGTCGTAGCGGACGCGGTCCACGAAGGCCGTGGTCGAGCGACCCGCCACCTGCCACAGGCCGGTGATGCCGGGGCGCATCCGGTAATAGGCGCGGCCCATCGCACCCCGATAGCACTCTTCCTGCTCTTCCATGAAGGGGCGCGGGCCGACGAGGCTCATCGAGCCGAACAGCACGTTGAAGAACTGCGGCAGCTCGTCGAGGCTGGTGCGGCGCAGGAACTGGCCGACGCGGGTGATGCGCGGGTCGTTCTCGAGCTTCTGGTTCACTTCCCATTCGCGGGCGATCGCGGGATCGGCGGCGCACATCCGCGCCAGCTCGGCCTCGGCATTGACGCGCATGGTACGCAGCTTGAAGCAGCGGAAGCTGCGGCCGCCCTGCCCGATCCGGGTCTGGGCGAAGAAGGCCGGGCCGCCATCGAGGCGCACGAGCAGCGCCAGCAGCGCCACGAGCGGCAGCAGGATCGGCAGGATCGCAATGACGGCGACGATATCGAAAAGGCGCTTGCCCAGACCTTCGTAACTGACGGCTGCCAGCGGAAGCGCCTTGGTGTTTGCCTGCGATTTCGCGAGCTCGAAATTGGTCGAAAGATCCGACATCCGCGTCCCCAAAACTCTGCCTCATACGCGGCACGATCTCGGCCACGTTTCGTTAACCGTGTTGTCGTGGGGAATTCGTCCGAGATTGTGACCAAAGCGGACAATTGTTGCGCCTCTTTCGGGTCCAATTGTCCGCCTCAAAAACACAATTTCTTGAGGATAACTAGTTAAGTCATTGTTTTTATTGCAACTCAACCGTGAGGTGAAACTTATTATTGAAACAATCTCGATCAAAGCGCCGATTCCCCCTGCCCTATTGTCGGGGCTCCGGAAACATCCCGAGAAGCGCTTCGGATCGCGATTTCACCCCAACCCCCTTGATCGGCCCGGATCGTTTCCCATATCGGATGCATAAATGTTATGGAGATTAACATGACCCGAGACGACAGTCGCGCCCTCTATATCGAGCAGCGCGTCGCCAATGAGAAGAAATCGGCGCTGGTGGGCTACCTGCTGTGGTTCCTGCTGCCGATGCTGGGCGTGCACCGGATGTATCTGGGCCGGGTCGGTTCGGGGCTCATCATGCTCATGCTTACGGGGATCGGCACGCTCTTCGCCCCGATCCTGATCGGGTATATCCCGCTCGCGCTGGTGGGGCTGTGGTGGCTCATCGACGCGCTTTTGATCCCGGGCATGATCAGCCAAGACATGGCCGAGACGCGCTGGCGGCTGATGCGCGAGGCCTGATCAGTCCGCGTGCCGGACGGGGTTCTCGGCCATCGCCTGCGCCTGCTCGGGCGTGAGATCCTCGCGCCGCACCACCTGCGTATGGATCGAGAACACCACGGCGCGGGTCTGCGGCAGCCGGAACAGGCATTGCCGCTCGACCCGGATATAAGGTGAGCCATCCGAGCCGTGGCTATATTCATATTCCGAGCGCGGATCGTGCAGATGCGCGTTTGACTGCGAGGCCGTCCCGCGCATCAGCCCCCGGCCCGGTTGCACCCCATCCATCAGGCGCTGCACCCGCTTGCCGAGATCGTCGGTATAGATCTCGATCGGCTCGTGGATGCGCATCATCGGGCGCATGAACTTCTCGCGCAGCGTCCAGCCCGAGGGAAAACACAACATCCCCCCGGTCAGCACATGCTCGGCATGGCCGAAGGTCTCGGGATCGGATTCCATCAGGCACAGGTCGCATTGCACGAGTCGGCCCAGCGTGCGCAGCGAGTCGGTGCGGTCGAGCGGAACAGTCACCCCGTCCGGTCGGGTCGCTTCATCCCCGTTCAGCGCAAACCCGAGCGGCGGCAGAAGCGGCAGAACCGTGTCGAACAGTTCCTCGGCCGCCGGGCGCGCATGGTCCGACAGCGCATAGACCAGATCGGGCTCTTGCGTGAGCAACCGGTCGCGCAGCGCCATCTGCGCCGCATAGGCGTCATCGACCTCGAACCAATCCTCGACGCTCACAGGGATCACGCCGGGCAGCCGCCGCGTGCGCGGGTCCACCCAGGGCGCGAAGCTCAGGCGCTTTTGCAGGATCGGAGGCAGGTCTAGGTCTTTCATCGCCGCGATGCTGCCCCGTCCCGCGCGCCGCGGCAAGAGCGATCGCAACAGACCTGCCTTTAGGCGGGCGCATAGTGCGAGATCATCTCGTAATCTTTGCGCGGCCCCTGCACCCTCCAGATCGCCCGCCAGTTCGGCCAGTCGCCGAACTCGTAGTGCACGCGGTAATCATCGGGCGCGCACCAATGCGCGGCCTCGGGCGAGAGCGGATCGAAGCTGTGAAACGGGCGGCCATCCTCGAAGGAGACCGCGATCTTGCCGCCCTCGGCGCGCCAGAAATAACTGCGCTCGGCGCGAAAGCTCTGTCCGGTCGGCAGGATCAGATCGCCCGCCTCGCGGTAATGCAAGCCCACCCCTTCCGAGGCAAAACACGCCACGCCCTCGAACCGCGCGCGATTGCCGTCCGAATGGGCGATCTGGCGCGTCAGCACCCAGTCTCCCTCGAAATCCGACAGTTGCGGCATCAGGCCTCCCTTGCCCCAAAGGCAGGTGCAGTCTAGAAGCCGCCTCAACCACCTGCAATCGAAGAGGCCGCCGATGATCCCGCGTTATGCCCGCAAAGAGATGGTCGACATCTGGGAACCCGCCACCAAGTTCAAGATCTGGTACGAGATCGAGGCCCATGCCTGCGACGCGCAAGCCGAGCTGGGCGTGATCCCGAAGGAAAACGCGGAGGCCGTCTGGAAGGCCAAGGATGTCGAGTTCGACGTGGACCGCATCGACGAGATCGAAGCCGTCACCAAGCATGACGTGATCGCCTTCCTGACGCATCTGGCCGAACATGTGGGCTCGGAAGAGGCCCGGTTCGTGCATCAGGGCATGACCTCCTCGGACGTGCTCGACACCTGCCTCAACGTGCAGCTCGTGCGCGCGGCCGACATCCTGCTGGCCGATATCGACAAGGTTCTGGCCGCGCTGAAAAAGCGTGCCTACGAGCATAAAGACACGATCCGTGTGGGCCGCTCGCACGGCATCCATGCCGAACCGACCACGATGGGCCTGACCTTCGCCCGCTTCTACGCCGAGATGGATCGCAACAAGAACCGTCTCGAAAAGGCGAAATGGGAAGTCGCGACCGGCGCGATCTCGGGCGCTGTCGGCACATTCGCCAATATCGACCCGGCGGTCGAAGAGCATGTCTGCAAGATGATGGGCCTGCGCCCCGAGCCGATCTCGACGCAGGTGATCCCGCGCGACCGCCACGCGATGTTCTTCGCGACGCTGGGCGTCATCGCGTCGTCGATCGAGAATGTCGCGATCGAGATCCGTCACATGCAGCGCACCGAAGTGCTCGAAGGCGCGGAGTTCTTCTCGATGGGCCAGAAGGGCTCGTCGGCGATGCCGCACAAGAAGAACCCGGTCCTGACCGAGAACCTCACCGGCCTCGCGCGTCTCGTGCGCATGACCGTCGTGCCCGCGATGGAGAACGTGGCGCTCTGGCACGAGCGTGACATCTCGCACAGCTCGGTCGAGCGCGGCATCGGCCCGGACGCCACGGTGACGCTCGATTTCGCGCTCAACCGCCTCGCCGGTGTCGTCGACAAGATGATCATCTACCCCGAAAACATGCTCGCGAACATGAACAAGTTCCCCGGCCTCGTGATGTCCCAGCGCGTGCTGCTGGCGCTGACGCAGGCGGGCGTGTCGCGCGAGGACGCCTATGCGATGGTGCAGCGCAACGCGCTCAAGGTCTGGGAAGACCGCGTCGATTTCCGCGAGCAGCTGCTCGCCGACAAGGATGTCGTGGCCGCGCTTGGTGTGGACGGGATCAACGAAAAATTCGACATGGGCTACCATACGAAGCATGTCGACACGATTTTCGCCCGCGTTTTCGGCGAATAACGAACCCGCGCGTCGCCTTTTGTCACCTGACTATAGGCGGCGCGCGCGATTCGGCTTACGCTGGGACATCTGCAAAGGGAGATTGCTGATGACCCGTACGATTATCGCAGCCGCCGTGCTGATCCTTGCCCCGCTCGCCGCAAGCGCCGAATGCCCGCGCGAGCATCAGGCCTCGATGTCCTGCCCGACCGGCCAGGTCTGGGACAAGGACGCCAAGTCCTGCGTCTTGCAATCGAGCTGATCGCTCAGACGGTAAGCCCGTCTTAACCGCCCCCGTGCCAAGCTGCCCCGATCCGACGATCTAAGGCAGGCACGGAGGGGATGGTGAACGCGATTGCGCCGATGGCGCTCGGCAATCTGGCCGGGCCTGACAATGTGAATGAGACCTCCCTTACGCCGGGGGCGGGTCGTCTGTCTCGGCGCCAGAAAGCCGCGATTATCGTTCGGCTGCTCTCATCCGAAGGGTTGAAGCTGCCGCTTTCCGAGCTGAGCGAAGATCACCAGACCGCACTGGCCGAACAGGTCGCAGAGCTACGTCTGATCGACCGCGACACGCTCGTATCCGTGGTGGAAGAGTTCTGCGAGGCGCTGGAGGCTGTCGGCCTCGCCTTCCCGGGCGGGCTTGACGGGGCGCTGTCGCTGCTTGACGGGCAACTCTCGCCCGCCGCCTCGACCCGGTTGCGCCGCCTCGCCTCGGGCAGTTCGCGCGCCGATCCGTGGGAGCGGATCACCGGCCTTTCGACAGACCTACTCCTGCCCGTTCTCGAAGAGGAAAGCACCGAGGTCGGCGCGGTGATGCTGTCGAAGCTTTCGGTGGCGAAGGCGGCGGAGCTGTTGGGGAGATTGCCCGGCGAAAAAGCCCGCCGCGTGGCCTATGCGGTTTCGCTGACCGGCAATGTCGCGCCCGAAACCGTGCAGCGGATCGGTCAGGCGCTGGCGTCTCAACTCGATGCCCAGCCAGCGAAGGCGTTCGACACCGGCCCCGTGGAACGGGTCGGCGCGATCCTGAACTACTCGGCCTCGGCCACGCGCGACGCGGTGCTCAAGGGCCTGGAGGAAGAGGATCTCGCCTTCGCCGAAGAGGTGAAGAAGGCGATCTTCACCTTCGCCAATATCCCCACCCGGATCGACCCGCGCGACATTCCCAAGATCCTGCGCAATGTCGATCAGGCGCGGCTCGTCGTCGCGCTGGCCGGGGCGAAAGGCGCGCTGGAGGCGTCAGCGGAATTCGTGCTCACGAACATGTCGCAACGCATGGCGCAGAGCCTGCGCGACGAGATGTCCAATCTCGGCAAGGTCAAGGACAAGGATGCAGAGGAGGCGATGGGCGAGATCGTCGGCGCGATCCGCGCGATGGAGGCCGCCGGAGAGATCTTCCTCGTCGCCGAGGATGACGACTAGATGCGCGCCGGGGCTGCGACTCGCTCCTGCGGGCCGCGCGACACGCGCTGCACCAGACCGGTGACGAGCAGTTTTGGAGCCCTCATGCGATCAACCGTTATCGCAAACAGCTGATGTTTTCGCTAACAAGCTGATCTGAAAGCTTTTACCGAATTGCATACAATGGTATCCCCACGCCAAATTCCGGTCCTTGCGGGGGAGTTCACCATGACCGTTACCATCGGCATCAACGGTTTCGGCCGTATCGGGCGCTGCACTCTGGCCCATATCGCGGAAGCCGCACGCAATGACGTGCAGGTCGTCAAGATCAACGCCACCGGCCCGATCGAGACCAATGCCCACCTGCTGAAATATGACAGCGTCCACGGTCGCTTCGGCGGTCCGGTGAAAGTCGAGGGCAAGACGCTCGATCTCGGCCGCGGTCCGATCGACGTGATGTCGACCTACAATCCCGACGAACTGGACTGGGACGGCGTCGATGTCGTGCTCGAATGCACCGGCAAGTTCAACGCCCGCGACAAGGCCGCCGTGCACCTCTGCCGCGGCGCGAAGCGCGTCCTCGTCTCGGCGCCCGCGACCAATGCCGACAAGACGATCGTCTACGGTGTGAACCATCGTGAACTGACCGAGGCGCATCACGTCGTCTCGAACGGGTCCTGCACCACCAACTGCCTCGCGCCGCTGGCCAAGGTTCTCAACGACGCGATCGGCATCGAATCGGGCGTGATGACGACGATCCACTCCTACACCGGCGATCAGCCCACGCTCGACCGCCGCCACAAGGATCTCTACCGCGCCCGCGCGGCTGCGATGGCGATGATCCCGACCTCAACGGGTGCGGCGAAGGCCATCGGCGAAGTGCTGCCCGAACTGAAAGGCAAGCTCGACGGGACCGCCTTGCGCGTGCCGACGCCGAATGTCTCTGCCGTCGATCTGACCTTCGAGGCCAAGAAAACCGTGACCCGCGACGAGGTGAACGAGATCGTGCGCGAGGCCGCAGCCGGTTACATGGGCATGGTGCTTGGCTATGATCCCGAGCCGAAGGTCTCGATCGACTTCAATCACACCCAGCAATCCTCTATCTTCGCCCCTGACCAGACCAAGGTCGTGGGCAAGCTGGTCCGCGTGCTGGCATGGTATGACAACGAATGGGGCTTCTCCTGCCGCATGGCCGACGTGGCTGGCGCGATGGGGCGGCTTCTGCACTGACGCGCCGACAAGGGCGCGCGAAGGGGACGGATGACCAATCGCATCGCGCTCTGGCTGGCAGGCATCATTATCGTGCTCATTTTTTCGGATGTGCTCTTCGACGGGGGGCGCATCCTTCTTTTTCTGGCAAAAGAGCTTCTTGATCTCGTTCAATATATCGCCTTCTGGCGCTAACCGTTTATCGTGGTGGTTGACCTGCGGGCGCAAACGCGCTTGTTAGCGTTAACGGGAATTCTGCCCGACACGACTCCCCGTCGGGCAGCCAGCCAGAGGAGACGGAAATGACGGTCAAGGTTGCCATCAACGGATTTGGACGGATCGGGCGTAACGTGTTGCGCGCGATCGTGGAATCGGGACGCACCGATATCGAGGTGATCGCGATCAACGATCTCGGTCCGGTCGAGACCAACGCGCATCTGCTGCAATTCGACTCCGTCCATGGCCGCTTCCCGCAAGAGGTGAAGACTGGCGAGGACTGGATCGACGCGGGCCGTGGCCCGATCAAGGTCACCGCGATCCGCGACCCGAAAGAGCTGCCCTGGGGCGATGTCGATATCGCAATGGAATGTACCGGCATCTTCACCGCGCGTGAGAAGGCCGCCTTCCACCTCGAGAACGGCTCGAAGCGGGTTCTGGTTTCGGCGCCCGCGAGCGGCGCCGACAAGACCATCGTCTATGGGGTCAACGACGGCGTGCTGACCAAGGACGATCTCGTTGTGTCGAACGCCTCGTGCACCACGAACTGCCTTTCTCCGGTGGCGAAAGCCCTCAACGACGCGATCGGCATCACCAAAGGTTTCATGACCACGATCCACTCCTATACCGGCGACCAGCCGACGCTCGACACGATGCACAAGGACCTCTATCGCGCCCGCGCGGCGGCGATGAGCATGATCCCGACCTCGACGGGCGCCGCGAAGGCCGTGGGTCTGGTGCTGCCCGAACTTGCGGGCAAGCTCGATGGGGTCGCGATCCGCGTGCCCACGCCGAATGTCTCGGTCGTCGACCTGGTCTTCGAAGCCAGCCGCGACACGAGCGTCGAAGAGGTCAATGCCGCCATCAAGGCCGCCGCCGACGGGCCGATGAAGGGCATCCTCGGCTATACCGAGCGTCCGAACGTCTCGGTCGATTTCAACCACGACCCGCACAGCTCGACCTTTGCGATGGATCAGACGAAGGTGATGGAGGGCCGCATGGTCCGCATCCTGACCTGGTATGACAATGAATGGGGCTTCTCGAACCGCATGGCCGATACGGCCGTCGCGATGGGCAAGCTGATCTGAACAAGGAGTGGGGGCTCTGCCCCCGCCCGCCGGATCGGCGGGCTCCCCCGAGATATTTCGATCAAGAAGAAGGGCGGCCCCGCGCGGGTCGCCCTTTTCCCTGTCACGGCTCACGCACAGCTCGCTGAGGGCCAGTCCAGGCTCGCGATCGCAATCGAATCGTTGAGCGCAGGTGATGGAGCCCGGAGCGCCACTGCGCGTTTTGAGGTCATGGACGGCTGATTACCGGCCGCCCACGAGAACCGGATCGAGACTTTCGAAAGGAATAGACTCATGAAACGCAACTCGAAGATTCTTGCGCTGATGCTCTCGGGCACGCTGGTCGCGGGCCCCCTCGCCTTTAACGCCCTGCCCGCCCTTGCCGATCAGGCGCAGCCCGCCGCGACGAGCCCGCAAGGCACGGATGCGGTTGCCAAGACCACGGCGAGCTCCACCGACAATGAACTGCTGAGCACAGTCGATGATGCCTATACGGCGATGCGCGAAGTGCGTGCCGCGCGTCTGGCTCTGTTTGACGGCAATACCGACATGGCGACCAAGATGACCAATGACGCGATCGCCAAGATGCAATCGGCCGAGACTTCGGAGGCGAAATGGGGGGTGCCATCGAAATCAGGCCAGCAGGGCGTGACCTATGTGCCCTTCGACAGTTCGATCACGCTGGGCGAAGATTTCATCGTGACCCCGGACAATGCCAAGGCGGTGAGTGCGGCCAATGACCAGATGGCCAAGGGCAATGCGAAAGGCGCAGCCGAGACGCTCAAGGCCAGCAATATCGACGTGTCGGTCGCAGCGGCGATGGTGCCGGCCAAGCTCTCGCTGAGCCACCTTCAGGATGCCGCGAAGCTGATCAAGGCGGGCAATTACTACGAGGCGAACCTTGCGCTGAAGGGCGTCGAGGACGGTGTGGTGATCGACCAATGGGGTCTGGCCGATCTGCCGCAGCAGGCGGGTCATGCGACCAAATCCTCTTCGAACGCGGCCGCGCCGCAAAGCACGATGACCAAGTCGAACGGCTGAGCCGGAGTTACGCGTCCCGATGGGGTGCGTGACGGGCGGGGGGATCTTCGGATCATCCCCCGCTGTCGCATTCAGAACGTGGATCAGACCGCGTATTTCGCCATCAGTTGCTCCCGCACATCCGGGGTGACGAATTTCGACACATCTCCACCGAGCCGCGCGATTTCCTTGACCAGCTTCGAAGCAATCGCCTGACGACGCGCATCGGCCATCATGAAGACCGTCTCCACCGTCGCATCGAGGGCGCGGTTCATCCCGACCATCTGGAATTCATACTCGAAATCGGCAACCGCGCGCAGGCCGCGCACGATCACGCTTGCGCCGACATCCTTGGCGCAGTCGATCAGCAGGTTTTCGAACGGGTGCACGACAATCTCGCCGCCGCGGCGCGCGGTGATCTTGGCGCATTCCGCCTGCAGCATCGCCACGCGCTCCTCGAGCGAGAACAGCGGGCCCTTGTCGCGATTGATCGCCACGCCGATCACCAGCCGATCCACCAGCGCCATCGCGCGTTCGATGATATCGAGATGGCCCAGCGTGACCGGATCGAAGGTTCCGGGGTAAAGACCGATCCGCATGGCATCCTCCCAAACTCGCCCGCAAAAGCTTTGGGCACGCAACTATATTGCGCGCCCAAATGCAAGCCCGAAGGTGCCGCAGCGCGGCATCAGTTGCCCATGATCATGCCCTGGAGCGACTCTTTCTCCATGTGAAGCTGGCTCAGACGCGCCTTGACCACGTCCCCGATTGAGATCACGCCGACCATCTTGCCCTTGTCCTGCACCGGCATGTGGCGGAAGCGGCCTTCGGTCATCTTCTCCATCACCGCTTCGGTGCTGTCCATCGGCGCACAGCACGACACGTCGCGCGTCATCACCTCGGAGGCGCGCAGCGTCAGGCAGGCCGCGCCACGCCGGGCGATCTCGCGCACCACGTCGCGTTCGGAGACGATCCCGTCGACCTGTTCGCCATCGCCTGAGACGATGACCGCGCCGATCCGCTTCGACGAAAGCGTGGCGATCACGTCGCTGAGCTTCATGTCGGGCGAGACGGTGAACACCCCGCCCTGCCCCTTCTCCTTGAGAATCTGCATAACCTGCATCGCGACCTCCCTGAAAACATCCTCTTGTTTCAAGCGTCTCACCGGTTGGCGCGATCTGTCAACTCTGTCGCGTTCACAGCCCCGCCAGAGTTGTTTCAATTGCGGCGCGTTCCAACCGGGCCACCTCGTCGCGCAGGCCTTGCCCCAGAGCCTCCGCAAACCGCGTCAGTCGCTCCGAGCGTCGATCATCGGCATGACGGATGAGCCAGAAGGCCCGATCGAGGCGAATTTCGTTTTCCAGAACGCGTACCACGCCCGGCGCGAAAGGGATCGCAAAGTCATGCACGATGCCCAGACCCGCGCCAGCCTCGATCATCCGCATCTGCACCGAAGCCGAGTTCGAGGCGAGCCCCACCACCTCCGCCCCGGTCTCGGCGAAATAATCGAGTTCCTTGTCGAAGATCATGTCGGGGATGTAGCCGATCATCCGGTGCTCCGAGAGGTCGCCCTTGTCGCGTACCGGCGGTGCCTTGGCGAGATAATCGCGATGAGCGGCGAGACTGAGGTGATAATCGGTGAGTTTCTGCACCGTCAGCCGTCCCGCTGTGGGGCGTGACACCGCGATCGCCATGTCCGCTTCGCGTTTCGAGAGGTTGAAGACGCGCGGCAGCGCGATGATCTGGATTTCCAGACCGGGGTTTTCTTCTGAGATCTTCGCGCAGACCTGCGGCAGCAGGTAATTCGCGCAACCATCGGGCGCGCCAATCCGGAGCTGCCCGGTCAGTTGCCCCGCGATCCCCGACAGCTCCTCTTCGGCGCCTGCGAAGGCCTGTTCTGCGGCCTCGGCATGGGGTAGCAGCCGGTCGCCCGCCTCCGAGAGCGCGTAGCCCTGCGGTGATTTCACGAAGAGCTTGGAGCCGAAGGCTTCTTCCAGCCGCGAGACACGTCGCCCGACCGTTGCCGCATCGAGTTTCAGGCTGCGGCCTGCCCCGGACAGGCTCTCGGCCCGCGCGACGGCAAGGAAAATACGCAAATCATCCCAGTCCATTCGGCCTCACCTTTGCGAAATTGCAAAACGCTTTTGAGTTACTTCCCCTTTTATCGGCATTTTCGCAAGGGTAGAGTTCGTGCAACCCAATCAAATGAGTCTTTGTAGGAGGAGGTTCTCATGGAAGAGATCGGTCACTGGATCAACGGCAAGCGCGTTGCTGGCACTTCGGGCCGCTTCGCCGATGTCTACAACCCCGCCACCGGCGAGATCACCGGCAAGGTCGCTCTGGCCACCCCGGCCGAGCTCGACGCCGCGATCGCGGATGCCGCGAAGGCGCAGGAAGGCTGGGCCAAGGTCAACCCGCAGCGCCGTGCCCGCGTGATGATGAAATTCGGTCAGCTCATCGAGCGCGACATGGACAAGCTCGCCGAGGTTCTCTCGAAAGAACACGGCAAGACCATCCCCGACGCGAAGGGCGACGTGCAGCGTGGCCTCGAAGTGATCGAAGTCTGCATGGGCGCGCCGTCGATGCTCAAGGGCGAATACACCGGCGACGCCGGCCCCGGCATCGACCTCTACTCGATGCGCCAGCCGCTCGGCGTTGTTGCGGGCATCACGCCCTTCAACTTCCCCGCCATGATCCCGCTGTGGAAGATGGGCCCGGCGCTCTCGGCCGGGAACGCGATGATCCTCAAGCCCTCGGAGCGCGTGCCGAACACGGCCCTGATGCTGGCTGAACTCGCGCAGGAAGCCGGTCTTCCCGATGGCGTGCTTCAGGTCGTCAACGGTGACAAGGAAGCGGTCGACACGATCCTCGACCACGAGACGATCCAGGGCGTGGGCTTCGTGGGCTCGACCCCGATCGCGCAATACATCTACGGCCGCGCCGCGACCAACGGCAAGCGCGCGCAGTGCTTCGGCGGCGCGAAGAACCACATGCTGATCATGCCCGACGCCAACATGGACATGGCCGCCGACGCGCTGATCGGCGCGGGCTACGGCGCCGCTGGCGAGCGCTGCATGGCGATCTCGGTCGCGGTTCCGGTGGGCGAAGGCACCGCCGAAGCCCTGATCGAGCGCCTCGTGCCGAAGATCGAGAAGCTCAAGGTCGGCCCCTACACCGGCGGCGACGACGTGGATTACGGCCCCGTCATCACCAAGCAGGCGCAGGAACGCATCAAGGGCCTGATCACCTCGGGTGTCGAGCAGGGCGCGGACCTCGTGGTCGATGGTCGCGACTTCTCGCTGCAGGGCTATGAGGATGGCTTCTTCGTCGGCCCGTCGCTCTTCGACAAGGTGACCCCGGATATGGACATCTACAAGGAAGAGATCTTCGGCCCGGTGCTGTCGATGGTGCGCACGAAGAACTACGAAGAGGCGCTCGATCTGGTGATCGACAACCCCTACGGCAACGGCACCGCGATCTACACCGCCGATGGCGACACCGCGCGCGACTTCGCCTCGAAGGTCAATGTCGGCATGGTCGGTATCAACTTCCCGATCCCGGTTCCGCTGAGCTACTACACCTTCGGCGGCTGGAAGAAGTCGGCCTTCGGCGACCTGAACCAATACGGCCCCGACGCCTTCCGCTTCTACACCAAGACCAAGACCGTCACGGCGCGTTGGTTCTCGGGGATCAAGGACGGCGCTGCGCTGAACTTCAAGGCGCTCGACTAAGAGAGCGCGGGGCGGCTCAAACCCGCCCTGCCCTTGCGAGACAAGAAAACGCCCCGCCGATTGGCGGGGCGTTTTTCCTTATTCCCACGGAAAACGGGCTTTGCGCGCCGTCCCAGGGGCCTTACGGAATTTCCCAGTCGTCTTCATGCAAGACGCCGCCCATCGCCATCCAATCGGCGCGCACGCGCGCGACGCGTGTATCGCCCCAGGTACGAAAGACGATGACGAAGCCCTCGGGCGTTACGCCATCGCTGGAAATATCCATACGCGAATTGTGCTTGCTGTCGACGTCCCACATCGAAAGCGAAACATGCACCATCGGCTTGGCGAGGAAAGGCTCTGGAAAGCGCACCGCCTTGCGCAGCTCGCGCGGGCCGTCGCCCGTCCACATCGTTCCGCCATCCTGAAAGTCGGAGAACAGCACAAGCGAGCCCTGCTGCATCCCCATGCGATGGCTCTCAACCGTGATCATCGAGCTTAACTTTCCTGACGTTACGGCACCCATTTTACGCAAGGGCCGCGCAAGAAAAAAGCCCCGGAAACCCGGGGCTTTTTCAACTTTTCGAACGAGGGGCTCAGCCCAGCATATGGGAGCCGAGAGCTTCCATATCGGCCAGCAGCTTCGCGGTCATGTCGGCCACCGAAGGATGCGCCTCGTCATGGACGCGGCGGGCTTCCTCGATCAGGCGATCGTGGACTTCCTTGGTGAACTCTTCCGCGGGCATCGAGCGCTCGGCCAGAACCGTCACACCCTCGGGGGTGATCTCGGCGAAGCCACCCGTCACCGCGTAGCTCTGGGTTTCCGAACGCGTCACCAGCGTCAGCTTGCCGGGCCGCAGCGTCGTCAGCATCGGTGCGTGGCCGGGCATGACCGTGAGGTCACCATCCGCGCCGGGCACCATGACCTCGACCGCTTCCTCGACAGAGGCGAGCTTGCGCTCGGGGGCGACCAGGTCAAATTGCATCGTGTCGGCCATAACGCCTCCTTACGCCGCAGCGGCGAGTTTCTCGGCTTTCGCTTTCACTTCCTCGATGCCGCCAACCATGTAGAAGGCCGCTTCGGGCAGGTGATCGTATTCGCCAGCGACAACCGCCTTGAACGAGGAGATCGTGTCCTCGAGCGGAACCTGAACGCCGTCCGAACCGGTGAACACTTTCGCAACGTCGAAGGGCTGCGAGAGGAAACGCTGGATCTTACGGGCGCGGGCCACGGTCAGCTTGTCCTCTTCCGACAGTTCGTCCATCCCGAGGATGGCGATGATGTCCTGGAGGGCCTTGTAGCGCTGGAGGATCTCCTGCACGTCACGGGCGACCTTGTAGTGCTCTTCGCCGACAACGGCCGGATCGAGGATACGCGAGGACGAGTCCAGCGGGTCCACGGCCGGGTAGATGCCGAGTTCCGAGATCGCACGCGACAGAACGGTCGTGGCGTCGAGGTGGGCGAAGGTGGTGGCCGGAGCCGGGTCGGTAAGGTCATCGGCCGGAACGTAGACGGCCTGGATCGAGGTGATCGAGCCCGCTTTCGTCGAGGTGATGCGTTCCTGCATCGCGCCCATGTCGGTGGCCAGCGTCGGCTGGTAGCCCACGGCCGAAGGGATGCGACCCAGAAGTGCAGACACTTCCGAACCCGCCTGCGTGAAGCGGAAGATGTTGTCCACGAAGAACAGAACGTCGGTGCCCGACTGATCGCGGAACTGCTCGGCCAGAGTCAGACCGGTCAGAGCAACACGCGCACGCGCACCCGGAGGCTCGTTCATCTGGCCATAGACCAGAGCCACCTGCGATTCCGACAGGTTGTCGGGCTTGATGACGTTGGATTCGATCATCTCGTGATAGAGGTCGTTGCCCTCACGGGTCCGTTCGCCAACACCGGCGAACACGGAGTAGCCCGAGTGCACCTTCGCGATGTTGTTGATCAGTTCCATGATGAGAACGGTCTTGCCCACGCCGGCGCCGCCGAACAGGCCGATCTTACCACCCTTCGAGTAGGGCGCGAGAAGGTCGATGACCTTGATGCCGGTCACGAGGATTTCCGAAGCCGTCGCCTGGCTCTCGAAGTCGGGCGCGGGCTGGTGGATCGCGCGGGTCTCGGTGGCTTCCACCGGGCCCTTCTCGTCCACGGGCTCGCCGATCACGTTCAGGATGCGGCCCAGCGTTGCGTTGCCGACCGGCACCGAGATCGGGGCGCCCATGTCTTTCACTTCCGCGCCGCGCACGAGACCTTCGGTCGCGTCCATTGCGATGGTGCGCACCGAGTTCTCACCGAGGTGCTGTGCGACCTCGAGAACGAGGCGCTTGCCATTGTTGGTGGTTTCCAGCGCGTTCAGGATCGCCGGCAGTTCGCCGTCGAACTGCACGTCGACGACGGCGCCGATGACCTGGGTCACTTTACCTTTGCTTGCCATGTCTGTCTTTCTCCGGTTCCGTCAGAGCGCCTCGGCGCCCGAAATGATTTCGATGAGTTCCTTGGTGATCGCGGCCTGGCGCGAGCGGTTGTATTCGATCGTCAGCTTGTCGATCATCTCGCCCGCGTTGCGCGTCGCGCTGTCCATTGCGGACATACGCGCACCTTGTTCCGAGGCACCGTTTTCCAGCAGAGCCGTGAAGATCTGCGTCGCGATCCCGCGCGGCAGCAGGTCAGTGAGGATCTGCGTCTCGCTGGGTTCGTAATCGTAATTGACCGTCGGCACGTGCTCCTCGCCCTCTTCCGGCTCGTAGGAAGCGGGGATGATCTGCTTGGCGGTCGGCTTTTGCGCGATCACGCTCTCGAAGATCGAGAAGAAGATCGTCGCGACATCGTACTCGCCCTTGTCGAAGCGGCCGATCAGATCGCGCGCGATCCCCTGGGCGTCGTCATAGCTCAGCTTCTTGACTTCGCTCAGGTCCACGTGACCCACGAAATACTGGCCGTATTCCCGGCGCAGCGCATCGCGGCCCTTCTTGCCGACGGTGAGGATTTTCACCTCTTTCCCTTCGGCAAGAAGCTTTTCTGCATGCTGGCGAGCCAGCTTGGCGATGTTGGCGTTGAAGCCACCGCACAGACCACGCTCGGCCGTCATCACCACGAGAAGGTGAGTCTTGTCCGAGCCCGTGCCCTTGAGCAGGCGCGGCGCCGTGTCCGAGCCCTTCACCGAGCCCGCCAGCCCCGCCATCACGGAATGCATCCGTTCGGCATAGGGGCGCGCGGCCTCGGCGCTTTCCTGGGCGCGGCGCAGCTTCGCCGCGGCGACCATTTGCATCGCCTTGGTGATCTTCCGCGTGTTCTTGACGCTTCCGATCCGGTTTTTGAGGTCCTTAAGGCTGGGCATGTCCCTGTCCTTTCAGGCCAATCACGCGAAGGTCTTGGCGAAGTCGGCGATAGCGGCTTTGAGCTTGTCGGCGGCTTCACCCTTGATCTTGGGATCTTCCTTGGTCAGCCACTCGAGGATGTCCTTGCGCGAGTTGCGCAGGTAATCCAGCAGGCCCTGCTCGAACTTACCGACTTGCGAAACCGGGATACCGTCGAGGAAGCCGTTGGTGCCGGCGAAGATGACGGCCACGATTTCCGCGTTGGTGAGCGGCGAGTATTGCGGCTGCTTCATCAGCTCGGTCAGGCGCGCACCGCGGTTCAGCAGTTTCTGGGTCGCGGCGTCGAGATCCGAGCCGAACTGGGCGAAGGCCGCCATTTCGCGATACTGGGCGAGTTCCAGCTTAACCGGGCCAGCCACGGTCTTCATCGAGTTCGTCTGAGCCGACGAGCCAACGCGCGACACCGACAGACCGGTGTTCACGGCCGGGCGGATACCCTGGTAGAAGAGTTCCGTCTCGAGGAAGATCTGACCGTCGGTGATCGAGATCACGTTGGTCGGGATGTAGGCCGACACGTCACCCGCCTGGGTTTCGATGACCGGAAGCGCGGTGAGCGAGCCCGAACCGAAGTCCTCGTTGAGCTTCGCCGAACGCTCCAGCAGGCGCGAATGGAGGTAGAACACGTCGCCCGGGTAAGCTTCACGGCCCGGCGGACGACGCAGCAGCAGCGACATCTGGCGGTAAGCCACAGCCTGCTTCGAGAGGTCATCATAGATGATCAGCGCGTGCATGCCGTTGTCGCGGAAGTATTCCGCCATCGCGGTCGCGGTGTAGGGCGCGAGGTACTGCATCGGCGCGGGGTCCGAAGCGGTCGCGGCGATCACGGTGGTGTATTCGATCGCGCCGGTTTCCTCGAGCTTCTTCACGAGCTGGGCAACGGTCGAACGCTTCTGGCCGACGGCGACGTAGAAGCAGTGCAGCTTGTTGCTGGGATCGGCGTCGTTATACGACTTCTGGTTCAGAATGGTGTCGAGCGCGATCGCGGTCTTACCGGTCTGACGGTCGCCGATGATCAGCTCGCGCTGACCACGGCCGATCGGGATCATTGCGTCAACCGACTTGAGGCCGGTCGCCATCGGCTCGTGCACCGATTTACGCGGGATGATGCCCGGGGCTTTCACGTCGGCGACGCGACGCTCTTTCGCTTCGATGGCGCCTTTGCCGTCGAGCGCATTGCCGAGACCGTCGACCACGCGGCCGAGCAGCGCTTCACCGACCGGCACGTCCACGATCGAGTTCGTGCGCTTGACGGTGTCGCCTTCTTTGATGTCCTGGTCCGAACCGAAGATAACCACACCGACGTTGTCGGTTTCGAGGTTCAGCGCCATCCCGCGGATACCACCGGGGAATTCCACCATTTCACCGGCCTGGACGTTGTCGAGGCCGTAGACGCGCGCAATACCGTCGCCAACCGACAGCACGCGGCCGACTTCGGCGACTTGGGCGTCCTGCCCGAAATTCTTGATCTGCTCCTTGAGGATCGCAGAAATCTCAGCTGCTTGGATGCCCATGTTTATCCGACCTCTTTCATGGCGTTCTTGAGGGAAGCGAGCTTCGAGCGGATCGAGGTATCGACCATGCGCGAGCCCAGCTTGACGATCATGCCGCCGATGAGGCTTTCATCGACAGCGGTGTTGAGTTTGACGGTCTTGCCCGTCTGCTTGTTCAGCACTTCGGCCAGTTTCTTGGCCTGAGCTGCGGTGAGTTCGCTGGCGGAGGTGACCTCGGCGGTCACTTCGCCCTTCTCCTCGGCGATCAGCGCGTTGAGCGACTTGAGGAGTTGCGGCAACGCGAAGAGGCGACGCTTGGCGCCCATCAGCTGCAGCCCGTTTGACATCGGCGCCGACAGACCCATCTTGCTGGCCAGAGCGCCCACGGCGGCGGCCTGCTGGTCGCGGCTGTAAACGGGCGAGGAAATCATCTCGCGCATTTCGGCCGAACCGGCCAGCGCGTCCGAAAGCGCCGTCACATCGGCTTCGAGCGCCGCGAGGGATTTGTCTTCGCGCGAAAGTTCAAAAATGGCCAGCGCGTAGCGGCCGGCGATGCTTGCGGAAATCGAAGCTGGTTCGGACACGTCCACCCTTCCGATGCTTGTTGCCCCCGCCTGCCCGTTACGGGCCCGAGAGGGCTCTCCCCCGGCGCGGGTGATCTAGTCTCTCCGCACCGCTTATCGGGGAGGCTACTAGCAGAGCAATCCCCCCCTAGCAACCATCTTGAGCACGAGAATGTGAGCAGAAGCCCGCATTTTGCGCTTCGTCGCGATAAGGTGACGAGCACGCGCCGAAAATGAGGGCGCTAACAGTAAATTCCGGGCTCAGGCGGCGATTTCGCAGAACGCGGTGATTCACCACGACAGGCTTGGCAAAACCGCGCTCCGGTTCGAAACTTTCTCGCGCTGCGAAGCCGCGCGAAAGGTGATTTCGCGCGCCTGTTATCGTTCATAAGTAAAATTTCGTGTGAGCGGGGCCGCAGGTCGCCCCCCGACCTCGGACAAATCGGATCAGACCGGGTCCGTGGCCGGTTTCACCGCTCCTTCGAGAATCGAAAGCGGCTTGCGCACCCGCGCTCCGAGGCCCGAATTGTGACGCGCGTGGACCTGCTTGGAGACCTCGAGCATCAGCACCCCGGCCGCGAGCACACCCGATACCTTCACCCCGACCCGTTCCCACATCGCGGCCGAGCGCAGCCAGAAGCGTCTGTGGCTGGGCGGGATGTAGAGCGCGCCGGTATGGCGTTCGGGCACGAACCCAGAGCGCCGCGCAAGCTGGTCGAGCTGGCCGAGCGTGTAGGGTTTGCCGAACCCGAAGGGCGTGGTCTCGCGCGGAGCCCAGAGACCGGCCCGGTTCGGCACGATGAAAAGGGCGCGTCCGCCGGGTCCAAGTACGCGCCAGCACTCTTCCATCAGCGCCTCGGAATTGTCGGAGGTCTCCAGCCCGTGCATCACGATCAGCCGATCCACCCGGCCTGTCTCGAGCGGCCAGCGCGCCTCGTCGCACAGCACCGAGACATTGGGCATCCCCGCGGGCCAGGGCATCACCCCCTGCCCCGCCGGCATCAAGCCGATCACCCGCCGCGCCGGTTCCAGATAAGGCCGCAGGAGCGGCACCGCGAAGCCGAAGCCCGCCACGGTCTGCCCTGCCATGCTCGGCCCCGTTGCGGGCCACAGCGCCTCGACCCGATCACGGATCGCCCGCTGCGCCGCCCGGCCCAGCTGCGTGCGGTAATAGAAATTCCGCAGGTCGAGAACGTCGAGATGCATTGCGCCTTCCGCTTCCTTGGGCTTAGCTATGTGACAAGATAATCAATGCGGTAGAAAAGACCATGGCCGTCGAATTGCTGATCGTTCCCTGTCTGGCCGACAATTACGCCTATGTCGTGCATGAGGCGGCGACCGATACCACCACCGTGATCGACGTGCCCGAGGCCCCGCCTGTGCTCAAGGCACTGACAGAACGGGGCTGGAAGGCGAATCTGATCCTGCTGACCCATCACCATGCCGATCACATCGACGGCGCGCAGACGCTGGCCGCGGCGACCGGGGCGAAAATCGTGGGGGCGAAGGCGGATGCGCATCGCCTGCCCAAGCTCGATCAGCAGGTCGCGCCGGGCGAGAAGCTCGCGATCGGGATGGAGCAGGTCGAGGTGCTGCCCGCCGATGGCCACACGGTCGGCCATATTGCCTATTATTTCCCCGAGGCAGGCTTGCTGTTTTCCGGCGACAGCCTGATGAGCTGGGGCTGCGGGCGGCTCTTTGAAGGCTCGGCGGCTCAAATGTTCGACACGCTCTCGCGGTTCAGTGAGCTGCCCGACGAGACGCTGGTCTGTTCGGGCCATGAATATACCGAGGCCAACGGCCGCTTTGCCCTCTCGCTCGAACCCGACAATCCGAACCTGCTTGCCCGGATGGACGAGGTGCGCGCCACCCGCGGCCAGATGCGTCCCACGCTGCCGGTCGAGCTCGGCCTCGAGAAAGTCACCAACCCCTTCCTGCGCGGCGCCGACCCGAAACTGCGCGCAGCGCTCGGTCTGCCCGCAGACGCCACGCCGCTCGCCGTCTTCACCGAAGCCCGCGCCCGCAAGGACCGTTTCTGACCCCTAGCGCCGCGCGTCGCGCAACACGCTCAGTGCAAGCGCCGCAAGCACCGTTCCCATTGCCCAGCGTTGTACCCGCATCCACAACGGACGCGCGGCAAGGAAGCCCGCAACGGTTCCGGCCGCCAGAACGATCCCCGCATTCACGGCCACGCTGATCACGATTTGGACGCTTCCCAGCGCCAGAGATTGCGCCAGGACCGAACCCGCCTCAGGATCGATGAATTGCGGCAGCAGCGAGAGATACATCACCGCGATCTTCGGGTTGAGCAGGTTGGTCACGAAGCCCATCGCAAAGAGCTTGTGCGGGCCGTCGCGCGGAAGCGCCCGCGTTTCGAAGGCCGACCTCCCGCCCGGCCGCACCGCCTGCCAGGCGAGCCAGAGGAGATAGGCCGCCCCCGCAAACCGCAACGCATCATAGGCGAAAGGCACCGCGAGCACGAAGGCCGTGATCCCGAAAGCCGCACACAGCATGTAGAAGACGAAGCCCAGCGCCACTCCGCCCAGCGAGATCATCCCGGCCCCGCGCCCCTGACAGATCGTACGAGAGACCAGATAGATCATGTTCGGCCCCGGGCTGAGCACTATCGCCAGCGCCACTGCTGCGAAGGCGATCAGATGGGAGATCTCGGGCATGGCAGGGCTCCGTACAGGTCCGTCGTCAGGCTACAGGCCGCGCGCGCCCCGCGATCTGCGCAACCGCTCAGGCGTCGGTCCAGACATCAAGCCGCGAGAAGGCTTTCTCCACGAAGGGGCGATATTTCTGCCAGGCGTTCGAGCTGCCCTTGTAGATCGGCTTCTTGACCTGCTCGCGAGAAGCGGTCTTGGCGACGCGCTTGTTGTCCTGCGGCCGCAGGCAGGCCTCGTCCCAGGGCAGACCGAGATAGTCGATCAGCGAGCGGATCACTGTCTCGGGATTCTCGGTCAGCGCCTCGTATTTCAGGTCGAAGATCTGGCCCGGATAGAGCGCGTTCCAATGCGCCATCATGTCCTTGTAGAGATACCAGTAATCCACGAGATCATCGAGATCATGCGCATAGGCGTTCCCGTCGGAGGCGAAGTTGTGGTGATAGATCGACCAGAGCACCGCGCGCGGGTCGCGATGCAGGTTGATAATCTTCGCATCCGGGAAGAAGGCCTTGATCACGCCGATGAAGCGGAAATTCAGCGGCATCTTGTCGGTGACGTAAGGCTTCTCGCCCGCAAGCGATTTGAGCGTCTCGCGATAGGAGGCGCGCAGATCGGGTCCGATCTTCTCAAGGCCGTTCGGATCGGCCCAGTCGAAGCGGCGCAAGCCCGTACCCAGATCGGTAAGTTCGCCCCCCGGCGCGACCATCGGGTGTGCTGTTACGATCTGTTCGACCAGCGTTGTGCCCGAGCGCGGCATACCGAGAATGAAGATCGGATCGGGGCCCTGCCCGGTTTCCGCAGGCAGCGCGGGACGGGGCTCGGCGAAACCGGCCTTGATCTCGGCAAAGAGTTTTTCATCCTGCGAGATGTGATACTGGACCAGCTCCTTGCGGATGGCATTGCCGCGCGCAAAATGGGCAAAAGCCGCTTCGGGCTCGTCGAGATCGTTGCGAGCCCGACCCAGCGTGAACTCGATATTCGCCCGGTCCTTGCCCACGATCGTCGGGTCCTGCAGCGCGACATCCATCACGTCGAAGAACGGATCGTCCTTCACGAAGGTATGGTTGCCCACCTTGACCTTGAGCGCCGGACCAAAATGCGGCTCGATGGCCAGCACTGCCTCGATCTGTTCGAGCGAGGCTTCCTTGTCTCCCTGACGCGCCTTGACGATCGCAGCTTTGGTCTGGGCATAGAGGTTGCCCGGATCGAGCTTGAGGATTTCGTCGACTTGCTGGCCAGCCTTCTCGGCCTCGCCACTCGAAAGAAGCGTTTCGACGAGGTTCAACCGTGCCTCGATATAGTTCGGCGCCGCTTTCACCGCCGCTTCGTAATATTCGAGCGACTCTTTGTTGAACTCGAGACGGTTCTTGACGTTGCCGAGATTGTTCAGTGCGACCGGGTTCGTCGGTTGCAGCGCAAGGATGCGTTCATAAGCATCTTCCGCCTCGTCATATTTGCCCAGCAGCATCAGCTCGTTGCCGAGATTGCCGAAGTAATCCGGGTTCATCGGGTTCAGCGCGGTGAGCTCGCGATACAGCTTGGCCGCTCCCGCGCGGTCATTGAGCGCCGAAAGCCCGTTGGCGTGGATCTCGAGCAGTGCAAGCGAGCGGGGGAATTGCGCGCGCGCCTTGATGGCCAGCGCCACCATGTCACGATCGCGCCCGGCGCGTTTGAGCGCGAAGAGCTGGCCGATCAGCTGGCGCGGCGGTTCGCGCCCTACAGAGTTCGCGACGATGGCTGCGAGCTCGGCCAGACCAGCCTGTGCGCGCTTGTTCGCGGGGAAGCGCGCCAGCAGCTCACGATAGGTCGCCTCCGCCTCGCGAAATGCTCCGCTCTTGGCCTGCGTCTGAGCCGTACGCAGAAGCTTGTCAACCGAACCAGCCATGTCTTTCCCCTCAGTAATCCTTCACTGCCCCGGAAGGCTCGCCAAAGAGCTTTACCTATTCCGGCAGCCCGGCGAAAGCCTCGCCGATCAGATGCGCGTAGCGTTGCCAATCCTGCGAGCTGCCCTTGTAGATGGCACGGCGCACTTGCAGGTTCGACGCGGTGTTGACCGCACGGGTATTGTCCTGCGGGCGCAGGCAGGCCTCGTCCCACGAAAGGCCCAGCGCCGAAATCAGGCTCCGGATCGCGGGATCGGGATCTGCGGTCAGCGCCTCATAATCCACGTCGATCACCGCGTCACCGAAAAGCGCGCGCCAATGCGCCATCAGTTCGCGATACAGCCCATGATAGGCCACGAGATCGCCAAGGTCATAACCGAAACCATACCCCGTCCCGGTAAAACGCATCTTGTAGATCGACCAGAGCACCGCGCGCGGATCGCGGTGAATATGCACGATACGCGCCTTCGGGAAGAGCACCCGGATCGCACCGATCCACAGGAAGTTCGACGGCATCTTGTCGGTCACGAAGCCCGCCGTGCCGCCGAAGCGGCGCAGCATCTCGCGATAGCCGGCCTCGATCTTCGCGCCTTCACGCTCGAACCCCGTCACCGAGGACCAGTCGAGCGCCTTGAGCGCGGAGTTCAGCTCCTCGCGCTCGCCGCCCGCGACCACATCGGGATGGCTGGAAATGATCTGTTCGATCAGCGTCGTACCCGAGCGCGGCAGGCCGAGAATGAAGATCGGCTCGGGCCCGGTCGGGGCCTCCAGCGGCGCGATCGGTGGATGCGGCTCGGCAAAGGCCGCGCGGATCTGCTCAAAGAGCGTGCGCGAGTGCGCGGTGTCGTATCCGATCTCTGCCTTGCGCTCCGCATTGGCCTGTTTGAGGCGGGCGTAGGAGCGCTCGATCTCGCCCAGATCCTCATAGGCCTTGGCCAGGGCGAAGCCCAGTTGCGACCGATCCGAGACCGGCGTCGAGGGATTGCGGTGAAGCGCCTCGAGGGTCGCGATCTGCGGATCGCCGGGCTGGAATTTCTGCACAAGGGCCCGGTTGAGATGGATCGCCGCCGATTTCGGCGCAAGTGCCAGCGCCGCATCGAACTGCGCCTTGGCGCCTTCGGTATCGCCCTGCGCTTTCAGAAGGTTGCCCAGCAGATCGAGCAAGTTCGGGTTGCCCGGCGCAAGCTTTACCGCCGCCTCGATGTGACGGCGCGCTTCGGGCACCTCGCCGCGCAGATACAGAAGCTTGCCGAGGTTCACCCGCGCAGGCAGCAGGTCAGGCTTGGCGGCAACGGCGGCGGCATAATGCTCCATCGCGCGCTCGGGCTCGCGCTGATTGGCCAGAGCATTGCCGAGATTGTTATGGGCGACCGCATCCCCCGGACGCAGCTCCAGCATGCGCGAGAAGGACTCGACCGCTCCGGCCGCATCGCCACTCATCAGCTGCGCATTGCCCAGCTTGCCCAGCACTTCGACATCCATCGGGCGCAGATCGGCGAGTTTCGCATACATCTCCACCGCACTGCGATGATCGCCGATATTCGACAGGCCAACCGCGCGCAGCTCAAGGATCGGCTCGGCACGCGGGAACCGCGCCAGCGCCGGCACGGTCGCGGCGACCAGATCTCGAAAGCGGCGCGCCCGCGCGAGCCCCACGAGTTCCTCGATCATCGCCCGCGGCGGCTGACCGAGCGGCCCCTGCCCGCGCATCGCTTGCAGCTCGGCAAGCCCCGCCTGCGCGCGCTTGTTCGACGGAAATCGGGCGAGCACTTCGCGATAGAGCGCCTCGGCCTCGGCAAAGGCGCCGCTTTTGGCTTGGGCCTTGGCGACGCGCAGGGTCTTGTCCACCGAACCGCTCATTCTCTCTCCCGAACTGAAACCGCGCCCGAACATAGCGGGGGGCGAGAGGATGACAAGCGCGGGTTTGCGCAGCACTGCCGCAGGGGCCCCAATCGAGCGTGGCCACCTTTGCTTGCATCCCGGTCGCGCAAAGGCGATACCTGACGCGCCTTTTCAGAACCACGATCCGATGCCGCTCAGCCAGCTCCCGAAGGATATCCGCCGCCAGATCCGCCGCTTCGGCCCCTCGATGGGCCGCCGCCCGGCCGTCGACATCCTGCGCGGCGCGATCGGGGCGGGGCTGGCGATCCTGTTCGTGACCTTCATCGTGACCACCCTGCCGCATTCGCGGGAGGCCGGGATCTATCTCGTGTCGAGCTTCGCCTCGACCGCGGTACTGCTTTTCGTGCTACCCAACTCGCCCCTTGCTCAGCCTTGGGCGGCAATGATGGGGATGATCATCTCGGCTGTCGTACCAGTTGCGGTGCTGATGCTGATCCCGCCACCCTATGCCGACGGGATCGCGGTCGCGGGCGCGATCGTTGGGATGATGGCGGCGCGCGCGCTGCATCCGCCTGCGGCCGGGATCGCCCTGCTCGCGGTGCTCGAACACGAGGCGGGCCGCCATGTGGGATTCGGCTTCGCGATCTTCCCGGTCGGGGTGATGACGGCGGTGCTGATCCTCTTCGCGATGCTCTGGAACCGGCTCTTCGGCATCGCCTACCCGACCCGCCCGCTCGCCCATCACCCCGCCCACGTGGGCCGCGCGCGTGGCCCTGCACGTTCACTGAGCCAGCGCGACCTGCAAGAGCTGCTCGTCGAGTTCAACCAATCGGCCAACGTCGCCCCTGCCGATCTGGCCCGGCTGATGGCGGCTGCCGAACACCGCGCCGCCGAAGCGCTTCTGGCCGATACCCGCGTCCGCGATCTGATGACGCAAAACCCCGTCACGGTTTCGCCCGAGGCGCCCTTGTCGGAAATCGTGCGCAAGATGACCGCGCTCAACGTGCACACCCTGCCGGTGGTCGACAGTGCGGGCTACTATCTCGGGGTGGTCGATCAGCATGACGCGCTCGAGGAGCTCTTCAAGGAATTCGATGTGCTGCGCCGCCCGCTGCGGTTCCGCGCCGCCCCGCCCGAAGCCGAAGTCCGTGCGATCTTTCACACCGATATCGAAACCGTCGAAGGCGACACGCCGGTTGGCACGCTCCTTGAACGGCTCGCCCATCGCGAGGCCCGCGTGGTCCCGGTGACCGAGAGTGGGCGACTTGTGGGCATCCTCACCCGCACCGATATCATCGCGCTGCTTCTGGAACATTCCCCTGCTGCCCATGCCGAGGATGAGCTCGACGAAGAGGATGGGGATGACGGCGAGGCGGACGACGGCGCCCCGCTCCCGGAAATGCCTGGCTCCTCCGAAACCGCGCCTTCCGCACCCGACGATGCGGAAGAGGCCGAAATCGCAGCGGCGTTGCACAAAACCACGACCCAGCGACCGCCGCTTCCTGAAGACACTCAGGAGGACACGGCTCAATCGCGCGCCGAGTCGCCCAAGTAACAGGCAGAGCCCTTGAACGGGCGGGAAACCTCCCCATATGGGGAGCATCACCCGCAAAACCCCCAACATATTGCGCGCCTTTGGTGCGCTCATGCACCGCCGCTGCGCTGAAGTGACCGTTTTTTCCGCACGAATCGGACCCGTGTCGCTTTTTGAGCGTGAAAAGACTTGAAGCGCAGCAAATTCCACCGAACTTTAATCATATGAGGTCAGGATGGCTCGGGTATCCCCTCGCGCCGCCTCTCGCAGGAAAGGAGCAGTCCATGCCATCGTTTTCCAATACGCTCGAACAGGCCATCCACGGTGCGCTGGCGCTCGCCAATGCCCGAAAACACGAATTGGCGACGCTCGAGCATCTGCTCCTCGCGCTGATCGACGAACCTGACGCCGCCCGCGTGATGAAGGCCTGCGCCGTCGATCTCGACGAGTTGCGTGCCACGCTGGTCGAATTCATCGATGACGAATTGTCCACCCTCGTGACCGAGATCGAGGGCTCGGAGGCCGTGCCGACCGCCGCATTCCAGCGGGTGATCCAGCGCGCCGCGATCCATGTCCAAAGCTCGGGCCGCTCGGAAGTGACCGGGGCCAATGTGCTCGTCGCGATCTTCGCCGAGCGTGAGAGCAACTCTGCCTATTTCCTGCAAGAGCAGGACATGACGCGCTACGATGCGGTGAACTTCATCGCCCATGGCGTCGCGAAAGATCCCGAGTTTGGCGAGACGCGCCCCGTCTCCGGCGCCGAGGAGGAGCAGAAGGCCGAAGGGCCCGCCCAGGCCGACGCGAAGGACAGCGCGCTCGAGAAATACTGCGTGAACCTCAACGTCAAATCCGAGAAAGGCGATGTCGACCCGCTGATCGGGCGCGAAGACGAGGTGGAACGCTGCATTCAGGTTCTGTGCCGCCGCCGCAAGAACAACCCGCTCCTGGTGGGCGATCCCGGCGTGGGCAAGACTGCGATTGCGGAAGGGCTCGCGCTCAAGATCGTTCGGGGCGAAACCCCGGAAATCCTGTCGAAAACCACGATCTACTCGCTCGACATGGGCGCGCTGCTTGCGGGCACCCGCTATCGTGGGGATTTCGAGGAGCGTCTGAAGGCCGTCGTGAAGGAGCTGGAAGAGCATCCCGACGCGATCCTGTTTATCGACGAGATCCACACCGTGATCGGTGCAGGTGCGACCTCGGGTGGCGCGATGGATGCCTCGAATCTTCTGAAGCCCGCGCTTCAGGGCGGCAAGCTGCGCACCATGGGCTCCACCACCTACAAGGAGTTCCGCCAGCATTTCGAGAAAGACCGCGCGCTGTCGCGTCGTTTCCAGAAGATCGACGTGAACGAGCCCTCGGTGCCGGATTCGATCAAGATCCTCATGGGCCTCAAGCCCTATTTCGAGAAACACCACGACATCCGCTACACCAATGACGCCATCAAGGCGGCCGTGGAGCTCTCGGCGCGCTACGTGCATGACCGCAAGCTGCCCGACAAGGCGATCGATGTGATCGACGAGGCGGGCGCAGCCCAGCATCTCGTGGCCGAAAGCAAGCGGCGCAAGACGATTGGCGCCAAGGAGATCGAGGCGGTCGTCGCCAAGATCGCCCGGATCCCGCCGAAGAACGTCTCGAAGGACGATGCCGAGGTGCTCAAGGATCTCGAGAAGTCGCTCAAGCGCGTCGTCTTCGGTCAGGACAAGGCGATCGAGGCGCTGTCTTCGGCGATCAAGCTGGCCCGCGCGGGACTGCGCGAGCCCGAAAAGCCGATCGGCAACTACCTCTTCGCCGGCCCCACCGGCGTCGGCAAGACCGAGGTCGCCAACCAGCTCGCGGATACGCTGGGCGTGGAACTGCTGCGCTTCGACATGTCGGAATACATGGAGAAACACGCGGTCTCGCGCCTGATCGGCGCGCCTCCGGGCTATGTCGGCTTCGATCAGGGCGGCATGCTCACCGATGCGATCGATCAGCACCCGCATTGCGTGCTCCTGCTCGATGAAATCGAGAAGGCGCACCCGGATGTCTACAACATCCTGCTGCAGGTGATGGATCACGGGAAGCTCACCGACCATAACGGCCGGACCGTCGATTTCCGCAACGTGATCCTGATCATGACCTCGAACGCGGGCGCCGCCGAACAGGCGAAATCCGCGATCGGCTTCGGGCGCGACCGCCGCGAGGGCGAGGATACGGCCGCGATCGAGCGGACCTTCACGCCCGAATTCCGCAACCGTCTGGATGCGGTGGTCAGCTTCGCCCCGCTGCCGCGCGAGGTCATCTTGCAGGTGGTCGACAAGTTCGTGCTGCAACTCGAAGCGCAGCTCATCGACCGCAACGTCCATATCGAGCTCACCCCGGCTGCCGCGAACTGGCTCGCCGAGAAGGGCTATGACGACAAGATGGGTGCACGTCCTCTGGGCCGCGTCATTCAGGAGCACATCAAGAAGCCGCTGGCGGAAGAGCTCCTGTTCGGCAAGCTCACCAAGGGCGGTGTGGCGAAGGTCTCGGTCAAGGACGACAAGATCGTCATCAAGGTCGAGGAACCGGGCCGCAAGCGGATCTCGGGTTCCAAGCCGCGGCTTCTGACCGCCGAATGATCTGCGCGTGAACCGCGCTGCACTGATCAGCCTTCTCGTCCCGGCCCTGCCCTGCATGGCCGGGACGATTTCGTTGCAGCGGCCCGAATTGCAGATGCCGGTCGACTGCACGCTTGGACAAAGCTGCTACATCCAGAACTACGTGGACCGCGATCCCGGCCCAGGTGCACGCGACGTCGGATGCGGCGGGCTGACCTATGACGGGCACAAAGGCACCGACTTCGCCCTGCCGACCGTCGCCGCAATGCGCACGGGCGTGGAGGTCCGCGCCGCCGCGCCCGGCGTGGTCCGGGCGATCCGCGACGGGGAGACCGACCGCGCCTTCATTGAGGGCGTATCCGTCGCGGGCAAGGAATGCGGCAACGGGATTGTGGTCACCCTCGGTGATGGCTGGGAGGCGCAATACTGCCATCTGCGAAAGGGCTCTGTGGCGGTCAAACCGGGCCAGAAGATCGCGGCTGGCGACCCGCTCGGGCTCGTCGGGCAGTCGGGCAAGGCCGCCTTCCCGCATCTCCATCTGGAACTTCGTCATGACGGACAAACCGTGGACCCGTTCGATCCCGATCGATCCGAAATCTGCGATCCAAAGGGTGCCGCATCCGAACTCTGGTCCGACCCGATCGCCTATGTCCCGAGCGGCTTGCTCGAAGTCGGCCTCGCCGCAACGCCGCCCGATTACGAAGCAGTCAAGGCGGGGCTACCCGCCGCTCCAGAGCTTTCAGCCGATAGCCCTGCACTTGTCGGCTGGGTCTACGGCTTTGGACTTCGCGCAGGCGACACGGTCGAGATCTCCATCGACGGCCCCCATGGGTTTCATTTCGAACACAAGGGCTTGGCCGATGCCTCTAAAGTTCTGTTCTACCGGTATTCGGGCAAGAAACGTCCCGCCGAGGGCTGGCCTCGAGGAACCTATGAGGCGCAAGTCACATTGTTGCGCGACGGTGAGGTGATCGCGCAAAAAACCAGTATGACACAGCTCGATTAGGTCCGTTTCACGGGATCGGCGCGGCCGGCCCGGGCTGGCCCGACGGCGCCTCGCCCGCGATGGAATTGGCCACGACCTCTTCTTCCTTCGCCTCGGGCGGCAGGAGCGAGATGATCCGCGCACCCGCCTCAACCTTCATCGCCTGCGGATCGACCACGAAGCGCAGATCGCCATTGCGGGCGATCACCATCACCGGCTGCGCATTGGGCCGCTTCTGACGCCATTCGGGCAGGCCATATTCCTCGGTGATCTTCGTCACGCGGAAGGTCCAGCCCTCCGCGAGAAGCTTCTCCCAGCCCTCAAGCGTCCGCCCTGCCCCGAAGCGCCGGCCGCCAAGCTGCGTCGGCAGCGCATGGCGTTCGCGGTCATCCTTGAGGCGTGGCACCTGCCAGACCTTGTCGCGGCCCAGCTCGGGCGCGAGATCGGTGGCAACCAGCGTGTTGTAGGCGTCGTTATCCGTTGCGGCGAGCAGCGTCGAATAGGACATCAGCTCGACCTTGTCTTCGGCTGCCTCCCCGAGGATGTCACCGTAGAAGGTCTTGATTCCATTGGCCCGCGGCCGGATCAGATGGGCGTGGTTCGGATCGGTGATCAGCACCGGCACCTCAGCCTTGATCAGCGTTTCGGCCAGCGCCGTCGTGAAACGAGAGCCCCCCACGACCAGCAGCCCCGGCTTGTCGGTATTGGCCAAACCCAGCCGCCGCGCCATCGGCGCGAGCGTGAAGCCATGCACGATCACCGTGACCAGTACCAGCACGAAGGCAAGCGGGCCGATCCGCCCCCCGTCCAGCACCCCGACCTCGACGAGGCGCTGTCCGAAAAGCCCCGCCACGGCCACCAGGACAACCCCGCGCGGGCCGGTGAAGGCAATGAAGACCCGCTCATTGCGCGGCAACCCCGAGCCGATCAGCGAGATCAGCACCGTCAGGGGCCGCGCGACCAGAACCACGAGCACGACGAAGAGCAGCGCATGCCAGTCGAGCGCCGCGAGTTGGTCGATCTCGATATTGGCGGCCAGTAGGATGAAAACGCCCGAAACGAGCAGCACCGTCGCATGTTCCTTGAAGCGGCGCAGTTCCTCGTGAGAAGGGAGGTCCGCGTTGCCGATCACCAGCCCCATCACCGTCACCGCCAGCAGACCGCTCTCATGCAGCACGCTGTCCGTCACTGCGAAGGTGATAAGCAAGGTCGCGAAGAGCACAGGCACTTTCATGAATTCCGGCACCAGACCGCGACAGAACGCCCGCGCGATCGCCCAGCCGACCGCACCACCGATGACCGCCGCGAAGACGATGCCGAGTGCGAGGTGCCCAAGTGCCTCGCTCATCGGCAGGTTCGAGCGCAGGGTGATCACGACCTCGAAGGCCAGAACGGCGGCAAGCGCCCCGATCGGATCGTTCACGATCGCTTCCCATTGCAAAAGCCGTGCTGGCCTGCGCGCCAGTTTCGCGGTGCGCAACAGGGGGGCGATCACCGTTGGCCCAGTGACCACCATGATGCCGCCGAAGACGGCCGCGCTTTCCCAGCTCAGCCCCGCCCCCCAGACAAGCGCCAGCGTCGAGAGGAACCAGCCCAGCGGCGCGCCGATGAAGACAAGTCGCGCCACCCCCGATTTTGCATCGCCCAGACGGTGCAGATCGAGGGAAAATCCCCCTTCGAACAGGATCACCGCCACGGCGAGCGCGATGAGCGGGCTCAGAAGATCGCCGAAATCGCGGCTCGGGTTCAAAAGCCCCGTTGCCGGCCCTGCGATCAGGCCTGCGGCAAGCATGATCACGATCGCGGGCAAGCGCAGCCGCCAGGCGAGCCATTGCGCGCCCACGCCGAACACTCCAACCAGCCCGAAGGCCAGAACGGGGCCGAGCCCCGCGCTTTCCGCAACTGCCATAATCGTCCCTCAGCAACCTACACGGGCCAAACCCGCCCCAGAAGGTCAGGTTCCGTGTCCCTTTGCAAGTCTCCAGCCCCTGCGACATTTCTGCCGGAAAGATTGACCTTTACGTCGCGATCGGCTAGGGCGTGCGCGAAGCCTCGCAATGCGGCGAGGCGCAGTCAGGGCGCCCGGTTTCCTCAAGCGCCCATAAGCGATCCGCCCGATGCGGGCCGCGACAGGACGCGAAACAGGAATTCCAAGGACCCCAATGACCAAATTTTCCGATCTGAAGCTGGACCCGAAGGTCCTTTCCGCCGTTGCCGACGCGGGCTACGAGACGCCCACGCCGATCCAGGCAGGCGCCATCCCGCCCGCGCTGGAGGGTAAGGACGTTCTGGGTATCGCACAGACCGGCACCGGCAAGACGGCGAGCTTCACGCTGCCGATGCTGACGCTTCTGCGCCGCGGCCGCGCCCGCGCCCGGATGCCGCGCTCGCTGGTGCTTTGCCCGACGCGCGAATTGGCGGCTCAGGTGGCGGAAAACTTCGACCTCTACGCCAAGAATACGAAACTGACCCGCGCGCTGCTGATCGGCGGCGTCTCCTTCGGCGAGCAGGACAAGCTGATCGATAAGGGTGTGGACGTTCTGATCGCGACGCCGGGCCGACTGCTCGATCATTTCGAGCGCGGCAAGCTGATCCTGACGGATGTGAAGGTGATGGTGGTCGACGAGGCCGACCGGATGCTCGACATGGGCTTCATCCCGGATATCGAGCGCATCTTCCAGCTCACGCCCTTCACCCGCCAGACGCTGTTCTTCTCGGCCACGATGGCGCCCGAGATCGAACGGATCACCAACACCTTCCTGCATGCGCCGGTGCGCATCGAGGTGGCACGTCAGGCGACGACCTCCGAGAACATCACCCAGAAGCTCGTGGAAATCACGCCCGCTCGGCGTGACCAGACCGCCAAGGCCAAGCGCGAACTGCTGCGCGCGCTGATCAACGCCGAGGGCGAAACCTGCACCAACGCGATCGTCTTCTGCAACCGCAAGGTCGATGTCGATATCGTCGCCAAGAGCTTGCAGAAATATGGCTTCGACGCTGCGCCGATCCATGGCGATCTCGACCAGAGCCAACGCATGCGCACGCTGGATTCGTTCCGCGACGGCTCGCTCAAGGTGCTTGTGGCCTCGGATGTGGCCGCACGCGGCCTCGACATCCCGGCGGTGAGCCATGTGTTCAACTACGACCTGCCGATGCATGCGGAAGATTACGTTCACCGTATCGGCCGCACCGGCCGCGCGGGGCGCAAGGGCACGGCGATCTCGATCGCGGTGCCGCAGGACGAGAAATTCCTCAGCCAGATCGAGAGCCTCGTGAAGATGGAAATCCCGCGCGCCGAGATCCCGGAAGGGTTCGAGCTGTCCGAGGGTGCGCAGCAACCGGCGCGCAAGCGCGACGACGACAAGGGCGGCCGCTCGCGCGGCGGCCGTGGCCGCGATCGCGATCGGGGCGAGCGCGGCGGGCGCGACCGCAAACGCGAGACCAGCCAAGCCGAAGCCGTGACGGAGGCCCAGGCCGAAGCGCCGCAAAAGGCCGAAGCAAAACCTGCCGAACCGGAACAGCGCGTCGAGGCGAAACCGGAACCGAAGCAAGAGGACGATAACAAGTCCCGCCGCTCGCGCGGTGGCCGCAATCGCCGCGAGCGCGACAATGATGTCGTCGGCATGGGCGATCACGTCCCGGACTTCCTGACGGTCTCCTTCCGCCCCTCGAAGACAGAAGAACCGGCCGAGGACAGCGCCGAGAGCTGATCCCTTCTATCTGAACATAAATATCCCCGCCGGAGGCATCCTCGGGCGGGGATTTTTCTTGCCGTCAGGGCGGGGGCAGGCCCCCTATTCCCCTGCTCATTCCATCAGGCGGCTGGTGACGACGATCACCTCGGGCTTCTTCCCGATCTCTTCCATCGAAACCTGACGCGCAATCCGGCGCAGCGCCTCGTCGATCTTGTCGTCATTGGACAGGATCTTGACCGGCGCACGGTCGAGGAACTCGGTCATCTCGTCCTCGATCTGCTCGGCCAGCGGCGCCCCCGAGCGTCCCACTTTCGGCAAGCCCATCAGCTCGACCCAGGGCTCGCCAAGCGCCTGATCTTCCTCGTCGAGGATCACCGTAACCAGAACCAGACCGTTCAGCGCCATGCGGATACGGTCGCGCACCACGCCATCCATCGCGCCGATCTGCACCGACCCGTCGAGATAGGTCCGGCCCGCCTCGATATATTCCACGACCTTCGGGACATCGCCGGTCAGGTCGATCATCGTGCCGTTGGTCGCCACTTCCGACGCAATTCCCTTCCCGGCACCGATTTTCGCGTGTTCGCGCAGGTGGCGGTGTTCGCCATGCATCGGGATCAGGATCTTCGGGCGCAGCAGGTCATGCACGGCTTCCAGATCCGGCCGGTTCGCATGGCCCGAGACGTGGTAGAGCCCCCCGTGATCGTCGACCACATCGACGCCCATCTCGGAAAACGAGTTCATGATCCGGATCACCCCGCGCTCGTTGCCCGGAATGGTCTTGGAGGAGAACAGGAACGTGTCGCCCTCTTTCATTTGCAGCCCGAGATATTTCCCGCGTGCCAGCTGCGCCGAGGCCGCGCGGCGTTCGCCCTGCGAGCCGGTCACGATCAGCATCAGGTTCTGGCGCGGCACCTCGACGGCCTCCTCGGCCGGGATCGTGCCGGGCATGCCCGTCAGCACGCCCGTCTCCTCGGCGGTCGAAACCATCCGCTTCATCGCGCGGCCCAGCAGACAGACAGAGCGGCCCGCCGCCTTGCCCGCCTCGGCGAGCGTCTTGAGACGCGCCACGTTAGAGGCGAAGGTGGTCGCGACCACCATCCCCTTTTGCGATGCGATCAGCTCCGCCAGCGGCTCGGCCAGCGTGGCCTCCGAGCGGCCCGGCTGGGGCGAGAAGACGTTGGTGGAATCGCTCACCAGCACTTTCACGCCCTCGCCTTCCTTGGCGATCTCGTGCCAGAGCTTCGGGTCGAAGGGCTCGCCCACGATCGGGTTGCCGTCGAGCTTGAAATCGCCCGTATGCACGACGCGGCCCGCGGGCGTGTCGATCACCAGCGCGGAGCTTTCCGGGATCGAATGCGAGACCGGAACGAATTGCACCGTGAAGGGGCCGCAGGAAATGGTTTGCGGGCGCGGCTCGACGATCGTGATCGTCTCGGGCGGGATGCCCGCCTCTTCAAGCTTCAGCTGGCCGATCCGGCCGGTGAAGGCGCGCGCATAGACCGGCTTGCGCAGCTTGCCCCAGACATGCGGCAGCGCGCCGATATGGTCTTCATGGGCGTGGGTGATGAAGATCGCCTCGATTCGGTCGGCATTGTCTTCGAGCCATTCGAGATCGGCAAAGATCAGGTCGACACCGGGCGTGCCGTCCATATCCGGGAAGGTCACCCCCAGATCCACCACGATCAGCCGCTCCTTCCCCTCGGGGCCATAGCCATAGACATAGGCGTTCATGCCGATCTCGCCGGCACCGCCCAGGGGCAGGTAAATCAGTCTCTCATTCACGCGGGGAAGTCCTTGTTGAAATCATGGAGGAGGCGCAGGCCATGCATGGTAAGGTCGTATTCGATGCTGTCAAAGAGGTCAAAGCCCTGACTGAACAGCTCGGCCAATCCGCCCGTCGCGATGACCTTCATCGGTCGGTCGCGTTCGAGCCGGATCTGGCGCACGACGCCTTCGACGAGGCCGATATAGCCCCAGAACACACCCGATTGGATACAGGCGACGGTATTGGTGCCGATGGACTTCTCGGGCATCGTCACGTCGACATGGGGCAGCGCCGCGGCCGAGGCGTGCAGCGCCTCGAGCGACAGGTTCACCCCCGGCGCGATCACGCCCCCGATATAGGCGCCGTCGCGCGCCACCACGTCAAAGGTCGTCGCGGTTCCGAAATCGACGACGATGATATCGCCGCCATGCCGGTCGAAGCCCGCCACCGTGTTCACCAGTCGGTCCGGCCCGACCCCGGTGCCCGGATCGACACGCGGATCGACCGGCAAACGGCATTCGGGCTTGCCCACGACCAGCGGGCGGCAGTTGAAATACCGGTTCGCCAGCACACGCAGGTTGAACACCACGCGCGGCACCGTCGAGGAAACGATCACCGAATTGATCCCGTCCTCGATCCCTTGCAGCCGCATCAGCCCGGACAACCAGACGTAATATTCATCGGCGGTGCGCTTGTGATTGGTCTCCATCCGCCAGGTCGAGATGAAATCCTCGCCGTCCCAGATCGAGAAGACCGTATTGGTGTTGCCGCAATCGATGCAGAGAAGCATGGGGCTCCCCCTTTCACGTCAGAAGAAGATATCCGCAGCCGAGATGGCGCGGCGGCCCTCGGGGCCAGTGAGGATCAGGGCGCCGGTCGCGTCGATGGTCTCGAACGTCCCGCGATAGGTCTGCGCGCCCGTGCGCGCGGTGATCTCTTCGCCCAGACGGGCCGCGCGTGCAAGCCAGGCGTTGCGGATCGCGTCGAACCCGTAATCGCGGAATTGCCGGTCGTAATGGGCAAACGCCTGCGCGAGCATGGGCAGAAACTCTTCGGGGGGGACGACCATGCCGCTCTCGCCCGCAAGGCTCACCGGGGGCATCGCCTCGGGCTCCAGCTCGTTGCGCGGCGGCGCATGGGCGAGGTTCACCCCGATCCCGATCGCGAGCTGCGCACCGCCTTGCAGGCTTTCAAGCAGGATCCCCGCGATCTTGCCACCATTGAGCAGCACGTCGTTTGGCCATTTGATCGAAAGCCGCGCATGCGGGCCCGCGACATGGGCAAGGGCCGCCTCCAGCGCGAGCGCCGCGACAAAGGAATACAGCGCCGCTTGTGCCAGCCCTCCCTCGGGCCGCATCACCAGCGTCGCCGAGAAATTGCCCGCCGGAGCCCGCCAGTCGCGTCCCCGACGCCCGCGCGCGGCGGTTTGTTCATGGGCAAAGATCCAGGCAGAACCCGAAAGGCCCGGCGCTAGCCGGGCCGCTTCGTTCATTGTGCTGTCGACCGAGGGCAGGACGTGACGCGCCACGCCCTCGGGCCAGATCTCCCGATCAGTTGACAAGGGCGGCAGCCGCGGCCTGCGCCGCACCCTCGATGCCGAAGAGGTTGAAGATCCCCAGAACCATCGCGAGAGCCGAAACCATCAGGAACACCCACTGGATCGCCGGCATCCGGTTGTCGAGCGGATCGACCTCCTTGCCGAAATACATGTAGTAGACGATGCGCAGGTAGTAGAAGGCGGCCACGACCGAGGCGATCACGCCCAGCAGCACCAGCCAGATGTAACCCGCATGCAGCGCCGCTTGCAGCACCGAGAACTTGGCGAAGAAGCCCAGCATCGGCGGCACGCCCGCGAGCGAGAACAGCAGCACCAGCATCGCCATCGCCTTCGCGGGATCCTGACGCGCATAGAGGTTAAGCGATTTGATGTCGGTCACCGGCTGGCCGTCGCGCTCCATCGAGAGGATGAAGGCAAAGACGCCCACGTTCATCGTCACGTAGATCGCCATATAGGTCAGCATCGCCTGCACGCCCTCGGCGGTGCCCGCCGCCATACCCAGCAGCACGAAGCCCATATGGGTGATCGAGGAATAGGCCATTAGGCGTTTGATGTTCTTCTGGCCGATCGCCGCGAGCGAGCCCCAGACCATCGAGAACCCGGCCAGCAGCGCGAGGATCTGGCTCCACTCATCGGGCACCTGACCGAACGCGTCGAAGACGAGCCGCGCGATCAGCGCCATCGCGGCCACTTTCGGGGCGGTCGCGAAGAAGGCGGTGACCGGGGTGGGCGAGCCCTCGTAAACGTCCGGCGTCCACATGTGGAAGGGCACGGCCGAAACCTTGAAGGCCAGACCCGCGAGCAGGAAGACCATGCCGAACAGCAGCCCGATCGGCAGATGCCCGGCCTGAACGACCTGAACGATGCCCGAGAACTGCGTGGTGCCTGCAAAACCATAGGTCAGCGAGGCGCCGTAGAGCAGGATGCCCGACGAGAGCGCGCCAAGGACGAAGTATTTCAGGCCCGCTTCCGAGGAGCGCTCGCTGTCGCGGCGCAGGGCCGCCACGATGTAGAGCGCGAGCGATTGCAGCTCGAGCCCCATGTAGAGCGACATCAGGTTGCCCGCCGAGACCATCATCATCATGCCGATGACGGCAAGGGTGATCAGGATCGGAAATTCGAAGCGCAGCAGCCCGCGGCGCTCCATGTAATCGGCGCTCATCGCCATCACCAGCGCGGCCGAGATCAGCACCGTGACCTTGGCGAAGCGCGAGAAGGCATCGTCGATGAAGAGCCCGCCAAAGGCCACATGCGCGCCCTGCTCGGCCAGGCCGATCCAGGCCGCGATGACCAGCATCACGCCCACGGTGGCCCAGAGTATCGTGCGCGCCAGCGCATCCTTGCCGAACCAGACGCCCGCGAGAAGTGCGGCCATCGCGTAGATGGCGAGCAGAAACTCCGGAAGGACGATCGAGAAATCCGCAGAAGTCATCCCTCTAGCTCCTCAGTGTTCGACCAGGTCGGACAGCAGGCTGTCCGGCAAGGCATCGTGATAGTTCTGGACGAGGTTCGTCACCGACGGACCGACGATATTGGTCACCAGATCCGGATAGACACCCAGCAGCAGCGTCATCGCAACCAGCGGTGCGAAGATCCATTTCTCCCGCGTGCTCAGATCGGTGATCGCGCGCAGGCTCTCCTTGATGAGATCGCCGAAGACGACCCGACGGTAGAGCCACAGCGCATAGGCCGCCGAGAGGATAACGCTCGTAGTGGCGAAGAGCGCGACCCAGGTATTCACCTGGAAGACGCCGACGAGGATCAGGAATTCCCCGACGAAGTTCGCCGTACCCGGCAGGCCGACATTGGCCATGGTGAAGAACATGAAGATCGTCGCATAGGCCGGCATGCGCTTCACCAGCCCGCCATAGGCCGAGATTTCGCGCGTATGCATCCGGTCGTAGACCACGCCCACCGCGAGGAACAGCGCCCCCGAGGTGAAGCCGTGCGCGACGACCATGAAGATACCGCCCTCGATGCCCTGCTGGGTCCCCGAGAAGATACCGAGCAGCACGACGGCCATGTGTGCGACCGAGCTATAGGCGATGACGCGTTTGATATCGGTCTGCACCAGCGCCACGAGCGAGGTCCAGATGATCGCGATCACCGCGAGCCACATCGCCCAGGGCCCAACCACCATGTTGCCCACCGGGAACATCGGCAGCGAGAAGCGCAGGAAGCCGTAGTCTGCGAGTTTCAGCAAGATCGCGGCCAGAACGACCGAACCGGCGGTCGGCGCCTGCACGTGGGCTGCGGGCAGCCAGGTGTGCACCGGCCAGAGCGGCATCTTGATCGCGAAGGAGATGAAGAAGCCGAGCCAGAGCAGCGTTTGCACCCCGCCGGGGACCGTTATCCCGAGTATGTGCACCGGTGTATATGGGAACTCGTAGATCAGCAGCCCGGGCATGTCGGTCGTGCCGGTGTGGAAGTAGATGTAGATGATCGACACCAGCATGAAGACCGAGCCGAAGAAGGTGTAGAGGAAGAACTTGAACGCGGCGTAGACGCGCTGCTTGCCCCCCCAGATCCCGATGATCAGGAACATCGGGATGAGGCCCGCTTCGAAGAACAGGTAGAACAGCACCAGATCGAGCGTGACGAAGGTGCCCACCATCAGCGTCTCGAGGACGAGGAAGGCGATCATGTATTCCTTCACCCGGTCGGTGACGTTCCAGCTCCCGATGATCACGAGCGGCATCATGAAGGTCGTCAGCATCACGAAGAGGATCGACAGCCCGTCGACACCCACGCGGTACTGGAAGCCCATGATCCAGTCGTATTTCTCCATGAACTGGAAGCCCGTGTTCGACGGGTCGAACCCGGCGAGCAGGAACAGCGAGATCAGGAAGGTGACCGAAGTTGCGGTCAGCGCCACCCATTTCGCATTGCGATCAGCGGCCTCCGAGCCCCCGCGCAGCACCAGCGCAAGGATGAGCGCCGCGACGGCAGGCGTGAAGATGACGATGGAAAGCAGGTGTTGCATCAGTTGGCCCCCCCGTTCAGGACGACCCAGAACATGAGCACCACGAGACCGATCACCATCGCGAAGGCGTAGTGGAACAGATAGCCCGATTGCATCCTGTTAAGGAACCTTGTGAATGTCGGAACGATACCCACGGCCATGCCGTCAATGACACGGTCGATCGAGCCCTCGTCCCCTTTCTTCCAGAATTGGTAGCCCAGCCAGAGCGCCGGGCGCACGAAGATGCGCTCGTAGAGCTCGTCGAAATACCACTTGTTGAGCAAGAAGCGATACAGCGCAGGCTGCGCTTCGGCGGCGCGCTTGGGCAGGCTCGTATCCTTGATGTAGAAGAGCCATGCCACGATCAGGCCCGAGAGCATCGCCACGAAGGGCGACAGCTTCACCCAGGCCGGCGCATGGTGCGCACGGTCGAGAACGTCATTCTCGCTGTGCAGGTAGATCGCGCCTTGCGGGGCAACACCCGGATTGGCAAGCACGGCTGCCGCAGCCCCCATGTCGGGCGACTCCTTGGCGTCCTCGACCACGGCGCGTTCCGCCTCTGCCTCGGTCATGGCTGCACCGTGATCCGCCGCAGCGTGATCGCCAGCCGCCTCTTCGCCCGTGCCGTGACCGGCGCCTTCGGCGACCATGTGCTCTTCATGAGCGGGCATGCCGAAGAACTTCAGCAGCTTCGTGTGATCCCCGAAGAAGGCGTTGTACCACACCATCCCCGCGAAGACCGCCCCGACGGACAGAACCACCAGCGGCACCGTCATCACGAGCGGGCTCTCATGGGCATGCTCATGCGCATGATGATCCCCGCGCGGCTTGCCGAAGAAGGTCATGAAGATCAGGCGCCACGAGTAGAAGGAGGTGAAGACCGCCGCGATCACGAGCAGCCAGAAGGCATAGCCCGCACCGTCGCCGCCCCAGACGCTCTCGATGATCGCGTCCTTCGACAGGAACCCGGCAAAGCCGATATGGGTGAAGGGAATGCCGACGCCGGTGATGGCGAGCGTACCCAGGATCATCGCCCAGAAGGTCAACGGGATCTTTTTGCGCAGGCCACCGTAGTTACGCATATCCTGTTCGTGATGCATCGCAGTGATGACCGAACCCGCCGAAAGGAACAGCAGCGCCTTGAAGAAGGCGTGGGTCAGCAGGTGGAACATCGAGGCCGAGTAGACGCCCACGCCGGCTGCCGCGAACATGTAGCCCAGCTGCGAACAGGTCGAATAGGCGATCACGCGCTTGATGTCGTTCTGCACGAGACCCACGGTCGCGGCGAAGAAGGCCGTCGTCGCACCGATGATCAGGATGAAGTCCTTCGCGTGCGGTGCGTATTCGTAGACCGGCGACATACGGCAGACGAGAAACACGCCCGCGGTCACCATGGTGGCGGCGTGGATGAGCGCCGACACCGGGGTCGGGCCTTCCATCGCGTCGGGAAGCCAGGTGTGCAGGAAGAGCTGCGCCGATTTGCCCATCGCGCCAACGAAGAGCAGGAAGCCGATCAACTCGACCGCGTTCCACTGGGTCCAGAGGAAATGCAGTTCGGTCTCGGCCAGCGCGGGCGCGGCGGCGAAGACATCGTCCATCTTCAGCGAGCCGGTCATGTAGAACAGCCCGAACATGCCGAGCAGGAAGCCGAAATCGCCCACGCGGTTGACGATGAAGGCCTTCATCGCCGCGGCATTGGCCGAGGGTTTCTTGTAGTAGAAGCCGATCAGCAGGTAGGACGCGACACCCACGCCTTCCCAGCCGAAGAACATCTGCAACAGGTTGTCCGAGGTCACCAGCATGAGCATTGTGAAGGTGAAGAACGACAGGTAGGCGAAGAAGCGTGCCTTGTAGTTCTCCTGCTCGGTCCAGTTCTCGTCATGGGCCATGTAGCCCCAGGAATAGAGGTGCACGAGCGCCGAGACCGTGGTCACAACGATCAGCATGATCGCGGTCAGGCGGTCCATGCGGATCGACCAATTCACGTCCAGATCGCCCGAGGTGATCCAGTTGAGCACGTGGATATGCTGGGTCGTCTCGCCGATCGTGAGGAACACGATCCAGCTGAGCGCGCAGGCGAGGAACAAAAGGCCCGTGGTCAGAACCATGGCACCCTTCTCGCCGATCACACGCCAGCCGAAGCCGCCGAGGATCGCACCGACGAGCGGCGCAAAGAGAATGATCGTTTCCATCGTCCCTTATCCCTTCATCACGTTGACGTCTTCGACGTCGATCGAGCCGCGGTTGCGGAAGAAGACCACCAGGATCGCAAGCCCGATCGCGGCCTCGGCGGCGGCGACGGTCAGAACGAACATGGTGAAGATCTGTCCCACGAGGTCTCCCAGATAGGCCGAGAAAGCCACCAGGTTGATATTGACCGCGAGCAGCATGAGCTCGATCGACATCAGGATGACGATCACGTTCTTGCGGTTCACGAAGATCCCGAAGATGCCGATCACGAACAATGCGGCGGCGACGCCAAGGTAATGTTCCAATCCGATCATGTTCTCACCCTCGTTTTCCGGTCCGCGTCTTGCGCTTCTCTTTGTCCGCTCACAGCCCCTGCCCCGGTTTGACATCCACCATTTCCATCGTCTTGGCCGGGTCGCGATGCATTTGCGCGATCACGTTCTGGCGCTTGACGTTCACCCGGTGGCGCAACGTGAGCAGGATCGCCCCGATCATCGCCACCAGCAGGATCAGCCCCGCGGTCTGGAACAGGTAGAGATACTTGTCGTAGATCAGCATGCCGATCGCATGCGCGTTGGTCTGGTCCTCGGGCATCGGCGCCATCCGCAGGCTTTCGGCCATGTCGGAGGTCTTCCAGGCCCCGAAGGCGATCCCGAGCTGGATCAGCATCACGACCCCGATCAGCAGCCCCAGCGGCATGTAGCGCGCAAGCTCGCCCTTGAGCGCGGCGAAGTCGATGTCGAGCATCATCACCACGAAGAGGAAGAGCACCGCGACCGCGCCCACATAGACGATGATCAGCAGCATCGCGACGAATTCCGCGCCCAACAGCACGAACAGCCCCGCCGCCGAGAGGAAGGTCAGGATCAGCCAGAGCACCGAATGGACGGGGTTTCTGGAAATCACCACCATGAAGCCCGCAACCACCGCCGTGATGGCGAAGAGGTAGAAGGCGAAAGCAAACACCGTCATGCGTTCTCTCCCGATTTCTCGTCGAAGACCGTCTGCGCAATCTCGAGCGCCTTGGTCATGGCGGGCACGCCGCCGAACATGCTCATCTGAAAGATCGTCTCGGCGATCTCGCGTTGCGTGGCCCCCGCTTCGAGCGCGTGACGGATCGTCAGGCGCAGCTGCGGCTCGGCCTGCGCACCCAGCACCGTCAGCGCCGCGATCGTCACCAGAAGCCGCGTGCGGCTGTCGAGCCCCTCACGGTTGAAGGTCTTTCCGAACCACATCTCCATCATGTCCTTCGACATGGTGGGGAAGAGCTTTTCCATCGCGGCGGGATTGAAACTCTCCAGCGCCGGGTTGAACAGGCGGGCCATCTCGGCCCCCTGCTCCATCATCGAGCTGAACAGTTTCGAAAAATCGTCGGTCATCTGTAGGGCGCATCCAGTTCGAGGTTGCGGGCGATCTCGGCCTCCCAGCGGGCGCCGTTATCGAGAAGCTTCTGCTTGTCGTAGAACAGCTCTTCGCGGGTCTCGGTCGAGAATTCGAAATTCGGACCTTCGACGATGGCATCGACCGGGCAGGCTTCCTGACAGAAGCCGCAATAGATGCATTTCGTCATGTCGATGTCGTAGCGCGTGGTGCGGCGCGAGCCGTCGGCGCGGGGTTCCGCGTCGATGGTGATCGCCTGCGCGGGGCAGATCGCCTCGCACAGTTTGCACGCGATGCAGCGCTCTTCGCCGTTGGGGTAGCGGCGCAGCGCGTGCTCGCCCCGGAAGCGCGGGCTCAGCGGGCCCTTTTCATGCGGGTAGTTCAGCGTGGGCTTGGGCGCGAAGAAGTAGCGCATCCCCAGACCGAAGCCTTTGATGAAGTCCACCAGCAGGAAATACTTGGCGGCGCGGTTGTAGTCGAACGCCATGGATCAGCTCCCCATTGCCCAGCGGGCCCAGAAGTGGCCGAAGATTTCGAATTTCGCGAGGAAGGCGATGATCACCACCCAGGCGAGCGACAGCGGCAGGAACACTTTCCAGCCGATGCGCATCAGCTGGTCGTAGCGGTAACGCGGCACGATCGCCTTCACCATCGCGAACATGAAGAACCAGAACACCATCTTGGCGAACATCCACAGCGCCCCGTCGGGGATGCCCGGAATGGGCGAAAGCCAGCCGCCGAAGAACAGGATCGAGATCAGCGCGCACATCAGCCAGATCGCGATGTATTCGCCCGCCATGAAGAGCAGGTAAGGCGTCGAGCTGTATTCCACCATGAAGCCCGCGACGAGTTCGGATTCCGCCTCCGGCAGGTCGAAGGGCGGGCGGTTGGTCTCCGCCAGCGCCGAGATGAAGAACAGCGCCACCATCGGCAGGTGCGGCAGCCAGTACCAGCCCAGCAGGCCGTAGCCGGTATCCTGCGCGTGCACGATGGCCGAAAGGTTCATCGAGCCGGTCGAGATGATCACACCGATGATGATCAGGCCGATCGACACCTCGTAGGAGATCATCTGCGCGGCGGACCGGAGCGAACCGAGGAACGGGTATTTCGAGTTCGACGCCCAGCCCCCCATGATCACGCCGTACACCTCGAGCGAGGAGGCCGCGAAGACGAAGAGGATCGCCACGTTGATATCAGCCAGCACCCAGCCATCGGCGAAGGGGATCACCGCGAAGGTCAGCAGTGCGAGCACGAAGCTCAGGATCGGGGCGAGGAAATAGACGAATTTGTCAGCGCCCGCGGGCACGACGATTTCCTTCACCACGTATTTGAGCGCATCCGCGAAAGTCTGCATCAGACCCCACGGACCCACCACGTTCGGCCCGCGCCGCATCTGCACCGCAGCCCAGATCTTGCGGTCGCCATAGACCAGCCAGATCATCGAGATCATCACAAATGCGATGACCGCCAGGCCCTGCAGCAGAATGAGCAGGAAAGTGCCCCAAGGTGTCGCCAAAAACTCAGCCATGTTTCCCCACTGTCCTCAAACCGTCGGAATTCCCCGATCCGCGCAGTCGCCGACCGTCACTTCCGCGTCGATCGTCTTCAGCCCTTGCGGCAGGGCGGGCGAAATGGTGTAGACCGCATCCGCCCGCCAGATGCCACCCTCTTCCTTGACGTTCGTACGCACGTGGCGCGCGAAGCCGTAACCGCGGATCAGCGCATATTGCGCTGCCGCGCATTGTGCGTAATCGCTCACCGCGTCTTCCCCCGCGCCCTCGCCCGAAAGCGCGACACGAAACTCCACCAGATCGCCATCGAGAAGGCGCGTCTCGACGCCCCGATAGTCGATCTTGCCGGGCTCGGCCCGGCTGTCCTGCCCCTCGCTCGGCGCGCAGGCCGCCAGCCCGGCCAGAAGGCCGGGAGCAAGCGGTGCGATCCGGGTGAGGTTCAGGCTCATCAGTCTTTACTCCGCCGCAACCGGGGTCTCGGCCCGCGCTTTGGCCAGCGCCGAGCATTCCGCCAGCACCACCGAGGCCCGTGCAATCGGGTTGGTCAGGTAGAACTCGCGGATCGGCAGACGGAAGGTCGCAGCACCCATGTCGCGCGGCGCGATCGGCTGCACCTCGTTTTCCGGCACGGTGTCGACCTGCGCGAGATGCGGCACCGCCGCCACCATCGCCCGGCGCAGACCGGCGAGCGTGTCCCAGGGCTGCGTCGCCCCCAGCTCGGCCGAAAGCGCACGCAGGATCGCCCAGTTCTCCTTCGCCTCGCCCGGCGGGAAGCCCGCGCGGAAGGCCAGTTGCGGACGCCCTTCGGTATTCACGAAGAGGCCGTGTTCCTCGGTGTAGGCCGCACCCGGCAGGATCACGTCGGCGCGCATCGCGCCGCGATCACCATGGCTGCCCTGATAGATCACGAAGGGACCGCCTTCCGAACGCGGAGCGATCTCCACCTCGTCGGCACCCATGTTGTAGATCACCTCGGCCCCGTCGATGGCCGCGAGCAGGCCGCCCTCGGTCACGGCGCCCACATCCATCGCACCCACGCGGGCCGCGGCAGTGTGCAGCACCATCAGCTTGGAATTGGTGGTCTCGGCCAGCTTCATCGCATGGGCCAGAACCGCCTCGCCATCGGCCTCGTTCAAAGCGCCCTGCCCGATGATGACGACGGTCTTCGTGGCCTTCGTCTCGTCCGAGATCGCCTTGGCCGACAGCTCGGCCAGAGCCGCGCGGTCGGTGCCGACATGGACGTAATCATAGGTCAGATCACAGGCCGCACCGACGAGCCCCACCGTCGCGCCCTTGCTCCAGGCCTTGCGGATGCGGGCGTTGAGAACGGGCGCCTCGATGGCCGGGTTCGCACCGATGATCTGGATCATCTCGGCGGTGTCGAGATCGGCGATCGTCGCGTTGCCGACATAGCCGTAGCGGTTCCCAATCGGCAGGCGCGCGCCATCGGTGCGGCATTCGATCTTGCCCCCCAGCCCTTCGATCAGCTGCTTGAGGCTGAACGCGGCCTCGGTCGAAACCAGATCGCCCACGAGTGCGGCGAGTTTCTTGCCCTTCATCGCGGCGCTCGCGGCGCTCAGCGCCTCGCCCCAGCTTGCGGGCTTCAGCTGGCCGTCGACACGGACATACGGCTTGTCGAGACGCTGGCGGCGCAGACCGTCCCAGACGAAGCGAGTCTTGTCCGAGATCCACTCCTCGTTCACGCCGTCGTGGTTGCGCGGCAGGATGCGCATCACTTCGCGGCCCTTCGTGTCCACGCGGATGTTCGAGCCGAGCGCGTCCATCACGTCGATGGTCTCGGTCTTGGTCAGTTCCCAGGGCCGCGCGGTGAAGGCGTAGGGCTTCGAGACCAGCGCGCCCACCGGGCACAGGTCGATGATGTTGCCCTGCATGTTCGAATCGAGCGTCATGTTCAGGTAGCTCGAGATCTCGCTATCCTCGCCCCGGCCAAGCTGGCCCATCTGGGTGATGCCCGCGACTTCCGTCGTGAAGCGCACGCAGCGGGTGCACGAGATGCAGCGCGTCATATGGGTCTCGACCAGCGGGCCGAGGTTGAGCTCGGTCGCGGCGCGCTTGGGCTCGCGGTAGCGGCTGAAGTCCACCCCGTAAGCCATTGCCTGGTCTTGCAAATCGCATTCGCCGCCCTGGTCGCAGATCGGGCAGTCGAGCGGGTGGTTGATGAGCAGGAACTCCATCACCCCCTCGCGGGCCTTCTTGACCATGGGCGAGTTGGTCTTCACGACCGGCGGCTGGCCTTCGGGGCCCGGGCGCAGGTCGCGCACCTGCATCGCGCAGGAGGCGGCGGGCTTGGGCGGGCCGCCCACGACTTCCACCAGACACATCCGGCAGTTGCCCGCGATCGACAGGCGTTCGTGATAGCAGAAGCGCGGCACCTCGATCCCGGCCTGCTCGCACGCCTGGATCAGCGTGAGGTTCGGGTCGGCCTCGACCTCTTGGCCGTCGATGATGATCTTCTTCAGGTCAGCCATGGCTATCCGTCACTTCTCTTCGGGCGCGGGCCGATCCCCGCGCAGGTTTATCTCAGGCCGCGCGTGCGCAGCCATTCGGGAAGACCCAAGCGCCATCCCGATAGGTATCGTTGATCGACGAGGCCACCGCCCCGCCGCAGATTGCATTCGCGGCGCGCTTGGCCTCGGCGCCGTCGTAATTCGCAAACGGCGTGGCCTGCCGCATCACGACCAGCGCGCCCGCCGCGTCATAGCCCGCCGTGTAGCCCTCGACCGCCGTGAGACGGTTCGGGCCTTTCGAGGCTTCATTACCGCCCGGAACGCCCATGCAGCCCGCCAGCGAGAGCGCACAGCCCGATATGATCACCGCCCGCATCATGCCGCCTCCGCCGCGCAAGCGCGCGTCTTCCACAGCGTGGCTTGCGGCAGGTCCTTCCAGCCGAAGGCCCGGTCGGAGGGGCCATTCGCACGCAGGTCCTCGAGCCGTTCCAGAGCCTCGTCGAGCGTGGGTCGATGGCCCGCAGGCACCCACCACATGACGAAATGCTGTTCGCCCAAGACCTCGAACCACTCCGCGCGGCGCTCGTAGAAGGCGCGATGCACGGTGTTCCAGACGAAGGCCTCGAGGCTTTCCACGTTTTCCCAGACCGTCAGGTTCGACACGAAACAGGGATCGCCGCCGATCTTGGTCTCGGTATTGCCGGTGCCGGGCTCACCCGAGCCTTCCATCATCCAGACGAACCCGTCCGACCGCTTGCCAATGCCGTTCACCGCGTCGAGGGCTTTCATGAAAGCCTCCACACGCGGGTCGCCCGGTTCGGCAACCAGTCGGCCGATATTCAGCTCGGCCAGGTGATATCCGGCGGGTTGCTTCATTCGGCCGCCATCGCGCCCATGCGGCCCGTCTTACGCGCCTTGATGCGGTCTTCGATCTCTTCGCGGTAATGGCGGATCAGGCCCTGAATCGGCCAGGCGGCTGCGTCGCCCAATGCGCAGATCGTGTGGCCTTCGACCTGTTTGGTCACGTCGAAGAGCATGTCGATCTCTTCGATCTCGGCCTCGCCGCGCACGAGGCGGTCCATCACGCGCATCATCCAGCCGGTGCCTTCGCGGCACGGCGTGCACTGGCCACAGCTTTCGTGTTTGAAGAACTTGGCCAGACGCCAGATCGCCTTGATGATGTCGGTCTGCTGATCCATCACGATCATGCAAGCGGTGCCGAACGACGATTTCAGCTCGCGCATGCCGTCATAATCCATGATCGCGTCTTCGCACAGATGCGCGGGCAGGACCGGGCAGGATGCGCCGCCGGGGATCACCGCCTTGAGGTTCTTCCAGCCGCCACGCACGCCGCCGCCATGTTTCTCGATCAGTTCCTTCATCGAGATCGACATGCTCTCTTCGATGACGCAGGGCGTGTTCACATGGCCCGACATCGCGAAAAGCTTCACGCCGGTGTTGTTCGGACGCCCGAAGGAGGCATACCAATCCGCGCCGCGGCGCAGGATAGTCGGCACGACGGCGATGGATTCCACGTTGTTCACCGTGGTCGGGCAGCCGTAGAGGCCCGCGCCCGCCGGGAACGGGGGCTTCATCCGGGGCATGCCCTTCTTGCCTTCAAGGCTTTCCAGAAGCGCCGTTTCCTCGCCGCAGATATAGGCGCCCGCGCCGTGGCTGAGGTAGACGTCATAGTCGAAGCCCGACCCGCAGGCGTTCTTGCCAATCAGACCCGCGTCGTAGCACTCGTCGATGGCGCGCTGGAGCGCCTCTTTCTCGCGCACATATTCGCCGCGGATGTAGATATAGGCCGCCGCGGCGCCCATCGCGAAGCCGGCGATCAGCGCGCCTTCGATCAGCGTATGCGGATCGTGGCGCATGATCTCGCGGTCCTTGCAGGTCGCGGGCTCGGATTCATCGGCATTGATCGCGAGGAAAGCCGGACGCCCGTCGCTTTCCTTGGGCATGAAGGACCATTTCAGGCCGGTCGGGAAGCCCGCACCGCCACGACCGCGCAGGCCCGAGGCCTTCACCTGGTCGATGATCCAGTCCTTGCCCTTCGCCAGGATCTCGCCCGTGCCGTCCCAGTGGCCGCGCATCTGCGCGCCCTTCAGAGAACGGTCATGCATGCCGTAGATATTGGTGAAGATCCGGTCTTGATCCTTCAGCATATCGCTTCCCTCACTTGCCGGAGCCCCGGCGCCAGATGCGCCAGACGAGTGCCAGCGCGTAGATATAGGCGGCCAGTGCCGCGAGATCGCCGATCAGCGCCACTTGCGCGGACCAGCCCTGTTGCTTTCCGACCCATTGCAGGGCGAGCCAGAGAACCGTGGTCAAGGCAATGATCAGCGCCGGTTTGCGCCCGTCCAGCCTGTCCGTGTTCCGGTCCTTGCTCATTCACCCCCGCTCAGTAATCGTTCGTCTTCGCGCGTTCGAGGAAGGCGTCCATACCCTCGTCGACGATAATCTTCGCCTGCGCGACCCACTTGTCGCGCGAGCAGCGGCCCTTGAAGCGCGGCACGTTCTGGTCGGCATAGGCCACCTCTTCGGGCCCCCATTTTGCAATCTGGTCATAGTGCCAGACGCCCCAGCCATTGAGCACTTCCTCGAGCTTCGGCCCGATGCCTTCGATCTTCTTGAGATCATCGGCCCCAGCCTTGCGCGGCTGCTTGAGCCCGCGCGGTTTTTTGCCTTCACCCTCGGCGGCGGCGGGCTGACCGGCTTCCGCCGTGGTCTCGACCTGCGCCGACATCGCCGCGAGCGGGGTCGCCTCAGGGGCCACGTCCGGCTCTTTAGCCTTGGGCGGCTCGGCCTTGGACGGTTCAGCCTTGGGCTCTTCGGCTTTCGGCACTTCGGGCGCCGGTGCGGGTTTCGACGCCTCAACCTCGGCGGCTTTCACCTCGGGTACAGGTGCCGGCGTCGGAGCGGCGGCGACTGCCTGTGCATGCGCCGCAGCGCCTTCCGGCGATTGCGCGTTGAAGACTTCGACGGGGGTCGTGTCTTCGAGCGAGGGCGTGTCGCCCGTGCCATCGGCGGCACCCGGCGCACCACGGCCGGAGCAGAAGGCCCAGATCAGGAAACCACCGAACAGAAGAACGGTCAGCAGCCCCATGAACACGCCAACGAAAATGGTCTCGTGCGCCACCACCATGAGGAACACCGCAACCACGAGCCCCGTGATCCCGGCCCAGATACCTGCTTTTCCGCGGCAGCCTTGCGACTGATCTTCCATTCTCGCTCTCCTTCACCCCTGTCCGAGGGGCGTTACCCTTCACTTACTCGTAAATACCGTCTTTCTTGGCGCGGGCCGAAAATTCGGTCTCCGCCCCGGTCGAGAGCTTTTGAGCCTGCGCCACCCATTCATCGCGGCTGGCACGGCCCTTGAACCCTTCGAGATTGGCGTCGATCCAGGCCAGCTCGGCCGCGCTCCACGCGGCGATCTGGTCGAAATGGTAGACCCCCATCGAATGCAGGAGCTGTTCGAGCTTCGGCCCGACCCCTTTGATCATCTTCAGGTCATCGGCCTGACCGTCGCGCGGCGCCTCCAGCAGCGCGGGCTTCTCGCCCGCCTCGACAGGCTCGCTCGCGCCGGTCTTGGCCGCGGGCGCCGGTGCAGGCGCCTTCGCGGGAGCAGCCGGAGCGGCGGGTTTGGCCGCCTTGCGCGCCTCGTCTTGCTGGGCGGCGGAGCGCGGACGCTCCTGCCCCATCGTGCCGATCGGGCCGCGCTGGCCCGAGCTTTGCCACGGGGCGGCAAGCGGCACTTCGGTGCCGTCGATGCGCTTGATCGTGTCGCCGATACCGACCGCGAGGCCGACCGAGCCGTTATACTCTTCCTTGTCGCCCTTGCTGTCGGTCAGCGAGGTCAGACCCGAAGCCGGCTCCGACGAGAAGCGACCGGTTTGCGAGCCGGGTTGCGGCACATCGCCCTTGGCCATCTCGTCGATGATCTTCGCGAGGCTCTCTTCGGTCAGGTCCTCGTAATAATCCTTGCCGACCTGCATCATCGGCGCGTTCGCGCAGGCCCCGAGGCATTCGACCTCTTCCCACGAGAACTTGCCGTCGGCCGAAAGCTGGAACGGCTCGGGTGCGATCTTTTCCTTGCAGACCTTCATCAGGTCTTCCGCGCCGCAGATCATGCACGAGGTCGTGCCGCAGATCTGCAGGTGTGCGACCGAGCCCACCGGGCTCAGCTGGAACATGAAGTAGAAGGTCGCCACTTCGAGCGCCCGCATGTAGGGCATGTCGAGCATGTCAGCGACATATTCGATCGCCGGACGGCTCAGCCAGCCTTCCTGTTCCTGCGCGCGAAACAGCAGCGGGATGATCGCCGAAGCCTGACGGCCGACCGGGAACTTGGTCATCTGGGCCTTGGCCCATTCCAGGTTCGCGGGCGTGAATTCGAAGCTCGCGGGTTGTTCCGGATGCAGACGACGAAGCATTAGCGGTCAACCTCCCCGAACACGATATCCATCGTGCCGATGATTGCAGACACGTCGGCGAGCATGTGGCCCTTGGCGACGTGATCCATGGATTGCAGGTGCAGATAGCCCGGGGCGCGGATCTTCGCGCGGTAAGGCTTGTTGGTGCCATCGGCCACGAGATAGACGCCGAATTCGCCCTTGGGCGCCTCGACGGCGGCATAGACCTCGCCGGCGGGCACGTGGAAGCCTTCGGTATAGAGCTTGAAGTGGTGGATCAGGCTCTCCATCGAGGTCTTCATGTCCGAGCGCTTCGGCGGGGTCAGCTTGCCGCGCGCGAGCACGTCGCCCTGGTTCTCCGGCATCCGCAGCTTCTCGATGCATTGCAGGACGATCTTGGTCGACTCGCGCATCTCGGCCATGCGGCAGAGATAGCGGTCGTAGCAATCGCCGTTCTTGCCGATCGGGATCTGGAAGTCGAACTCGTCATAGCACTCGTAGGGCTGCGCGCGACGCAGATCCCAAGCGAGGCCTGAGCCGCGCACCATCACGCCCGAATAGCCCCATTGCTGGATCTCTTCTTCCGAGATGATGCAGATATCGACGTTACGCTGCTTGAAGATCCGGTTCTCGGTCAGCAGCCCCTCGATATCGTCGAGCAGCTTCGGGAAGCGGCCGCAGAACTCCTCGATATCGTCGAGCAGCTTCGGCGGCAGGTCCTGGTGCACGCCACCGGGACGGAAATAGGCAGAGTGCAGGCGCGCACCGCAGGCGCGCTCGTAGAAGACCATCAGCTCTTCGCGGGCCTCGAAGCCCCAGAGCGGCGGGGTCAGCGCGCCCACGTCCATCGCCTGCGTCGTGACATTCAGCAGGTGGTTCAGGATGCGCCCGATTTCCGAGTAGAGCACGCGGATCAGCGAGCCACGGCGCGGCACTTCCACACCGGTCAGACGCTCGATCGCGAGACACCACGCATGTTCCTGGTTCATCGGCGCCACATAATCGAGGCGGTCGAAATAGGGCAGGTTCTGCAGGTAGGTGCGGCTCTCCATCAGCTTCTCAGTGCCACGGTGCAGCAGGCCAATGTGGGGATCTGCACGTTCCACCACCTCGCCGTCGAGCTCCAGCACCATGCGCAGCACGCCGTGGGCAGCCGGGTGCTGAGGACCGAAGTTGATGTTGAAGTTGCGGATGCGCTGCTCGTCGGTCAGCTGGTCCTTCGAGCCGTCATCATAGACATTGTTGCGGATATCGCCGTCCATCATTTCGCCTCTCCCTTCTCGTCACCCGGAAGGATGTATTTCGCGCCCTCCCAAGGGGAGAGGAAATCGAACTGCCGGTATTCCTGCGTCAGCTTCACCGGCTCGTAGACGACGCGCTTGAGCACTTCGTCATAGCGCACCTCGACATAGCCGGTGGTCGGGAAGTCCTTGCGCAGCGGATGACCACGGAAGCCGTAATCGGTCAGCAGGCGGCGCAGGTCCGGATGGCCCGAGAACAGGATGCCGAACATGTCGAAGATCTCGCGCTCGAACCAGTTCGCGCTGGGATGAATGTCGGTGATCGAGGGAACCATGTCCTCTTCGCGGATCGCCGCCTTCACCCGGATGCGCTGGTTGCGATACATCGACAGGAAATGCCAGACGACATCGAAGCGGTGCGGGCGCTCGGGCCAGTCGACGGCGGTGATGTCGACGAGGTTCGAGAACAGGCAGCTTGAATCGTCGCGCAGGAATTCCACGAAGCTTGCCGCCGATTGCGCGGTGATCGTCACTGTCAGCTCGCCAAAGGCGATTTCGGTCGAGACCACGTCATCGGGACGTTTCAGCTCGATATGCGCAGCCAGTTCCTGAAGGGCAGTATCGTCCATCTCTCGCTCTCCTCAGCGCACCAGCGTGCCGGTACGGCGGATTTTGCGTTGCAGCTGAAGGATGCCGTAGAGCAGCGCCTCCGCCGTGGGCGGGCAGCCCGGAACATAGATATCGACCGGCACGACGCGGTCGCAGCCACGCACCACCGAATAGGAGTAGTGGTAATAGCCGCCGCCATTCGCGCAGGACCCCATCGAGATCACGTAACGCGGCTCGGGCATCTGGTCGTAGACCTTGCGCAGTGCGGGGGCCATCTTGTTGGTCAGCGTGCCCGCGACAATCATCACATCGGACTGACGGGGCGAGGCGCGCGGCGCGGTGCCGAAGCGCTCGAGGTCATAGCGCGGCATCGAACATTGCATCATCTCGACGGCGCAGCAGGCGAGGCCGAAGGTCATCCAGTGCAGCGAACCGTTGCGCGCCCAGGCAATGATGTCTTCGGTCGTGGTGAGCAGGAAGCCCTTGTCCTGCAACTCCTTGTTCAGAGCCTGCGTCGCGACTTCGCGGTCCGCTCCGGCGGTATTGGCCCCGGTCATCACGCCCATTCCAGCGCCCCCTTCTTCCACTCATATGCAAAGCCTACGGTCAAAACCGCGAGGAAGACCATCATTGACCAGAAGCCGACCATCGACATCTGCCCAAAGGCGACTGCCCAGGGGAAGAGGAAGGCCACTTCGAGGTCGAAGATGATGAATAGGATCGAGACGAGGTAGAAACGAACGTCGAATTTCATCCGTGCATCGTCGAAGGCGTTAAACCCGCATTCATAGGCCGAGACTTTCTCGGGATCGGGGTTGCGCACCGCAAGCACCGCAGCGGCCAAGAGGAGCACAAGCCCCAATACGACCGCCATGGCGAGGAAGATGAGGATGGGAAGGTATTCGCGCAGCATGTCATGCATGGGCTTTTGGCTCCCTAACATCGCGACGAGATGTCGCGCAGGTTCCGGCTAGGCGAGCAATAGACCCGTGCCCCTTTCGGGTCAACCGAGCGAGGGTCGGAAAATCGCTTTCCGCAGGGGTGGAAAGCGATTTTGTATACCGATGCATGCGAAAATTGGCCGCAGGGCCGATCACGCTTTCTCCAGCGGCGCTTGGGTCCGGCCCAAATGCTGCCAGCGCGAAATTATCGCAAAGTTAACGCGGTTTTGATTTTTCGGAAATTGCGCCGAATCACCGTTTCCACGCAGGAGGGCGTTTTTCGAAGAAGGCGCTGATTCCCTCGTCCGACTCGGCAGAGGCCCAGCGGGTGACCAAAGCCTCGATCGTCATGTCGATCGTGCTCTCGTCGATTTTGGGTCCCAGAGCGCGTATCAGAGCCTTCGCCTCGCCCACTGCACCGGGCGCGCAGGCCAGATAGGACTCGGCCTCGGCCATCACGGCCCGCTCCAGCATCTCCGGCAAGACGACCTTGGCCAGCAATCCCAGATCACGCGCCTCGGCGGCCTCGAATATCCTCGAGGACATAAAGACCCGGCGCGCTCGCGCCTCGCCCATCCGCGCGACCACGTAAGGCGAGATCGTCGCCGGGGTCAGGCCGAGCCTTGTTTCGGTCAGGCCGAATTTCGCGCCCTCGACACCCACGGCCACATCGCAGACCGACATTATGCCGATCCCGCCGCCGAAGGCATTGCCCTGCACTGCGCCGATTACCGGCTTCGGGCAGGTATTGAGCGCCTGGAGCATCGTGGCGAGCTTGCGCGCCGCCGCCGCGCGCTCTTTCGCGCCCGCCGCCATCTGCGCCTGCATCCATTTCAAATCACCACCCGCGCAGAAGCTGCTCCCCTCGGCCTGAAGGATCACGACGCGCACCGCTTCATCCGCGCCAAGCTGCGCGATGGCTGTGGTCAGCTCCTCCATCATCTGCTCCGAGAGCGCGTTATGTTTCTCCGACCGCGCGAGCGTCAGCCGCGAAATGCCCCGCTCGTCGGTGCTGACCTTGATCGTCTCAAACATCGCCCTGCCCTTTCATCTTCCGCGCCAGTGCCGCCGCCTCTTTCAGCACACCCGCATCCAGCCCCGTCTCATATCCCAGCGCGACAAGCCGCGCGTTCACCGCCTCGGTCGCGACATTCCCCGCAGCCCCCGGCGCGTAAGGACAACCGCCCAGACCGCCCACCGCCGCATCGAAGACCCGCAGGCCCAGTGCCAGCGACGCCTCGATATTGTCGAGCGCGCGCCCGCTCGTGTCATGGAAATGCCCGGCCAACTGATCGGCGGGCGCCTCATCCAGCACGGCGCGCAGCATTGCCGTCACGCTTTCGGGCGTGCCCTGCCCGATCGTGTCGCCTAGGCTGATCTCATAGCACCCCATGTCGCGCAGGCTCGCCACGACCTTCGCGACGTTTTCGGGTGGCGTCTTGCCGTCGAAAGGGCAATCGGTCACCACCGAGACATAGCCGCGCACTTTCACATTATCGAGTTTCGCGGCCTCCATGATCGGCGCGAACCGGTCCAGACTTTCCGAAATCGAACAATTGAGGTTGGCGCGCGAAAACCCTTCCGAGGCCGATGCGAAGATCGCCACCTCATCCGCGCCTGCCGCCTTCGCGGCCTCATAGCCCTTCATGTTCGGCGTCAGCGCCGCGTAGGAAATCCCCGGCTTGCGCGCGATCCCCGCGAACACGGCCGCCGAATCCGCCATTTGCGGCACCCATTTCGGGCTGACGAACGAGCCCACCTCGATCCGGTGGAACCCCGCGCGGCTCAGGCAATCGACCAGCGCGATCTTGTCGGCCAGCGCGATCGCGCGCTTCTCATTCTGCAGCCCGTCGCGCGGGGCCATCTCGAAGATTTCGACCCTCTCAGCCATCGGACACCTCATAGAAATCCTGCGCATACATGCTCGCCCCGCCCGCCGCGACGGCCCGCGCATAGGCCGGGCGCGCCTCGACCCGCGCGCGATAGGCCGCGATATTCGGGAAACCCTCGGACCGCACGAAACGGAACATCGCGTCGAGGTTGAAACCCAGCATGCAGTCCGCCGCCGAGAACACCCCAAGCAGCCAGTCGCGCCCCTCCAGATGCGCCTCGAGCGCCTTCATCGTGACCTCGAGCCGCTTCGTGTCGAGCTTGGTCATCGCGACCGAGCGCGCCTCGACGGGCCGCAGGAAGATGTGGTGAAAGTTGAGGTTTTGCAGGATGTTGGCTTGCGTTTCCGCGAAATGCACCCATTCGAGATAATCCGCGCGCGAGGCCTCCCCCACGGGCGGCGCCAGCCCCGCCCCGGGATGGCGCTCGGCGAGATATTCGACGATCGCGCCGCTCTCGAAGATCGAGCGCCCGTCGATCTCCAGCGCCGGAATGCGACCCGCCGGGGACATCGCGCGGAACTCGGGGCTGCGCAGCGAGCCATCGGTCAGCGACCAGGTTTTCAACTCATACTCCAGCCCCAGCTCCTCGAGCAGCCACAGCACCCGCATCGAGCGCGAACCAGGAACGTGGTGCAGCCGGATCATTCCTCTTCCTCCAGCCGGATCAGCGCAGCACCCGCCTCGACCTGCGCGCCAGCGGTGACCAGAACTTCGGCCACCACCCCATCGCGCGCGGCAAGCATCGTGTGCTCCATCTTCATCGCCTCCATGATCGCAAGCCGATCGCCCGCGGCCACCTGCTGGCCCGCCTTGACGAAGACCGATTTCACCAGACCCGGCATCGGGGCGAGCGTCAGGTCAGAGGCCTCGGCATCGCTGCCGCGCGCCAGCAGATCGGGGATTTCGAAGCGATGCGCGCCATGCAGGAAGATCGTCACCGCATCCGCATCGCGGGCCATCCGGGCGCCGGTCTTGGCGCCATCGACCCGCCAGCCATCCTCGGCCAGCACGCAATCATGCGACACCTCGCCCAGCTCGACCGTGACATGGCCCGGCCCGTGAACACGGATCGCGGCCTCTTCTTCGAACGGGACAGCCCGGCGCGGTGCGCCCCAAAGGTTGAAGCCGCTTGCCGCGCCCTCCCAGAGCCCGGCCGCCGCGATCACCCCCAGCGCCTTGGCGGCCGCAGGCGTGGCAACGGGCGCCGAAAGCGTGTCGATCTCGCGCCCGATCAGCCCGGTATCGACCTTTCCGGCCGCAAAGCCCTCATGCCGTGCGAGCCGCGCGAGGAAGGCGAGGTTCGTCACCGTCCCCGCCACTTCGGTCTCTTCCAGCGCGCGGGCGAGCTGCCCCAGCGCGGTGGCGCGGGTCGGACCATGCGTGATGACCTTCGCGATCATCGGGTCATACCACGGGCTGATCGTGTCGCCGGTGCGCACACCGGTATCGGCGCGGCAACCCTCGGCGAAACGCAGATGCGAGAGCGTCCCGGTCGCGGGCAGGAACCCCGCAGGCACGTCTTCGGCATAAAGCCGGGCTTCGAACGCATGGCCGGTGATGCTCAGATCTTCTTGGGCGCAGGGCAGCGGCTCGCCCGAGGCCACCCGCAACTGCCATTCGACCAGATCGACCCCGGTGATCGCCTCGGTCACGGGATGCTCGACCTGAAGGCGGGTGTTCATCTCCATGAACCAGAACCGGTCGGGGCGCAGCCCGTCCGAACCGTCCACGATGAACTCCACCGTGCCCGCGCCCTTGTAGCCGATGGCCTCGGCGGCGCGTGTCGCGGCCTGCCCCATCGCTTCGCGCATCTCGGGCGTCATGCCCGGCGCAGGGGCCTCCTCGATCACCTTCTGGTGCCGGCGCTGGAGCGAGCAGTCGCGCTCGAACAGATGCACCGCTTTCTCGCCGTCACCGAAGACCTGCACCTCGATATGGCGCGGCGCAGAGATGAATTTCTCGATCAGCACGGCGGGATTGCCGAAAGCGGTCTGCGCCTCGCCCTGCGCCGAGGCGAGCGCATCGGCGAACTCGGAGGGTTTCTCGACCAGCCGCATCCCCTTGCCACCGCCGCCCGCGACCGCCTTGATGAGAACAGGATAGCCGATCGTGTCGGCCGCGCCCGCGAGATGCTCGGGGTCCTGGTTCTCGCCGTGATAGCCCGGAACAACGGGCACGCCCGCCTTTTCCATCAGCGCCTTGGCCGCATCCTTGAGCCCCATCGCACGGATCGCCTTGGCCGAAGGGCCGATGAAAGTGAGCCCCGCCGCCTCGACGGCCTCGACGAAATCGGGGTTCTCGGAGAGGAACCCATAGCCCGGATGGATCGCCTGCGCGCCAGTCTGTTGGGCGGCGGCGATGATCGCCTCAGCGCGCAGGTAGCTGTCTTTTGGCGCCGGGCCGCCAATCGCCACGGCTTCATCTGCCATCGCCACATGACGCGCCTGCGCGTCGGCCTCGGAATAGACGGCCACGCTCGCGACGCCCAGCTTGCGCGCGGTCTCGATGACGCGGCAGGCGATTTCCCCGCGATTGGCGATCAGGATCTTGGAAAACATGTCGGTCTCCCCTTGTGAACGGCGGGGGCTCTGCCCCCGTGCCCCCGGGATATTTCGAGCAGTTGGAAGCGAAACGGTGCTGTTTTCCAACTGCATCAAATATCCCCGCCGGAGGCGAAAAACTTACATCCGGAACACGCCGAAGCGGGTCGGTTCGATCGGCGCGTTGAGCGCGGCGGAGAGCGAGAGCGCCAGCACCTCACGCGATTTGCGCGGGTCGATGATGCCGTCATCCCAGAGCCGCGCCGAGGCGTAGAGCGGGTGCGACTGGCGTTCGAACATCTCGATGGTGGGGCGCTTGAATTCGGCCTCTTCCTCGGCCGACCACTGGCCGCCCTTGCGCTCGATCCCGTCGCGTTTGACGGTGGCGAGCACGCCCGCGGCCTGTTCGCCGCCCATCACAGAGATCCGTGAATTGGGCCAGGTCCAGAGGAAGCGCGGGGAATAGGCGCGCCCGGCCATGCCGTAGTTACCCGCCCCGAAGGAGCCGCCGACCAGCATCGTGATCTTCGGCACCGAGGTCGTGGCGACGGCGGTGACCATCTTGGCTCCGTGGCGCGCGATGCCTTCGTTCTCATATTTGCGGCCCACCATGAAGCCGGTGATGTTTTGCAGGAACACGAGCGGCACCGAGCGTTGCGAGCACAGTTCGATGAAATGCGCGGCCTTCTGCGCAGCCTCCGAGAAGAGCACGCCGTTATTGGCGACGATCCCCACCGGGCAGCCTTTGACATGGGCAAAACCGGTCACGATGGTCTCGCCGAAGCGCGGCTTGAACTCGTCGAAGCGCGAGCCGTCCACGATACGGGCGATCACCTCGCGGATGTCGTAGGGGGTGCGCAGATCGGCCGGCACCACGCCGAGGATTTCCTCAGGGTCGTAGGCGGGTTCTTCCTCGGCCTGCCATTGCACGGTCGAGGGCTTGGCGCGGTTGAGCGAGCCGACCGCGCGGCGCGCCAGCGCCAGCGCATGGGCGTCATCCTCGGCGAGGTAATCGGCCACGCCCGAGAGCCGCGTATGCACATCGCCGCCGCCCAGATCCTCGGCGCTGACCACCTCGCCCGTCGCGGCCTTCACCAGCGGCGGACCTGCGAGGAAGATCGTGCCCTGTTCCTTCACGATGATCGTCACATCCGACATCGCGGGCACATAGGCGCCGCCTGCCGTGCAGGACCCCATCACCACGGCGATCTGGGCGATGCCCTTCGCCGACATCCGCGCCTGATTGAAGAAGATGCGGCCGAAATGGTCGCGATCGGGGAAGACCTCGTCCTGATTGGGCAGGTTCGCGCCGCCCGAGTCGACGAGGTAGATGCAGGGCAGATGGTTTTCCTCGGCAATCTCCTGCGCGCGCAGGTGCTTTTTCACCGTGAGCGGGTAATAGGTGCCGCCCTTCACGGTGGCGTCGTTCGCGACGACCATGACCTCCTGGCCCTGCACCCGGCCAATCCCGGCGATCACGCCCGCACAAGGCGCGGCATTGCCATACATGTCATGCGCCGCCGTCGCGCCCACTTCGAGAAACGGCGAGCCGGGATCGAGAAGCCCTGCCACCCGCTCGCGCGGGGCCATCTTGCCGCGCGACAGGTGCCGCTCGAGCGCCGCCGGGCCACCGCCCGCCGCCGCGGCCTCGGCCGCCGCGCGCACCGTGGCGAGCGCCTCGAGATGCGCGGCGCGGTTTTTCGCAAACCCCTCCGACGAGGTGAGAACCTGAGAGGACAGTTTCATTCCATGCTCCCCATATCGCGCAGCTCCAAAGCGCGCTGCGCGGTCTTGTGAAGATAACAATCCGACGCCATCACGGTGCGGATCGAGCCCTCGGCCCAGATCGCATAGACCAGAGAGCAATCGGCATCGCGGAAGGCGATCCAGGCCCGCTGCGCATCAAGCAGTTGATCGGCCAGATCGGTGCCGCCCTGTTCGAGCAGCCGCGCCCGCACGCCCTTGTATTGCGCGTTCAGAAGATCGTCCCAAGCCTGCGCCTCGCCCTGAAGGCAGGCGGAGATGCCCAAAGTGGTGTCGCCGCCCGGCTGGGACTGGCAGGCCGCAGCCGCCTTGCCCACGCAATCGGGCGTGGTGCCGGTCGCATCATCGAAACAGGCGCGCACCGTGGCCGGATCGACCTGCGGCTCTTGCGCGAGGGCCGGAGCGGCCGCCAGCGCCAATGCAAGAGAGATTGCCAGAGGGCGCATCACGCGCCCCCCATGATCTCGCGGCCGATGAGCATGCGACGAATTTCCGAGGTGCCCGCGCCGATCTCCATCAGCTTGGCATCACGGAACAGGCGGCTGACGTTGGAATCACTCAGGAACCCAGCGCCTCCAAGGGCTTGCACGGCCTGATGCGCCTGCACCATCGCCTGCTCGGAGGCATAAAGCACGGTCGCCGCCGCATCCTGACGCGTCACTTGGCCGCGATCGCAGGCCTTGGCGACCTCATAGGTATAAGCCCGCGCGGTGTTCATCGCGACATACATATCGGCGATCTTGGCCTGCATGAGCTGGAAGTTCCCAATCGGCTGGCCGAATTGCTGGCGCTCCTTGGAATAGGGCACGACCTCGTCGAGGCACGCCATCATGATGCCGGTGCCGATGCCCGAGAGCACGACGCGCTCGTAATCGAGACCCGACATCAGCACGCGCACGCCCTTGCCTTCCGCACCCAGCACGTTCTCGAAGGGCACTTCGCAATCCTCGAAGAACAGCTGCGCCGTGTTCGAGCCACGCATGCCGAGCTTGTCGAAATGCTTGGAGGTGGAGAAGCCCTTGAAGCTTTTCTCGACGATGAAGGCGGTGATCCCCTTGGAGCCTGCCTCCGGGTCGGTTTTCGCATAGACCACGAGCGTATCGGCATCCGGCCCGTTGGTGATCCAGTATTTATGGCCGTTGAGCACGTAGTAGCCGTTGCGCTTCTCGGCCTTGAGCTTCATGCCCACCACGTCCGAACCGGCCCCCGATTCCGACATCGCCAGCGCGCCGACGCTGGTCCCGGCAATCAGCCCGGGAAGATATTTCTTCTTCTGCTCTTCCGAACCGTTGATCTTGATCTGGTTCACGCAGAGGTTCGAATGCGCGCCATAGCTCAGCGCGATCGAGGCCGAGGCGCGCGCGATCTCTTCAGTCGCGACCACATGGGCAAGATAGCCCATCCCCGCCCCGCCATATTCTTCGGCCACGGTGATGCCCAGCAGACCCAGCTCGCCCATCTCGGTCCAAAGTTCATTGGGGAACTCGTTATCCAGATCGGTCTTGGCGGCGATCGGCGCCACCCGCTCGGCCGCCCAGCGACGCACCATGTCACGAAGCGCGGCGATATCCTCGCCCAGATCAAACTCCATCGAGCCTGCGAACATCGGATCTCCTCCCCCGGTTTATTGAACGCTCGTTCATTTACTAGCGCAAAGTGAATCGCGTCAAGAGCCCAGCGACCGAAAGCGGTTCTCAATGCAAGGGAGGGCGGGTGGCGTCGCATCGCCTAGCGGACAGGGCTCCTTGCCTATCAGTCCGGCCGGAACAGAAAAACGCCCCCGCAAGGAGGGCGTTTTCATCAGCTTTTCAGATAAGTTAGCGCTTCGGACGACGCGGAGCGTCATTGCCGCTGGTGCGCGGTTTGCGCGAGGGTTTCGCGCCCCCCTTGAAGGGTTTTCCATCCCCGCTTGCGCCGGGCTTGCCCTTCTTGAACGGCTTCCCGCCCTTGCCAGCCGCCGGCTTGCGCGGCGCATATTTCGCGCCCTTGCCCGAGGGCGCAGGCTTGCGCGCGGTCTCCGCATCGAATTCGGGCCGATCCGGCGCTTCGGCCTCGGGCGACCATTTCGCCTTGCGCTTGGCTTCTTTCTTCGGAGCCGCCTTGGCGAATTTCGAGGGTTTGTCGCCCTCCTCTTTCTGCTCCCAGTGTTTCGGGCGCTCCGCCGCAGGCTTGGCTTTGCGCTCAGGCTTCGAGGCCTCGTCGAACTGGCGCGCGGGCCGGTCCGAACGCGGCTTCTTGCCCTCGAAGCGCGGCTTGCCGCCTTCGGGGCGCGGCGCGCGGCCACGCTGGAAATTCGGCGGACCATCGAGAGGGCGCACCGAGATTTCCTCGGTCAGCGCGCCTTCGGCATCGATCGCACCAAGGAACTGCTCGGCGCTCGACTCGGCGATCTCCACGAAGGTCTCGCTCTGCTGAATGCGGATCGCGCCGATCGCGTTGCGCTCGAGATCGGCGGCGCGGCGCAGAACCGGCAACAGCCAGCGCGGCTCGGCCCGATCGTCACGCCCCACCGAGAGCGCAAACCAGCGGCTCGGCCCGAAATCGCGCTCTTCGCGGGCGGGTTTCGTCTCCGGCGGCAGCAGATCCTCGGGGGCGGCATGGCGCGACTGGTGCAGGCGCAGGAAAGCCGCCGCGACCACCTCGGGGCTGCGCTGCGCGAGCAGGCGCGCGGCGAAAGCGGCCTCCTCCTCGGTCAACGGCGTCTCCCAGGACGGGTCGGACATCAGCCGTTCTTCATCGCGGCGGAGGATCTCGTCGGCCGAGGGCGCGAAGCCCCAGTCCGCCTCGATCTTCGCCCATTTCAGCAGGCGCTCGGCGCGCTTGACCATCTTCGGCGGCACGATCAGCGCCGAGATCCCCTTGCGCCCGGCCCGGCCCGTGCGACCCGAACGGTGCAGCAGCGTCTCGGTATTGGTCGGCAGATCCGCATGTATCACGAGGCTGAGCTTGGGCAGGTCGATCCCGCGTGCGGCCACATCGGTCGCGACGCAGACCCGCGCCCGCCCGTCGCGCATCGCTTGCAGCGCATGGCTGCGCTCGGCCTGGCTCAGCTCGCCCGAGAGGCTCACCGTCGCGAGGCCACGATTGCCGAGCCGTGTCGTCAGATGCGTCACGGCAGCACGGGTATTGGCGAAAACGATCGCGCTTTCATCGGCGTGATAGCGCAGCAGGTTGAAGATCGCATGTTCGCTGTCGGGGGCCGCGACGCGCAGTGCCTGATAGGAAATGTCGGCATGCTGCTCGGCCGCGCCGATCGTGTTGATCCGCTGCGCCTCGCGCTGGAACTGCTCGGCCAGCCGCGCGATCATCGGCGAGACGGTGGCCGAGAACAGCAGCGTCCGGCGCTCTTCAGGGGCCGCGCCGAGAATGAATTCCAGATCCTCGCGGAAACCGAGATCGAGCATCTCGTCCGCCTCATCGAGCACCACCGCGCGCACATCGCCCAGATCGAGCGAGCCCCGTTCGATATGGTCGCGCAGACGCCCGGGTGTGCCGACCACGACATGGGCGCCGCGATCGAGCGCGCGCCGTTCCTGCCGGATATCCATGCCGCCCACGCAAGAGGCCACGACCGCGCCGGTCTTGGCATAAAGCCAGGACAGCTCGCGCATCACCTGGAAGGCCAGTTCGCGTGTCGGCGCCACGACAAGCGCCAGCGGCACCGCCGGCGGGCCGAATTTCTCCGCCTCGCCCAAAAGCGTCGGCGCGATCGCAAGCCCGAACCCCACCGTCTTGCCCGAGCCGGTCTGCGCCGAGACCAGCAGGTCAGAGCCCGCGAGTTCGGGGGCGATCACCGCCTCCTGCACCGGGGTAAGTGTGTCGTAACCGCGCTCGGCGAGCGCTTCGGAAAGGGGAGAGATCATCAGAGGAGAAGTCCAGTCGAGTGCGGCGAGCCGTGCCGCGCAGGGTCGCGGTGTGCGACGGAAAGCGCGTCCATAGCGGGTCTTTTCAAGAATGTATACTTTATTCTGCGCAGTCGGCCCATAATCGGCGGAGCTTCGCGTTACCCGCGCCCGCTCTCGCCGGAGCGGTAAGCCTTGCGCAATTCCGGCAACGCGATCAGCACCAGAAGTGCGGCGATGATCACGAAGACCACCGGCCCGATCCGCTCATAGCCCCAGACGCCCGAAATCCCGCCGCCGAAGAAAGCAAAGAGCGTGGCGAGATGAAGGACCAACCGCGCCAGCAACACGTCGCGCCGCGCCGGATCGAGCGTGGCCCGCCCGCGCGACAGCTCCGCCAGCTCCAACCCGAGATCGGTCGCAATCCCCGAGACATGGCTCGTGCGCACCTTCGCATCCGAAATCTTCGTGGTCGCGGCGTTCTGCAATCCCATCAGCATGCTGAGCCCCACCATCATCAACTGCCCACCCGCCTGCGCCGTCCAGATCAGATCGAGAAGCGCCAATGCCACTAGCAGCCCCGCCTCCAACAGGATCGAGAAGGCATAGATGCCACGCAGATTGCGCCGCTCACCGGCGGCGATCAGCAAACCCGACACGAACGCCCCCAGAACGAAGGCCAGAAGCAGCATCAACAGCCAGAACGCGCCAGCGAACCGACCGAGCGCCAGCATGTCGGAGGCCATCGAGACGTTGCCCGTCATATTGGCGGAGAAATAACCAAGCGCCCGGAACCCGGCCGCATTGACGGCGCCCGCAACAAGAGACAGCCAGATCGCCAGCCGAAGATCGACCGCGATCGTGCGCGCCTGTCCAACCTGTATCAGCACCGGGCCTGCCTCCTTGTCTTCTCCGATCTAGCGAAGGCGCGGGCAGAAAAGCAAGCGTGCAGGGGGCGCTGCCCCCGCCGCGCCAGGGCGCGACTCCCCCGAGATATTTTCATCAAGAAGAAGAGGGGCGCACGTTCTCTTCTTCTTGACCCAAATATCTCGGGGTGAATTTCCGCAGGAAAGAGGGGCGGCGCCCCTGCCCGGGTCTCAGGCCAGAACCTCGGCGCGGATGATGCGAGCGATCTGGGCTACGTCCGCTTCGCTGAAGGTCAGCGGCAGACGCAGATCGAGAAGGTTCGCCAGTGTCGCATCGGTTTGCGGCAGGCGCTGCGCCTTCGCGTAGCGCCAGCTGTCATGGCGCGAGGTAAAGCCCGCGGGTTCGGCCGCGCCGAACCATTTCAACTCGACCCCACGCGCGGCGCAGCGCGCGACCAGATCGCACATTGCTTTCGCATCGCGCCCCGGCAGGCGAAACTGGAAGGACGACCCGACATAGGCTTCAGCCTGAGGGCGCGTAATGAGCGCAAGGCCGGGCGTATCCTCAAGCCCTGCCTCCATGACCCGGTAAAGCGCGTTCCAGCGCATGACCCGATCGGGCAGCGACGGCAATTGCGGGCGCAGGATCGCAGCGCGCAGATTGTCCATCCGGCCCGAGACATTGGGCGTGTCGTATTTCAGCGCCTCGAACGCCTCCGGCCCCGGCGCCGCGAGGTGGCGCGGATACATCATGTAGCTGCCCGACAGCAGGATCATCTTCGCGGCCAGCTCGGCATCATCGGTGACGATCAGCCCGCCCTCGCCGGAATTCATGTGCTTATAGGTCTGGGTCGAGTAGCAACCGACAGCGCCGTGACGGCCCGAAGGCACGCCCGCCCATTCCGCCCCCATCGTATGGGCGCAATCCTCGATCACAATCAGACCATGGGCGCGCGCGATCTCCATCAGCCGGTCCATGTCGCAGACATGGCCGCGCATATGCGACAACATCAGGATCCGCGCTTGCGGGGCCTTGGCCGCGAGATCCTCGAAATCGATCGTGAGGTGTTCGGTGGTCTCAACGAAGACGGGTTGCGCGCCGAGAGCCGCAATCGCGCCGGGCACGGGGGCGAGCGTGAACGCGTTGGTCAGCACGCGCTCGCCCGGCTTGACGTCCAGCGCTCGCAGCGCACATCCCAGCGCGTAGCCGCCCGAAGCCACCGCGAGACAGTAACGCGCACCGGTGAAGGCCGCGAAGTCCTGCTCGAGCAGCGCCACCTCTCCAGCCTCGCCCGGCGCGGTATTGTAGCGGTGCAACCGGCCCGAGCGCATCACCTCGACCGCCCGCGCGATCGCGTCTTCGGGGATCGGCTCCTGCTGGGTGAAATTGCCGGTGAAGATCTCGTCCATCGCTCACACTTTCCTTGCGCGCCAGAACAGCGCCCATGCGCCCAGAAGAATAACGGCCGCAACATAGAAGGCCATGTCGGGCGTCTGGATCGGTGCGGTCTCGGCGAGGAAGATCCCGAAGATCTGGGTGAAGAACAAGGTGCCCAACAGCATCGCGAGGTTCATCACCGCCGAAATCCCGCCTTGCAGCGCGCCTTGCGCATCCTCGGGCACGGCATTGGACATCAGCGAGGAAATCATCGGTTGCACGAGCCCTTCGATCCCAGTCACCACGAGCACGATCAGCACCATCGCGAGGCTGTTCGACAGGCCCAGCGCCACCGCCAGAACCGCGCCAAGCCCGAGCCCGAGCCCCGCCACACGCGCCTCGCCCATCGCGCGCGCAAGCGGGCCCGCGAGCCCGCCCTGAAACAGCGCCGCCACAATGCCGTAGCCCGCCAGCGTCAGCCCGACCAGCCCCTCCGACCAGCCGAATTTCGCCATGCCCCAAAAGGGCCAGATCGCCGGATAGACGGCGGAGGCGAAGAGATAAACACCAAGCGCCGCGCCCATCGGCAAGACGCCGGGATATTGGCGAAAGACCTTGAGCGTACCCAACGGGTTGCAGGCGCGCCAGTTCACCGGGCGGCGCAACGCAGGCGGCAGGCTCTCGGGCAGCACGAAGATGCCGTAGAGCAGGTTCAGCCCTGAGAGCGCCGCCGCGGCAAGGAACGGCACGCGCGGGCCGAGCTCCCCCAGAAAACCACCCAGGGCCGGACCCGCGATGAACCCGAAGCCAAAGGCCGCTCCGATCAGACCAAAGGCACGGGCGCGTTCGGCCGGGGGAGTGACGTCGGCGAGATAGGCGTTGGCGATCACGTAGGACGCCCCGCAGATCCCAGCAATGATCCGCCCCACGAACAGCCAGAACACGGTCGGGGCAAACGCGTGAAAGAGATAATCGACCCCCAGCCCCGCAATCGCGAGCAGCAGGAGCGGACGCCGCCCGAAGCGATCCGAGAGGTTCCCCATCAGCGGTGCAAACAAAAACTGCGCCAGTGAGAAGGCCGCGAACATCCAGCCACCGATCCGGCTCGCCTGCGCCAGATCGACATGTCCCACTTGCGCGATCAATGAGGGCAGCACCGGGATGATCAGCCCGAAGCCCACCATGTCGAGAAACACCGCGATCAGGACGAATGCGGTTGCGTGACGCTTGGCGGGGACAATCTGCGGGCTGTGCATGGGGATCTCTCGGCGTGAGGCGCGCAGGCTGTGCCGCGCGCCCTGCCCTGTCAAGCGCTCCCGAGCATCCCCGCGACCAGATCGGGCAGCGCGTCGAAATGATCAAGCAGCGCCTCGGGGGCGAGCCGCTCGATAGCGCGACCCTCGGGGCCGAACGTGACGAGGATGCACGGGACGCCCACCGCCCGCGCGGTTTCGCGATCGGTATTGGTGTCGCCCACCAGAAGCGAGGCGCTCACCGTCCCCCCGGCCCGCTCGACCGCGGCGTGATAGGGCTCGGGCGAGGGCTTGCGCAGCGGCAGCGTATCGGCCCCGATCAGCGCATCGAAAAGTTCCGAGATCTCGAACTTCGCCAGCAGATCGCGCGCCAGTCCCTCGGGTTTGTTGGTGCAGATCGCGGTGGCATAGCCTTGCGCGCGCAAGGCCTGAACTGCGGCAACGGCCCCGGGGTAAAGCGTCGTGTGACGATCGATATTCTCGCCGTAATAGGCCAGAAGCGGGTAGTAATCGGCCTCGATCAAGGCCTCGCGCTCATCCTCGGGAATGCCCAGCCGGTCATAGCCTGCCGTGAGCATCGCACGCCCGCCATGAAAGGCGATCAGCGCATCGCTGGCCGGGTCGAGCTGCGCCGCATGGCCCCGCGCCGTGAAACAGGCATTGGCCGCCGCAATCAGATCGCCCGACGTATCGGCCAGCGTGCCATCGAGATCGAAAACCACCGTGCGCATCGGCTCTCCTTTTTCAGCTCGTAACACCGCGAAAGGAAGCGTGAAGACACCCCACTTGCGGCAAAGTTGCCAATGCGTAAAACGGGGGCGAGCAGAAGAAAAGGTTTCTCATGGCCATTGCACTGATCACTCTCGCCGCGGGGCAAGGCACCCGCATGAATTCCGATCTGCCGAAGGTCCTTCATCAGGTCGGCCGTGCGCCGCTGGTGGCCCATGCGCTGGCCGCTGGCCGGGCACTCGAGCCCGAGACAGTGATCGTGGTCGCAGGCCATGGCGCGGATCAGGTGAAAAAGGCGGTGAGCAAGATCGACCCCGAGGCCCAGATCGTGCTGCAGGAAGAGCAGCTTGGAACGGGTCATGCGGTGGCCCAGGCTCTGCCCCTGCTCGACGGGTTCGACGGTCGCGTGATCGTGCTCTACGGCGACACGCCCTTCATCCGCCCCGAGACGCTGGAACGTCTGGCCGAGTCCGATGCCGCCGTGACGGTGCTGGGCTTCGAAGCCGCCGATCCGGGCCGTTACGGGCGGCTTGTCGCGCTTGGAAATGCGCTCGAGCGGATCGTCGAATTCAAGGACGCGACGGATGAAGAGCGAGCGATAAAACTTTGCAATTCCGGTGTGATTGCGTGCGACGCGATCCTGCTGACCGAACTGGTCGCCGGGCTGTCGAACGACAATGCGGCGGGCGAATACTACCTCACCGACATCGTGGCGGCCGCGCGCGCGCGCGGCCTGACGGCCGAGGTCGTGACCTGCGAGGAAGCCGAAACGCTCGGCATCAACACCCGCGCCGAGCTCGCCCGCGCCGAGGCGCTGTTTCAGGAGCGGATGCGCGCCGAGGCGCAGGACAACGGCGTCACGATGGTCGATCCCGCAACCGTCTGGTTCGCGCTCGACACCTATATCGGGCGCGACGTGGTGATCGGCCCGAACGTGGTCTTCGGCCCCGGCGTGACCATCGAATCCGGCGCCGCGATCGAGGCCTTCTGCCATCTCGAGGGCTGCCATATCTCGCGCGGGGCGACCGTGGGTCCCTTCGCCCGCCTGCGCCCCGGCGCGGAGCTGGCCGAGGATGTGCATATCGGCAATTTCGTCGAGGTGAAGAACTCGATCCTCGCCGAAGGTGTAAAGGTTGGCCACCTCACCTATCTGGGCGATGCCGATATCGGCGAGCATACGAATATCGGGGCGGGCACCGTGACCTGCAATTACGACGGGGTGATGAAGCATCGCACCACGATTGGCGCCAACGCGTTCATCGGCTCGGATACGATGCTGGTGGCCCCGGTGACGGTGGGCGACGGCGCGCTGACGGGCTCGGGTTCGGTCATCACCAAGGACGTGCCCGCCGAGGCCATCGCGATCGAGCGTGCCGAGCAGGTGACGCGTCCGGGACTTGCCAAGAAACTCTTTGCCAAGCTGCGCGCCGAGAAAGCGCGCCGCATGAAGAAAGACTGATAAATGTGTGGAATTATTGGCGTTCTCGGGAATCACGAAGTTTCCCCCTTGCTGGTCGAAAGCCTCAAACGGCTCGAATATCGCGGCTATGACAGCGCCGGAATCGCGACGGTGAACAATGGCAAGCTCGACCGCCGCCGGGCGGTGGGCAAGCTGTGGAACCTCTCGGACCTGCTGGTGCATGAGCCGCTCGCGGGCAAGTCGGGCATCGGCCATACCCGCTGGGCGACGCATGGCGCAGCGACCGAAGGCAACGCCCATCCGCATCGCTCCGGCCCCGTTGCGGTCGTCCATAACGGCATCATCGAGAATTTCCGCGAACTGCGCGCCGAGCTGGCCGAGGCCGGGATCACTCCCGAGACCCAAACCGATACCGAGACCGTCGCCCTTCTCACCCGCATGTTCATGGATCGCGGGATGGATGCGCGCGCGGCCGCGGTCGAGACGCTGGGCAAGCTGGAAGGCGCCTTCGCGCTGCTGTGGCTCTTCGATGGCGAGGATGATCTGATGATCGCCGCGCGCAAGGGCTCGCCCTTGGCGATCGGGCATGGCGATGGCGAGATGTTCGTGGGCTCGGACGCGATTGCGCTCGCGCCGATGACCGACCGGATCACCTATCTCGAAGAGGGCGACTATGCCTTCATCACCCGCGCAGGCGCCGAGATCTTCGACGCGGCCGGCCGTCGTGCGAACCGCGACGAGCAGCGCATCGACCTCGGTCAGGCGCAGGTCGAAAAGGGCGGCTACAAGCATTTCATGGCCAAGGAAATCGCCGAGCAGCCGGTGGTGCTGGCGGATGCTTTGCGACATTACCTGCCCGCGACGGGGCTAAATCTGCCCGCAGACTTGGACTTTTCCAACATCGACCGGATTATCCTTATTGCCTGCGGCACGGCGCATTACGCCTGCGCGGTCGCGAAATACTGGTTCGAGGAGTTTGCCCGCATCCCCTGCGAGATCGACGTGGCCTCCGAGTTCCGCTACCGCGAGCCGCCGCTGTCCGAGCGCAGCCTCGCGATCTTCGTCAGCCAGTCGGGCGAGACCGCAGACACGCTCGCGGCTCTGCGCTATTGCTCGGAAAACGTCGCGAAGACGGTGGCCGTGGTGAACGTGCCCAGCTCGTCGATCGCGCGCGAAGCCGATATCGCGCTGCCGATCCTCGCGGGCGTCGAGGTCGGCGTTGCCTCCACCAAGGCCTTTACCGCGCAGCTTCTGGTGCTGGCCGTGATGGCGCTGCAGGCGGGTCGTGACCGGGGGCAGATCGACGATGCGACCCTCGCCGCGCATACTGAGGCGCTGCGCAGCCTGCCGGGCCTTCTGAACCAGGCGATGGGCCTTTCCGAGCCGATCGCGAAGCTCGCCGAGAGCCTCGCCGAGGCGCAGGACATCCTCTTCCTGGGGCGCGGTCCGATGTATCCGCTTGCCCTCGAAGGCGCGCTGAAACTCAAGGAAATCAGCTACATCCACGCCGAAGGTTATGCGTCGGGCGAGCTGAAACACGGGCCGATCGCGCTGATCGACCGCTCCGTGCCGGTGATCGTGATGGCGCCGCATGACCGGCTTTTCGACAAGACCGTGTCGAACATGCAGGAGGTGATGGCGCGTCACGGGATGGTGCTGCTGGCCTCGGACGCCAAGGGCCTCTCGGTCGCCGGAGACGGCACCTGGGCGACGCTGCAGATGCCCGAGATCGCGGAACCCTTCGCGCCGATCCTCTACGCGATCCCGGCGCAGCTTCTGGCCTATCACACGGCGGTCGCGAAGGGCACGGATGTCGACCAGCCGCGCAATCTCGCGAAATCGGTGACCGTCGAATGAGCCGGAAACGCGGCAAGAAGCGCATCGCCCGACCGCGCGCCGAGGATTACGCTCCGCTCGACCCGGTGGAAGAGGCGAAACTGCGCGCCGAGGCCGAGGCCTATGCGGCCTCGGATGCGGATTACGAGAGTTTCGAGGAGCCCGAGGACGACGAAGCGCCCTCCGGCCCGCCGCCCACGCTGGAAGACGCGCTGTTCGCGCTCGAGGCCTGGGAGGATGCCGAGAAGGCCGCCGAGATGGCCGCCTATCACAAGGCGGATCGGCGCTATCTGGGCGTGTCCGTTCCGGCGATTGACGACATGGTGGCGCTCTGGCGCGGGCAGTTGGACGTGGCGGGCCGCGTGGAACTGGCGCGTGCGCTTTGGGACACCGATATTCACGAGGCGCGGATCGCGGCGGCGAAACTGCTGACGCAAGCCCGGCTGCGTCCCGACGCGGCGGCCTGGGAGCTGATCGCAAGCTGGGTGCCGCAATTCGACGCCTGGGCGATTGCCGATCATGTGGCAAAGGCAGGCTCGAAACGCCTGCAATCCGAGCCCGCGCGGCTCGACGAAGTGGCGGACTGGGTGCGCTCGGATCACATGTGGACCCGGCGCGCGGCGTTTGTCTTCACCCTGCCCTGGACCAAGCAGCGCAACCCCAAGCCCGAGGACGAGGCCGTGCGCGACGAGGTTCTGGGCTGGGCCACGCAACTGGCCGAGGATCGCGACTGGTTCATCCAGAAAGCGATCGGCTGGTGGTTGCGCGAGCTGGGCAAGAAAGACCCCGAGCGCGTGCGCGAATGGCTGGCCGAACATGGCGAAAGGCTCAAGCCCTTCGCCCGCAAGGAAGCTGCCAAGTATCTGTGATTACAGGAACTTGTCGTAATCGCTCACCAGCAGGTGGCGGGGCGCCTCGTCTTCCTCGATCTCCGAGAACCGGCCGATATCTTCGCGGAAGATATTGTCGGTATTGTCGTCATTGACGGTCGAGACCTCGCCGATCAGCACGTCGCCGCCCTCGCCCCAGAAGGCGTGCCAGTCGCCGGGGCGCAGGGTGGCGCTCTCGCCGGGTTTCAGGATCAGAACCTCGCCGGGGCGATAGCTGCGCGGGATGCCGTCGCACATCACCTGCCCGCCGGCTGTGTCGCAGAACCTGCCCTCGGCATCCGAGCCGAAAAGCTCGATCGCGAGATCGGCGCCGCCCCGGTTGATGATATCCTCGGCCTTGATGACATGGGTGTGCATCGGGCTGATCTGGTCGCGGCGCGAGATCAGCAGCTTCTCGGCATAGGCCATGCCGTGACCCGCCTGCAGGTCGCGCAGATCGCCATTGCGCAGCGTGAAGAGGAACAGGCCGAGCTTGTCGAAATCGCCCTGCCCATAATCCGTGATGTCCCAGCCCATCGCCGCTTCGACGATGCGTTGCGCCTGCGGCAGACGGGCCTTGAACTCGGCCGGGCTCCACCAGGCGAAAGGCGGCAGGCGGAAGCCGAATTCGAGGATCATCTCCTCGGCCTCGGCCATGATCTCATTGACGCGCGAGCGCTTCATCCTCTCCTCCCAGATCGGTTTTATCTCAGGCCACGCAGGCGGCAGGGCGTTCGCCGCGCGCCCAGGCGCGGACCGCATCCCCGAAAGCTTCAAAAAGCGGGCGGGAGACGGGATCTTCCGCTGCCTTCCATTCGGGATGCCATTGCACCGAGAAGGTGAAGCCCGGCGCATCCTTGACATAGATCGCCTCTGGCGTGCCATCCTCGGCGCGGCCCTCGATGACGATGCGGCCGCCCGGCTGACAGATACCCTGCCCATGCAGCGTGTTGGTGATCACTTCTTCCGCTCCCAGAAGCGTCGCAAAGCGCCCGCCGGGGGTGAAATGCACCGTGTGGCGGTTCGAGAAACCTTCCTCCAGCGTGCCTTCGGGGGGCATGCGGTGGTTCATCCGCCCCGGGATCTCGCGGATCTCGGGATGCAGCGTGCCGCCCATCGCGACATTCACCTCCTGAAAGCCGCGGCAGATGCCGAAGAAGGGCTGCCCGCTCTCGACGCAGGCCCGCACCAGAGGCAGGGTGATCGCATCGCGGGCGCGGTCGAAGGTGCCGTGTTTCTCGGTCGGCTCCTCGCCATATTCGGCCGGGTGCACATTGGGCCGGCCGCCAGTAAGCAAAAACCCGTCGCAGACCTCCATCAGTTCCTCGACCGAGACATAGTCGGGATCGGCGGGGATCAGCAGAGGGATGCAATCGGCCACTTGGCTCACCGCCTCGGAATTGATCTGCCCGCCTTCATGGACGGGGTAGCGATCATTCACGAGGCCACGGTTGCCGATAATGCCGACGACGGGTCTGGTCATAGGAAACTCCTTTGGCCCAAGGCTAGGACGCGCGGGCGCGAGAGAAAAGGCGCAAAATGCGCACGAAACTGTGCGTGAGACGCGGGAACGTAACCGTGAGGATCAGGCGGCCAGATCGTGGCGCAGGATCGCGGCCTCGGAGGGTTTGAGCGCGCGGCGCGCATAGGCGCCGTAGCTCAACGGGTTTTCCGCCACCTCGGGCAAGATCGCCATCAGCCCCGAGCGCTGCTCGGGCGCGATCATCTCGAGCCGGGTCGAGGCGGGATGGAAGCTCTCGGTCTCGACGCCGTTTGCCCAGAGCACTTCGTGGCGCTCGAACATCAGGTGGATGTAATGCAGCTCGGGGATCGCCGCTTCGAAGCGGATCTGGCGGCCATTCACCAAGTCGCAGGCGCGCACCAGCACCTCTTCCTCTGCAAAAAGCGCCCGCGCCGCCGCCCCGCGCACCAACATCCGGTGCTGGGGCGAGACGATCAGATCGCGATCGGGCCGCGCGATCCCGAACGCGCCCGCATCGATCCGCACCGGGCGCAGATGCGGCATTGCATGCAACCGTGCGCCCGAGATCCGGCGCTGGCCGATCCAGCAGATCGGTTGCGCGCCGTCGTCGCGGGTCAGAACCCGGTCGCCCTCGCGCAGCGCCTCGACCGGGCGGCGGCCATTTTCGGTTTCGATCAGCGTGCCGGGTGTGAAGCAGATCACGCCTGCCGGTCCCTTGCGCGCCTCATTCGGGCGTAAATCCAGCGCGCGATCCACGACCCAGAGGTCTGTTTGCGCAGGTGGCATGCGACCTGCGAACATCAGGATGCGGGTACCGCTTTCGGGCAACTCGATCAGGGTCACGACATAGGCGTGATAGCCATCGGTGAGGGTGAAACTCAGGTTGGGCGTGTCGTCCTCATCCGCGCGCGCCGCGATTTCAGACTGCCCCACCGCCTCGCCCAGAAGCTTGCGTACAGCCCGCGCGGCCTTGGCGCGCCGTTCCGCCTCGCCACGCGCATTGCGCAGGATCAGGCGGTCATTGGGCCCATCCACACAGATCGCCTGTCCCGACCAGCGCCAACAGGCTCCGACCGTGACGATCTCCGGCGGCGGCTCCGGAGTGCCGTCGATCTCGGTTTGCGCCCATGAAATGACGAAGGTGCCCTGATACCCGGCCCTCATGCCTGTTCCGTCCTGCTCTTTTATTCGGGGTCGTGCTTGTGCCCCGTTCATTTTTTACAACGTTATCACAAGGTTTTGCCGTCAGGGAAGCCCTTCCGCTTCCCCACACGTCAAGCGTGTGCGCGCGCCGTTCACCGAAACTTGCGCGCAGCATGACTTGCCTTGCGCGCGGGCGCGGCCATCATGGGGTTTCGTACCAGTCCGGAGTTTTAAGCGATGAAACGCCTCGCCCTGATTGCGGCGCTCGGCCTTGCCGCCCTGCCCGTGCTTTCCCCTCAAACCGCGCTGGCCGGCCAACCGCTCTCGCAGCTCGAGATCCTTCGCGTCCATGAGCTCGTCGGCGATGTGGACCTGTCGAACCTCTCGGATCGCCAGATCGCGGTGATCAAGGAAGCCCTCGTGCGGCGCACCGACAATGACGAAAAGAAATCCCTCATCCTCGCCATCTTGAAGAAAAGGTAGACGATGCTTTCCAGCCGCACCCTGACCCGCCTGAGCCTCGCGCTGGCGATGAGCGCTTTCGGCGCATTGGCCGCCGAAGCCGCAAGCGGCCCCGCGCCGCAGGACATGATGCCCGACAGCGCCCCGAGCGCCGGGAAATCCGGAACAGATCCAGCCTATTACATGCCTTCGGACCCGCATCTGAGCAGCTTTGACATCGCGCGCGCCACGCCCTTCGCGGGCGGCAAATCGCTTGACGGGCTGAACTACGAACAGGTCGCGGCGATCGAGAACGCGCTGATCCATCCCTCGCTGGAAAAGGAGCGCGCGGCGCTCATCACGCGGAGCCTCGACAAGGGGATCTGATCAGTAGATCCGATCGGAAAATCGGGCGCGCGCGGGCAACTGCGCGCGCCCGTTTCGCCTCACCAGGCGTTGTATTGCAGGTATTTCCCCGACATCTCGACCTTCACGCGGTCGCCTTTGGGATGGGGCACTCGGGTCACGGACATGTCGAAATCAATGGCCGACATGATCCCGTCGCCAAACTCCTCGTGGATTAGCGCCTTGAGCGTCGGCCCGTAAACGCCCACCACTTCGTAGAAGCGGTAGATGCAGGGATCGGTCGGCACGGTCTGATCGAAAACCTTGTTCGGGCTCTCCGCGAGCACCTCGGCCGCCTCGCCCGGAAGGCCCAGCACCTCGCACAGCGCTTTTGCCTTCTCCGGCGGGAAGGCGTTCATGCCCATGCAGGCGGAGTGGGTGAAGACCGGCGACATGCCGATCTTCTCGGCGATCTCGGCCCATTTCAGCCCGAGCTTCTTGCGCGCCGCGATAATCATCACGGTCACGTCTTCCTTGTCGAGAATATCGGGGATCATCATCGTCATCGTCTCTCTCCTGTCAGGTTTCGGCCTCTGTCGGGCCATTCGGGGTTATGCGAGAAGGTTCGCGAGAAGGATCACCACCGCGAGGCCGAGCCCCGCACTCAGCGCCTTCCAGAAGGCCAGCGGATCGCGGTCGATGAGCGGGCGGCGGTTGCGCGCGACGTAATCGGCAGCCGGGCGGCGCAGATCGGCAACGAACTCGCCCAAAGCTCCGGGGCGGAGCGCGGGATCGGGATGGGTGGCGCGTTCAAGCGCGGCGTCGATCCATTCGGGCAAGTCGGGGCGCAGGTCGGCAAGTGCGCGATACCGCAGCCGCAATCGCTCTCGCGGGGAGGAAATCCGCGCCACTTGCGCCCCATAGGGCAGACGACCCGTGAACATCTCATAGGCGATGGTGCCGAGCGAGAACATCTCCGCCCGCCAGCTGATCGCCTCGCCAGAGAAATATTCCGGCGCACTGTATTGCTGGGTGCCAAGGATATCCTCATCGCGCGCCGGCCCCGCTTCGGCGACGCCCGCAACCCAGGCAGAGCCGAAATCGATGATCCGCACCACACCGTCGCGTCCGATCAGGATATTCTCGGGGCGCAGATCCTGATGCAGGATCTCGCGGCGATGCATCAGCCGTAGCCCATGGACGATCTGTTCGACGATTTCGCGCACGCTCTCGGCATCCGGGCGGGGATTGTCGCGCATCCATTGGCGCAGGCTCTGGCCGGGGATGTAATCCGAGGCGACATAGAAGGCCGTGCGTTCACGCACGGGCGGCGCAGTCATCAGATGGGCAGAAGCGAAACGCCGCGCGATCCATTCCTCGGCCATCATGGCGCGCAGGTGGTCGGGGCGCTCGCGCATCTCTGAGGCGGGGAACTTGAGCACCACCTGACGCCCCTCCCCGTCCTCGGCGAGAAAGGCATGTGAACGGTCATTGCCATGCAAAGCCCGCAGAATGCGATAGCCATCTATCTCGTCGCCCGGCGCAGGCGGGTCGATCACCGGCAGATGGGCGGCCTCGGGCATGAGATCGGCGGGTTCGGGATCGGGCAACGCCTCGATCCGCACGATTTGAATGGTGAGATTGTCGGGCGACCCCGCGGTGAGCGATGCCTCGGCGATCTCGTGTGCGGCCTGATCGAGATCGCGCGCCTCCGCGATCTTGCGGGCCACGGCACGCGCATCCCAATGCGCGTGAACCCCGTCGCTGGTCAGTACGAAGACATCACCCACGCGCAGATCGAAGCTGCGATAGTCGATCTCGATTTGCGGTGCGAGCCCCATTGCCCGCGTCAGCCAGCCCCCACCGGGCGCCGCGTGATCCTCGGTCAGGGGCTCGAGCGTCGCGCCCGAGAGCCGCCATATCCGTGTATCCCCGATGTGAAACAGATGTGCCCGGCGCGCCTTCAGGATCAGCGCGCTCAGCGTACAGATATGCGCGCGGTCGGCCTCGTCGATACCGGCATGGCGCGATTGCGCGTAAAGCCAGCTATTGGTTGCCGCGATCACCTTGCTGGCCGCGGAGCGTACCGTCTCGGCCGGAGAGGTCGCGAAATAATCGCCCATCAGTGCCTTCACCGCGCTTTCGGCGGCGATATGGCTCACGGGGCTCGGGGAGATCCCGTCGGCCACGGCCAGAACGATCCCCTTGAGACGCCGCTCGATACCCGCAGGCAGCGCCGCGCCGTGAAAATCCTGCATCCTCTCCTTGCGGCCCGCGCTTGCGAACTGGCCAAGCGTGACCTCGAGACGGGTCTGGCTGGCGGCGTCCTTTGGCATGGCGGTCGGGCCTTTCACGACGGGAGGATGAAAAGGTGCAAGCCCCGCCGGGAAGGGTGACGGGGCTTGCGGGCTGTCGAAGGCTTATTCAGCGGGGACGCCGACGCTACCTTCGGACTTCACCGCGTTGCGCTTGGCGCTTTCGCGGAAGTGGGTGGCGTAGATCATGCCGCCCACGAAGGTCAGGCCGCCCACGAGGTTGCCCAGCACGACCGGGATCTCGTTATAGGCGAAGTAGTCAACCCAGGTGAACTGGCCGCCGAGCATGATGCCCGAGGGGAACAGGAACATGTTCACGATCGAATGCTCGAAGCCGAGGTAGAAGAAGACGATGATCGGCATCCACATCGCCATGATCTTGCCCGAGACCGAGTTCGACATCATCGCAGCGACCACGCCGGTCGAGACCATCCAGTTGCACATCACGGCGCGGATGAAGACGGTCAGCATGCCCGAGGCACCGGCGGCGGCATAGCCCAGCGTACGGGCCTCGCCGATCTTGCCGATCTTCTGGCCGACGGCGTTGGGTTCCTGGCTGAAGCCCATGGTGAAGATGATCGCCATGAAGACGGCGACGGTCAGCGCACCGGCGAAGTTGCCGAGGAACACGAGGCCCCAGTTACGCAGGACACCGCCCACGGTGACGCCCGGACGTTTGGCCAGCAGGGCCAGCGGCGCGAGGGTGAACACGCCGGTCAGCAGGTCGAAGCCGAGCAGGTAGAGCGTGCAAAAGCCCACCGGGAACAGCAGCGAAGCCACGAGGAAGTTGCCGGTATTGACCGCGATGGTGACCGCGAAGGCGGCCGCCAGCGCGAGAATCGCCCCCGCCATATAGGCGCGGATCAGGGTGTCCTTGGTCGACATGAAGACTTTCGATTCACCGGCGTCGACCATCTTCGCCGCGAATTCCTTGGGTTGAACATATGACATCGTTTGCGTCCCTCGATGTTGGTTGTGTTGGGAGGTCGTCAGAGAGCGATCAGGACCGTCTCGTCCTCGATCCTGACGGGGAAGGTGCGGGTGCGGCCTTCGTCGGCACCTTGCGCGGAGCCGGTCTCGAGCGAGATCACCCAGTTATGGAGCGGGCATGTGACACAGCCGTCATGCACGATCCCTTCGCTCAGAGGCCCGTTCTTGTGCGGGCACTTGTCCTCGAGCGCGTAGACACGGTCATCCGACATGCGGAATACCGCGATCTTGGTCTTCCCCCAGAGCACGCGGCGCGAGCCCTGGCGGGGAATTTCGGAGAGCGGGCCGATCGCGACCCAGTTTTCGACTTGCGCGTTCATTCCGCTGCCTCCAGCTTGAATTCTGCCATGGGTTTGAATTCATGGGCATCTTTGCCCGCGACGCGCTCGGCCCAGGGGTCCACCTGCGCGAATTTCTGCGAGAAGACGAAGCGATCATGCAGTTCGCGGCGCGCTTCCTTGTCCTCGAGCACGATGGATTTGATCCGGTCGTAGCCGACGCGATCCGCCCATTTGTAGATCCGCTCGAGATAGAAACCTTCCTCGCGGTAGAGCTGTGTGATCGCGGCGGTGATCTCGATCACCTCCTCTTCGGTGGCGACGGTGCCAAGCTCGGTCGTGCCCTGGATATGCAGGCCCGCCGCGCCGCCATAGACGATCTGGTAGCCGCTATCGACGCAGATGATGCCGATGTCCTTGCAGGTGGCCTCGGCGCAGTTGCGCGGGCAGCCTGTGACGGCGAGCTTGAGTTTCGCCGGCGTCCAGGAGCCCCAGAGGAATTTCTCGAGCTTCACGCCCAGCCCCATCGAGTCCTGCGTACCGAACCGGCACCATTCCTGTCCCACGCAGGTCTTCACCGTGCGCAGCCCCTTGGTATAGGCGCCGCCCGAGACCATGCCGTGCTCGTTCAGATCGGCCCAGATGCCGGGGAGGTCTTCTTTCTTGATCCCCAGCAAGTCGATGCGCTGGCCGCCAGTGAACTTCACCTCCGGCACATTGTATTTCTCGGCGATATCGGCGATGGCGCGCAGCTCGGCCGCGGTGGTCTTGCCGCCCCAGATCCGCGGGACGACCGAATAGGTTCCATCCTTCTGGATATTGGCGTGAACGCGCTCGTTGATGAAACGCGAGCGGTAGTCATCCTCGTATTCGCCCGGCCAGTCCGAGACGAGGTAATAGTTCAGCGCGGGGCGGCACTTCGCGCAGCCCTCGGGGCTCGACCATTCGAGCTCCTGCATGACCTCGGGGATCGACTTTAGATGGTTGGCCTTGATCAGGCGGCGCACCTCACCGTGACCGAGCGGCGTGCAACCGCACATTCCTTCGGCCTTCTTCTCGAAAGCATCGCCCAGCACCGCCTTGAGCAGGTTCTCGACATTATTCGCACAGGTGCCGCAGGAGGCCGAAGCCTTGGTATGGGCACGCACTTCGCTCAGCGCGGTGAGGCCCTTATCGGTGATCGCCTGCACGATCTGGCCCTTGCAGATGCCGTTGCAGCCGCAGATTTCGGCATCGTCGGGCAACGCAGCCGCAGCTGCGACCGGATCGAAGCTGCCGCCGCCCTGATGGGCCTGACCGAAGATCAGCGTCTCGCGCATGTCCGAGACATCGGTGCCCGCGCGCAGCATTTCGTTGAACCAGCCGCCATCGGCCACGTCGCCATAAAGAACGGCACCGATGATCTTGTTATCCTTGAGAATAACGCGCTTGTAGCTGCCGCGCTGCGCATCGCGCAGAACGATGTCCTCGCGCCCTTCCCCTTCGGCGAAATCGCCCACCGAATAGAGGTCGCAGCCCGTGACCTTGAGCTTGGTCGGGGTCTCGGAATGCTTGAATCCGGCGGTTTCTTCCCCCGCGAGCGCATGGGCCGCGACCTTCGCCATCTCGTAAAGCGGCGCCACGAGACCGTAGACGCGGCCATCGACCTCGGCGCATTCGCCAAGCGCGTAGATCGCGTGGTCAGAGGTGCGCATCGTCGCGTCGGTGACGATACCGCGATTGACCTCGATCCCGGCCTCCTTGGCGAGGCCGGAATTGGGACGGATCCCCACGGCCATCACCACAAGATCAGCCTCGAGCACGGAGCCGTCTTCCAGCTCGACGCCCTCGACCTTGTCGGTGCCGAGGATCGCCTTGGTGTTGGCGCGGCACTTCACGTCGATCCCGCGCGCCTCGAGCGCCCGTTGCAGAAGGTAGCCCGAGGCTTCGTCGAGCTGGCGCTCCATCAGCGAGGGCATCAGGTGCAGCACGGTCACATCCATGCCACGCAGGCGCAGACCCGCCGCCGCTTCGAGCCCCAGAAGACCACCGCCGATCACCACCGCCTTGCCGCCCTTGTCGGCGGCCGAGATCATCGCCTCGGTGTCGTCGAGATCGCGATAGGCAAGCACGCCCGGAAGGTCCTTGCCCGGCACGGGAATGATGAAAGGCTGCGACCCGGTCGCGATCACCAGCTTGTCGTAATGTTCGACAGTTCCCTTGTCCGAGGTCACCTTGCGTTCGACGCGGTCGATCCCGACCACTTTCTCGCCCATGTGCAGGGTGATGCCATGCTCTTCATACCAGCCTTCGCCGTGGATGATGATATCGGCATAGCTCTTTTCGCCCGAGAGCACCGGCGAGAGCATGATGCGGTCGTAATTGACCCGCGGCTCGGCGTTGAAGATCGTGACCTCGTAGGCGTCGGTGAGATCGAAGAGATGTTCGAGCATCCGCCCCGGCGCCATGCCGTTGCCGATGATGACCAGTTTTTGTTTCTGCGTTTCCATGCGCGGTCTCCGTGAGTGACTGGGCGGCCGAAGCCGAAATCGTCCGGAGAATGCGAGAGAACGTACGGGCGCATCTCCGCGGATCGCGAGCGATCCGAAGGTGCAGCCCCGTTGCCGCTGTGCCCCTCATGGGGCGCTTGACGAGAAATACCGCGCCGTTGCGGTGGAAAGCCCGGGCGCCATGCCCAAAGACTTGTTAATCTTCTTATACGGCCTGAGATGCTGCGCTTGCAAAGAAAACTGCACCAAGACCCCGGCTCCGACCTGAAATAGCCCCTTCTCCGCTCCGTTTGATCGCGCGTGAAGCAAAGCTGCACAATTTCACGGCAGCGCGAGAACGGCGTTCGCCCCGCTCTTCCCCGGCTGCGATTCGAAAAAAAGGCCGCCCTCCCGAAGGAGAGCGGCAAGACTAGGAAACGATGAGGTTTATTATTCTTCAGGCCTGGGCCGTCACGCCAACCGGTTGGACGCAAACCTGCGCGAGCGGCTTTGCATAGCGGATAAGGATGATCGCGGGATTGGCGATCTCTTCGCGCGCGATGGTCGCCGCCATTTCCGACAGGCAGGTCCGGGCGATTTTCTCGCGAACAGTGCTGGCAGAGGCGACGATCTCGACCTCGGCCTCTCCGGGCACGCCCGCCGCAATCAGATCGGCCGCGATCTTCGGAGCCTTGCGCACGCCCATGTAAAGCGCGAGCGTCGTGCCCGGGCGCAACACCTCAACCCATTCGGGCGTTTCATCGCCCTCACGGCAGGTGGCAGTCGCGAAGACAAGACGGTCGGTCGCGCCGCGCTCGGTCAGTGAGCGGTTGAGCGCGGCCCCCGCAGCGGAGGCTGCCGAAACGCCCGGGACGATCTCGACCGGGATCGCGTGCTCGGCCGCGGCGGCCAACTCCTCCGTCGCGCGCCCGAAAACGCCCGGATCACCCGATTTCAGGCGTACCACGCGACGGCCCTGAAGGGCGGCGGCGACGATCACTTCGTCGATCTTCTCCTGCGGCCAGGTATGGCGCCCGACCTCCTTGCCGACATAGATCCGTTCCGCCTGCGGGCAGAACTCGAGAACGTCGGGATCAACCAGGCGATCATAGAACACGACCTCCGCCTCTTGCAGGCGGTTGAGCGCGCGTAGGGTCAGCAGATCGGCCGCACCGGGCCCTGCGCCGACAAGCGAGATCCGCCCGCCCTTGCGGCGGTCCGGGGTCAGGAAGGCATCGGCGAGCGAGACGGGAAGAACGGTCATGGCAGGTCTCCGGTCATTCGGCGGCTTGCGCCGGCGTGGCACTCGCCAGCAGGGCGGCGAGTTCGGGGCGGCAGGAGCCGCAATTCGTTCCCGCTTTCAGCGCCAGCCCGATCTGTTCGACCGAGGTCAGGCCCTGCTCGCGGATCGCGGCGAGGATCGTGTTCACACCCACATCGAAACAGGCGCAGACGGTGGCGCCCGGATCGGGACGGTCGGCGCCCGGACGCCCCGACATCAGCGCGGGATCGGCTTCGGCCCCGATCTGATCGGTGAGGAACGCACGCGACACGGCGACGGGTTCGGGCGCTGCGAACAATGCGGCAAGTACCTGCCCCTCGGCGATGAAAGCGATGCGGGCGATGCCGCGCGCGGGATCGAGCAGCGTCACGGCCTCAGCCTTGGGCAGGTCGAACAGGTCGCGCGCATACTCGACCCAATCCTCGGGTTCGCCGTCGCAGGCCATCTCGACGCGCCAGCCTTTCGCCGCGCGCGCCTTGGCCCAGTACCGGCTGGTCGGGGTAATCTCCTCGCGAGCGATCGCAAAGCCATACCATGCGGCGGAAAAGCGACGGATCCTGACCGCCGACCCCTTGCTCTCGGGCTGGCCCGAAACGGGATCGGTATTGGCCGCAACCAACGCATCGATGCGCCCCGCCGACGCCGTCTGACCGGTCCAGTGCATGGGTGCGAAGACCTCGCCCCGCCCGATGCGCTCGCTCACCATCGCGCGCAGGATCGCGCTGCCGGCAGGGCTCTCGACGGTCACGAGCTGCGCGGGTTTGATGCCCAGATCAGCCGCATCGGTCGGGTTCAGCTCCAGATAGGGCTCGGCCATGTGCTGGCTCAGCCGCGCCGATTTCGCGGTGCGTGTCATCGTGTGCCAGTGATCGCGCACGCGGCCGGTATTGAAGCGGAACGGATAGGCCTCGCTGAGTTGCGATTGCGGCGCGCGCGGCGTGATCGGCAGCATCCGGGCGCGGTTGTCCTTGGTGTAGAAATGACCATCCGCGAAGAACCGCCCGCCCGATTTGCGCGCGCTGAGCGGCCAGCAGAAAGGCGCGAGGGCCTCATACTCGGCGTCCGAAATCTCGGCCAGCGCGGAGATGTCGAAATCGCGCCCCAGTGCGCCTGCAACCCCCGAAAGCGCTGCATATTCGCGAAAGATCGCAGCCGGGCCGTCAAAATCGAAGGCCTCGCCCCAGCCCATGCGCGCCGCCACGTCGCAGATGATCTTCCAGTCGGGCCGGGCCGCACCGGGCGCGGGCAGCACGCGGCGCTGGCGCGAGATCATGCGTTCGGAATTGGTGACGGTGCCGTCCTTCTCGCCCCAGCCGGTCGCGGGCAGCAGCACATCGGCGAGCTCTGCGGTGTCGGTGCGCGCGGTAATGTCCGAAACCACAACGAAATCGCAACCTTCGATCGCGGCACGCACCCGGTCGGCCTCGGGCATCGAGACGGCGGGATTGGTCGAGATGATCCAGAGCGCCTTGATCCGCCCCTGCTCGACCGCGCGGAACATGTCGACGGCTTTCAGGCCCGGCCCGTCAGGCATTTCGGGGCTGACCCAGAACCCTTGCACCGCATCACGATGCGCGGGCTCCTCGATATCGAGATGGCAGGCGAGCATATTGGCCAGCCCGCCCACCTCGCGCCCGCCCATCGCATTGGGCTGACCGGTAACCGAGAAAGGTCCCATGCCCGGCTTGCCGATCCGGCCCGTGGCAAGGTGACAATTGATGATCGCATTGACCTTGTCGCTTCCCGAGCTCGACTGGTTGATGCCCTGGCTGTAGACGGTGACGACCTTCTCACTGTCGATCCAGAGCCGGTAGAACGCGTCGAGTTCCTCCGCGCTCAGACCGGTCATACCAAGATCGCTCGCACACGCCGCCTCAACCGCCTCGGGCAGCCCCGAGACATGGCGCGCGACATAGGCGCTATCGACCGCGCCCTGCGCGACGATGCGCGCGAGCAGCCCGTTGAAAAGCGCCCCGTCACCACCCGGTGCAATCGCGAGATGGGTATCCGCGAGATCCGATGTGGCGGTGCGGCGCGGGTCGATGGTCACGACTTTCAGCGTGGGCCGCGCCTTTTTGGCAGCCGCAAGACGCTGATAAAGAACCGGGTGGCACCATGCGAGGTTCGAGCCCACCAGAACCACCAGATCGGCCTCTTCCCAATCGGCATAGAGGCCGGGAACCGTATCGGTTCCGAACGCGCGGCGATGGCCCGCGACAGAAGACGCCATGCACAGACGCGAATTGGTGTCGATATTGGCGGTGCCGACATAGCCCTTCATCAGCTTGTTGGCGACATAGTAATCCTCGGTCAGAAGCTGCCCCGAGACATACATCGCAACGCTGTCGGGCCCATGTTCGCGGATGCTCGCGGCGAATTTCGCGGCGACCAGGTCAAGCGCCTCATTCCAGCTCGCCTCGCGTCCCATCACCTGCGGCGCAAGCAGCCGATCATCGAGCGCAACCGTCTCGCCCAGCGCCGAGCCTTTCGAGCAGAGCTTGCCCGCATTGGCCGGATGTGCCTTGTCGCCCCGGATCTTCAGACCACCCTGCCCGTCCGGCTCGGCCAGCACGCCACAGCCCACGCCGCAATAGGGGCAGGTCGTCGCCACGGCGCAGGCGCGCGCGCCACGGCGCAGATCGAGGGGAGAGACATCGGTCATCGGAGCCTCACGCGGTCAGGCTGCACAGCCCGCCATAGGGGGCTGGCTGCGGTTGCGGGTCAGCGGGGCCAAAGATCAGCGTCTCGCGCAGAGCGCTGACATCGGCACCGGTTCGGATCAGATCGTGGAACCAGCCGGAATCCCGGCTGTCGCCATAGAACACCGCGCCCTTCAGGCGGCCATCCTCGAGCACGAGCCGCCGGTAGGCGCCGCGCGCGGGATCGCTGAGCACGATTTCCTCGCGGGTCTCGGCCGGGGCGAAATCGCCCGCCGAGAAGATATCGCAGCCCGTGACCTTGAGCTTGGTGGACACCTCCGGCGGAGTGAAAGCAGCCTCGCGGCCTTGCAACACGTCGGCAAGCACGCGGGCCTGATCGAAGAGCGGCGCGACAAGTCCGAAGAGCTGGCCGTCATGCTCGACGCATTCGCCAAGCCCGAAGATCGCTGGATCGGAGCTATGGAGCTGATCGTCGACGAGGATGCCGCGCCCGACCGCGAGCCCCGCCTCTTTCGCAAGCGCGGTGGCGGGGCGGATGCCCACCGCCATGACCAGAAGATCGCAAGGCAGCTCGGTCCCATCATCGAGGATCAGCGCGCGGACTTGACCATTTTCTCCGGCGATCTCCTTCGAGACCCCGCCACAGATCACGCGAATACCACGATCGTTGAGCGCTTTGCGCAGCAGGAACCCGGCGGCCGGATCGAGCTGGCGCTCCATCAGGTGTCCCATCAGGTGAACGACGCTCACCTCCATGCCGCGCGCGGCCAGACCCGCCGCAGCTTCGAGCCCCAGCAAGCCGCCGCCGATGACGACAGCACGACCGCCCCGCGAAGCGGCCGCGATCATCGCCTCGGTATCCTCGAAATCGCGATAGCCGATCACACCTGCCAGATCGGCCCCCGGCAGGGGCAGCATCACCGGGCTCGACCCGGTCGCGATCACCAGGTGGTCGTAGGGCACATCGCCGTTGGGCGCGTGCACTAGCTTCGCCTCTCGGTCGATCCCGCTCACCTTTTCGCCGAAGCGGCAGGTGATGGCGTGGCGCGCATACCAGGCATCGTCATGGGTGACGATCTCTTCAAAGTGCGTCTCACCCGCCAGGACCGGCGAGAGCATGATGCGGTTATAGGTGCCGCGTGGCTCGGCATTGAACAGCGTGATGTCATAGCGGCCCGGCGCTTCCTCGACCAAATGATCGAGGAGCCGCCCCGCCGCCATGCCGGCGCCAATGATGACGAGCCGCTCAGCCATCACGCGGCATCCTTCTTATGCGCGCCGTGCTCGTATTCTTCGAGGAAATTCAGGATCTCCTCGCGATAGGCATAGTAATCGGGATGTTCGAGCAGCGCCTTGCGAGTGCGCGGACGCGGCAGGTCGACCTCGGTGATCTTGCCGATCGTGGCGCGCGGACCGTTCGTCATCATCACCACGCGGTCGGCCAGCAGGATCGCCTCGTCCACGTCGTGGGTGACGCAGACGGCGGTGACCTTGGTGCGCGACCAGACCTCCATCAGCACTTCTTGCAGCTCCCAGCGGGTGAGGCTGTCGAGCATCCCGAAGGGCTCATCCAGCAGCAGCAGCTTCGGGGAAAGGGCGAAGGCGCGAGCGATACCGACGCGCTGGCGCATCCCGTTCGACATCTCGGAGGCGGGCTTGTCCATCGCGTCGCCAAGGCCAACCCGCTCGAGATAATAGTCGATCACGTCCTGACGCTCGGCCCGGCTGGCCTTGGGATAGACCTTGTCGACGCCGACGGCCACGTTCTCGCGCGCGCTTAGCCACGGGAAGAGCGAGGGCGACTGGAACACCACGGCGCGCTCCGGGTCGGCGCCCTTCACCTCGAAGCCGTCGAGCTTGATGCCGCCTTTCGACACATCGTTAAGCCCGGCCGTCATCGTGAGAACGGTCGACTTCCCGCAGCCCGAATGACCGATCAGCGAGACGAATTCGCCCTTCTTCAGGGTGAGGTTGAAATCCTCGACGACGGTCAGCGGCCCTTTCGGCGTCGGGTAGATCTTATGGAGCTGCGAATATTCGAGATATTTGTCCTCGAGCGCCGAGCGCGCGGCATCCGACACGGCCTTGGGCAGCGCGTGCAGCGGCACCACGTCCGGCAGCAGGCGTTTGCCCTCAGCCTTGGCCTGCATGCCTACATCCATCAAGTAATTGGTGACGCCGGCGCGCAGGCGTTTGAACTCGGGATCATGGTTCATCGCCCCCCGGTCACGCGGACGAGGGATCGTGACCTTGAACTCCTCGCCCAGGGTGCCATCGGGGTTGAGCGCGATGATCCGGTCGGCCAGAACGATCGCCTCGTCCACGTCGTTGGTGATCAGCACGCAGGTCTTCTTGTCGGCTTCCCAGATGTGCTCGATCTCATCGGCAAGGTTCGCCCGCGTCAGTGCGTCGAGCGCCGAGAGCGGCTCGTCGAGAAGCAGCATCTCGGGGTTCATCGCCAGGGCTCGTGCCACGTTCACCCGCTGGCGCATGCCGCCCGAAAGCTCGGCCGGGCGGCGGGCCTTGGCATGGGCCAGCCCCACCATCTGCACGTAATGATCAACCTTTTCCTGACGCTCTTTCTTCGACAGGTTCGGGAAGATCGTCTCGACCGCGAGGCCGACATTGGCGTCCACCGTCAGCCAGGGCATCAGCGAATAGTTCTGGAAGATCACGCCACGCTCGGGGCCCGGGCCGGCAATGCGCTTGCCCTTGAAACGAACCTCGCCGCGGCTGGGCATCTCGAGACCGGCCATCAGGTTCACGAGCGTCGTCTTGCCGGTTCCGGAGAAGCCCAGGAGCACGAGGAACTCGCCCTCCTCGACTTTCAGGTTCACGTTCTTCAGCACGTCAGTGCGCTCTGCACCTTCGCCGAAGCTCTTGGAGACATTGTCGAATTCGAGAATAGCCATCGTGATCACCGGTTATTCGAGAAAGTGAACATCGACTGGATCGCGAACATCAGGCGATCGAGGATGAAGCCGATGATGCCGATGGTGAAGACCGCAACCATGATCTTGGCGAGCGAGCTCGAGGAGCCGTTCTGGAACTCATCCCAGACGAATTTGCCAAGACCGGGGTTCTGCGCGAGCATTTCGGCGGCGATCAGAACCATCCAACCCACGCCGAGCGACAGACGCAGACCGGTGAAGATCAGCGGCAGAGCCGAGGGCAGCACCAGCTTGGTGATCTTGGTCCAGGTGGTCATCTTGAGCACCTTCGAGACGTTGACCAGATCCTTGTCGATCGAGGCCACGCCCAGCGCGGTGTTGATGATCGTCGGCCAGAGCGAGCACAGCGTCACCGTGATCGCCGAGATCAGGAAGGATTTGGAAAACATCCCGTCGGTGGTGGTGTAGACGGCCGAGACGATCATCGTCACGATCGGCAGCCAGGCGAGCGGAGAGACCGGCTTGAAGATCTGGATAAGCGGGTTCATCGCGGCGTTGGCGGTTTTCGACAGACCCGCCATGATGCCCAGAGGCACCGCGACGATCGTGCCAAGCGCGAAGCCGAAGAACACCGTCTTGATCGAGGTCCAGATCTGGTCGAAATAGGTCGGCTTGCCGGTATAGTCGCGCCATTTCACGCGATCGGCCTTGCCGTCGGCAACGAGTTTGGCGTTGCGCACATCCTGACGCTCGTAGAAAGCGGCGGCCTTGGCGCGTTCGTCGACGTGATCCTGATAAAGAACACCCACCTGCTCCCAGACCTGCGCAGGACCGGGGATCGCGCCGAGCGAGGTTTGCACCTTCGGCGCGAGCAGCGCCCAGGCGGCAAGGAACAGCACGATCGCGGTGACCGGCACACCCAGAAGCTGCCAGATTTCCTTCATCTGAGCCTTGGGATTGTCGCCTGCGAAGGCGCGCAAGATCGGCGTGATCCAGCTCAGGCCAAGAACCTTGAACCAGCCATCTGCCTTGTTGATGCGGGTGAAGAGACGTTCGCGACGGGCCTCGCGGGCCTCTTGCGCGGTCAGGGCGTCAGGGTCGATGGCGGTCATGGCTGTGCGTCCTTGGTGAGCGAGAGAATTGAAATAGGCGGGCGAGGCAGGTCAGGGCCCCGCCCGCGCGTGAGGGCTTAGCCTTCGACCTTGTTGCCGACGACGGTCTGACCAGATTTCAGGCCGATCGGCAGGCTGTCGATATAGGCGTTGGGCGTGCGGCCATTATACTCGACACCATCGATGATATCGGCGGTCGGTTCGCGGTAACCATCGGTATTCCAAGGGAAATCCGCCTTGTCCGCGATGCCTTCCTCGACCAGCATCTGCGCGGCCTTGAGGTAGATTTCGGGCTTGTAGACCGACTTGGCGACCTCGTCATACCAGCTGTCGGGCTGGCTCTCGGCGATCTGGCCCCAGCGGCGCATCTGGGAGAGATACCACACTGCGTCCGAGTAGTAGGGATAGGTCGCGTAGTAGCGGAAGAAGACGTTGAAATCGGGAACGTCGCGCTTGTCGCCCTTCTCGTATTCGAAGGTGCCGGTCATCGAGTTCGCGATGACTTCCGCATCCGCGCCGACATATTCCGACTTGGCCAGGATCTCGACCGCCTCGGGGCGGTTGGCATTGTCGTTTTCATCCAGCCACATCGCCGCACGGATCAGCGCCTTGGTGATGGCCAGCGTCGTGTTCGGGTTTTCCTCGGCGAACTCGGCGGTGATGCCGAAGACCTTTTCGGGGTTGTTCTTCCAGATCTCGTAATCGGTGATCACCGGGACGCCGATGCCTTTGAACACGGCCTGCTGGTTCCACGGCTCGCCCACGCAATAGCCATAGATCGTGCCTGCTTCCAGGGTCGCGGGCATCTGCGGCGGCGGGGTCACCGAGAGCAGCACATCGGCGCCGATCTGACCCGACACGTCATCGGGCGAATAGTAGCCCGGCTCCAGACCGCCAGCGGCCAGCCAGTAGCGCAGTTCGTAATTGTGGGTCGAGACCGGGAACACCATGCCCATGTTGAAGGGCTTGCCCGCGGCGCGGTAGCTCTCGACCACCGGCTTGAGCGCCGAGGCCGAGATCGGGTGCACCGGCTTGCCTTCGGCGTCGACGGGGATGTTTTTCTTCATCTCGGCCCAGACCTCGTTCGACACGGTGATGCCGTTGCCATTGAGATCCATCGAGAAGGGCGTGATGACATGTGCCTTGGTGCCGAAACCGATCGTCGCGGCGAGCGGCTGACCGGCGAGCATATGTGCCCCGTCCAGCTCGCCGTCGATCACGCGATCGAGCAGAACTTTCCAGTTCGCCTGCGGCTCGAGCGTCACGAAGAGGCCTTCGTCCTCGAAATAGCCCTTTTCATAGGCCACCGCGAGCGGTGCCATGTCGGTCAGCTTGATGAAGCCGAATTTCAGTTCGTCTTTCTCGACATCGAGCATCTCGGCGAAGGCCGGAGCGCTCAAGATCGTCGTCGTGGCGATAGCTGCCAGAAGCTTTTTCATTGTTCACTGTCCCTGTGTCGTCGTTTTGCGTCGAAAATGAAAAAGCCGCCCGATCCGAGCGCGCTTCCAGGGAGGAGGAGTGGAAGTCTGCGCTGAGATCGAGCGGCTTTGCCCGAAGCCACGCTGCGGCGCGCGGCTATGAATGTCTTCATCGAGACGACCTTGCCTCGATAAATCAGAATTCTCACTGTGCAGCTGCGGCGTCAACGATCTTGGGAATTTCTGCGCCTGCAAAGGGACTGAAATTTCCGACACCCGCTTCATATGCCCAAATTTTCACCGTCAGGATTTCGAAGGATCAAAAATCCAGCCGTCGAAAAACGCGTCGGGCGACAGAATCAGCGTGCCCGATTGCGTGGCGACGGCGGTCGGCTCGGCCATCGCGCCCTCGATCTTCTCGCGCGCGCCGGGCAGCTCCGCCCCCAGATCGGCAAGGTTGCGACGGTAGAGATCCGTCCGGCAGATCGCGCGCGCGGCCGTCATCGCCTCTTCGCGCCCGAGACCCATCCGCGCCGCCAGACGTGCCGCAACCAGCGCCGCCTGCGAGGCCCAAGGATAGGCCGCCGCCCCGGCGAAGAACTCCAGATAGCCGCTCACATGGCGCATCTCGCCACGCGGAGAGATCACAAGATCGCCTGTCAGCGAGCGTTCGATCAGTTCGGCGGGCAGATCGAGATAGTCGCGCAGGGAGAGGATCTCGGCCGCCGTGCCGCGGTTCTCATGTTGCCCGAGCCAGCGCTGCGCGCGCCAGATCGCACGCATCAAACGGCGCGTCAGGTCCGGTTCGGCCTCGGTCCAGTCATGGCGCGCCGCCAGAACTTTCTCGGGCGCGTTCGCGCGGATCGCGGTGCCGGGCAGCAGCAGCTCCCCCACGCCCGTCTCGACCGCAATCGAGCCCCAAGGCGCCCCCACGCAGAAAGCGTCGATATCCCCCGCGGCCATGGCTTCGGCCATGAGCGGCGGCGGTACGGTGCGCACGTCGAGATCCTGCGGCGCCTTCAACCCCAGAGCGCCCAGCCAGTGATAGAGCATCTCGGCATGCATCGAGAACGGGAACGGCACGCCGATGCGCAGCGGACCGTCAAGCGCCGCGATCAGCGCCTCCCCGGCCCGTTTCGCGCAAGCGAAATCGAACTCGAACCCGCTCGCGCGCATGGTCTCGGCCAGCTCACGCGACACGCCGATCGAATTGCCGTTCAGCGAGAGCACCTGAAGAATGTCGATCCGCTTGCCGAAACCGCCAAGCCCAAGCGCCGCCGCGACCGGCATCGGGAAAAGCATATGCGCGGCCTCGATCTGGCCCATGGCAAGCCGGTCGCGCAGGGTTGACCAGCTCGGCGCAGGCGAGAGCTTGAGATCGAGCCCCTCTTCCTCGGCAAAGCCGATTTCGCGCGCGATGATCAGGGGCGCGGCGTCAACGAGCGGGATGAACCCCGCAGAAATCGGCGCGCCGCTCATCCCAGAAGTCCCGCTGTCGTGACCAGCGCCTGCGCCACTTCGGCCACGCGCTTGCCCTGATCCATCGCCGTCTTGCGCAACAGCGCATAGGCCGCGTCTTCGTCGATGCCGCGCGCCTTCATCAACAATCCCTTGGCTCGGTCGATCACCTTGCGCTCTTCCAGCGCGCGCTTGGTCGCGACGAGTTCCGCGCGCATCCTATGGATCATGTGGAAACGCGCCACCGCCGCATCGAGGATCGGCTTGATCCGGTCTGACCGCAGCCCCGCCACGACATAGGCCGACACACCGGCGTCGATTGCGGCCTTGGTCATTCCTTCGTCTTCGCGGTCGACGAACATCGCCACTGGCCGCTCGAGCGGGCCCGAAGCCAGCGCCATTTCCTCGAGCATGTCGCGCGAGGGGTTGGCCATGTCGATCAGCACCATATCGGGGTTGCGCTCCGAGATGCGCCGCGCGAGCCCCGCCGTCTCGGAAATCACCGCAATATCGAAATCGCCGGCTTCGCGCAGGCTCGCCTCGATCAGGGCGGCACGCTCGGGCTCGGCTTCAACGACAACGATGGATAGTTTCTTCGGCATGGCACCCTCTTCGGCCCAGCGATAGAGGGTCGCGCCCGAACCGGGCAATCGCCCCGTTTTCCGCAGCGCAGCAGAATGAAGGCCGCGAGCGGTCACGCTAAAATAATGAGCGCACCCCCTCGGATGCGCCCCTTTTTCGATCAGACTTGAAACAGCCTCAGACTGCCCACTCGCCCTTGCGGAAAACCGGCACGCGGGCGCCATCGGCCGTGATCCCGTCGATATCGGTCTCGGGACCGCCAATCATCCAGTCGACATGGATCATCGAGCTGTTGCCCCCTTTCGCGGCGATCTCTTCGGGGCTCATTTCGCCCCCGCCGACGAAGCATTTCGAATAACACTGGCCCATCGCGATATGGCAGGCCGCGTTCTCGTCATAGAGCGTGTTGTAGAACAGGAGCCCCGATTGCGAGATCGGCGAGCCATGCGGGACCAGCGCCACCTCGCCCAGATGGCGCGCGCCCTCGTCGGTATCGAGCAGCTTTTGCAGCACCGCCTCGCCACGGCTGGCCTTCGCCTCGACCGCGCGGCCGGCCTCGAAGCGCATCTCGATATTCTCGATCAGGCTTCCCTGATGCGAAAGCGGCTTGGTCGCACGCACGACGCCGTCGACCTTCTTTGCATGGGGCGTGGTGAAGACCTCCTCGGTCGGGATGTTGGCGTTGCAGGTCACGCCGTTATTCGCGGTCGACGCGCCACCATTCCATTCGTGATCATCGGCGAGCCCCACCGTGAGATCCGTGCCGCCGCCCTGGAAATGAAGCGCGGCAAAGCGCTGGGTATTGAGCCACTGGGTGCGCGTGCGCAACGCGGCGTTATGGGCGTCCCAGGCGGCGACCGGGTCGGGTTGATCGGCGCGCGAGGCGGCAAAGATCGCCGCGGCCAGCTTCGCCACCGCCTCGGCCTCGGGCAGGTCGGGGAAGACGCGCGCGGCCCAGGCTGCGGTCGGATAGCTCACGATCGACCAGTTGATGTCGAAATTCGCGATCTTCTCGAGCGCGGGTTTATAGGCGATGGAATTGGCCTTTCCGGCGCGCGCGACCTTTTCGGGGTCCTGCTCGGAGAGCAGCATCGGGTCCTCGCCCACGATCGCCATGCGGGCCGCGCCTCCGGCATAGGCCTCGGCCATGCCCTTGTAGAGCCAGCCCGGCGCGTGATCGAAGCTGGCATCCTGCGCATTCTCGAACCGTGCCAGCGTGATCTCGCCATCGCTGAGGATCGGCGTGAAGGTCGCGGCCCCTGCGCGGTAGGCCTCGGCGGCGATCTTGCGCACGAGCGGCAGCGCCTCGACCGGCGCGGTGAGCACCAGATCCTGACCCGGTTGCAAGTTGAGCCCCACCCGCACCGCGACCTGCGCGAGCTTGTCGAGGGTTTGCGCGTCGATTGGATCGCTGGCCATGTCTGCCTCCTGATTTGCCTTTAAGGGGCAAGATAGAGGTCCGGGCGGCAGGCTCAAGCCCGGCTGACGGCTGGTCAGGCGGCTACAAGCCGAACCACGGCGCGGCATGGGCCACGATCTCATCGAGATCGCGATAGCGCGCGGTGAACCCCAGCACCTCGGCCGCCTTCGACGGGTCCGCCGTCAGCTCTGCCGGATCGCCGGGGCGACGCGGGGCAAGCTCATGCGGTACCTTGCGGCCGGTCACCCGTTCCACCGCCGCCACGACCTCGTGGATCGACGCGCCGCGCCCGGTGCCGAGGTTGAGCTTCAGGCTCGCGCCGCCTGCTTCGAGGTGATCGAGCGCAAGCAGATGGGCGCGGGCCAGATCGTCGACATGGATATAGTCGCGGATACAGGTGCCATCGGGCGTGGGATAATCGGTGCCGAAGATCTTTAGCGGCCCCGCCTGCCCCGAGGCCGCCATGAGCACCAGCGGGATCAGATGGGTCTCGGGATCATGGCGCTCGCCAATCTCGCCTTCGGGATCTGCGCCGGCGGCGTTGAAATAGCGCAAGGCGGCAAAGCGCAGCCCATGGGCGGTCTGGGCATCCTGCAACATCCACTCGCAGACGAGCTTCGTGCGGCCGTAAGGGTTGATCGGGGTCTGCGGCAGATCTTCCGAGATCGGCAGGCGCTCGGGCGTGCCATAGGTCGCGCAGCTCGACGAAAAGACGATCTTGTCGACCCCCACGGCCCCGGCCGCCTCGAGCAGCGCGGTCATGCCCCCAAGGTTCACGTCATAATATTGCTCGGGCGCGCCAACGCTCTCGCCGACATAGGCGAGGGCCGCGAAATGGATCACCGCGCCGATCTGATGTTCGGCCAGCGTTCTTTCCAGCAGCGCGCGGTCGCGCATGTCGCCCACCACCAGCGGTCCCCAGCGCACGGCATCGGCATGGCCGCGCGAGAGGTTGTCATAGACGACCGGCTCACGCCCGGCCTTCGCCAGCGCCTTGCAGCAATGCGAGCCTATATAGCCCGCGCCCCCGGTGACGAGGATCTTTGGTTGGCTCATGCCACGCCGCCGATTTTCTGCTGCGCCATCTCGATCTCGTCGCGGAAATATTCGATCGTCGGGATCAGCCCGTCATGAAGCGGCACTTTCGGTTCCCATCCCAGGATCGTCTTGGCCCGGGTGATATCGGGACGGCGCTGGAGCGGGTCGTCCTTGGGCAGCGGGTGAAAGTCGCGCTTCACCTTCGCGCCGGTCAGATCCTGCACCAGATCGGCCAGTTCGAGCATGGTGAACTCATGCGGATTGCCGAGGTTCACCGGATCGAAGATCGTGGGCTCCACCTCATCGGCCTCCATCAGCGCGGTCAAGCCGTCGAGCATGTCCTCGATGTAGCAGAAGGACCGCGTCTGCGTGCCGTCGCCATAGATCGTGAGCGGTTGACCGGTCAGCGCCTGCACGACGAAATTCGACACGACGCGCCCGTCTTCGGGGTCCATGCGCGGCCCGTAGGTGTTGAAGATCCGCGCGATGCGCACATCGACGTGACTCTGACGGTGGCTCTCGTAGAACAGCGTCTCGGTAGCGCGCTTGCCCTCGTCGTAGCAGGCCCGCGGGCCGACCGTGTTGACCAGACCGCGATAGCTCTCCGGCTGCGGCGAGATATCCGGGTCGCCATAGACCTCGGAGGTCGAGCTTTGCAGGATCCGAGCATGCTTCTTCTCGGCGATCGAGAGCAGGTTCAGCCCCCCGATGAAGGAGGTCTTGAGCGTATGCACAGGATCGCGTTGATATTTCGGTGGCGAGGCCGGGCAGGCGAGATTGTAAATCCGGTCCACCGGCCCCTTCACGGTAAAGGGCTCGACGATATCATGAAGGAAGAAAGCGAAATCGGGATTGGGGATCAGCCCCTCGATATTCGCACTTCGTCCGGTTTCCAGATTGTCGATGCAGATCACCCGGTCGCCCTGCGCCAGCAGTCGGCGCGCGAGATTGGACCCGATGAAGCCCGCCCCGCCCGCAATGAGCACCGTGCGCCGGTGCGCGCTCGCACCCGACAGCGCACCAGCCCCACTGGCGAAGGGCGGAACAAATTGTTTTTCGGCAGACATTTTCACCCCTTCAAAACTTCGGGCCGTTCCCACCTGGCCCGTTGGACGCCTGAAAGGTTCGCTTCCCCTCAAGCTTATTAAGACTATCAGATTAAGGTTTGGATAACCTTGATACAAAGCAATCCTACCCGCGAACACACCGTTTTCACTGCGAGAATGCGTCGCGGGCGGGATTGGTCGATCAAGGAGCGATCAGCAGCGCGCCAATGGTCTTCCGGCTCAGAATGCCATCGGTGCAATTAAGCCCGCCCGGCAAGGTCTTGCACAGCTTGTTCAACCCCTTCAGCGTGCGCGGCCCCGCCAGCCCGTCGAGCTTGCCCGCATAGAGCCCCTTCGCCTTCAGATCCTGCTGAAGCACATAGATCACCACGTTCGGCGCGGCCTTGTAGAGATCCTCGGCAGCCGACTGGCTCAGATCGCCTCGGCGCGATTGCACCACCTCTGCCGAGGCCGCGATTCCTTTCGGATCACGTCGTTTCGCCACGTCGATGCTCAACTGCATCTCGGCGCGCTCCGCATCGGTGAACAGTTCGGGGTGATCCTTGAGCAGCGCCTCGGCGGCCGCACGATCTTTCTGGATATTGAGCCCGTTGCCATCCCGCAGCAGCCCGAGCAGATACCGCCCTGCCTCGCGATTTCCGGCATTGGCGGCCTTGGTCAGCTCCTCGACGGTTTTCGGCCCGTCAGCGCGCATCGAGATGCCCCACATCTGGCGGATCGCATCGAGCACTTCGATGCGCTGATTGCCCGCCGCGCGCGCCTTCTCGGCATAGCCGTCGAATTTCGCGCGGGAGACCGAACCGCCGCCGAGATAGCCATACATCGCGCCTTCCGCGAGCGTGGCATAGGCCTGTCCCACGCCCAGCTCGCCGGCGCGGTTGAGCATCGCCTCGGCAGTCTTCGCGTCGCGCTCGCTCCACATCAGCATCTCGCCGTATTTCCAGATGCCCTGACCGTCGCCCTTGTCGGCCGCAGCCTCGGCAAGCGCCTTGGCCTTGTCCCAATCCTTCGGCAGTCCCGTGCCATAGAGGTAGAATTCAGCCAATGCGACCTCGGCCTTGGGGTCGCCCTCGGCCACCAGCTCTTCAAGCAGCGCCTTGCCGCGATCTAGATCGCGTGGCAGCGCCCATCCGCCGATAAGTTGTCTGCCGAGGATCAGTTTGGCCTCGGCATCCCCAGCCGCCGCAGCCTCGGACAGAAGCGCCTCCCCCCGCGCAGGATCGGCCGGAAGCGGACCGCCCCAGAGCAACAGGTTGCCAAGCGCGGTCTGCGACGGGTGATCGCCCTGCGCAGCAGCGGTTTCCAGAAGTGCAAGCCCTGCCGCCACATCCTTGGTCTGGCCCTCGAGCCCATAAAGCAACGCCTCGGCGCGACTGCGCGGCGAGGCCTGCGAAGCGTCTTGCGTTGCGGCCTCTTGCGTTGCTGCGGCCGCGGCGTCAGGCGTTGCAGCCTCCTGCGCAAAGCCTATCCCCGACAGGCCGATCAACACGCCCGACGCGAGCGCCGTTCCCTGCATCCAAAAACGAAATTCGTGACCACGCATAGCAAGCCCCCCTGCTTTGACTATCCGCTCAGTATGACACAAAAAATCCTCTTGAGCCTTGATCTTGCACAAGAACTCCCCGCATCTCGCCAAGTTTTGACGCGCGGTTAACCGATCGAGAGCACGTAAGGCAGCGCGAGCCCCGCCATCGCAAGCGAAATGCCCATCGGCAATTTGCCGCGGCGACGGCAGGTGACCCAGTCGAGTCGCGCCGCAACCGGGGCGCGCTGCAACCCGATCGCGATGCCGCTCCCGAGGATCAACGCCACCGAAAAGACCATCAGAAACTGCGCCACTGCGACCGAGGGTACGAACAGCATCAGTACGGTCAGGAACTTCACATCCCCGCCCCCGAAAGCACGCAGCGCGAAGAGCACGTAGCCGATCGCGAAGGTCGCCCCCGCCACGATCAGACGCGACCCGATCTCGGACCAGCCCAGAAGTGGTGAGCAAATCACGAAGAGACCCAGCGCGATCAGCACCATCCAGTTCGGGATGCGCATCTCGCGCAGGTCGCTGAACGCCACCATCAACAGAAGTGGCGCCAGCGCGACAAGCGGCAGCAGTTGCAGGCTCATGCCAGCCGTCCCGCGTGGCGGCGGGTCAGCTCGAAGGGCAGATCCGACACGAGCTGGAAGGTCAGCTCCGCCAGATTGCGCGCCCCGGTCTTGGCATAGAGGTTGCTCAGATGCGTGCGCAGCGTCGATTCAGAGATCCCCAGCTCGCCGCGCATCTGGTCGGGCGACTGGCCGTGGCTCAGCAGCAGGCAGACGCGATATTCGGCGCGGCTGAGACGCGCGGGATTGTCCGCGCTCAGGATCGGCGAACCGACAGCCGGTGCAGCCTGCGCCGCGGCCGATTTGAGCAGCGCCTCGGTGAACAGGCCCCGCGCGCGGTTGCTCCAGGTACGGCTGAGCGTATCGGCCAGGATCGTCAGCACCGCCTGCTGGTAATGGCGCAGCTTGTCGGTGAAATGCAGCTCGATCGTATCGATCGCGCGATCGCTCACCTCGAGCGGGATCACCACCAGCTCATTAAGCTGACGCCGCGCCAGCAGCATCGCGGCGGCTGCCGGAAGCTCCTCGTCGCGCATCGAGCCATACCAGGTCGAGCCCGGCTTGGCCTTGTCGAGATAACCGTCGAGCAGCAACTCGGCGAAGCTCTGCTGCAACGGGATCCGGCAGCCCGAGCGCGCCCGGTCATGGACCAGAACCCGCGTCGGCGTCTCACCGGCCCGCGCATAGCGCGAAAGCACGATCGCCTCAGCCCCGATACTGTCAGTCAGAATTCGCAGAGCGCTGCGCAGCGGATTGGTTCCGTGCAAGCACTCGCACCATTGCGCCACAGCGCCGATCATACCGGCTTCAATAGCGCGTTGCTGACCGGGGTCCCCACCCCGATCCATCACATAGTCCTTCATGGCCCCCACCATCCCAAAGACTTATCAAAATTTCTCACATTTTCTTGGCAGCTTGTGAGATGCCCCAGCGTAACTCAATTTCCGCCATACGCCTAAACTAATCTGAAGATCGATATCCACAGCCCCCTGTGGATGCATTACTGAATTCGCGTAACAACCCGTGGTTTAGTTTTCAGCACGACCGCCGAGACAAACCCCCTTAATTTTCCTGTTTTTCCAATCGTTTCGCAAATTGAAACGATTCCTTTCCAGCCGAAATCGGCTCAGAAATTGTTGAGATAGCGAATCACGATGGGTCCGAGACAGATCAGGATCAGTGCCGGAAGCATCAGCGAGGCGAGCACGCCCGACATCTGCACGGGCAGCCGGTTGGCCTTCTCCTGAGCGCGCAGCTCGCGCATCGCACGCAACTCTTCGGCATAGGTCGTGAGCGCCTGCGCCATGGAGGAGCCGAAGCGCAGAGATTGCGTGGCGACATTGGCGAAGGCCCGCACGGTCTCGACCCCGGTGCGCTCGGCCATGTCGCGCAGCGCCGCGTCGCGCTCACGCCCGGCCTGCACCTGGCGCTGCACCGAAAGGAACTCGAAGGCGATCTCGGGAGAGGTATTGGTCAGCTCGTTGCCAACCCGCGTCATCGCCGCGTCAAAGCCCATGCCGCTTTCGATCGAGACCTGCATCAGGTCGAGCGCATTCGGAAAGCTCTCTTCGATGCGCAAGCGGCGCTCCTTCATGCGTCCGCCCAGCCATTTGAGCGGCGCGAGATAGCCAAAGGCCACGAGCCCGGTCAGGATCTGATAGGTCGCCATACCGCTGAGCCCGCCGAGACGCTCCGAGAGGCCAAGGGGCAAGGTCAGATCGGGCGTGCGCGCGGCAATCAGCAGCGCGAGAAACACACCCGGAAGGCCGATGCCAAGGACGATGCGCACGAGCGTGAAGCGGCGCAGCGCGCCCGCATCCGACATCCCTGCCATCTCGAGCTTGCGCTGTAGCGCGCTGCGCTTCTGCCGATCGGCCGGAACAAAGGCTTTCATGAAGCGCCCCGGTGTGGCTTCCGGCGCCTTGAGCAGCGAATGCTCGGCGCGCACATTTCCGCGCGTGCCTCCGATCGCGGCGATGCGCTCGACCGCGCGATCCCGCTGGAACGCTGCGAGCAGCCCCCAGATCACCAGCAGCGCTCCGAGCCCGATACCGCCCGCCAGAACCGTCTCGGGCGCAATGCCCAGCTCCAGCGCAATGCTTTCGATACGAGTCATCAGCATGGCTCTTTCCTCCCTGTCAGATCCGGAACGTCACCAGCTTGCGCAGGATCAGCGCGTTGAGCGCCACCAGCACCAGCACGATCGCGGCCATCGGTTTGAAGAGCGGGTCATCGGCCACTTCGCCGAAATAGCCCGGTGAAATGAAATTCGTGAAGCCGAACATGATGAAGGGCAGCGTGCTTAGGAACCAGGCCGAGGCCCGCCCCTCCGCCGAGATCGCCTTGATCTTGCGGCGCAATGCGATGCGGCCGCGGATCGTCCGGCCCAGCACTTCGAGCACGCGGGCGAGATCGCCGCCGGTGCCGTGCTGGATCCCGATGCTCGCAGCAAGATAATCGGCGTCCTCGATCCCCACCCGATCCGCGAAATCGAGCACCGCATCGGGCAGGTCGTCGCCATAGGTCACCTGGTCGAAGATCAGGCCGAACTCGGTCCCGATCGGGTCGGGCATCTCCTCGGCCACGGCGCCGATCGTCATGTTCAGCGGATGGCCGATCTTAAGCCCGCGCGCGAGCATGTCGAGCGCATCAGGCAGTTGAGCCGTCAGCTTCGTCATCCGGCCCTTGGCGCGAAAGCGCACCACCAGCGCCGGAATCGCCACACCCACGGCCAGCGCCACAAGCACAGCCCAGATTGGGCCGAGAGCCGCGAAACTGAGCACGAAGCCCCCCACCCCGATCGAGGCGCAAAGCGCAACGAACCGGTCCGCCGAGATCGGCATCCCCGCGCGATGCAGCTGGCGCGCGAGATCGAGCGTCTGCGGCAGGCGCGCCGCGATCCCCTTGCGCGGCGGCGGTTTCAGAAGCGCCAGCAGCTCTTCGGTGTTGCGGCCCTGAGCGATCATCTTCATCCGGCGGCTCTTCGCCTCGCCGCGCGTTTCGCTGCGGCTGGCCAGATGCAATGCGCCCGTCACCGCCAGCAGCATGCCCAGCGCGATGCCACTATAGGTGAGATAGGCAAACCAGTCATTCTCGATGCCGCTGAACATGACCCCTTACCCCCGAACCACGAAATCGGACGGATCGACCTCGACACCGGCCGCGATCATGTCCTCGAGGCAACGCGGGCGCAGCCCGGTCGCGGTGAAATTGCCCTCGATGGTGCCATCGCCGAGCGTGCCTTTCTTCCGGAAGGTGAAGATCTCCTGCATCATCACGATATCGCCTTCCTGGCCGGTGATCTCGGAGATCGAGAGCACACGACGGCGGCCATCGGACATGCGCGCGATCTGCACCACGATATCGAGCCCCGAGGCGATCTGCGAACGGATCGCGGAGAGCGGCATGTCGAGGCCGATCATCGTCACCATCTGCTCGATCCGGCCCAGCGCGTCGCGGGCGGAATTGGCGTGCACCGTGGTCATCGAACCGTCGTGACCGGTATTCATCGCCTGAAGCATGTCGAAGGCCTCGCCGCCACGCACCTCGCCGACGATGATGCGATCGGGACGCATCCGCAGCGCATTGCGCACCAGATCGCGCTGATGCACCGCGCCCTGACCGTTCGGGTTGGAGGCGCGGGTTTCAAGACGCACCACATGCTCCTGCTGGAGCTGAAGTTCGGCCGCATCCTCGATCGTGACGATCCGCGCACGCGGGTCGATCGCCGCCGAGATCGCGTTGAGAAGCGTCGTCTTGCCCGAGCCCGTGCCGCCCGAGATCAGGATATTCTTGCGAGCCCGCACCAACCCCTTGAGGAAATGCGAAGCCTGCTCGGTCATCATCCCGGTATCTACCAGACGCTCCAGCGTATAGGGCTGGCGGGCGAATTTGCGGATCGAGATGCTCGGACCGTCAATCGCGCACGGGCGGATGATCGCATTGACGCGGCTTCCATCCTCAAGACGGGCATCGACCCAAGGATTGCTCTCATCAATCCGGCGGCCAACGCGCGAGACGATCTTGTCGATAATGCGCAGCAGGTGACGTTCGTCACGGAAACGGACCTGGGTGCGTTCCAGCACGCCGTTGCGCTCGATAAAGACTTTCTGACACCCATTCACGAGGATGTCGTTGATCGTGGGATCCGCGATCAGCGGCTCCAGCGGTCCAAGGCCCAGCACTTCGTCGAGCAGCTCATCGACCAGCGTCTTGAACTGATCGGCACGCAGCGGCGTCTTGGAGTCGCGCAGCTCTTCAGAGACAAGCGTGGCCACTTCGCGACGCAGTTCCTCGGGCACGACCTTGTCGATCATCGACAGGTTCAGACGGTCGAGCAGCGCGTCATGCAGGCGGCTCTTCAGTTCGAGCGCGCGGCGCTGGCTTTCCTCGAAGGCCGGCTCGGGCACGGCCTTGACCGCGCTCTCATTCAGCACGAGCGCATCGGCTGGCGTGCCTGCCGCGGCACGGTGTTGGCCAAGCGGGATCACCTTGTCCTTGTCGGAAGGCTTCGAACCGCGATCGGTGAAATTGCGAAACATGTCTGTACCCTCCGCTTCAGTTCTGTTGCGCCGCAGCGGCGGCTTTCTTGAGACGTTCCTGGGCGAGTTTCCCCACCGCTTTCGACAGGGCCGAGCGGCGCGCAACGCGCCCCAACGGCAGGCCGCGATCGGCGGCTTCCTTCGCCGCGCGCGGATCTTCGGGCAACCAATGGCGCAGCTCGCGATCGAGCGCGCGCGCGGCCTCCTGGTGTTGGCGGCGCGGCAAGAGCGGGCGCGCCTCGTGATTGACCACGACCTCGATCTCCATCGCGAGATTGTCCTCGCTATAGGCGTCGATCAGGCGACGTGCCTGCTGAAGCGAGGGCACGGAAAGATCGGTGACGAGATACATGAGCCCGGCATGGCCCAACACCGGGGACACCCAGTCGACGAGCGCGTGGGGCAGATCGACCACGACATAATCGTAGCGAGCCTGCATCGCCTCGATCAGCCCGCGCAGCTGTTCGGGCCGCAGCGCGTCGAGCGGCGCGAAGGCGGATGGCGCACAGAGCACGTCGAGCCCATCCGGGGTCGATTGCAGCGACTGTTCGAGGAAGGTCTCGTCAGGCACGCTCCCGTCGCGCGCCATATCATAAAGCGCGGGGCTCGGTTCGAGATCCAGAAAGCCCGAGACCATGCCGAATTGCAGATCGAGATCGACGAGCGCGACGCGGCGCGCCGGTCCGCCCTTGCGCTTGGCGCCGATCGAGGCGAGCTGATGGGCCAGGTTGACCGCGAGCATCGTCGCCCCGATCCCGCCCCGACTGCGCGCGACGGCGATAACCTGCCCCACATGCGCTGCAGAACCACCCTTCGCGACGCGCTCGGATTCGGCGGCGAAATTCAACCGGCGCTGCGCGGGCGCTGCCTGCACCGCCTCAGCGGTATCGGCCACCAGGAACATCTGCTTGTTCACGCTCGTCATGTCATCTCTCCCCTTCATCTCTCAGCTCGTCCCATCCCGTCCCAGAGCTTCCCCCGGCATCGAGGTGCTCAGGCTCGGGAAGGTCACGCGCGATATTTGTGTGACTTCCTCGCTCGTCCAAAGCGAGGCGAAGGCCCCGATCGGCGTTACGAACTGAAAGTCGAGATTTTGCAGTTTGACGGTCACGATCGGCACGTAAGGCCCACCGAGAAAGCCGAGGTCGGGATCATAGGAATAAGAAAAGGACAGGTCCCCGATCTCGGCGTCACTGGGCAGCGCGCGCTGGACGATGGTCCAGATCTCATCCGCCGTATCGTTATTGGCATCGCCTGCGCAGGTGATCGTTCCGGGATCGGCGCAGGTCGTGTCGGAGACGTTGCAGTTCGTGCCGAAATTCGGCTCGATCTCCCCTTGTGGGGTAACCCCGCGTTCGTGGATCAGAGGAACGTCATCGCACGCGGGCGAGCGCACCGCCGCGAGCCGCGCCGCGACCTGAAGCGCGCGTTGCGCGTTCACATAGTGAAAGGCCATGCGCCCGAAATCGATCAGCGCGAAGAAGATCATCAGGTAGAGCCCGATCACCAGCGCGAACTCGACCAGCGTCGCCCCGCTCTCATCGCGGGCAAAGCCGCGCAGCGCCTTGCGGGCGCGATATGCGAGAGGCGCGCTCATGTGCCATACGCCCGGTGTTCATCGGCGACGTTCGTCGAGACCGTGCCAGGCGTCTGGCCCGTCGCCAAGGAGAAGAGCCCGCCAAACGGAAAGGTAATGCTCAGCGCAGCACTGACGCTCACGACAGGCGCGGTGCCGAAGCGAAAATCGCCGGTGGTGCAGGTGAGGCTCGGGGTGACGCCGGTGATCGTGATGCCACTCGGCAGCAGGCTCTCACCCGTCAGGGCGTTTTCGACGATCTCCGTGAGATCATCGTCGCGCCCGTCGAACGTATCCTCGTCATCGCAGATATCGCGCGGAGTGACGCGGGCGAGATACCGGCTCGCGTCCCGCACGCCCCCGATCACCGTCTGATAGGAAAGAAACATCCGGCCGCCTTCGACGATCGTCGCGAAGATCAACAGCAGGATCGGCAGAACCAGCGCGAATTCCACGAGCTGCGCACCGTCCTCATCGCGCCAGAGGCGGCGCAGGCTGCGGAGCGGATATGCGATCATCCCCCACATCGCGCTCACCGGTAGAGCTGGACGACATCGCGCACGATACCCCCAGTCCCTGTTTCTTCCGAACCGCCATTGCTGGCCGAGCCGATGATCTCACCCCAGATATCCATGACCGGCGGGGTCGAGCCGTCTTCGCCCACCGGTTCGGTGAGGAAGACCTTTACGAATTCCTTCACCGGCACGTCTGACGTCTTGCCCTTGATTTCGGTGCCGGTCTCGGCCGAGCAATCGATCCCCGCGACGATCAGCACACGGCGGTCGGCATTGCTCGACGCGGCAGGCGCGCAGGTGGGAAGACCCGTCTCGGCGCGGCCGGTCAGGATATCGCCCCCAGCAGCCGCCTCGATCTCGGCAAGGTAATAATCGTAACGCGTGACCGCGTCCGGATGAGGATCGTCAACATCTACGCCATAATTCGTTGCGACATAGGTTTCGCGCCCCACGCTCCAGTCGCCATCGCCAAAGCGATCGCAGCTTGAATCCATGAAGCAGTCATCGCGCGGCAGACCAACCGTGTCGGGCGAAGCCTGCTCGGCCTCACCAATGCAATCGGCTTTGCCCTGACCCTGGTTCTCGTTGTCATTGGAGCTCTGGCCCGGGTCCTTCTTGATGATCCCCTTGATCACGTTGGGCGCGGGCGCATAGTCCTCGTCACCGCTCAGCCCGTTCATGATCGCCTGATACATATCGAAGCGAACGTTGAAGATCGAAGCGTTGAGCCCTTCCTTTTGCCCCGGCTCGGTATCAACGCCACGCTGATTGAAGCATTGCGTGATACTTTGTTGCGCACCGAGAAGGCAGGCATCGAGCTGTGCGCCGCTGAGCTTCGCGCAAGGTCCTTCGTCATCGACCTTGATCTTGTCGGGGTCGAGAAAACCGAAATCGCCCGGCCCCCAGGCCGCACCGCTGCCACCCGCGCGCAGACGCACCATCGTGCCGATATTGGCCGAAGCCTTGAACCCAGGGGGCACGCAGAACATCAGGGGGGTCACATCGCAGGCCTGGATTTCGAGACCTGCAATAGCAGCGGCTTCAGCCCTGCCGTCAAACGCATCGAACCCACCCAGCGAGGTGAAAACAGCGGCAAAAGTGGCGCTGACATCGTGGCGCGCCACGGCAGCATGGACGAAAGCCGCTTTCGCTGGATCGGTTGTGCTGACATCCGCGATGGTCTCGGTCCCCGTCGGCAGGCTCGAGAGATACGTAAGCGTCACATCGCTCACCACATCGGCGCCGTCTGTGCTGTCGGGATCGATTTCGGCATAGCTCAGCGTCCGTCCGCCCGCGCCGAAGCTCTGCGAGTCGGACACGAGCGCAGCGGCGGAATTGGCGCGCGAGATCGCGTCTGAATTGCCGTCGAGCTCGCCTGCGGCGGCCAGCGCCAAGGAATCGGCATAGGATTGCAGTTCGGAGCGCGTGCTCCCGAGGCGACCGAGATCGAAAGAGAGGGCTACCAGCCCGAACAGGATAACGAGGCTTATGCCGAAGAAGACGAGGATCGTCCCGTCTTCATCTCGGGCGAAGCGCCGGATGCTGTCTTGGATGCGTGCCATCTTCCCCGCGCCTCACTTGATCGCGGTCTCGGTGACTTCGGTGCCGCGGCGGATTTTCACCGTGCGCACCTGGGTCGGTTCGAGCTTGGACGGACGCTCGCTCAGGATATCCGCAAGGCCGATCGAGGGCAGCGGAGCGTTTTCCGCATCATCGAGCGTGCGCAGCGTCAGGCTGAGCGTCCCGGCTTTTTGCGCCAGAGCGAGGCGCTGGCCCTGTTCGGGCGTCACTTCGACCGTCACGGTGCGCGCGACACCCGGCGTCTTCACCTTTTCATCCGAGGTCTGGTCGACGCCGATCACCCGCACATCCTGAAGGATCGTGACGGTCTTGAGCGTATCGTTCTTGCCGCGCGTCATCATCACATCGACCTTGTCGCCGGGCGTGACGAAACCGCCGACGCCGCTTGATGCGTTGACGCTGATCGCCATGGCGCGGCTGTTCGGACCGAGGGTCTGGACGATGGTGACCTTCTCGCCATAGCCGGAGACTTTGGAGGCAAGGATCAGCTCGCCTTGTGCAATCTCGGCCTTCGCGCGGCGCGGTTGTTCACCCTTAGCCGGAAGAAGAGCCGCAGAGTCCGTGAAGACCCCAGGCGGCAAAGCCTCTTTGGGCCAAGCGATGGTGGTCAACTTTTGGGATTCGATGGTCTGACCGAACGGAATGCTCTGTGCGGCCGCGAGAACTTCAACCAGACCGGATTTTTCGGCAGCGGCCTCACGCTGAAGCTTCGCTTCAAAGAAATTCTGCGCCAGGTAGGCCGAGCCGCCCGCAACGACAAGACCGGCGGTGAAGGTCAGCAGGGATGCGATACGCATGGCGCTCTCCATTTCTGAGGTTTGAATGGCTTAGGGCAAATCGAACACCGAACTGCCCTAAGCGAGTGCACCTGAAGGCGCAGCGGGTCCGAGACTGCTCGAACCGCTGCCGCCGGAAACTCAGTCGCCGTACTGGCCAGGAGTTTGGCCGAGAATGGTCGCAGCGCCCGAAAGCTGGGTGAACACACCGGTGCTGACCACACCATAGATCGCCGAGCCGATGCCGACAGCGATCGCCAGCGCGATACCGTATTCGACGACGGTGACGCCTTCTTCATCATCCTTGAGATCGCGAAGGGTCTTGAGTTTGAACAGTTTCATCTTTCACTCCATTTGCTTTACTAAGCCGGGCTCCCCGGCGGAAATGGCCCCGTGTCCCCAGACGTGCCGGGCAGCCAAGTCCAAGGCTAAGGCTTCTCAAACCGTCCACACATCAGCGCGTCGTGGCGAAAACGCCACCTGTGGTTGTATTTCTTGGCACCCGACGCATTTTTCTGCGCTGGCCGGGCTCGCTTGACGGCCCCCTGGGGCACCGATAGCCTCACCGCGACTCTCAAGAAGGGGCCGCAAATGCCCGGTTTTCCGACCAATTCTGCTCGCGCAAATCCCGCCACGGGAGGGCGCGCATGAGCGTCGTCGTTCTGGGCGCTGGCGTGGTGGGCATCCAGACCGCCTTTGCGCTTGCACGGCGCGGGATCGAGGTGACGGTGATCGAGCGCGGCCCGGCACCGGCAAACCTGTGTTCGAAGGGCAATGCGGGGATCATCTCGATCGGCCATGCCGAGGCCTGGGCCGGACCCGGCGCACTCGGCACGATGATCCGCGCCGCCGCGGGGCGCGATCCCGGGGTTAAGGTCAGTCGCTGGACCGATCCGGCGCTGATCCGCTGGGGCATGGAGTTCCTGCGCAACTGCTCAGCCGAGGCACATCGCGCCAATAGCGACCGTCTCGCACGGCTCTGCCGTTTCAGCCGCGCGCGCCTACCCGTGGTCGCCGAGGAAGCTGGGCTCTCCGATCTCGTGCGTCATGCGGGTGGCTTTTACCTGCACACCGACCGCACCGAATTCGAGACCTTCCGCGACAGCCATGCCAGCGCCCATCTCCAGCCGGTCAGCGCGGCCGAGATTGTTGCGAAAGATCCAAGCCTGAGCCGAATGACCGATCATTTCGCGGGTGGCTTCTACGCGCCCGAGGACAGCGTGGGCGATTGCCACCTCTTCACCAACGAGCTCGGTGCGCATCTGGGGCGCCTCAACCATGTCTCGCTGCGCTACGACACCGAGGTCGAAGGGATCGAACGGCAGGATGGCGCGGTCACCGGCATCCGCGCGGCCGGCGAGGTGATCGCAGCCGATCACGTCATCCTCGCGACCGGGATCGAGACTCCCGATCTCACGCGCGCCTTGGGATTTGCGCCCAATATCTACCCGGTGAAGGGCTATTCGGGCAGCTGGAGGATCAAGGACGCCGAGGCCGCCCCGCGCCTGCCCTTCATCGACGAGGCCGCGCGGCTTGCCGTGGGCGTCTATAGCGGCATCCTGCGGATCACGGCGCTTGCCGAATTCGCGCGCCGCAATCGCGACATGCCCGAGAAGAGGCTCGACATCCTGCGCCGCTATGCCGAGCGCCATTTCGCGGATGTCGTCGATCTCGACGATGTCACCTTCTGGACCGGGCTTCGCCCGACCACCCCCGCCAGCGCCCCCTATCTTGGCCGTGTACGCGCCTATCCCAACCTCTGGATCAATGCGGGCCACGGCTCGCTTGGCTGGACCGCCTCGGCGGGCTGCGGCGAGCTGCTGGCACAGGCGATTTCGGGCGAGGCGCTTGAGGTACAAGATGTCTCGGCCCAGGCCCGCTGGCTCGACCCGTTATAAGGAGAGACGATGAGCATCCCGACCCTGACCTATGACGCGATGATCGACCGGCTCGACTGGACGGAGGCTGTGGAGGCCCTGCGCGAGGGCCACAAACGCCCGCAGGCCGAGATCGGAGACACGTTCCTCGGCCCCGCGACCGGGACGCTTCTCAGCCGCTCGGCCTATGTTCCGGGGCTGGGCTACGGGGTCAAAAGTTTCACCGTTTTCGATGGCAATCCGCAGGCGGGCCTGCCCACGGTGCAAGGCGCGATGCTGGTCTTCGAGCCCGAACATGGCTGCCTGCGCGCCATCGTCGAAAGCCCGCTGGTCACCGAGATCAAGACCGCCGCCGATAGTGGCCTTGGCGCGCGGCTTCTGGCGCGCCCCGAAAGCAAACGCCTTCTGATCGTGGGCGGCGGAACGGTCGCCCGTTCGCTGATCGCGGCTTATGGCGCGCTCTTTCCGGGGCTTGAACAGATCACTCTTTGGACGCGCCGGCCCGAACAGGCGCAGGCGCTGGTGGCGGATGTCGAAAGCGCCATCCCCCTTGCTGCCGCGCCGGATCTGGCAGAGGCGGCAGCCATGGCCGATATCATCTCCTGCGCAACGATGGCACGCGAGCCGGTGCTGCAAGGTGCCTGGATCAAGCCCGGCACCCATATCGACCTGATCGGAGCCTACAAGGCCGACATGCGCGAGGCCGATGATGCGCTGATCGCGAAGGGGCGCCTTTTCGTCGACAGCCGTGCAACGACGCTCGGCCATATCGGAGAGCTGCTGATCCCGATGCGCGCAGGCGTGATCTCGGAAGGCGATGTGCTGGGCGATCTCTACGATCTGGTCGGCGGCACCGCGAAGGGTCGCGAGAGCGCCGAGGAGATCACGATCTTCAAGAATGGCGGCGGTGCGCATCTCGATCTGATGACCGCGAATTACATCGCCTCGAAGGCCTGAGCCTCAGGCAAAGCGCGCGATCCCGATGCCCTCTGCGGCAAGATGACCCCGCAGCGCGCGTGCCATCGCGACCGCATCGGGGCTGTCGCCATGCACGCAGACCGTGTCGATCCGGCAGGGCAGCACCTTGCCCGAGCCGGTCACGATCCCACCCGCGCGCAGCATTGACGCCACCCTTTCGGCCGCCGCGCTTGCATCATGGATCATCGCGCCCGGCGTGCCGCGCGGGGCCAGAAGACCTGTTTCGGTATAGGCGCGATCGGCAAAGATCTCGCCCGCCCTCTTCGCTCCCAGCGCTTCCGCTGCCTCATCCATTGCGGTCAAAGGCATCACCACGAGAATGAGGTCCGGATCGACCGCAAGCGCAGCCTCGTAACAGGCGCGCGCGATCGAGACATCCTCGGCCGCCATGTTCGAGAGCGCCCCGTGCAGCTTGAGGTGCCGTACCTGCCCACCCGCGCGCCGGGCCATCGCCTGCGCGGCCCCCAGCTGGTAGGCGACAAGATTTCCAAGCTCCTCGTTGGAAAGCGACATCCGCCGCCGCCCGAAGCCTTGAAGGTCGGCAAAACCCGGATGCGCGCCGATGCCCACATCCTGCGCCACCGCCGCGCGCATCACCGCCGCCATGTGATCGGGATCGCCCGCATGAAAAGCGCAAGCGATATTGGCCGAGCTGATCACGTCGAGCAGCGCCGCATCATCGCCCATGCTCCAGGGGCCAAACCCCTCGCCCATATCGGCATTAAGATCGATACGCATCAGCTTCTCTCCAGATCGTCGCCCGAGGTTACACCGCCGATGAGCTGGTAGGAAAGCAGATCCCCCATTTCGGACGGGTCGCGGATCAGCGGATGGCAGGTGGCCCGAAGGGTACGCAACTGCTCGGCCTCGGGCCGCCAGAGCGCATCGGCCTGATCGGGCGAGAGGCGGATAAAACGGAGCTGCGCTCCGGGCGGGGCTTGGGCGATGGTCGGCAGATCGGCGGGGATCACTGTGCCGATCCTCGGATAGCCGCCGATGGTCTGGCATTCGGCCAGCAGCACATAGGGCACCCCCTCGCCCGTCATCTGTACATCCCCCGGCCCGATCACATCCGACGCGAGCCCCGCCGCCTCGCGCGCGGCGAACCGCCTCTGCGCATCGAGTTGCACGCCTTGACGATTGCCACGCGGCGCGCGGGAAAACACGGTCTCATAGAAATCTGCGATCACTTCGGGGCTGAACAGCGCGGTTTGCGGACCATCCATCACCCGCACCGTGCCGCCCCCGAAACGCTGGCTCGCGGGCAAGCCGAGCGCAGGTTGATCGGGCGCGGGCTCGTCAGCACAGGGCAGTGTCAGACCCGTCTCCACCCGCGCGCCGATCCCGATCGACAGATGCGCCGCGCGGCTGCTCAGCCAGTCGGGCGTGGCAAGCCCACCGCCGGGCACGAGATAGCCGTAACTGCCCGTCTGCGCGCCACCGATGCGCAGCTTCTGTCCGGGCAGAACCGGGTGGGCCGCGTTCCAGCGCAGTGCCGCCCCGTCGAGATCGGCCTGCATCGGCGCGCCGGTCAGCGCGATCCGCATCGGTCGGGTGACCTCGAAAAGTCCCCCTGCCCCGGCCATCTCGAGGCCAGCCAGCGGCGCCTCGGCCCCCAGCAAAGCCGCCGCCTCCAGAAGCGCCAGCCGATCCATCGCGCCACCGCGCGAGAGCCCTTGAGCGAGATAACCCTCTCGCCCCATATCCTGCACCGAGATCAGCCCCTCGGCACGCAAGACCCGCAGCGCGCTCATGCCAGATGCTCCAGCCGCGCGCCGCCCATGCCGTCGGGCGTATCGAGCGCCGCCAGTTCCCCTGCACTGACCGGCACGAAGCGGATCGCGTCGCCCGCGCGCAAAGGCATCGGCTCGGTCCGTGCAGGATCGAAGCAACGGAAATGCGCACGCGCGACCTGCCGCCAGCCTGTTGCCGAGGCCGCCCCGAAAAGCACGATCTGGCGCACCGCGACCACCACCGCCCCGGCGGGCACCGAGGGCACCAGCTCGGGCAGGCGCGGCAGGTTCCAGCGCTCGGGAAGCAGGCCGAGATAGGGTTGGCCAGGAAAGAAACCGATCGCCAGCACGCGCAGATCGGCTTTGGAGATCTGCTCCACCGCGGTCGTTTCGTTCAGGCCAAGCGCGCGGGCAATGGGGGCAAGCTCTGGCCCGTTCTCGCCGCCGAAAGCTGCCGGGATCTGCCAGCGGCGGATTGGGTCCGGCAGGTGGCCCGCCTCGCGCGCCGCACGCTCCGCCATGGGGCGCAGCGTCGCGATCAGATCAGCGCGCCGCATCTGTACGGGATCAAAGCGCAGCAGGAGCGAGACCAGCGCGGGCGCCACCTCGATCACCCCGGCGAGCGGAGCCTCTTCCAAGGCGCGCTCGAAGCCCTGCGCGGCCGCCATCGCAACGGGGTCGGGGCTAAGCGCGAAACGCACGAGCACCCCATCCGCGCCCGCGGGCAGCAGCTCGGGCGTCGGGGACGAAATGGGGCCGACATCGCTCATGGGGGCATCGCTCATGGGGGCATCGCTCATGGGGGCATCGCTCATGGGGGCATCGCTCATGGGCTCAGCATCGCTATTGCGTGCGCGGGCGCAAGCCCCGGCTCAGCCCGGCAGCGCATCCACGAGCTGCGCGAAATGCTCTCCGCGCTTTTCGAAATTGGGATATTGGTCGAAGCTCGCTGCCGCCGGGGCGAGCAGCACCGTATCGCCAGCCTCGGCATCGCGCATACAGGCCGCGACCGCCGCTTCCATCGTCTCGCAGATCTCATGTTCGAGCGGGGCGAGTTCCAACGCGAAATCGCGTGCCGAATGGCCGATGAAATAGGCTTTGCGTACATGTTCGAGATGGCCCGCGAGGCTCGCTACCCCGCCTTCCTTGCCCAAGCCCCCCGCGATCCAGCGGATATTGCGGAACGCATCGAGCGCCTTGGCCGCGCTGTCGGTATTGGTGGCCTTGGAGTCGTTGACCCAGCGCACGCCCGCCTTCTCGGCCAGCGTCTGGCTGCGATGGGGCAGGCCCGCGAAAGAGTGGAAGGCCTCCTCGATCATCCGCGGCGCGATCCCCAGCGCGCGCGTCGCGGCATAGGCGGCGCAGGCGTTCTGGTGGTTATGTGCGCCCGGAAGCCCGGTGATTTCGCGCAGGTCGATCGAGGCCAGTTGTCGCCCCTTGCGCCATTCGCTCAGGAACCCCTTGCGGGCAAAGACCGACCAGCCCCAGTCGCCGAGCTTGCGCGCCGAGGAAACCCGGATCAGCCGGTCGTCCTCGCGCCCCATCGCGATCTGGTTGGCGAGATAGACGCCTTCGGGCTCGTCCACCCCGATCACCGCACGATCGGGGCCGCCTTCGGCAAAGAGCCGGCGCTTGGCCGCGAAATAGCCGCCCATCCCTGCGTGGCGATCGAGATGGTCCGGCGAGAGATTGGTGAAGACCGCGATATCGGGGGTCAGAGCCCGCGCCAGATCGGTCTGGTAGCTGGACAGTTCCAGCACCACGACCTCGCCATCCTCGGCCGGTTCGATATCGAGCACGCCGCGCCCGATATTGCCCGCCATCTGGGTCGGACGACCCGCCTCTTGCAGGATGTGATGGATGAGCGCCGTGGTGGTCGATTTCCCGTTCGAGCCGGTCACGCAGATCGTCCGCGGGGTGGTGTCGAAATTGTCGAACTCCCGCGTCGCCCAGGACCGGAAGAAGAGCCCGATATCATTATCGACCGGAATGCCTGCCGCCATTGCCGCCGCGATCACCGGGTTGGGCTTGGGATAGAGATGCGGAATGCCCGGCGAGACGATCAGGGCCGCGACCCCGTCAAAGGCGGTTTGCCGGGTGAGATCATGGATCGCGAAGCCCGCCTCCTCGGCGCGGGCACGGCCTTCCGGGCTGTCATCCCAGCACAGCGGCTCCGCTCCGCCGGCACGCAGCGCCGCCGCCGTCGCCAGACCCGAGCGCCCGAGCCCCAGAACCGCCACCTTATGTCCGTCGAAACCCTGAACCGGGATCATCGCAGCCTCCTGTCGCGCGCGGGGGCCAGCCCCCGCACCCCCGGGATATTTGAAGCAGTTGGAAAGGGAAAGGGGGCGGGTGCCGTCAGCGTCAGGGCGCTGCATTAGAAAAGAGGGAGGCTCAGCCCCCCTCTTTCTGGTTATTCGTTGAGACTGCGTCTTATTCGGCGGCGCTCACCGGAGCCTCTTCGCCAGCCTCCTCGAGCTCGCTTTCCGATTGCGCGCCTTCGGGGATCAAAAGCGACAGGAGGATCGCCGAGAGGCCGGAAAGCGTGATCGGGGTCGCCACGACCTGTTTGAGCAGCACCGGCAGATGTTGCGTGGCATCGGGCACCAGCGTGACACCAAGGCCGAGCCCGAAGCTCACCGCCATGATGTAGACACGGCGCATGTCGATCGGCTCGGAGGCGATGATGCGAATGCCCGCCACCGCGATCGAACCGAAGAGCACCAGCGTCGCGCCCCCCAGCACCGGTTTGGGGATCAGCAGGAACACCGCGCCGAAGATCGGGAAGAAACCGAGAATGACGAGGAAAAGCGCGATGTAGCGCCCGACATGGCGGCTTGCCACGCCGGTCATCTGGATCACCCCGTTATTTTGCGAGAACGTCGTGTTCGGGAAGGTGTTGAAGATCGCCGCCAGCCCCGAATTCACACCATCGCCCAACACGCCGCCCTTGATCCGGCTGAGATAGAGCGGGCCGCGCACCGGCTGGCTCGAGATCACCGAGTTCGCCGTGAGGTCACCCGAGGTCTCGATCGCGGTCACGAGATAGAGGAAGGCGATCGGGATGAAGAGGCCGAAGTCGAAATCGAAGCCGAATTTGAAGGGCATGGGCAGCGTGATCCACTGGGCCTTTGCCAGAGGTGCGGGATCGACCATGCCGAAGAGCGCCGCGACGATCGTGCCCGCAATGAGCCCGATCATGATCGCCGAGATCCGCAGCATCGGCTTGCCGAGGAAGGTGGTCACCAGGATCACCACGACGACGATCGTGCCCAGAAGCAGGTTCACCGGCTGGCCAAGATTCTCGCCTGCCCGCGCGCCGCCCGCGAAATCGGTGAAGCCGACCTTCACGAGGCTCAGCCCGATCACGGTGATCACGATGCCGGTCACCGTCGGGTTCACCACCCGGCCCAGCTTGTCGATGAATTGCGACAGCACGATCTCGACGACACAGCCGACGAGGCAGAGACCGAAGATCATCGCGAGAATATCCTCGGGCGAGCCGCCGCGCCCTTTGACGGCAAAGCCCGCGGCAAGGATCGCGCCGAGAAAGGCGAAAGAGGTGCCCTGCACGCTCAACAGCCCCGACCCCACCGGCCCGACCCGGTTCGACTGGATGAAGGTCGCAACCCCCGAAACGAAGAGCGACATGGCGATCAGGTAGGGCACGTGCTCGCCCAGCCCGAGAACGCCGCCGATCACCAGCGTGGGGGTCACGATGCCCACGATCGACGCGAGAATATGCTGGAGCGCGGCGAGCGAGGCCGGCCCCGGTGCGGGCTTGTCATCAAGCCCGTATATCAATGCGTGTTTACCTTGTCCCATCGTCGGCCCCTCTTGCAGAACTCTGTGCCGTCAGGGGAGCGCGAAACATGTAAAAGGACAAATCCCACATGCCCCATGTTCCCGTAAAGGCAGCGCATGGGGCAATGCAGGGTCAGTTTTCGCCGCACTGCCGCATAAAGCAGCAGCCTGCGAACCGAACCGTTGGGATCAGCGGATCTTCAGAGTGGCAAGACCGATCAGCGCGAGGATCAGCGAAATGATCCAGAAACGGATCACGATCTGCGGTTCGGACCAGCCCTTCTTCTCGAAGTGGTGGTGGATCGGAGCCATCAGGAAAACGCGTTTACCGGTGCGTTTGAAATAGGCGACCTGGATAATCACCGAGAGCGCCTCGACCACGAAGAGGCCGCCGACAATCCCAAGCACGATCTCGTGCTGGGTGCACACCGCGATGGCGCCGAGCGCGCCGCCAAGGGCCAGAGAGCCGGTATCGCCCATGAACACGGCCGCGGGCGGCGCATTATACCACAGGAACCCCAGCCCTGCGCCCATCAGCGCGGCGGTAAAGATCGCCAGCTCCCCGGTGCCGGGCACGAATTGCACGCCCAGATATTCGGTGAAGTCGGTGCGGCCCACGACATAGGCAATCGCGCCCAACGTTCCGGCCGCGATCATCACCGGCATGATCGCCAGACCGTCGAGCCCGTCGGTGAGGTTCACCGCATTGGCCGCCCCCACGATCACGAACATCGCGAAGGGGATGTAGAAATAGCCGAGATTCAGGATCAAATCCTTGAGGAACGGCACCGCGACATGACCGGCCAGCTCCGTGGGATGCAGATACCAGGTCGCGACCGAGGCCAGAAGCGCCAGCAGGAAGCCCAAGCCCAGCCGCGCCTTGCCGCTCACGCCCTTGGTATTCTGCTTGGACACCTTGGCATAATCGTCGGCAAACCCGATCGCGGCATAGCCATAGGTGACCATGAGCACGACCCAGATATAGCCATTGTCGAGCCGCGCCCAGAGCAGCGTCGAGACGAGAAGCGCGGTGAGGATCAGGATCCCGCCCATCGTCGGCGTGCCGGCCTTGGCCAGATGCCCCTCAGGGCCGTCATCGCGGATCGGCTGGCCCTTGCCCTGCTTCATCCGCAGGATGTTGATCAGCCACGGCCCGAAGATGAAGCCAACCAGTAGTGCCGTGAAGAAGGCCCCGCCCGCCCGGAAGGTGATGTAGCGAAACAGGTTGAACACGCCCCCGCCATCGGACAGGTCGGTAAGCCAATACAACATTACTCTTTTCCTCTATGCGCCTCGGCCGCGCCGGGCTGGCGCAGTTTCTTCAAAGCCTCCACGACGAGGCTGACCTTCGAGCCTTTCGAGCCCTTCACCAGCACCACATCGCCGGGATCGACGAGATGGCGTGCTCGCTCGGCCAGTTCCTCAGCGCTCTTGTACCACTCGCCACGCTTGGCGCGCGGCAGCGCCTCGCGCAGCGCCGCCATGCGCGGGCCCGCCATATGAACCAGATCGACCGAAGCCATCGACGGCAGATCCGAGATTGCGGCATGGAGCGCGGCTTCATCCTCGCCCAGTTCCAGCATGTCGCCAAGGATCGCGATGCGGCGGCCCTTCGCGGTGCGCCCCACCCCGTCGCGCGGGCTTGCGCCCGCCAGCACTTCAAGCGCCGCGGCCATCGAAGCCGGGTTGGCGTTGAACGCATCATCGAAGAGATCGAAGCTCTCCGCCTCGTCCACGATGTCGAGATAGATCCGCTCGCGCTGGCCACGCCCCGCTGGCGGCTGCCAGGAGCCCATATCCATCGCGGCCACCGCCGGATCACAGCCCGCGGCCTCGGCGAGCGCCAACACGCCAAGAGCGTTCGCAGCGAAATGCTTGCCCGGCGTCATCACTTTGAAAAGCATCGGCTTTCCGTGATGTTCGGCCTGAACGACCGTGGCGTCTCCGGCAATGCGCGCGTCGATCAGCCGGTAGTCGGACCCCGCTTCGGGGCCAAAGCTGACGACCGCGCCCGCGGTTGCTGCGGCCTCGCGCAGGATCGGTGTCACGTCGAGCCCGGTCGGGATCACGGCGGTGCCGCCTGCGACCAGCCCCTCGAAGATCGAGCCCTTTTCGCGCGCGATGCCTTCGAGATTTTCAAAGGCCGCGAGATGGGCCGGGGCGACGGTGGTGATCATCGCCGCATGGGGCTGCGCGAGGCGGGCGAGCGGCGCGATCTCGCCGGGATTGCTCATCCCGATCTCGATCACCGCGAAATCCGCGTCTTCGGGCATCCGTGCCAGCGTGATCGGCACGCCCCAGTGGTTGTTGAAGCTCGCCTCGGCGGCATGGACCGTGCCCTGCGCGGAGAGCACCGCGCGCAGCATTTCCTTGCTCGAGGTCTTGCCGACCGAGCCGGTCACGGCGAGCACGCGGGCGCGCGATCGGGCGCGGCCGGCACGGCCAAGCGCTTCGAGCGCGGGCAGAACCTCGGGCACGATCAGCAGCGGATCGGATGTCGAACAGCCTTCGGGAATGCGCGAGACGAGCGCCGCCGCCGCGCCCTTGTCCAGCGCCTGACGTACGAAATCATGCCCGTCGCGAACATCCTTGAGCGCGATGAAGAGATCACCCGGACGGATCGTGCGGGTATCGATAGAAATCCCTGTCACGGCAAAGGCTTGGGTCACCTGCCCTTGGGTCGCGGTCGCCGCATCGGTGGAGGTCCAGAGCACGCCCATCAGATCTTCCCGTCCAGCGCGGCCACGGCCACGCTCGCCTGTTCGGCATCGTCGAACGGGTAGATGTCCGAGCCGATCACCTGACCGCTCTCGTGCCCCTTGCCCATGACCAGAAGCGCATCGCCCGGCCCCAGCGCATCGACGCCGCGCAGGATCGCCTCGGCCCGGTCACCAACTTCCATCGCGCCCGGTGCGCCCTCCATCACCGCAGCGCGGATCGTGGCCGGGTCTTCGGTACGCGGGTTATCGTCGGTCACGATCACCAGATCGGCATTCTCGGCCGCCGCCTTGCCCATCAGCGGGCGCTTGGACGTGTCGCGATCCCCGCCGGCGCCAACGATCGCGATCAGGCGGCCCATGACATGCGGGCGCAGCGCCTTGAGCGCGGTCTGCACCGCGTCGGGCGTATGGGCGTAATCGACGAAGACCGTCGCGCCGTTCTCACGGTTCGCGGCGAGCTGCATCCGTCCGCGTACCGTGGTCAGGCGCGGTAGAGTTGCGAAGACTTCCTCGGGCTCGGCCCCGCAGGCGATGGCGAGCGACGCGGCCGTGAGCACGTTCATCGCCTGGAAGCCGCCGATCAGCGGCAGGCGCGTCATCTGCGTCCAGCCCTCCCAGGCGAAGCGCACATCCTGCCCCGTCGCGTCGAAACGCTGGCCAAGGATCTGCATCTCGCATTGCTCGGAATGGCCGATCCCGATCAGCTCCTGCCCGCGTGCGGTGACGTATTTGGCCAGTTCCTGCCCCTTGGGATCGTCGAGATTGATCACCGCCGCACCATCCTCTGGCAGGACACGGGTGAAGAGCCCCGCCTTGGCCGCGAAATACTCGTCGAAGCTCGCGTGATAATCGAGGTGGTCTTGCGTGAAATTGGTGAAGGCGGCGGCGGTCAACGTCACCCCGTCGAGGCGGCGCTGTGCGAGCCCGTGCGAGCTTGCCTCCATCGCCGCATGGGTCACGCCCACGCCCGCCATATCGGCGAGCAAGCGATGCAGGGTGATCGGCTCGGGCGTGGTATGCGACGAGGGCGCGGAATAACTGCCCTCGACCCCGGTGGTGCCGATATTGGCCGCCTCGAAGCCCAGCAATTGCCAAATCTGGCGGGTGAACGTCGCGACGGAGGTCTTTCCGTTCGTGCCGGTGACTGCAATCATCGTCTCGGGCTGACGGCCGAACCAGAGGGCTGCAGCGAAGGCCAGCGCCTGACGCGGGTTCTCGGTCACCACGATGGCGGTGTCGGTGCCTTCGAGCGCCGCACGCGCGATCGGCTCACCGGCGCGATCGGTCAGAACGGCAGCCGCGCCCATGCGCAGCGCGTAAGGGATGAACTCGGCCCCATGGATCTTCGTGCCGGGAAGCGCCGCGAAGAGATGGCCGGGTTTGACCTGACGACTGTCGACCGAAAGCCCCGAGATCGCGCGATCTCCCCCATGCAAAGGGGTCAGCCCCAATTCGCTCAGCATTTTGCTGCCCGCGGCCATGTCGTTCGTCCCTCACTCAGCTTGTCGCACTTATCCGGTGGCAGCCTTGCAAGGTCAAGGCGCGAGCACCCCGGCTCGGACCCCATGCGCGGCATCGTGCACGGGGCGTGAAAGTGGCTTCAGTCCTTCTTCACAAGGCGGATCCCGTCGAGCGTATCCGGCGTGGTCGGCTCAGGGCGCAGACCCAAAAGGGGTGCCACGCGGCGGATCGTTTCGGCCGCCACCGGAACGGCGGTCCAGCCTGCGGTGCGGCGCGGTTCCTTACCCGAAGTGTCGGTCGGCTCATCGAGCGTCAGCACCAGCACATATTCGGGGTTGGTCACCGGGAAAACACCCGCGAAGGTCGAGATCACCTTGTCGTCGTAGTAACCGCCCTGCGGGTCGGGTTTGTCCGCGGTGCCGGTCTTGCCCGCGACCTGATAGCCCGCGACATCGCCGAAGCTCGCCGTGCCGCGCGTGACCACCGCGCGCATCATCGCCAAAGCCTTGCGCGCAACGGCAGGCGAGACAACCTGGTCCCCCTCGGGCGCACCGAATTCCTGCTTGTGCGGCTCTTTCGGACCGCCTTGCGCGATAAGTGTGGGCAGCACACGCTTACCGTCATTGGCGATGGTCGCATAGGCGGCGGCCAGTTGCAGCGGGCTGTCGGACAGGCCATGCCCGTAGCCGATGGTCATCGCCGAGAGTTCGGACCATTTCGAGGGCAGGATCGGACGGCCCGTGGGCGCCTCGATCAACTCGACCGGCGAGGGCTCCAGCAGACCCAGCTTGCCGAGAAACTCACGCTGCTTCTCGGGGCCGATCTTCTGCACGATCCGGGCAGTGCCGATATTCGAGCTATGTACGATCACATCCGTGACCGAGAGCTGTTTGCCGTAATCATGGAAGTCGTGGATCTTGAACTTGCCCCAGCGCAGCGGCCCCTTCGTGTCGACCATCGTGTCGGGCGTGACGAGCCCATCCTGCATCGCCTGTGCCACTGCGAAGATCTTGAAGGTGGAGCCGAGCTCGTACATCCCCTGCACCGCGCGATTGAATAGAGGGCTGTCGGAGGGATCGCCCTTCAGCAGCGGTGCGGGTCGGTCGTTGGGGTCGAAATCGGGCAAGCTCGCCATCGCGACGATCTCACCGGTCTGGACCTTCATCAGCACCGCCGTCGCGCCCTTGGCGTTCATCAGCTTCATGCCGCCAGAGAGCACGTCTTCCAGCGCGGCCTGCACCGTCAGATCAAGCGAGAGCTTGAGCGGCTGACCGCCATTGCCCGGATCGCGCAGCCAGCTGTCATATTCCTTCTCGATCCCGGCCACGCCGAGGATCTCGGCCGAGTTCACGCCTTCGGTGCCGTAACGCGAGCCACCAAGGATATGGGCGGCCAGATGCCCGTTCGGGTAAAGCCGCATCTCGCGCGGTCCGAACAGCAGCCCCGGATCGCCGATATCATGCACGGCCTGCATCTGCTCGGGGCTGATGCGCTTCTTGATCCAGACGAATTTGCGCCCGCCGGTGAAATCCTTGATCAGCCGCTCGCGGTCAAGATCGGGGAAGATCGCGACCAGCTTGTCGACCGTGCCCTTGGGGTCGATCATCATCGGCGGCTGAGCATAGAGCGCATGGGTGAGAAGATTGGTGGCCAGCACCCTGCCCTTGCGATCGACGATATCGGCGCGCTGCGCGTGGATCTGCTCGGTCGAAGTATCGGTTTGCGGCTCTTCGGGGCGCGCGGCCGCGAAGGAGCCCATCCGCAGCCCGACCGTCAGGAAGGCCGCGAGAAACAGCACCGACATGACCAGCAGGCGGCCCTCGGCGCGCTGGCGCGCCTTGTCGCGGGTCGCCTCGCCACGCAGGCGGCGGTTTTCGCGCTCGATCGCGTCGGGGTTCTCGCCCTTGGCGCGGGCATCGAGAATACGGGCAAGCGGACGAAGGGGCGTGCGCATCAGTTCCCTCCCTCGGGATCAGCCTTGACCTCGACCGGAACGGAAAGATCGGAGGTGTCCGGCGCATCGGCCTGCGGCGTCGGATAGGCGATCTGGGCGACGGTGCCGAACTGCTCGGGCGTCATCGGCAGAAGCCGTAGCGAGGCGAAGTTCAGGTTCACCAATTCGCGCAGCCGCTCGGGACGGTTGAGATAGGCCCATTCGGCATTGAGCACCGAAAGGCCCTCGTTGAGCGAGGCGATCTCGCGATTGAGATCGCGCAGCTCGTCGAGCTTGTCCTGCGTGTCGTAATTGACGTGATAGGCCCAGAAGGCGAGCCCCATGACGAAGACAGACGTGGCGAGATAGGCAAGCAGTCTCAACGGCGTTTCCCCTTCTTCTCTCCGGTCACCAACGCGGGCAGGCCCAGCTGGCTGCGGTCGGCCTTGCCGGCCGGTGCCTGCGTGCGCCGCCCCACCCGCAGCCGCGCAGAGCGCGAACGCGGGTTCTCGGCCAGTTCCTCTGCATCCGGCCCATCGCCTTTGACGAGAATTTCAAACGCCGGATCAAGGCTTTGCTGGACCGGCGCATAGCGCGATCCGCCGCCGCCCGTGGACGAGCGCGCCGCAAAGAACCGCTTCACCACCCGGTCCTCGAGCGAGTGAAAGCTGACCACCGCCAGCAGCCCGCCGGGTTTCAGCGCGCGCTCGGCGGCCTCCAGCCCCTCGATGAGCTGGCCGAATTCATCATTCACCGCGATGCGGATGCCCTGGAAGCTGCGCGTCGCGGGATGGCTCTGGCCCGGTTTCGGGCGCGGCAGGCAACGCTCGATCACCTTCACCAGCTGCTGCGTGGTCTCGAAGGGCTGGACTTTACGCGCCTCGACAATCGCCTTGGCGATCCGGCGAGAGGCGCGCTCCTCGCCATATTGATAGAGGATATCCGCGAGATCTGCCTCGTCCGTCTCGTTCACCAGATCGGCGGCCGAGGGGCCGTCCTGCGACATCCGCATGTCGAGCGGCCCGTCGCGCAGGAAGGAAAACCCGCGCTCGGCCTGGTCGAGCTGCATCGACGAGACGCCAAGATCTAGCACCACCCCGTCGAGCAGTTCGTCGCTATAGGTATCGAGCTCGGAAAACGTGCCTTCGACCAGTTCCAGACGGTCGCCATATTGCCCGCGCCAGCTTTCGGCCATCTCGAACACCGCCGGATCGCGGTCCACGCCGATCACCTTGTCGGCCCCGGCCTCCAGCAACCCGCGCGTATAGCCGCCCGCGCCGAAAGTGCCATCAAGCCAGATGCCGGAGACAGGCGCGACCGCCCGAAGGAGCGGCCGCAGCAAAACCGGGATATGGGGGGCGTCTGGCAGGGCGTCCCGATCCGACATGGCTCACCCCTGTGACAAAAGGCTGAGCGGGTCGAAATCTTCGCCCTGTTCCTCGACCCACTGGTCGATATTCGCTTCGTCGGCAGCGGCGAAGGTCTCGGGATTCCAGATCTCGAAAGTCTCGCCCACGCCGGAGAAATAGGCCTCGGTGGACAGACCGATCTTCGCACGCAGCGGCGCCGGGATCACCAGGCGGCCATCATTGTCGACTTCGGTCGGGTGCGATTTCGAGAGCACGAGACGTTGCAGGATCGTGCGCTGCTTCGAGCCGCGCGGCAGCGCCGCGATATCGGCGGCCAGCGCCTCGAAAGCGGCCTGCGTGTAAACCTGGAGCATTTTCTGGGTGTCGGCGCCGTAGACGATAACCATGCGCGGGCGCTCTTTGTTCGGACGGTCGGGATCACCTTCCTCGAGCTCACGACGAAACAGCGCGGGGATCGACACGCGACCCTTGCTGTCCACCTTGAAGGTGTATTCGCCTATGAACATGCCCGCCAAAGCGCGCTCCTATCACCTGTCCCTATCCGGGCCGGAGCCCGGAAATGAAAACGGCGGATTGGGCTGCTGCCACTGCCCAATCCGCCGCCCTCGTTCCCATCTCTGGGTATGTCCGACTGCGCGCGCCACCTGGGGGGATGTCTGCTCGCTCGCGCGCCGGATCTCTTCGTTTCGTGAAGCGGGTGCCTGTATGAAACCTGCGTATCGCCGTGAGGTCTTTATGCCTCTTTGTGTCCTCGCTTCCGATGAATTAGGGATGCCATGGGAAATCATGGCACGCAAGAAAAAATTTGCCGATTGATGGGAAGATCTTGTCCTGAAGCCCCTTAAAAAACTAGGTGTTGTGGCGCTGCGTTGCTCCATATAGGCGCAAAGAACCAAAAATAATCTACATATAGTACAAAACTTCAGGTGGAGCCCATTCCCACCATAATGCATTTTTTTTCGAAAAATCCGTCTCACACACCCCTTCAGGCACGTCACCCCCTCAGAATCGGAGCATCATTCCGCCTATCACATAAGGATGATTTGTCTCGACTCGGCGCGATTGACCCGTGATTTCCCAGCTCTCGCCCCGTTTTCGACCCTCACGCGGCCGGAACGGTCCCGTGAATTCCCACAGGGGGCTCCCACGAATTCCCATGAGCGAAATCCGCAGCGCGCGCACGCCGTCGAAATCATGGCAAAAGGGCGCCCCGCAGGACGCCCTCTCGACCCCAAATCTGAACGGATCAGACCGCGCCGCGCGCAATCAGCCCCTCTGCCAGCGCCGCATAGGCATCGGCGGCGATCCCCTCGCCTGCCGCCGCCGGCGTGCCGGCATCGCCCGCAAGCCGCACATCGAGATCGAGCGGCAGAGCCCCGAGGAAGGGCAGATCCAGCCGCGCGGCCTCCGCCTCGACCCCGCCATGACCGAAGGGATGCGCCTCATGCCCGCAATTGGCGCATATATAAGAGGACATGTTCTCGATCAGCCCCAACACCGGCGCATCCAGCCTGCGGAACATGTCGATCGCCTTCTTCGCATCGAGCAGCGCCACATCCTGCGGCGTCGAGACCACGATCGTTCCGTCGAGCTTGGTCTTCTGGCACAGCGTCAGCTGCACGTCGCCGGTTCCGGGCGGCAGGTCGATCAGAAGAACGTCGAGCGGGCCGAATTCGTCCCATTTCACCTGAAAGAGCATCTGCTGCATCGCACCCATCAGCATCGGGCCGCGCCAGATCACCGCCTCATCCTCTTTCAGCATCAACCCGACCGACATCAACGCCACCCCATGCGCCTTGAGCGGCAGGATCGTCTGGCCATCGGGCGACGAGGGCCGCTGCGTCGCGCCCATCATGCGCGGCTGCGAGGGGCCATAGATATCGGCATCGAGCAGACCGACACGCTTGCCCGCCCGGGCGAGCGCGACGGCAAGATTGGAGCTGACGGTGGATTTCCCCACGCCGCCCTTCCCCGAGCCAACCGCGATGATCTTCGCCACACCCGGCACGCGTTGCGGACCCGATTGCGGCTTTGGATGACCGCCGATCGCCGGGCCGCGGGGCTGCTGCGCCGTTCCGCCCAAACCGCGCGGCGGGCCCGAAGGCACCACGATCGTCACGCTCGCGGCCCCCGGCAGGGCCTTCACCGCCCCTTCGAGCACCGGGCGCATCGCCTCCAGTTCCGCCTGGGGCGCCCCCTCGAGGACGAAGCGCACCACCCCGTCCTGTACCGCAAGAGCGCGCAGCAGATCACGACTCACAGCCGTTCCACCTCCCGGCACTTCGGTTTTCCGCAGCACTTCGAGCACCTGCTCCTTGCTCAGAGCCATGCAAACCCTCCGATTCCCCGGACCGTTAGCGTCCGTCACATGTGGTCAATTCGCGGGGAACTGTGGCGTTTTTGCCGCGCAGTTCAAGCGCAATCCTGTCTAAACCGACAGGTTCAGATGTGAACATGCATCCAAAGCGCACGTTTCTTGCGCAGATGTCTCGAAAATGGGTCAGAATCATTCATGCATTTTCTGCATGGCGGCATTGAGGCCGTCGCGCATTGTGCACTCGCAGCAATCAGCACATCTTAGGGACAACGCGACAGAAGACGCAGTGACGAATTCGGGTCCAGAAGCGGGAAAACGCACAGGGCCCTGTACGAGAAAGATGAGGCGAAGACGATGGCACTCGTTCATGACATCCGACTGAGCGAAAGCGGCTTTACGAAGCTGAAGGTCAAGCTCTCCGACGCGATCGCGCGTCGCAAGGTTTACCGCCAGACGCTCAATGAACTCCGCTCGCTGAACTCCCGCGAGCTCGACGATCTCGGCATGCATCGCTCGATGATCACCCGCGTGGCCTACGAGGCCGCCTACGGCAAGTAATTGATTTCCGAAGCCCCTCTCCTCCTCCCTGGGGCTTGGAAACTCGGCGGCGCCCTCCTCCTCCTCCCTGAGGGCGCCGCCATCCAGACACACCGGCCCCACGCGGCGTGACGCCTGCGATGCCGGACCGAGCTGCCCGGGTCTCTCTCCTCCTCCCTGAGACCCGCGCTGAGCAGGCGGCGACCTCTCTCCTCCTCCCTGAGGTCGCCGCCTACATTCAGCGCGAAGCTGCGACAGGCTGTCGCATGCTGCAGTGCAGCACTTGATATACGGACCAAACGGTCCAAAGTGAGTAAAAGAATACGAAAGGTCCTCTCCTCCTCCCTGGACCGATCGTTTCGGCGGCACCCTCCTCCTCCTCCCTGAGGGTGCCGCCAACCAGATACCGAGGGCCCTATCCTCCTCCCTGGGCCCAAGGGTGAGACGCTGCTTCCTCCTCCTCCCTGAAGCGGCGTCGGAAATGCCGAAGGGTCTCCTCCTCCTCCCTGAGACCCGAGGTAGCAAAGAGACGGCGGCGCCCCTCCTCCTCCCTGGGCGCCGCCGTTTTCTTTTTTTCCGAACGTGAAAGTCGAGGGGGCTCTGCCCCCGCGCCTTGCGGCGCCCCCCGAGATATTTGGATCAAGAAGAACAGGCTTAGGTTCGGGATTGCCCTTGCGCGCCCCACGAGGCAGGAAGAGGGGCAAGGAGACCTGCCGATGCTGTCCTATCAACACGCCTATCACGCCGGAAATCTTGCCGATGTGCACAAGCATGCCTTGCTGGCCTCGGCGCTCGATTATCTCACGCGCAAGGACAAGCCGCTGAGCTATCTCGAAACCCATGCCGGGCGTGGACTTTATGCGCTGGACGCGGCGGAAGCGGTGAAGACAGGAGAAGCGGCGGCGGGGATCGCCCGGATCGAGGGAATGGGCTGGTTTGCGCCCGATCACCCCTATATTCGGGCACTTGCAACGGTACGGGCCGAGCATGGACCGCAGGCCTATCCGGGCTCGCCGCTGGTGGCGAAGGCGCTGCTACGCGACATCGACTCGATCCAGCTCTGCGAGTTGCATCCGCAGGAATTCTCTGCGCTGCGTCAGGCCGTGGGGCGCAAGATCACCGTGCACAAGGCGGACGGGCGCGAGATGGCGCTGGCGCTCACGCCCCCTACCCCGCGCCGCGGCCTGATGCTGATCGATCCAAGTTTCGAGGAGAAATCCGACTATGTCGCGATGCCGAAGCTGATCGGGCAGATCGCGAAGAAGTGGAATGTCGGGATCATCGCGCTTTGGTACCCGATTCTGACCTCGGGCGCTCAGGACGGGATGGTCGCGGCCCTGCGCCGCGCGTTCCCTGACGCGCTGAGCCATGAGGTGCGTTTTCCGCCCGCGCGCGAAGGCCATGGTATGATCGGCTCGGGCATGTTCGTCGTGAACCCGCCCTGGGGGCTTGCGGGCGAGGCCGAACGCCTCTCAGCCCTTTTCGCCGCCCTGTGAGGCAAGAAAAGCCTCGAACGCCTTGAGTGTGCGCGTCGAGACGTGGTGCTCGATCCCTTCGGCATCAAGCTCGGCCAGATCTTCAGGCACGCCAACGGCACGCAGCAGCGCCACCACCGTGCGGTGACGTGCGCGGACCTGCTCGGCCAGCGCCTCACCGGCTTCGGTCAGAAAGACACCTCGATACGGGCGCGAAACCGCCAGCCCCTCGCGCTTGAGCCGCGCCACTGCCTTGGTCGCGGTCGGATGGGCCACGCCGAGGCGCGCCGCGATCTCGGTGATCCGCGCCTCGCCAAACTCGGCGGCCAGATCGGCGATCATCTCGACATAATCCTCCAGCAACGCGCGGGCGGCGCGTTCGCGGGCGCGGTTGAAGCCCTTGATCTGAGAGGGGTCGGTTTCGGTCATCGCTCCTGCCTCGCCGGGTGCGGGATACGGGGGCGGCCCGCATAGCGCAGCGCCTGCGGGAAGCCAAGGGAAAGGATGACGCGGGCAGTCCTGCCAAGTCAACGCAATTTAGCCCCTTGCGAAGTTTGTAGCCAAGGCTACATTTCGCAAGCGCAGCAAGGAAAGGCCCGGACGATGAGCGGCACCGCAGGACAGGGAATGAGCGAAAGGACGCGCTCGGCCATGGCCGAGGTGCTCTCCGGGTCGCGCCGACGCGGGGCGATGTGGCTGTTCTTCGGCCCGGCCGTGATCGCCTCGGTGGCCTATATGGATCCGGGCAACTACGCGACGAATATCGAGGCGGGTGCTGGCTATGGCTACAAGCTGCTGTGGGTGGTGCTGGCCGCGAACCTGATCGCGATGCTGTTTCAGGGGATTTCTGCGCGGGTCGGCATCGTCACCGGAAAGAACCTTGCCGAGCTGTCACGGGAGAATTTTTCGAAACCCGTCACGATCGCGATGTGGATCGTCTCGGAGATTGCCGCGATGGCGACAGATCTTGCGGAGTTTCTGGGCGGCGCACTGGGGCTGTCGCTCCTGTTCGGCTGGCCGTTGATCTGGGGAATGGGGGTCACGGCAGTGGTCACCTACGCGATCCTGATGCTCGAGCGCGGGGGGTTCCGGCCAATGGAGATCGTGATCGGCGCGCTCGTGGCCCTGATCGGGGCCTGCTACCTGGCGGAGATGTTCGTGGCGCCGGTGGATTGGGGCAGTGCCGTTGCGGGGCTGACCACGCCCGCAATGCCCGATGCCCGCGCGCTGACGATCGCCGTGGGGATCATCGGGGCCACCGTCATGCCCCACGCGATTTTCCTGCATTCGGGCCTGACGCAGAACCGCGCCTTGACCAGCGATGCGGCGCAAAAGGCGCGGTTGGTGAGCTTCTCGAACCGCGAGGTGATCATCGCGCTTGCGGTCGCGGGCATGGTGAACATGGCGATGGTGATCATGGCGGCATCGGCCTTCCATCAGGGCCACGCCGAGGTGGCCGAAATCGAGACCGCCTATCATACGCTGACGCCGCTTCTGGGGGGATTTGCCGCCGCCGCCTTCCTGACCTCGCTGATCGCCTCGGGGATTTCCTCCTCGGTCGTCGGCACGATGGCGGGACAGATGATCATGCAAGGCTTCATCCGCCGTCGAATCCCGGTCTGGCTGCGCCGAGTGATCACCATGGCCCCCGCCTTTGCCGTGGTCTGGCTCGGCGTGAACACGACCGAGGCGCTGGTGATGAGTCAGGTGGTGCTGTCGATCGCCCTGCCCGTCCCGATGGTGGCGCTGCTGATCTTTGCCCGGCGCCCCGATATCATGGGACAGTTCGCAGTGCGTGGGCCAATCCTGTGGCTCGCCGTCTTGGGCGCCACGGTGGTGCTGGGGCTGAATTTCGTGCTGCTGTGGCAATCCGCGGGGCTGCCGGTGCCAGGGCTAACCGAGTGACGATTCAGGCGGTCGTTCCTGTTCGATCTTCGTTTGCCGCCTTTCGGTGACGGGGGCCGCGCCCCCTGCGACATCTCCACCCTGCCCGCCCCATTGACAGCCGCGCCTCCCCCGCGCAAAAGGCATGGGCACAACATATATCCCGCAACCGGGCGTTCCGTGGGCGCCAAACCGACGAGGAGGACGACATGTCCCAGATCTCCCTCACCTTTCCCGATGGCAATGCGCGTTCCTATGACGCGGGCGTGACGCCGGCCGAAGTGGCTGCCTCGATTGCGCCGTCGCTTGCGAAGAAAGCGATCTCCGCGCAGGTCAATGGCGCGCATTGGGATCTGCAATGGCCGATCCATGAGGATGCGCAGATCGCGATCAACACGATGGCCGATGACGGCCCCGCGCTCGAGCTGATCCGCCACGACCTCGCCCATATCATGGCCCGCGCCGTGCAGGAGCTTTACCCCGGCGTGAAGGTCACGATCGGCCCGGTACGCGACAATGGCTGGTTCTACGATTTCGACCGCGAGGAGCCCTTCACCCCCGAAGACCTCGGCGCGATCGAGAAGAAGATGCGTGAGATCATCAACGCACGCGACACCGTCAAGACCGAGGTCTGGAGCCGCAAACACGCGATCGACCATTACCTGGCCACCGACGAGCCCTACAAGGTCGAGCTGATCAACCGCATCCCGGCAGGCGAGGACATCCGGATGTATTGGCACGGGAACTGGCAGGATCTCTGCCGTGGCCCGCACCTGCAGCATACCGGTCAGGTTCCGGCGGATGCGTTCAAGCTGACCCATGTCGCGGGCGCCTATTGGCTGGGCGACTCGAGCCGCCCGATGCTGCAGCGCATCTACGGCGTGGCCTTCAAGACCAAGAAGGACCTCAACGCCTGGGTCACGATGATGGAGGAGGCCGCCAAGCGCGACCACCGCAAGCTCGGCCGCGAGATGGACCTGTTCCACATGCAGGAAGAGGCGCCGGGCCAGATCTTCTGGCACCCCAATGGCTGGACCATCTACACCGCGCTTCAGGACTACATGCGCCGCAAGCAGCGCGAGGACGGCTATGTCGAGGTGAACACCCCGCAGGTCGTGAACCGCAAGCTCTGGGAAGCCTCGGGCCACTGGGAGAACTACCAGGAGAACATGTTCATCGTCGAAGTTGACGAAGAGCACGCCCGCGAGAAGACGGTCAACGCGCTCAAGCCGATGAACTGCCCGTGCCACGTGCAGATCTTCAACCAGGGTGTGAAAAGCTACCGCGACCTGCCGCTGCGCATGGCCGAGTTCGGCTCCTGCGCACGTTACGAGCCCTCGGGCGCGCTGCATGGCATCATGCGCGTGCGCGGCTTCACGCAGGACGACGCGCATATCTTCTGCACCGAGGATCAGATCGAGGCGGAAACCGAAAAGTTCATCACCTTCCTGTCGGGCATCTATGCCGATCTGGGCTTCACCGACTGGCGCATCAAGCTATCGACCCGCCCCGAAAAGCGCATCGGCTCCGATGAGAGCTGGGACTATACCGAAGCCGCGCTCGGCAATGCCTGCAAAGCGGCTGGTTACGATTACGAGATCTTCGAGGGCGAAGGCGCCTTCTACGGGCCGAAGCTGGAATTCGTGCTGACCGACGCGATCGGGCGCGACTGGCAATGCGGCACCTTGCAGGTCGACACCAACCTGCCCGAGCGGCTGGACGCGGATTACGTCGGCTCGGATGGCGAGCGTCACCGCCCCGTCATGCTGCACCGCGCCGTTCTGGGCTCGTTCGAGCGCTTCATCGGCATCTTGATCGAGAGCCACGCGGGCAAGATGCCGCTCTGGCTCGCCCCGCGTCAGGTGGTCGTGGCTTCGATCGTCTCGGATGCGGACGATTACGTTCTGGAAGTGACCGCGAAGCTGCGCGCCGCGGGCATCCGCGCCGAGGCCGACACGCGCAACGAGAAGATCAACTACAAGGTCCGCGAGCATTCGCTCGGCAAGGTCCCCTATATCTTCGCGATCGGGATGAAAGAGGTCGAGGAGCGCACGGTCTCCGTTCGCAAGCTCGGCGACACCCGCACCGCGACGGTCGCGCTTGATGAAATCGTGACCGAACTGGTGGCCGAATCGACCCCGCCCGACCTGCGCGGATAATTGCCGCAAAAACAGGCGGATCGCCAAATTTCACAGGCCTGTGAGGGGGTTGCGCCCCTCACGGAATGTCATTGCATTTTTGCGAAACTCAGCGAGACTCGATAAGCGTGTTTCGCAGACTTTCCTACCGCCTCGCTTCTTTAAAAGGCAGCCGGAAGACCCGAAAGACACTGGCTGCACGGCCCGGCGGCAATCTCGCCCCCGGGAGACTACGAAGGAGAAGACGGTATGGCCACTGGCACCGTGAAATGGTTCAATTCCACCAAGGGCTACGGTTTCATCGCCCCCGACGAAGGCGGCAAGGATGTGTTCGTGCACATCTCGGCGGTCGAGCGCGCGGGCCTCAAGGAACTCGCCGACAACCAGAAAGTGTCGTACGAGCTCCAGTCGGGCCGCGACGGTCGCGCCTCGGCTTCGGATCTGCAACTGCTCTGAGCGGTTGACACAGGTTTGACCCGAACGACCCGCGCTCTCCGCGCGGGTCGTTTGTATTTGAGCGTCTCAGACGCTCAGAGCCATTCGGCCTGCACAGGTTTCGTCCAGCCCAATGTGAGCTTGTCGCCCTCGCGGATCACCGGGCGCTTCATCAGCGCGGGATGGCCGCTCAGCAGATCGGCGATCGGGGCGGCGCGCTCCTCGTCGCTGAGCCCCCGCCAGGTGGTCGAGGCGCGGTTGACGATCTTGTCGCCGAAGGCCGTCTCGAACTCGGCGATCTCTTCAGCCGTCAGGGGCTCGGCGCGCACGTCGCGGAATTCCACGTCGCGCCCCGCCGCTTCCAGCGCCTTGCGCGCCTTGCGCACCGTGTCACAGGTCGAAATCCCAAAGACGATCATTTACCCCTCCGTCAAAGCGCCATTCTCGAGCCGCAGCACGCGATCCATCTTCGCGGCCAGCTCCATGTTATGCGTCGCGATCAGTGCCGAGAGCCCGGTCTCGCGCACCAGCCCCATCAGCACGTCGAAGACCGTATCCGAGGTCGCGGGATCGAGGTTGCCCGTCGGCTCGTCGGCCAGCAGCAGGCTCGGGGCGTTGGCCAGCGCCCGGCAGAAGGCCACGCGCTGCTGCTCGCCACCCGAGAGCGCCGAAGGGCGGTGATCCATGCGCGCTGACAGTCCCACGCGCCCCAGAAGATCCGCCGCGCGCGCCTCGGCATCGGCCCGCCCAGCACCATTCGCGAGCTGCGGCAGGATAATGTTCTCGGCCGCCGAGAACTCCGGCAGCAGGTGGTGGAACTGGTAGACGAAGCCCAGCTTCTCGCGCCGCGCCGCCGTACGCTTGCCATCGCGTGCGCCAGTCAGGTCCTCGCCGTCGATCACCACGCGCCCCGCATCGGGCGTGTCCAGAAGCCCCGCGATATGCAGCAGCGTCGACTTGCCCGCTCCCGAGGGCGCGACCAGCGCGGTCACCTGGCCCTTCGGGATCGTCAGATCGAGCCCTTTGAGCACCGTGATCTCGTTCGGCTTGCCCCGGTTGTAGCTCTTCGCGATGCCTTCGCAGATCAGCACATCACTCATAGCGCAGCGCCTCCACCGGGTTCATCCGTGCCGCCCGCCGCGCGGGGAAGATCGTCACCACGAAGCTCAGCACCAGCGACAGCGATACCGCCTTGATCACGTCCCAAAGCTGCAGCTTCGCGGGCAGGTAATAGATACCCCGGATCGAGGGATCCCAGACCCCGCCGCCGTTGAGCCAGTTCACGAAGCTCATGATGCTGTCGATATTGAGCGCGAACAGCACGCCCAGCGTCAGCCCCGCCAGCGTGCCGATCACCCCAGTGAACGCCCCGCACAGGAAGAAGACCCGCAGGATCGAGCCCTGGCTGAGCCCCATCGTGCGCAGGATGCCGATATCGCGCCCCTTGTTCTTCACCAGCATGATCAGCCCCGAGGTGATGTTCATCGAGGCGATCAGCACGAGGATCGACAGGATGATGAACATCACGTTATCCTCGACCGTGAGCGCACGCAGGAAACTCCCCGAGGCATCCTTCCAGGTCCACAGCAGGGTTCCCGGCCCGCTCGCATCGCTGATCGCAGTCTCCCAGTTTTCGACTTTTTCAGGATCGGTCACATCCACGTCAATCTCATCCGCCCCGCCCTCGCGGTTGAAATAGCTCTGCGCCTCGCGGAAGGGCATGTAGAGCCGCGTCTGGTCGATGTCGTAGCGCCCCGCCGAGAAGATATAGACCACCTTGTAAGCATTGACCCGCGGGCTCGTCCCAAGTGGCGTCTTCGCGCCATTGGGCGAGATCAGCTTGATCGTGTCACCGACAGAGACGCCGAGATCCCGCGCCATGCCGATCCCCATCGCGATGCCTTCGCCGAAATCGTCGATATCGCCCTGTGCGTCGTCGGAATGGGCGATATTGGGAATATTCTTCAGGTCACTCAGGGCCAGGCCGTAAACATCGGCCACGTTCGAGCGCTCCCCGAAACTCACCATCGCCTGACCGCGCACCGCGGGGGCCGCGCTGACCACGCCGGGGATTGCCTTGATGCGCTCGGTGCGCTCCGCGTAATCGCGGATCAGACGCGAATAGACCCCGGATCCCTCCACCACCTCGGTCGGCGCGGAATAAACGGTGATCTGCGGGTTCGAGCCGACGATCGTGCCGACGAACTCTGCGCGAAAGCCCGCGCGCACCGCGAGCGTCGCGATCAGCGCGGCCACGCCGAGCGTGATGCCGATAAGCGAAATCCAGGTCATCACCGAGACACCGCCTTCGGCGCGGCGCGCGCGCAGGTAGCGCCAGGCGATCACGAACTCGAAACGGGAAAACGGGGCAGTGCGTGCGGCCATCGGCTCCATCCACCAAAATTCGGCGCAAGCTGGCCCGAGCGCCCCCAAAGGTCAAGGGCGCGCCATCGGCCCTGCGCAAAACCGCGCCCCCCTTCTTCTTGACGAAAATATCTCGGGGGGCCCGAAGGGCGGGGGCAGAGCCCCCTCAGCGGCAGCTCAAAGAGCCCGGAACCGGAGCCAGAAGCGGCTCCATCTCCGCCGCCATCTCGGCCGGATAGTCAGTTTGCAGCGACGCGAGCAGCGCACCGCTCGCGCAATCGAGCCTTTCGGTCTTGTGCAGCGTCACCTTTCCGAAAGCATCCTGCGAGCGGATCGTGAAACCGGCCTCGCCCTGTTCGTCACTCAGCACCTTGTCGCCATCGAGCAGGATCGAGCGCAGCAGCTGATCATGCGCCGCGCCGAGGTCCGAGCCTTTGTCGGCATGGGCGCGCAGAGCCACATGGGGCGCCTTGTGCGGGTCGATGCCGGGCGCCGCGAACAGCACCCCGCCGCCCGGCATCGTGTCCGAGACCCAGCCTTGCGGCACCTGCGCGGAAATCCCCAGATCCGCGTCGGACCAGGCAACCAGATCGCCCGCCTGCGCGGCCCCCGCAAGCAGGAGCCCCGAGACAAGTGCCGCGATCGGATCAAAGCGCCGCATAGATCCCCGCGACCTTCTCGACCGCCTCTTCCGCCGACATCTCCTCGCTCTCGCCGGTGCGGCGGCAGGTGAGTTCCACCTTGTTCGCCGCGATCCCGCGCGGGCCGACGGTGATGCGCCAGGGCAGACCGATCAGGTCCATCGTCGCGAATTTCGCGCCTGCGCGTTCCTCGCGGTCGTCATAAAGCGGCTCGAGCCCATGTTCGACGAAGGCGCGATAGAGCGCCTCGCAGGCGGAATCACAGCTCACATCGCCCTGCTTGAGGTTGACGATGCCTATGTGGAACGGCGTCACGCCCTCGGGCCAGATAATGCCCTTCTCGTCGTGGTTCGCCTCGATCAGCGCGCCGACGAGACGGCTCACGCCGATCCCGTGCGAGCCCATATGGACCGGCACCTTGCCCTGATCGGGGGTGTTCACGGTCGCGCCCATCGGCTCGGAATATTTGGTGCCGAAATAGAAGATCTGCCCGACCTCGATGCCGCGGCCGACCTTGCGACGCTCCTCGGGGATCTCGTTGAAGAGCGCCTCGTCATGGGTCTCGTCGGTGCGGGCGTAAAGGGTGGTGAACTCCTCGCAGATGCCCGCAACCTCCTCGCGATTGTCGTAATCGACGGCGCGCTTGCCCAGTTTCAGCTCGGGCACCTTGGCATCGTAGAACACTTCCGACTCGCCCGTATCGGCGAGAACCAGGAATTCATGCGTATCGTCGCCGCCGATCGGGCCGCTATCGGCGCGCATCGGGATCGCGGTGAGCCCCATGCGCTCATAGGTGCGCAGGTAGCTGACCATGTGGCGGTTATAGGCGTGCAGCGCGTCTTCCTTGGTCAGGTCGAAATTGTAGCCGTCCTTCATCAGGAATTCGCGGCCGCGCATCACGCCGAAACGCGGACGCACCTCGTCGCGGAATTTCCACTGGATGTGGTAGAGCGTCAGCGGCAGCGACTTGTAGCTTTCCACATGGGAGCGGAAGATGTCGGTGATCATCTCTTCGTTGGTGGGACCGTAGAGCATGTCGCGATCATGGCGATCCTTGATGCGCAGCATCTCGGGGCCGTAGGCGTCGTACCGGCCCGATTCCTGCCACAGCGTCGCGGGCTGGAGCGTCGGCATCAGGAGCGGAATATGGCCCGCGCGGATCTGCTCTTCATGCACGATCTGCTCAATCCGCTTGAGCACCTTGTAGCCCATCGGCAGCCAGGAATAGATCCCGGCCTGCTGCTGCTTGATCATGCCCGCACGCAGCATCAGGCGGTGCGAGGCGATCTGCGCCTCGGCGGGCGTTTCTTTCAGAACGGGGAGAAAGTAGCGGGACAGGCGCATGGCGGTCCTTTGAGCGTTGATGTCGTATGTTGCGCTTGGCCTAGAGGAAATGGGGGGATTGGGCAAGATGCATGGGCGTGAGGGGCTGCGGATCAAACGGCAATCTGACCCGGGGCGACCAGCATCGGGCCGCGCCAGGTTTTTCCCGCCGGACCGCACGGCTGTCGTCACATTCCCAAAGCAACTCCCAGACGCGGCTCACCCCTTGATTTCCCCCCCTATTTCGCCACGTTAGGATAACGCCTTCTCGCAAAGGAGCCGCAATGGCCCTGCCCGTTCGCCAGCAGATCACCTATTGGACCGTCGCCACGCTGGTGCTGGTGCTCTCGCTGTGGTGGCTGGGCAATGTGATCTTGCCCTTCATCATGGGCGGCGCGATCGCCTATTTTCTCGACCCGCTGGCCGACCGGCTGGAAAAGCTCGGCCTGTCGCGCGCGACCTCCACGGCGATCATTGCTCTGGTGGCGGTTCTGATTTTTGTCGTTCTGGCGCTTGCCGTGGTGCCGATGCTGGTGCGCCAGCTCGGCCAGCTCATCGCGCTCGCCCCGGATCTGTTGCGGTCTTTTCAGACTTTCCTCAATGAGCGCTTCCCGGACCTGCTTCAGAACTCGGTGGTCAACGACACGCTCAACAGCCTCGGCGATGCGATCAAATCCCGCGGCGGGGAGCTTGCGGCGACACTCCTGAGCTCTGCGATGACGGTGGTGAATATCGTCGTCTTCATCGTCGTCGTGCCGGTGGTCACCTTCTACATGCTGCTCGACTGGGACCGGATGGTCGCCAAGATCGACGGCTGGCTGCCGCGGGACCATGTCGCCACGATCCGCCACATCGCACGCGATATCGACCGGGTGCTGTCTGGCTTCGTGCGCGGACAGGTCACGGTCTGCCTCGTGCTCGGCACGTTCTACGCGGTGGCGCTGATGGCGGCGGGGCTCGATTTCGGGCTGCTGGTGGGCTCGGTCGCGGGGGCGCTGACTTTCATTCCTTACATCGGCGCGATCATCGGCGGTTCGCTCGCGATCGGGCTCGCGCTGTTCCAGTTCTGGGGCGAGTGGCTCAATATCGGGATCGTCGCGGGCATCTTCGCGCTTGGGCAATTCCTCGAGGGTAATTTCGTCACCCCGAAACTGGTCGGGGAATCCGTCGGCCTTCATCCGCTCTGGCTGATCTTTGCGCTCTCGGCCTTCGGCACGCTTTTCGGGTTCGTCGGCATGCTGGTCGCGGTGCCGGTCGCGGCGGTGATCGGGGTGGTTGCGCGTTTCTTCATCGATCAATATCTGCAAGGAGCGCTCTATCGTGGCGTGTCGGGGCGAAATCCGCCCTATGACGCGCCGCCCGGCCTGATCAACGAGGCGACCGGAGAGGTGACGGGCGTGATTGAGAACGGCGATAACGAGACCTGAGAATGGCCGAGCAGTTGACCTTCCCGCTGCACCTGCGATCGGCGCAGGGGCGTGAGGACTTCTTCATCTCCCCCGCCAATGCGCTGGCGGTGACGACACTGGACAGCCCCGAGACCTGGCCGCTGGGACGGATGATCCTGATCGGCCCCGAAGGTGCGGGCAAGACCCATCTCGCCGCAATCTGGGCCGATGAGCATGAGGCGGCGATCCTGCCCGCCCATGCGCTGAACGAAGAGATGGCACCGGCCCTTGTCGCTCAAGGAGCCGCCGTGATCGAGGATGCGCCCGCCATCGCCGAGAGCGAGGCAGGCCAGCGCGCGCTCTTTCACCTGCACAACCTGATGCAGGCCGAGGGCGGGCGGATGCTGCTGACCGCGCAGACCCCGCCGCGCGACTGGGGCATGAGCCTGCCCGACCTGATCAGCCGGATGGAAGCGACTGCCACCGTGCGCATCACGCCCCCCGACGACGCGCTTCTGGCCGCCGTTCTGGTCAAGCTGTTCGCGGACCGGCAGTTGACGGTGCCGCCCACTCTGATCCCCTGGCTGGTGACGCGGATGGACCGTTCGCTTGCCACTGCGCGCAGGCTCGTGGCCGCGCTGGATCGGCAGGCGCTCGCCCAGCGCCGCGCAATCACGCAGAGGCTTGCCGCGGAGGTGCTGGACAGTCTCGACTGAGCCGCGCAAACTGTCATTCAGGCATTACAAACTCCAACGATAAGCGCGCCATGACACAAGCCGATTTTCTCAAGTCGCCCTTCCCCACCCCGATCACGCTGCCCGAGGCGGAGATCACCGGACCGGGGCGTTTCTTCAACCGCGAACTGAGCTGGCTCGCCTTCAACTGGCGAGTACTGGAAGAGGCGCGCAATCCGCGGGTGCCCCTGCTGGAACGGGTGCGGTTCCTGTCGATCTCGGCCACCAACCTCGACGAATTCTACACCGTGCGCGTCGCGGGCCTGATGGAGCTGGTGCGCGAAGGGAACGTGAACCCTTCCGATGACGGGCTTTCGCCCGCGGATCAGCTCGAGAAGATCAACGCGAATGCACGCCGCCTGATGGATACGCAGCAGGCGACGTGGTCGGCACTCAAGCGCGAGATGGAACGCGAAGGCATCCATGTCGTGTCACGCTCGCGCCTGACCAAGCGCGATCTTGATTTCCTTTCGGATCACTTTCTCAACAAGGTCTTCCCGGTGCTCTCGCCGCTGGCGATCGACCCGGCGCACCCCTTCCCCTTCATCCCCAATACGGGCTTCTGCCTCGCGCTGGAGCTGGAGCGCGACAATGATCATCGGCGCCTGCAAGCCCTGCTGCCGATCCCGCAGCAGATCGACCGTTTCGTGCGCCTGCCGGGCGAAGCGCGCTTCCTGCCGCTCGAACAGCTCCTGATGCTGCACCTCGGCTCGCTCTTTCCGGGCTACAAGGATGTGGGCTCTTGCTCGTTCCGGGTGCTGCGCGACAGCGATCTGGAAGTCGAGGACGAGGCCGAAGACCTCGTGCGCGAGTTCGAAACTGCGCTCAAGCGCCGCCGCCGTGGCCAGGTCATCCGCATGTCGGTCTCGGCCGGTGCCCCCGAGGATCTGCAAGCCCTCGTCATGCGCGAGCTGCATGTCGCCCCCGAGGACGTGGTCCAGGAGAAAGGCCTCGTCGGCATCGCCGATGTGAAAGAACTGGTGCTGGGCGAACGTCCCGACCTGCTCTGGCCGCCCTTCACCCCGCGCGTCCCCGAACGTGTGCAGGATCACGAGGGCGACATGTTCGCCGCGATCAAGCAGAAGGATATTCTGCTTCACCACCCCTACGAGACCTTCGATCTGGTGGTACGTTTCCTCGATCAGGCGGCCAACGACCCCAACGTGCTGGCGATCAAGCAGACGCTTTACCGGACCTCGAAAGACAGCCCCGTGGTGTCCTCACTGTGCGAGGCGGCCGAGAACGGCAAGTCGGTGACCGCACTTGTCGAGCTGAAAGCGCGCTTCGACGAGGCCGCGAACATCCGCCAGTCGCGCCGACTGGAGCGCTCGGGCGCGCATGTCGTCTACGGCTTCATCAACTACAAGACCCATGCCAAGATCTCGACCGTGGTGCGCCGAGAGGGCGACCAGCTCGTGACCTATACCCATTACGGCACGGGCAACTACCACCCGATCACCGCGAAGATCTACACGGACCTGAGCTTCTTCACCTGCGATGCAGCCCTCGGTCGCGATGCCACGAAGGTGTTCAATTACCTGTCCGGCTATGTGCAACCCGAAGGGCTGGAAAATCTCGCGATCTCGCCGATCTCCCTGAAGCCGCGCCTTCTGGAGCTGATCGCACGCGAGGCCGAGAATGCGCGTCAGGGCAAACCCGCCGAGATCTGGGCGAAAATGAACTCGCTGATCGAATCCGAGGTGATTGACGCGCTTTATGCCGCGAGCCAGGCGGGGGTGAAAATCTCGCTCGTGATCCGCGGCATCTGCGGCATCCGCCCCGGCATCAAGGGGCTGTCCGAAAATATCCGCGTGAAATCCATCGTCGGGCGCTTCCTCGAACATTCACGCATCGTCTGTTTCGGCAATGGCCACAGCCTGCCCTCGGATGAGGCGCGGGTGTTCTTCTCCTCGGCTGACTGGATGGGGCGCAACCTCAACCGCCGGGTCGAGACGCTGATCGAGGCGAAGAACCCCACGGTGAAAGCGCAGATCGTGGGCCAGATCATGTCCGCGAACATGGCCGACGAGGCGCAGAGCTGGATCCTGCAACCCGATGGAAAGTTCATCCGCCACCTGCCCGAGGGCAAGGAGGATCTCTTTTCCTGCCACCGCTTCTTCATGGAGTACCCGTCGCTTTCGGGCCGGGGTTCCGCAGGGGCACAGGACGTTCCGAAACTTGCCCATAGCTTCGACTAGCCCTAGCGTGGGGGCGGACGACTCACTCGGACAGGCTCGATGACGAAAAACAAGGCGCCGCTGGAACTTGCTGATGGCGACGATTGGGATCCCTTTGGCCAGCCGCTCTTCGACGACCCCTCCGTGCGCGCGCTTTCGCGCGTCGGCGTTGTCGATATCGGGTCCAACTCGATCCGGATGGTGGTGTTCGACGGCGCGGCGCGAAGCCCTGCCTATTTCTTCAACGAGAAGGTCATGGCGGGCCTTGGTCAGGGACTGGCCGAGACCGGCCGGCTCAATCCCGAGGGGCGCGCACGCGGTCTTGTCGCACTCAAACGCTTCGCGGCGCTGGCTGATGGAATGGATATCGGCCCGCTCACCTGCGTCGCGACCGCCGCGATGCGCGATGCCAAGGACGGCCCGGAATATCACGCGCAGATCGAGAAAGAGACCGGGCTCAAGGTCCATGTGATCGACGGGATCGAAGAGGCACGGCTCTCGGCACAGGGCGTGCTGCTGGGCTGGCCCGAGGCCGAAGGGCTCGTTTGCGATATCGGCGGCAACTCGATGGAGCTGGCCGAGATCCGCGCCGGCAAGGTCTGGCGCCGCGCCACTTCACAGCTGGGCCCGTTCCGCCTGCAACAGATCGAGGGCGGCAAGAAAGCCGTCACCGCGCATATCCAGGCGACGATGGCCGAGCTCGCCGCACAGGTCGGCACCAGCCACGAACGCATCTATCTTGTGGGCGGGTCGTGGCGGGCGATCGCGCGGCTCGACATGGAACGACGCGGCTATCCGCTGCTGGTGCTGCACGAATACCGGATGGACCCGGACGGGGTGATGGAGACGATCGACTGGATCGCCAAATCCGACAACGAAAAGCTGCGGGCCAAGACGGGCACGTCCTCGGCGCGGATGGACCTGGTGCCGCTTGCAACGCAGGTTCTTCGCGAGCTGATCGACACTTTCGGCCCGAAGGAAATCGACGTTTCCGCCTACGGGATCCGCGAAGGGCTGCTGTATGAGCAAATGCCCGAACGCCTGCGCCGCCGTGACCCGCTGGTCGAAGCCGCGCGTCATACCGAGCGGGTGATGAGCCGAATGCCCGGCTTCGGCAAGAAGCTGCACGCCTTCATCGAGCCGATCTTCGGCCCGCTGCCCCCCGAGAAATTCCGGCTCGTGCGCGCGGCCTGCCTGCTACATGACACGACATGGCGTACCCATCCGGATTACCGCGCCGAGGCTTGTTTCGAGAACGTCACCCGCGCGAACTATTCCGCGATGAGCCATGCGGAACGGATCTGGCTCGGCGTGACCCTTCTTCACCGCTACAAGAACTCGCGCAGCGGCTCGCGGCTGGAGCCCTTCCTGCCGCTTCTGAGCGACGAGGAGATTCAGGAAGCGGAAGTGCTCGGCAAGGCGATGCGTTTCGGCTCGATGTTCGCGACCCACAGCCCCGACGATGCGGGCGAGCTGAAATATTCGGCCAAGAAGGGCGTTCTGGAACTGAAGCTGACCAAGCGCGGCACGGCGCTGTTTGGCGAGGTGGCCGAGTCGCGTTTCCGCTCGCTGGCCAGCGCGCTCAAGGCCGAGGCAAAAATTTCCTGACACCGATCATCGCGCAGCAGGCGCGGCTTGCAACGAGCCGGCCGGGCGGCCCGCCCTCTGGGCAGGTCATACGTGATGCTTGAGAAATTGCTCATCCTTGCGATAACTTGCTCACAGCACAGAGGCATCGAGGGAAAGCGGAAATGCGGGCAGCGATCGATCTCGTGATCTTCGATTGCGATGGGGTGCTGATCGACAGCGAGGTGATCAGCGCGCGGATGCTGATTGCCGAACTGGCCGAACATGGCATCGAGATCGACATGGGGTTCGTCGCCCGGAACTTTCTCGGGCGCAGCTATCCGGTGGTGCTTCAGCGCGTGCGCGAAGAGTTTGGCATCACCCTGCCCGACCAGTTCGAGGCCGATTACCGCGCCCGGCTCTTGGCCGCCTTCGAACGTGATCTGACAATCATGCCGGGGGTCGCCGATGTATTGGAACGCCTTGCGGTGCCGTTTTGCGCCGCAACTTCTTCGAGCCCAGCGCGCGTCACGCGCTCGCTGCAGCTCACAGGGCTTTCCGAAGCCTTCGGGCCTCGCGTTTTCACCGCCTCGCAGGTCGCCAATGGCAAACCCGCTCCAGATCTCTTCCTTCATGCTGCGGCCGAGATGGGCGCCGAACCGGCGCGTTGCCTGGTGATCGAGGACAGCCTGATGGGCCTTCGCGCAGGACACGCTGCCGGGATGCGACTGTGCCATTTCACCGGCGGCAGCCACATGATCGACCTGCGTTTGCCCGAAGACATGCCACGCCCCGAAACAACACTCGATGGCTTTTCGCGCTTTTTCGTGCAATTTCCGGAGCTGCTAGTGAAGGAAACCGCCCGCTGATGAAAAAGCCCCTGTCCGATCCCGAGGAAAGCGCGACCGACGAAGCCGCGCGTGCGGCCTGGCTCTATTATGTCGGCGGGCTGACCCAGGATCAGATCGCAACCGAGCTTGGCGTGTCACGCCAACGCGCCCAGCGCCTTGTATCCAAGGCGATGACGGAGGGTTTGATCCATGTCCGGCTGGAGCATCGGATCGCGGGATGCCTCGCGCTTGAGGCCGAACTGAAACGGCGCTTTGACCTGAAAACCGTCCGTGTCGCCCCGCGCTTGGGTGAGGGCGCCGATCCGACACATGCCATCGCCCCCGTCGCGGCGAGCGTGATGGAGCGGTTCCTGCGCCAGCCCGAACCGCAGACGATCGCGCTTGGCACCGGGCGCGCGCTGCGTGCGATGGTCGAGGAATTGCCGAAGATCAACTGTGAGCATCACAAGCTCGTTTCGCTAATCGGCAACATCTCTCCTGATGGGACCGCCTCGAATTATGACGTGATCATGCGTGCGGCCGACAAACTGAACGCGCGCCACTACCCGATGCCGCTGCCAGTGCTGCTCGATGACCCCGAAATCCGGCGCAGTTTCTATGCGCTGCCGCAGCTCAAGATCGTGGCGCTGCTCGCGGCGGAGGCCGATGTGACCTTCGTCGGTGTCGGCCAGATGACCGAGAGCGCACCACTTTACGTCGACGGGTTCATCTCGGCCGAGGATCTGCGCGAGGAGCGCGCCCTTGGTGCGGTGGGCGAGATCGCCTCCTGGTGCTTCGATTCTGAGGGGCGCTACCTTGAAAGCCGCCTGTCGCGGCGCGTCGGCGGCTTGCGTCCGGGAGGTCGGGAGGGCGCTCACACAATCGGCATCGCCGCCGGCCCCGAAAAGGTCACCCCCCTGCGCGCGGCGCTAAAGGGCCGTCTGCTCAACGGGTTGGTGACATCTGAAGAGACCGTCGAGGCGCTGCTCGCCTGATCTTTCCCCCGCGGAATACGAAATGCTCTCGAAAAGGGAGTTGACAGAAAATCGCGCATGAGTGAGCATCCGCCCACATACCGAGCAATTGCCCGGATTCTTTGGGAGGAGAAACATGACAATGAAGTTTCACGCGCTCGCGGGCGCGTGCGTCCTCGGCTTGGCTGCCGGCGGCGCAATGGCAGAGACCACCATCACCGTCGCGACCGTGAACAACGGCGACATGATCCGTATGCAGGGGCTGATGGACGACTTCTACGCCGCGCATCCCGACATCAAGGTGAACTGGGTCACCATGGAAGAGAACGTCCTGCGCCAGAAGGTGACGACGGACGTGGCGACCAAGGCCGGTCAGTATGACGTGATGACCATCGGCACCTACGAGGTTCCGATCTGGGGCAAGCAGGGCTGGCTCGTGCCGCTCGACGACCTGCCCGACAGCTATGACGTGAACGACCTGCTTCCGGCGATCCGCTCGGGCCTGACGCTGGACGACCATCTCTACGCCCTGCCCTTCTACGGCGAGAGCTCCTTCACCATGTATCGCAAGGATCTGATGGAGAAGGCCGGGCTCACCATGCCCGAGGACCCGACCTGGGGCGACATCGAGAAAGCCGCCGCCGCGATGACCGACAAGGAAGCGGGCATCTACGGCATCTGCCTGCGCGGCAAGGCCGGCTGGGGCGAGAACATGGCTTTCCTTTCGGCGATGGACAACTCGATGGGCGGCCGCTGGTTCGACATGGACTGGAACCCGCAGTTTAACACGCCGGAGTGGAAGGACACGCTGACCACCTACCTGACCCTGATGAACGAATACGGCCCGCCAGGCGCCTCGTCGAACGGCTTCAACGAGAACCTGGCGCTGTTCCAGCAGGGCAAGTGCGGCATGTGGATGGACGCGACCGTCGCCGCCTCCTTCGTGACCAACCCCAAGGACAGCAAAGTCGCCGATCAGGTCGGCTTCGCGATGGCCCCGCACAAGGACGGCGTGGCGAAGAACGGCAACTGGCTCTGGGCCTGGACGCTGGCGATCCCGGCGGGCACCCAGAAGGAAGAGGCCGCAAAGACCTTCATCGAATGGGCCACCTCGAAGGAATACACCGCGCTCGTCGCCTCGAAAGAAGGTTGGGCGAATGTGCCCCCGGGCACGCGTACCTCGCTCTACGAGAACCCCGACTACACCAGCGCGGCCCCCTTTGCGGATCTGACGCTGAAGTCGATCAATGCGGCTGATCCGAAGAACCCCTCGGTACAGGAGGTGCCCTATACCGGCGTGCAATTCGTCGCGATCCCCGAGTTCCAGGCGATCGGCACCGCCGTTGGCCAGCAGTTCTCGGCGGCCCTCGCGGGACAGATCTCGGCCGATCAGGCGCTGCAAAACGCGCAAGCCCTGACCGAGCGCGAAATGAAGAAGGCTGGCTACATCAAGTAAGCCGCCCACCCCGGCGGGGCCGCCCCACACCGGCCCCGCCACCAAATTCTGCCGTCAAACTAGGGAGGGGGAGATGGCCACCAAGCACTCACGCGCCGCTTCGCGACTGATGATCTCGCCAGCAGTCCTGCTGCTGCTGGGCTGGATGATCGTCCCGCTGTCGATGACGATCTACTTCTCGTTCCTCAACTACAATCTGTTGATGCCGGGCGCGCATAACTTCATCGGCTTCGACAATTACAAGTACTTCCTCACCGATCCCGCCTTCACCACCGCGTTGGTCAATACGCTGGTGCTGGTCGGGGGCGTCCTCCTCATCACCACGGTCGGCGGTACGCTGCTGGCGCTGCTCCTCGATCAGCCGATCTGGGGACAGGGGATCGTCAGGGTCCTGGTGATCGCCCCCTTCTTCGTCATGCCCACCGTCTCGGCGCTGGTCTGGAAGAACATGTTCATGAACCCGGTGAACGGACTGTTCGGCTGGATCGCGACCTCGCTCGGGCTGCCGCCCTTCGATTTCCTCGCCCATGCGCCGCTGTTCTCGGTCATCCTGATCGTGGCCTGGCAATGGCTGCCCTTCTCGACGCTGATCCTGCTGACCGCGCTGCAATCGCTTGATAGCGAACAGATGGAAGCCGCCGAGATGGACGGGGCCGGAGCGATCTCGCGCTTCATCCACATCACCGTGCCGCATCTGGCGCGCGCGACCACCGTCGTCATCCTGATCCAGACGATCTTCCTGCTCTCGGTCTTCGCCGAGATCCTGGTCACGACGAATGGCGGGCCCGGAACGGCCTCGACCAACCTGACTTATCTCGTCTACGCCCAGTCGCTGTTGCAGTTCGACGTGGGCGGCGGCTCCGCCGGCGGCATCATCGCCGTCATCCTCGCCAATATCGTTGCGATCTTCCTGATGCGGATGATCGGCAAGAACCTCGACGCGTGAGGAGGGTTTCATGGCTCGCAGAGTTTCCACCCGCCGCCGCGTGATCGTGACCGCCCTCGCCTGGGCTATGGCTTTCCTGATCTTCTTCCCGATCCTCTGGACCTTCCTGACCTCGTTCAAGACCGAAGGAGAGGCCGTTGCCACACCGCCGCATTTCCTCTTCTTCAACTGGACGCTGGAGAACTACATCGAGGTCAATGAGCGCTCGGACTACTTCCTGCATTTCATGAACTCGGTGGTGATCTCGGTCGGCTCGACCGTGCTCGGTCTGATCATCGCGATCCCCGCCGCCTGGTCGATGGCTTTCGTGCCCGGCAAGCGGACCAAGGACGTTCTGATGTGGATGCTCTCGACCAAGATGCTGCCGCCGGTGGGCGTGCTGATCCCGATCTTCCTGCTCTTCAAGAACACCGGATTGATGGATACGCGCACGGGTCTGGTGATCATCCTGACTTTGATCAACCTACCGATCATCGTCTGGATGCTCTACACCTACTTCAAGGAAATCCCCGGCGAGATCCTTGAAGCTGCCCGCATGGATGGCGCGGGCCTGCGCGAAGAGGTGATCCATATCCTGACGCCGATGGCGGTGCCGGGGATCGCTTCGACGCTTCTGCTGAACGTCATCCTCGCCTGGAACGAGGCCTTCTGGACGCTGAACCTGACGGCTGCGAATGCAGCACCGCTCACGGCTTTCATCGCCTCCTATTCCAGCCCCGAGGGCCTTTTCTACGCCAAACTCTCCGCCGCCTCCATGATGGCCATCGCGCCGATCCTGATCCTGGGGTGGTTCTCTCAGAAACAGCTTGTCCGCGGCCTGACCTTCGGCGCGGTGAAATAAGGGGCGCGACATGGGACAGATCACCCTTTCCAAGGTCACCAAGAAATTCGGCGAGGTCGAGGTCATTCCGCCGCTCGATCTGGAGATCAACGATGGCGAGTTCGTCGTCTTCGTCGGCCCATCGGGGTGCGGCAAGTCAACGCTTCTGCGCCTGATCGCGGGGCTCGAGGATGTCTCGAGCGGCACGATCGCGATCGACGGCACCGATGCGACCGGGCTTGTGCCAGCCAAGCGCCGCCTCGCCATGGTGTTCCAGAGCTATGCGCTCTACCCGCATATGTCGGTGCGCAAGAACATCGCCTTCCCGCTGAAGATGGCGAAGTTCGACCAGGCCGAGATCGACAAGCGCGTGGAGGCGGCGGCGAAGGTTCTCAACCTTGGCGACTATCTCGATCGTCGGCCCGGCCAGCTTTCGGGCGGTCAGCGCCAGCGCGTCGCCATC
>NZ_AUND01000037.1 GCF_000714535.1 Thioclava pacifica DSM 10166 | reverse complement strand
GGAGAAGGGCTTCGTAAAGCTCGGGAATTTCAGGGCGGCCGAGGACAAGAGGCGCTATGCCTATCTGCTGACGCCGAAAGGGGTGGCGGAGAAAGCGGCGATTACGCAGCGGTTCTTGGCGAGGAAGATGGCGGAGTTTGAGGCTTTGAAGGCGGAGATTGAGGCGCTCAAGTCCGATTTGAACCAGAACAGTTAAACCATTGGATAGTAAATTTTCATGAAAATCGCGATGATCGGCAC
>NZ_AUND01000036.1 GCF_000714535.1 Thioclava pacifica DSM 10166 | reverse complement strand
CTCACCACCATCGGCGTGCGCGGAATGATGGTTACCGAGATCAAGGGCTTCGGCGCGCAGTCGGGGCACACCGAAATCTATCGCGGCGCGGAATATGCCGTGAACTTCGTGCCGAAGGTGAAACTCGAGATCGTCGTGGCCGACGGGCTCGTCGACGAGGTGATCGCGACGATCACCAAGGCCGCCAAGACTGACAAGATCGGCGACGGCAAGATCTTCGTGCTCGATGTCGCCCAGGCCGTGCGTGTGCGGACTGGCGAAACCAATGATGAC
>NZ_AUND01000035.1 GCF_000714535.1 Thioclava pacifica DSM 10166 | reverse complement strand
CCGTTGTTGAAAGTTGTATTTAGTTTAAAGGACAGTGAAGTCCAATAATCAATGACATTCGTTACATACTATAGTGTTTGTAAGACATAGGCCTGGAAGGCAAAGGGAGCGCAAAAAGCGCACCCTTCCAATGGGGTATCCAGACCTACAGAGTGTGCACAGGTGGACGAAGAAAGCTGCAACCCCAGACGTGCACGTACGAAGAACCCGTGAAGGTCCTCGTCAGCAACAGCCCAAGAGCCACAAGCAGTTCAAAGTTCATTAATGATCCTTCCGCAGGTTCACCTACGGAAACCTTGTTACGACTTTTACTTCCTCTAAATGACCAAGTTTGATCAGCTTCTCAGTAACAAGCTGCCGTTGCCGGCT
>NZ_AUND01000034.1 GCF_000714535.1 Thioclava pacifica DSM 10166 | reverse complement strand
CTACGACCAATTGATTAACAGTCAACTGCTCTACCGCTGAGCTACGCCGGAACACGAGGGGGTGTATAGAAAGCTCGAATTGGGTTGTCCAGAGGGTTCGTGCGAAAAAATTCATCCTTTCGTCACGTCAGCGAAAACAGGGCCTCGGGATGCAGGTGTGGGACAGGGGAAACCAAGGTTTGTTGCGTCATTTCAACAAGATGGGCGAAGACGTTGCGTTCGGCCGCGGGCAGCAGGGCAGGCGGGATCTCGGTGTAGATCATGCGGGTGAGCGCCTGCGGCGTTGCAGGGGATTTTCGCAGATTTTCGAGGATCTGGGCGCTGCGGGCCTCGCGATGGGCGCGCTGCTCTGCGATCAGCCTGTGCGGGTCGAAAACGGGCGCGCCGTGACCGGGATAGAGAATGCGGGGATCGCGTGCTTCGATCCGCGCGAGCGAGCGGTAATAATCGGCAAGGTCGCCGTCCGGGGGAGAGATCAGCGTTGAAGACCACCCCATCACCACGTCACCAGTGAGTACAGCATCCTCCAGAACGAAGCTCAAATGATTGCAGAAATGGCCCGGCGTATGCAGCGCAGTGACCCGCCAGTCGCCATGCGACAACGTCTCTTCATCGCCGAGCAGGGCATCGGGGCGAAATCCGTGATCGACGCCTTCTCCGCCACCCGCCATGCCGGCCGAAGCGAGCTCGGCCATCACCGGAGACCGCCCGGCTTCAGGGGGACCAAAGGCGAGGACCGGGGCTCCGGTTGCCTCTGCCAGAAGTCGCGCGCCGGGGGAGTGATCGAGATGCGCATGGGTCACGAGGATATGGCTGATGCGTTCGCCCCGTGCGAGCCCGTCGAGAATCGCCTGAAGATGTGTCGGATCTGCCGGGCCGGGATCGACCACGGCAACCGCGCCGGTGCCGATCACGTAGGTGCAGGTGCCGGTATAGGTCATTGGCGAAGGATTGGGTGCCACGATCCGGCGCAGCCCCGGCTCAAGTTCTTCCATCTTTCCCTCCGCTTTGGCCGACGCTAGGGTTCTGGCATGAATTTTCGCTGGCTCAAACAGGTGATGCCGCGCGGGCTCTACGGGCGGGCCGCGCTGATCCTCATTTTGCCGGTTGTCACGATCCAGCTCGTTGTCTCGGTCGTCTTTATCCAGCGCCATTTCGAGCGTGTCACCCGGCAGATGACCGAAGGCATGGTGCGCGAGATCGTTTTGCTCGATCAGGTGGTCACGCGCGCGCAGACGACCGAGGCGGCGCGGGTGCGCTTGGCCGAGCTCGATGAGGCGCTTGGCTTCGTCACCACGCTCCCTGCACCCGTCGCGGTGGCGAAAAGTCGCGGTGACCGGCGCAAGTTTCTCGATCTGACCGGGATCGTCGTTCTCTCGACCCTGCACGAGAACCTTCCTGCGATCCGGTCAATCGATCTGGTGAGCGACGACAACAAGGTCGCGGTCGCGCTCGAGACGCCGAAGGGCCTCCTGTCGATCGTTTTTCCGCGCGGCCGTGTCTCGGCCTCGAACCCGCATCAGCTTCTGGTGCTGATGGTTTTCGTCTCGATCCTGATGACGCTGATCGCCTATCTCTTCCTGCGCAACCAGCTCCGCCCGATCCGCCGATTGGCGCGTGCGGCCGAAGCCTTCGGCAAGGGACGCAACGTGGATTATCGGGTCTCGGGGGCGACGGAGGTGCGCTCGGCCGGCTCGGCCTTCCTCGACATGCGCGCGCGGATCGAACGCCAGATCGAGCAACGCACGCTGATGCTCTCGGGGGTGAGCCATGATCTGCGCACGCCGCTGACCCGGCTCCGGCTGGCCCTGTCGATGATGCCTGAAAGCCCGGATGTCGAGGCGATGGAGCGAGATGTGGACGAAATGGGCCGCCTCGTCGATGCGTTCCTGGACTTCGCGCGCGAAGGCGCGACGCAAGGAGATCCCGAGACGCTGGAGATCTGCGGCTTCGTGCGCGGCGTGGTCGAGGATGCACAGCGTACGGGCCACAAGGTCACATTGATCGGCTGCGAGGGCAACGAGACCGCGACTTTCCGGCCCGATGCGCTGCGCCGCGCCTTCGAGAATCTGATCGGCAATGCCAATCGCTATGGCGAGCGCGCGGAAGTGACGGTTTCGATCGGCAAGACGGGATGGCGAATCGCGGTGCATGATGACGGGCCTGGCATCCCGCCCGAGCGGCGCGAAGAGGCGCTGCGCCCCTTCACGCGTCTTGATCCCGCACGCAATCAGGATCGCGGTCAGGGCGTGGGTCTGGGGCTCTCGATCGCGGCCGATATCCTGCGCAGCCATGGTGGATCGCTGAAACTCGGGCATTCCGAACGGCTTGGCGGCTTGATGGCGGAGATGATCCTGCCGCGTTGAGCCACGCCTTCGCATCACTCCTCTGCGCGTCCCTTCGAAATGCCTTTCACCGATCTCCCGATCTGCTCTTGCGACCCGTGCGTGGCGCGCGCATTGTGACGGGTGAGTGACATGGCCTAGTTGAATGGGCGCCATACGCCTCCTAGATATTGGGTCGAACAGGGAAGGGACGTGGCTGCCGAAAATCGGGGCCGGACCCTTCTGCCAGAAAAGGAACGCCGATGACCGAATTCACCTCAGTCACCCATCCGGTCCTGCCGCTGCGCGACATCGTGGTCTTCCCCCACATGATCGTGCCGCTCTTCGTCGGGCGCGAGAAATCCGTGCGTGCGCTTGAAGAGGTGATGGCCGAGGACCGTCAGATCTTGCTCGCGAGCCAGATCGACCCGTCGCAGGACGACCCCGATACCGACGGGATATTCCGCGTGGGCGTGCTCGCCAATGTGCTGCAACTGCTCAAACTGCCCGATGGCACCGTGAAAGTGCTCGTCGAGGGCAAGAGCCGCGTGCGCATCACCGATTTTGTCCCGAACGAGAACTATTTCGAAGCCGAAGCCGAAGCTCTGATCGAGACCGAGGGCGACACGGATACGATCCGTGCGCTGCTGCGCTCGGTTGCCGAGGAGTTCGAGCGTTACGCGAAGATCAAGAAGAACATCCCCGAAGAGGCGCTTTCGGCCGTGGCGGACGCCACCGAAGCCGACAAGCTCGCCGACCTCGTCTCGGGCCATCTGGGCCTCGAGGTCGAGCAGAAGCAGGAACTTCTGGAGACGCTCGACGTGTCGGAACGGCTTGAGAAAGTCTATGGGCTGATGCAGGGTGAGGTTTCGGTTCTCCAGGTCGAGAAGAAGATCAAGTCGCGCGTGAAAACGCAGATGGAGAAGACCCAGCGCGAGTACTACCTGAATGAGCAGATGAAGGCCATTCAGAAGGAACTCGGCGATGGCGAAGATGGCCAGAACGAGATTGCCGAGCTGGAAGCGCGCATCGAGGCGACGAAGCTGTCGAAAGAGGCGCGCGAGAAGGCCGATGCCGAGCTGAAGAAGCTCAAGTCGATGTCGCCGATGTCGGCGGAAGCCACCGTCGTGCGCAACTATCTCGACTGGATGCTGTCGATCCCGTGGGGCGTTAAAAGCCGCGTGAAGAAGGATCTGCTCAAGGCCGAGGAGATCCTCAACGCCGATCACTACGGGCTCGAGAAGGTCAAGGAACGCATCGTCGAGTATCTCGCGGTGCAGGCGCGCTCGGCCAAGCTGAAGGGCCCGATCCTCTGCCTCGTCGGTCCGCCCGGCGTGGGTAAAACCTCGCTCGGCCGTTCGGTCGCGAAAGCCACGGGGCGCGAGTTCATCCGCATCTCGCTGGGCGGCGTGCGCGACGAATCCGAGATCCGCGGCCACCGCCGGACCTATATCGGTTCGATGCCGGGCAAGATCATCCAGGCGCTGAAAAAGGCCAAGACCACGAACCCGCTCATCCTCTTGGACGAGATCGACAAGATGGGGCAGGACTTCCGTGGCGATCCGGCTTCGGCGATGCTGGAAGTGCTCGACCCCGAGCAGAACGCGACTTTCGTGGATCACTACCTCGAGGTGGAATATGACCTGTCGAACGTCATGTTCCTGACCACGGCGAACTCCTACAACATGCCGGGCCCGCTGCTGGACCGGATGGAGATCATCTCGCTCGCGGGCTACACCGAGGACGAGAAGCGCGAGATCGCGAAACAGCACCTGATCCCCAAGCAGATCAAGTCGCATGGGCTCAAGAAGGGTGAAACCGCGATCACCGATGGCGCGCTGACCGATGTGATCCGCTACTACACCCGCGAGGCGGGCGTGCGGAACCTCGAACGCGAGATCGCCAAGCTTGCGCGCAAGGCGGTGACCGAGATCATCAAGTCGAAGGGCGAGATCAAGTCGATCACCATCGACGAGGAAAAGGTTGGCGACTATCTCGGCGTGAAGCGCCATCGCTACGGTCTGGCCGAGAAGGAAGACCAGGTCGGCGTGGTGACGGGTCTCGCCTGGACCTCCGTTGGCGGCGACCTGCTTCAGATCGAGGCACTGCGCCTGCCGGGCAAGGGCCGGATGAAGACCACCGGCAAGCTGGGCGACGTGATGAAGGAATCGATCGACGCCGCGTCGAGCTATGTCCGCTCGGTCGCGCCCGAATTCGGCATCAAGCCGCCGCGCTTCGAGAAATGGGACATCCACGTCCATGTGCCGGACGGGGCGACCCCGAAGGACGGCCCCTCGGCGGGTCTGGCGATGGTGACCTCGATCGTCTCGGTGCTGACCGGTATTCCGGTGCGCAAGGATATCGCCATGACCGGCGAAGTGTCCCTGCGTGGCAATGCGATGCCGATCGGCGGGCTGAAGGAGAAGCTGCTGGCCGCGCTGCGCGGTGGCATCAAGACCGTCTTCATCCCCGAGGAGAACGAGAAGGACCTCGCCGAGATCCCCGACAACGTGAAAGAGGGGCTCGAGATCGTGCCCGTCACCCACGTGAAAGAAGTTCTGGCCCGCGCGCTGGTGCGTCAGCCCGAGCCGGTTCATTGGGACGAAGAGGCCGAGGAAGCCGCGGCTGCCGCCGCTGCTGCCGCGAAACCGGACGGGCAGGGCGCCACCGCGCACTGATCCCGGTCCCGAGCGACATTGGAACGCCCGCTGCGGAAACGCGGCGGGCGTTTTTCTGTGTTGGCAGCGCGATCCTAAGTCAGTGATTAGGGCCGCGCCCGAGCCTCGGCTGGGCGCTTCGCTCTGCTCGCGGTCATCGCTATATCTCAAAAGCTCACAGGTCGCTCGAACCCGCGATGTCATCGCCAATGTGCCCTCCCAGGGGGAGGATCGGGCGCGGCCCGGGGTTGGTCGCCCCGCGCCAAGGGCGGATCGAAGGCGCCGCGCTTTGCATCCCGCGGCTATCCCGTCTAACCTCTTCGCATCACATCGAAAAAGGAGCCTTCATGGCCAAGAGTCGCAAGACCCGTTCGACCGCCGCGAAACCCGCCCCTGCGCCGCGCTCTGCCGCGATGCTCACGCCCGCCTCCGAACCCGCGCCCGAGCCCAAACTGGTCCTGCGGAAGAAAACTTTCGTGGAGCGTGTGATGGTCGAGGCCGGCGTGAAGAAGGGCGAGGCGCGCGCCATGACCGACACGGTGCTGAACGTGCTCGGCAAGGCACTTTCCGAGGGCGAAGAGATCGACGTGCCGCCGCTCGGCAAGCTCAAGATCAACCGCCAGTTCGAAAAGAACGGAGATGAAATTCTCGTGGTGAAACTCAAGCGCAAACCGGGGGCGGACGCCCCGAGCGTGGCGGATGAAAAAAGCGATGAAAACCCTCTTGCGGACGCCGGGGAGGGACGCTAAAACGCCCGCCACGGAGGGCGATTAGCTCAGCGGTAGAGCGCATCGTTCACATCGATGATGTCGGGGGTTCAAATCCCTCATCGCCCACCATTCCCTCCTTTCTGTGACACAGACAGACGCGCATGGTCCGTCATTGCGCCTGCGCAATGCGTTGGATGTTCAGGGATGGGGGAAGGGGACGCGCGGGTTACCCTTTACTGGCTGCGCTTGCGTCCGATGCGCGACACGGTCCGATCGAACGCATAGCCCACGGGCGTCGGTTCGAGCTTGTCATTGACCAGATTGATCTGCGGCTGGCGCCCGTTCCACTGATAGGGATTGGCGGCATACCATGCGTGACGCTCGACGAAGGGCAGCCCCTCCATCATCTCGATCGCGGCCTCTGCGAAGGCGGCGTTCTGCGCATAATTCACATTGCTTGGCCGGTTCCAGTCGACATAGGCGAATTCGGTCACCCAGATCGGACGCTTGTATTCGGCATGGACCTTTTGCAGCCAGCGCTTGAACTCGGCCACATTGCCATTGGTCGAGTAGTAATGGACGGCCATGAAATCGACCCGCATCCCGCGCGCTTCGACCTGATCCATGAAGCGTCGCTGCCAGGAATTGGCCCCGAGGGTCTGGCCTTGGGTCGTGGCGGGGCTTCCGAGCCGCAGCCCGCGCTTCTCGAGTTTGGGCCAGAGCTTGACCGCGGTCGCAACCGAGATCGCGCTGCCGGCGGACTTGTCTGCATTGTCGGGCTCGTTGAAGCCAAGAAGGGTACGCACTGGCGTGTCCGAGACGATCTTGGCGTTCACGTCCCCGACGTCGCGGATCATCGGCACGAATTCGACTGAGCGCTGTGCGTTCGACTTGCTCCACATCTGGTCGGGACGCCAATTGTAATACCAGCTCACCGCCGGGGCGTTCTCGATCCAGTTGATCATCGTGTAGCTGGCGTTTTCCCAGGCCCCGACGCCGATCCGCGCCGCATTCGATTGCATGGGCATGAGCATGAGACTCGCCAAAAGGAGCTGCCTGATCATCGTCGTCGCCTCTCGCGTTTTCCGCAACCCTAGCGAGCAATTCGGCCGGTTTTGAGGCGAAATTGTGATGCTCCAGGCGCGCGCGCGAGATCCCGCCGACGTGAAATGGCTAAATGCGCGAAAATTGGACGATACGCAAACTATGGTGGGCGTGAGGCAGGGGGTGCACGAGGGAATGTGATCGACGGGCTCCTAAGGCGATAGCGATGCCTGTCACGATGCCCGTTTCAGTTGCAACGCGATGCGGTTGAAACCGCGAAGATCCGTGGAATGTGGCAAGGGGGCAATTTTCCCGCCGCAACGACATCGGACTCGCCGTGCTGAGCCAGTCACATGATCGGCCAGAACTTGAACAGGGGAAGTGGCGGAGAGACAGGGATTCGAACCCTGGGTGGGCTCACACCCACAACGGTTTTCGAGACCGCCCCGTTCGACCGCTCCGGCACCTCTCCGCATCGGTGGTCGTTTTTGGTAGAGCGGGATTTATCGCCCCGCGCGGTAGCTTGCAACCCGTTTTTCGGAAATTTTTTGCAAGCACGCGCGCGAAGCGTTTTCGCAGGAGTCAGCGCATCCGCAGTGCGCCGTCGAGGCGGATCACCTCGCCGTTGAGATAGCCCGAGCGGATGATGAATCCGGCGAGTTCCGCATATTCGGAGGGCTCGCCGAGGCGCTTGGGGAAGGTGACTTCGGCGGCGAGGCTGTCCTGCACCTCCTGCGGCAGTCCTTTCATCATCGGGGTGCCGAATATCCCCGGCGCGATGGCGCAGACGCGCACGCCTTGCGTCGCCAGATCGCGCGCGAGCGGCAGGGTCATCCCTGCGATACCGCCCTTGGAGGCTGCGTAGGCGGCCTGGCCCTTCTGCCCGTCGAATGCAGCGATGGAAGCGGTGTTGATGATCGCGCCGCGCTCGGGGCCCTCGTTTTTTGCCATCTCGGCGGCGGCAAGGCGCAGCACGTTGAATGAGCCGACGAGGTTGATGTCGATCGTGCGCCGGAAGCTCTCGAGCCGGTGCGGACCGTCACGCCCCACCACGCGTTCACCCGTGGCGATGCCCGCGCAATTGACCAGCGCGTCGATTCCGCCCATCGCCGCGACCGCCACGGCGATACCGGCCGCGACGCTCTCCTCGGAGGTCACGTCGACCTCGGCGAAGGTCGCGCCGATCTCGCCCGCCATCGTTTCGCCCTGAGCGCGGTCACGGTCGAAAATCGTGACCTTTGCCCCCGACTCGGCGAGATGGCGCGCCGTTGCCGCGCCGAGACCTGAGGCCCCGCCTGTCACCACCGCCCTGAGTGCCGTCAACTCCATGTGATCCTCCCGGAAATGAACATATGTTCAATAATCTCTCTCGCGCAGTCTTTTGTCCAGTCATTGCAGAGGCTTTCACATGCGCAGAAAAGCGCTGGAATGATCACGTTTCGGCAAGTCCCCGCCGAGCCTCGGAACCGGGTGCATTGACTGTGAATTTAGGAAGCATAGGTCCGTGCAACGGATCTGATCCAAACATCTCGAACGAGGGATGAACCCTCAGACAGGAGAGAGAAACATGAAACGGATTATCGTGACTTCGAGCATTCTGGCGCTGACCGGCACGGCGGCGCTGGCGGGCGGGTATACCGCTCCGCAGACCGAGGCGGTCGTGACCCCCGCACCGGTCGTTGTTGCTCCGGCCAACTACAACTGGAGCGGCTTCTATGGCGGTGCCCAGCTGGGCTACGGCAAGGCGCAGGACGCGATCGAGGCCGATGGTGTCGTGGGCGGTATCCACGGCGGCTACCTCAAGGATTTCGGCAATTTCGTCCTCGGTGGCGAGCTGGCCTATAACGCCGCGAACCTGAAAGAGACGATCAGCGGCGACGTCCCGACCACTGCCAAGGTCAAGAGCATGACCGACCTCAAGGCAATCGGCGGTCTTCCCTATCAGAACATGCTGTTCTACGGCACGCTCGGCGCGTCCTATGTCGATGCCGAAGTGGGTGGCAGCAGCTACTCGGACACCGTTCCGCTGGTCGGTCTGGGTATGAAATATGCCCTCAACGACAAGTGGTCGGTTGGTGGTGAACTCGATCATCGCATCGGGAACAATTTCGACGGCACCACGAATGATCTGAACACCACGACGCTCGCGCTGACGGCGTCCTACAAGTTCTGATCCACGTGATCTGACGACGTGATGAGCGGGCGGGGGCTGTTGTGGCCACCGCCCGTTTTCTTTGCGCCTACCAGCGCCCGCTGGCACCGCCTCCCGAGGAACGGCCGCCGCCGAAACTGCCGCCAGAGGAGCGGCCGCGCGCAGGCGTCGTGAAACTCTCGCGGCCGGTCCAGCCGCATTGCGGGCAGCGGCTGATCCAGACCCCCTGTCCGGTCGTGGTCCGTGTGGCTGGCGTCGTGACTTCGCGCGAGGTATCGAGGCCGCGATGGCCGCAATTCGGACAGCGCTTGAAACGTCCGCGCAGTCGCTGACCCAGCAAGATCAGCACGGCAGCCGCGCCGAAGAAAAGATACACGACATAGCGCAGGATCGTGTCGAAAAGCCCTTCGGAGCTTTTGGCCGTTGCCGTCGGCGGCAGTCCCTGGGCCCAGCGATCTGCGATCCGGGAAATGATCTCGTCGCTGCCCGCGGCAATGCCCCCCGGCAGATCGCCATCGCGAAAAGCGGGCAGGATTGCGGTGCGGATGATGTCTTGGGCCGGGATGTCATATTCGGGGCTGTAGCCGGAGCCGAGCTCGATGCGCACCTCGCGATCCTGAACCAGAACCATCAGCAGGATGCCGTCATTGCGCTCGGCATTGCCGATCCCCCAGCCGTTGAAGAGCCGCGTCGCGAAGCTTTCCAGCGTCGGCGAGGGATCGTAATCGGAGCGCGAGGGCAGGGTGAGCACGGTGAACTCGATCCCCGTCTTGTCGCGCAAGTCGCCAAGCTTGGCATCGAGCGATTTGACCTCGGCAGCCGTCAGCACCTTGGCGAAATCATTGACCCCGAGGCTCTGATAGGCGGGGTAGGGCTCGGCGCTCGCAAGCCCGGCCCAGAGCATCAGGATGATTGTCAGAACGAAGCGCATCTCGCCCCCCTTTGCCTCGACTGCGTCAGTCCGGCTTGATCAGCCCCAGCCCGCGCAGATAGACCCCGATCCCGCTTTCCAGTAGATCCTCGGGCGCGAAGGGCGAGCGGTTGCCCTCGCGCGCGTAAAGCTCGACCACGCCATGGCTCATCGCCCAGACATGGGCGGCGACCATCGCGGCGGGTGGGCGTTTTTCCGGCGGCACATGTTCCATCAATGCGCGGGTCGCCCGCTCCATCGCGGCGCTCGATTTCGCGGCGACAGCGGACAGTTCGGGCGAGCGATTGGGCGAGATGCCACTTTCGAACATCGCCATGTAGTGGCCGGGATATTTCTTCGCGAAAGCCAGATAGGCCCGCCCGACCGACGAAAAGGCCGCCAATGCCGAGGGCTTCCCTTCGTGCCAGGCATGTTCCAGCAAGTCGCCGAAGATCATGTAGCCCTGACGCGCGCATTCCGCGATCAGATCCTCGCGCCCTGCGAAATGGCGATAGACCGCTGCCGGAGTGACGCCCGCGCTTTTCGCGGCCTCGGAAAGGGTGAAGCCGGTCGGCCCCTTCTCTTCGATGAGCTTGAGCGCGGCGCTTACCAGCGCCTGGCGCAGATTGCCGTGGTGATACCCTTGCTTAGACATTCAGAACGTCGATGCCACCGCAGATCTTGTCGTCGATCTCGCCGATCGCGTCCTTGTCCTTGCGGGCGTAATCGACCGCGTTCAGCACCGTCTGGATCGCCGCGATCCGAGCGCGTTTCTTGTCATCCGAGCGGATCACCGTCCAGGGCGCCTGTTTGCTGTTCGATCGCTCCAGCGTCTCCTGGATCGCGTCGGAATAGGCGTCCCAACGCTTGAGCCCCTCGACATCGATCCAGCTCAGTTTCCATTGCTTGAGCGGATCGCTCTCTCGCGCCAGGAACCGGCGCAGTTGTTCGGCGCGGTCGACATTGAGCCAGAGCTTGACCAGCGTCACCCCGTCCTCGACCAGCATCTTTTCGAAGTCGGGGAGCTGGTGGAAGAAATGCTCGCGTTGCTGGGGCGTGCAGAAGCCGAAGACATGTTCGACAACGCCCCGGTTATACCAGGAGCGGTCGAACATCGCGATTTGGCCCGCCGCGGGCAACCAATCCACATAGCGCTGGAAATACCATTGCGTGGCTTCGGTCTCGGTGGGTTTGGGCAGCGCCACGACATAGGCCGAGCGCGGGTTGAGGTTCTGCCGCATCCGCCCGATCGTGCCGCCCTTGCCAGCCGCGTCACGGCCCTCGAAAATCACCGCGAGCCGCTTGCCTGTCTCCTTGATGTCCCAGAACATCTTGACCAGCTCGACCTGAAGCGCCTCCATGTGGCGGTCGTATTTCTTGCGCTTTAGCTCTTCGTTGTAAGGGTATGATTTCGAGAGAATATCATCCTTGTCCGCCTTTGTGATCGCATCGCGGATCTCCTGCGGCGCCTCGGCCTCGAGGAATTTCGTGATATCGCCGACGAAGGGGATCTCGAAAGGGGGGTCGTTCTTGTCCTTGGCCATCGCCGTCTCCTCGTTTGGCGCAGTATGGGACGGGGGTGCGACCGGTGCAAGATGTCGGCACGCCGCGCCTCTGGCCGGTGTCGGAAGCCTCCGGCGGAGATATTTAAATCAAGAAGAAGGGGATGGATGGCGCACTTGATTTCACCATGCGCCCGCGTGGTCAGTCGTTTTCTATGCGGGCGGCGACGCGGTCGACGGCGTCCACGGTTTCCTCCAGCGCGACCTGCGGCAGCATATGGCCCAGCCCCGGCAGCGAGACCAGCTCGGCCCCCGGCACCTGGCGGGTGAAGGGGATGGCATGGATCTGCTCGCCCACGATCGTGTCGGCGGAGCCATGCAGCGAGATCACCGGCAGATCAAGGGCGGGATAGTTCGGCATCAGCGCAGCGATCTCGGATTTGAGCGACGCGCGCTGGCGGGCGTTCACCCGCATCGTCTGGGCGCGCAGCGTCATAGCTGGGCCAAACCACTCCGCATAGCCCGCGGGCATCTCTTGCGGTTCGAAGACCGAGGCGACCTCGGAGCGCAAGAGATCGGGCGGCGTCCAGGCAGAAATCAGCGGCACCGCGATCGCCTGACCCAAAGCGGGTGACGTGATCTGGTAGAGCGTCGGCAGCGGGTCGTCCCAGGTCTGCGACGGGGCCGCGACCGGCACCAGCCCCGAGAGCGTGTCGGGCCGGGTCACCGCCCAGGCAATGGCGACCGCGCCGCCGTAGGAATGCCCGAGCACGATCGGGTCGCGTGCGCCTGCCTCGGCCACGGCACGTTGCAGAAGTTCGGCCTGCGCGGTGATCGTGTCGCCCTCCAACGGGTCGGACCAGCCGAAACCGGGCCGGTCGGGCACGAAGACCCGATAGCGCTTCGCCAGCTCCGGCGCGAGATCGAAGGTGAGCGCGCGTGCCGAGCCCGATGCGCCGTGGATCAGCACCAGATCCGGTCCCTGATCGCCCATGACGACCATATGCACGCGCTGGCCGTCGATCTCGACGAAGATCCCGTCAGGCGGGTAGGCGGCCTCGGCGCGGCTTGCGCGCCAGGAGGCGACGCTCCAGGTGGCCCCGCCAAGCGCGAGGGCGATGAGGGCGATACTAGCGGCCAATCTCTTCCAGATCATAAGGCGTTCCCTGGTAGATCTCGTTGATCCAATTGCCGTAGAGCAGGTGGGCATGGCTCTTCCACCGGTTCGTGGGCACCCGGCTCGGATCGTCCTCGGGGTAGTAATTCAGCGGCACGTTGATCGGTTTCCCCGCCGCCACGTCGCGATCGTATTCTTCCTTCAGGGTCCCGCTGTCATATTCGAAGTGGTTGAAGATATAGAGCGCGCGATGGGCGCGGTCCTCAACCAGGCACGGGCCGGTTTCGTCCGAATGCAACAAGGTCACCATGCCCGCCGCCTCCAGCTCGTCGCGCTTCATCTCGGTCCAGCGGCTGACTGGGATCAGCAGATCGTCGGAGAAGCCACGCAGATAGGGCGAGGCGGGCGCGCAATTGCGGTGGCGGAAGCAGCCGAACGCCTTGTGGTCGAGCATGTGCTTTTTGACGCCATGGAAGTGATAGGCCATCGCCATGCCCCCCCAGCAGACGCCGAAGGTCGAGAAGACATGCGACTGTGTCCATTCGAAGATCCGCGTGAGCTCCTCCCAGTAAGTCACTTCCTCGAATGGCAAATGTTCGATCGGGGCGCCGGTGATGACGAGCCCGTCGAACTTCTCGCCCGTCGCTTCGACCTCTTCGAAAGGACGGTAGAATTCTTCCATATGCTCGGCCGCGGTGTTGCGCGTCTGATGGTCGGTGATCCGGATCAGCTGGAAGTCGATCTGAATCGGGGTCGCGCCGATGAGCCGGGCGAACTGGTTCTCGGTCTGAATCTTTTTGGGCATCAGGTTCAGCAACCCGATGCGCAAAGGGCGGATTTCCTGACGCATGGCGCGTTCAGGCGTCATCACCATCACGCCTTCCCGCGACAGGATGTCGAAGGCGGGGAGGTTTTCAGGAAGCGTGATCGGCATTTTTTCAGTCTCTTGCGGCTCGAAGTTCAAGTAAATTGGGCGCGGCGTGCCTCAAGCGGGAAGCGCATCCGCGATCAGCGATGTAAAATCTTTTCCGTTGCGGACAAGGTAGAGATCTTCGGCACGGATCTTTACCCCCCAGTTTGCTGCCATCGCGGCGTAGCGCGGCTGACGATGGGCGAGCGCCTGCGCATAGGTCCAGCGCACGAAGTCATCGGGATCAACCTTGTCCTCGGCGACGCCTTTCAGGTCACGATATTCGGCCCATTTCGCGGCGAGGAACTGGGGTTGATAATACATCGGTTTCGGCGCCCGGTCGAAACGTTTCACCAACTCCTCGGTATGTGCGTCCGAGCCCTCGATCCAGACCATCAGCAGGTTTTGCGACAGCGCGGTGAGGATCGGGTCCTCGGGGTCTTCGGGATCGACCACCTCGCAGATCGAACCACCGGAATCGCACAGGAAATTGCCGATGCCGTAGATGTCCTCGGCCCGCTCGATGAAATGCTTCGTGTCGAGCAGCGCCGCCATCTCGGCCTCGCGATGCTGGGTCTGGCGGTGCAGATATTCGTCAAAGGGCAGGCCGCCCTTGGCCGGATCGCCGGGCTTGCCAAGATAGGTCGAGAGCGGCGCGAGGTTCTCGAAGGTAATGTTCGAGGCGATATAGACCGAGTCCGACAGCAGTAGTTCGGCAAGGAAAGGGTTCTTCATCGCCTCACGCTTGAAGTTGTCGGCGATGTATTCGCCCATGTAGCGCGTGCCGATGCGGTAATCGACCGAGTAGTGAAACCACCCCTCGTCGCGCAGCAGATTGGCCGCCCATGTCTTGCCCAGACCGGACATGCCGAAAAGCGCGATGCGTTTCTTATCGGCGCTCAGCCACTCTGCGCGATTGGAATAGATCATCCGGTTCCTCACTGGTCTTTGGCCCCGGTTTAGCCTGCGGGCGCGGGCGCGTCACGGGGTTTTGGCAGGGGTGATCCGATTGCGGGGACGGCGATTGAGGATCATCAACCCGATCGCGAGCAGCGCAAAGCCCGTGGCCTCGGACGATCCGAGGCGCTCGTCATAGACCGCCCAGCCCGCGAGGATCGCGATCGGCGGGATCAGGAGCGTCACCAGCGCCAGATTGGCCGCACCCGCAAGCGCAAGGATGCGATAATAAAGCAGGTAGGCCAGCGCCGAGCAGCCAAAGCCGAGCCAGAGCATCGCGAGCCAGACCGACGGCGCGTAGTCCAAGCTTGGAACGCCTTCGGTGATCAAAAGGATCGGCAAGGTCCAGACCGCACCGCCCGTGAGCATTCCGGCCGCTGCAACTTCGGGCCGTAACCCCTTGATTGCGAACCGCGCATAGGTTCCGGCAAACCCATAGCTCAGGGACGCGCCGAGGATCGCAAGCTGACCTGCCGATGTCAGGTCGAAGCCGCGCAGCGCATCTGGTCCGATCGCCACCACGACGCCCGCGAACCCGATCGCAATCCCGGAGATCTTGCGTGAGCTCAGCCGTTCGTCGGTGAAGACAACGGCTGCGACCAGCGCCCCGAAGATCGCGGTGGAGGCGTTGAGGATCGAGGCCAGTCCGCTGTCGATATGTTTTTGCCCCCAGACGATCAGGGAGAAGGGGATGGCGTTGTTGAGAAGCCCCATGACGAGAAACCGTCCGAGATAGCGCGGATCACGCGGCACCGGGAGCCTCCGCACGCTCACCCAAAGCCACAACAAGATCGCGCCGCCCAGCACGCGCAGGAAAACGACGGTGAAGACGCCTGCGCCCTCGAGCGCGGCGCGGTTGCTCAGAAAGGACGAGCCCCAGATCAGGGCGAGCCCGCCAAGAAGTGCCCAGGCGAGCGGAGAGATCGAAAGGGGGGCGGGCGTGTGTTTCATGGCCAAGCGATAAGCCCGGTCCACGTCTTTCGCCACCCGGATTTTGCTCTTTGGTCAAGAAAAAGCCCCGCGCGAGGGCGGGGCTTTTCATATCGTTGTGGCGCGGTTTTCGGTCAGAAGCTGATCCCGACCCGCACGCCTGCACCCCAGCCCGAGTTGCCGCTGAAGCTGCCATTGACCGGCGGGTTGGTCGTCGCATCGCCGATATCGACGTAGCGGATACCACCCGTGACCTTGATGTTGTCGGTTGCCTGATAGCTCGCAGCCAGCGAAACCGATTTGTAACCATCGGTAGGACCGAGGTTGCCGGTCGGTTTGCCAGTGTGCTTCTCGTAGCCGAACATGATCGCGCCGGACCACTGATCGCTGAAGCGGCGGCCGACACCGATGTTGTAGGTGATCGTGTTGTCGCTGTAGTCGACGAGTGCCTCACCATCGGGGTTTTCTTCTGTCCGCGTGCCCAGGTTGTAGAGATAGGGCGTGATGTCGAATTGCGTCCAGTGCACCCAGCGGACCGAGCCCATGAGCAGGGTGTCCTTCGCGATGCCGGTCTGGAATTCGAGGTTCACGGATTCCGGCACGGTCGTCGAGAAGGGCAGGCTCGGATTGTCCATCTCGGTGACGCGGAAGCTGTGCTTGATCTTCGAATTGTAGGTCAGGGCCACACGCGCTGCGATCTCGGGTTTCTCCCAAGCCGCACCGATCACATAACCGAAGGCCGTATCCGGCGCGGCGGTCATCGTGTAGCCGTTCGACAGTTCGACGTTGCCTTTCACGCTCTCGCTGCGGATACCGCCATAGACCGAGAAATTGTTCGGCAGTTTGTAACGCACAAGGCCGGTCACGGCGGTCGAGTAGATCGAAGCTTTCGAGCCGCCTGCCGGATAGCCAGCGGGCGGGGCATCTTGCGCCGGATAGTTCACTTTCGCGCCTACCGGCTGATCAACGATGATCGCAAGATCCCACTTGTCGCCAAGCGCCTGCTTGTAGCCAAAGCTGAAAGTGCCGTAGCCCGGAGCCATATCTCCCGAAGACGGGCTGCCATAGGGCCCGTAATTGACCGAGCCTGAAACTTTCGGATTGAACGCGCCGAAGTTCAGCTCGAGGTAATTGCCTTTTTCGAACAGAATGCCGACCGATTGGGTCGAGCGTTCGACCCCGCCTGCCTGAGCGATGCCGGCGCTGAGCGCGAGCACGGCCGCAGATGTCATAACACGTTTCATATTGTTCCTCTTCCCTAACGTGTTGTCCTGGTTCCCTAGCGCGACGCTATCATCCAAAGGGTGCAAAGCAATCACGCTTCTGTTTTGACGTAGCGTATCGGAATGTTGACGCTACGGAGCCTGTGTCCCTCGCGCCACGCTTTTTGACGCTAACGTCAACTTTCAAACCGAAGAGTTCAGAAAACTTCGGAATATAGGGCAATTGCAAGCAAGCTCAGCCACAATCCCGAGCCGATGAGAGCAAGCCCCGCAGGCACCCAGAGGGTCAGTCGCGGCGCGCGGATTTGCGGTGGCCGATCGCTTGATCGCTCTGCCCGGCTGGCGTTTCGGCCGATGAGTTTGAACTGCATTGATCGCCTTTTGATTGAATTCTGCGCCGCAGTTAAGCCTGTTTTAGTGAATCCTGCGTTAACGAACCCCATGGATCGTTTCTCGTGGCAGGAATTCGGGGAAAGCGCCCAAGAGTGGGAGGCAGCGCTGGCGGCTTTGACGCCCGCGCGCGCGGCTGCAGTCCAGCAATCTGCCGTCTATGGCGCGATCGCGCAGGCCGCCGGGAGGCGGGTCGCACGGCTGGAGCTGCGGTGCGACGGGCGGCGTATCGGTCTGGTGCAGATAATCGCGCGGGCGCGGCTGTGGCTGATCTCGCGCGGTCCGGTCTTTGCCCCCGGCCTCTCTCTCGCGCTGCAACGAAAGGCCCTGCGCGGGCTCGCACGGCGGGCGGGCTTGGTGCTGGCAACGCCCGACGCGCCGATTGCCGGTTTTGGGGTGATCCCGCTCGTGACGCCGCGCCATCAGGCGATCTGGGATCTTGCGCCGGATCCCGAGGTGCTGCGGGCGGGGCTTGCGGGGAAATGGCGCAACCGACTGCGGACAGCGGAGCGGGGCGGCCTGATACTGGATCGCGAGCCCGATCTCGAGGACGTTCTGGCGCATGACCGCACGCAGCAAGCCGCCCGCGGCTATCGCGCGCTTCCCGCGCAATTTACCCGGAACTGGGCGCGCATCGCGCCGGAGGATTTGCTCGCGTTGCGCGTCGAGACGGGTGATGGGCAGCGGATCGCGGCGGGGGTTTTCCTGATCCACGGGGCAGGGGCAAGCTATCACATCGGCTGGAGCGGTGCGGAAGGGCGCGCACATGGGGCGCATAACCTCATGCTCTGGCAGGCGGCTTTGGCGTTGCGTGCGCGCGGCGTGCGGCAGCTCGATCTGGGCGCTGTCGATGGCGAGGCGGGGGCAGGACGGATGCGGTTCAAGCTCGGCACAGGGGCGCGGGCCGAGCCGCTCGGGGCGACATGCTGGGTCTTGCCGGGTTAGGCGCCGTGCCGAAAAGAACGAAGGCGAGACCGGGGGGCTCGCCTTCGCGGGAAACTGTCATGTGGTCGCGAGGGCTTACTCTGCCTTGCGCTCCTCGGCCACCATCTGCGCCATCGCCGCTTCGGGCGCATAGCCACGCAGAAGCTGGCCGCCGATCACGAAGGCGGGCGTGCCCGAGATCGCCATGCGCTGCGCGAGTTGGTAATTCTGGCGCAGCACGTCGGTCACCGCATCCTCGTTCATTCGCTTCAGGATCGGGTCGGGGTCGAGCCCCTGATCCTTGGCGAGCTGCGTCAGGCTCGCGATGGTCAGGCTGCCGCGCATCGTCATCAGCGCATCATGCACTTTCTCATATGCGTCATTCCCGGCGATTTGCTGAACGGCCACGGCGAAGCGCGCGCCAAGCTCGGATTCCTGACCGAGGATCGGGAATTCCTTCACGACGAAGCGGATATTGCCGTCGTTTTTCAGAAGGTCGCTAACCTCTGCATAGGCTTTCTTGCAGTAGGTGCATTTGTAATCCATGAACTCGACGATGGTCACATCGCCCTCGGGATTGCCGCCGACCCAGCTGTAGCCGTCTTCGAAGATATCCTTCGCATTGGCCTTCACCAGCGCCTTGTCATTGTCGGCCTGCTGCGCCTGCTGCTTGGCTTCCAGCTCGTTGATCGCCTCGACCAGAACCTCGGGGTTCTTCATCAGGTAGTCGCGCACGGCCTCGCCGAAGGAGGATTTCTGCGCGTCACTCATCTTCGAGAAATCGAAATCCTGCGCAGGAGCGGCAGAGGCGAGGGCTGCGAAGGCGGTCGCGGCCAGAAGCGTGCGGAGCATGGGGCGTTTCCTTTGATCGGGGCAATTTCGCTTGCGTGCAAACTGGCCTCTCGGAGACCAAGGTTCAAGGGCTTGTGAGAGCGGCACCGCGTCGCGTCGCATTGACGGGGCGGGGCGGGTGGCCTAACCCCCGATGCGAAACGGTCACGAACTCGGGAGTTTGGTCATGCGGCAGTCGAAACGCGGACAGGTGGAACCCTTCATCGCAATGGATGTTCTGCGCATGGCGGCCGAGGCCGAGGCTGCGGGGCGCGACATCGTGCATATGGAGGTGGGCCAGCCCTCGACCTCGGCGCCCAAAGCCGCCAAGCGCCGTCTGGCCGAAGCGCTCGAGCATCAGCCGATGGGCTACACGGTGGCACTTGGTCTGCCGTATCTTCGCGAGGGCATCGCGCGGCTCTACAAGCGCTGGTACAATGTCGACCTCGATCCGGCGCGCGTGGTGATTACCTCGGGCTCGTCGGGCGCGTTCCAGCTCGCCTTCACGGCGCTGTTCGATGCCGGCGACAAGGTGGGGCTGGGTGAGCCGGGCTATCCGAGCTACCGTCAGATCCTCAAGGCACTCTCGATCGAGCCCGTGGGCATCCCGACCGAGGCGCAGAACCGCTACCAGCCGACGCCGGAAGAAATCCCCGATGATCTGCAAGGTCTGATCGTGGCCTCGCCCGGCAACCCCTCGGGGACGATGCTGGGCAAGCCTGAACTGGAAGCGCTGATCGAGCATTGCGCCGCGCGCGACATCGCCTTCATCTCGGACGAGATCTATCACGGGCTGCAATATGACGCCCGCGCGGTCTCGGCGCTGGAGATCAGTGACGATGTCTTCGTGATCAACTCCTTCTCCAAGTATTTCTCGATGACGGGCTGGCGCGTGGGCTGGATGGTCGTGCCCGAAAGCCACCTGCGCACGGTCGAACGCCTTGCCCAGCACATGTTCATCTGCGCCCCCCATGCGAGCCAGGTGGCGGCGCTCGGCGCGCTGGAGAGCATCGAGGAGATGGAAGGCCATGTCGCGCGCTATGCCGAAAGCCGGGCGCTCCTGCTCGAAGAGCTGCCGAAAATGGGCTTTACCCGGATTGCCCCGCCCGATGGCGCGTTTTACCTCTATGCGGATGTCTCCGAGCTGACCAAGGACAGTGCGGCATTCGCGGCCGAGATCCTTGAAAGCGTCGGCGTGGCCGTCACCCCGGGGATGGATTTCGATCCCCATCGCGGCCAGCAGACGATCCGTCTCTCCTATGCGCAATCGCCCGATCGCGTTGCCGAAGGCGTGCGCCGCCTGCGGGAGTTCATGGCGAACCGCAAAGCCTGAGGAATTAGGGCTGCGCCTTTCCTAATGGGAGGGCGCCGCCCAATCGCGTCGCCTCGCGCCAAATGTCGGGGTAAAAACCGGCCCCACCCGCCGCTTTCCAGCCCGGTTCCCCGCCGTTATAGTGCCTGCAAAAAAGAGGCACAGATGTTCGGGCGGCTCCTTCTCCTTCTTGCGACCTTCGTTTCGCTGGCGCTTCCGCTGCGCGCGCAGGATCTCTCTGCGCTTGCGCGCTACGAGCCAGATCGCAGCGCGATCACCCAGCAGGGCAGGCAGACCGAAATCACGCTGGGTCTCAGCCAGCCGGTGATCTACCGGGTCTTTCTGCTTGCCGCGCCTTACCGGCTCGTCGTGGATTTCCGCGAGGTGAATTTCGGCACCAACGCCCCGCGTGATCTGCTGGGGGGAACCGATGCGATCACCAATCTGCGCTGGGGCGCGTTCCGTCCCGGTTGGTCGCGCATGGTGGCCCAGCTCAATGGTCCGGTGCGGTTGGTGAGTTCCGAGGAACGTACGGACGACGCGACCGAGATCCGCATCAAGCTCGAGCCCGTGCCGGTGGAGAAATTCGCCCCGCGCAAGGGAGCCGCCGACAGCGCGCTGTGGGATCTGCCGCAGCCAGCGCAGGTGCCGAATGCGCATCGCCGGCAGGATGGATCGCGGCCGTTGGTCGTCGTGCTCGATCCCGGCCATGGCGGCATTGATCCGGGTGCCGAGGATGGCGGCGCGCATGAGGCCGATATCGTTCTGGGCTTTGCCCGCCAGCTGCGCGATCAGTTGCGCCGGGCGGGAATGACAGTGGTGATGACGCGCGATCAGGATGTGTTCGTGCCGCTGGAGACCCGCGTCACGGTGGCCCGTGCTGCGGGGGCGGATCTCTTCTTGTCGCTACATGCGGATTCCATCGCCGAGGGGCAGGCGAGCGGATCGACCATCTACCGCCTTGCCGATCACGCCGAGGATGAGGCGACCCGCAAGCTCGTCGCGCGCCATGATCGCGACGACATCCTCGCCGGTGTCGATCTGGACGGGCAGGGCGATCAGGTGGCCCATGTGCTCGTCGATCTCGCGCGGCGCGAGACGCAGCCGCGTTCGGTCCGGCTCTCGCAGGTGCTCGCGGGTGCGATCAAGGGCGCGGGGCTGCATATGCACAAGCATCCGGTGCAGGGGGCCGATTTCTCGGTGCTCAAATCCCCCGATATCCCCTCGGTGCTGATCGAGCTTGGCTTCCTGTCCTCGCCTGCCGATCGCAAGCGCCTTCAGGATCCCGACTGGCGCGCACGGATGGCCGAGGCGATTACCCGCGGCGTCGAAACCTGGGCACAATCGGATGCGGCTGAAGCGAAGCTCTTGCGCCAATAATCGCGTGCGAAATTCGCTCTGACGCGCGGTCATCCGCTCATCCGGCGGGAAAGTGATCACACGCACCCTTCTCGCAAGCGTGAGCGCACATTACTTTGACCGTCACGAATGCGCGATGTATAGGCAGGCGCGACGGGGCGGACCTGCGCGCCTCGAGACAAAAGGTGGCATCAGTGATCCGTTTCATTCTCGGTTCGATCGGCGGCATTTTTTCCTGGGTCGTGACGGGCCTGTTCTTTGCCGCGCTGACGATCGGGGCGATCTTCTGGATCTATTCGCGCGACCTGCCGAGCTACGATCAGCTCGCGCAGTACCGTCCCAAGACGATCTCGCGGATCTACAATGGCGATGGCCGTCTGATCGACGAGTTTGCCGACCAGCGCCGTCTCTTCGTGCCGATCCGCGACATGCCCGATCTGGTGAAAGGCGCCTTCATCTCGGCCGAGGACAAGAATTTCTATTATCACCCCGGCTTTGACCCGCGCGGCATCATCGCGGCCATGGTGACGGCGGTGAGATCGGGCGGGCGCGACGTGCGTGGCGCGTCGACCATCACCCAGCAGGTGACGAAGAACCTTCTGCTTTCCTCGGACCGGTCGGTCGAGCGCAAGATCAAGGAACTGATCCTGTCCTCGCGCATCGAGCACGTGCTGAGCAAGGACCGCATTCTCGAGCTCTATCTCAACGAGATCTATCTGGGGCAGAACTCCTATGGCGTGGCCGCGGCCGCGCAGACCTATTTCAACAAGACCCTGTCGGAGCTGAGCGTCGGCGAGGCGGCTTACCTTGCCGCGCTGCCCAAGAAGCCGGCCGACCTGCATCCGGTGCGCGACTACCAGACGGCGGTTCTGCGCCGCAACTACGTGCTGCGCCGGATGTTCGAGGATGGCCGCATCGACAAGGCGACGATGGAGGCCGAGCAGGCCAAACCGCTGAAGACCGTGCAGAACGGCGATTATGCGCCCTTCCGCGCGCAACTGCCGCCGCGCGACTACTTCACCGATGAGATCCGCCGCCAGCTGTCGAAAAGCTTCGGCGAAGAGGAGTTTTTCGGTGGTGGTCTGACGATCCGCGCGACCGTGAACCCCGACCTTCAGGCACAGGCCGCCAAGGCGCTTCAGAACGCGCTTGAGAAATATGATCGCGAGCTGGGAATTTGGCGCGGCACCGGGGTGAAGATCCCCGAGGACAAACTGGGCAAGGAAGCCGATTGGCGTGCCGCTCTGGCGGATGTGCCCACTGACAAGGCGCCGCGCGATGTCGTGGGCTGGCATCCTGCCGTGGTGCTCGGCTTCGATGGCGGCTCCGCCCGGATCGGCATCGAGGGCATCGAGGAAGACGCCGATGGTCACTGGATCCCGCCCGAGGATGTGACCTGGGCGCGCAAGCAGCTCAAGGATGGCAAGCTCGCCGGCCGTGCCAAGACCGCGCAGGATCTGCTCGAGATCGGCGATGTGGTGGAAGTGCGCGCGATGACGAAGGATGCCGATGGCTCCTTCATTCGCTGGTCCCTGCGCCAGGTGCCCAAGGTCGAGGGCGCCTTCATGGCGATGGACGTCAATACCGGGCGCGTGCTCGCGATGCAGGGCGGCTTCTCCTACCAGTCCTCGGTGTTCAACCGTGCAACCCAGGCGATGCGTCAGCCCGGCTCGAACTTCAAACCTTTCGTCTACGCCGCGGCACTGGATTCGGGCTTCTCGCCCGAGACCATCGTGATCGACGCGCCGATCGAGGTGGACACGCCGCAGGGCCTGTGGCGTCCGAAGAACGCGTCGAACAAGTATTACGGCCCGACGCCGATGCGCACGGGTCTGGAGCATTCGCGCAACCTGATGACGATCCGGATCGCGCAACAGATCGGCATGGATACCGTCGCGGCCTATGCCGAGAAATTCGGCGTCTATGACCACATGCGCAAGTTCCTCGCCAACGCGCTCGGCGCGCAGGAAACGACGATGTTCCGGCTGATCTCGGCCTATGCCATGTTCGCCAATGGTGGCGAACGGGTGGAGCCCACGCTGGTCGACCGCGTGCAGGACCGCTACGGCCGCACGATCTATCGCCACGATACGCGCACCTGCGACAACTGTTCGGACCCGAACCTGCCGGAGGGGCAGGGGCCGCAGATCACCTCGCATCGCGAGCAGATCATTGACCCGATCACCGCCTATCAGATGATCTCGCTGATGGAAGGCGTGGTGAAGCGCGGTTCGGGCTATGGCGTGAAACTCCCCGTGCCGGTCGCGGGCAAGACGGGCACCACGAATGACGCGAAAGACGTGTGGTTCACCGGCTTTACCTCGAACATCGTGGCCTCGTGCTACATGGGCTACGACAACCCGCGCTCGCTGGGCCGCCATGCCTATGGCGGCACGCTTTGCGTGCCGGTCTTCAACGAGTTCATGAAAGAGGCGATCAAGGATTTCGGCGGCTCGAAGTTCAAGGTGCCTCCGGGGGGCAACTGGGTGAAGTTCAACCGCTTCACCGGCGAGCGTCTTCCCGATTCCGCGACGGGTGATTTCGTGCAGGCCGAATATCTGCGCCCGGGTCAGGACATGACGGGCCTTGGTTCGCTGATCGTCGATGGTGGCTTCGCGATGGGGGCGAACCTGCCGCTCTTTGCCCAGGGCGAGACCGACGATCGCGGTTCGACCACGGTGACCACCTCGACGGGCCAGCAGAAGGTGATTCCGAAGAAGGCTGATTTCGGCACGCTATCGGCAGGTGGCCTTTATTGAGCCAGCCCCTCGCGGGTGTCAGGAAATGAGTGCGAAGGGGCGCCGGTCAGGTGCCCCTTTTTGCTGCCGCTTCCGCGCGTCAGCCCCGATACCGAAGCGCCTCGACGAGCCGCGTGAACGCGGGCGAGGACAGCCTGCGGTTCGGGTAATAGAGGTGATACCCCTGCACGCTCGGGCACCAGTGCTCCAGCACCGTGCGCAACCGCCCCGCCTCTAGATGCGGCCGCGCCAGATCCTCGGGCACATAGGCCAATCCCAGCCCGTCCACCGCGGCATTCAGCACCGGCCCGATACTGTCATAGGTCATCTGACCCGAGACCCGCACTTCCAGCTCGCGCCCGTCCTTCTCGAACTCCCAGGCATAGAGCCCGCCCGAGGACGAGAGCCGCAGGTTCACGCAAAGATGGTTGGTCAGCTCGCCCGGATGTTCGGGCGGCGCGCGCCGCGCGAGATAGTCGGGCGCGCCCACCACGACGAAGCGCCAGTCCGGCCCGATCCGCACCGCGATCATGTCCTTGCCGAGCGACTCCCCCAGCCGCACCCCCGCATCGAAATGCCCGCCGACGATATCGACGAAGCCGTTGTCGATCGACACCTCGACCTGAATATCTGGAAAGGCGGGCAGGAACCGCGCCAGCGCCGGGCGAAGGATCGTCTCGGCGGCGTGCTCGCCCGAATTGATCCGCAGCCGCCCCGATGGGGTGTCGCGCAGTTCGCTCAGCGCGTCGATCTCGGCCCGGATCTCGTCGAAATGCGGCGCGATCGAGCGGTAGAGCCGTTCGCCCGCCTCGGTGGTCGCGACGCTGCGCGTGGTGCGTGCCAGAAGCCGCAGCCCCAGCCGTTCCTCCAGCCCCCGGATCGTGTGGCTCAGCGCGGAGGCCGAGACCCCCAGCACGGCCGCTGCGCGGGTGAAACTGCTCTCCCGCGCGACCGTGATGAAGGCCCGCAATTCGCTCAGCTCGTCTCGCGCCATTGATGAGATCCATTCATGAGTGCATCAAAATTATAACGACTAATCGAATAGGCCATTTCCCCCTAGATTACCAGCAGACGCAGGCAGGACAAAGAAAGGACGCGCCATGGAAATCACCCGTGCAGAGGCCCGCGAGGCAATGGCCGGACCGAGCGACTGGTTCACCGGCTCGGTCGAGGTCGAAATGCTCTTCAACCCCTTCGACGCAGAGCGCGTGCAAGGCGCGAGCGTCACCTTCCAGCCCGGCGCCCGCACCGCCTGGCATACCCACCCGCTCGGCCAGACGCTGGTCGTCACCGCCGGAGAGGGCCGGGTCCAGCGCTGGGGTGGCCCGATCGAGGTGATCCGCTGCGGCGATGTCGTCTGGTTCCCCCCGGGCGAGAAACACTGGCACGGCGCCGCGCCCGACACCGCCATGACCCATACCGCGATCCAGGAAGTCCAGGACGGCAAGGCCGTCGACTGGATGGAAAAGGTCACGGACGCGCAATACGGCGCCTGAGCGCGCCAATCGAAAGGAAATTCCCATGATCAAGGATAAAGTCGTCATCATCACCGGGGCCTCGTCGGGCATTGGTGAAGCCACCGCGAAGCTGCTGGCGGAAAAGGGCGCGAAACTCGTGCTCGGCGCGCGGCGTACGGACAAGCTCGAACAGATCGTCGCGGAGATCGCGGCGAAGGGCGGCGAGGCGGTCAGCCAGACGCTCGACGTGACCGACCCGGCGCAGAACGCCGCCATCGTCGCACTCGCCAAGGAGCGGTTCGGCCGCGTCGACGCGATCTTTCTCAATGCGGGTCTGATGCCCAGCAGCCCCGTCTCGGCGCTGAAAACAGACGAGTGGAAGCAGATGGTCGATGTGAACATCTCGGGCGTTCTGAACGGCGTGGCCGCGGTGATGCCCGAATTTCTCGCACAGAAATCCGGCCATATCCTCGCGACCTCCTCGGTGGCGGGCCTCAAGGCCTATCCCAACGCGGCGGTCTATGGCGGCACCAAGTGGTTCGTGCGCGAATTCATGGAAGTGCTGCGGATGGAATCGGCGATGGAGCAGACCAATATCCGCACCGCCACGATCTACCCGGCCGCGATCAATACCGAGCTGCTGAACACGATCAGCGACAAGGCGGCGGCCGAGGCGATGCAGGGTCTCTACGCGACCTACGGCATCGCGCCCGAGCGGATCGCCGATGTCGTGGCCTATGCGCTCGATCTGCCCGCGGATACGACGGTGAGCGAATTTACCGTGGGGCCGGCAAACCAGCCTTGGTAAGGGGCTTTGCCCCTCTGGCCTTCGGCCATTCACCCCAAGATATTTCGATCAAGAAGAAGGGCCCGGGCGGCCCTTTTTCAATTGCGTCAAAGATCCCCGTGGGAGGCTCCGACACGCGCCAGAGGCTTAGCTGCCGGGTGTCTGCGCCTTCGGCACCAGATGCGTGATCCCGGTGGCCGCCGCGCGCGCGAGTGCTGGATCGAGCGACATCGGGATATATTCGCCCGAGCGCCAGAGTTCGGACAGATCGTCGTAATGACGGCTCAGCGGATGGCCCGATTGCCCGGTGGAGATGATGAAAACCGAGCTGTCGGGATCGGCGAAATCGAGCACCTCGCGATAGCCCGCCGCGTGGACGTTGGCGAAGCTGTCCGACCCCTCGCCGCCCTTGGTGCGCCCGCGCATCAGGGTGAAATCGCCGCCCGAGGTCGATTGGCGGATATTCACGAACCATTTGAGCCCCGGCACCTTTCCGAGAACCGGGTTGTCCTGCTCGGCCATATGCGCGTCGCCCCAACGCCAGCTCTCGAGATTGGGGCCGTATTTCTTCGACAGGTCGAGAAGGGCGGCATCGAGGGACTGGCGCGCGATATCGGTGCAGCTTTCCTTCGGGGCGGACTGGATCACGTCGCACCAATGGCTTGCGCCCTGCGTGTCGCGGAAGACCCGCTCGATGAAGACCGGTTCGAGATGGTCGAATTTCTTCGCCAGCGGTCCCAGTTCGTCGCGGATCAGCCGGTTTTGCAACTCGCGCATCCAGGCGGCATAGATCAGCGGTTCGGGCAGGTGTTCGCTCATCTCCCCGTCCCAGCTCGCGAGCATCTCGAGCGCGCGCTGGCGCATGCGTTCAGGCGTTCCGTCTGGCGCCGGATCGCCGGTGAACCACAGGTTCGCGCCGACCAGCGGCAACAGACCGCGCGCGGCGGGAGAAACCGTATCGAGCTGCGCCGAAATGAAGCTGTCGCGCGAATGCACCTCGCGCTCGCCCATCAGTTTGCTCAGGCGCTGGATGCGCTGCGTGTCGCCCCAGTTGAAGCTGACGTTATAGGGGAAGGGGCGGTCCACCGTCTTGTTGTTGGTGTTGACGACAATCCCGCCCTTGGGATCGATGAATTGCGGATTGTCCTTGAAGGGCAGGGTGCCCTTCCAGCGGTTCTCGGGTTTCCAGCCCGCATTGGGCATCCGTCCCTGCGTGTCATTGGCCGGGTCGCGCAGCGGGATTTTGCCCGCCGTGACCAGCGCCACACCGGTCTGATCGGCCAGCGTGATGTTTTGCGCGGGCGCGACGACCTGCTCGGCGGCCTTGAGAGCCTCGGGGATCGTCTGGGCACGCATCAGCTCCATCGCGCCGGTCAGCGTCGTGTCATGCGCCTCAAACGCCGTCCAGCTGAGCGAGACCACAGAATTGGGCGGGGTGATCGTGGCAAGGTCGAAATGGCTGCCCGGAAGAACGGGGCCATTATCGGTCCAGCGCAGTGTCAGCGTCACCGGCTTGGCATCCTTGACGTTGACGATCACGCGCTTGGTTCGGAACGGTTTCCAGCCATCGGGCGTGCGGTATTTCGTCGGATCGTCGGGGTCGAGCTCTTCGATATGCAGATCCTGGTCGTCCACGTAAGCGGTGGTCAGCCCCCAGCCGAGATCCTTGTTGCGCCCCGAGAGCACCAGCGGCATGCCTGGGATCGTGCCACCGATCACGCCGCCGGACTGGAGTTGCAGCCGCGCGAGATACCAGATCGAGGGCGCGGTCAGGCCCAGATGCGGGTCATTGGCCAGAAGCGAGCCACCCGCGGCCGATCGGTCGGGCGCGGCGGCCCAGGCATTCGAGGCGCCCGCCATGCCGCGCTCCGGGAAGGGAGAGAGCACGCCGGGCGTATCGTTGCTCGCCGTCTGGATCCCGCGCGGCATCTTGGGAAAGAGGCTCGCATAGGCGGGCAGCGCCGCCACCGCCTGTTGCGGATCGTCGGGCATCACGTCGCGCAGCAGATCGGGCCCGGCCAGCGAGACGCGCGCGCGCAGCACCTCGTCCTGAAGCTGGCTCGAAAGCTGCACGGCCATCAGCTTCATGATCGCAATGGAATCGGCGGGCGTCCAATAGGCGATCTTGTTGTCAAAGAGGAAGAACTCCGGTGCGCCACGTCCCATCGCGCCCTGATTGACGATCTCGATCCACTGGTTGACCCCGCGCGCGTAAGCTTCAAGCGCCTTGCGGGTGTAGTCATCCTGCGAGGAGACCGAGGAGAGCGCCGCGTCATAAAGCCCCAGCCGCCGCATCAGCTCGTCGGTCTTGAGCGTCTCGGCTCCAAACACTTCCGAAAGCCGCCCCTGCACCGTGCGCCGCAGCAGCGTCATCTGCCAGAGCCGGTCCTGTGCATGGGCGAGCCCCAGCGCGAAATAGACATCCGGATCGTCGCGCCCGAAGATATGCGGTACATCCTCGGTCGAGCGCACGATCTCGACCGGGGCGCTCAGCCCCGTCACCTTGTAGGTCGCGTTGTAATCGGGCAGCGAGCGTGAGGCGAAATAGTAGACAAGACCGCCCAGCACGGCGATGCCCACGATCGCGGCGATGAGGAGCCGCACACCCCAACGAAAGACCTTGTACATCCGCTTTCCCTGACCTCGCACATCCCGGCGTCTGGTTGACGCGCCCGGTTGGGGCGTTACTAGTTGAGCCCGACACCACAATCAACGCGCCTGCGCCATTGGACGCAGGGTTTCGCGATCACGCAAGGGAGAGGTCTATGGCGAAAGTTGCATTTCTGGGGCTCGGGGTCATGGGCTACCCGATGGCGGGACATCTCAAGGCCGCAGGGCATGAGGTCACGGTCTATAACCGGACTGCGGCAAAGGCAGAAAAGTGGGTGGCCGAACATGGCGGCGCAGCGGCCGCAACCCCGCGTGAGGCCGCGCAAGGCGCCGATTTCGTGATGTCGTGTGTGGGCAATGACGATGACCTGCGCGAGGTCTGCCTCGGCAAGGATGGCGCGTTCAAGGGGATGAAGACCGGCGCGGTCTTTGTCGATCACACGACGGTTTCCGCGGCTGTCACGCGCGAGCTCTCGGGCGAGGCGGCAGGTCACGGTGTGGCCTTCATCGACGCGCCGATCTCGGGCGGTCAGGCGGGGGCCGAGAATGGTCAGCTCTCGGTGATGTGCGGCGGCGACGCGGCCGCCTATGCCAAGGCCGAGCCGGTAGTCGCGGCCTATGCGAAGATCTGCCGTCGTCTGGGCGAAAGCGGCGCAGGTCAGGTAACCAAGATGTGCAACCAGATCGCAATCGCGGGTCTGGTCCAGGGGCTGGCCGAAAGCCTCAACTTTGCCGAGAAGGCCGGGCTGGATATCCCGGCCGTCGTCGAGGTGATCTCGCAGGGCGCAGCAGGCTCGTGGCAGATGGCGAACCGCTATGAGACCATGGCAAAGAACGAGTTCGAATTCGGCTTCGCGGTGGACTGGATGCGCAAGGATCTCGCGATCTGCCTGAAAACCGGTGACGAGATCGGCGCCTCACTGCCCGTCACCGCGCTGGTCGATCAGTTCTACAAGGATGTGCAGGCGATGGGCGGCCAGCGTTGGGATACCTCCTCGCTGATCGCGCGGCTGCGCAAACTGGGCTGAAACAAAGGGGCGCTGCCCCCTTTGCCGCGTCCTTGGATGTGGCGATGCTGATCACCGCTCACCCTGCGTGGTAAAAGGAAAGGGCCCCGTGTGGGGCCCTTTGCATTAGAACGGGATCTCGTCGTCGAAATCGGGACGGCCACCGCCGCCACCGCCCGAGCCGCCCGAGGACGGGCCGCCATAGCCGCCGCCCTGGTCGTAGCCACCGCCGCCCGAAGAGGGGCCGCCATAGCCACCACCACCGCCACCCGAGCCGCCGCCATCACGCCCGTCGAGCAGGGTTAGTTCGCCGCGATAGGGACGCAGCACGACCTCGGTCGAATAGCGGTCCTGACCGGATTGATCCTGCCATTTACGGGTCTCGAGCTGGCCCTCGATATAGACCTTGGAGCCTTTGCGCAGGTACTGCTCGGCGATCTTGGCCAGCGGCTCCGAGAAGATCGCGACCGAGTGCCATTCGGTGCGTTCCTTGCGCTCGCCGGTGTTGCGGTCGCGCCAGTTCTCGGAGGTGGCGATGCGCAGGTTGCACACCTTGCCGCCGTTCGAGAAGGTCCGCACTTCCGGGTCGCGCCCCAGATTACCGACCAGGATGACCTTGTTGACGCTGCCTGCCATGCGTTCCTCCGCCTGCGATTCTCAAATTCGTTCTCAAGGGTATAGAGCACGGGCCCGCGAGAGGGTAGGGGCTGCGCCTCGCTCAACCGTGACGGAAACCGGCGAAATCCCGCGTGCATCTTAGGTTTGAGAGGTCGATTTCCCGGCGCTCTGCAACCTCGCTCCGATGGCGGAGGCCGGGATTGCGGGGCAGATGCTTGCAGACCGGAGCGGGATGACCCCGGCCGGCCCATCACCCAAGACATGAGGATTGAGCCCATGAAAAAACTGACCCTGATTGCTGCCGCTGCCCTGATCGCCGGCACCTCCGCTCTGCCCGTTCTGGCCGAGCAGCCCGTTGCGCAGGACAAGGCCAACAAGCTCGGGGCCGAGCTGAAAGCGCAAGGTTACGACGTGCGCCGGATGGAGATGGAAGACGGCTATATCGAGGTTTACGCGCTCAAGGATGGTAAGCGCATGGAGCTGTATTTCGACTCCAACCTCAAGCAGGTGAACCGCAAGGGCGACAACGGCTGATCGCCATTGCCTGATGCGGGCCGGGGATCCCCGGCCCGCTCCCTCCCGCGCCAACCCCTGTCAGGAAGGAGCCGAGCCATGGCCATCAAGGACGCCAGTTTCACCGATTTCTCCGAATCCGAGGACCGACCCGCATCGCCGCGCGGAACCCATCACGTCTGGGATATATTCGTGCGGATCTTTCACTGGTCGATCGTGGGGCTTTTCACTGCCAATGCCTTCTTCACCTCGCCCAAGCATGATCTGCACCATTATATCGGCTACACCGTGGCCGGTCTCGTCACGCTGCGCATCATTTGGGGGCTCGTGGGCTCGCACCATGCGCGCTTCACCAGTTTTCCACCCTCGCCCTCGGGCGCGCTCACCCAGCTGCGCGACATGGCGACGGGGCGCCGGCATGCGCATCTTGGGCATTCGCCGCTCGGCGCGCTGATGATCTACAACCTGCTCGTGACGCTTCTGGTGATCGCGGGGTCGGGCTACCTGATGACGACCGACGCCTATTGGGGCGTGAAATGGGTCGAGGAGCTGCACGTCACGGCCGTGGACTGGGCTGAAATTTCGGTCGCGGCTCATATCGTTGCCGTGATCTATGAGAGCCGCAGGTTGCGCGTCAATCTCGCCCGCGCGATGATCACCGGAAAGAAAGTGTTCGGACGCAGCGGGAGATAACCTTAGATGCAACTCACGCGAGAGCGTGTCTCGGCCTGGACCAAGGAGGGCGCGCTCGTCGCGCTCATCCTGTTTCAGGCCGCCTGTACATCCCTTTTCGTCGCTGACGTGTTCGATGACATCAAGGAAGCCGGACACATCACGCTTCACCTCAATATCGAGCTTTTCGCGAATCTCGGCCTGATTGCGGGGATCGCGGTCGAGGGTGTCGTTCTTTGGAAGCTGCTGCGCCGTCAGGCGATGGCGGAGCGGGCACTTTCGGCGGCGCAGGGCGCAATGGCCGATCTGATGGCCGAACAGTTCCGCCATTGGGGGCTGACTGCGGCCGAGGCCGATGTTGCGAGCTTCACCATCAAGGGGTTCACCATCGCCGAGACCGCGGAGCTGCGGGGCTCTTCGGAGGCGACGGTGAAATCTCATCTCAACGCTGTCTATCGCAAGGCCGGGGTGAGCGGACGCGCGCAGCTCGTCTCGGTCTTCGTCGAGGAGCTGTTTCACGGCCCGATCCGCTCCGATGCAGCTCCGCAAACGGCCAGCGCAAAATGAGATCACATCCCGGTGTCGGCAGGCGATTGCCGGTGCCCGGGGCGTTTCCCTTTAACTTTCGGGGGAATCTGTGTAGGTTTCGCGCCAGAACGGGTGGATTGTGAACGGTAGGGTGCCGATGCGTAACTTTGTCGGGAGGCTCGGGCTGGGCGCGATGGTCGCTCTTGCGCCGATGATCGTGCAGGCCGAGGGGCTCAAGCTGAGCGGGGCGTCGTCGAAATCGCGCGCGATGCTGTTTCGCAACCAGACCAATATCCTCGATAACCGTGCAGCCCAGCAATATGAGCATTCCTCGCGTCTCAAACCGGGCGCGAAAACCTTGGCAGGGCTCGAACCCGAAGTGGTGCCGAGCTATAGCGGCAAATATCGTGGCCAGTATCTGAGCACCGCCAAGGCCGCCGCGGCACGTCACAACATCCCCGAAGATCTGTTCCTGCGTCTCGTGCAGCAGGAGAGCGGCTGGAACCCGCATGCGCGCTCGCACAAGGGCGCGATGGGGCTCGCGCAGCTGATGCCGGGGACGGCGGCCAAGCTTGGCGTGAACCCGCGCGATCCGGCGCAGAACCTTGAGGGCGGTGCGCGTTACCTGCGCATGATGTACGACCGCTTTGGCAGCTGGCGTCTGGCGCTTGCGGCTTACAATGCGGGCCCCGAGGCTGTCGCCAAGCATAACGGCGTGCCGCCTTATCGCGAGACGCGCAATTACGTGCGCATCATCTACGGCAGCTGATCGTCCGATGCGGTTTCGCAGGTAAGGGCAAAAGGAAAACCCCGCAGGGCCAGGCCGCTGCGGGGTTTCTTTTTCGCGTGAAGATAGTCGCGTAAGGCGTTGATCTTACGGAATGATCCGGGTGTATTTCGTGCCTGCAAGCGAGGCGCCCGCGATGAGGCCCGCCTGGCCGAAGACCAGCGCGATGACCGGTGCGGTCGACGTAATGGTCGAGGCCGCGATTGCGCCGCCGCGATCGGGCAGCGCGTAGCGCGCATCCGCGCCGAGCTGCCAGCCATCCGAGCGACGGAAATCCGCCAGTGCCTCGGGGGTCATGAAGAACAGCGCATGGGCATATTGCTGCGCGCCGATCTGGAGCCCGAAGCTCGCCGCCGCCGCCGCATAGTAATCGACCGTGACGTTGTTGATGCGCAGCGCGCCGCGCCCGAAGGAGCCCCCGAAGCCGAAGCCCGCTTCGGTCACCAAAGGCATCCAGAGCACGCCGACCGATTTCGCCTCGAGATCGTTCGTGCCGGGGAATTTCGTGAGAAGGTAGTTCCGGGTCGCGTCGACGCGCGCATCCAGCTTGGCTGCGCCCGCGCTGCCGATCCCGTTGCCGCAGGCTGCAAGCGTAAGGCCCGCGCCACCCATCGCCAGAAGGCTCCGTCTGGAAATCATCGTCATCTTGTATCTGCTCCGCTCGATTGCGCCCGAAACTCGCCGGGCCCTCAACGGTCTTATCCTGACCGATTGCCACAAGTTATAGCGGAGGGAACCCGCGCTGTCACTTATTCTTGAGGGAAGTCACAGCTTTGTGGCGAATCCCTGCTTACCCGCGCGCTCACCCTTCGGCGAGCAGTCGCGCCGCTTGCGGGGCGAAATAGGTCAATACCCCGTCACAGCCCGCGCGGCGGAAGCTCATCAGGCTCTCCAGCATCACCTTGTCATGGTCGAGCCAGCCGTTCTTCACCGCGGCCATGATCATCGCGTATTCGCCCGAGACCTGATAGGCATAGGTCGGCACGCCAAACTGCTCTTTCACGCGGCGGCAGATGTCGAGATAGGGCATGCCGGGTTTCACCATGACCATATCGGCACCCTCGGCCAGATCGCGCGCGACCAGCCGGATCGCCTCGTCGGAATTGCCCGGGTTCATCTGATAGGTCTTCTTGTCGCCCTTGAGCGCGCCCGTGGCACCCACCGCATCGCGGAACGGGCCATAGAATGCCGAGGCGTATTTCGCGGCATAGCTCAGGATCGTCACATCCGCATGGCCCGCACCTTCGAGCGCCGAGCGCAGCGCGCCGATCCGCCCGTCCATCATGTCGGACGGGCCGAGGATATCCGCCCCGGCTTCGGCCTGCGCGAGCCCCATGCGCACAAGGCATTCGACCGTCTCGTCGTTGAGGATCACCCCGTCGCGCACCAGCCCGTCATGGCCGTTGGCATTATAGGGATCGAGCGCGATATCGGTCATGATCGCGATCTCGGGTACTTCTTTCTTGATCGCGCGGATCACGCGGTTGGTGATGTTGTCGGGGTTCCAGGCCTCTTCGCAGGCCTCGGTCTTCACCGCCGGATCGGTATAGGGAAAGAGGCAGATCGCGGGGATGCCGAGCTTTGCGGCTTCCTCGGCGGCCTTCACCGCGCCGTCCAGAGTGCGTCGGAACACGCCCGGCATCGAGGGCACCTCGACATCGGCGCCTGCGACATCGGTGATGAAGATCGGCCAGATCATGTCCTTCACGCTCAGCCGGTGTTCCTGGGCGAGATCACGCAGCGCGGCAGAGCGGCGCATCCGGCGCAGGCGGGTATGGGGGAAGGGCGGAAGGATCGGGTTCATCGCTGGGGACTCCTCTGGCTTGGGCAAGGGGTGCCATGGATCGCGACCGCAGGCAAGCGCGGCAGGGCTGGATGTGGCTGCGGGCTTCCGCTTGGCTCCGCGCTGGTCTATGCAAAGGGAAAACCGATGCCAGTCGCAGGAGCCAACCGCGTGGAAATCTTCGATGTGATCACCCGTTTGATCGACCTGCGGAGCTTCTCCAACCTGTGGTACTGGATCGCGCTCGCCGCGATCTGGTCCTCGGCCTCGCATTGGGTGATGGGCGTTCCCTGGGACATGGTCGGTCGCGCACGGCGCAAGGGCGGCGATGCGGCCGCGGATCTGGTGCAGATCGCAGGCGTGAACGCACGCAGGCTCAACCGTATCCGCGGTGATGCGGGCGTGTCGATGGCGGTCTCGATCCCGTTCCTGCTGAGCTTTCTCATTATCACGGGTTTCGTCTATGGCTCCGAAACCGCGCAGGCCTTCGCATTGCTGCTTGTGCCGCTGATGCTCGTCTTCGGGCTCAGCCTGCGGCTTGCGATCCGGCTCGAGGATGCGTTGACCAGCGGAGCGGGAGCGGAGTTCGTGATCGCCGCGCTTTCGCGTCACCGGATCAGCATCCAGACCGTCGGCGTGATCTCGATCATCGTCACCTCGCTCTGGGGCATGTTCCAGAACCTGCGCATCTCTCTGATGGTCTGAGCGGGCTTGACACCGGGCGCTGGCTCGATACCTCGCAAGCATGGATCATTTTCTTCTCTCGGGCGCCCCGGAAGGGTTCGACGCGGCCCTGCTCGCCAAGGAACTCGCCAAAGGCAAGTCGGTCATCCATGTTGCGCGCGATGACCGCCGTCTCGCGGCGATGCGCGGGGCGTTGGCTTTCTTCGCGCCGGATGCGGTGGTGCTCGATTTCCCGGCCTGGGATTGTCTGCCCTATGATCGCGTTTCGCCCAATGCGGATGTGTCGGCCACACGGATGGCGACGCTCGCGGCACTGGCCGCCGGTATGCGCGGACCCTTCGTTCTTCTGACGACGCTGTCGGCCGCGATGCAGCGCGTGCCTGCGCGCGGGGTGTTGGCGGGTGCGAGCTTCTCGGCCCAGGTCGGCAAGCGGATCGACGAAGGCGCGCTGCGCGATTTCCTCGTGCGCATGGGGTTCTCGCAAGCCTCGACCGTCTCGGAGCCCGGCGATTACGCGATCCGGGGTGGCATCATCGACATCTTCCCGCCGGGCGAGGGCGGGCCGGTGCGGCTCGACCTGTTTGGCGACGTGCTCGACGATGCGCGCCGTTTTGATCCGGTCAGCCAACGCACGACCGAGAAGCTGAAGGGCGTGGACCTCGCGCCGGTTTCTGAGGTGATCCTCGACGAGGCCTCGATCACGCGGTTCCGGCAGAATTACCGCATCGAGTTCGGTTCGGGCGGCGCGGAAGATCCGCTTTACGAGGCGGTCTCGGCAGGGCGCAAACAGGCAGGGATGGAGCATTGGCTGGGCTTCTTCCATGAAAAGTTGGAGACCCTGTTCGACTATCTTCCCGAGGCGACCGTGATGCTCGACGACCAGATCGGGCCGCAGCAGGAAAGCCGCTGGGAGGGGATCGAGGACCAATACGATACCCGCCGCGAGGCGATGACCCGGCGCGACCGTCTGGATTCTGTCTACAAGCCCGCGCCGCCGCATCTTTTGTATTTGGATACAAAGGATTGGGAGTTCGTGTTGAAGTCGCTTCGTGTGCTGCGCCTTCAGGTCATTCCGGCGCCCCCCGGACCGGGAGTGTTGAATGCGGGCGGTAAGATCGGGCGCAATTTCGCGCCCGAGCGTAAGGTGGAAAATATAAGCCTTTTCAGCGCGCTAAAGGATCATGTTCAAGCGCGTCTCGCCGACGGACCGGTGGTGATCGCGTCGTGGTCGGAAGGCGCGCGCGAACGTCTCAAGGGGCTGATGGAGGATGAAGGCCTGATCGGCGCCAAGCTGATCTCGGATGCGCGCGAGATCGGGCCCGGCGTGAACCTGACGGTCTGGCCGCTCGACGAGGGCTTTGAGGCACCGCGCGACGGCAAGGATCTGACGGTCATCTCCGAACAGGATGTTCTGGGTGAACGCCTCGTCTCGCGCCCGAAGCGCAAGCGCAAAGCCGAGAACTTCCTGACCGAGCACACGACGCTGTCGCCCGGCGATCTGGTCGTCCATGTCGATCACGGCGTGGGTCGCTACAAGGGGCTGGAGACGGTCACTGCGCTTGGCGCGCCGCATGATTGTGTGCTTTTGGAATATGCGGGCGGGGACCGGCTTTACCTGCCGGTCGAGAATATCGAACTGCTCAGCCGCTATGGCCATGAAGAGGGGCTGCTCGACAAGTTGGGCGGCGGCGCCTGGCAGGCCAAGAAGGCCAAGCTGAAGGAACGCATCCGCCAGATCGCCGACAAGCTGATGCGCATCGCGGCCGAGCGGCACCTGCGTCAGGCCCCGATCCTCGAGGCACCGCATCACGAATGGGAGGCCTTTGCCGCGCGCTTCCCCTATACCGAGACCGACGACCAGATGACGGCCATCGAAGACGTGGTGGACGATTTGAAATCCGGCACGCCGATGGATCGTCTGGTGGTGGGCGATGTGGGCTTCGGCAAGACCGAGGTCGCGATGCGCGCCGCCTTCGTGGCCGCGCAATCGGGGATGCAGGTGGCAGTGATCGCACCGACGACGCTGCTCGCGCGCCAGCATTACAAGACTTTTGCCGATCGCTTCCGGGGGACGGCGCTGACGGTGAAGCCCCTGAGCCGGTTCGTCTCGGCGAAGGAGGCCACGAAAACCCGCGAAGGTCTGCGCGACGGCACGGTCGACATCGTGATCGGAACCCATGCGGTGCTGGCCAAGACGGTGAAATTTGCCAATCTCGGGCTGCTGATCATCGATGAGGAGCAGCATTTCGGCGTGCAGCACAAGGAGCGCCTGAAGGAGATGCGTTCCGAGATCCACGTGCTCACGCTCACCGCGACGCCGATCCCGCGCACCTTGCAGCTGTCGCTCACCGGCGTGCGGGATTTGTCGATCATCGGCACGCCGCCCGTCGACCGCCTCGCGATCCGCACCTATGTCAGCGAGTTCGACACGGTGACGATCCGCGAAGCGCTGTTGCGCGAGCATTATCGGGGCGGGCAGAGCTTCTACGTGGTGCCGCGTATTTCCGACCTGCCCGAGATCGAGGAGTTCCTGCAAAGCCATGTCCCGGAGGTGAAATATCTCGTGGCGCATGGGCAGATGGCGGCGGGCGAGCTCGATGAGCGGATGAACGCCTTCTATGATGGCAAATTCGATGTGCTTCTGGCGACGACGATCGTCGAGAGCGGCCTCGATATTCCCACGGCGAACACGATGGTCGTACATCGCGCGGATATGTTCGGGCTGAGCCAGCTTTACCAGATCCGGGGCCGGGTGGGGCGCGCCAAGACGCGGGCCTATTGCTACCTTACCACGAAGCCGCGCATGCCGCTGACGCCGCAGGCGCAGAAACGGTTGCGTCTTCTGGGCTCGCTCGACAGTCTTGGGGCGGGGTTCAACCTTGCCAGCCAGGATCTCGATCTGCGCGGGGCGGGGAACCTTCTGGGCGAGGAACAATCCGGCCATATCAAGGAGGTCGGCTACGAGCTTTACCAGGCGATGCTGGAAGAGACGATTTCGAAGCTGAAATCGGGTGAGCTGACCGAGACCGTGGATGGCGACTGGTCACCGCAGATCAATCTCGGCGTGCCGGTCATGATCCCCGAGAGCTACATCCCCGATCTTGATGTGCGGCTGGGGCTTTATCGCCGCCTGTCGAGCCTGACCACCAAAGTCGAGCTGGAAGGCTTTGCGGCCGAGCTGATTGACCGCTTCGGAGAGCTGCCGAAAGAGGTCAACACGCTGCTGCTGGTCGTGCGGATCAAGGCGATGTGCAAACGCGCGATGATCGCCAAGCTGGATGCCGGCCCGAAAGGTGCGACGATCCAGTTCCACAATGACAAATTCCCGAACCCGGCGGGGCTGGTGGAGTTCCTCACGGCGCAGCGCGATCTGGCCAAGGTGAAGGACAATCGGCTGATCGTCCGGCGCGACTGGAAAAACGACAAGGACAAGATCCGCGGCGCCTTCGCCATCGCCCGCGATCTGGCCGAGAAGGTCATCGCGGTCCAGAAGAAGAGCTGATCGCGCCAGCCGCGAAACGCGGATCGTCCCCCAAAGGGAAAATGAAAAAGGGCGGCCCGCGGGCCGCCCTGTTCGCTCTGGCTCTTGCCTGAGATTATTTCTTCTCTTGCGCCGGGGCGGGAGCGGGCTCTGCCATCGGCGGGGCGAGCTTGGGCGTGCCCTGGCCGTTTTGCAGCGGATCGTCCTGACGCTGAACCGAACCTTCGAAATGCGCACCGCTCTCGATGGCGATGGTCTTGTGGATGATGTCGCCTTCGACGCGGGCGGTCGAGGTCAGGCGGACCTTGAGACCACGCACGCGGCCCACGACGCGGCCATTGACCACGACGTCATCAGCGGTGATCTCGCCCTTGATCGTGGCGCTCTCGCCGACGGTCAGCAGGTGGGCGCGGATATCGCCCTCGACCACGCCTTCGATCTGGATGTCGCCGGTGGTCTTGATGTTGCCGGTGATCGTCAGATCCGACGACAGCACCGAGGGTGCGGGCTTCGCGCGCGGCGTGGCGCCGGGCGTGTAGTCGGTCGTGGGGCGCGCGGGCGCCGCCGTGGTTTCCGGGGTCTTGGGCTTGTCACCCTCGGCCTTGGGGCCGGGCTCATGGATTTTGCTCTTAGAAAACATTCTTACCAGCCTTGATGAAGGTCATCGGATTGATTGCCTTGCCACTGATCCGGATCTCGTAGTGGAGATGCGGTCCGGTGGAGTGTCCGGTATTGCCCATATCAGCAATCCAGTCCCCTTGCGACACCTTTTGCCCCACTTTCACGCGGATTTTGTTCAGGTGACCGTAACGGGTGGTGATCCCGAACTCGTGGCGGATCTTGATCAGGTTGCCGTAGCCGCGTTCCCATTCGGCCGCGATTACGACGCCATCGGCAGGGGCGTAGATCTTGGTGCCGACCGGGGCGGCCATATCCACGCCTTCATGCATCCGACCCCAGCGCCAGCCGAAAGGCGAGGAGAAGCGGAAAGCGGATTTCACCGGCATTGCGAAGGGCAGCTTGTCCACCGCGATGCGATACATGTTCATTTCGTCGAGCTTGCGCAGGATCGACTCGGCGCGTGCCGTGTCGCCATCGAGATCTGCGGAGCCCTTCGTCGAAAGCGAGACCGGGGTCAGCGGCCCGCCGGTTCCCGAATAGCCACGCTTGATCTGCGCAAGCACATTGTCAGGATCCATGCCGGCCTGCTTGAACACCTTGTCGAGCGGCTCCATCGAGATTTTCACCGCACCTTCCAGCGTCGTGAAGATCTCGTCGTTGCGCTGCTCCATCAGGCGTTTCTCAAGCGCGATCTTGTCCATCTGGACCTGAGCGCTCTGGGCATCCTGCGCGGCCGTGTCGCGTTCCTTGGCGGTTTCGCCGAGCGCCGCCGTCAACATGTCGACGGTCTTGGCCATGTCCTCGGCGCGCGCGACGGGGGTCGGGCCGGACTCGGCGCCTTTACCTTCGGCCTTGGCCAGTGCCAGGCGCGCGGTGTCGCGCTCATCCATGGTGCGGCGCAGCGTCGACTGGATCACGCCGATCCCGGTTTCCAGCTCGCGCTTGCGCTCTTCGGAGGCCAGCAGCGCGGATTGCATTTTCGAGACCTGCTGAAGCGCGGTCTGGAAACGGTCCTGTGCGGCCAGCGCCTCGGCCGCGCGGGCGTCGCGTTCCTTCGACAGCGCATCGAGGCGACGTTCGAACGCCACCTTGGCCACTTGTTCGTTCTGCGCGGCCCCACCCGTGGAAATTCCATCAATGAACAGCATTGCCGAGGCGACGGTCGACCACAGGAACAGCCCCGCGCCGACGGCCAGAACGCTTGCCTGGGTCAGCGGTCGCAACCGGATGAAGCGGGTCGCACTGTCCGATTTCATGAACAGTCGCTGTTCGGGAAGCCAACGCTCGAGGCGTGAGTTCAGGCGGTCGAGGATGCGTCTGGGCAAGCCGGTCGGTCCTGTGTTGTTTCAGATCGAAGAGGGCACGAGGCCGTCTGCAAACATGGGCAGGGAGGACCTGTCGTCACTGTGGATAACTTCCTCCGCCCGGTTGAAGAGGGATTAGCAAGGGGGGGCGGCCCGGGCAACCGGTTTCGCCCAGGCATCCGGTCGCAGTTCCCTCACGCCGCCGGGATGGGCGGTTTTCTGCCGATAAAAGCGCTTTAGATGGCGGATTTTACCGCGCGGATCGCGGGGCTTTCACCTTCGTGCGATCCGCGCTTGCATGCGGCTTGGAGCGGATCAGGACAAGCCTCGGGCTGCCTCCAGCACGTCCTCGGTATGCCCTTTCACCTTCACCTTGGGCCAGACCTGCGCGACAGTGCCATCCTTCCCGATCAGGACGGTTGAGCGAACTATCCCCCAGAAGGTCTTGCCGTACATCGATTTTTCGGCCCAAGCCCCATAGGCCTCGCAAGTCTCTCCACCGTCGTCGGAGGCGAGGTAGATCCCGAGGTCATGCTTGGCGCAGAAATTCTCGTGCTTCTTGAGGCTGTCCTTCGATATCCCGATCACGATCACGCCCGCCGTCGTAAACGCGTCCGCGAGACGGGTGAAATCGAGAGCCTCGGTGGTGCAGCCAGGCGTGTTGTCCTTGGGGTAGAAATAGAGCACGACCGGATGCGGCAGCGCGTCCGAGAGCCGCAGCATCCCGTCTTCCGTGATCAGTTTTCCCAATGCTCCGAACGCTTTGCCGCCGGTTGCGGGAAGGGTGAAGTCCGGCGCTTTTTCGCCTGTCTGGATCACTTTGAGGTCTCCTTCGCAGATCGGGGCTTACTTTCATGCCCGCATTGGGCAAGAATTAACCACGAGGCAGGAGACTGGGGCAAGGCCAACCCGCCCCCGCTGGATGGCCCGATCGGGCAACCACGGGAGGAACGGGAGCCACCCGAATGAAGGCGATGGAGCACGACCGCCCCTCTGACCCCGCGACGGGGTCGCCGCGCAAGGACGCGGATGCCGCGGCTGAGAAGATGCCGCCGAAGGAGGATGCGTATCTTCTGGAAAAGCCCATCTTGTCAGACGCTTCCGAGGAAAAGCTCGAGTCGACCGCGCGGCGTGGGCGGGCCGGTCTTCTGCTGCTTCTGACGCTTCCCTTTCTGGCGCTGGCCTCGATTTTCGCCTGGCTCGTGATCACCCATCAACCGGTCTCGGCGCCGGGCTGGATCGTCGCGCAATTGCAGGCGCGCGCCAATTCCGCGCTCGAAGGCCGGATGAAGGTGACGCTCGCGGGCGGGATCGATCTTTTCGTCGACGAGGGGCTGCGGCCTCGCGTGCGGTTCAAGATGGTACGGCTGGACCGGCCTTCGGGCCTGCCGATCGCGGTGCTTCCGGAATTGCGCGCGACGCTCTGGAGCGAGCCGCTTCTGCGCGGCAAGATCGAACCGCGTTCGTTCCGGATCCGCGGCGCCAGCCTCGCGCTGCATCGGTTGCCCGATGGGCGGCTCGACCTCGACCTTGGCGGCGGCGACATGTTCGGCAATCTCGATCTGAACAATGTCTCCGATGCAGTCGAGGCATTCGAGACCGTTTTCGAGGTTCCTGCGCTTTCAAAGCTGGAGACGGTGACCGCCGAGGATGTCGAACTGCGTCTGATGGACGAACGTCTTGACCGGCTGTGGAAAGTCTCGCAGGGGCGTTTCAAGCTGAGCCAGACGCCGGAGGAGATTTCCATCGCGCTCGGCTTTGACGTGGGCGGGGCGGGGACAAAACCTGCGCAGGTGGCGGTCTCGATGACCACCGAGAAGAACAGCCGAGAGGCGAGCTTCGGCGCCGCCGTGACCGCGTTGCCCGCACGGGATCTCGCGGTGCAATCGCCGGCGCTGGCCGCGCTCGGAGTTCTCAATGCGCCGATCTCCGGGGCGCTGCGATCTGGCCTCGACGACAAGGGGCAGCTGACGGGCATGAGTGCGATGCTCGAGATCGGAGCCGGTGCGATCCGGCCTAATGATGGCGTCCGTCCGATCGCCATCGAAAGCGGCAAGCTTTATCTCAACTACGATCCGGTGCGCCAGCGCGTCGAAGTGTCAAACCTAGAAGTGAAAAGTCGCGCGCTGCGGCTGCGCGCCGATGGGCAGGCCTATATGCGCGATCTGCGCAACGGCGTGCCGCGCCAGCTGTTGGGTCAGATCGCGATCTCCAATCTCGAGCTCGATCCGGCGGGCGTGTTCGACAAGCCCGCGCAGTTCGATCAGGGCGCGGTGGATTTCCGGTTGTCCTTCGATCCGTTCCGCGTCCGGATCGGTCAGCTCGAACTCAATGATGAGGGCGACACGACGATCAGCGCGAAGGGACAGCTTGCCGCGCAATCCGATGGCTGGAAGGTCTCGCTTGATGCCGGGATCGACCAGATCGACCAGACCAAGCTGCTCGCGCTCTGGCCGCCCGCGGTGGTTCCGAAAACCCGCGATTGGCTGGAGCAGAACGTGACCACGGGCCAGCTGCGCAACGTTCATGCCGGGTTGCGGCTCGTGCCGGGAGAGGAGCCCAAGCTCGGTCTTGGATACGAATTTCGTGGCGCGGATGTGCGCGTGCTCAAGACCCTGCCGCCGGTGCAGCAGGGGAAGGGGTTCGCGACGATCATCGACACCCGCCAGGCGCTCAAGGTCGAAGAAGGCCACGTCACCGCGCCCTCGGGCGGGCGGATCGAGGTGGCCGGGACCGAGCTGATCGTGCCCGATATCCGCATCAAGCCAGCGCCCGCCGTGGTAACCTTGGTTACCCGCTCGCCAATCCCCGCGGCGCTGTCGCTGCTCGACCAGCCGCCCTTCGAGTTCCTGAGCAAAGCGGGCATGAAGACCGATATCGCCAGCGGCTGGGCCGAGGCGCGTTCGGTCATCCGCTTGCCGCTCAAGCCGCGCGTGCCGGCCGAGGAAATCGGTTTCGATGTGACCGCGCGGATGACCGAGGTGAAGAGCGATGTGCTCGTGCCGGGTCGCGAGCTGCGCGCCGACGCGCTGACGCTCAAGGCCGACAATGCGGGGATGGTGATCTCGGGCAAGGGCATGTTGTCGGGCGTGGCCTTCGATGGCGCCTGGGATCAGCGTTTCGGCCCCGAGGCGAAGGGGCGCTCGGAGGTCAAGGCCGCGATCGAGGTAACGCCCGAGGCGCTCGATGCGTTCGGCGTCGGCCTGCCGCGTGGCATGGTGGCGGGCAAGGGCAACGGGCAGATCGATCTCGCGCTGCGCAAGGACGAGGCGACGCAATTCACCTTCGAGAGCGACCTTGCAGGGGTGCGCCTGTCGATCCCCGAGATCGGTTACGTGAAGGGGGCGGGCACGAACGGTTCGCTGAAGCTTTCGGGCACGCTCGGCCAGCCTCCGGCGATCGAGAGCCTCGCCTATACCGCGCCGGGCCTGCGTGCGACGGGCGATGTGAGCCTGGACAAGAATGGCGGGCTGAACCGGGCGCGGTTCACCGATCTGCGCATCGGCAACTGGTTCGCCGGCAGTGCCGATCTCGTCGGGCAGGGCAAGGGGCGTGCGGTGAATGTGCAGGTCAATTCCGGCCGGCTCGATCTCGCGAAATCCGATTTCGGCTCGGGCGGTGGCGCTGGCGGCGGCTCGGGTGGCGGAGGGGGAAGCGCGATCAGCGCATCGCTCGACCGGGTACAGATCACGGATGCAATCGCGCTTACCGGGTTCCGCGGCAATTTCTCGACCCGAGGTGGGTTCTCGGGCAAGTTCCAGGCGCAGGTGAATGGCAGCGCCCCGGTGGCGGGCACGCTGGTCCCGGCACCGGGCGGGCGGGTTTCGATCCGCGCGCAGGCCGCTGACGCCGGCGCGGTGCTCAAGGCGACGGGGATTTTCACCAAGGCGCGGGGCGGGCAGGGCACGCTCGTTCTGACCCCGCGCGATCGCAAGAGCTATGACGGCGAGGTCGCGATCGCCAATCTGCGGGTGAAGGACGCGCCGGTGCTCGCCTCACTGTTGTCCGCAGCCTCGGGCGTCGGGCTGTTGGAACAGCTCGACGGTGAGGGGATCGTGTTCTCCACGGTGGATGGCGCCTTCCGCTTGACGCCCAACGGGGTCAGCGTCACAAGGGGCGCCGCCGTGGGGGCCTCGATGGGTGTGACGATGACGGGCAACTATTACCCGGACAGCAAGAAGCTCAACATGAAGGGCGTGATTTCTCCGTTCTATCTGGTGAACGGGATCGGTCAGATCATCTCGAAGGCGGGCGAGGGGCTGTTTGGCTTCAATTACTCGCTGCGCGGCTCGTCGGATGCGCCCAAGGTCTCGATCAACCCGCTCTCGGTGCTCGCGCCGGGTGCGATGCGCGAGATGTTCCGGTCCGGCCCGCCGAAGGTGCTGAGCGAATAAGGTTTATCCGATGAAACTCGAGGATTTCGATTTCGACCTGCCCGAGGGTCTGATTGCCACGCGTCCTGCGCGCCCGCGCGACGCGGCGCGGCTGTTGCTTGCGCAAGGTGATACGATCACCGATCTGCATGTACGCGACCTGATCGACATCTTCCGTCCGGGCGATCGCCTGGTGCTCAACAATACCAAGGTGATCCCGGCGCGCCTGTCGGGCATGCGCACCCGGCAAAGCGCGCAGGGCGAGGTGACCGCGAAGGTCGAGGTGACGCTTCTGGAGCCTGCTCCGGGTGGCGAATGGACGGCGCTCGCCAAACCCCTGCGCAAGGTGAAGCAGGGCGAGGTGATCGTCTTCTCCGATGCGCTCTCGGCTCAGGTCGTGGCGATCGAGCAGGGGCAGCTGCGGGTGGCTTTCAACCTGACCGGCGAGGATTTCGACGCCGCGCTGGCCGAGGCCGGTGCGATGCCGTTGCCGCCCTATATCGCGGCTCTGCGCGCGCCGGACGAAGACGACAAGCGTGACTACCAGACCGTTTTCGCGCGCCATTCCGGCGCCGTGGCCGCTCCGACCGCGAGCCTGCATTTCACCCGCGAACTGCTGGAAGCACTCGCCGCGAAAGGGGTCGAGTTCACCGAAGTGACCCTCCATGTCGGTGCGGGCACCTTTCTTCCGGTCAAGGTCGAGGACGTGACGACCCACAAGATGCATGCCGAATGGGGCGAGGTGAGCGAGGCGGCTGCCGCCGAGATCAATGCGACGAAGGCGGCGGGCGGTCGGGTGATCCCGGTTGGCACGACCGCGCTGCGCCTCATCGAAAGCGCCGCACGCGCACCCGGCGGTGCCATGGGCCAAATCGTGCCGTTTCGCGATGCGACCGACATCTTCATCTATCCCGGCTTCGAGTTCCGTATCACCGACGCGCTGATGACGAATTTCCACCTGCCGAAATCAACGCTGTTGATGCTGGTCTCGGCCTTGATGGGGCATGAGCGAATACAAAAGATTTACGCGCATGCAGTTGAAAATCGGTATAGATTCTTTTCCTATGGCGATGCGTCGCTTCTGATCCCGTAAAGTCGCATACAGACCTGTTCTTCGCGACATGGCGCACTAGATGCCGGGGCTCGGCACGGCGCAGATCCACGCGCCTGACCGCAGGCCAAACCCGAGGGACGTTTTTGATGTTGTTAGTGCTGCGCCAGACCTGGCCACTTTTGCTGGGGATCATGCTCTTGATGGTGGGCAATGGGATGCAGGGCACGCTGCTCGGTATTCGTGGCAATATCGAGGGCATCGACACCTTCTATATGTCGCTCGTGATGTCGGCCTATTTCGCAGGCTTCCTGTTCGGGTCGCGCATGGTGCCCGAGATGATCGCGCGGGTTGGGCATGTGCGGGTCTTCGCGGCACTTGGCTCGCTGATTTCGGCGGTGCTGGTGCTGTATGCGGCCTTCCCGAACTGGCCCGCCTGGGTGGCGATGCGCGTGCTGATCGGGTTCTCCTTCTCGGGTGTCTATATCACCGCCGAAAGCTGGTTGAACGCGAGCGCCACGAACGAGACACGCGGGCAGGCGCTTTCGCTTTACATGATGATGCAGATGATCGGCATCGTCACCGCGCAGGCGCTGCTCAATGTGGGCGATCCGGCGGGCTATTTCCTTTTCGTGATCCCCTCGGTGCTGGTTTCGCTGTCCTTCACGCCGATTCTGCTTTCGGCCTCGCCCGCCCCGAGCTTCGAGACGATCCAGCGCATGACCTTCAAGCGCCTTTGGGATGCCTCGCCGCTCGGCATGGTCGGGATCTTCCTGCTGGGCGGGATCTTCTCGGCGATGTTCGGCATGGCCTCGGTCTGGGGCACGGCCGAGGGGCTGAACGTGAAACAGATCTCGGCCTTCGTGGCGGCGATCTATGTGGGGGGCATGATCCTTCAATATCCGATCGGCTATTTCTCGGACCGGATGGATCGGCGTGTGCTGATCGCGGGCACGGCGCTTGGCGGCGCGGTGGTGATGATCGCGGCTTTCATCTTCAACCCGCCTTTCTGGCTGTTGCTGGTTGCCGGCGCGCTGATCGGGGGCGTGGCGAACCCGCTCTATTCGCTACTGATCGCTTACACGAATGACTACCTGGACAATTCCGACATGGCCGCGGCCTCGGCGGGGCTGATGTTCATCAACGGTGTGGGCGCAGTCGCGGGGCCGATGGTCACGGGTTGGCTGATGGGCGTCGTGGGGCCGGGCGGGTTCTTCCTGTATATGGGGGTGCTCTGTGCCGCAATCGCGGGCTATGCCGCCTGGCGGATGACACGGCGGGCCGCCCCCTCGGCAGACGATACCGGCACCTATACGGTTCTCTCGCCCACGGCGACGGCGGTGGCGGTCGAGGCGGTGCTCGAGGTTGCTCAGGAAGAAGCCGCCGCGGCGGAGGAAGAGACGCGTTCCGACGCGGCCTGATCTCTTTCGGCTTTGCCCATCGCGCGCCATGCCCTACCATTGATCCGGGTTGCGGCAGGGGAGGGCCGTTTTCTATGGATCGCATTGACGAAATCCTGCGCTTCTGGCGCGTGGAGGTGGGCGAGAAGAACTGGTATCAATCGACCGAGGAGATTGACGCCGCGATCCGGCGTCGCTTCGCCCCGCTTTGGCAAATCGCGGCGCAGGGCGCGCTCAACGATTGGGAGCGCAGTCCGAAAGGGGCGCTGGCATTGATCCTGCTGCTCGACCAGTTCCCGCGCAATATGTTCCGCGACGACCCGCGCGCCTTCGAGACCGATCCGGCGGCGCGTCAGCATGCGGCCCGCGCGATCGCGGAAGGGCACGACATGCAGATCGGCCCACCCTTGCAACAGTTCTTCTACCTGCCCTTCATGCATTCCGAGGCGCTTGCCGATCAGGATCGTGCAGTGCAGCTGTTTTCCGAGCGATGGTATTCGCCGGACAATCTCAAACATGCGCGTGCACATCGTTTAGTGATCGAACAATTTGGGCGTTTCCCGTGGCGCAACTCCGCGCTTGGCCGCACGACAACGCCCGAGGAAGAAACATTTATGCGTGAAGGTGGCTATGGGAAGGCGCTGAATGCTTTGGATGAGTTGAATGCGTCGGTGAAATAGTTTAATGCCAAACCAGTTTCTGACCGGAGGGAAGACATGGCATCGAAAAGCTACGACATGATCGTGATCGGCGCAGGGCCGGGAGGCTATGTCTGCGCCATCCGAGGCGCACAGCTGGGCCTCAAGGTCGCGGTCGTGGAGCGCGAACATCTGGGCGGCATCTGTCTCAACTGGGGCTGCATCCCGACGAAAGCGCTGCTGCGCTCCGCCGAGGTCTTCCACCTGATGGAACGTGCGAAGGAATTCGGCCTGAGCGTCGAGAAGATCGGCTACGACCTCGATGCGGTGGTGAAACGCTCGCGCGGGGTGGCCAAGCAGCTGTCCTCCGGCGTCGCGCACCTGCTCAAGAAGAACAAGGTCGATGTGGTGATGGGGGCGGCGAAGCTCGCCGGCAAAGGCAAGGTTTCCGTCACGACCGACAAGGGTACCGAGGAGCTCACCGCGAAGAACATCGTGCTCGCCACCGGCGCACGGGCGCGCAATCTGCCGGGGCTGGAAGCGGACGGCAAGCGCGTCTGGTCCTACAAGCACGCGCTGCAACCGCCGCATCAGCCCAAGAAGCTGCTCGTGATCGGTTCGGGTGCAATCGGGATCGAATTCGCGTCTTTCTTCAATACGCTCGGGGCCGAGACCACCGTGGTCGAGGTGATGGACCGCGTGCTGCCCGTCGAGGATGAGGAAATCTCGAAATTCGCCAAAAAGCAGTTCGAGAAGCAGGGTATGAAGATCCGCGAGAAGACCACCGTCACCAAGCTCGACCGCAAGGCCGACAAGGTGATCGCAACGCTGGAGGCGGGCGGTAAGACCGAGACGCTCGAGGTCGATACGGTGATTTCCGCCGTGGGCATCGTCGGCAATGTTGAAGATCTGGGACTTGAAGAGGCCGGCGTGAAGGTCGACCGCACCCATGTCGTGACCGACGAGTTCTGCCGCACCGGGGTCGAGGGGCTCTATGCGATCGGCGACATCGCGGGCGCGCCCTGGCTTGCGCACAAGGCCAGCCATGAAGGCGTGATGGTGGCTGAGCTGGTCGCGGGCAAACATGCCCATCCGGTCAAGCCGGGCTCGATCGCGGGCTGCACCTATTGCTCGCCGCAGGTCGCTTCGGTCGGCATGACCGAAGCCAAGGCGAAAGAGGCGGGCTATGACGTGAAAGTCGGCCGCTTCCCCTTCATGGGCAACGGGAAGGCGATCGCTCTGGGCGAGCCCGAGGGCATGGTCAAGACCGTGTTTGACGCGAAGACCGGCGAATTGCTGGGCGCGCATATGGTGGGCGCCGAGGTGACCGAGCTGATCCAGGGCTATGTCGTGGGCCGTCAGCTCGAGACCACCGAGGAAGACCTGATGAATACCGTCTTCCCGCACCCGACCCTGTCGGAGATGATGCATGAAGCGGTGCTCGACGCATATGGACGTGCGATCCACTTCTGATCGCACCTGCACCAAGCGTGCGATCAAGATATGAAAAAGGGGCCCGCTGGGCCCCTTTTGTCTGCTCGATTGGTCTGACGGATCAGCGTTCGATCTCGCCGCCTGCGGCGTGCCAATCATAGAGGCCGCCGATGTTGTAGACATGTTCGTAGCCCATCTGCGCGAGCATCTGGGCGGCGCCGGCCGAACGCGCGCCCGAGGCGCAGTAGAGCGCCACCGGCTTCGCGGTGTCGAGCTTGGGGTTTTTCTCGGGGCTCGAGGGATCGGCCTTCATGCGGATCGTCGCGAGCGGGATATGCAGCGCCCCCTTGGCTTTGCCCGAGGCTTTGACTTCCATGCCTTCGCGCACGTCGATCACGGTCAGCTCGCCGGCTTTCGCCTTTGCGACGGCCTCTTTCGGGTCGATGCGTTCGACACGGCCGCCAGCACCGGAGGGACGAAGGAAGTTCAGCATGTTTCCACCTCTTGCAATCTCATAAGGCCGAAACGGCCTGCTTCCCGCCTCATGTGGCCAATCGGCAGGGGCTTTCAAGTCCCATAACCCGAAACGCGGCAAAAATACATTCAAGAAGTGGAATTTGAGACTGTTCTGCCACGAATTTGATCGCGCTGCGAGGGAAGCGGGCGGGGACGGGATGGGGTCGTCAACGTCCTGTCCGGGCCCGGATCAGCCGCGCAAGCGGCCCGGGCCGCGCCCGACCGCCCCCTCGGGCGGGCGCTTTGGCAACGCCAGCGCGCGGATCGAGGTTGTCAGGATCTGGCAGGGATAAAGTTAATACCTCGACGGTTGCAACGCCCACCCGGCGGTCTGGCGCGGCCCTGCGATCGCGCCGAAAGATTTGGCGGACCCCAACGAAACCTAAGAAGTTCACATTTCGTTCGCTCTTTTTCATTGGAGACTCACCGCGCATCGCCTATCTAGGGCGGGTATGTCAGGGGGCATGGATGGCTGAGCAGAAGTTCATCGAAGTGCGCGGCGCGCGCGAGCACAATCTCAAGGGCGTGGATCTCGATATTCCGCGCGATCAGTTCGTGGTGATCACGGGGCTGTCGGGCTCCGGCAAATCCTCGCTCGCTTTCGATACGATCTATGCCGAGGGCCAGCGCCGCTATGTCGAGAGCCTGAGCGCCTATGCGCGCCAGTTCCTCGACATGATGGGCAAGCCGGATGTGGATCACATCTCGGGCCTCTCGCCCGCAATCTCGATCGAGCAGAAGACGACCTCGAAGAACCCGCGCTCGACCGTCGGCACGGTGACCGAGATCTACGATTACATGCGTCTGCTTTTCGCTCGGGCGGGCACGCCCTACAGCCCCGCCACCGGCAAGCCGATCGAGGCGCAACAGGTGCAGGACATGGTCGATGCGGTGATGCGCATGGAAGAGGGCACGCGCGGCTATCTGCTCGCCCCGATCGTGCGCGACCGCAAGGGCGAATATCGCAAGGAATTCATCGAGCTGCGCAAGCAGGGCTTCCAGCGCGTGAAGGTCAATGGCGAGTTCTACGAGTTGGAAGAACCGCCCACGCTCGACAAGAAATTCCGGCACAATATCGACGTGGTGGTGGACCGTGTCGTGGTGCGCGAGGGGATGGAGACGCGGCTGGCGGACTCGTTCCGAACTGCGCTCGATCTGGCCGACGGGATCGCGATTTTCGAGTCTGCGCCGAAAGAGGGCGATCCCGAACGCACGACGTTTTCCGAGAACTTCGCCTGTCCCGTCAGTGGCTTCACCATCCCCGAAATCGAACCGCGCCTGTTCTCGTTCAACGCGCCCTTCGGGGCCTGCCCGGTCTGTGACGGTCTGGGCGTCGAGCTGTTCTTCGACGAGCGCCTTGTCGTTCCGGACGTGACGCTCTCGATCCGGGGTGGGGCGCTCGCGCCCTGGGCGCGTTCGAAATCGCCCTACTACACCCAGACGATCGAGGCGCTGGCGAAACATCACGGGTTCGATCCGAAGAAGCCGTGGAAGGACCTGCCGGAACAGGTGCAAAACCTGTTCCTGCGCGGCTCGGGCGATCAGGAAATCAAGTTCCGCTTCGACGAGGGCGGGCGCGTCTACGAGGTCAGCCGCACCTTCGAAGGCATCATCCCGAACATGGAGCGCCGCTACCGCGAGACCGATAGCGCCTGGTCGCGCGAGGAGATGGAGCGTTACCAGAACAACCGCCCCTGCCATGCTTGCGAGGGCTACCGCCTGCGCCCCGAGGCGCTCGCCGTGAAGATCGGCGGCAAACATATCGGCCAGATCGTCGAGATGTCGATCCGCGAAGCGCATGACTGGGTGGCGACCGTCCCGGACAGCCTGTCCCAGCAGAAGAACGAGATCGCCCATGCGATCCTCAAGGAAATCCGAGAACGTCTTGGATTCCTTGTGAATGTCGGGCTCGACTATCTCACGATGAGCCGCGCGGCGGGCACTCTGTCGGGCGGCGAGAGCCAGCGGATTCGTCTGGCGAGCCAGATCGGCTCGGGGCTGACCGGGGTGCTCTATGTGTTGGATGAACCCTCCATCGGTCTGCACCAGCGCGACAATGACCGGCTCCTGCAGACGCTGAAGAATCTGCGCGATCAGGGCAATACGGTGATCGTCGTCGAGCATGACGAGGATGCGATCCGCCATGCCGATTACGTCTTCGATATCGGGCCGGGCGCGGGGGTGCATGGCGGGCAGGTCGTCGCGCGTGGCACGCCCGAGGAGATCGCCGCCGACCCGGCCTCGATGACCGGGCAATATCTGTCGGGCACACGCGAAATCGCGGTGCCCACGGACCGGCGCAAGGGAAACAAGAAAAAGCTAACCGTTGTCGGGGCTTGTGGGAACAACCTCAAGGATGTGACGGTGGATTTTCCGCTGGGGAAATTCGTCTGCGTGACCGGCGTGTCGGGCGGCGGCAAGTCGACCCTGACCATCGAGACGCTGTTCAAGACCGCCTCGATGCGCCTCAACGGCGCGCGCCAGACGCCCGCGCCCTGCGACACGGTGAAGGGGCTCGAGCATCTCGACAAGGTCATCGACATCGACCAACGCCCGATCGGGCGGACTCCGCGTTCGAATCCAGCCACTTACACCGGGGCCTTCACCCCGATCCGCGACTGGTTCGCGGGCCTGCCCGAGGCCAAGGCGCGCGGCTACAAGCCGGGGCGGTTCAGCTTCAACGTGAAGGGCGGGCGCTGCGAGGCCTGTCAGGGCGATGGCGTCATCAAGATCGAGATGCATTTCCTCCCCGATGTCTATGTCGAATGCGAGACCTGCAAGGGCAAGCGCTACAACCGTGAGACCTTGGAAATCTTGTATAAAGGCAAGAGCATAGCGGACGTTCTTGATATGACCGTCGAGGACGCGCAGGAGTTCTTCAAGGCGGTGCCCGCGATCCGCGAGAAGATGGACGCGCTGATGGAGGTGGGCCTTGGCTATATCAAGGTCGGCCAGCAGGCGACGACGCTCTCGGGCGGCGAGGCGCAGCGGGTGAAGCTATCGAAGGAGCTGTCGAAACGCGCAACGGGCCGCACGCTCTATATTCTCGACGAGCCGACCACGGGTCTGCATTTCGAGGATGTGCGCAAGCTCCTGGAGGTGCTGCACAGCCTCGTCGAGCAGGGCAATACGGTCGTGGTGATCGAGCATAATCTCGATGTCATCAAGACCGCCGACCACATCATCGACATTGGCCCCGAGGGTGGCGATGGCGGTGGCGAGATCGTTGCCGAAGGTACACCCGAGCAGGTCGCGGTCAATCCGCGCTCGCATACGGGGCGCTACCTCGCGCCCATGCTGGGCCTCAAGGAGGCGGCCGAGTGAGAGAGGACATCGCCTGGCAGCGTCTCGAGGGGGCGGTGATCTTCATCGCGGGTCTCGCGCTGGCGGCGATGATGGGGCCGGGTTGGTCGTGGTGGGTCTGGATCGTGATTTTCTTCGCGCCGGACCTGTCGATGCTGGGCTATCTGGCGGGGCCGGTCAGCGGCGCAGTCGCCTATAATCTAGCGCATATCTACGGCTTCGGCCTGGCGATCGCTGCGCTTGGGGCTCTTCCCGTGGCGCAGACGCCGTGGCTGGTCGCTGCCGGTTTGCTTGTCTTGGCCCATGCCGGGTTTGATCGGATGCTGGGGTATGGGCTCAAGCGGCGCAGCGGCTTTCAGGACACCCATCTCGGCAGGATCGGAACGCGCAACTAGCGCCCGATCGCGCGCCCGACCACCTCGATCACCTTGTGACTGTCCGCGCCGACTTTGTAGATCACGCCGCGCACCACGTAATAGCGCCAGGCTCCCGTCACCGGCGGCAGGTCATAGCGGTTGAGATCCATGATCATCGAATGATCATAGACCGGGAAGACCTCACCGACTTTGAAATCGGGCTGCATCTGACCTTGCAGCACCCAACGCGAGACCCCGCTGCGTTCAACCTTGCAGAACGTGTCACCCGTCGAGAGTGTTTTGCATTCGGGCTCGGTTGTGGTTTTCGCGGCGTCCTGCCCCGTTGAGAGCTTGCCGCCGCGCATCACTTCGACCCCTTGTGCGGAAAGGGGCAGGGCGAGGGCGAGAAGGATCGGCGCTGTCAGGAAAGATGCTCTCATGCACTCAACCTAGCGATGGCGGAAGGATCGGGCAACGGCGCGGTCCGGCGCTGGATAGGTTGAGGCAGGCGGATCATCGGCTCTCCTTCGGTGTTCAGAAGAAAGCAAAACGGGCGGAGAAGGTTCCGCCCGTTTGCCAAAAAGAATACCGATTACCGTAAGCTGCGGCTCAGTGGCCGATGATCGTATCCGCCTTGCCGACCTGGGCGAGCACTTCGCCGGTCTTTGCGTCGACGCGGTAGATGTAGTCGTAGGAGCGCCAGTAGGTGGCAGTCGGGTTCAGACCGAAATTGCCGGGCTGACGGATGCGGACATAGTTACGGGTGATCCGCTGGCCCTGCTCCCAGAGTTTGTCATTGCGAACCGACGGCGTGGGCGCCGTGGACATGTCGCTGCTGGCAAGCGTGATCTGAGCCGTGTCGCCGGAGGTCAGCCATTTCGTGGGGCCTTCCGCCATAACGGCGATGGGCGACAGGGCCGCGCCGATCACTGCGATCAGCGCATAGCGGGGAAGATAGGTCATGCGCGTTTCCTTATTTAGCGTTTGGTAGGGAAATGCCGCATTGCGGCAAAAAGGTCCATTGCAGATTCCGCATTTCCGCTATGCACGCGTCTGTGTACATTCGTGCACCGTAGTTATTTGAAATTACTTAAGAAAAAAATGAAGCCACCTTTCATGATTCGTTAAAGGCCCGCGCATTTCTGCGCGGGCCTTGCCTTGCCGTCACGGCAATCTAGATCGTGTTTTTGCAGCTGCGAAATCAGTTCCCGAGGATTGATTGCGCGAGACCGATCAATGACAGCACTTCACCGGTCTTGCGGTCGACTCGGTAGACGTATCCGTCCGAGCGCCAATAGGTGTTGCGCGGGTCGAGGCCGTAGCGGTCCGGATTGCGCACCAGAATGTAATCGCCGGTGATCCGGTCGCCCTCGCGCCAGCGGTTGCGCTCGTGATGCTCCTGCGTGAGCCCCGGCGGGCGGCAGCCATTGTTCTTCTTGGCCAGTCCGGGCGGGCAGGCGCGATAGTCCTGCTGCGCGCCGCGTATCACCTGTTCGGAACGCGGCTTGTCCTTCTTCCATTTTGTCGCGCCATTGCCGGGATTGTCAGCCAGCGCGACACCGGGCAGCAGGCTCGCGCCAAGCGCGGCGGCCAGCGTGAAGCGGGTAAGATGTTTCATGCGAACTCTCCTTTCGTTCGTCTCGCTTGAGTAATGAACGGATCAGGCGTTTCGTTCCATCGCTGTCATTTTCATTCGGCGACGGTTGGCGCATCGGCAAGCAAAACCCCGCCGAAGCGCATCGGGCTCCGGCGGGGCGAAATGGCGTCAAAAGGCGGGTTCAGCGCCCGGATCACTTCTTGCAGGTATTGACCCCGAGGATCGTGTAGAGCGCACAGCTCCCCATCAGGCCGGTGGCGAGCGGGATGATCCCGATCCAGTAGAGCCAGCTATAGGGAGCGCCGGGATTAAAGAAATAGCCCAGCATCAGGCCAAGCCCGATGACGATGCGCAGGATGCGGTCAATGCCGCCGACATTGCGTTTAAACATGGAAAACCCCTTCGGTTATCGCGCTGTATTATCACCGTGATAGCGATACGTGGTTGTGTGCGGCAAGGATTAACTCACCTTGGCGCGAATTGAGGGGCTGTGACATGAGGGCGCGGGCAGGGCGGTCTCGACCCGCCCGCGCAAAGCGATCAGGACCGGCCGCGTTTCTCGAACCGCGGCAGCATGGCCGAGAAATCCTTTCCCTTGCCATCTTCGGCTTCGACGAAGGCGGCATAGAGCGCGGAGGCCAGCTTGCCCATCGGGGTATCGGCATCGGCGCTCTCGGCCGCCTGCTGGCTCAGCCGCAGATCCTTGAGCATCAGCTCCGCCGCGAAACCCGGCTTATAATCGTTGTCAGCCGGCGTTTGCGGCCCGACGCCTGGGGCGGGGCAATAGGTGTTCATCGACCAGCTCTGACCCGAGGAGGTCGAGACCACGTCGAACATCTTCTCGCGGTCGAGCCCGAGCTTGTCGGCCAGAGCGAAAGCCTCGCAGGTGGCGATCATCGTCACGCCAAGGATCATGTTGTTGCAGATCTTGGCCGACTGGCCTGCGCCCGCCTCGCCGCAATGCACGGCCTTCTGGCCCATGATGTCGAAGAGCGGCTTCACCGTCGCGAAGCTTTTCTCGTCACCGCCCACCATGAAGGTCAGCGTGCCGTTGGTCGCGCCGCCCACGCCGCCCGAGACGGGGGCGTCGAGCGCACCAAGCCCGCGCTCGGCTGCCATTTTCGCGACCGCTTTGGCGCTGTCCACGTCAACGGTCGAGCAATCGCAGAGCACCGCGCCGTCCTGCATCGCCGGGATCACTTCCTTGGCGACCTCGCGCAGAATGCCACCGTTGGGCAGCATGGTAATGACCACTTCAGCCTCTTGTGCGGCCGCCGCAGCGGTCGTCGCCTGACCGACGCCTTCAGGCGGCGGGGCGGCGAGGTCGAAGCCGATGACCTGATGGCCCGCGGCCACAAGGTTCGAGGCCATCGGCCCGCCCATGTTCCCAAGTCCGATAAATGCGATTTTCATTTGCTCTCCTCCCAGATGGCCCAATCCGGCCCCAGCGGCTCCAACATCCGTGCCACATCCTCCTCGGGCAGGCTGTCCAGAGCGTGTTTCCATTGCGGATTGCGGTCCTTGTCGATGATCTGGGCCCGCACCCCTTCGAGAAAATCACCTAGTTCCGCAGCGCGCCAGGTAAAGCGGAACTCGTGTTCGAGCGCGGCGCGAATGGTGTTTGCCGCGCGTGTCATGCGCACGAGACGGATCGTCGCCTCCATCGACAGCGGCGAGTTGCGCCGGATTGTCTTGAGGGTCTTTTCCGAGAATGTGCCGCCTGCGACCTCGAGCGCCTCGACGATCGCATGAATGTCCGGGGCGGCGAAGGCCGCGTCGATCTCGGCGCGTTGCGGCGCGAGGCTGCCCGGCTCAGGCGGGGTCTGGCTCGCGGGCAGGCTTGTGATGTCGCCGGTCTCGACCAGCGTCGCCTTGGCCGCTTCCCAGTCTGCCTCGGGCAAGAAACTGTCCGCAAAGCCGGTATAGAGCGCATCGGAGGCGTTCATGCGCGCGCCCGTCACGCCCAGATATTCTCCCACATGCCCCGGCGCGCGCGCCAGAAGCAGCGTGCCGCCCACATCCGGGATCAGCCCGATCCCGCTTTCGGGCATCGAGACCTGCGTGCTCTCGCCCACGATGCGATGGCTCGCATGACCGCCGACGCCGACGCCGCCGCCCATCACGAAGCCTTGCATGAAGGCGACGATCGGCTTGGGATATTCCGCGATCTTCGCGTTCATCCGGTATTCGTCGCGCCAGAAATCCTGACCGGGACGGGAATCGCCGGCGATGCCCGCACGGTAGACCGCGGCAATGTCGCCACCGGCGCAGAAGGCGCGATCGCCGATCGCGTCGATCACGACGAGATCGACCTCTGCATCGTCGCGCCATTGATCCAACGCCGCCTCGATCACCATCGCCATGTCGTGGTCGAGCGCGTTGAGCGCCTTCGGCCGGTTGAAGGTCAGCCGCCCGGCGCGGCCTTCCTTGCGGGCGAGCATCGTCTCGTCAGACATCAGCCGCGCTCCGCCAGCATGGTGCGGCTCACGATCAGCCGCATGATCTCGTTCGTGCCTTCGAGGATCTGGTGCACCCGCAGGTCGCGGACGATCTTCTCGATCCCGTAATCGGCAAGGTAACCGTAACCGCCATGCAGTTGCAGGCACTGGTTGGCCACATCGAACGCGGCATCGGTCACGTAGAGCTTGGCCATCGCGCAGAACTTCGTCGCGTCATGGGTTTTGTTGTCGAGCTTCCAGGCTGCCTGGCGCAGGAAGGTGCGCGCCGATTGCAGCTTCACCTCCATCTCGGCGAGACGGAATTGAAGTGCCTGGAACTGGTCGATCGTGCGCCCGAATGCCTTGCGCTCCCCCATATAGGTCAGGGTCTGGGTCAGCGCAGCCTGCGCGCCCCCCAGCGCCGAGGCCGCGATGTTCAGACGCCCGCCATCGAGTCCCGCCATTGCATAAGTGAAGCCCTTGCCCTCTTCGCCCAGCAGATTTTCCGCCGGAATGTCGCAATCGTCGAACTGCACCTGCGCGGTGGGCTGGGCCTTCCAGCCCATCTTGCGCTCGAGCGCGCCGAAGCTCAGCCCCTTCGTGCCGTCTTCGACGACCACCGTCGAGATGCCCTTCGGCCCGTCCTCACCGGTGCGCACCATCGTCACATAGACATCCGAATAGCCGCCGCCCGAGATGAAGGCCTTGGTGCCGTTGACGCGCCAGCCCTCGTTCGTGCGCTCGGCGCGGGTGCGCAGCGCCGCCGCATCCGAACCCGAGCCCGGCTCGGTCAGGCAATAGGAGAAGATCTTGTTCATGCTCACGAGGTCTGGCAGCCAGCGCGCCTTGTCCTCCTCGGTGCCGAACTTGTCGATCATGCCGCCGCACATGTTGTGGATCGACAGGAAGGAGCCGACGGCGGGGCAGGACATGGCCAGCGCCTCGAAGACCAGCGTCGCATCGAGGCGCGACAGCCCCGAGCCGCCTTGCTCTTCCGAGACATAGATCCCGCCCAGACCCAGCTCGGCCACCTTTGGCCAAAGCTCTTTCGGAATCGTGCCCGCCTCTTCCCAGGCGACCGCATTGGGCGCGATCTCGTCCTGCCCGAAGGCATAGGCCATGTCGAAAATGGCCTGCTGTTCCTCGCTGAGCGCGTAATCCATGAAACTCCTCCCCGAGTTCGGCATCTTCTTCGGCGCGGGCCGAATGAATTGAACACCCGTTTAATTTCGAATCCTTGCAAGAGTTTTGCAAGGGGGGCGATCAGCTCTTGCGCAGGGCGGGCAGTCCTATCCCGGTGGCGCCGAACCCGCCATCGGCCGCCAAGAGCTGACCGGTGATGTAGCTGGCCTTGTCCGAGGCAAGGAATGCGATGGCTTCGGCGATCTCGCGTTCGGAGCCATAGCGGTTGAGCGGGATCGCGTCGTGATAGGCGTCGATGATCGCCTGGCTATGCACGGCCATCGCGAGTTTCGTGCGCACCGGGCCGGGGGCCACGCAATTGGCGCGGATGCCCAGCTCGCCCAGTTCGACCGCCTGCTGCTCGGTCAGCGCGATCACTGCCGCCTTCGAGGTGCCATAGGCCACGCGCAGCGTCGAGGCGCGCAGGCCCGAGATCGAGGCGATGTTCACGATCGCGCCTTTCGCCTTTGCAAGTTGCGGCGTCAGGGTCTGGCTCATCAGGAAGACGCCGTCGAGATTGGTCTCCATCACGCGCCGCCACATAGCGAAATCGGTCTCGCCGATCGGGCCGAACTCGGCCACGCCCGCATTGTTCACGAGCGCCTTGAGCCCGTATTGCGCGATATGGCCGACCTCCTCAGCCAGGGTCGCGACCTGATCGGGCTGCGAGACATCGCAGAGGATCGGGTGGGTGCCGTGAAGATCGCGGCTCGCCTCTTCGAGCGCGGCCTCGTCGCGATCCACCATCACGACCTGCCAGCCCATTTCAAGAAACAGCTTCGTGGTTGCCAAGCCGATTCCACGGGCAGCGCCCGTCACCAATGCCATCTCGATCATGTTGTCCTCCCGTTTGGCGCGACGCTAGCGCGGGGGCGCGCGGGGGGAAAGTGGGAAAGGGCAGGCGAGGCGGTCGGGTCAGCGGCTCGGGCAGCGCGTGACCGCTCCCTCGGGCGGGCGCTTGGGGGACGTGTGCGCGCGGGATGAGGTCGTCCGGATGTGGCGGGGGTAAAGCGCGGACCGTACCGGGCAGGGGCGCACCCGGCGCTCGGGTGCCGCCCTCGGGCGTGTCCTTTGCTCCAATAGAAAAAGGGCGCCCCGAGAGGCGCCCTTTCCCGTATCCCTGAAGCGGGAGCGGCTGATTACATCATGCCGCCCATGCCGCCCATGCCGCCCATGTCGGGGGCACCCGCCGCGCCTTTCGGCTCCGGCTTCTCGGCGATCATCGCTTCGGTGGTGATCAGCAGGCCAGCGATCGACGCCGCATCTTCGAGCGCGGTGCGGGTCACCTTGGCCGGGTCGATCACGCCGAATTCGAACATGTTGCCATATTCTTCGGTCTGCGCGTTGAAGCCGAAGTTCAGGTCGTCGCTCTCGCGGACCTTGCCGGCCACGACAGCACCGTCAACACCGGCGTTCTCGGCGATCTGACGCAGCGGGGCTTCGAGCGCACGCTTGACGATCGCGATGCCGGCTTCCTGGTCGCTGTTGGCGCCGGTAAGCGCGGTGAGCGCCTTGGCACCCTGCACCAGAGCCACGCCACCGCCGACGACGATGCCTTCCTGCACGGCCGCACGGGTCGCGTTCAGAGCGTCGTCCACACGGTCCTTGCGCTCTTTCACTTCGACTTCGGTCATGCCGCCGACGCGGATGACGGCAACGCCACCGGCCAGCTTCGCGACACGCTCTTGCAGCTTCTCGCGGTCGTAGTCCGAGGTGGTTTCCTCGATCTGGGTGCGGATCTGACCCACGCGGGCTTCGATCTCGGCCTTGTCACCGGCGCCGTCCACGATGGTGGTGGTTTCCTTGGTGATGGTGACCTTCTTCGCGGTGCCGAGCATGTCCATGCCGACATTCTCGAGCTTCATGCCCAGATCTTCCGAGATCACCTGGCCGCCGGTCAGGATCGCGATGTCCTGGAGCATGGCCTTGCGGCGATCGCCGAAGCCCGGAGCTTTCACGGCCGCGATCTTCAGGCCGCCACGCAGCTTGTTGACCACGAGGGTCGCGAGCGCTTCGCCTTCCACGTCCTCAGCGATGATGAGGAGCGGCTTTTGCGACTGGATGACCTGCTCGAGCAGCGGGACCATCGGCTGGAGCGACGAGAGTTTCTTCTCGTGCAGCAGGATGAGGCAGTCGTCGAGTTCGGCGACCATCTTGTCGGGGTTGGTCACGAAGTAGGGCGACAGGTAGCCGCGGTCGAACTGCATGCCTTCGACGACCTCGACTTCGGTCTCCATGCCCTTGTTCTCTTCGACGGTGATGACACCCTCGTTGCCGACTTTCTGCATCGCGTCAGCGATGAAGCGGCCGATGGTCTCTTCGCCGTTGGCCGAGATGGTGCCGACCTGAGCGACTTCGTCGCTGTCCTTCACCGGACGCGCGGCGCCCTTGATGGCCTCGACGACGGTGTTGGTGGCGAGGTCGATGCCGCGCTTGAGGTCCATCGGGTTCATGCCCGCGGCAACGGCCTTCATGCCTTCCTTGACGATCGCCTGAGCGAGAACCGTCGCGGTGGTGGTGCCGTCGCCGGCCTCGTCATTGGTGCGCGAGGCGACTTCTTTCACCATCTGCGCGCCCATGTTCTCGAACTTGTCCGAAAGCTCGATCTCTTTGGCGACCGACACACCGTCCTTGGTGATGCGGGGCGCACCGAACGACTTTTCGATCACGACGTTGCGGCCTTTCGGGCCGAGCGTCACTTTCACCGCGTCAGCGAGAATGTTGACGCCCTTGAGCATCCGGTCGCGCGCGTCGGTGGAGAATTTAACGTCCTTGGCTGCCATGTCTGTTGGCTCCTTGACTTGGTATTCGTTGGGAAATCATGGGGTCTCGGTAAGGGCAGGGTGCGCCTTACGAGATGATGCCCATGATGTCGCTTTCCTTCATGATCAGCAGCTCTTCGCCGTCGACCGTGACTTCGGTGCCCGACCACTTGCCGAACAGAACGCGGTCGCCCGCCTTCACTGCCGGCGCGATCAGCTCGCCCGAATCCTTGCGTGCGCCGTCGCCGACTGCGACAACTTCGCCCTCGGCGGGCTTTTCTTTCGCGCTGTCGGGGATGATCAGGCCACCCTTGGTCTTTTCTTCGCTCTCCACGCGCTTGACCAGCACACGGTCATGAAGCGGTTTGAATGCCATCTGGCTCACTCCCTAAAGGTTCCAGGTTTCAAAAGTTTTAGCACTCGTCGTTGGTGAGTGCTAACGGCGCAGGAGTTAGTCACTGGGGCCGGGGACTGTCAATGGGCGGGATGGGAAAAATTTTCGCGAACGGGAGGAAATCGGATCGGGCTGCGCGGGACATTTTCCATCTAGGCGCGGGTTGGTCCGCATGGCACTCTCCGGCCCATGAAACGACGTATGTTTTTCCGCCCCCTTCTGGCGCCCGTTCTCGCCTTTGTCTTTTCTCTGCCTGCCGCTGCCGAATGCGTTGGCACCGATCTGTTCGATGCGATGCCCAAGGCCGAGCAGGTCCGCCTCGAATCCGCGGCCCATTCGGTGCCCTTTGCGCAAGGGCTGCTGTTTCGAGCCACAAAAGGCGATCAGGAGATCACGCTTGCGGGCACGTATCATTTGCCCGACGCACGCCATGATGCGCTGAGCGCGCAGGTGGGGGATGCTCTCTCGCGGGCCTCGGCACTTCTGGTCGAGGCCGGTCCCGAGGAAGAGGCGCGGCTGCAAAAGGCGATGACCACCGACCCGAGCCTGATGTTCTCGAGTGGCAAGACGTTGCCGGACCTGCTCTCGGAAGAGGATTGGCAGATGACCAAGGCGGCGCTTGCGCGCCATGGCATGCCCGCTTTCCTCGCTGCGAAAATGCGTCCGGCCTTTGTCGCGATGACTCTGTCGCTGCCGCCCTGCGCGGTGGAGGATATCGCGAAGGGCGGCAAGGGGCTCGACAAGCTGCTGATGGACGGGGCCGAGGCGCGCGACGTGCCGGTCGAGGCGCTCGAGCCCTGGGACACGGTCTTCACTCTGTTCAATGCGATTACCGAGCAGGAGGCGCTCGAGATGCTGCGTGCCGCGGTAATCGGCGCGCCCTTGGCCGACGATATGGGTGTGACGATGGGCGATCTCTACTTCCGTGGCGAGCCCCGGATCATCTGGGAATTGGCCCGCGAACAGGCGGTCGCGGGCGGGATGGACCCCGCCGAGGTGGAGCGACAGATGAAACTCTCGGAAGATCTCCTGATGGTCGCGCGCAATCGCAAATGGTTTCCCAAGATCGAGGCTGCTGCCGAGAAGGGGGCGGTCGTGGTGGCGGTAGGTGCGCTGCACCTGTCGGGCAATGACGGGCTCCTGAAGATGCTGGCGGATGATGGCTGGACGATCGAGCGGTTGGACGGGTAGGGGGCACGCTTTAGCCATTCAGCCCGCGCCAGTAATCTGTTGGCACGGGCGACCAGACCGGGCCGCGCCCGTCCGGCGTTCGCGATGCTCAGGCGTTCGCCGGGGCGCCCTTCCACTGGAAGGCCGCTCAATCCCGGCTCACCCCTCCCCCCGGGAGGGCGCATTGGCGATGTCTCGCGGGCACCACCGACTTAAGGCCTTTCGAGATAAAGCACCAAGCCACGGTCGGATCGAAGCGCCCACCCGAGGGTCGGGTGCGGCCCTTTTCGCTCCTGGCGACGCCCGGCTTCTTCCCGATGGTGACAAGCCCCCGCGCAGCCCCTATAACCCGCCGCGACAGACGAACATCCGAGGGGATTTCTCCATGACGACCAAGGTTTTCGGCCATAAGGCCCCCGATACCGACTCGACCGGCTCGCCCATCGCCTGGGCTTGGTATCTCAGCGAGATCAAAGGCACGCCCGCGAAGGCTTGCCTTCTGGGCGAGCCCAACACCGAGGCCGCCTTCGTGATCGAGCACTGGGGTCTCGAGAAACCCGAGATCATCGCGGATGTGGCCGAGGGCGAGAAGGTCGTCATCGTGGACACCAACAACCCCGCCGAGCTGCCCGCGAGCATCAACTCGGCCGAGATCCTGCAGATCATCGACCACCACAAGCTGACCGGCGGAATCGAGACCACCACGCCGATCGACATCACCATGCGCCCGCTCGCCTGCACCGCGACCATCATGTATGACCTGATGGGCGACGATGTGGCGAAGGCGCCGCGCGGGGTGAAAGGCGCGATGCTGAGCTGCATCCTCTCGGACACGCTGGAATTCCGTTCGCCCACCACCACCGATCACGACCGCGCGGTGTGCGAGGCGCTGGCGTCGGATCTGGGCGTCGACATGCACGAGCTGGCGACGAAGATGTTCGAGGCGAAATCGGACGTCTCGGCCTTCTCGGACGCCGAGCTGCTGCGCATGGACTCGAAGGAATATGCCGTGGACGGCACCTCCTTCCGCGTCTCGGTGCTGGAGACCACCGCGCCGAAGATGATCCTTGATCGCAAGGCCTCGCTGATGGGCGCGATGGAGACGGTCGCGAAAGAAGATGGCGTCGATCAGGTGCTGCTCTTCGTGGTCGATATCCTCAATGAGGAAGCGACGCTGCTGGTGCCGAACGATCTGGTGAAGGGCGTGGCCGAGAAGAGCTTTGGTGCCACCGTCGCGGGCGACACCGTCGTGCTGCCGGGCGTGATGAGCCGGAAAAAGCAGATCATCCCGTCGCTCAAGGTCTGAGCCTTTCGGGATTTGGAATGGGGAAGGGGCGTCCGGTCGGGCGCCCTTTTTCGTCAGTCCATTGCTGGCGAAACCGATCCTGGCGCGGGGCGACCAACCCCGGGCCGCGCCCGACCCTCCCCACGGGAGGGCGCATTGGCGATGTCGTCGCGGGTATCACCGTCGTCCGGGCTTTAGAGATAAAACGCCCAGCCACGAGTGGATCAAAGCGCCCACCAAAGGGTCGGGCGCGTCCCTCGCTGCCTCAAACTTCCATCGTCCCGGTCTCCACGAACCGCTGGTGCCAGCTCAGCGCCTCGCCCAGCAGGTTCGGCGCGTGGTTCGCGAAACTTCCCGACTGCGCGCGGGTGAAATAGTCGCGCAACATCGGGCGGTAGACGGGGTGGGCGCAGGTCTCGATGATCGTCTCGGCGCGCTGCTTGGGAGAGAGTCCGCGCAGATCGGCCAGACCCTGCTCGGTCACGATCACCTGCACGTCCTGCGCGATGTGATCGACATGGGCGGCCATCGGGACAATGGCGGAAATCTTGCCGCCCTTGGCGACCGAAGGCGTCATGAAGATCGACACATAGCCATTGCGCGCGAAATCCCCCGAGCCGCCGATTCCGTTCTGGATCTTCGAGCCCATCACATGGGTCGAATTGACGTTGCCGTAGATATCCGCCTCGATCAGCCCGTTCATCGCGATGCAGCCCAGACGGCGCACCAGCTCGGGGTGGTTCGAAATCTCCTGCGGGCGCAGGATCAGCTTGTCACGGAAATAGGCGGCGTTGTCGTTGAAATACTGCGCCTTCTCGGGCGAGAGCGAGAACGCGGTGGCCGAGGCCATGCGCAGCTTGCCCGCCTCGATCATGTCGAGCATCCCGTCCTGAATGACCTCGGTGAAGGCGGTCATCTGGTCGAAGGGGGCCTCGATCAGCCCGGCCATCACCGCGTTGGGCACGTTGCCGACGCCCGATTGCAGCGGCAGAAGCCCGCGCGGCAGGCGGCCCTGTTTCACCTCATTGCCGAGGAAGTCGAGGATGTGGCCCGCGATCGCCTCGGCCACCGCGTCGGGGGGCGAGAACGGCGCATTGCGGTCGGGCGCGTCGGTCTCCACCACGGCCACGACCTTGTCGAGATCAACTTCGAAATAGGGCTGGCCAATCCGGTCATCGGGTTTCACGAGCGGGATCGGGACGCGGTTCGGGGGCAGGGCGGTGCCGTAATAGATGTCGTGCATCCCTTCGAGCATCGGCGATTGCCAGCGGTTCACCTCGAGGATGATCTTGTCGGCACATTCGAGCCACGTTTTGTTGTTGCCCACCGAGCTTGACGGGATCAGCTTGCCGTCCTCGGTAATGCCCGAAATCTCGATCACCGCGGTGTCGAGCTTGCCCAGAAACCCCATCCACGCCATCGGTGCGACCTGGCTCAGATGCATGTCGAAATATTTCATCTGACCCTTGTTGATCCGCTCCCGCGCGATCGGGTCGGAATTGTAGGGCAGGCGGAACTCGATCCCGTCCGCTTTCGCCAATGCGCCATCGAGCTCCGGGCCCGTCGAAGCCCCCGACCAGATCTTCACCTTGAAGGGACGACCGGCCGCATGTTCGGCCTCGATCCGGGCGGCGAGCGCCATTGGCACGGCCTTGGGATAGCCCGAGCCGGTGAAGCCGCTCATGCCAATCGTCGCACCATTGTCGATCAGCTGAGCGGCTTCCTCGGCCGACATGACCTTGTGGGTCAGCCCGGCATGGCGTTTGCGGATAATGCTGTTCACGCGCTCCTCCTTCGCTATCACTCGCAGGCCCGGGCGGAGCGGAGGCGCGATTAAAGCTCGCGCGCGATCCCGCCGGACCGGACGTTCCGCAGGTGATGAAAGGGCGGGCGTGGGAAGAGTCCACGTTTGGCTGGCATGCGAAAATTGCATACCTTTGTGCACAATGGGCATGGCTTGGCGCAGGAATAACGCGCGGGCGATCCGTTTATGTGGTCGCAAATCCCAAGGATTGCAGCGCCTTAGCGATATCGTCGGCGGTATAGGGCTTGAGCAGCATCTCGCCGCGGGGAAAGGCCTCGAGCATTTCGGAATCCGCGTCATACCCAGTCGAGTAGATGATGGGGACGGCATTTTCGTCGAGTGCACAGGCGGCTTCGAGCGAGGTCTCACCGCCCAGATCGATATCGAGAAGCGCCAGCGCGGGCCGCAACCCCGTTCCGATACGCTGCATCGCATCGCTCAGCGTGGCGCAGACCACGACCTCCGGGGCGCCGAACTCGCTCAGCATGGCAGCGGCATCGTAAGCCACGATCATCGCATCCTCGAGCACGAGCGCGATCCCGTCGATCCGCGGCAGGACAGGCATCGTCATGCGTGCGAGCTTTCATCTTGGAGGATAGTCGATCCGTGCGTTCCGCAGGAGATCTGAACCATTTTGCGATCCACCGTTACACCTTGTCCGGAGAGTGCCGGACGCTACTCGTTCTGCGCCCCGAATGAGGCAAAGTCATTTAACTATGACATAGGATTCGTGGAAAGCGTGAATTCGGGCAACATCCTGCCGCGCGTGGTTTTTTGCCGATTTCGCGGGGGTGCCTAAAGCTTTGCGTAGCTCAGGCTCAGGGCAGGGGGCATGTAAGATCACGGGAACCTTCCGCGCGATGGGGCGTTTTGCAAATGACACATCAACCGGAGAGAGAATGCCCTGTAGTTGCGATCATTGCCCCTTTGCCGAGAACCCGGCCTTCGAGCGTCACGATGCGAATGAGCGTGACGCCGTTCGTCTGGCGCGCTCCGGTGAGATGAGGGTGCGCGCAGGCCATCCAATTGTGACGGAAGGCTCGACACCGCAGCGATTCTATACGTTGCTCGAAGGGCAGGCGATCCGATACCGCATCTTGGAGGACGGGCGGCGTCAGGTGCTCAACTTCCTTTTCCCGGGCGACCTGATCGGCCTGCAATCGGCGCTTCTGGATGAAACCACGCACACGACCGAGGCGCTCAGCGCGGTGCGTCTTTGCGTGTTCGAGCGCAGCCAGCTCTGGGATCTTTTCGCAAAAGTTCCACGCCGCGCGATGATGCTGACTTGGCAGGTCGCGCGAGAGGAACATTTCCTGGGTGACGCGCTGGTCACGGTCGGTCAGCGCAGCGCGCGAGAGGCCCTCGCCTGGGCCTTCGTGACGCTCTTCGATCGTGGTGCACAGACCGGGCTAGTGCAAGACGGGCGCATGCCTTTCCCGGTGCGTCAGCAGGATCTGGCTGACGCATTGGGGCTGTCGCTGGTGCATACAAACAAGACTTTGGCGAAATTACGCGCTGAGGGCCTTGTCGAGTGGACAAATGGAGTGCTCGCTCTACCTGAAATCGAGGCCTTGGCGAGAATGGGGCTCGTGGAGCGGCATCAGATGCGTCCACGCTTCTTTCTCTAGTACTTTCCGCAACGTCCCGAAGCGTCTGCGGCGAAAAAATTTACCCTTTTAATCTATGACATAGCGGATTTCGTGGCTTCTTGCGATTGGTGCAAGGCTGCGGGGTTGCGCTGGCGAGTAAAGGACGAGACGCGGTTTGGAAGATCTGACGAGACAACCTGATTTCGGCTACTTGGCCGAACTGGTGACCGGGCGCCGTGTGGTGGCACCGGGGACGAGCTGCTTGCCCGATCAGAGCCAGGCGCTCGCACGGATCGAGACGGGAATTGCGATCCGGTATTCGCTGCTGGAGGACGGACGCCGCCAAATCGAGGGGTTGCTCTATCCGGGCGAACTCTGCGGGCTGAGCGAAAGCCTGATCGGGGGGGCGGGGAGCTATTACGAAGCCGTCACTGCCGTCGAGATCAGCTTCCTCGATCACGCCGACACGCGGCTGCGCAACAGCCCCGGTGAACATCCGGGTCATCACCTCCTGTGGCTGCTTGCGCGCGAGGTCTCGTTGATGTCGCAATGGCTCGCCTCGGCTGGGCAGCGCAACGCGGCCGAGGGTATCGCGTGGTTCGTGCACCATGTCTGGCAACGCGCCGAGGAAGCGGGGATGATCCTGCGCAACAGCGCGCCGTTCCCCTTCTCGCAGCAGGTCGTAGCCGATGTGCTCGGGCTGTCTCTTGTCCATACCAACAAGACGCTGCGCCGGCTGAGCGAGGACGGGTTGTTCCGGATCTCGGGCGGGCGCGTGCATGTGCGCTCGCTGGCGCAGCTTCGGCAGGCCGCGGCGCTCTGAGAGCGACCGCGGACCCATCTCATCCGACTTTGGTCTGAGGCTTTGCGGGGGCACGATGTCCCCATTTCGTTCACGCATCGCTCACGGCGGATTCACAAGCGCGAGAGAATGGGGCGTTTCGACCTGTATGAGGCCGAAATTTTGCAACCCCAACCCCCTTTATTTCTTGGGTTTTTGACAATGTGTCGCAGGGGTGCGACCAATAGTGACTAATAAAAACAAATACTTACGAGACATAGTGCGACATTTTGTCAAGTTCGTTTGACCTGCCTATTCCCGCCCTAGCTCGAAAAACATCGCGCGGGACGGGAGCCCTCGCGGCTTTCCAGCCACCGCGCCAAGAAGAGGGAATAGGAAAGGTATTCCGTGTTGTTCCATGACATATACAAGCGGCCCAGCCGCTATGCTGTTCCGGCCTTGATGGCCGTGACGGCCGTGTGGCTTTCAGGCTGCGCAGAAAACGGGGTGATGACCCCGCTCGGCCCGGTGGCGGCCGGGGAACGTTCGCACCTGATCAGCTTTTTCCTGTGGATGCTGCCGATCTCGCTGCCGCTTCTGATCGGCACGCCCTGGATCGCCCTGCGCTATCGTCGGCGCGGCGGCAAAGGCAAGTATGATCCGAACTGGTCGCATTCGGTTGCGGCCGAAACCGCGATCTGGGGGGGCGCCACGTTGACCTTCCTCATCGTCGGCTGGCTCACCTGGGGGCATGTGATGGGCGAAGATCCCTACAAGCCCACCGGCAAGGATCCGATCCATGTTCAGGTGATCGGCTCCGAGTGGAAATGGATGTTCATCTATCCCGACAAGATGGCGACCGTGAACAAGCTGGTCCTGCCGCAGCACACGCCGGTCGAATTCGACATCACCGCGACCGGCGCGATGCAGAGCTTCTGGATCCCGCGTCTGGCCGGTCAGATCTACGCTATGCCCGGCATGGGCACGAAGATGAACCTCACCACCGGCGATACGACCGAGATCTTCGGCTTCAACAGCCAGTTCAACGGTGCAGCCTTCCCGCTCGACAAGTTCGAAGTCGATGTCGTGACGAAGGACCAGTACGACGCCTTCCTGCAGGAGCCCAAACATCCCTGGGCCCAGCTTGAAGCCGCGTTCAAGAAAACCGCGACCTGGTCGGGGCCCGAGCTCTTCGAGCCGCCGATGAAGGATTACTGGATGAAAGTGATGATGAACCCCTCCATCGCGACCGATGGCGGTGCCGCGATCCTGCCTGACAACTCGCCCGCCCAGAAGGACATCGACAAGGCGATCAACCAGGATCTGCATCTTTCGCAACTCAACGGGGGCGCACAATGAGTATTCTTGGTAGCCTTGATCTGAACGATATCTTCATCGTTCCCTTCCTAAAGGAGCCGACGCTCTCGACCGGCATCGCCGCCGGCGCGGGGGGAATCGTGGTCCTCGGGGCGCTTGCCGTGGCTCTGTGGCTCACCGTCAAGGGCTGGTGGAAACCGCTCTGGAGCGAATGGCTGACCTCTCTCGATCACAAGAAGATCGGCGTGATGTATATCGTGCTCGCCGCGATCATGTTGATCCGCGGTGTGCTCGAGGCGGTGGTGATGCGTGCCCAGCAGGTTTCGCCCGCACCGGGCTTCCTGTCGGTCGAGCACCATGCCGAGCTGTTCTCGACCCATGGCACGATCATGATCTTCTTTGTCGCCATGCCCTTCCTGACCGGCGTGATCAACGTCGTCATGCCGCTCCAGATCGGCGCGCGCGACATGGAGTTCCCCTTCATGAACGCGATCTCGCTCTGGCTGTCGGTGGGCGGCGCCGCGCTGGTCATGGCCTCGCTGGTGGTCGGTCATTTCGAAACCGGTGGCTGGACGGCTTACCCGCCCTATACCGGCATCAAGCTTTCGCCCAATGAGGGCGTGGATTACTGGATCTGGTCGCTCGCGTTGACCTCGGTGGGCACGACCCTTTCGGGGATCAACTTCGCGGTGACGATCTACAAGCAGCGCGCCCCGGGCATGGACCTGATGAAGATGCCGATCTTCGCCTGGACGACGCTGTGCACGGCGATCCTGATGATCTTCGCGATGATGCCGCTGACCGTGGCCTCCTTGATGCTGGCGCTCGACCGCCATGCGGGCTTCCACTTCTTCACGGCCAGCAATGGCGGGAACATGATGAACTTCGCCAACATGTTCTGGCTCTTCGGTCACCCGGAAGTCTACATCCTGATCCTGCCGGCCTTCGGCGTGTTCTCGCATGTAATCCCGACCTTCTCGGGCAAGAAGCTCTATGGCTACACTTCGCTCGTGTGGGCGACGATCGCGATCGCGGTCCTGTCCTTCACGGTCTGGGTGCACCACTTCTTCACCATGGGTCAGACCGCGCATCTCAATGCCATCTTCGGCATTGCCACGATGACGATCGGTGTGCCGACCGGCGTGAAGGTCTTCAACTGGCTGCTGACGATGTGGCGCGGCAAGCTGCGCTTCTCGACGGCGATGCTGTTCTCGGCGGGCTTCATGTTCACGTTCGTCATCGGCGGGATCACGGGCGTCATGCTCGCCAACCCGACGATCGACTTCGCGACGCATAACTCGCTGTTCCTGGTGGCGCACTTCCACAACATGCTCATTCCGGGCCTGCTGTTCGGCATGTTCGCGGCTGTGAACTACTGGTTCCCGCTCGCCTTCGGGTTCCGCCTGGACGAGAAATGGGGCCGTCGGAGCTTCTGGCTCTGGATGATCGGCTTCTACCTCGCCTTCATGCCGCTTTACGCAATCGGCCTGATGGGTGCGCCGCGCCGCATGGCCTTCTTCACCGACCCGGCCTATTTCCCGTGGCTCGTGGTCGCGATGATCGGGGCGCTCTGTGTGCTCGCTGGTCTGACCTCGCAAGTCATCCAGATCTGGGTCTCGGTGAAGAACCGCGAGAGCCTGATGGTGCCTGCGGGCGACCCGTGGGACGGCCGTGGCCTCGAATGGTCGCTGGGTTGCCCGGTGCCGGAATACGACTTCACCACCGTCCCGAACATCACCTCGCGTGAGCCCTGGGTCGATACGAAAGCCGCCGGCAAGCACGTGATGGATCCGACCGAGTTTGTCGATATCCACCTGCCCAAGCCGACCGGCTTGCCAATCCTTGTGGCTGGCGTGGCAACCGTTGGCGCCTTCGCCCTGATCTTCGAGATGTGGCTGATCGCGGCGGTGTGCTTCGTGGCGATGTGGGTGCTGGTGCTGATCCGCTCCTACGACACCGATTGGGAAGAAACCATCACCGCCGAGGAACTGCGCGAAGGCTACGAAGCCCATAAGCGCCTCGTCGAGACCACGCCGAAAGTGTCGCTCGACGATGAATTCACCTCGAAAAATCGCGGTCTTATCCTGGAGGAAGCGGTATGAGTGCAACGATGACCAATACGGGGGCGGCGGGTCACACCGCCTCCCACGATCACGGCCACCACGACAAGACGGGCACGGTGATCTTCGGCTTCTGGATCTTCCTGATGTCGGACCTCATCGCTTTCTCGCTGATGATCGCGAACTATGCCGATGCCGAATGGCACGGCATCGCGAACGGGCCGAGCCCGCATGAGCTCTTCTCGCTGGGCCTACCCACGATCGAGACCATGGCGCTGCTGATCTCCACCTTCACCTTCGGCATCTGCACGCTGGGGATGAAATACGGCGCTTCGATGAAGCGCACGATCGGCTGGCTCGTGCTGACCCTCGCGCTTGGCGCGATCTTCCTCGGCATCGAACTTTACGAGTTCCACGAGTTCTGGACCGATGGCAACACGCCGCAGGTTTCGGGCTTCCTGACCGCCTATTACTCGCTGGTCGGTCTGCACGGTCTGCACGTCACGTCGGGCATCATCTGGGGGATCATCCTGATGGTTCAGATGAAGCATTTCGGGATGAATGACCTGCTGAAATCGCGCCTCGTGCGTCTGGGCCTGTTCTGGCACATGCTCGATATCGTCTGGATCGCACTGTTCACCAAAGTCTACCTGATGGGGGTGCTGTCATGAGCCATATCAATTCCGACAAGGGCATGGACTCGGGCGAATACAAGCACGCGATGGCGCGCTATGTCTGGGGGTTCGCGCTCTCGGTGGTGCTGACGCTTGCTGGCGTTGTGATCGCCGGTGGTGGCGTGTTCGGGGCCTCGCTGGCCTGGAGCATCGTCGGCATCCTCGCCATCGCCCAGCTCATCATCCAGTTCTGGGCTTTCATGCACGTGGACCTCTCGCAAGAGGCACGCCCGGATCTCTATCTGGTGATGTTCACCTTCCTGATCATCATCCTGATGGCTGCGGGCACCGTCTGGGTCCTCGCCGATCTGGCAAGCCGCATGGGCATGGGCCCGGGCGGCATGACCGGGATGTAAGAACACAAGAAGAGCAGGGGCGGGCAGCCGTTCGAGCAAAAGAGAACGCGGGCAGGGGATCTGCCCGCGTTTTTCCGTTTCCGAACGGGCTTACATCTCGAAGAGCTGGTAGCCCTCGCTTTCAAGCACCGGGATCGCGGCCAGCGCCGACAGCGCCACCTCGACATGGGGGCCGACCTGATCGGGGGTGATGTCGTTATCGGCCAGCGCCTGTCCGCAGACATAGAGCTTCACCCCGGCCGCCGCGAGCTCGTCCTTGAGTTGCTGGTTCGGGTCATCCTTGCCGAACTTGGACTTGTAGGCGGCGGGCGAAAGCGCGAGATCGGTCGCCGCCCCATGCAGCACCACCGCAAAATCGCGGTGCTCGCGGTCCACGCCCGCATCGGCATAGACATTGACTGCACGCGCGACATGCCAGAGTGCGGCGTTCACGCCGTTTTTCATCGCTTTGCCCATGCCCAGATCGAAGACCACTTTCCAGGTTTTGTTCGGATCGGGTTTGAGTGCGCCAAAAGGCACCGGGTGCATCTGCCCGTAATCCTTGATCACGGGGTTCACCCATTTTTGCGGCGCGTCGGTGGTGGCACCTGCGGCAAGGGCGCTGCTCGCGCCAAGCGCGATCGCAGCGATCGCAGGGACGATCAGGCGAAACGATTTGGTCATGAAAACTCTCCTGGACTGAAATGGCAAAGAGCGTGAGCCCTTGCGGATCAAGCCCGCGCGCCTGCTCCGGGTTCCCGGGACGCGCCTCACCACCGTTCATCAGGGCGTGACGGGAAATCGTTCAGGAATTTTCAACCAGACTGCGACAGAAAGTCACGGAAAACTCACGAAATGTCGCATATCCGTGATAGAGTTATTCACGTTAAGGAATGTGAACCGCCTGACAGCCTAGCCTATCGGAGTGCTGATGAGACAGACCGCTTTGCGGATCACGGCAATCGTCTCGACCGTGATTTGGGCCCAGTTCCCTGCCTTCGCGCAGGAAACCACGGCCGGGGAGGAGACGCCCGCTATTGGCGCCCAATCGAAGCCCGACGCTTCGAAGGCCGCCCGGATGAGCGATCCGGTGAAGGAAATCACCGCCGATCACTCGAAGTTCGATATTCTGAAAGGCCCTTTCGCCTCCGGGTCCGAAGTGACCACGGCCTGCCTCTCCTGCCATACCGAGGCGGGTAATCAGGTCATGCACTCGGTGCACTGGAAGTGGGAATACCAGAACGAGGTTACTGGCCAGACGCTTGGCAAGGCGCATGAGATGAATGCGTTTTGCGGCAACGTCGCCTCGAACGAGGTGCGCTGCACGAGCTGTCATACGGGCTATGGCTGGACCGATGTGCGTCAGCCGATGCCGGATGATCCGACCAAGGTCGACTGCCTCGTGTGCCACGACAAGTCGGGCCAGTATACCAAGCAGGACAACCTCGCGGGCGAGCCGCCGCTGGAGCCGGTCGCAGCCGGCGCCAAGACGATCACGGGCGAAGCTGCGTGGCCGGTCGATCTGGCCGAGGCCGCGCAGTCGGTCGGCCCGCCGCCCGGGCGCGACAACTGCGGCAACTGCCACTTCTACGGCGGCGGCGGCGATAACGTGAAACATGGCGATCTCAGCTCGGCGCTGTTCAACCCGTCGCGCGATGTCGATGTGCACATGTCGCCCGACGGCGGGAACTTCGCCTGTGAGACCTGCCACGTCTCGGACAAGCACGTCTTCGAAGGTTCGCGCTACGAGACCGACGTGGTCGATCCGCATCCCGATCGCATGGCGGGCTCGGCTCATGACGCGGCAGCCTGCCAGTCGTGCCACACCGATACGCCCCATGAAGGGCCCAATCCGCTGATCGCGGCGAAACTCAACGACCATACCGACACGATCGCCTGTCAGACCTGCCACATCCCGTCCTTCGCGCGCGGTGGCGTCGCGACCAAGACGGTCTGGGACTGGTCGACGGCGGGCAAGCTCAAGGATGGCAAGCCGTATCACGAAGAGGGCTTCACCCAGTCTGACGGCAAGCACCTGCACACCTACATGTCGCAGAAGGGCGATTTCCAATGGGGCGAGAACGTCACGCCCTATTACGCCTGGTCGAATGGCGAGATGACCTACACCCTGCCCGAAGAGAAGATCGACCCCACGAACGTCGTCGAGATCAACAAGATCGGCGGCAATCCGGGCGGCGACGACAGCCGGATCTTCCCCTTCAAGCGGATGGAGGGCACCCAGGCCTATGACAAGCAGCGCGACGTGCTTCTCTACAACCACGTCTACGGGCCGGGCGACGGCACGGCGCTGTGGTCCTATTTCGACTGGGAGAAATCACTCCAGGCCGGGATGGACTATGTCGGCCTCGAATATTCGGGCGATTTCGGCTTCGTGGAGACCTACATGTACTGGCCGATCACCCATATGGTCGCGCCCAAGGAAGACGCGCTGGTCTGCGAGAGCTGCCACGCACAGGACGGTCGCATGGCCAATCTCGCGGGCATCTACGTGCCGGGTTCGGGGATCAATCTCGGCGGCAAGCTCGGGCTTGCGGTGTTCCTGATGGCGCTTCTGGGCGTGCTCGGGCATGGCGCGCTGCGCGTGATCAGCCGCGGCAAGAACAAGGGAGGCCACCATGGCTGAGCATTGCGTCAAGGTTTACAGCCGCTTCAACCGGCTCTGGCACTGGTCGCAGGTCGGCTCGATCATGCTGCTGTTCTTCACCGGCGCGCGGCTTCTGGGCCTGCATTCGATCATGCCCTTCGGGCTGGCGGTCGTGGTGCATACCGTGGTGGCGCTCGCGCTGCTGTTGCTCTGGGCTTTCGCGACCTTCTGGCTCTTCACGACGGGCGGCTACAAGCAGTTCATCCCGCGCATGCAGGGCATGTGGGAAGTCGGCCGGTTCTACGCCTATGGCGTGTTCAAAGGGGAGGAGCACCCCTACATCAAGAGCTATGAGCGGCGTCACAACCCGCTCCAGGCAGCCGCCTATTTCGCGCTCAAGATGATGCTCTTCCCGGCGATCTGGATCTCGGGTCTGGCCTATCTGAGCTACGGCTTCTGGGACCATCTCGACGGCGGGTCGTTCTGGCTGGAAATCATCGCGAATTTCCACGTCTTGGCCGCCTTCGCGATTGCGAGTTTCGTTGTGATCCATGTCTACCTGCTCACGATCGGCCACGGTTTCCGTCAGCACGTGCGCCCGATGGTCTCTGGCTATGAGAAAGTCGACCTGACGCCGGAGGCCGAGGCCTATTTCCGCCAGCAGGGTCGCCTGCTCGACTGAGCGCGCTCGACAGCAAGAATTTGAAAAGGCCCCCGATAAGTCGGGGGCCTTTTTTGGTGAACCCGGCGGGGGGCTCTGCCCCCGTCGCGCTTTCGCGCGACTCCCCCGAGATATTTGGATCAAGAAGAAGGCCGATGAGGCGATGTCTTGAGGATGCCATGCCGCGGAGGCGCCGATTGCTGCGCGATCGGGTCGCGCAGCAATCGGTGTCAGGCGCCTCCCCGGAGGAGATTTACTTGGCGATCCGGTCGAGAATCCGCGCCCAGGAGCGGATGCCCTTGTGGAAGCTTTTCACGTCGTATTTCTCGTTGGGCGAGTGGATCGCGTCGTCGTCATTGGCGAAGCCGATCAGCATCGCATCCATGCCGAGGATCGACTTGAAGTAATAGCCGATCGGGATCGAGCCCCCCATGCCGACGATCACGGCCTCGCGGTTCCATTCATCCGAGAGCGCCTGACGGGCGGCTTCGAATTCAGGGCGCGACGTGTCCATGACCGAGGCTGGAGCACCGTCGAGATCATTGTCCCAAGTGATGGTCGCATCGACGGGCAGGCGGTCTTCGACATGTTTGCGCAAGGCTTTGCGGACATAGGCCGGGTCCATGTCGCCCACGAGGCGGCAAGTGATCTTGCAATGCGCCTCGGCCGGGATCACGGTCTTCGAGCCTGCACCCTGATAGCCGCCCCAGAGCCCGTTGATCTCGAGCGTCGGGCGCGCCCATTGCTGTTCGAGTGTGGTGTAACCTTTTTCGCCATGCGCGACGGTCATGCCGGCGTGGGCGAGATACTCCTTCTCGTCGAAACCGCAGGTCTTCCACGCTTCGAGCTGTTCGGGAGGAACTTCATGCACGCCCTCGTAGAAGCCTTCGACGGCGACGCGGCCCTCTTCGTCATGGAAGCTCGCAATGATCTTGGAAATCTCGCGCAGCGGGTTCAGCGCGGGGCCGCCGTAATGGCCCGAATGCAGGTCGATGCGCGGTCCGTGGAGTGTGAATTCGTCTTTCAGCATCCCGCGCAACGAGCCCGCGATCGAGGGCACGCCGGGCGAGACCATCGAGGTGTCGCAGATCAGGGCCAGATCGCAGGTCAGCTCCTCGGCGTTGTCCTTCATGAAGGGCACAAGCGAAGGAGAACCCGATTCTTCCTCACCCTCGAGGAAGATCACCAGATTGCCGGGCAGCTCGCCGTTCACGGCCTTGTAGGCGCGGCAGGCCTCGACGAAGGTCATCAGCTGCCCTTTGTCGTCCGAGGCGCCCCGGCCGCGGATCACCTTGCCGTTCGGCGTGTCCTGAATCTGGGGCTCGAACGGGGGCGTGTCCCAGAGCTCCAGCGGGTCCACCGGCTGCACGTCATAATGGCCGTAGAACAGGATGCGCGGGCCGTCGCCTTTCGAATGCGCGACCACCATCGGATGGCCGGGCGTGTCGCGCAATTCCGCCTCGAAACCCAGCGATGCCAACTCCTTGACCAGCCATTCGGCGGCCTCGCGGGTTTCGCTCTTGTAGGCGGGGTCGGTCGAAATCGAGCGGATCTTGAGCAGCTCGAACAGCCGCTCCATCGCGGCATCTAGGCCAGTGTCGATTTCCGTGAGAACCTCGTTCAGTGCCATGCAGGCCTCCTTTGTTTTGGCCTGAGCCTAGGGCTGCGCGCGGGACTGTCCAGAGGGGGTGACGCGAGGGCGCGACAGATTGTGAAAACTGAATGTTTGCTTTTCAGGTCTCTTTGCGACATTTTGACCCTTCAGGGAGAGGAATTTGACATTTATCAATGTCGAGCTTTGTGGTGCCCGGTAGGGCAGACCCAGCGAACAGTCATGCAAGGGAAGCACGAGATGGATTACGACCGCGCACTCGATCAGGCGATTGGCAAGCTGCACGAGGAGGGCCGCTACCGCGTCTTTATCGACATCGAGCGTGAGAAGGGCAATTTCCCGCATGCGGTCTGGACGAAGCCCGACGGGTCGAAGCAGGACATCACCATCTGGTGCGGCAATGACTATCTCGGCATGGGTCAGCACCCGGTCGTTCTGAACGCGATGCACGAGGCGCTCGACGCCACCGGTGCGGGCTCGGGTGGCACGCGCAACATCTCGGGCACGACCGTCTATCACAAGCGTCTCGAGGCCGAGATCGCGGATCTGCACGGCAAAGAGGCCGCGCTGGTCTTTTCCTCGGCCTATATCGCCAATGACGCGACGCTGAGCACGCTGCCGAAGCTGTTCCCGGGCCTCATCATCTATTCCGACGAGCTGAACCACGCCTCGATGATCGAGGGCATCCGCCGCAATGGCGGGGCCAAGCGCGTCTTCCGTCACAACGATGTGGCCCATCTGCGCGAGCTGCTGGCCGCCGACGATCCGGCAGCACCCAAACTGATCGCCTTCGAGTCGGTCTATTCGATGGATGGCGATTTCGGCCCGATCTCGGAGCTTTGCGATCTTGCCGAGGAGTTCAACGCGCTGACCTATCTCGACGAGGTGCACGCGGTGGGTATGTATGGCCCGCGCGGGGCAGGGATCGCCGAGAAGCTGGGCGAGATGCACCGCATCGACATTTTCAACGGCACGCTGGGCAAGGCGTTTGGCGTGTTCGGCGGCTATATCGCGGCCTCGGCCAAGATGGTGGACGCGGTGCGCTCCTACGCGCCGGGTTTCATCTTCACCACCTCGCTGCCGCCGGCGGTGGCCGCGGGCGCGGCTGCCTCGATCGCCTTCCTGAAGACGGCGGGCGGGCAGGAGCTGCGCGACAAGCAGCAACTGCACGCGAAGATCCTCAAGATGCGCCTGAAGGGCATGGGCATGCCGATCATCGATCACGGCTCGCATATCGTGCCGGTGATCATCGGCGATCCCAAGCACACCAAGGCGCTCTCGGACATGTTGCTCGAAGAGTTCGGCGTATACGTCCAGCCGATCAACTTCCCGACCGTGCCGCGTGGGACCGAGCGTCTGCGCTTTACCCCGTCGCCGGTACACGATTCTGGTATGATCGACGGGCTCGTAAAGGGCATGGACGCGCTCTGGTCGCGCTGTGAGCTAAATCGCGCCGAAGCCTCGGCGTGAACTCAATCGGCGCGTGCGCGCCTCTCTGGCTTGTGATAGGTCTTTGTTAATCGAAACGGGTAACACCCGCGAATCGAGACTGGCGAAAAGAGGCAGGGACAGGCGGCATGATCGGGCGGAGGGCTAAACCTTCGACGCAGGATGAACTCAAACCCAAAGGGTTTGACGATTTCGAACTGCGCCTAGGCGATGTGATGCGCGGCGAGCGGGCGACGCTCGCCAAATCGCTCCTCGACGTCCAGCGTGAACTTCGGATCAAAGCCGCTTATATCGCCGCCATCGAAAGCTGCGATGTTGAGGCGTTTGACACCCCCTCCTTCATCGCCGGTTATGTCCGGTCCTATGCGCGTTATCTCCGGCTTGACCCGGAATGGGCGTTCCAGCGCTTCTGCGCCGAGGCAGGCTATTCACCGGCCCATGGCATGTCGGAAGCGGCCTCCGGACCCAAGCCGCAGCGCCACCCGAAAGACGTCGCCGAGGCGCTTGCCAACCCCGCTTTCGTGCCGAAGAAGGAATCCCTCTGGGCCAAGATCGAACCGCGCGCCGTGGGTGCGCTGATGGTGCTTGCGCTGATCGCGGGCGGCATTGGCTATGGCGGCTGGACCGTTCTGCAAGAGGTGCAGCGCGTGCAGCTTGCTCCGGTCGATCAGGCGCCGGGCGTTGTGGCCGATCTCGATCCGCTCGACTCGGTCGAAGAAGGCCCGCAAATGGCGCAGGCTGATGACACGCTGCCGGTGATCGCGCAGCCCGAGCGGACCAGCCGGATCTACCGTCCGGCGGTTCTCGACGCGCCGGTGCTGATCTCGCGCGATGGGCCGATTGCCTCGATTGATCCCAATGCGACCGGCGCACTGGCCGGGACGGGCATCGGGGCCGCGGCTCCGGCGCTGACCCCGAGCCTCGCCACGCTGACCTCGGCAAGCCCCGCCGCGCCGCAGATTGCCTCGGCGGCAGGCCCGGAAAACTCGATCCAATCTGCCGTCGCCAAGGCGCTCGGCGCGGACAAGCCCGAGGTCGTCGTGATGGCGGTGCGCCCGTCCTGGGTGCGGATCAACTCGGCCGATGGTTCGACCATCTTCGAGAAGGTCATGGATGCGGGCGAACGCTACGTGCTGCCCAAGCTTGAAGAACCAGCGACGATGCGGACCGGCGAATCCGGCGCGATCTATTTCGCGGTCAACGGTGTGACCCATGGTCCGGTCGGCAAGCGCGGCGAAGTGACAAAGAACATCGCCCTCTCGCCCGAACATCTCGATGAGAGCTACCCGGTGGCCGATCTCAACCAGGACAAGGATCTGGCGAAGATGATCGCCGTGGCCGATGCGGGCGATACCGCAGCCCCCGCCGCCGATCAGCAATAAGCCCGACCCATTCGGTCGCAGTCACGATCCAGCCCGGCCCGTTGCACAGCAGCGGGCCTTCGCCTATCAGAGGGGCGAAACCCGCGAAGGAGCGTTCACGATGTCTCTCAACCCGGTCCGCCCGTGGCGCAATATCTACCGCCGCAAATCCCGTCAGATCATGGTCGGCAATGTGCCGGTCGGGGGCGATGCGCCGATCTCGGTGCAGACGATGACCAATACCGACAGCTCGGATGTGCGCGCGACGCTCGATCAGGTGATCCGCGCGGCCGATGTGGGCGCCGATATCGTGCGCGTCTCGACGCCGGATGAGGCCAGCACCCGCGCGCTGAAGGAAATCTGCCGCGAAAGCCCCGTGCCGATCGTGGCCGACATCCATTTCCACTACAAACGCGCCATCGAGGCGGCCGAGGCGGGTGCGGCCTGCCTGCGCATCAACCCCGGCAATATCGGCGACGAGAAGCGCGTGGCCGAGGTTGTGCGCGCCGCAAAGGATCACGGCTGTTCGATCCGCATCGGCGTGAATGCTGGGAGCCTCGAGAAGCACCTGCTCGAGAAATACGGCGAGCCCTGCCCCGAGGCGATGGTCGAGAGCGCGATGGACCATATCCGCATCCTCGAGGATCACGACTTCCAAGAATACAAGATCTCGGTGAAGGCGTCGGACGTGTTCCTTGCCGCCGCCGCCTATCAGGGCATCGCCGAGGCCACCGATGCACCGATCCACCTCGGCATTACCGAGGCGGGCGGGCTGATGGCGGGCACGGTGAAATCCGCGATCGGGCTCGGGAACCTGCTCTGGATGGGGATCGGCGACACGCTGCGCGTCTCGCTTTCGGCCGATCCGGTCGAAGAGGTGAAGGTCGGCTTCGAGATCCTCAAATCGCTGGGCCTGCGCACCCGCGGCGTGCAGATCATCTCCTGCCCCTCCTGCGCGCGTCAGGGCTTCGACGTGATCAAGACCGTCGAGGCGCTGGAAAAAAGGCTCGAACATATCAAGACCCCGATGAGCCTCTCGATCATCGGCTGCGTGGTGAATGGGCCGGGCGAGGCTTTGATGACCGATATCGGGTTCACTGGCGGCGGGGCCGGATCGGGCATGGTTTACCTCGCAGGCAAGCAGGATCATAAGCTCTCGAATGATCAGATGATCGACCATATCGTTGAACTTGTTGAGAAAAAGGCCGCCCAGATCGAGGCGGAACAGGCGGCCGCCGAATAAGCGGATAGACGCCGGGGCTTGGAAGTCACCCCGCTCTTCACGGGCTCGTGATCGCGTTTCTGAGGAACGGATCCGGGCCCGTCTTCATTTCGACCCCCACAGACGGAGAGAGATCGCCCTCATTGGCGGTCAGGGTAGAAACGGAGGAAATTCCATGACCCGTAAACTCGGTATCATTCTCGCGGCTGCGGCCAGCACGACCTTTCTCACCGGCACGGCTTTCGCCGAAGCCAATCCGCCGCTGATGGCGACTGCGCAAGGCGCGTTTGAGCTCCATTCCGGTGCGGCGGCACAATCCGCGGTCATCGAGACTGTTGAGGCCGGCTCGACCGTGATGGTTGATGGCTGTCTGCCCGATGGCATTACCTGCAAGGTCAGCGTCGACGGGCAGCCCGGCTGGGCTCCGGCTGCGGCACTCGGGGTAATGGTCGACGGTCAGGTCGCGCTGCTCTCGAGCCCGCCGCAGACGGTGACGATCAAACAGATTGAGGTGCCTGCCGACACGGCCAACAAGGATGGTCAGGCAACCGCCGCAGTGGCGGGCGCTGCCGCCGGTGGCGCGGCCGGTGCGGCTCTGGGTGGCCCGGTCGGCGCTGTGATCGGTGCGCTCGTTGGTTCGGCCTCGATCGGGGCCGCGGCGAAACCCGAACCGGCGACGATCACCTGGGTTGAGAAACACCCCGTGGCGCCGGTCTATCTGACGGGTGACCTCAAACCTGGTGTGATCGTGCCGGACGTTGTGACTTTGACTCCGGTGCCCGAAAGCACCTATGCCTATGTCAACATCAATGACGAGACGGTCTTCGTGAACCCCGACACCCGCGCGGTCGTCTATGTCGTGCCGGCCTCGTAACGGAACGACACGGCGAGGAAAAGCCGGCGCACCGGTGCGCCGGCTTTTTCATGTCGACGGCAAACTCTGCCCTGTTAACGGACGGTCCCGCGTTCAAATGGGGGCAGGGGGCGTGGCCCCCTCTGCCGGAGGCTGAAAAAGAAAGCGCCGCCCGAGGGCGGCGCTGGTTCGAAAGCGGTGATCGGGCCGATCAGGCGCCCCAGTGACGCACCGGGCCGCAATCCATATGGACGAAGTTGGAGCGCGAGTATTTGCCAACGCCGCCGGCGTGGCAGGCGCTCGCGGCCTTGAACATCTGGCTCACCGAGCGCGACTTCAGGCGCAGGTCCGTGGCCTGGCCCTGCATGTGAAGCGAGTTCTTCGCCACACCTTTCGAGTGCGAGCGCAACATCGCATTGGTCTTCGGCGAGCGGTAACCCGAGAGCAGCATGTAGGGCTCATGCACATCCATCAGGTTGTGAGCGGCAGCCGCGATGTCGATGGTTCGGGGGTCGATGGTCTTGACCTGGTTCGTGCGCCAGTCGCGGGCGAAGTAGGAGATCTCTTTCAGGGCTTCCTGAACGTAATCGCCTTCGATCCAGTAGACGGTGTCGAGGCTTTCGCCGGTGCGGCCGTTATACATCCGGATCCGTCGGATATCGCCTGCGCCTTTGAGAAGACCGAAAGCGTTACTCATGGTCGGCGCTGCCGTCACCATGGTCGCGGCAAATGCACCCAGAAGGCCACGCCGGGAGATCGTCGTCATCGCAAAAATCCTGTGTTCGCCTGTCTCTCGATTTTCTTCCGCCCTGTACCGGGCAGCTACATCGACTTGTTACCCCAAAACTTGCCATTGTTATTGCATAGCGGCGGGTGTGGATAAAGAATCGATTTGCCGCAGGAGGGCGTTTGCCCGGAAAATCGGCAAGAATCTGCTCGTTTTGGTGGCGTTTTCCGCTCGTGGGGGATGTTGCGGCGCTGCATCTCTCGGCTGATCTTTCGATTGACCTCGTGGGTAAGGGCTAATGCTGCCAAAGCTTTTCTGGACAGCGCGGGCGAAGTCTGGAAACTCTGGGGGGTGATTTTAGACTGGGTGCAGGTGGGTGTTGATGACGGTGTTTTTCCGATCGGTGGGTCTGGCGTTGTCGCTGACGGGGCTGGCTGTCGCGGCCGAGGCGCAGGGGACGGCGCAGATCGCCGCGCAGGGGGCGATGTCGCCGCTGACCGGAGTCGAGCTGTCGGGCTTCACCCAGGCCGTTGCGGAGGCGGCGTCGGATACGCCCGCGCTGGCTGCGTTTTATGCGGCCCGTGATTATCGCCCGATCTGGACTTCGGAGGCCGACGCGCCGCGTCGAGCGGCCTTCCTGCGCGCGCTCGATCTGGCGGATCTGCAAGGCCTGCCCAAGTCCCATTACGCCCCGGACGCGCTGCGCGCCGATTTTTCCGCCGTGCAATCCGAGCGCCAACGCGGGCTTCTCGAGGTCAAGCTGAGCAAGGTCTTTCTCGATTATGCCCATGACGTGTCGCACGGGGTGCTCGAGCCGCATGAGGTGATCTCGGATATCAAACGCGAGCCGCATCGCACCGATCCGCAGGTGCGTATCACCCAATTTGCGGCGTCTGGAAATCCCGCGCTCTTCCTGCGCGAACTGGCGCCGCAGATGCCGCAATATGCCCAACTGATCAAGGCGCGGCTCGATCTTGCGGCGCAGGTCGCGGCAGGCGGCTGGGGGCCAACCGTGCCCGGCAAAAAGCTTGAGCCCGGTGATACCGGGGAGGCTGTGATCGCGCTGCGCGATCGTCTTCAGGCGATGGGGTATCTCGGGCGGTCCGCCACTGCGAGCTATGACGGCGATATCCAGAAAGCCGTGCAGGCCTTCCAGGCCGATCAGGGGCTGAGCCCGGACGGGATCGCCGGTTCGGGAACGCTGACGGAACTGAACCGCTCGCCCGAGGAGCGGATGCAGTCCATCCTCGTCGCGCTCGAACGGCTGCGCTGGATGAACGGCACCGATTTCACGGGTCGCTACATCTGGGTCAACATCACCGATTTCTCGGTCCGGGTAATCGATGACGGCAAGACGACCTTCCGCTCGGTGACGGTGGTGGGGCAGAACAATCCCGACCGGCGCACGCCCGAATTCTCCGATCAGATGGAGATGATGGTGATCAACCCGACCTGGAACGTTCCGCGCTCGATCGTCACGAAGGAATATCTGCCGCAGCTCAAACGCAATCCCAATGCGGCCGGTCAGTTGCAGATCATCGACTCGCGCGGGCGCGTCGTGCCGCGTGGCGCGGTGGATTTCTCGGCCTATACGGCCCGTAATTTCCCCTTCGCGATGAAACAGCCGCCCTCGAACCGCAATGCACTTGGGCTGGTAAAGTTCCTTTTCCCGAACCAGTGGAACATTTACCTGCACGACACGCCCTCGAAATCTCTGTTCCAGAAGGAAACGCGGGCTTTCAGCCATGGCTGTATCCGTGTGGGCCAGCCTTTTGATCTGGCCTATGTGCTGCTGGGGGCGCAGACCAACGATCCGCAGGCCGAGTTCAAGCGGATCCTGAACACCGGGCGCGAGACGACCGTGCCGCTGAAAAAGCCCGTGCCGGTGCATCTGGTATATTACACCGCCTGGCCGACGGCCTCGGGCCATGTCGAATATCGCCGGGATGTCTATGGGCGGGATGCGATCCTGTTTCACGCGCTTGAGCAGGCCGGGGTGGAATTGGCGACGCAGGACAGCTAAATCTCTGGCGGACGGGGCGCATCGCCTCGCAAGTCACGAGAGGATCGGCCATGCCCCAGACCATCGAGCAAATCGCGAAGGCGCTTGAGGCGAAGGCCGAGGGTGATCTGTCGATTGCGGTTACCGGCGCGTCGGAACCTGCAAGCGCGGGCGCGGACCAGATCGCGCTCGCGATGAGCGAGAAATATGCCGACGGCCTTCGGGCCGGGCAAGCGCGCGCGGCGCTTCTCTGGGAGGGCGCGGACTGGCGCAGCTATGGGCTGGAGGCGGCGATTTTCGTGACGCGGCCGCGGCTTGCGATGGCGGGGCTGTCGAAGGCTTTCGACCCCGGTCCGTCGATTGCGCCCGGCATTCACCCGAGCTGCGTGATCGACCCTTCCGCCGAGATCGGAGAAGGTGCTGCAATCGGGCCGTTCACGGTGATCGGCAAGGGCGTGAAGATCGGGCCGAATGCACGCATCGTGGGTCAGGTCACGATTGCCGAGGACGCACGGATCGGGGCGGAGGCGCTGATCTATCCCGGGGCGCGGATCGGCGCGCGTGTGGTGATCGGGGATCGGCTGATCTGCCAGCCGGGCGCGGTGATCGGCTCGGACGGGTTTTCCTTCGTCACGCCCGAGCCCTCGGGGGTTGAAGAAATCCGCACAACCCTTGAACAACGCTCGGAAATCACCGAGCAGAAATGGACCAGAATCCATTCTCTCGGCACGGTTGAAATCGGGGATGATGTCGAGATCGGCGCCAACGCCTGCATCGACCGCGGCACGGTGCGCGCGACCGCAATCGGCTCGGGGACGAAGCTCGATAACATGGTCCATATCGGCCATAACGTGCAGGTGGGCGAGGATTGCCTGATCTGCGGTCAGGTCGGCATCGCGGGCTCGACCAAGATCGGTGACCGGGTGGTGCTGGCGGGCCAATGCGGCGTGTCCGACAATATCATCGTCGGCGATGACGTGATCGCGGCGGGCGGCACCAATATCTACACCAACGTGCCCAAGGGCCGCACGATCTGGGGCAGCCCGGCGGTGAAGATGGAAACGCAGCTCGAGATCAACAAATCGCTGCGGCGCCTGCCAAGATTGTTTGGACAAATCGCCGAGCTTCGGGAAACTGTTACGAAACTCGCGCAGAAAGGCGGCACGGAGTAACGCCACGAGATGAGGCCCGACGTGCAAGACCAGGTTTTCTCGATCATCGCTCGCGAAGCCCTTCGCGATCCCAGTGAGCTGAGCGCCGAGATGACGCTCGAAGAACTCGGCCTCGACAGCCTCGGGCTCGTCGAGGTGATCTTCGCCATTGAAGAGACGTTTGATGTCTCGGTCCCTTTCAACGCCAATGAACCCGCCGCAACGCAATTCGACATGTCTTCGGTCGGCGCCATCGTGACGGCGGTTGAGCGCCTGATGTCGGGCGGCAACCCCTCCAGCGCCGTCGCCTGATGCGGCGTGTGGTGATCTCGGGGGCGGGCACGATCAATGCGCTCGCCGAAGGGGTCGCGCAGACGCAGGCCGCGATGGAGGCGGGGCGCTGCGCGATCGGCGAGCTCGCGTTTCGTGATGTGGAACGGCTGAGCATCCGTATCGGCGCGCAGATCAAGGGCTATGACGCGAGCGCACGGTTTACCGCACAGGAACTCGCGCTTTACGACCCGTTCACCCAATATGCGCTGATCGCAGGCGCAGAGGCGATGGCGCAGGCGGGGCTGGAGCGCGCGCCCGACCCGGCCCGTTGGGGCTGTATCATCGGGACGGCCGGTGGCGGGCACACCACCGCGAATAACGCCTATCGCGCGGTCTTTGCCGAAGCGAAGAACCGCGTTCACCCGCTGACCGTGCCGAAGCTGATGGGCAATGCCGCGCCGTCGCATCTCGCGATCCGCTTCGGGCTTCAGGGGCCGAGCTTCGCCGTGGCCACCGCCTGCGCAAGTTCCAACCATGCGATCGGTCTGGCCTTTCAGATGGTGCGCTCGGGCATGGTCGAGGGGATGCTCGCGGGTGGCTCCGAGGCGATGCTGAATTTCGGCGGGCTCAAGGCCTGGGAGGGGCTGCGCGTGATGTCGCCCGATGGCTGCCGCCCGTTTTCGGCGAGTCGCAACGGAATGGTGCAGGGCGAGGGTGCGGGCGTTTTCGTGATCGAGACGCTGGAAAGTGCCACCGCGCGCGGGGCCACGCCGCTGGCCGAGATCGTGGGATTTGCGATGACATCCGATGCGAGCGACGTGGTGATGCCCTCGCTCGACGGTGCGGCGGCTGCAATCACGGGGGCTCTCGCCGATGCGGGGGTGGCGCCCGAAGAGGTGGGTTACATCAACGCGCATGGCACCGGGACGGCGGCGAATGACCGGATCGAGACGGCGGCGATCCGTCAGGTCTTCGGCGCGGCGGCTGAACTTGTCGCGATCAGCGCGACCAAGGCGATGCATGGCCACTGCATCGGTGGGACCGGCGCGGTGGAACTCGTGGCTTGCCTGATGGCGCTGCGCGACGGCGTGATCGCGCCCACGATTGGCTATGACACGGCCGATCCGGACTGCGATCTGGATTACGTGCCCAATGTTGCGCGGCGCGCGGAGGTGGGCGCAGCACTCTCGAATGCGTTTGCCTTTGGCGGTCTCAACGCGGTGCTCGCACTGCGTCGGATCTGAAAACGCCGCGCTGGGGTCAGCGCGGCGCTCTAACTTTTCTAAGCCTTGTCAGACGAAGCTAACGCTGATCACTTGACCGCGCCGGTTTCCTCATTGGCCTTTACGACCGCGTCGAATCCGGCGGTGAAGCCAGAAAGCGAGAGCGTCGCATTCACCTTCTCGGTCGGGGCGGCCAGCGGCACGATGGTGATCGTCGCCTTGTTGCCCTTCTTGAACGAGTCGAGGTCCTCCTGGGTCAGGCCGATACGGGCGAAGCACCCCATCGGCTGGCAGAAGGTGAACGGGTAGACCTGCGGCTTGGCGCCGTCGACCGAGATCAGCAGGTGCTGGGTCAGCAGCGTATCAAGCGGCACCATGATCGTGGCGCCAGCCACCGCCTTGCCGCCCTTGGGCAGACCGAAGAGCGAGATATCGGCGACATTGCCGCCCTGGTCGTTCTTGATCACCTGGTAGATCTGGCAGGGGTCCTTGCCATCGGGGGCCTTGATGCACTGAAGCTCCCAGTCACCATAGGTGCCCTTGGTATAGCTTTGCGGCTGCGCCGGAGCGGCAGGTTGCGGGGCGGCTGCGCCATCGACTGTGGTGTCGGGGGTGGCCTGACCGTTCGTCGCCGCGTCAGGGGCGGGCGCATCGGTCGTCGCTTCGGGCGCCGGGGCCGTCGCACCGTCCACCGCCGTCTCGCCGCTCGCGGCCGGGGTGGCCGTATCGGGCGTTGCGGTGGTGTCCTGCGCCCAGGCACCCTGCGCGAGACCGAGGGCGAGCGCGAATGCGAGCGGTTTCGTCAGTTGAGACATGGTAACTCTTCTCCTGAAACACTTCGGCCCGAGGCTTAACATGAGCGCGCGCCACTGTCAGGCGCGAAATCTGCGGCGGCGTTCACGGATCGGCGGTAAGATGCCACAGTTTCGTGAGGGTTGATCCGGAGCCGCTTCAATTGGCGCTCGATGAACCGCGATCCGCAGCGTCTCGTAGCCGCACACCCCCAGAAAAGGTGAAAGGGGCCCCTTGCGGAACCCCTTCCTTATTTCCCCCTGTCGGACTGGCCGACTTCATCATTGACGGCACGCTAGATCGGAATTTTTCACAGGTCAACAGGCAAAATTGAACGGGCGTGACGGGCTACCAAGCCCTTGCCGCGTCACGAAAAAGACCGCGCCGATATGGCGCGGTCAGTCTGACAGGGAGGAAGTGCCCCGCGCCGGAAACGAAGCGCGATGCGGGACAGGAACAGACTGGCGCAAAAGGGTTAAAAGAGTATTGTCGGGGCAAATGATTTTACGGGGGATGGCATGACGGGTGTCTTGACCGAAGAGGGTGTTTTTGTTGGCGGCGGTGGTGAGGGCTATGGCAGCCCGCAGGAATTGCTCCTCAAATACGGCAATCGCCACGGGCTGATCGCGGGCGCGACCGGCACCGGCAAGACCGTGACGCTGCAAATCCTCGCGGAAGGCTTCTCGAGCGCGGGCGTGCCAGTCTTCATGGCCGACGTGAAAGGCGATCTCTCGGGCGTGGCGGCGAGCGGTTCGGAGGCGGCCAAGTTGCACGCGCCCTTCATGGAACGTTCGGCCACGATCGGGTTCGACCTGGCCTATCGTGCCTATCCGACCGTGTTCTGGGACATGTTCGGCGAACAGGGGCACCCGGTGCGCACGACCGTCTCCGAGATGGGGCCGCTGCTGCTCTCGCGGCTGCTCGGGCTGACCGATGCGCAGGAGGGTGTCCTGAACATCGCGTTCCATATCGCCGACGAGGAAGGGTTGGCGCTTCTCGATCTTGATGACCTGCGCGCGATGCTGCGCCATGTGGGTGAGCGCGCCGACGAGATCTCGTTGCAATATGGCAATGTCGATATCCGCTCGATCGGCGCGATCCAGCGTGAATTGCTGGTTCTGGAAAATCAGGGTGGCGAGAAATTCTTCGGTGAACCGGCGCTGGAGCTGTCCGACCTGATCCGCACCGATTCCAGCGGTATGGGCCAGATCAACATCCTCGCCGCCGACAAGTTGATGGCGAGCCCGCGCCTTTACGCGACTTTCCTGCTCTGGCTTCTGTCGGAACTGTTCGAGGAACTGCCCGAGGTCGGAAACCCCGACAAGCCGAAGCTCGTCTTCTTCTTCGACGAGGCGCATCTTCTGTTCGACGACGCGCCCAAGGCGCTGGTGGACAAGGTCGAGCAGGTCGCGCGGCTGATCCGCTCGAAAGGGGTGGGCATCTATTTCATCACGCAGAACCCGACCGACGTGCCCGACGGCATTCTCAGCCAGCTTGGCAACCGGGTACAGCACGCGCTGCGCGCTTTCACCGCGCGGGACCAGAAGTCGCTGCGTCTTGCGGCCGAAAATTACCGTGCCAATCCGCGTTTCGACACCGAAATCGCGATCAAGGAGGTGGGGACCGGCGAGGCCGTGACTTCGTTCCTTCAGGCAAAGGGGGTGCCGGGAATGGTCGAGCGCACGCTGGTGCGCCCGCCGCAATCGCGGCTCGGCCCGCTCACCCCGCCCGAGCGCGCGCAGGTGATAGCGGACTCACCCCTTGGCACGAAATACGACACGCCGGTGAATCGCGAGTCGGCCCAGGAAATCCTCGCCAAGCGCGCCGAGCTTGCAGCCAAGGAAGCCGCCGAGGCGGAACTGCGCGAGAAGGCGTCGAAGACGGCCTCGGGGCGCTCGGAGCTCGATGCGGGCTTTGACGAGTTCAACAATGCCCGCCGTTACCAACCCACGAAGAAGACCACGAAGAAGACCACGCGCTCGAGCCGGTCGGACTCGATCGTGGAGACCTTCGGCAAGAGCCTTGCACGCCAGCTTGGCACGAAGACCGGGCAGGCTCTGGTGCGCGGCGTGCTGGGCTCGCTGTTCAAATCGCGCTGAGAATGGGCCGCGGCAGCAGCCGTGCCTCGGCCATCATCGCGATCAGGATCTCGATATGGCGCGCGACGTTATAGGTGGCCTCACCGTCACGTCGCGCCTGATCGAGGATTTCTTCCTCGGCCATGAGCATCGGCAGCGCGGTCCCCGGGCGCGGCAGTTCAGCGCATCGCAGAACGCGCTTGAGATCGCGTTTGCGGCTATAGCCTTCCAGTCCGAACCGGGCCGCGCGAACCAGTAAGCGCGGGCGCGTGACGTGCGACAGATCGACGGTCGGGGCGGGCAGGGCATGCAGCATGACGGGGTTCTCCGTTTGATTGAAGGCCGCGATCATGAATCAACCATAGCGGGTGTTGCGCATCGGGCCGAACCTGCGAACGCATCGCAAAGGTTTGTTTAGGAAGTTTAAGGAAATCTTGCAGGCGTCCCGTTTATTAACGAACGGGTAACCAAAGCAACCCACGGTTGTATTCGGACAGACTCGCCGTCGCTGCGCGGCGCCATCTGGGGGACAAAATGACTTCGATCGCACCGGTCACGGCGGGGTTTCCCGCCTGGCTGCCTGACCATGCTCGCCTCTATCTGCATCACGTGGAGCAAGGCATTCCGATCCGGGCATTGGCGAGGGCGGAAGGGTGCGCGGCTTCGACGATCCTGCGCCGCGTGCGTCGGATCGAGGCCCGGCGAGACGATCCGCTGATCGACGAGGCGCTCGAAAGCCTTGGCCGCGCGGCCGGGCAGGGCGCCGCCAATACTCTCCCTGAACCGACTATGACCGTGCCCCAAAAGGACACGCTTGCCATGACCGCACCCTTCCGCGCCGCCGAAATTCCCGCCGATGATCATCTGCTTGAGGCCGAGGCCCGCCGTATCCTGCGCCGCCTGGCCGAACCGGCTGCATTGCTGATCGTTGCCGCGGAAATGGAGAAGGCTGTCGTGCTGCGCGGTACCGTTCGCACGGCCGTGCTCGAACGTGCCGTCGCGCAGGCCTTCGCACTCAAGGACTGGATCGAGGTTGCTCATTCCGGACGTGTCACCAGCTACCGGATTACGCCGGCGGGGCGCGGGGCGCTCAAAAGGATCCTTGAGGAGGATCTGGCTGCACGCGGTGGGCATGACCCACAGCCGTTCGCCGCTCAGCATGGCGAGTTTGCCGAGCGGGATGACGAGGATGACGAAGGTCGCCAGCGGCGCATCCGCGCCAATCTCGCGGAAAGCCCGCTCGCGGTACTCGCACGGCGCCGCGACAAGGATGGCGTGCCGTTCCTTGGCGCCGACCTGGTCGCGGCGGGCGAGCGTCTGCGCGAGGATTTCGAACTGGCTCAGATGGGGCCGCGCGTCGCGCAGAACTGGGAGCGGTTCATGACTGGCGGTGGTGGGCGCGGCCAGTATCGCCCCGATCTGACGCAGGGGGGCGGGTCGGAAAGTGCGCGCGAGCGGGTGGCGCTGGCGCTGCGCGATCTGGGGCCGGGGCTCGGCGATATGGCTCTGCGCTGCTGCTGTTTCCTCGAAGGGCTGGAGACGGCCGAGAAACGACTCGGTTGGTCGGCGCGCTCGGGCAAGATCGTGCTGCGCATCGCGCTTCAGCGGCTCAAGCGCCACTATGACGACACCTATGGCGGCGCCAGCCCGATGATTGGCTGAAATCCGTTCCCGGTCCGAATGCAGCGGGACCTGAGAGACAAGCAAGGCGCGAGGGAATGCCCTCGCGCCTTTTTCCGTTCGCGCGTTTCCTGGGAGTGAACGGAAGGTCTCGATGCATCGGCAAGGGATTCGGCGTTAAACGTCCTGAGCCCGAGGTTTGCCGAAGCGTTTAAGTGGTAAATGCCGCGAATGAGCCATAAATGGAAATTGTAAAAACCTATCTCCTGGATAATCAGGCCTTATGAATATCACCCTCCGCCAATTGGCTTACCTTCGCGCGCTCGGCCATGCGCGCTCATTCTCGCGCGCGGCAGAAATGGTTCACGTCTCTCAGCCCGCGCTCTCCGTCCAGATCCGCGAGCTTGAGGATCAGGTCGGCCAGCCTTTGGTCGAACGCCGTCCGCGTGATGTACGTCTGACGCGCGCGGGGCGGCGGGTGCTCGAAACCGCCGAACGCGTCGCGGCAGAGCTGCGTGCGCTTCAGGCCGAGGCGCGCCGCGGTCTCGGTCAGGTCAATCTCGGCGTGATTCCGACCATCGCGCCGTACCTGCTTCCCGCCGCCCTTCCGGGGTTGCGCGCGCAAGGAGCATTGCGGCTGCGCGAGGCCACGACCGAGGAGCTGATTGAGGAGATCGGGCAGGGCACACTGGACGCCGCGATCATCGCAACGCCCGCGCCCGAGCTCTTCGAGGCGCCGCTCTTCGAGGATCGCTTTCTTCTCGCGGGCACCCCCGATCAGCTCGCGATGAACCGCGGACTTGCTCCGCAGGCGATCGATCCCGATCAGCTGCTGCTGCTCGACGAGGGACATTGCCTTGCCGATCAGGCGCTGGCGCTCTGTGGGCTCACGCGGGCGGCGCAGCGCATCGACCTTGGGGCTTCCTCGCTCACCACGCTCTGCGCGCTGGCGGGGCAGGCGATGGGGCTGACGCTGGTGCCCGAGATCGCCGCGATGCAGGAGAGCCGGGCCTTTCCGACGCTCGCACTTCTGCGCTTTTCCGAGGAGCCTGCGCGACAGGTACGGCTGGTGCGCGCGCGCGAGGCATCCGATCCCGAGACCTGGTTCGATCCGCTTGCGCGCGTTCTCAAGACGGCCGGGGATGGGCTGATCGCGCAGGCACGCAAGCGGTTCTGATCGAGAATTTGCATCCTGTGTGCAATCGTCCTATGTGACGGACAACCGCATTCCGAAAGGTCAATCATGCGCGATCTCAAGATCCCTGGTGAACGCCACCCCGAGAAGGCGCATCGCGCCGATAATGCTCAGCCCAAGAAACCAAGCTGGATCCGGGTCAAGGCGCCAGTCTCGGAGGGCTACAAGCAGACCCGCGAGATCCTAAAGTCGAACAAGCTGGTGACGGTCTGTGAAGAGGCGGGCTGCCCCAATGTCGGCGAGTGCTGGAGCCATGGCCACGCCACGATGATGATCATGGGGGAAATTTGCACCCGTGGTTGTTCGTTCTGTAATGTCGCGACCGGCAAGCCCGACAGGCTCGACGCCTTCGAGCCGGGTCGCGTCGCACATGCAGTCGAGACGCTGGGTCTGAACCATGTGGTGATCACCTCGGTCGACCGCGATGACCTCGAGGATGGCGGGGCCGAGCATTTTGCCCAGACGATCCGCGCCGTGCGCCACCGCTCGCCCGACACGACGATCGAGATCCTCACGCCCGACTTTCTGAAATGCGACCCTTCGGCGCTCGAGAAGGTCGTCGAGGCGCGCCCGGACGTGTTCAACCACAATCTCGAAACCGTCCCCGGCCTCTATCCGAGCGTCCGCCCCGGTGCGCGCTACTTCCACTCGCTGCGTCTCTTGCAGCGCGTCAAAGAGCTCGATCCGGCGATGTTCACCAAGTCGGGTATCATGGTGGGGCTGGGCGAGACCGCAGAGCAGGTGCGTCAGGTTATGGACGACATGCGCTCGGCCGATATCGACTTCCTCACCATCGGTCAGTATCTGCAACCCACGCCGAAGCACCACGCGGTCGATCGGTTCGTGACGCCGGAGGAATTCAAGGATTACGAAAAGGCCGCCTATGGCAAAGGCTTCCTCATGGTCTCGGCAACGCCTCTGACCCGTTCGAGCTATCACGCAGGCGACGATTTCGCCCGCCTGCGCGAAAATCGCCTGAAGAAACTTGGCCGGGTCTGATCGACCTGCAAGCCCGTCGAAGGACCCGGCCCAGTGGCCGGGTTTTTTCGTTGGGCGCGGCGCTTGGATGTCGGAGACGCTCCTGCGCAATGCCTCTTGATCGGGCGGCGCACCCCGGCTAGAGGAAGGGCCGGGGGCGGTTAGCTCAGTTGGTAGAGCGTCTCGTTTACACCGAGAATGTCGGGGGTTCGAGTCCCTCACCGCCCACCACCTCCCCAAACCCAATGATAATCAAGGCCTTAGGTTTGGCTTCCTGATCCTGTGAGTTTTCGCAGGGATCCTGCGCGCGGGCCGGGGGCTGTGATCGCGGCCTCGGCGCGCTATCTCTTTCTCTGAAAGGAAGGAAAGAGACATGAGCTGGAATCCCGCCCTCGACCCCGAAATCCCGATCGGCGACGCGGTCGACGCGATCGAAACCGTCATCGCACCCCGCGCCCGAGACCTCGGCGGATTCGAGGTGCGCCGTGCCTTGCCCTCGGCCAAGCGTCAGATGGTCGGCCCCTTTATCTTCTTTGACCAGATCGGCCCGGTGGAGTTTCTCTCGGGTCAGCGCGGCATCGATATCCGCCCCCATCCCCATATCGGCCTCGCGACCGTCACTTATCTTCTTCAAGGGCGGCTGCATCACCGCGATTCCCTCGGCACGGATCAATGGATCACGCCCGGTGCGGTGAACTGGATGAATGCCGGTTACGGGATCACTCATTCCGAGCGCACCGATGGAGACGTGCGCGAGAGAGGGCAATTGCTCTCGGGGATCCAGACTTGGGTGGCCCTGCCCGAGGAGATGGAAGAGGGGGCCGCGGGGTTCGAACATGTCGGCGCCGAGGCGCTTCCCGAGCTGGAGGCCGAAGGCAAGTCCGTGCGCCTGGTCCTTGGCGATGCCTGGGGCGCACGCGCGCCGCTCGATCTGCCGTCCGAGATGTTTTATGCGGATGCGAAGCTCGACCCGGGCGCGCAACTGCCGCTACCTGACAATCACGAGGATCGCGGCGTCTATGTCTTGCAAGGCGAGATCAGCGTCGCGGGCGAGACCTATGAGGCGGGCCGGATGCTCGTCTTTCGCCCCGGCGACCGAATCTCGCTCAAGGCAGGCGGGCAGGGCGCACGGCTGATGGTGTTGGGCGGGGCCACGATGAGCGGCCCGCGTTACATCTGGTGGAATTTCGTGGCCTCCTCGCGAGAGAAGATCGAAGCCGCGAAAGAAGCCTGGCGCGCAGGCGACTGGGCGCATGGGCGATTCCGACTGCCACCCGCCGATGACGCCGAGTTCATCCCCGCGCCCGAACGCTAAGCGCTCGGGGTAGGGGCTCCGCCCCCGGCCTGCGGCCTCCCCCGGGATATTTGGAGCAGTTGGAAACTGCGGACCCCCGCGTTCCAACTGCTCCAAATATCCCCGCCGGAGGCCTCCGAAATCACCGCCCGCGCGAGGTCCATTTCCTTGCCGCAACGACGGGTGAAAAAACGTCGAACTTTTTCGTCTCGTGCCGCTTGACGGGGGCAGGTGGCCCGCGTAATACGCTCCCCACGCTCGGATGGCGATCCGGGAAGATGATGCGAGCGGTTGTAGCTCAGTTGGTTAGAGTACCGGCCTGTCACGCCGGGGGTCGCGGGTTCGAGCCCCGTCAACCGCGCCATCATCCCCGGATCGTCCGAGCGTCATGCGCGGTTGTAGCTCAGTTGGTTAGAGTACCGGCCTGTCACGCCGGGGGTCGCGGGTTCGAGCCCCGTCAACCGCGCCACTTTCCTCCTCTCGAACGGAATGTTGCGTTGTGAATCGCGCCCCGCTCGCCTATATCCGGGCGAAGTTTCGGGAGACGCTCATGCGCTGGATCAAACAGGTTTTCGACCACATCACCCTTCTTCAGGCGGCCCTTTTCGCGGGGCTGCTCGGTCTCGCGCCCTTCACCCCAGAGCCACATATCTGGGAAAAGCTGAAGATGTTGGCGGCAGGCACGCTGGTGCGCCCGCTCGACTGGTTCGATCTGGTGCTGCACGGCCTGCCCTGGGTCGTGCTGGCGATCAAGCTGGCGCAATGGGTGAAGACGGGACAGACCGGGAAATCCGGTGGAGGTGCGTAATGAAAGACGAGTTTGACGCCAAGGGGCTGATCGAGACGATGGGGGCGGCCGCGCGCGCCGCCGCGGCCGAGCTGGCATTCACGAGTGCAGAGGCGAAGCAAAAGGCGCTCGAGGCGGCCGCCGATGCGGTGCTCGCGCATGCGAATGAGATTATCGCGGCCAATGGCGAGGATATGGCGTATGGCTCCGAGAAGGGGCTGAGCCCGGCGATGATGGATCGTCTGATGCTTGACCAGTCCCGCATCGAGGCGATTGCCAAGGGCCTGCGTGCGGTGGCTGCGCAGCGCGATCCGGTGGGCGATGTGATCACCGAGTGGGACATGCCCTCGGGCCTTCATATCCAGCGCGTGCGTACGCCCCTCGGTGTGATCGGCGTGATTTATGAATCGCGGCCCAACGTGACGGCGGATGCCGGGGCGCTGTGTCTGAAATCGGGCAATGCGGTGATCTTGCGCGGCGGCTCGGAGAGCTTCCATTCAAGCCGCGCGATCCATGCCTGCCTGCTCGAAGGGCTCAAATCGCAAGGCCTGCCCGAAGCGGCGATCCAGCTTGTGCCGACGCGCGACCGGGCTGCCGTGGCCGAGATGCTGCGTGCGACGGATTATATCGACGTGATCGTGCCGCGCGGCGGCAAGGGTCTGGTGGGGCTGGTGCAGGCCGAGGCCCGCGTGCCGGTCTTCGCCCATCTTGAAGGCATCTGCCATGTCTACGCGGATGGTGCGGCGGATCTGGACAAGGCGCGCGCGGTGGTGCTCAACGCCAAGACCCGGCGCACCGGGATTTGCGGCGCGATGGAATGCCTGCTGATCGACCGGGCCTTCTGGGATCAACATGGCGGCGTATTGGTCGAGGATCTGCTCAAGGCGGGTGTCGAGGTGCGCGGCATGGGCGATCTGTTGTCAATCGAGGGTGTGACCGAAGCCTCGGCGGAGGATTACGGGCGCGAGTTTCTCGACATGATCTGCGCGGCCAAGATCGTCGAGGGCGTGGATGGGGCGATCGAACATATCCGCCGTTACGGCAGCCAGCATACGGAATCGATCCTGACTGAGGATGATGCGGCGGCGGCACGCTTCTTCGAGCGGCTCGACAGCGCGATTTTGATGCGCAACGCCTCGACCCAGTTTGCCGATGGCGGCGAGTTCGGGATGGGCGCCGAGATCGGCATCGCGACGGGCAAGATGCATGCGCGCGGCCCGGTGGGCGCCGAGCAGCTGACCTCGTTCAAATACCTGGTGACCGGTGACGGCACGGTGCGGCCCTGAGTGCCGCGTCAGAACCGTATCACGCCGCCCTGATCGGTGAGCGCCCAGTCGAGGCCAAGCCCCAATCGCGTCGCCATGCGCGGCAGCAATGCGAATTGCACCCGCGCGGGTGTGACCTCGATGCTCGCCCCGTCAAGCGCCGAGAAGAGCCGCGCATCGCCGCGCGCCTTCTCGGAATGCGCCGCGATTTCCCAGCCGCCGTCGTGATCACGCACCGTAATCGTGCCGCCATAAGGCAGCACCGTCTCGAGGCAGAGGATCGACAGGAAGGCCAGTTTGACGCGAGCGCGGGCATGATCGCCCACGATCTCCCATTGCAGGCGCAGTCGGCCTTGTGCCGAAATCCCCGCCAGCAAGGTCGCGATCTCGGGCTGGCCGAGTTGTTGCTGCTCGCCCGATTGTCCGAAAGCGACGCGGAAGAATTTGACCCGCGCATTGGCCGCCGCGACGCTTTGCGCGATCAGCTCGATCTCGGGACCTTGCGTGGCGCAGCTCATGGTCAGCAATTCGAGCCCGTTTCCGATTGCGCCGATCGGGCTGATCAGGTCGTGGCACAGCCGCGAGCCCAGCAGACCCGTCAGATCGGCTTCAGGCAGGCTTGCCTCAACAGTTTCGAACGGCATCAATATCTCCGAAAGTGAGGGCGTAAATGTATGAGATCCTTGAACCCGGCATGCTGGTGCGAAACCCTGCCCAGCCCGATTGGGGCATCGGCCAGGTGCAGTCGCGGATCGGTGAAAAGGTGACGGTCAATTTTGAACATGTCGGCAAACAGGTGATCGACGGGCGAAGGGTTTCTCTGGAATTGGTTTTCCACGATCAAGGTTGACGAAAGGTTAACACCAGGGCGCGAATGGTCTAGTCGAAAAAACAACCCTAGGTTTTATTCGGCCGCGTCGCATATTGCCAAGCCGCTCGGGGGTTTCTACATCTGCGCCACAACGCGGGCGTCAGGAGGGGATGCGTGGGCGAGAATGCGGCATTCGATATCAGGCTCGCCCGGGGTGCGGCGGATCTCGAAGCCTCGCAACGTTTGCGCTATCGCGTCTTCGTCGAGGAACTGGGCGGGGGCGGTCAGACCGTTGATCACGCAGCGCGTATCGAGCGCGACGATCTCGACCCCGTCTATGATCACCTCCTGCTTGTCGACCGGAATAGGCCTCTGGGCGAGCATGTCGTGGGCGCCTATCGGCTGCTGACGTCGGATCGCGCCGCCGAGGCCGGGCATTTCTATTGCGATACGGAATATGATCTGGAGCCGCTGCGCGCCTCGGGCCGCAAGTTGCTCGAGCTGGGCCGGTCCTGCGTGCATCCCGATTACCGGGGCGGGGCGGCGATGCTTTTGTTGTGGAATGCGCTGGCTGATTACGTGCTGGCCCATGAGATCGAGATCCTCTTCGGCGTGGCCTCGTTTCACGGGACCGACCCGCAGGCGCTGAAGATGCCGCTAGCGTGGCTGCATCATCATCATCTCGCGCCCGAGGGCTTGCGCCCGCGGGCGCGCTCGGAAGCGTTTCAGAGCATGGATCTGGTCCGCGAACCCGAGCTCGACCGGCGTGCGGCGATGGCGCAGATGCCCAACCTGATCAAGGCCTATCTGCGGCTCGGCGGGTTCGTGGGCGAGGGCGCCTTCGTCGACCATCCGTTCAACACGACCGATGTGCTGCTGCTGATGGACACCAAAGCGATGAGCGACAAGCATCGCGCTTTCTACACGCGGCGCTTCGAGGGCAAGGGATGAGCTGGATCGAGGAGGAACCCGATCCGAAACCGCTCGGCCCGCTCGATTGGGCGCGGGCCATCGCGCGCGGACTGATCTGGGGGATCTTGCTGCTGACCGGGCTGATCGTCCTGCTTTTGCTGCGGTTGATCGAGCGCCCGATCCACGGGCTTGCACGCCCTTGGACTCCGTGGATCACACAGACAGTCTGCCGCCTGAGCATGCCGATCCTTGGCATGGGGTACCGGGTGAGCGGCCGCCCGATGAACAAGATCGGCGCGGTGGTGGCCAATCACGGCTCCTGGCTTGATATTTTCGCGCTGAACGCCTGCCAGCGGGTCTATTTCGTCTCTAAAGCTGAAGTGGCGCGCTGGCCCTTTGTCGGCTGGCTCGCCCGCGCTACCGGCACGGTGTTCATCAAGCGTGATCCGCGCGAGGCCAAGGCCCAACAGGCCCTCTTCGAGGAGCGGATCCGCGCAGGCCATCACCTGCTGTTCTTTCCCGAGGGCACCTCGACAGACGCGCGCCGGGTGCTGCCTTTCAAGCCGACCCTGTTTCAGGCCTTCTATAGCCATGGCCTCGACAAGGTGATGCAGATCCAGCCGGTGACGGTGATCTACCGCCCGCCCGACGGAGAAGATCCGCGCTTTTACGGCTGGTGGGGGGATATGGAGTTCGGCCCGCATCTGCTCAAGGTGCTGGCCCAACGCCGGCAGGGCTCGGTCGAGATCGTCTTCCACACGCCGCTGTCAGTGGCCGATTTTCCCTCGCGCAAGGAGCTGGCCTGGGCCGCTGAAGCGGCGGTGCGGGCCGGGCTTCCCTATGAGATTGCGCGGTCGCGGTAATAGGCCAAAACGTAAAGCCGGATCGCGGTCGCAAGCCCCGCATCGGTGCCGCGATCCACATCAATTTCGGCCGCCAGTTCATTGATCCCGAGGGATTTCTCGGCCGCGATCTCGCGAAAGGCACGCCAGAATTCATCTTCGAGCGTCACCGAGGTGCGATGGCCGCCCAAGGTCAGCGACCGTTTCTTCGGTCGGCTCATTCGTCACCGCTTTCACGCTGATGCCCGTCGAGATCGCGCTGCGCTTTTTCCTCGCGTGCGGTCTCGAGCGATTTCTGCGCCTTGCTGCGTCCGAATTTCGCGGCGTTCACATCGCCTTGGGCACGTTTCTTGTCGCGGGCCTGCTGTTTGCGAAACTGGTTGAGATTGGTGACTTTGCTCATGCAATGAACCTGCCACAGCTCGGGGCGTCGGAAAAGGGGCGTCAGGGCGGCTGCATCCGTGCTGGTTCGGTCAGCGCGCGGGTGAGACGGGGATATCCGGGACGGTGGATCGCGGCTGCATCTTCACCGCGACGTGATGCTGCGGCAAGCGGGTCCGCTTCGCCTTGCCAAGGTCTGAGGCCACGGATAGGGTGCGCGCCGACAAACCGGGGCGTGATGCCCCCAAGGCCCAAGACAAAGGACCACTTGTAATGTTCGTGACCCCCGCTTTTGCTCAGGCCGCCGGTGGCGCCGCAAATCCCGCAGCTGCGTTCGGCCAGTTCCTGCCGCTCATCCTGATCTTCGTGATCATGTACTTCCTGCTGATCCGTCCGCAGCAGAAGAAGGCCAAGGAGCACAAGTCGATGCTCGAGGCGCTGCGCCGTGGCGACAACGTGATCACTCAAGGTGGCATCATCGGCAAAGTGACCCATATCCGTGAAGACGGCGAGGTCGAGGTCGAGATCGCGCAGGGCGTGAAGGTGCGCGTCGTGAAGGCGACCATCGTTCAGGTTCTGTCGAAGACCGAACCCGCCAAGACCTCGGAATAAGCCATATAAGGCCCTTCGCCCATGTTGCAGATCTCGCTGTGGAAGCGCGTGCTGATCCTGATCATCGTTCTGATCGGGATCGTATTCGCCGCGCCCAACGTCTTTTACAACCGGGTGGAGGGTCATAATGACGCGCTCTCTGCCGAGGCAAAGGGCAACGCCCTGACGCCCGAACAGCAGGCTGCGAAGTCTGCTTGGCCCGATTGGATGCCGTCGGACATCATCAACCTCGGCCTCGACCTGCGCGGCGGCGCGCAGCTTCTGGCGCAGGTCAATGTCACCGAGGTCTACAAGGCCCGTGTCGACGGCCTCTGGCCCGAGTTCCGCAAGGCACTGGCCGATGAACGCGCGACGCTGGGATCGATCCGGCGCGTGAAATCCGATCCGGGCGTGCTGCGCATCCAGATCGGCAATGCCGACCAGATCCAGGAAGCACAGCGCATCGCCGAGACGCTCAACACGCCGGTCGCTTCGCTGACCGGGGTGGGGCAGAAGACCCTCTCGATCACCACCGATGGCAACCAGCTGGTGATCCAGCTCTCGGATGCCGAGAAAGCCTCGACCGACGACCGCACGATGCAGCAATCGCTCGAGATCGTGCGCCGCCGGATCGACGCTGCGGGCACGCGCGAGCCGACCATCGTGCGCGAGGGCTCGGACCGTATCCTGATCCAGGTGCCGGGCGCGAGCTCGGCGCAGGAGATCAAGCAGCTCATCGGAACCACCGCGAAGCTGACCTTCAATTCGGTGATCGGGACGACCTCGAACCCGAACCAGGCCACCGGCACGGATGAAGAGATCCTGCCCGCCGCCGATCAGAAGGGCCTCTATTACATTCTCGATCCGCTCCCGGTTGTGACCGGCGAGGATCTGACCGATGCGCGTCCCGATACCGATCAGAACGGCTACCCGGCCGTGGCCTTCCGCTTCAACGCCTCGGCCGCACGGACCTTCGGCGATTACACGCAGGCCAATATCGGCAAGCCCTTTGCGATCGTCCTCGATAGCAAGGTGATCTCGGCCCCGACGATCCAGAGCCATATCGCGGGCGGCTCGGGCATCATCACGGGTCGCTTCACCGTCAAGGAAGCGACCGATCTGGCGTTGCTGCTGCGCGCCGGTGCGCTGCCTGCCTCGATGACCTTCCTCGAAGAACGGACCATCGGCCCGGAACTGGGCGCGGACTCGATCCAGGCCGGCAAGCTCGCCGCTGCCGTGGGCGCTGTACTGGTGGTGGTCTTCATGGTCGCCTCATACGGGCTCTTCGGGGTCTTCGCCTCTTTCGCGCTCGGTATCAACATCGCGCTGATCTTCGCGATCATGTCGCTGATCGGCGGGACGCTGACGCTGCCGGGTATCGCGGGGATCGTGCTGACCATGGGCACGGCGGTCGACGCCAACGTGCTCGTCTTCGAGCGGATCCGCGAAGAGCTGCGCATTGCCAAGAAACCCGCCCGAGCGATCGAGCTGGGCTATGAGCGCGCGATGTCGGCGATCATCGACGCCAACGTGACCACCTTCCTGACGGCTGTTATCCTCTTTGTGCTGGGCGCGGGCCCGGTGCGGGGCTTCGCCGTCACCTTCCTGATCGGGATCGTCACCTCGGTCTTCACCGCGATCTGGGTGACGCGGCTGTTCGTGAGCCTCTGGTTCGCGCGCCGTCGTCCCAAGGATCTGGTTCTGTAAGGGAGATCGAGACATGGCATTTCGTCTGAAACTGGTCCCCGAAAAGACCACCTTCGACTTTTTCAAACACCAATACCTGACCTTCGGGTTCTCGGTCTTCATGGTGCTGGCCTCGCTGGTGCTGGTGGTGACCATGGGGCTCAATCTCGGGATCGACTTCCGGGGCGGCACCACGATCCGCACCGAGGCCGATCAGACCGAGCCGGTCGACATCGGCGCGTATCGGTCGGCCATCGCGCCGCTCGATCTGGGCGATGTGCTGATCACGCAGGTCTATGACCCGAATTTCCGCGATGACCAGAAGGTCGTCACGATCCGCATCCAGGCCCAGGACGGGCAGGAGGCGATCAGCCCCGACACCCAGGCCAAGGTGCTCAACGCGCTTCAGACCGTGAACAAGGACATCAAGATCGTGGCAACCGAGTCGATCGGTCCCAAGGTCTCGGGCGAGCTGATCTGGACTGCGGTCTGGTCGGTTCTGGCCGCCGTCTTCGCGATCCTCGTCTATATCTGGCTGCGCTTCGAATGGCAGTTCTCCGTGGGCGCGGTCGCGGCTCTTGTGCATGACGTGACGGTGACGATCGGGATCTTCTCGCTCTTCCAGTTCAAGTTCGACCTGTCGATCATCGCGGCCCTGCTGACGATCCTCGGGTATTCGATCAACGATACCGTGGTCGTCTTCGACCGTCTTCGCGAGAACCTCGTGAAATACAAGAAGATGCCGCTGCGCGACGTGATGAACCTCTCGGTCAACGAGACGCTGTCGAGGACCGTGATGACCTCGGGTACCACGCTTCTGGCGCTGATCGCGCTTCTGGTGCTCGGTGGTGACGTGATCCGCAATTTCGTCTTCGCGATGACCTGGGGCGTGATCGTCGGCACCTATTCCTCGGTCTTCGTTGCCAAGAACATCGTGTTGTTCATCGGCCTCGACCGCAACAAGGAGAAGAAGGACCCCGCCGAGCAGTTCTTCGACAAATCCGATGTCGCTGCTGACTGAGGCGAATTTCGGAGCCTCCCTGCCGATCGACGGCTACGGGCCGGGCTTTTTCCGCGTCGCGGGCGAGGTCCGGCACGGCAATGTCTGGGTGATGGCCGATCGCTGCGGGGACTGGGGCGGGTTCGAGGATCCCGAAACGCTCACCGCTCTTGCGGGTCAGATCGACCTGCTTTTCGTCGGGACCGGAGCCGAAATCGCGCATCTTCCAAAAGCGTTCGTGGCCACGCTCGAAGCGAAAGGCATCATGTGTGAGGGCATGGCGACGCCCTCTGCCGCGCGCACCTACAACGTGCTCCTGTCCGAGGGGCGCCGCGTCGGCTGCGCGCTGATCGCGATGCCTCCGAAGGGAGAGGCGTCATGACGATGCTGTCGGTCGAGGGGCTTGCGGTGTCGCGCGGGGGGCTCCCGGTTCTCGAAAATATCGGCTTCACGCTCGAGGCGGGCCATGCGCTGGTTCTGCGCGGGCCGAACGGGATCGGCAAGACGACGCTGCTGCGCACGCTCGCAGGGCTGCAACCGGCGCTCGCGGGCACCGTGTCGATGCCGCCCGAGAGCATGGCCTATGCCGCCCATTCCGACGGGCTCAAATCGACCCTCACCGTGCGCGAGAACATGACCTTCTGGGCCTCGGTTTACGCCACCCACGATATCGAACCCGCGCTCGATCGGATGAACCTGCGCAACCTTGATCATCGCGCCGCCCATAGTCTGTCGGCGGGGCAGAAACGCCGTCTCGGCCTCGCGCGGCTTCTGGTGACGGGGCGCCCGATCTGGGTGCTCGATGAGCCGACCGTCTCGCTCGACACCGCCTCGGTCGCGCTTTTTGCCGAAGCCGTGCGCGGCCACCTGTCCACCGGCGGGGCCGCATTGATCGCTACCCATATCGATCTCGGTCTCGAGGAGGCCCGCGTGCTCGACCTCGCCCCCTTCAAGGCCAAGCCCCCCGAAGAGGGCGGTATGCAGGGCGCATTCGACGAGGCCTTCCTATGACCCGGCGCGGCACTTTTGGCCCGCTCGGAAGCCTCCGGCGGGGATATTTGAAGCAGTTGGAAGACGCGTTTCTCATTCCAACTGCATTAAATATCCCGGGGGGTGAGCGGCGCAGCCGCGAGGGGGGCAGCGCCCCCATCCTGCGTCCCGATATCGGAGGCGTCGCATGATCGCATTGCTTCTCAGGGATCTGCGTCTTGCAGTGCGGGCCGGTGGCGGCTTCGGGCTCGGTCTTGCGTTCTTCCTGATCGTTGTGACGCTGGTGCCTTTCGGCGTTGGTCCGCAAGGCGAGATCCTCGCTCGGATCGCGCCGGGGATCTTGTGGCTCGGCGCGCTCTTGGCCTGCCTGCTGTCGCTGGACCGGATCTTCGCGCTCGATTTCGAGGATGGCTCGCTTGATCTGCTCGTGACGGCGCCGATCCCGCTCGAAGGGGTGGTCTCGATCAAGGCGCTCGCGCATTGGATCACCACCGGGCTGCCGCTTGTCGTCGCCGCGCCTGTCTTCGGGATCTTGCTGCATCTCGCGCCCGAAGCGCAGATCTGGATGATCGTGGCGCTTCTTCTGGGCACGCCGGCGCTCTCGGTTCTGGGCACGTTCGGGGCGGCCCTCACGGTCGGGCTCAAGCGCGGCGGGCTTCTTCTGTCGTTGCTGGTCTTGCCATTCTACGTCCCGACCCTCATCTTCGGGGCGGAGCTCGTGCGCCGTGGCGCCGAGGGGATGAACACCCAGGTGCCGCTTCTGATGCTGGCAGGGATCACGGCTGCGACGATCGCGCTCGTGCCCTTCGCCTCGGCGGCCGCGATCCGCGTCAATCTGCGCTAGGGCATCCGGCGCACGCCATGCTAGGAAAGGCCGAACCGGCCAAAAGGTGAGCAGAACAACACGATGTCGATCTGGGAATACGCCAACCCCGTCAAATTCATGAAGACCACGGACAAGGTTCTGCCTTGGACCGTTGGACTTGCCGTGATCACCCTCGTTGTCGGGTTGATCTGGGGCTATTTCTTCGTGCCGTCCGCCGAGAATTTCGGTGGCTCGGTGAAAGTGATTTATGTGCATGTGCCCGCCGCGATGATGGCGATCAACATCTGGGTGATGATGCTGGTCACCTCGCTGATCTGGCTGATCCGGCGCCACCACGTCTCGGCCCTGGCCGCCAAGGCCGCGGCGCCCATCGGTGCGGTGATGACGCTGATCGCGCTGATCACCGGTGCCGTCTGGGGCCAGCCGATGTGGGGGACCTGGTGGGAATGGGACCCGCGCCTGACCTCCTTCCTCATCCTCTTCCTGTTCTACCTGGGCTATATCGCGCTCTGGGCTTCGGTCGAGAACCCGGATACGGCGGCCGATCTGACGGGGGTTCTGTGCTTGGTCGGGGCGGTCTTCGCGCTGCTCTCGCGCTATGCGGCGAATTTCTGGAACCAGGGTCTGCATCAGGGCGCGACGCTCTCGCTCGACAAGGAGCAGCACATCGCCGATGTCTACTGGTTCCCGCTTCTGATGTGCATGGCCGGCTTCGTTCTGTTCTTCGTGGCGCTTGTGCTGGTGCGCACCCGCACCGAGATCCGCGCGCGCCGTCTCGGCGCCATCCAGCAACGTGAGCGCATGGCATGAGTGATACGACCGAGCAAGGCACGACCGTCACCGAGGGCGGGGTCGTCCTCGTGGATCCGTCCACAAAATCCTACACCTACACGGTCAATATCGCCTGGGGCGCGACGATCCTGCTACTCGTGCTGATCGTCGTGGTCTCGATGATGCGCAGTGCCAAGATCAAGCGCCAGTTGGCCGAGGCCGAGGCGCGCCGGAAAGGGGGCTCTGATGGTTAAGCCGCTGATGCTTTTGCCGCCGGTTATCTTCGCCGGTCTTGCGGGGCTTTTCATCTGGGGGATGAACCGTGAGGATCCGACCCAGCTGCCGACCGTCTTCGCGGGCAAGGAGGCACCGCCGGTTCAACTCGAACCGCTGGGTGAGTTCGAGCCCTTCACCGATAGCGATCTCAAGGACGGAAAGATCAAGCTGGTGAATTTCTGGGCCAGCTGGTGCGCGCCTTGCCGGATCGAGCATCCCAATCTCGAGGCGCTGGCGAAAGAAGGTGTCGATATCTACGGGGTGAATTACAAGGATACGCCGTCGAAAGCGCAGGGCTTCCTGGCCGAGATGGGCAACCCCTATGCTGCGCTCGGCGCCGATCCGAAGGGGCAGATGGCGCTCAACTGGGGCGTATACGGTGTGCCCGAAACTTTCGTTGTTGATGGCGAGGGCAAGGTGCTGTTCCGCTTCGCAGGTCCGGTGACCGAGCGGGTGATCGCCTCTGATCTGCGTCCTCTCCTCGAAGGCAAGGCACCCGCGCAGTAAGCGCGCCTGAGCGGTCAGCCGGGAAGGGGGGCGCGGCCCTCCGCCCCCTCGCGCCTCCCCGGGTCCTAAAGTGCGTCTTTCAGGGACTTTATCGCCATCAAAGAAGACCGCGCCCCAATGATGCGCGCAGGATTGCAGTCTGCATCGTCAACAAGACGCACAACGTCAAAGCCTTCTCGATGAACGGGCAGGGCCGCAAGGGGGGCAGACCGATCCATCGCGGCTGCCAGTCAATCACACCCAGCAATATCGGCCTGTGGAAACAGACGATCCCGAAGCAGTCCAAGCAGGTGCAGGGCAAGGATTTGGACACGACCAGTCGCGGTGGCGGAGGTGTGGTCATGGTCTGGGTCACCGACTGACGCCTTGCACGATAGGGTCACTTAGTGTGGGAGGTGGCCGTTTTGGCCGCGTTGTCATGTCCGTCGCGTGATTAGCCGCCATCGCTGCGGCGCGGGCGGATACGCATCGACTTCTGAATAGCGCGGGGTTAAGGCGGCCTGCTCAAGGCCTTCGGATCGGGCTTTTGGCCGCGGTCGAAGCGTACATAATGGCCGGGCGCTGTCCCCGTAGCGTCAGGGTTTCCAATTCCGAAGCCCGCGCGGGTTCAGCTTCGCCCAATCGGGCCAGTATCCAAGCTTGTCCACGACGACGATCACGATCACCGCGAGAACCGCCACCGCCGCAATCTTCACATGCAGCATCGAGGGCGGACGGCGTGCCCATTTCGCCATCCGCATCAGCCAGGTGACGTTCACGCCTCATCCTCGAGGAAGCGCACCTTGCCGATGAAGGGCAGGTTGCGGTTGCGCTGCGCAAAGTCGATCCCGTAGCCCACGACGAACTCGTCGGGGATCTCGAAGCCTGTCCAGGTCGCGCGCACGTCGACCTCACGCCGGGAAGGTTTGTCCAGAAGCGCACAGCATTCGATCCGGGCCGGTTTGCGCGCGCGCAGCATGCCCATCACATGCCGCAGCGTGAACCCGGTATCGACGATATCCTCGACCACCAGCACGTCGCGCCCCTCGATGCCCGCGCGCAGGTCTTTGAGGATGCGGACTTCGCGGGTGCTCTCGGTGCCATCGCCATAGGAGGAGGCTTCGAGGAAATCGACCTCCACGGGCAGGTCGATCTCGCGCACCAGATCGGCGATGAAGACAAAGGAGCCGCGCAGCAGCCCCACAACGACCAGCTTGTCGGTCTTGGCATAGGTGCGGGTGATTTCGGCGGCCAGTTCCTCGACGCGGGCGGCGATCTGCTTGGCCGAGATCATCTGGTCGATCACATAGGGACGCTGCGGCATGATGTCGGGCCTTTGATCGGGACGCGGGGCTTGAACTCGCCCCCAGCTTTATCGCATCAAGTGGCGCAAGGAAACGGAAGAGACATGCCCAAGCATCACGAGAACCGCGTCATGCCCTACAGCGCCCAGCAGATCTATGATCTGGTGGCCGATGTCGCGCGCTACCCGGAATTTCTGCCGTGGAATTCGGCCGCGCGGATCCGTTCGCGTGTCGAACAGCCCGACGGCTCGATCCTGATGCTCGCGGACCTCGTGATCTCGTTCAAGGTCTTCCGCGAGAAGTTCGGCTCGCGCGTGGTGTTGCATCCCGAGGATCATCACATCGAGACCGAGTATCTCGACGGGCCCTTCAAATACATGCACAGCCACTGGCGGATGACGGATCGGCCCGATGGCGGCTGCGATGTCGATTTCCATGTCGATTTCGAGTTCAAGAACGCGATCCTGCAAGGCGTGATCGGGGTGGTGTTCAACGAGGCGATGCATCGCATCGTGCGCGCTTTCGAGAAACGCGCCGAGGAGCTTTACGGGGCAAAAGGGTAAGCGCCGGCTGCCAGGCAAGACCCAACGAAAAGGCCGCCCCGAGAGGCGGCCTTTTCTATGATCGCAAGCGCGTACGATCAGGAATTCACGTCATAGGCGCGCTCGCCATGGGTCGACAGGTCCAGCCCGTTCGTCTCGTGCTCAAGGCTCACGCGGATCGGGAAGACCAGCGCCACGAGCTTGGCGATGATCCAGCTGCCCACGATGGTGAACACGCCTACCACGGCCAGCGCGCCGAGCTGCGCCACGAACGAGCCATGACCGAAGACCGCGATCATGATCGTGCCGAAGATGCCGCCCACGCCATGCACCGCAAAGACATCGAGGCTGTCATCGACATGCAGTTTCTCGCGGATCAGGATCACGAATTCCTGGCAGATGATCCCGGCGGCAAAGCCGATCACCAGCGCTTCGACCGGGCCGACCCAACCCGCGGCGGGGGTGATCGAGGCCAGACCTGCAATCGTACCGGTCACGAGGCCGACCATCGAGGCGCGGCCGAACTTGATCCGCTCCCACAGCGCCCAGCTCAGAGAGGCTGCGGCGGCGGAGAGATGTGTCACGGTGATCGCCATGCCCGCAACGCCATCCGCTGCCAGCGCCGACCCACCGTTGAAACCGAACCAGCCGACCCAAAGCAAGCCCGCGCCCATCGCGACCATGCCGGGATTATGCGGCGGTGTATTGCGTTTCGTGCGCGGGCCGATCATCAGCGCCAGCACGAGGGCCGCCAGGCCGGCGGTCTCGTGCACGACGATGCCGCCTGCGAAATCCTTGGTGCCCACCGCGCCCCAGATCCCGCCATCGGCCATCATCCCGCCGCCCCAGATCCAATGCGCGACGGGCGCATAGATCACCAGCATCCAGATGCCGGTGAAGGCCATCACGAAGGCATAGTTGATGCGCTCGACGAAGGCGCCGACGATCAGCGCGGGGGTGATGATCGCGAAGGTCATCTGGAAGGCGAAGAAGACGATCTCGGGGATGGTGCCCGCCAGTGTGTCAGGCGTGACCCCGAGCATCGCGAATTTGCCGAGCCCGCCCCAATAGCCATTGGCGTCCCCGAAGGCGATGGAATAGCCGAACAGGAGCCAGAGCACGCTCATCAGCGCCGCGATCGAGAAACATTGCATGAAGATCGACAGCACGTTGCGTGCTCGCACCAGCCCGCCGTAGAACAGCGCCAGTCCTGGCAATGTCATCAACAGCACAAGCGCCGTGGCCACCATGATCCAAGCGGTATCCGCCCCATTCATCCCTCGAATCCTCCTCGCAAATCCGTCTTGGAGGGGCATGGGGCATAGGTGCTGTGCTCAATAAAGAGTCATTGGCGCGCTAAGACGATTAAATGAGCGCCGGTTTGCATGCAGCATAAAAATTAATCTGAAATAGTGGGCGTTGGCGAAAAAGGTGGCGCTAGTGAATCAGTTGTTTGCTGCCGTGAGCAGCAGTCCCAGCGCGTGATCGCGGGCGGCCATGCGAACGTTCTCGCGTCCGAGCGCGCCGAAATCCACCGTCTCGGTCACCGTCTCGCGCCCATCGCAGGCCAGTCCGAAGCAGACCCGACCCTCGGGCTTGAACTCCGAACCGCCGGGCCCCGCAATGCCGGTGATTGCGACGGCGATCTGAACGGGCGCATGGGCGCGGGCGCCCTCGGCCATTTCGCGGGCGACCTCTTCCGAAACCGCCCCATGCACATCGAGCGTTTCGGCGCGCACGCCCAGCAACTCGCGCTTCGCGGCGTTGGTATAGGTGATAAAGCCACGTTCGACGACGGCCGAGGAGCCCGCGACATCGGTCAGCGCTGCGCAGACCATGCCGCCGGTGCAGCTCTCGGCTGTGGCGAGCATCCAACCGCGCGCCTTGCAGGCGTCAAGAACCTCCGCAGCAAGGCTCATTGCATCATCCCCAGGAAGACGGCGTGATAAAGCGCGGCAAGGATGATGGTCACGACGCCCGCGAAGACGCCGGCCCAGAGATCGTCCAGCATCACGCCGGTCGCGTCGTGGCGACGGTCCGCGCGGCCCACGAGCCAGGGTTTCCAGATGTCGAAGAGGCGGAAGCAGATGAAGGCCGCGACCGCGCCGGGCCAGACCATGTGCAGCTCGACGCCCGTCGAAAGCCCGCGCGACCAGAATCCGAATGCCGGGAAGAGAAGGGCGACCCATTGGCCCGCGACCTCGTCGATGACGATCTCGGAGGGGTCGTCGGAGCTGTCTCCGAGCTGCGCGCGCACCGACCAGAAGCCAAGCGCGGTGACCGCGACGGTCGCGATGACGAGCGGGATGAAGCCCAGCCAATGCTCGATGGCCCAGCCGACCAGGACGGCAACCAGAGAGCCCCAGGTGCCCGGTGCGGGCTTGAGCAGGCCGACATATCCGACCGTGTTGATGGCGCGCAGCATGGGCTTACTCCTTGATCAGCGTGGCGGTGGCGATGGCGGCGATACCTTCTTCGCGGCCGGTGAAGCCCAGACGTTCCGAGGTGGTCGCCTTGACCGAGATCCGGCCGGGCTCCAACCCCATGATCCGGGCAAGCTCCGCGGCCATCTCGAGCGCATGCGGGCCGATCTTCGGGCGTTCGCAGATCAGCGTGACATCGACATTGCCGATCCGGAAGCCGCGCGTTTCGGCCAGTTTCACCGCATGGTCGAGGAAGATCTCCGACGCGGCGCCTTTCCATTGCGGCTCTGAGGGCGGGAAATGCCGCCCGATATCGCCCTCGGCAAGCGCGCCATAAATCGCATCGGTCAGCGCATGCATCCCCACATCGGCGTCGGAATGGCCCTTGAGCTTGGCATTATGCGGCACCTTCACCCCGCAGAGGATCACATGATCGCCCGGCTCGAACGCGTGCACGTCATAGCCATGACCCAAACGGATATCCATTTTGCCTCCAAGTTGCCTCTCGGCCCGGACGAAATCCTCCGGGTAGGTGATCTTGAAATTGTCTTCCGAGCCGCGCGTGATCGCAACCGAAAGCCCGGCTGCGCGAGCCACTTCCACGTCATCGGCGGCCCCGCCCGGATGGGCGCGATGCGCGCTCAGGATCGCGTCGAAATCGAAACCCTGCGGGGTCTGCGCGCGCCAGAGCCCGCTGCGGTCCTGCGTGCCGGTGACCGCGCCTTCCGCCCCGGTCCAGAGCGCATCCGTGACGGGCAGGGCGGGGGCTGCGGCCGGGCTATTCTCGAGCGCGCTAAGGACGCCATCGATGACCTCGCGGCTGACCAAGGGCCGCGCGCCGTCATGGATCAGCACCTTGGTCACGCCCGACCCCTCGAGCATCTCCAGCGCGTTGCGCACCGAAGCGTCGCGGCTGGTCCCGCCCGCGCAGAGCGTCACCGTGCCGCCGAAAAGCGCTACGCCCCGACCCATATCCTCGGGATGAAGGACGACGACGATCCGGCCGACGCCTGCGAACGCCGCGACCGTATGGGCAAGAACCGGCTGCCCGGCGAGAGGCTGCCATTGCTTTGGCTGCTCCCCTCCGGCACGGGTGCCGCGCCCAGCGGCAACGATGATCACTGCGATAGTCATTGGCGCTCCCTTTGCGCCAAAGGCTTAGGCTATGGGGCAGGGCGGCGCAATCGCCTCGGGATGATAGCGCGTGGCTTCTGATGCGACATTCCGCGCGGCGTGTGTGATTAAAAAATACGCAATTGCTAATTTTTCTCGCCACAAAGGGCTCGACGCAATTGTGATTCCCCGATCAAAAGCCTAGATGATGGTTGAAAGAGTGACAGGAACGCCCGTGCCTCAGGTTTTGGCTCTCGACGACATCCAGCTTTCGCCGCCGGTCTTTCTTGCACCGATGGCGGGGATCACCGACCTTCCGTTCCGCCGGATGGTTGCGCGCTTTGGCGCGGGTCTCGTCGTGTCCGAGATGGTGGCCTCGGGTGAGATGCTGACGAAGAAGCCCTCGGTGCGGGCCAAGGCGCGGGTCGAGATGGGGCTTGAGCTTCCGACCTCGGTCCAGCTCGCAGGCCGCGAGGCGCAGCCGATGGCCGAGGCCGCGAAGATGGTGGCCGGCATGGGTGCTCGGATCATCGACATCAATATGGGGTGTCCGGCGAAGAAGGTGACGGGCGGGGCGTCGGGCTCGGCGCTGATGCGCGACCCCGATCATGCGCTGCGCTTGATCGAAGCTACGGTGAACGCGGTCGATCTGCCCGTGACGCTGAAGATGCGGCTCGGTTGGGACGATGACAGCCGCAACGCCCCCTCGATTGCCCGGCGGGCGGAAGCGGCGGGGATCAAGATGATCGTCGTGCACGGGCGCACCCGGATGCAGTTCTACAAAGGCGCAGCCGATTGGGCCGCGATTGCCGAGACCCGCGCGGCCGTGTCGATCCCGGTCGTCGCCAATGGCGATATCGTGGACGCGGCTTCGGCGCGGCGGGCCCTTGAACAATCCGGCGCTGCGGGCGTGATGGTCGGACGAGGGGCGCAGGGCGCGCCTTGGCGTCTGGCTGAAATCGGCCATGCGCTGTTTGGAGACTCCGCTCCGGACGTGCCACACGGAAACTCGCTTTGTGATTTTATCTCAGAGCATTACGAGGCGATCTTGAGCTTCTACGGGCGCGATCTGGGTCTGCGCCTCGCGCGCAAGCATCTCGGTTGGTATGCCGAGGAAGCTGGCGCCCCCTTGCGGGCCGAGATGATGGTCTCCGAGACGCCCGAGGCCACGCTCTCCCTGATTGAACGCGCCTTTGGCGAAAGGATGGCGGCATGAACCTTCCCGCGCCCGGCATCATTTGGAATTCCTTGCCGACCCCGGCGCTGTTGATCGACGGCGAGGACAAGGTCGACGAGGTGAACCCGGCCGCCGAGCTGTTCCTCAACCTCTCGGCCAAATCGCTGAGGGGCCAGACCATCGGCGAGCGGCTCGCGATTTCCGCGCCATTGGAGGAGATCTTCTCACGGGTCCGCAAGAACCGAGCATCGCTTTTCGTGAACGACGTCGAGGTCACGACCGGCGAGAAGGCGCCCGTGCAGTGCAACCTGCAAGCCGCGCCCGTTGGCGAAGAGCCCGACCGGGTCCTTTTGCTGATCGAGCCGCGTGAACTGGCCGACCGTCTTGGCCGCGCGAGCCTCGTGAAATCGGCTGCACGCTCGGCGATCGGCATGGCCGAGATGCTGGCGCATGAGATCAAGAATCCGCTTGCCGGGATTGCCGGGGCCGCGCAGCTCCTGAGCATGAACTTGTCCGGCGAAGATCTTGAATTGACGGACCTTATCGTTGACGAGACGCGTCGGATCGTGAAGCTTCTCGAACAGGTCGAGCAGTTCGGCAATGTCCGTGCACCGGAGAAGAAGCCGGTCAATATTCATGACGTTCTGGATCGTGCGCGCAAATCCGCGGGTGTGGGATTCGGTGCGCATATGACGATCACGGAAGAATACGATCCCTCGCTGCCATCCACGCTGGGCGATGCCGATCAGTTGACCCAAGTCTTCCTGAACCTTTTGAAGAATGCTGCAGAAGCGTCTGACGGAGCAGGAAAAATCAAGATCCGCACCTTCTACGAGCACAGCCTGCGCCTGCGTCGCGCCGATGGTTCGGGACAGCCGCTGCCGCTACAGGTCGAGATCATCGACGATGGTCCCGGCATCCCGCCCGAAATCGCCAACGAGATCTTCGAACCCTTCGTTTCCGGTCGTGAGAACGGCACAGGTCTCGGGCTCGCGCTCGTTTCGAAGATCATCTCCGATCATGATGGCTGGGTCTCGCTCGACTCGGTGCCCGGCCGCACCCGTTTTCGCATTTCCCTACCAGTTGCGCCCAAGGAGGCTTGATCCATGGACGGCACCGTACTTGTCGCCGATGACGATCGCACGATCCGCACCGTTCTCACCCAGGCCCTGACCCGAGCCGGGTGCAAGGTCCATGCCACCGCTTCGCTCGTGACGCTCATGCGCTGGGTCGAGGAGGGGAAGGGCGATTTGGTGATCTCGGATGTGATCATGCCCGATGGCAACGGGCTCGAGGCGCTGCCGAAGATTTCCGAGGAACGCCCCGGTCTGCCGGTGATCGTGATTTCGGCGCAGAACACGATCATGACGGCGATTCAGGCGGCCGAGGCCGAGGCGTTCGACTATCTGCCCAAGCCCTTCGATCTGCCCGATCTGATGAAACGTGCGCAAAAGGCGCTCGAGCAGAAACGCCGCGCGCCCGTGTCCACGAAACCCGGTGAACCGCTGAGCGAAGGCGGCGATCTGCCGCTGGTCGGGCGCACCGCGGCGATGCAGGAGCTGTACCGTCTCGTCGCGCGGGTGATGAATGCCGATCTTCCGGTGTTGATCTCTGGCGAGAGCGGAACGGGTAAATCACTGATCGCGCGTGCAATCCACGACTTCTCCGACCGCCGTACACTGCCCTTCGTGGTGGCGCAGTCGGGGGATCTGCAAGGTGCGGACGGGCCGGCGATGTTGCTGTCGAAAGCCAAGGGCGGGTCGCTCGTCTTCGATGAGGTCGGCGATTACGACGACGAAACCCAGGCGCGCATCGTGCGCATGCTCGACGCGCTGCCCGATCCTGCGCCGCGGATCATGGCGACGACGCAGATCGATCTCGCGGGCCTGATGGAGGCGGGCAAATTCCGGCAGGATCTGTTCTATCGCCTCGGCGGCGTTACGCTGAATGTCCCGTCCTTGCGTGAACGGGTCGAGGATATCCCGCTTCTGGCCGAACATTTCCTGGGCCGCGCCGAGCGTGATGGCCTTGGCACCCGCCGCTTCACCCCCGAGGCGATGCAGCTCGTGCGCGCCTATAGCTGGCCGGGCAATGTGCGCCAGCTCGAAAACACGATCCGCCGGCTTGCCGTAACCTCTTCCGAGGAAGAAATCGCGCGCTCCGAGGTGGAGTTCGTCCTTGGCAACCAGCCTGCGATCGAGCCGCTGCGCCAGGGTGGCGAGGGCGAGAAGCTCTCGGCCTCGATCGCGCGTCACTTGCGCCGCTATTTCGATTTGCACGGAGGCTCGCTGCCGCCTGCGGGCCTATATGACCGGATTCTCAAGGAAATGGAGGCTCCGCTGATCGAGATCGCCCTCGATGCGACTGGCGGCAATCAGGCAAGATGTGCCGATCTTCTGGGCATCAACCGCAATACGTTGCGGAAAAAGATCACCGATCTCGATATTCAGGTTACGCGTCGGCGCAAACTGATGTAAACCCGCAACAGGGGATTGTGGCTTTTCCGCTGTCACGGATTCGCGAGGCTGCCCCCTGAATTGTGGGGGCATCGGTGCAGGGCAGCACGGCATATCGCTCAGGCTGGGACAGGCTGGCGCGCTTTCGGCGTCAGCGGCGCGTGCGCAATATCTTCACGCTGAGCCTTGTCGTGCTTGGTCCCGTTCTGGCGATCGGGACCTTCGTGGTTCTGGGCCCGATGGGACAGGGGGCTGACAGCGCCTCGCTGCGCCTGATCCTGCTGGGTGACTTCGTCTATTTCCTCCTGCTCGCCGGGCTGATCCTGATGCGCCTTGCGCAGATGGTGGCCGCAAGACGCGCGCGGTCCGCGGGCTCGCGTTTGACATTGCGACTGACCGGGGTCTTCGCCGGGATTGCGTTGGTGCCGACGGTGCTGGTTGCGATCTTCGCGGGGCTGACGGTGAATATCGGTCTTGAGGGCTGGTTCTCGGATCGGGTGCGCTCGGTCGTGGGCACATCACTGCAAGCGGCCGAGGCCTATCAGGCGGAACACAAGCGCGACCTTGTGCAGGACAGCCGCGCGCTTGCCGGCTTTCTCAACCTGCGCCGTCAGGCCTCGACCTTCATGTCCGATGGCGAGCTGAGGGAGCTGTTGATCGCCGGTCAGGCGGGCATTCAGCGTGGCGTGAAGGAAGCTTACGTCATTGATGGAACCGGGAAAATCGTCGCGCGCGGTGATCGCTCCTATCTCTTCGATTATGAACAGCCCTCTGCCAAGGATGTGGTCGAGGCGCAAAAGGGTGAGACCGTCCTGATCGAGGATTGGCCGAACTCGGAACTGCGCGCGCTGATCCGTCTCGACGCATTCGTGGATCGCTACCTCTACATTTCGCGCAAGGTCGACGGACAGATCCTGTCGTTGCTCGACCAGACGCGCGAGACGGTGACGCTTTATCAGCAACTCGAGACCGCGCGGGGACGCGTGATCTTCGAATTCGGCCTCGTCTATTTCGGCTTCGCGCTGATCCTGATCCTTGCGGCGGTCTGGATGGGGCTGTGGTTTGCCGAGCGGCTCTCGAAACCGATCGGGCGTCTTGCTGCGGCCGCGGAACGGGTCGGCGCGGGCGATCTGGATGCGCGGGTGATCGAGGCCGAGGGCGATGACGAGATCGCGACGCTCGGCGCGGCATTCAACCGGATGACGAGCCAGCTCAAGGGACAGCGCATGGCGCTGGTCGAAAACCATCGTGAGACCGAGGAGCGCCGCCGCCTCTTCGATTCCGTGCTGTCGTCGGTGACCTCCGGCGTGATCGGTCTCGATGCAGATGGCCGGATAGATTTCGTGAACCGCGCTGCGATGCAACTTCTTGAACTCGATAGCATGCGCGATCACTCGCGAGAACTTGCGAATGCTGTTCCGGAGTTTGATAATCTTTTCCGTCGCTTGCAGGACGGTCTTAATGAGGTGGCTCAGGAAGAGGTGCGCGTGTCGCGCGGCGGGCGGCTGGAGAGCTTGCTCGTGCGCATGGCAGTGCGGCGCAACGATCTGGGAGCGCCCGAAGGCTATGTTGTCGCCTTCGAGGACGTGACGGAACTTGTGTCGGCGCAGCGCATGGCGGCCTGGGGTGATGTGGCACGGCGTATCGCACATGAGATCAAGAACCCGCTCACCCCGATCCAGCTCTCGGCTGAGCGGATCAAGCGCAAGTTCGGCAAGATCACCGAGGGCGAGGACGCCGAGGCGCTGGAGCAACTCACCGGCGTCATCGTGCGCCAGACCAATGATCTGCGCCGCATCGTGGATGAGTTCTCGCGGTTCGCCCGGATGCCCGAACCCAACCGCGCCGATCACGATCTCGCGCAACTGGTGCGTGACTCGGTGACCTTGCAACAGGACGCACTGCATGGAGCGGAGCTGATCTCCGACGTGCCGAGCGAGCCTGTGATCGTTGAGCTCGATGCGACGATGATCTCGCAAGCGGTGACAAACTTGATCAAGAACGCGGGCGAAGCGATTGAATCCTATGTCGAAAAAGGCGCAGAGGACGGGTTCTCCCCACAGGTGCGCCTCACGATGGAGGTCACCCCGGAGCAGGTCACGATCCGCATCGCTGATAACGGGATCGGCCTGCCGCCGGATCGTGCGCGACTGTTCGAGCCTTACGTGACGACGCGCGAAAAAGGGACCGGTCTGGGGCTTCCCATCGTGAAGAAGATCATCGAGGAACATGGCGGGACATTGTCCCTCAGCGACGCGCCCGCCTTCACAGAGGGCGCCCATCGTGGGGCGCTCGCCGAAATCAGGCTACCGCGCGCGCGAGCCGCATTGCGGGCCATCAAGGAGAGGGGCGAGGCCCCCGGGGAACTGACATGAGCGACATTCTGATCGTCGACGACGAGAAAGACATCCGCGAGCTGATCGCCGATATCCTTAGAGACGAAGGCTTCCAGACGCGTCTGGCAGCGAATTCCAACGAGTGCATGGACGAGATCAACGCGCAGGAACCGGCGCTGATGATCCTCGATATCTGGCTAAAAGACAGCAAGATGGACGGGATCGACATCCTCAAGACGGTGAAGCGCGACAACCCCGACGTGCCGGTCATCATCATCTCCGGCCACGGCAATATCGAGATCGCGGTCGCGGCGATCAAGCAGGGCGCCTATGACTTCATCGAGAAGCCCTTCAATATCGACCAGCTGATGGTGGTGATCGCCCGCGCGATGGAGACCGCCCGCCTGCGCCGTGAAAATTCGACGCTCCGGCGTCGCGACATGTCCTCGGGCGAGATGATTGGGGATTCGGCGGCCTTCCGGCGGCTGAAGGACCAGCTCGATAAAGTGACGAAATCCAATGGCAGGGTGATGCTGACCGGCGAGCCGGGTTCGGGCAAGGAGATGGCCGCGCGCTACATCCACCAGTTCTCGACCCGTGCCGCCGGGCCCTTCATCACGGTTGCCTCGGCTTCGATCGAGCCCGACCGGATGGAAGAGGTGCTCTTCGGGCGCGAAACACCGGAGCGCGGCGTCGAGAAAGGCCTGTTGGAGCAGGCCCATGGCGGCGTGATCTATTTCGACGAGGTGGCCGAGATGCCACTGGGGACCCAGTCGAAGATCCTGCGTGTGCTGACCGAACAGCAATTCCTGCGCGTGGGCGGGGCCGACAAGGTGCGCGTCGATCTGCGCGTCATCTCCTCGACGACCCGCGACCTGACCGCGATGATCCGCGAAGGCGGGTTCCGTCAGGAACTCTACGACCGGCTGAACGTGGTGCCGATCGAGGTGCCGCCGCTCTCGGAACGGCGCGAGGATGTGCCGCTTCTGGCGGCGCATTTCCTGCGTGGTTTCAACGAGACGCAAGGCCTGCCGCTGCGCGATGTCTCGGAAGAGGCCGCTGCGCTGATGCAGACGATGGACTGGCCCGGCAATGTCCGCCAGCTGCGCAACGTGATCGAGCGGGTGCTGATCCTCGGTGAAGGCACGGGCCCGATCGAGGCGCGCGAGCTGCCCGGTCAGGAGGCGCCCGCTGAAGAGGGGCGCATCGTGCTGGGCGGCGCGCTCGCCACGCTGCCTCTGCGCGAGGCCCGCGAGCTGTTTGAGCGCGAATACCTCCTGACGCAGATCAACCGCTTCGGGGGCAATATCTCGCGCACCGCGAATTTCGTCGGCATGGAGCGCTCGGCCCTGCACCGCAAGCTCAAATCCCTCGGCGTCGTCACCACGAACAAGGCTGGCGCCCGCGTCGCGCAATTCGAAGGCGACGACGAGTAACGAAAAACGCGCGGGTCTCAGCCCGCGCGTTTCGTCTTCTTCTTGATCCAAATATCTCGGGGTGAGCCCGGAACGGGCGAGGGGCAGCGCCCCTCACGCTCATTTCTCGGGCAAGAGCCCGCGTGGACTGAAGCGCAGCACGCCCAGCAAGATCGCGCCCATCACCAGCATCCGCATATGCGGGGCCGATTGGATCAGGTGCTCCTTGAACCCGCCCTCGGGGAAGGGGGAGGCCAGCGCCGCCATGATATCGGGGCCCCAGTCGCCCGCCTTGACCCAGACATACCAGATCAGCACGCCACCGAGGATCGAGCCCCAGTTGTTCCCCGAGCCGCCCACGATCACCATCACGAGGATCAGGAAGGTGTAGCGCAGCGGGTTGTAGGAGGTCGGCGTCATCTGCCCGTCGAGCGAGATCATCATCGCGCCGGCCAGGCCGATCACTGCCGAGCCCAGCACGAAGATCTGCAAATGGCGGCGGGTGACGTTCTTGCCCATCGCGGCCGCCGAGATCTCGTTGTCGCGGATCGCGCGCATCATCCGGCCCCAGGGCGATTTGAGCGCCTTCTGGGTGAGCCAGATCAGCACCGCGAGCACGACCACGAACAGCAGCAGGTAGGCCAGCTTCACGGTAATCGTCGAGGCAAGCTGCGGATCCATGCCCCAGCTTTGCGCCTTGGCGACGAAGTCGGGGCTGTTTTGCAGGTCGATCTCGTAGGGGACGGGCCAGGGGCGCGGGATTCCGTTCACGTTGAGCACGCCACGGTCGAGCCATTGCTCGTTCTTGAGCACCGCGACGAGGATCTCGGCGATCCCGAGCGTCGCGATGGCAAGATAGTCCGAGCGCAGACCCAAAGCCGTCTTCCCCACCAGCCAGGCCGCACCGGCCGCCAGTACCGCACCGACGGGCCAGGAGATCAGCGTCGGCAGGCCGAGCCCGCCGAGATTGCCTTGTGCCGAGGGGTTGATCGCTTCGATCGCCGCGACCGCCGGATCGAAAGCCCAGCGATAGACGAAGAATCCCACGATCAGCACGGCTGTCACCGCAAGCCCGCGCAGCCGTCCGGTAAGGTTGCGCCAGATCCAGACCGCTGCCAACACCGCGACAATGGCGATGAAGAACGCGAGCATGATGCCGGGCCCACCCGCCTTGAACGCACCGGGCGTGGGCGGCATCGAGATCAGCACGGGCGCCAGGCCGCCAAGCGCGAGGAAGCCCATCGCACCTGCGTTGAACAGCCCCGCATAGCCCCATTGCATATTCACCCCGAGCGCCATGATAGCGCTCAGAAGCCCCATGTTCAGGATGCCAAGCGCCGAGTTCCAGCCCGAGGAGAAGCCCTCGAACAGGATCAGCACAGCCATGATGGCGAAGAAAAGCGGCGCGCGGATTGCGCTCGATCCACCGGGTTGTCGTGTGGTGCTCATACGATTTTCCCCTTGAAGAGGCCGGTCGGCTTGAAGATCAGCACGAGGATCAGGATCGTGAAGCTGACCGCATATTTGTAATCGGTGGACAGAAGCTGGACGAGCCCGTCAGGTTGCCAGTTCGGGATCAGGTAGGTCACGACCTTCTTCCAGGCATAGGTGAGGCCGACCTCCGAGAAGGAGATCACGAAACCGCCTGCGATCGCACCCACCGGGTTGCCGATACCGCCGACGATGGCCGAGGCGAAGATCGGCAGTAGCAGCTGGAAATAGGTGAAGGCCTTGAAGCTCTTGTCGAGCCCGTAAAGCGTGCCGGCGATGGTCGCCAGCGCCCCGGTGATAATCCAGGTGACGGCCACGACACGGTTCGGGTCGATCCCCGACAGCAGCGCCAGATCCTCGTTATCGGAATAGGCCCGCATGGATTTGCCGGTGCGGGTCTTGCCGAGGAACCAGAACAGGGCTGCCACGGTGATGATCGCGGTGACGACGGTGATCACCTGCGTCGAGCGCAGCGTGAGCGGCTCGGAGAGGCCCGTCATTTCGCGCCACTGCCGTGCATTGATGACGAAACGCGCGCCATCGTCGAAATTGATCTGGTCGACGCCGATCAGGAAACGGGTGAGCGCGTTCATCACGAACATCACGCCAACCGAAACCATGACCATGACCACAGGCGCGGCCCGCACCTTGCGGTAATATTGATAGACGACCTTGTCCGTCCCGAGCATGAGCGCGGCGGTGACGATGATGCCGAAGGGCAGGGCGAGCAGCGCGGTCGGCAGCGGGCCGAGGCTGATCCCCATCGCCTGGAAGCCCCAGGTGATCAGGATCACGATCCCGGTTCCGAAGGCCATCGTGTCGCCATGGGCGAAGTTCGAAAACCGCAGGATCGAGTAGATCAGCGTGACCCCGAGCGCGCCAAGCGCAAGCTGCGCACCATAGGCAGTGGCGGGGATGATAACGTAATTGGTGATCGCGACGAGCGCGTTGATGAGATCCATTGCTCAGCCCCCCAGGAAGGTACGGCGGACTTCCGGATCGGCCAAGAGCGCCTGTCCGGTGTCGGTATATTTGTTGGCGCCTTGCACGAGGACATATCCTTTATCCGCGATTTCAAGCGCTTGGCGGGCGTTCTGTTCGACCATCAGGATCGAGATGCCGGTGCGGGCGACTTCGATGATGCGGTCGAACAACTCGTCCATCACGATCGGCGAGACGCCTGCGGTGGGCTCGTCGAGCATCAAAAGCTTCGGTTGCGTCATCAGCGCGCGGCCCACGGCCACCTGCTGACGCTGCCCGCCTGACAATTCGCCTGCGTTCTGGCGACGCTTCTCCTTCAGGATCGGGAACAGCTCGTAAACCTGTTCCATGGTGCCGGCGAAATCGTCGTCGCGGATGAAGGCGCCCATTTCGAGATTTTCCTCGACCGTCATCGTCGGGAAGACGTTGTTGACCTGCGGGACGAACCCCATGCCTTTCTTCACCCGGTCCTGCGGCGAGAGCCCGGTGATGTCGACCCCGTCGAGCGTCACCTTGCCTTCGCGCAGCGACAGCATGCCGAACACCGCCTTCATCGCGGTGGATTTGCCCGCGCCGTTGGGGCCGACGATCACGGCGATCTCGCCCTTCTCGACGGTCAGCGTGCAGGAGTGAAGGATATCGGCCTTGCCGTAGCCGCCGGTCATCTCCGAGGCGTTCAGATAGCTCATTGCGCCTCTCCCTTGCCAGCTTCGTCGCCCAGACCCGGCTGCGCGCCGTGGTCTTCATGCGCGGCGGCCTCGGCCGTTTCCTCGGCCTTGACCTTGTTCTTGAGGCCCGTACCCAGATAGGCCTCGATGACGGCCTCGTTTTCCATGATGTGATCGGCGGAGCCTTCGGCCAGAACCTTGCCCTCTGCCATCACGATCACCGGGTCGCAGAGGCGGCCGATGAAATCCATGTCATGTTCGATCACGCAGAAGGTGTAGCCGCGCTCCTTGTTGAGGCGCACGATCGCATCGCCGATCGTGTTCAGCAGCGTGCGGTTCACACCTGCGCCAACCTCGTCGAGGAAGACGATCTTGGCTTCGACCATCATCGTGCGACCAAGCTCCAGAAGCTTCTTCTGGCCACCCGAGAGATTGCCTGCCTTCTCGTCCTTCAGATGCGAGATCGTCAGAAAATCAAGCACTTCGTCGGCTTTCTTCAGAAGCGCCGTTTCCTCTTCGCGGATCCGTCCACGGCCGAACCAGGTGTTCCAGAGCGTCTCGCCTGCCTGGCCCGAAGGCACCATCATCAGGTTCTCGCGGACGGTGAGCGAGGGAAACTCATGCGCGATCTGGAAGGTGCGCAGCAGCCCCTTGTGGAACAGCTCGTGCGGTGCGAGCCCGGTGATGTCTTCGCCATCCATCGTGACGCGGCCCGAGGTGGGGGCATGCACACCGGCGATGACGTTGAAAAGGGTGGATTTTCCGGCACCGTTCGGGCCGATCAGACCGGTAATCGAACCGGTCGCGATTTCGAGACTCGCACCATCGACGGCGCGAAAGCCGCCGAAGGATTTTACTAGATTTTCAACCCGGATCATGGGGTCCCCTGACTTCATGCTTTGCGCGAACATCGCGCCGCAAGGTCTTGTTCTAATTGGAAACAGCCCGGATCTCTCCGGGCTGTTTCGCGTCTTTGCTCAGATCAACGGTACTGGACCGTTTCCATCTTCCCGTCCTTGAACTCGATCTCGCGGAAGGTGCCCGAAGCTTCGCCATTGCCGATCAGGTGAACGGCGGTTGCGCCTTCGTAGTTGATCGGCTTGCCTTCCTTGATCAGCTCGAGACCCTTGGCCAGCTCACCGGGATAGATCTTTTCGCCATCGCCGTTGGCGATGTCCATGATCTTGTCCTTGTAGACCTTCGGATCGGTCGAGTTCGCAGCTTCCATCGCGAGCAGCATCAGAGCTGCCGCGTCATAGGCTTCGCCCGAATAGACCGAGGTGCCGTCGAAGCCGGCGGCCGTGGCCAGTGCGAGGAACTTGTCATGGCCTTCGCCTTCCGAAGCGGGCATCTGACCGAACGAGCCGTTCACTTCCGAGCCGAAGTTGTCTTCGAGGGTCTGGCTGACCATGCCGTCGGGGAAGACGAACTTTTCGAAGGCGCCGGTGTCGAGCGCGCCGCGCAGGATGCCCGAACCGCCCTGGTCGATATAGCCAGCGATCACGAGCGCATCGCCACCGGCCGAGGCCAGCGAAGCCACTTCGGCCGAGTAGTCACCCTTGCCATCTTCGTGGGCTGCCGAGATCGTCACGGTGCCGCCCTTGGCCTTGTAGGCCTTCTCGAAGCTGTCCGCGAGACCCTTGCCGTAGTCGTTGTTGGTGTAGGTCAGCGCGACGGATTTGATACCTTTTTCAAGGATCTCGTCAGCCATGACTTCACCCTGACGCGCATCAGAGGGCGCGGTGCGGAAGAACAGGCCGTCATCGGGCAGGGTCGAAAGCGCCGGCGAGGTCGCCGAGGGCGAGATCATCACCATGCCATTCGGCATCGCCACGTTTTGCAGAACGGCGGTGGTCGCGCCCGAGCACATCGCGCCCATGATGCCCGACACCTTGTCCGAGGTGACCAGCGTTTCGCCCGCCGCGGTCGCGGCCGCAGCATCGACGCAGGTCGAGTCGCCGCGCACCGGGGTCACGGTGTCGCCGCCGAGCAGCTTGCCGGAGTCCGAGACTTCCTTGATCGCAAGCTCGGCGCCCTGCGCCATCGCCGGTGCAAGGGATTCGAGCGGGCCGGTGAAGCCCAGCAGGACCCCCATCTTCACATCGGCGGCGTAAGCACCGGTCGCGGCAAAGGCGATCGCGGCCGAGGCCAGAAGAATTCTTTTCATTTATTCACTCCCGTGTTGGAACTCGCGTTCTGGCGCGAGGTTAGTGCGCGGTTTTGAAAATGTGAAGAACCGCTGGCGAGGCGATCACGCGAAAAACCGACCCAAAGGTCAAGACTGCCCGAATTCGACGTAACGGCAATGTAAGGGGTCGTGCAAATTCGTGAAAAATCGCGCCTGGTTTTGCGTAATTTTCAGTCTTCGGCGAAATCGGTTTCCGTATCTGCGGTTGTATCGAAATTTCCCTGCTCGCCCATCGCGGAAGTGCCGCGTTCACGATAGGGAGTCGTCTGGTAATGCGCGCGGTAGCATTTCGAAAAATGCGACGGGCTCGCGAAGCCGCAGGCCATCGCGACATTGATCACGCTCATCTCGGTCTGCATCAGCAGGTTGCGCGCCTTTTGAAGCCGCAGTTCCATGTAATAGCGCTTCGGGCTGCGGTTGAGATACCGGCGGAACAGGCGCTCGAGCTGGCGCGCCGACATGCCGACTTCAGTGGCGAGCTGCGCGGGGCTGATCGGGTCCTCGATATTGGCCTCCATCCGCCCGATGACTTGCGCGAGCTTGGGATGACGCACGCCGATCCGGGTCGGGATCGAGAGCCGTTGCGTGTCGCGATCGGTGCGGATCGTCGAATGGATGAGCTGATCGGCAACGGTATTGGCCAGCTCCTCGCCATGATCCCGCGCGATCAGCCGCAGCATCAGATCGATCGAGGCAGTGCCGCCCGCGGTCGTCACCCGGTTGCCGTCGATGACGAAGACCCCCTTGGTCAGTTCGACATCGGGGAAATCCTCGGTGAAGGAATCCGTGTTCTCCCAATGAATCGTGGCCCGCTTTCCATCAAGCAGCCCGGCCTTGGCCAGTGCATAGGAGCCGGTGCACAGCCCGCCCATCACCGCGCCACGCCGCGCCTCGCGCCGCAGCCAGCTCAGAACCGGTTTCGTCACCGCCTCGACCACGTCGATGCCGCCACAGACGAGAACCATCGTGTCGCGTCCAAGATCCTCAAGTCCGATGTCGGTGCGAAACACCGTGCCATTCGAACAGGCCACGTCCCCCCCATTCTCAGCGGCGAGTTTCCACGAATAAAGGGTACGTCCCGAGACCTGATTGGCGAGACGCAGCGGCTCGATGGCGCTGGCGAAGGCCATCATGGTGAAGCGATCGAGCAGCAGGAATACGACCGAACGGTGCCGGCTGTCATCCGCGAGGCGGATCATTCCCTGCGAAGGCGCGGGGCGGCGGGCAGGGCGGGACGTGGAACGGTCAGACATGGGCGATCTCTTTGGAACCTCACGGCTTCTCACGAAAAGCCGAAATTTCTTCGGGGCGCAAGGGGCCGATCCGTCAGGACCGAGGGCGGGACTTCGTGCTGTTAGCGTTAAATTCGGGTTTGTTCTTGGCCGCCCGCGAGTCTATAAGCGCGCCCGGACACGATACCATGCTTTGGAGGATCAGATGGGCAAGGGTTGGAGCAAATCGGACTGGCGCGCGAGACCGCGGGTTCAGATGCCCGACTATCCCGATCAGGCGGCGCTGCACGCGGTGGAGGAAACCCTCTCGCGCATGCCCCCTCTGGTCTTCGCGGGCGAGGCGCGCAAACTCAAGGCGCAGCTTGCCAAGGCCGCCTCGGGCGAAGCCTTCCTGTTGCAGGGCGGCGATTGCGCAGAGGCCTTCGGGGAATTCTCGGCGGACAATATCCGCGACACGTTCAAGGTCATGCTGCAGATGGCGGTCGTGCTGACCTGGGGCGCGAAAGTTCCGGTGATCAAGGTCGGCCGCATGGCGGGCCAGTTCGCTAAACCCCGTTCGGCGCCGACCGAGGTGATCGACGGGACCGAACTGCCCAGCTACCGCGGTGACATCATCAACGGCTTCGACTTCACGACCGAAGCACGCCTGCCCGATCCCAATCGCATGCTGCAGGCCTACACGCAGGCCGCGGCCTCGCTGAACTTGCTGCGCGCGTTCTCGACGGGCGGTTATGCCGATATCCATCGCGTGCAAAGCTGGATCGCGGGTTTCACCGATGCCGAAGAGGCCGAGAAATACCGCAAGGTGGCCGAGCAGATCTCGGATGCGATGGAATTCATGCGCGCCGCCGGCGTGACCTCTGAAACCGCGCATGAGCTGGGCTCGGTCGATTTCTACACCAGCCACGAGGCCCTGCTGCTGGAATATGAAGAGGCGCTGTGCCGGATCGACTCGACCACCGGTCTGCCGGTTGCGGGCACGGGCCACATGCTCTGGATCGGTGACCGTACGCGTCAGGTCGATGGCGCCCATGTCGAGTTCTGCCGTGGGGTTCAAAACCCGATCGGCCTGAAATGCGGCCCCACCACCACCGAGGAAGACCTCAAGGTTCTGATGGCCAAGCTGAACCCGGAAAACGAGGCGGGCCGCCTCACCCTGATCGCGCGTTTCGGCGCGGGCAAGGTCGGCGATCACCTGCCGCGCCTGATCCGCACCGTCGAGGCCGAGGGGGCCAATGTCGTCTGGTCCTGCGATCCGATGCATGGCAACACGATCAAATCGGCGTCGGGCTTCAAGACGCGCCCCTTCGATAGCGTGCTGCGTGAAGTCCGCGAGTTCTTCGCGATCCACAAGGCCGAAGGCACGATCCCAGGCGGCGTTCATTTCGAGATGACCGGCAAGGATGTTACCGAATGCACCGGCGGCGTGCGGGCCGTGACCGACGAGGATCTCTCCTCGCGCTATCACACCGCCTGCGATCCGCGCCTGAACGCCTCGCAATCGCTGGAACTGGCCTTCCTTGTCGCCGAGGAACTTCAGGACCGCCGCAAGCTGGCGAAAGCCGCGTCGCAGTAAGCGTCGCTCCAAGGAAATACGAAAGGCCCGGGATCGCCCGGGCCTTTTTCGTTGCGTCCGGCGAGACGCCGGGCCTCAATCCATCGGCTGCGGCAAGTCCACCGTAAAGAGCTTGAACCGCGTCGCCTGGTGGCGGTTAAAATTGTTGTCGCTCGCGGTGAGCATCGTCTCGCGCCCGCCGATCACCGGTCCGAAGGCGATATCCTCAAGATCATCCACCGCGATTCCGGGCATGCCGGGGGACAGGGCGAACCATAGCGCCTTGTGCACCGGGCGGTCACGGATGCGGTCGATCCGATCCTCGCCCGCGACATTGCTCGCGCCCTTTGTCGAGACGATATAGAAGCGCACCGAATTGCCGACACCGGCGGCATAGCCGCGCTCGACCGTCACGAGCCGCCCATCGGGCAGCGCAGCCAGAGCCGTCAGCCCGTTCGAGGCAGGGCCGTCGAACTTTGTCGGACGGGCCGGGATCGTATCGGTGTAATAGATGTATTCGGCGCGAGGCTGCCCGGTCTCGGAATCGAGCATCAAGAGCCGCACCGGGCTTTGCTCGGAATAGCTCGCGACGGGGCCATCTTGCGCCAGGGCCTCCTCGGTCGCCGCGATCAGCGTGTGACCGTCGGGGCTGAGATCAAGCGCGTCAATCGGGTGTTCCGAGCGGACCCCGTGATCGGGACGCCCTTGCGAGGCGTAGGACGGGGGCAGGGGGATGGCGCGCGCCGCGCCGCCCCCGTTCTGAGCGACAAAGAGCCCGGCGCCCGCGCCCGCATCATCCTCGGCACTCCAGAAAATGCGGTCATGCGCGGGGTCGACCACAACACCGCCTGCGTGGGTCTGCGCCCCGAAGTCCGCGCCCTCCGGGCCGCTCAATGGTTGCATGGAAAGGATGTCGAGCCCTGAGAACCGGCCATTCTCGACCGCGATGCGCAGGTCATAAATCCGCGGTCGACCGGCGTCGCCATGCGCATCTGAAATCGCCACGAATTGGCCCGACCGGGCATCATAGGAGAGATCGGAAAGCCCACCGAACGGCACCCCCTGGATCGAGAGGCCTGTGGGCAGGGTGATCTCGCCGATGAGTTCGGGCGCGGGTAGCGGACCGGCAAGCGCGGGCAGTGGGGCGAAGGCAAGGGCGCAGAGCAGCAGGGCAGGGCGCATCGGTCGGGCTCCTTTCGGGTCGATCCAATGGTAGAGCCACCGTCTCATCTGTCTGCCGACATTCTCCTAACGAAGCTTCACTTTGGCGTGGCGGGTGCGTGTCCTCACGTGAATGAAAACCTGTCGAATGAGGGTGCAATTCACCCTTCCGCAACGAAAATTCGATTGTGTTTCATCCACCCGTGACGCTATTGTCACGGATAGTCGGCTTCGCGCAAAGCGTGCGGGGTCCACGGAATTCGCTGAGATCGGGGCAGAGAACTCGCGCATGGCGCGAAGCAGCCCGGGCTCAACCGATTGGCCGAAAGGCCGCAAGTTTGTCTCCCTCTGCCGCAGTGCGTGGCATGGAGGCCGTCAATTGGATCCGCCCCGCCTGTAAAGGCGACAGGATCTTGGAAAGAACCGCGATGATGCGTGACAGGATTTCGCTGATGGAGACGGGTAGGCCTCGGGCCACCGCCATCTGCGCGCATGTCCGCATGCTCGCCTCAAGGACAGTCCCGGCCCTGCATGCCGCTTCGCCCCCGGGCAGGCGGTCGTCACGGGTCGGCCTATTGGATTTACATGGCAAAGAAGATGCTCATCGATGCCACCCACGCGGAAGAGACCCGCGTCGTGGTGGTGGACGGCAACAAGGTCGAGGAATTCGACTTTGAAACCATCAACAAACGGCAGCTCGCCGGCAATATCTACCTCGCTAAGGTAACCCGCGTCGAACCGTCGCTTCAGGCGGCGTTCGTCGATTACGGCGGAAACCGTCACGGTTTCCTCGCCTTCGCGGAAATCCACCCCGATTATTACCAGATCCCGGTCGCCGATCGCGAGGCGCTGCTCGAGGAAGAGCGTCAGCTCGCCGAGGCTGCTGCCGAGGAAGAGGACAAGCCGAAATCCTCGCGTCGTCGTCGTTCGCGCCGGTCTTCGGCCAAGGCCGAAAAAGCGACGCAGGATGATGCGGTGATCAGCTCGGAAGAAATTCCGGGCATGGCCGTTGTCGATCTGACCGAAGGCGAGGAAGCTCCGGCTGACGACGCTGAGGCCGCGACCGCCGAGGCGGAGACGCCGGTTGACGAAGCAGCGCCCGTTGAGGCCGCTCAGGCTGAAGAGGCTCCGTCCGAAACCGAGGAGGTTTCTGCGGACGAGGCGTCCGACGCGACCGAGACTTCGGAAGAGGCCGACGAGGCGGAAACCACCGACGAAGACGAGGCCGTTTCCGAAGACGAGGCCGACTCCGACGAGGAGACGGACGAGGACGCATCCGACGCCGATAACGGCATCGAATCGGTCGCCGAGGAAGACGTTCACGAGGAAATCCGCCCGGCTCGCAAGCCGCGTCCGCGCCGCTACAAGATCCAGGAAGTGATCAAGGTGCGCCAGATCATGCTGGTGCAAGTCGTCAAGGAAGAGCGCGGCAACAAGGGCGCGGCGCTGACCACCTATCTCTCGCTCGCGGGCCGTTACTGTGTGCTCATGCCCAACACCGCGCGCGGTGGTGGCATTTCGCGCAAGATCACCAACGCCGCTGATCGCAAGAAACTCAAGGAAATCGCAGGCGAGCTCGATGTGCCGAAAGGCGCGGGGCTGATCGTGCGTACCGCTGGTGCACAGCGCACCAAGACCGAGATCAAGCGCGACTACGAATACCTGATGCGCCTGTGGGAGCAGATCCGCGACCTGACGATGAAATCCATCGCGCCGGCGCCGATCTACGAAGAGGGCGACCTGATCAAGCGCTCGATCCGCGATCTTTATTCGAAGGATATCGACGAGGTTCTGGTCGAGGGCGAGCGCGGTTATCGCGCGGCGAAGGACTTCATGCGGATGATCATGCCGTCCCACGCCAAGAACGTGAAGCATTATACCGAGTCGCTGCCTCTGTTCGCGCGCCATCAGGTCGAAAGCTATCTCGGTGCGATGTTCAACCCGACCGTACAGCTCAAATCGGGCGGCTACATCGTGATCGGTGTGACCGAAGCCCTTGTCGCGATCGACGTGAACTCGGGGCGTGCCACGAAGGAAGGCTCGATCGAGGAAACCGCGCTCAAGACCAACCTGGAGGCTGCCGAAGAGGTTGCCCGCCAACTCCGCCTGCGCGATCTGGCCGGTCTGATCGTGATCGACTTCATCGACATGGAGGAGCGCAAGAACAACTCCGCCGTCGAGAAGCGTCTCAAAGACAAGCTGAAAACTGACCGTGCGCGGATCCAGGTCGGCCGCATCTCGGGCTTCGGCCTTCTGGAGATGAGCCGCCAGCGCCTGCGTCCGGGCATGATCGAATCGACGACCCAGCCCTGTCCGCATTGCCATGGCACGGGCCTCATCCGCTCGGATGACAGCCTCGCGCTGACGGTGCTGCGTGCGATCGAGGAAGAGGGCACGCGCAAACGCGCCCGTGAAGTTCTGGTACGCGCGCCGGTGGCGGTCGCTAACTACCTGATGAACGCCAAGCGCGAACATGTCGCAGGCATCGAGGCACGTTACGGTCTGTCCGTCCGCATCGAGGCCGCGCCGGAGCTTGTGTCTCCCGATTTCACCATCGAGAAGTTCAAGACCGCGACCCGCGTCGTGCCGGAAGTGACCAGCCCGGTCGTTTCCGCCTCCGCGAGCCTGATGGCCGAGATCGACGAGATGGAGGACGAGGTCGAGGAAGAGGACGAGACTGAGGCCGAGGCCGAGGTGGAAACCCCGGAATTCGAAGCCGATTCCGATGACCAGCCGAAGAAAAAGCGCCGCCGTCGTCGTCGTCGCAAGAAGACGAACGGCGATCAGGCCGATCAGAACGGTGCCGATGAGAGCTCGGACGAGGAGGCCGCTGAGGGCGCTGTCGCGACCGAAGAGGCTGCCGAAATCACACCTGCTGCGGATGCGGCTGAGGTGAGCGAGACCGCCCAGCCCGAGGAAGAGGCCCCCAAGCCCAAGCGCCGTTCGCGCTCGCGCAAGAAAGCCGAGTCGACCGAGGCCGAAGCAACGGAAACCGCTTCCGAAGAGGCTCAGGCCGAGACCGAGGAAAAGCCCAAGCGCCGGACTCGCTCGCGCAAGAAAAAGGAACCCGAGGCCCAGGCCGTGGTCGAGGGGACTGATGCGCCGGCGGAACTGGTCGCCGAGGAGGCTCCGAAGCCCAAGCGTCGCACGCGTTCGCGCAAAAAGGTCGAGGAGCCCGTTGCCGAGGCAGAGCCCGAGACGCCCGCACCCGACGCGCCGGTCGAACCGGTCGAGGCGCCTCAACCCGACGCCCCGGTCGAGACCCCCGAGCCGAGCCCGGAAGAGACACCCGATGTGACCCCCGAGGAGACGCCCGACGCCCCGGCACCGGAAACACCCTATGAAGAACCCTATGAGATGCCAGAACCTGATGCGCCGGTGGAAATCCCGACGATGAGCGGGGATGGTGAGGGCGAGGTTCTCGTCGAAGACGACACCAAGCCCAAGCGCCGTGGCTGGTGGAGCCGGGGCTGAAGGCTCTGACAGGCTGAAAATGACGAAGGCCGGGCAAAGTGCCCGGCCTTCGCGTTTCGTCTCCCCGATCAGGCGGCTTGCGCCACGCGCGCCGCAGTCTGCTGCAAGGCCGCCCGCGCAGCCTCTCGGCCCTTCTCGATGAAATGGGCGCGAAAGATTCGGGTGTGATGCGCGGTTTCCTGGAACTGATGCGGCGTCAGCGAAACCGAAAGAACCGGAACGCCGGTCTCCAGCCCGACTTGCATCAACCCACTGACGACGGCCTGTGCGACGAAGTCGTGGCGATAAATGCCGCCATCGACCACGAAGGCGGCCGCGGCAATTGCGCCATAGCGGCCCGAGCGCGCCAGCTCCTGCGCCTGCAAGGGCAGCTCGAAAGCTCCGGGAACGTCGAAGATATCGACCTGTTCGGCCGGGATCTCCTGCAAGAAACCGACCAACGCCTGATCGACGATATCGGAATGCCAATTGGCCTTGATGAAAGCGTAACGGGTGTGTGCCATCGTGATCTCCTCTGGTTGCGACACGTCACCCAAGGCGATCACAGGCAGACCTGCCCGCCCGCATCGCGGGCCGGCCGGCTGCTGCTCTCTTCCATCCGGACTATGACCGTCGGCTCAGGCCTCGCACCTGATCTGCTGACCCTTCCGCCAAGAGGCGCAAGGCGCTCGCGGGCTCGCGAAGGGGCATCCCTCCGCATACCGCCGGTGGGGAATTTCGCCCCGCCCTGAGAGTGATGCGAAAGTTTCACGCAAACGCGGATAGCGCAAGGGGGCGCGGCTCAGGCCTTGCGCACGTAATAGACCTTGAGACCTTCCCAGTCTTCGGCCTCAAGCAATTGATGGCCCGTTTGCGCGCAGAAATGCGGGACATCCACCCAGGACGCACCATCGGTCGCCTCGAGCCGCACAACCGTCCCCGAGACAGCCGTTTCCAGCGCCTTGCGCAACCGCAAGACGGGCAGGGGGCAGAGCAACCCCCGCGCGTCGATATCGATGTCAGCCTGCATGTTCAGCGCTTTAGGCCCGACGCGCGGATTTGTCCACGCGGATGTTATCTCACAACCCGGTGACCGCGCCCGCGCAATCGGCTAGAGGAGAGATATGTTTGGAATCGATCTCGTCTCCGCCGCCTTCCTGCCCGCCGCCTTCGTGGCGCTGTTCGCGGGTCTTTTGTCCTTTCTGAGCCCCTGTGTGCTGCCGATCGTGCCGCCCTACCTGGCTTATATGGGCGGGGTCACGATGGGCGATCTGCGCGAGGGCAAACGCTCGGCCGTCGTACCGGCGATCTTCTTCGTACTCGGCCTGTCGACGGTCTTTTTGTTCATGGGATTCGCCGCGTCGACTTTCGGACGGTTCTTCTTGACCAATCAAGTGCTGTTCGGACGGATCGCGGGCGGGGTGATCGTGATCCTCGGCCTGCATTTCCTTGGACTCTTCCGGATCTCGATCCTCGATCGCGAGGCACGGCTCGACGCGGGCGATCGCGGCGGCTCGAGCCTGGGCGCTTATGTGCTTGGCCTCGCTTTCGCCTTCGGATGGACGCCGTGTATCGGCCCGCAACTCGGCGCGATCCTGTCGCTCGCGGCACAAGGCGGCGACCAGATGCGCGGTACGGCCCTTCTGGCGGTCTACGCAATGGGGCTCGGCATTCCCTTCCTGCTTGCGGCCATCTTCATCCAGCGCGCGATTGGCGTGATGAACCGGCTGAAGAAATATATGGGGGTGATCGAGAAGACGATGGGCGCGCTTCTCGTCATCGTCGGCCTTCTGCTTTTGACCAACGCCTTCTCGGCGATCAGCTTCTGGCTGCTCGACACCTTCCCCGGTCTCGCGAAGCTCGGGTAAGCCGGAGAGGCAAGGGGTCTCTGCCCTTGTCTCCTGCGCCGTCTCCCGCGGGAGATTGGATGCAGTTGAAGGGGGAGCAGCAGCGCCCGAACCACCGACGCGCGGTCCACCTCCAACTGCTTGAAATATCCCGGGGGTGAATTTTCCTGAAAGGAAAAGAGGGGGCAGCGCCCCCTCTCTTTTTTTCTCAGCCTTCGGCGCGCGAGGCGCGTTTGCGCTCATGCGGGTCGAGGTGGCGCTTGCGCAGGCGGATCGCCTTCGGCGTGACCTCGACCAGCTCGTCATCGTTGATATAGGCGATGGCCTCTTCGAGCGACATCCGCACCGGCGGGGTGAGGCGGACCGCTTCGTCGGTGCCCGAGGCGCGCACGTTGGTCAGCTTCTTGCCCTTGAGCGGGTTCACTTCGAGATCGTTGTCGCGCGAGTGCTCGCCGATGATCATGCCGGTATAGACCTGCTCCTGGGCGCCGATGAAGAGCTTGCCGCGCTCTTCGAGGTTCCACAGCGCATAGGCCACCGAGACGCCGTTCTCCATCGAGATCAGCACGCCCTGGCGGCGACCCTCGATCGGACCCTTGTAAGGGGCCCAGCCGTGGAAGATGCGGTTCAGGACGCCATTGCCGCGCGTGTCGGTCATGAACTCGCCCTGATAGCCGATCAGGCCGCGCGAGGGGACATGGGCGACGATGCGGGTCTTGCCGTGGCCAGCCGGGCGCATCTCGGTCATCTCACCCTTGCGCGCGCCGGTGAGCTTCTCGATTACCACGCCCGAGAATTCGTCATCCACATCGACGATGACTTCCTCGATCGGCTCCATGCGCTGGCCGTCTTCTTCGCGGAAGATCACGCGCGGGCGCGAGATCGACAGTTCGAACCCTTCGCGGCGCATGTTCTCGATCAGAACGCCCATCTGGAGTTCGCCACGGCCCGAGACCACGAAGGCTTCGCCACCGGGCGTGTCCTCGATCTTGATCGCGACGTTGCTTTCGGCCTCTTTCATCAGGCGGTCGCGGATCACGCGCGACTGGACCTTGGAGCCGTCCTTGCCCGCCAGCGGGCTGTCATTGATGCCGAAGGTCACCGAGATCGTCGGCGGGTCGATCGGTTGCGCGGGGATCGCGGTGTCGACCTCGGGGGCGCAGAGCGTATCGGCCACGGTGGCCTTGGTCATGCCGGCGATGGTCACGATGTCGCCTGCCTCGGCCACGTCGATCGGTTGTTGGCCGAGGCCGCGGAAGGCGAGGATCTTGGTGCAGCGGAACTGTTCGATCCGTTCGCCCTTGCGGCTCAGTGCCTTGAGCTGGTCGCCGACCTTCAGGCGTCCGGCCTCGACGCGACCTGTCAGGATGCGGCCGATGAACGGGTCGGAGGAGAGCGTGGTGGCGAGCATCTGGAACGGCTCGTCGGCGCGGAATTCCTGCTTGGGCGGTTCGACATGCTCGAGGATCAGGTCGAACAGCGCCGAGAGATCCTTGCGCGGCCCGTCAAGCTCGAGATCGGCCCAGCCGCCGATGCCCGAGGCATAGACATGGGGGAAATCGAGCTGCTCGTCGGTGGCGCCGAGATTGGCGAAGAGGTCGAACACTTCGTTGAGCGCGTTGTCGGGGTCGGCTGCGGGTTTGTCGACCTTGTTGAGCACGACAATCGGCTTGAGGCCGAGCGCGAGCGCTTTCGAAGTCACGAACTTGGTCTGCGGCATCGGGCCCTCGGCGGCATCCACGAGCAGGCAGACGCCATCGACCATCGACAGGATGCGTTCGACCTCGCCGCCGAAATCGGCGTGGCCGGGGGTGTCGACGATATTGATGCGCGAGCCTTTCCACTCGACCGAGGTCGCCTTGGCGAGGATGGTGATGCCGCGTTCGCGTTCGATGTCGTTGCTGTCCATCGCGCGCTCCGCGACGGCCTGGTTTTCACGGAAGGCGCCCGATTGGCGCAGGAGCTGGTCCACGAGCGTCGTCTTGCCGTGGTCCACGTGAGCGATGATCGCAATGTTGCGAAGGTCCATGGGAGGTCGTCCTGTTCTTGAGTTGCCCCGCCCATAAGGGAAAAAAACGGGCGCGGCTAGCCCCAGAGGTGCGACTTCGCGACCTTCAGTGGAAATGGGATCGCGAAAAAAGGTTGATGACCATAATTCCGGCAAGGATCAGACCGATCCCGATCAGGGCGGGCGCATCCAGACGCTGGTTGAACAGCAGCCAGCCCACGCCCGCGATCAGCACCATCCCGATCCCCGACCAGAGCGCATAGGTGATCCCGAGCGGCAGAACCTTGAGCACGAGGGTGAAGAAGTAGAGCCCGCCGATAAAGCCGACCGCGACGCCGACGGTCGGCCAGAGCTTCGTGAATTGCTGGCTCGCTTGCAAGCAGGCGGAACCGAAAGTCTCGAAGGCCACGGCGACCAGCAGAAAGAAATAGGTCTTGATCATGGCGCGTACTCTGGACGATCGGTTCGGGACTTGCCAGAGGCGACGATCAGTCGAGAACCTCTTCCTCGAATTGGCTCAGCACGAGGCGCCAGAAATCAAAGGTATCGTCGAGATTGTCGCGGCTCACCCCGAAATCGAGATTGACGTTCATCTCGATCGTCGGGTCGCCATCCTCATCGAGATAGGCCTTGCCGAACCGCATGCCGCTGTTCCAGCCGTTGATCTGAGAGAGCGACACCGCCACGCCCGACCAGCCCGCGGTGAGCTGGATCGAGTTGCAGTTCGCGCCATTGGTGCAGCCGTAGAAGAGAACGATATATTGCGTGCCGTCGATGCGCCCGACGATCTGCGGATCGCCCTCGGAATCGGTCTCCAGCGTGGCAGATCCGTAACCGCTCGCGATGGCGCGGATCGCTTCGGGATCGGAGCCGTCGATCAGGGTCTCGGCCTGAGCCATGGGGGCCCCGAAAGCGAGGGGGGTGGACAGGCACAGGGCTGCAAGTCGGGCGCGCATCGTCATCTCAATCTCCACAATATGTCGAGCGATCAGCTGATCACCCGACCGTGAGCCTAGAGAGAGAAAGGTTCCGCGCCTAGGGCTTGCGGGACGCGTGAGGCGATGCAGCGCATGCGCTGCGCGCTTACTGCGCCACGTACCAGTCGCGGCGGTGGTTCATCGCGATGACGAAATTCAGGATCAAGGCGCCAAGGAGCGACCAGAGAACCAGCGAGGGTTCGAGCACGAAGCTAGCAATGACAAAGAGGCACAGGTCGTGGATCAGCTGCGTCCAGCCAGCGCGGAAACCGAATTTGTCCTGCAAGATCACCGCGACGATGGAGACACCACCAAGCGATCCCTGGTGTCGAAAGAGGCCCAGAAGGCCGACACCTGCCGAGACCCCAAAGAGGGCGGCGGCGACGGCCGGATGGATATGATCGACATGCAGGACCGGTTTCAGCGCCTCGGCCATCAGCGAGACGAGCGTGACGGTGACGAGGCTTTTCAGTGCGAAGCCTGCGCCGCGCGCATAATATGCGAAGGCATAGAAGGGGATGTTGATCGCAAAGAACACCACGCCGAAGCTGAAGCCCGTTACGTAGGACAGGATCAGCGCTGCACCTGCCGTGCCACCGGTTACCAGCCCCGCTGCGCGCAGAAGATGGATGCCAAGCGCGGCTTGAGCCGAGGCCACGACGAGGCCTTGCAGGTCCTCGAAATGGGAATAGTGCGGGCGGTCCGGAATATGAGCGTCAGTGGTCATGACCTAAAAATAGGGCAGAATCACTGACTTTCCAAATCGCTGCGTGCAGAGCCGCCTTGCGCTGCTGGAAAGGCTCAGGTGGCGATATAGCGGTCGCGGCGGTGGTTGATGAGGATGATCACGTTGAGCACCATCGCGCCCAGCAGCGACCAGAGCACCTTGTCGAGCGGCAGCACGAAGAACGCGAAAAGGAACACGCCGCAATCGAAGAGGATCTGCGTGCGACCCGCTTTGAACCCGGTCCTGTCCTGCAAGTAGAGCGCCACGATCCCGACACCGCCGAGGCTCGCCCCGTGCCGGAAAAGCGCCAGCAAACCCGCGCCCGCGGTCACGCCGGCCAGCACGCCTGCCGCGCCGGGATGAAGCGTCGCGAAGCTCAGGAGATGCGGGAAGAGCTCTGTGAAGCTCGAGAGCAATGCGACCGCGAGCACGGTCTTGACCGTGAACCGCTTGCCCATCCGGCGGAAAGCCAGCCAGTAGAAGGGCAGGTTGAGCGTGAAGAAGATCGCGCCGAAGCTCCAGCCGGTTACATATGACAGCACCAGCGACAGCCCCGCGATCTGGCCGGTGAACAGCCCCGCGCCATGCAGCAGCGAGACCGAGAGCGCCACCAGAAGCGTCCCCGAAAGGAGCCCCTGAGTGTCCTCGGGCAGCGTGTGTCGATGCGGGTCTTTGATGCGCGTCTCAGCCATGTGCGCCAGATGCCATGGGTCCGGGTGGGGCGCAAGCACTGCGATGTATGGGCAACAATCCGGGATCAGATCGCTCCGTCACAGTCGCGTGACTTGCTTCATCGGTGGGCATCACGCCAAGTGACGCCATCCGAAACGCCCAATTCAGGAGGAGGGCTCGCATGATCCATCAGCACCAAGCCACCGCCTCGCGTTGCGGATATTTCGTCAGCACCCAAGCTACCGCCATTCGCGTCGCACGACGCCAAGGCTGATCGCTCCCGCTGACACCTCCGGGGCCTAGCCCCATCCCGCAAACCGACCCGATCTGCGCCCCGATTTTCTCGTGACGCCTTCGCCGCCTTCGCGCGGTGCCGTTCGGGTCGTCTTTTCAAACCGACTGAAGGAAAGGCCGGTTGCGGGCGAGGTCCCGTGCCGGAAGATGACGATGACCCAGACTCTTACGCATCCCACGGATGCTTTCACCCTCGACGCCGCGATCGCCAAATATGGCGCGGCCAAAGTTCTGCGCGCGGCGCTGTTTGCGCTGATCACGCGTGGGCCGAAGCCGCGCGCGTTCGATGTCGATGCGCTCAGCGATCACCTGCGGGCCGATATCGGCCTGGGGCCCGCCGAGCCCCCGCCAGAGCCGTGGAGCCTGCTGCGGTAAGAGAAAGGGCCGGGCGTGTGATACGCCCGGCCCCCTCAAACCTCTCTGCGCCGATCAGAGCGTCAGCGACTTGTTGAGATACTCGTCGATCTTCTCGAGGAAGCCCATCGTGGTCAGCCATTTCTGATCCGGGCCCACGAGCAGCGCGAGATCCTTGGTCATGTGGCCGTCCTCGACCGCCTTCACGCAGACCTTCTCGAGCGTTTCCGCGAAGGTCTTGAGCTGGTCGTTGCCATCGAGCTTGGCGCGGTGCTTGAGGCCCCCGGTCCAGGCGAAGATCGAGGCGATGGAGTTCGTCGAGGTCTCCTTGCCCTGCTGGTGCTGGCGGTAGTGGCGCGTGACGGTGCCGTGCGCCGCCTCGGCCTCGACGGTCTTGCCATCGGGCGTCATCAGGATCGAGGTCATCAGGCCGAGCGAGCCGAAGCCCTGCGCCACGGTGTCGGACTGCACGTCGCCATCGTAGTTCTTGCAGGCCCAGACATAGCCGCCCGACCATTTCAGCGCCGAGGCCACCATGTCGTCGATCAGGCGGTGCTCATACCAGATGCCCGCCTCCTTGAACTTCTCGGCAAACTCTTCCTCGTAGACCTTCTGGAACAGGTCCTTGAAGCGCCCGTCATAGGCCTTGAGGATCGTGTTCTTGGTCGACAGGTACACCGGCCAGCCCTTGACGAGCCCGTAGTTCAGCGAGGCCCGCGCGAAGTCGATGATCGACTTGTCGAGGTTGTACATGCCCATCACGACGCCTGCGTCGGGGGCCTGGAAGATCTCCTTCTCGATCACCTCGCCGTCGTCGCCCACGAATTTCAGCGTTAGCGTGCCCTTGCCGGGGAAGCGGAAATCGGTGGCCTTGTACTGGTCGCCGAAGGCGTGACGGCCGACGACGATCGGCTTGGTCCAGCCCGGCACGAGGCGCGGCACGTTGCGGCAGATGATCGGCTCGCGGAAGATCACACCGCCGAGGATGTTGCGGATCGTGCCGTTGGGCGAGCGATACATGCGCTTGAGGTTGAACTCCTCGACGCGGGCCTCGTCGGGGGTGATCGTCGCGCATTTGACGCCGACACCGTATTGCTTGATCGCCTCGGCCGCATCGACGGTGATCTGGTCGTCGGTGCGATCGCGCTCCTCGATGCCGAGGTCATAATATTTCAGGTCGATATCGAGATAGGGCAGGATCAGTTTCTGCTTGATGAAGTCCCAGATGATCCGGGTCATCTCGTCGCCGTCGAGTTCGACGACCGGGTTTTCAACCTTGATCTTGGTCATGCGCGTTCCTTCCTGGTCTTTGGTCCGGATCTGGGGCCCGTTCACGCATCCGTGTTTGCGGCGGGCCGGGAATCGAAAGGGGCGGCTCGGTGCCGCCCCTTCTGTCTCAGTGCTCTCAGCCGATGATGGCGTTGAGCGTTTCGCTCGGGCGCATCACCGCGGCGAGTTTCGCCGGGTCTGCGTGGTAGTAGCCGCCGATATCGGCCGGCTTGCCCTGTACGGCGGCAATCTCCGCCACGATCTTCGCCTCGCCCTCGGCCAGCGCTTTCGCGACGGGCGCGAATTCGGTGGCCAGATCGGCGTCGTCGGTTTGCGCAGCCAGCGCCTCGGCCCAGTAGCGGGCGAACCAGTAATGGCTGTCGCGGTTGTCGGGCTGGCCGACCTTGCGCGAGGGCGAACGGTCATTGTCGAGGATGCCTTGGGTCGCGACATCTACCGCGTCTCCCAGCACCTTCGCCTTGGCGTTGCCCTTGGTCTCGGCGAGGAAGCGGAAGCTTTCACCGAGCGCGCAGAACTCGCCGAGGCTGTCCCAGCGCAGGTGGTTTTCTTCCAGCAGCTGCTGGACGTGCTTGGGGGCCGAGCCACCCGCGCCGGTCTCGAACAGACCACCGCCCTGCATCAGCTTCACGATCGAGAGCATCTTCGCCGAGGTGGCCAGTTCCAGGATCGGGAAGAGGTCGGTCAGATAATCGCGCAGCACGTTGCCGGTGATCGCGATCGTGTTCTCGCCCTTGGTGATGGTCTCGAGCGAGGCGATGGTCGCTTCGCGCGGGGCCATGATCTCGAACTTGTCGGCGACGCCCTTGGCTTCGAGGATCGGCTTCACATAGGCGATCAGCTCCGCGTCATGGGCGCGATTTTCGTCGAGCCAGAAGATCGCGCGGTAGCCGGTCAGGCGCTGGCGGTCGATCGCGAGCTGCACCCAATCCTCGATCGGCGCCTTGCGGGCCGAGGCCGAGCGCCAGATGTCGCCCGCTTTCACCTCATGCGAATGCAGCACCGTGCCGTCGTCGAGCACCATCTTCACCGTGCCATCGGCCGGGATCTCGAAGGTGGTCGGGTGCGAGCCGTATTCCTCGGCCTTCTGCGCCATCAGGCCGATGTTCTGAACGGTGCCCGCGGTGGCGGGGTTCAGCTTGCCATTGGCTTTGAAGAACTCGATCGCGGCATCATAGACGGGCGCATAGGAGTTGTCCGGGATCACGCAGACGCAGTCATGTTCCTGACCATCCGGGCCCCAGCCCTTGCCGCCAGCACGGATCAGCGCGGGCATCGAGGCGTCGATGATGACATCCGAGGGGACATGCAGGTTGGTGATGCCCTTGTCCGAGTTCACCATATACATCGGCGGGCGCTCGGCGCGCACGGCCTCGATCGCGGCCATGATCTCGGGCTGATCCTTCACGCGGGCCAGCAGGTCGCCCATCCCCGAATTCGGGTTCACGCCAAGCGCCTTCATTTCGTCGCCGTATTTCTCGAAGACGGGCTTGAGCCATTCCTTCACCGCATGGCCGAAGATGATCGGGTCCGAGACCTTCATCATCGTCGCCTTCATATGCAGCGAGAACAGGACGCCCTCTTCCTTGGTCTTCGCGATTTCCTCGGCGAGGAACGCATCGAGCGCGTCGGCCGACATGTAGGTCGCGTCAACCACGGTGCCTTCGGGGTAGCTCACAGCTTCTTTCAGGACGGTTTCGCCACTGGCGTTTTCCAGAACGATCTTCGCGGTCGCGGCTTTCGGCAGGGTGGCCGAGGTCTCGTTCGAGAAGAAATCGCCGCCCGACATCGCCGCCACGCGGGTTTTGCTGTCCTTGGTCCACTCGCCCATGCGATGCGGGTTGGCCTGAGCGAATTTCTTCACCGCGGTCGCGGCGCGACGATCCGAGTTGCCCTCGCGCAGGACCGGGTTCACCGCCGAGCCCTTGATCGTATCGTATTTCGCGCGCACGGCTTTTTCGGCGTCGGTCTTCGGCTCTTCGGGGTAGTCGGGCAGGGCGTAGCCTTGCGATTGCAGTTCCTTGATCGCGGCCACGAGCTGCGGCACCGAAGCGGAGATGTTCGGCAGCTTGATGACATTCGCCTCGGGCGTCTTCACCAGTTCGCCCAGCTCTGCCAGGTCGTCCGAGATGCGCTGCTCTTCGGTCAGCGCTTCGGGGAAGGTGGCGAGGATACGGCCCGCAAGCGAAATATCCTTCGTGCCGACCGAGATCCCGGCGGCCGAGGCGAATTTGCGGATGATCGGCAGCAGCGACGCGCTCGCCAGTTCCGGGGCCTCGTCGACCTTGGTGTAAATGATATCAGGAGTGTTCGTATCGGTCATGGCACAGCCCTCTTCGGTTGAAGCCTCGGGATTTGCCGCGTCATACCTGATTCAGATGCGCTTGGCTAGACGGTATGCGATTGTATACGGACGTTCTTCCCTGAGAATTTCAACGCCGCGGCGGACGCATCCTGCATTGATCGGGACCGCTGAGCCTCAGCGCGGTTGCGAAAAGGCACAGTAGGGTCAGGAGGATCAGCAGGAACGGCACGTTGCGCGCCGCGATATTGGCCGGGATCGTCGCGCAATCCGGGATCAGAATGAGAAAGGCGAAGAAAGGTGTGGCCGCGAGGATCAGCACGACCCATTCGAGCCAGTTGAACCAGAGCCCGTTGCGAAACAGCCGGATCAGCGCCGGGATCAGGAGCAGCACGAGAGAGAAGGGGATCGTGTCGTCATCTCCGCCCGAAGACATCGCCTCGCGACACGGCGTGCCCGCGCTGCCCACAAGCGGCGCATCGAACTGAATGAAAAGCGCACCAAGCAGGACGGCGGCAACAAGGAAGGCAAAGAACAGGATGTTCCAGCCGCTCATCGCTCGCCCGGAGCTGCACGCGCCGCCTCGAAAATCGCGAATGGGACGCGAGCCAAGAGTGCGAGACCAGCCCAGCAACCAGCGAGGAACGGCATCGCGAATATGAAAAACCCGGCTTCTGGCCCCTTCCTGTCGCAATCATGCACTGCGTCGGGAGGAAGCAAGATCCACGCCATTGTCCCGAGTAATCCGAGCAACGCAAAGCCAAAGACAAGGCGGGTCCAGCGGGTCGTACCGAAAGACGCGGGCAGGGCAAGAAGAAACGGCGGCAAATAGAGCAGAGCGAAAAGCGCCAGCAACCATTCGGGCGAGCTCATGCCTGTGCCCTGATGGAGCGTGGAAAGTATCTGGGATATAAAACTGTGGTTCCAGACCCCGTCCTGGAAGATCGTAAAGATCTGGCGAAAAGTCATCGTGTCGATTGTGCCCGTCGGCATGCCGGGGGCTGCCTGATATCCGATGCAGGCGCGCCAATCGGCGTCGCTGAGCGCGACCAGCCCATCATAGACCACACCGCAGAGCGCGGCATAAAGGACTGGGACTACAAACCGCGCCGTTCGAACCATGACTCGACCCTTGCGCGCACCCAGTCCCAGACCGCGGGCGCACCGCGCGAGATCTTGGTGCCGATGCGCTCTTCGAGTTGCGGGAAGGTCACGTCATATTCGATCCAGGACCCGCCGCCCGACTGGTGGTTGAGCAGCACCGGCTGCACCCGGTCGAGCGATTTCGCGAAGATCGCGTCGGGGCTCTCATTGGCCTCGAACTCGCGCCAGAGCGCGAGCAGTTCTGCCCCCTGATCCTCGGGCAGCAGTCCGAAGATCCGCTCGGCCGCCGCCGCCTCGGCCTTGAGGATCGCCTCGGCCCCATGCGCCGTCCCGCCCTGCGAATGGATCGGTACATCGCCCACGTCGATCTCGACGAGATCATGGAGCAGCAGCATCCGGATCACCCGGTCGATCGTGACACCCTCGGGCGCCTGATCGGCGAGCGTCAGCGCATAAAGGGCAAGCGACCAGCTATGTTCGCCCGAGTTTTCCGGCCGCGAGGCGTCATGGATCGGCGTTGCGCGCGTGACCGATTTCAGCTTCTCGGCTTCGGCGAGAAAGGCGAATTGGCGATCAAGGCGAGTCACGAGCGTCTCCAGAGTTTCGGCAGCAACAGCAGGAAGGCCACGAAGAGGAACAACCCGCCGATCCGCCACATCATCGCCCGATCCGAAAAGTTCGCGCAATCGATACGTGGAACGGCAAACGCATAGAAAAAGAGCGTGCCGAGGATCGACAGGAGTACGGTGCCAAGCCCCACCACCGGCGGGATCGCACGATTGGCCGCCGAGAGCAGCAACAGCGTCCAGCCGATCCAGAGTGGAAGAACGGAAATCAACAAATGGAACGGGCTGCTCAGGAGACCCGCAAAGCCGCGGATCATCGCCTCGCCGCGCGTGGCAGCTCCGGTCCAGTCGCCCTCACAGAGCATGTGAGTGGCATGGAAGGCCGTGGCGATGACAAGCGACAGGCCGAGCGCGAGCGCCGCGGCATAGAAGGCCGTCATCGCCGGACGGCTCACGCCTCGTCCTCGGGTTTTCCGGGCGTCTTGGCCTGCGCCTCGGCGGCAGCCGCTGCGATTGCAGCCTTGCGCGCATTGGCATCAAGCTCGCGCAGACGTTTCTCGAAATATGTACGCCCGCGCTGCTCGGCCATATGAAGGCGGCAGGCGGTCATGAAGGCCTCCTGCAAGGAGGGTGACGATGTGCCAATATAGTCGCCGACCTCCATGAAGAGGCGGTCGTTGCCATATTTCCGCATCGCCTCCATGGTCTCGGCGGCAAGTTTTTCGGCCAGCTCGTCGATCAGCGCCATCAGCGCGTACCCTCGGTCAGGCGGCGGCGCACATAGGTCTGCACGGTCTCGATCATCGGCTTCATATGGGCTTCTTCGTTCTTGAAGAAGTGATCCGCGCCCTCGACGACCTCATGGGTGATCGTGATGCCCTTCTGCTCTTGCAGCTTGGCGACGAGCTGATCGGTCTCTTTCGGCTGCGCGATCCGGTCGTTCGAGCCGTTGATGATCAGGCCCGAAGAGGGGCAGGGCGCGAGGAACGAGTAATCGTAATTGCCGGGCCCGGGCGACGAAGGGCCGGGCGGCGCGACCGAGATGAAACCAGTGATCTCGGGGCGGCGCATCAAAAGCTGCATCCCGATCCAGGCGCCGAAGGAGTGACCGGCAACCCAGCAATGTTTGGAGTTCGGGTTCATCGCCTGAAGATAATCAAGCGCCGAGGCCGCGTCGCTGAGCTCGCCAATGCCCTGGTCATATTCGCCCTGGCTGCGACCCACGCCGCGGAAATTGAAGCGCAGCACCGTGAAGCCCATCTTGAAGAAGGCATAATGCAGGTTGTAGACGACGCGATTGTTCATCGTGCCGCCGAATTGCGGATCGGGATGAAGGATGATCGCGATCGGTGCGTCGGGAGCGGGCTGCGGATGATAACGGCCCTCAAGGCGACCTTCGGGACCGGGGAAAATGACTTCGGGCATCGTCTCTCGTTTACTGTTGCCAGCTTGGCTCCTGGGCGCGCGCTGCGACCTCGCGTTTCTTGACGGGTCGGCACGTCTGGCCTAGGAGGAAGCCACCCCCGGCGCCATGCCGGGAGATCGGGTATGGGTGGAGGTAATCGGCCCTCGCGCTTGCGTCAATGCTTTCAGCGGTTTTTGCGTGCGTTAGGGGTCGATTTCGGTCAGCTTTAGGGCTCCAGGCGGGAGGGTCGCATGAAACTGTCGACGAAAGGGCGTTACGCGATGGTCGCGCTGGTGGATCTGGCGCTGGCGGGCGAGGGCAGCCGGACCTCTCTGGCCGCGCTCTCGGAACGCCAGGACATTTCGCTGCCCTATCTCGAACAGCTCTTCGTGCGGCTGCGCCGCGCCGGCCTGGTGAATTCGGTCCGCGGGCCGGGAGGCGGCTATCGCCTCGCGCGCTGCCCGTCGGAAATCCGTATCTCCGAGATTTTCGAAGCCGTGGACGAGACGGTCTCGGCGATGCATGTGGGCGCAGGCGCCTCGGGGGCGATCTCGGGCTCGCGGGCACAATCCATGGCGAACCGGCTCTGGGAGAGCCTTTCGGCTCAGGTCTTCGTTTTCCTGCATCAGACGACGCTGGACGACGTGGTGAAGAACCGCCTCAAGCCTTGCCCGGCCGTGCCGAGCCTGTTCTCGGTCGTGGACGAGTAACCCCGGCCGTCGCTCGGGGCTGGCAAGACGCGGACGCTCCGCGGGGGATATTTGATGCAGTTGGAATGTGAGGGTTTGCGTCTTCCAACTGCTTCAAATATCCCCGCCGGAGGCATCCGACCTCTCAACCAAGCGGAGCGCAGGCATGGCGCGAACCTATCTCGACTGGAATGCGACGACCCCTTTGCGGGCCGAGGCGCGCGCGGCGATGATCGAGGCGATGGATGTGGTGGGCAACCCGTCCTCCGTCCATTCCGAGGGCCGCGCGGCCAAGGCGCTGATGGAGCGGGCGCGCGCGCAGGTGGCGGCGGCGCTTGGGGCCGAGGGGCAGGATGTGATCTTCACCTCGGGTGCGACGGAGGCTGCGGCACTGGCGCTAGCCGGGCAGGGGGTGCATTGCGCGGGCGTCGAGCATGACGCGGTGCGCAGCTGGTGCGCCGAGGATCTGCCCGTGGACCGCGCGGGGCGGATTTCGGTTGAGGATCCGGGTCATGCAGCGGTGCAGCTGGCCAATTCCGAGACTGGCGTCGTGCAGGACTTGCCCGAGGGTCTCTATTTCAGCGATCTCACGCAGGCGTTCGGCAAGATCCCCTTCGCTTTCAACTGGCTCGGCCTGACTTGCGGTATCGTCTCGGCGCATAAGCTGGGCGGGCCGAAGGGGGTCGGCGCGCTGGTGGTCAAGCGCGGCACGGATATCGCGGCGCAGCTGAAGGGCGGCGGGCAGGAGATGGGTCGGCGCGCGGGCACCGAGAACCTGATCGGCATTGCCGGTTTCGGAGCGGCCGCCGAGGCCGCCTCGCGCGATCTTGAGCGCGGGAACTGGGATCAGGTGGAAAAACTTAGAAACATTCTAGAGAACGCCATTGCGGATCGGGCAAATGAGACTATTTTTGTCGGGAATGAATCGCGCAGGCTTCCGAACACCTCCTGCTTCCTCACGCCCGGATGGAAGGGCGAGACGCAGGTGATGCAGATGGATCTGGGCGGTTTTGCCGTTTCGGCCGGCTCGGCCTGTTCGTCGGGCAAGGTGAAAAGCTCTGCCGCGCTGGTGGCGATGGGCTTTAGCGAAGAGGAAGCCGGCTCTGCGCTGCGGGTCTCGATCGGGCCCGACACGCGCGAGGAAGATGTGATGCGTTTCGCCGAACACTGGCTGAAATGCGAAGGGAAACACCGCGCGCGGCGCGGGTGAGCGACAGGAGAGGCCGATATGGCGGGTGCGGATCAGGTGGAAGTGCGCGAAGGCGTGGATCGCGAGACGGTCGAGACCGTCCAGAACATGGGCGCCTATAAATACGGCTGGAACACCGAGATCGAGATGGAATACGCGCCCAAGGGCGTGAACGAGGATATCGTCCGCCTGATCTCGGAGAAGAACAACGAACCCGAATGGATGACCGAGTGGCGCCTGAAGGCCTTCGCGCGCTGGCAGGACATGAAGATGCCCGACTGGGCGCTCCTGAACATCCCCGAGATCGACTTCCAGAATCAGTATTATTACGCGCGTCCGAAAAGCATGGTGGAAAAGCCCAAGTCGCTCGACGAGGTCGATCCCAAGCTGCTGGCCACCTATGAAAAGCTTGGCATTCCGCTGAAGGAGCAGATGATCCTCGCCGGTGTCGAAGGCGCCGAGGATATCGACCTCAACGACCGTCAGGTCGCCGTCGATGCGGTGTTCGACTCTGTTTCCGTGGGCACGACCTTCAAGGACAAGCTGGCCGAGGCAGGGGTGATCTTCTGCTCGATCTCGGAGGCGATCCAGGAACACCCGGAGCTGGTGAAGAAATATCTCGGTTCGGTCGTGCCGCAGGCGGACAACTTCTATGCCGCGCTGAACTCGGCGGTGTTCTCGGACGGCTCCTTCGTCTACGTCCCGCCGGGCGTGCGCTGCCCGATGGAACTCTCGACCTATTTCCGCATCAACGCGGAAAACACCGGGCAGTTCGAACGCACCCTGATCATCGCCGACAAGGGCTCCTATGTGAGCTATCTCGAAGGCTGCACCGCGCCGCAGCGCGATGTCGCGCAGCTGCACGCCGCGGTCGTCGAGATCATCATCGAGGAAGACGCGGAGGTGAAATACTCCACCGTGCAGAACTGGTTCCCGGGCGACGAGAACGGCAAGGGCGGCATCTACAACTTCGTCACCAAGCGCGCGGATTGCCGCGGCGACCGCGCCAAGGTGATGTGGACGCAGGTCGAGACCGGCTCGGCGATCACCTGGAAATACCCGTCCTGCATCCTGCGCGGCGATGACAGCCAGGGCGAGTTCTACTCGATCGCCATCGCCAACAACTACCAGCAGGCCGATACCGGCACGAAGATGCTGCATCTGGGCAAGAACACCCGCTCGCGCATCGTCTCGAAGGGTATCTCGGCGGGCAAGGCGCAGAACACCTATCGCGGCCAGGTCTCGATGCACCCGAAGGCCACCGACTCGCGCAACTACACGCAATGCGACTCGCTGCTGATCGGCGATAAATGTGGCGCGCATACGGTCCCGTATATCGAGGTGAAGAACAATTCGAGCCGCGTGGAACACGAGGCGACCACCTCGAAAGTCGATGACGATCAGCTCTTCTATTGCCGCGCGCGCGGGATGGACGAGGAAGAGGCCGTGGCCCTTGTCGTCAACGGATTCTGCCGCGAAGTGCTGCAAGCGCTGCCGATGGAATTTGCCATGGAAGCCCAAAGCCTTGTCGCGATTTCGCTGGAGGGCAGCGTCGGGTGATTTGCACACGTGTAAATTGCGAAATGGCCTTGGATGCGCCCCAATTCGGGCACATTGCTTTAGCATGTCTTATCCCGCCTAGAAGACAGATCGAGGTGGGCCATGACCATATCCAGCACAAGCTTCAACGACCGTCTGATGCGGATCGAAAAGATCTCCGCCAAGAACAAGGGTCGGGTGGTGCTGCATGTGGGCGATCGCGAGATGAACGTGCGCGCGGATTCCGAGATGCTGCGTGGCGCGATTGCCGAGCCGCGAGCCAAGCGTCGCTTCTTCGCCTTTATCCCCGCGCTTGCAACGGGCATGGCTGGCTTCGTGCTCGCCTCGGCGCTGCGCGAGCATTTCATGACGCCGCAGATAGCGGACGCGATCGGCACGCATGCGGATCTCGCGCTCTTCGGGGCAGCGCTTTTTGCCGCCTTCGTGATGGGGCTGTTCTTCAAGCTCCTGTCGAAGAAACTCTTCGTGCTGCAGGCTATCGGGGTCGTCATCGCAATGGCGGGGATTCACAACCTCGCGTTCTGGCAGCCCACCATCGCCTCGTCGGTCTTTTCCGACGCCTGGGTGCAGCAGAAGATGGCCGAGACCGAGCCGGGCACGCTGGCCTATGCCGGGGCCGTGATCCACTTCTGACCTGCGGCGGTGCGGCCCCGCTGGGTCGCTCCATCGGAGGTCGCGCATGATCGTCACCACTACCCCTACCATCGAAGGCCGCCCGATTGCGGCCTATCATGGCATCGTCGTGGGCGAGGCCATCATGGGCGCCAATGTCGTGCGCGACATCTTCGCCTCTGTCACCGATATCATCGGCGGCCGTTCGGGGGCTTACGAATCCAAATTGCAAGACGCGCGCTCCACGGCGCTGCGTGAACTTGAAGATCGCGCCCGCGAACTGGGCGCGAATGCCGTTGTCGGCGTCGATCTCGATTACGAGGTCGTCGGCCAATCCATGCTGATGGTGTCGGCCTCCGGCACCGCTGTCACCGTATCCTGAGGAAGAACCATGCTTGAGATCAAGAACCTGCACGTCAAACTGGAAGAAGAGGACAAGCAGATCCTCAAGGGCGTCAACCTGACCGTCGAGGCCGGCAAGGTCCACGCGATCATGGGGCCGAACGGCTCGGGGAAATCGACGCTGAGCTACGTTCTGTCGGGTCGCGACGGCTACGAGGTGACCGAGGGCGAGGCGGAACTCGACGGGATGGACCTGCTCGAAGCCGAGCCCGAAGAGCGCGCGGCGGCGGGCCTGTTCCTCGCGTTCCAATATCCGGTCGAAATCCCGGGCGTGGGCAACATGACCTTCCTGCGCACCGCGCTCAATGCGCAGCGCAAGGCGCGCGGCGAAGAAGAGATCTCCGCCGGTGATTTCCTCAAGCTCGTGCGCGAAAAGGCGAAATCGCTGAAGATCGACGCCGATATGCTCAAGCGCCCGGTCAATGTCGGCTTCTCGGGCGGCGAGAAAAAGCGTAACGAAATCCTTCAGATGGCGCTTCTGGAGCCGAAGATGTGCATCCTCGACGAGACCGACTCGGGCCTCGACGTGGACGCGATGCGCCTGGTGGCCGAAGGGGTGAACGCGCTGCGCGACGAGAAGCGCTCCTTCCTCGTGATCACCCACTACCAGCGCCTGCTCGACCACATCAAACCCGATGTCGTGCACATCATGGCCGATGGCCGCATCATCGAAACCGGCGGGCCGGAGCTGGCGCTTGAGGTCGAGAAGAACGGCTATGCCGATCTGCTGGCCAAGCACGGGATCTCGGAGGTGATGGCGTAATGTCGGCTGTCGAGAAAATGACCCCCGCCGAGGCGCGGCTTGCCCGCGTCACGCTGCCCGAGGGTTTCGGGCCGCAACGCCGGGCTGCGCTCGAGCGTCTGACCGCGATGGGCCTTCCGGGCCGTCGCGACGAATACTGGCGTTGGACCAACCCCACCGATTTCATCGCGCCCGAGCCGGTTGCCGCAGCACCTTTCGTCGATGACGAGCCGGAACTGTTCGGCGAGATCGACCGTCTGAAGATCGTGTTCCGCGATGGTGTGTTCGATGCAGAGGCCTCGGACGATCTGACCATGTCGGGCGTCGAGATCCTGCGTTTGGCCGAGGCGGGCGATGTGAACTGGGCAAGTTCGCTCTATGGCACGCTGGAGGCCAACGGCCAGAAACCGGTCGTGCGTCCATTCGCGGCGCTCAACACCGCCTCGGCCACCGACGGCGTGCTGATCCGCGTCACGGGCAAGGCCGAAAAGCCGGTGAGCTTGATTTATACTCATGAATCAGAGGCTTCCGACCCAATCTTGCACCACCTCGTGAAGCTCGAGGAGGGTGCCGAGATCACCGTTCTGGAAAACGGCCCGGCCGGTGCGCGCTTCAACAAGCTGATGGAAGTCGATGTCGCCAAAGGCGCGCGTTTCCACCATATCCGCGTGCAGGGCCGCGATCACGAGCTTCGTGCGGTGACCGGCATCTTCGCGCGTGTCGCGGAAGAGAGCCTGTTCAAATCCTTCACCCTGACCTCGAACGGGGTCCTGACGCGCAATGAATGCGTGATCGACATCGTGGGCGACGACGCCAATGCCCATGTCGCGGGCGCGGCGCTTGGCGACGGCAAGACCGGCGCGTTCCACCACGACGACACGATCTTCATCACCCATGACGCCGAACGCTGCGAGAGCCGCCAGGTGTTCAAAAAGGTACTGAAGAACGGCGCGCAGGGCGTGTTCCAGGGCAAGATCCTTGTGAAGCCGGGCGCGCAGAAGACCGACGGTTACCAGATCAGCCAGTCGCTGTTGCTCGACGAGGACAGCCAGTTCCTCGCCAAGCCGGAGCTGGAAATCTACGCCGATGACGTGCAGTGCTCGCATGGCTCGACCACCGGCGCGATCGATGAGACCGCGCTCTTTTACCTGCGCTCGCGCGGGGTTCCGGTCGAGGAGGCAACCGCGCTTCTGGTTCTCAGCTTCGTGGCCGATGCCATTGAAGAGATTGAAGAAGAGCGGTTCCGTGACGCGATTCTGACGCGGCTCGAAGGCTGGCTTTCGCGGCATCGCGGCTGAGATGGCGGCCAGCGACGACATCCTGCGGACCTATCGGCGTCCGCGTGTGGTGATGCGTGAACATCTGGCGCGTCCAGCCTCCGAGCCGCGCGCGCTGGTCTTCTTGCTGCTGGCCCTGACGGTGATCTTCATCGGTCAGTGGCCGCGCCTGTCGCGGGTGGCCCATGAAATGCCCGATCAGCCAATGGTCGGCTTGATGATGGGGACGATGCTTGCGCTTCTGGCGACCGTCCCCATCTTCTACCTGATTGCGGCGCTCGGTCATCTGGTCGCGAAAGTTATGGGCGGTCAGGGTAGCTGGTACGGTGCGCGGCTTGCGCTGTTCTGGGCGCTGCTCGCCGTCTCGCCGATGATGCTCCTGCAAGGGCTTGTCGCAGGTTTTATCGGGATCGGGCCGCAGCTCTCTCTGGTGTCGGTTCTGGTCGGGGTGGCGTTCTTGCTGTTCTGGGTTGCGGGTTTGCGTGTTTCGGAATTCGAAGGAAAAACAAACTGATGCAGGTCGATCTTAAAGACTGGCTGATGCGCAGCTTCACCGAACCTCGTGCGGTCGCGCGCGAGCTCATGGCGCTCAACCTGCCCAACGAGACGCGTTTTCAAGCGATGGTGCTTGTCGTTGTGATGAGCGCGATCCTCGGTACGCTGGCGCAGATGGTCTTCACCGTCATCACCAAGCTCGACCTGGGAGAGTTGACCTCGCCGCTGATGGTGGTCGGGCTTCAGGCCTCGCTGCTGCTCTATGGCGCCTTTGCCATGTCCTTCGTGGGGCAGCGCGCGGGTGGCAGCGGAAGTTATTCCGATGCGTTGCTGCTGCTCACCTGGATCGAGTTCGTGCTGATGATCGGGCAGGTGATCCAGGTCGTTCTCATGGTCTTCTTTCCGATCTCAGCGACGATCATGTCGCTTCTTCTGGTCGGCCTGATGTTCTATCTGCTGGTACAGTTCACGATGGAACTGCACGGCTTCACCAATCCTTTGGCGGTCGCAGTCGGGGTCATCCTGACCTTCCTCGGGTCCGCCCTGATCGCCGGGATCGTGCTGGTCTCGACCGGGCTCGTGCAGATGCCCGCCGCCCCCATGCCGAGCTGAGGTAGAGACATGTATGACATCGCGAAAATCCGTTCGGATTTCCCCATCCTGTCGCGAGAAGTGAACGGCAAGCCCTTGGTTTATCTTGATAACGGGGCCTCGGCGCAGAAGCCGCGCGTGGTGATCGACGCGATGACCCGGATGTATGAGGACGAGTATTCCAACGTCCATCGCGGGCTGCATACGCTCTCGAATATCGCGACCGAGAAATACGAGGGGGTGCGTGCGATCGTCGCCAAATTCCTGAAGGTGAAGGACGCGGATGAGATCGTTTTCACCACCGGCTCGACTGAAGGGATCAACCTGATCAGCTATGCCTGGGCCGCGCCGCGGCTGCAGCCGGGCGACGAGATCGTGCTCTCGGTATTGGAGCATCACGCGAATATCGTGCCGTGGCATTTCCTGCGCGAGCGTCAGGGGGTGAAGCTGGTCTGGGTGGAGCCCGAGGCCGATGGCTCGCTGCCGCCCGAGAAGGTGCTCGAGGCGGTCACCGAACGCACCAAGCTGATCGCGATCACCCATATGTCGAATGTGCTGGGCACGCTGGTCGATGTGAAAACCATCGCCCATGCCGCGCGCGAGAAGGGGATCGCCACTCTGGTCGACGGCTCGCAAGGCGCGGTTCACGGGCCGGTCGATGTCGAGGATCTGGGCTGTGACTTCTATGCGATCACCGGACATAAGCTATATGGACCAAGCGGTTCCGGGGCGATCTTCATCCGAAAGGAGCGGATGGCCGAGATGCGTCCCTTCCTTGGCGGCGGCGATATGATCGACACCGTGACCCGCGACAGCGTCACCTATAACAAGCCCCCGATGAAATTCGAGGCAGGCACACCCGGCATCGTGCAGCAGGTGGGGATGGGCGTGGCGCTCGACTACCTGATGCAGATCGGGATGGAGAATATTGCGGCCCATGAGCGCGGCCTGCGGGATTACGCGCAGGAAAAGCTGACCGGGCTGAATTGGCTCAACGTTCAGGGCAATGCGCCGGGCAAGGGGGCGATCTTCTCGCTCACGCTCAACGGGCCCGCGCATCCCCATGATATCTCGACCATTCTCGACAAGCGTGGCGTTGCCGTGCGCGCAGGCAGCCATTGCGCGATGCCGCTGATGGAGTGGCTCGGGGTGTCCGCGACCGCGCGCGCGTCCTTCGGGATGTATAACACCCGCGAAGAGGTCGATGCGCTCGTCTCGGCGCTCGAACTTTGCCACGAATTGCTGAGCTGACGCGGCGCGCACGGTTTTGAGACGCTCTGTGCGCTTGCCATTGCTGCGATGCAGCATAACTTCTTCACGGTAGGACCGACGAAGAAGGTAAGAGATGAAACGCAAGACCATCAACCTCGCCCTTCAGGGCGGCGGCGCACATGGTGCCTTCACCTGGGGCGTTCTCGATCGTTTTCTCGACGAGGATTGGCTTGATTACGCCGCAATATCGGGGACATCGGCGGGGGCGCTGAACGGTGCGGCGTTTAAGGCGGGCTATGCGCGTGGCGGTCGTGATGGAGCACGTGCCGAGCTTGACCGACTCTGGGGCCAGGTTTCCGAAAGCGTTGATCTCCGTCTCAACCGCATCCTTCCCTCGGAACTTCCCGGCGTAGAGGCGCTCACGCGCTGGTTCGACGCCTTCACCCCGGCCGCCTTCGTCGACGGCATCTCGCGCGTCTTCTCGCCCTATGATTCAGGCCCGTTCTACGTCAACCCGCTGGCCTCGGTGGTCGAGAAATTCCGCTACGAGGATGTCTGCGGTGCGGAAGGCCCGGAGCTGTTCGTTTCGGCCACCAATGTGCGTACCGGCAAGATCCGCGTCTTCGCCCATGAAGAGATCACCGCCGATGCGATCCTCGCCTCGGCCTGCCTGCCCGAGATCTTTCGCGCGGTCGAAATCGACGACCCGAAGACGGGCCGGACCGAAGCCTATTGGGATGGCGGGTTTACCGGCAACCCGCCGCTTTTCCCGCTCTTCGAGCCGCAATATCCGCGCGATGTGGTGATCGTCTCGATCAACCCTCTGCTGCGGGATGAAATCCCGAAGACGCCGGCTCAGATCGACGAGCGGATCAACGAGATCAGCTTTAATTCCTCGCTCCTGCGAGAGCTGCGCGCGATCAATTTCGTGCGCCGGCTGATCGCCGAAGGGCGTTTCCCCGAAGGCGCGATGAAGGATGTGTTGATCCACGTGATCGCGGATGATGACATCATGACCCAGCTCAGCACGAAGTCGAAGATCATGCCCGAATGGGGAATGCTGCAAAAGCTCAAGGATGCCGGGAGGGCGGCGGCCGATCGCTGGCTCGAGGCCCATGCCGACAAGATCGGTAGCGAGGCCTCGACCGATCTTCACTCCTTGTTCGACTGAATCTTCGCCTTGATTTTGCGCCCGTCCTTGCCCTTCGCCTCTTTGGGCTGCGGATAGACGAGGCCGGCCGAGATGATCAGCTTCGCTGCATCCTCGACCGACATGTCGAGATAGGTGACCTGCGATTGCGGTACGAACAGCAGGAACCCCGAGGTCGGGTTCGGCGTGGTCGGCAAGAAGACAGAGATCAGCGGATCGTCATCGTCGGCCTTCGCCGCGATCTCGCCTTTCGCGGTGGAGGAGACGAAGGCGATCGCCTTCAGACCCTCGCGCGGATAGTCGATCATGCAGGCGCGGTCGAACTTGGCCTCCGACTGGCTCAGCACCGTCTCAGCGATCTGCTTGAGCCCGCTATAGACCGTGCGCACCAGAGGCAGCCGGTCGACGATGCTCTCGCCGAAACGGATCATCGTGCGCCCGAAAAAGCCCTTGGCGAGCCAGCCCACGACGACGGTGAAGATCAGGAAGATGATCACGCCGATGCCGCGCACATTTACGCCGATATAGCGTTCGGGGCGCAGTTCTGGCGGCACGAGCGGCAGCACCCAGCCATCGACCCAGCCCGCCATCGTCCACATCAGCCAGATCGTCAGGCCGATCGGCGCGACCACTATCAGCCCGGTGAAAAACGAGGCGCGCAGGGCGGCAAAGCGCGAACGGCGGCGCGGCAACTGATCTTCGGGTTTGGTCATGGGCCTCTCGCGGGCACGGGCGCATCTGGCGCGGGATCTGCCTGCTATCTAGGCACCGCCCGCGCTTTCAGCAATGGCAAAGGTGTCAGCCGCGGCGCGCCGCTGTGATTTCGCCCGCGATTGCAGCAGCCAGGCGAGCGTTGTTCAGAACGAGGGCGATATTGGCCTCGAGCGAGCGGCCTTCGGTCAGCTCGAAGATGCGCGACAGCAGGAAAGGCGTGACCGCCTTCGCGGCGATGCCTTGCGCCTCGGCCTCGGCCAGAGCGGCTTCGATCACCGGCACGATCTCGTCTCGGGCGATCTCGGCCTCGTCGGGGATCGGGTTCGCGATCAATTGCCCGCCGGGCAGGCCAAGGCTGGCGCGGGCCAGCTGCGCCTGTGCGATTTCACCCGCCGTATCGGCCCGCAGCGGTGCGGGCAGGCCCGAGCTGCGCGACCAGAAAGCGGGAAAGTCATCCTGACCGAAGGCAATCACCGGCACGCCATGCGTTTCCAGAACTTCCAGCGTTTTCGGAAGGTCGAGAATGGCTTTGGCGCCCGCTGCCACCACGCTCACCGGGGTCTGCGCCAGTTCCAGCAGATCGGCGGAGATGTCGAAGCTTTCCTCGGCCCCGCGATGAACGCCGCCGATCCCGCCGGTCGCAAACACGTCGATCCCGGCCAGATGCGCGCAGATCATCGTCGCGGCCACGGTGGTCGCCCCGCTCGCACCCTTGGCAAGGCACACCGCCAGATCGGCGCGGCTGACCTTCATTGCATCATTTGTACGTGCGAGCCGCTCGAGCGCGTCCTGTTCGAGGCCAATATGGATGAGCCCGCCCATCACCGCGATGGTTGCAGGAACCGCGCCGGATTTGCGGACTTCCGCCTCGACGCGCTGTGCGGTTTCGAGATTCTGCGGATAAGGCATCCCATGAGTGATGATCGTCGATTCCAGCGCGACGATCGGGCGGCCAGCGGCTTTCGCCTCGGCGACCTCGGCGGAATAGGTGAGGGGGGCGGTCGTCATGTCGCAAGCTCTCCGGAAACATAGCGGGCGGCGGCGAGCAGTGCGCGGTCGAGCGCCTCCGCCCGGGTTCCGCCCTGGCGCTCGGCCACGAGATGCGCGGCCATGAAAGTATCGCCCGCGCCGGTGACGCGGGTCACGAGAACGGGGGGCGGGGCGGCCGAAATCACGCCGCCTGCCGTCGCGCATCCATCGGCAGCCGCCTTGCCGCCATCGGTGACGAGCACCCGATGCGCGCCGCGCGCGAGCAGGGTTTCGGCGGCCGTCTCGGCGCTCTCGAAGCTGCGCTGGCACAGGATGCCCGCCTCTTCGAGATTGACATAGAGCGTGGCGGACGGGTGCGCGAGCAGCGGCATCAGGCGCTCGGCCTTGCCGGGGCTGGCGGGCGCCACGCGCAGATCGGATTTGGCGAAAAGCGGCGAGCTTGCGATCTGGCTCAGCAGCGCCTCGGTCAGGTTGCCGTCGAGCGCCACGGGCCCATCCCAGGGGGCGTCCTCGGTCCCAAGCCGCCCGTCGGACAGCGGCGCCAGGATCTTGTCGCCCGCCGCTTCCAGAGAATGTGCATCCGCGATCGCCGCGATCAGCCCGTTCGCGCCCTCGATCGCCATGTAACGGTCCGTTGGCAGATCGTCCGAGCGATAGAGATAGCGGCAATCGATCCCGAGCACTTCCGCAGCCCGGATCAGATCTTCGCCCTGACTGTCTCGCCCTAGGGCGGTCAGCACCGCGGGCTTGAGACCAAAGCGGCGCAAAGTCATCGCGATATTCATCGCAACGCCACCCGGCAAACGCTCGATCCGGCCCGGCACATCGGCGCCCGCGCGCATGTGCAGGCTGGCGCGCCCGATGATATCCCAAAGGACCGAGCCGATGCAGAGAATGTCAGGACGGGTTTCTGTCATGATCCCTCTGTGGCGCGGTTTGTGAGGCGGGGCAAGGGGGGCTCTTCGCCCGTCGCCGCGGCGCGACAAATAATGGTCGAGCCGGGGTCTCAGAGACGCCCACGGTTTCATGCAGTTGAAAGGATGGAGGCGGCGCCGGGATGGGCCCTGCGCGTATCTGCCTTCAACTGTTCGAAATAGTCTTGGGGAGAGTCTTCCTGAAAGGAAAAGAGGGGGCAGCGCCCCCTCCCGATGTCATTCCCACTCGATCGTGCCGGGCGGCTTCGAGGTGATGTCGTAGGTGACCCGGTTGATCCCCTTCACCTCGTTGATGATCCGCGTCGCGGTCTCGCCCAGGAACTCATGGGTGAACGGGTAGTAATCGGCGGTCATCCCATCGACGGAGGTCACCGCGCGCAGCGCACAGGCATAGTCATAGGTGCGCCCGTCGCCCATCACGCCCACGGTGCGCACCGGCAGGATCGCAACGAAAGCCTGCCAGATCTCGTCATAGAGCCCGTGCTTGCGGATCTGGTCGATATAGACCGCATCCGCCTTGCGCAGGATCTCCAGCTTTTCGCGGGTGATCTCGCCGGGGCAACGGATCGCGAGGCCGGGGCCGGGGAAGGGGTGGCGGCCGATGAAGGAGGCGGGCAGGCCAAGCTCGTGGCCCAGTGCGCGCACTTCGTCCTTGAACAGCTCGCGCAACGGCTCGACCAGTTTCAGGCCCATCTTCTCAGGCAACCCGCCCACATTGTGGTGCGACTTGATCGTGACCGAGGGGCCGCCAGAGAAGCTCACCGATTCAATCACATCGGGGTAGAGCGTCCCTTGCGCGAGGAATTCCGCATCCTCGATCTGGTTGGCGTATTTCTGGAACACGTCGATGAAGAGCCGACCGATCGTCTTGCGCTTCACTTCGGGGTCGGTGACGCCTTCCAGCTCGCCGAGGAACAGTTCGCTCTCATCGGCATGGATCAGCTTGATGTTGTAATGGTCGCGGAACATCGTGACCACTTCCTCGGCCTCGTTCATCCGCAGAAGACCGTGATCGACGAAAACGCAGGTCAGCTGGTCGCCGATCGCCTCATGGAGCAGGATCGCGGTGACCGAGCTGTCGACGCCGCCCGACAGCCCGCAAATGACGTGGGAATTGCCCACCTGTTCGCGGATCTGGCGGATCGCCTCGTCGCGGTAGCCCGCCATCGTCCAGTCGCCGGTGAACCCGGCCATCTGCACGAAGTTCTCGTAAAGCGTCTTGCCATTGGGCGTGTGATGCACTTCCGGGTGGAACTGCACGGCGTAGAAATTGCGGCTCAGATCGGCGGTGATCGCATAGGGCGCGCCCGGCGAGGTTCCGAAGACCTCGAAGCCCGGCGCGAGCCTGGAGACATGATCGCCATGGCTCATCCACACCTGCTCGCGGCCCGTGCCATCCATGAACCAGCCGTTCAGAAGGTCGATGCGCGTCTCGGTCGGCGTCACATAGGCGCGGCCGAACTCGGCGGTGTGGCTCTGACCGGCTTCCACCAGACCGCCCAGATCCTGCATCATCACCTGCTGGCCATAGCAGATCCCGAGGATCGGCACGCCAAGGCTGTAGGCGCTGGCCGGCGGGCGCGGCGATCCCTCGCGGGTGACGCTGTCGGGGCCGCCCGAGAAGATGATCGCCTTGGGGGCGAACTCCTTAAGGAAGGCATCCGTCACGTTCTGATAGGGATGGATTTCGCAATAGACATTGAGCTCGCGAAGGCGACGCGCGATCAGCTGCGTGACCTGAGAGCCGAAGTCGATGATGAGGAGGCGCTGGTGCTGTGTCATGGCTTTGCCATTAGGGCCGGCGCGCCTTCTTGGCAAGAGGGCAGCATATCAGCCGCCCGCCTCGACGCGGAATTCCTTTGCCAGCGCCCTTTGAATTGGCAATTCGCCCCTCCGGGGCGGCTGCGACGCCAGAGCCTTACTCAGGCGTCGGGGATCAGCGGGCGGATCTTGATCCGGGTAAGGCGGTTGTCCTTGCGCGTGAGTACCTCAAAACGGAAGCCATGGAAGGAGAAGACCTGGCCTTCGGTCGGGATCGTCTGAGCTTCGTGAATCACCAGACCCGCGATCGTGTTGGCCTCGTCATCGGGCAGGCTCCAGTCGGTCTCCCGGTTGAGGTCGCGGATCGTCATCGCACCATCGACGATGTAATCACCGCTTTCCGTGGGTTTGAGGCTGCGCTCGGCCTTGGGGTCGAACTCGTCCGTAATTTCGCCCACGATTTCCTCGAGAATATCTTCGAGCGTCAGCAAGCCGCGCAGATCGCCATATTCGTCCACGACAAGGGCGAAATGCGTGCGGCGCTTGAGAAATTCCTGCATCTGCTCGTCCAGCGGCGTCGTCTCCGGGACGAAATAGGGCTTCATCATTACCTTGGTGATGTCGAGGTCGGAGACGCTCTCGAGCGTACCGTCGCCACCGCGCACGACCTTTTCCACCGCGCGCAGCAGGTCCTTGGAGTGGATCACGCCGACGACGTTCTCGCGCTCGCCGCGATAGAGCGGCAGGCGCGTATGGGGCGAGGAGAGCACTGCCGTCAGGATCGAATCCGGATCCTGTTCGATGTCGAGCATCTCGATCTGCGAGCGATGCAGCATGATCTCCTCGACCGTGCGATTGCCCAGATCGAGAGCGCCCAAAAGGCGATCGCGGTCTTCCTTGTCGACCGTTCCCTCGGACTGACCCAGTGCGAGCGCACCCGCGATTTCCTCGTGGATCGAAAACATGTGGGTGTTCTTGTCGGTGCGCATCCCGAACGCGTAAAGGATCCCGCGCACGATCATCCGTACCACCGCGACGATCGGGGCGAGCACGAATGTCACGACGCGGATCGGACCGGCGACCTTGGCGGCGACCTTCTCGGGCAGGGTGATTGCATAGGTCTTCGGCAGAACTTCGGAGAAGATCAGCACCAGCAGCGTCATCACCAGCGTCGCCAGCGCCACGCCCGATTGCCCGAAGATCCGGGTCAGCAGCGCCGTGGCCAGCGAGGCGGAGAGGATATTGACCACGTTATTGCCCAGCAGGATCGCACCGATCAGCCGCTCGCTATCCTCGGTGACCTCCAGAGCGGTCTTCGCGCCCGTCTCGCCCTTGTCGGCCTGCGCGCGCAGTTTGGCGCGGCTCGCCGCCGTCAGTGCTGTTTCAGAGCCCGAGAAAAAGGCCGAAAGCGCCAGAAGCAGTACGATCGCACCGGCGGTGATCCAGAACGCAATATCGAGAGAGTTTTCCATGGGCTTAGGTTATGGGGGCGCGCCGGGGCGCATTCAAGCGTCCCCATGACGTTTGCCGCGACCTTTCGCAAGCGGGTGGTGTTGAAGCACCAATTCCTTGAGGCGTTCATCAAGCACATGGGTGTATATCTCGGTGGTCGAGAGATCGGCATGGCCCAGAAGCATCTGGATCGCACGCAGATCGGCGCCGCCTTGCAGAAGATGCGTTGCGAAGGCGTGGCGCAGGACGTGGGGGGTGACCTTTGCCGGGCTGATCCCCGCATTCACCGCGATATCCTTCAGCAGCCGATGAAAGGCCTGCCGGGTCAGGTGACCCTCCTTGCCGGGCGAGGGGAAGAGAAACCGTGAGGGCGGGGCCCGATGCTGGAGTCGCGCCTCTTCCTCAATCGCATCGCGCGTGCGAAGCCAGTCGGTCAGTGCCTCACGCGCAGGCGGCGAGAGCGGGACCATGCGCTCCTTGTCGCCCTTGCCGCGCACCAGGAGCATGCGCGGATCGCCCCGCGCGGCGGAAACTGGCAGCGAGACGAGCTCTGACACCCGCATCCCTGTCGCGTAGAGCAGTTCCATCAGGCAACGGTTTCGGATTTGGTCTTTCTGCGACCGGCCCTGATCGCGGGCGGCCTCCAGCAATGCCTCGACCTCTTCGAGCGAAAGTGTCTTGGGCAGCCGTTGCGCACGCCCCGGGCCGGAGATGCGGATCGCAGGATTGTCGGCACGCCAGCCTTCTTCATAGGCGAAACGGAAGAGTTGGCGGATCGCGCTCAGGCGCCGCGCGCGGGTCGATTTCGCGAGCCCATCCGCTTCGCATCGGATCAGGTAAGTCTCGATGTCCTCGCGGGTGAGGGTCGCATAACTCAACCCTTTTTCCTGAAGAAAACCTGCGAAGTCATTGAGATCGCGCCCATATCCGAGAATGGTATTGCGTGCGGCCCCGGCCTCGGCGGCTTGTGCCTCGAGAAAGGCGGGGAGCCAGCGTGGGTCGGATGGCGCCTCGCTCATCCGCGCCGCTCCAACACCAACAGCTCGATCGCTGCGCGTCGCGCCGTCGATTCCAGACCGACGAAGCGGAGCAGACGCAGCCCGTCCTGCACTCGCGGATAATCACCCTTCGCGCCTTCGGTGACATCGCCGATCGCCTCGATGATCGCAAGACCGAGCTGGTCGGGCAGAAGCCCCTCATAACGGTCTGCGGCGGCGGTGGGCGGGGTGTCGAACACGTCCTTGAGGGCGCGGCCCAGACTGCTGCGGGCACGCGCCTGCGACGTATCGCCCTGCGCCAGTCCCGCAAGCAGATCGCCGCGCGGATCGGCCTCGGCGCCGGTGCGGGCGTTTTCCTCGTAAGCGGGGGTGAGCAGGCTCAATTCGAATGCCAATCGGGCGGCTTTGCCCGACAGTGCCATGCCCGAAAGCTGATCGCCAAACAGCGCGGCGAGAACCGGTTCAAGCTCTTCCTCCGCCATTGCAGTGTAGGCGCGGGGCAGAGCGCGCGAGACAGCTTTTGCATCGCCCGCGGCCAGCGCCTTGTCGAGGTCTGAAACCGCCGAGACCCGGTCCCAGAGTGCGCCCGACGCGGCCGCCTTGCGTTCCGTGTAGAGCCCCAGCAGGCGGTTCGGATCGAGCACGCCCGCGCGCGCCAAACGCTCTGCCGCCTCAAGCTGCGATTTCCAGCCGTTATTCTCGGTGAGATCGGCCTGCGCGAAGGCCAGCGGCAAGACCGAGGTCGGCAGCGGTTGGCCGATTGCTTCCATCATCTTGTAGCTCAGCGGCGTGACGGGATCGGGCGGCGTCATCTCTTCGGCGCTCTCGGCCAGCATCGGGTCGAGAAACTGCTCCAGGAGGCTCACTTCAGAGGCCGGAATTTGCCCGAGTACCTTTCCGGTGCCGAACGTCAGCTCGGCGAGATCCCATTGCCCGTTGCGTGCAAGACAAAAGATCCGCGCTGCGTAGGAGGGCGCAATCGAGGGGCTGCGTTCGATGATCTTGCAGGCCCGGCGCTCCTGCCCCAGCAGCAGCGCCACGTCGAAACTGCGCCGGAAGATCTCGGGATTGTTCGTCCCGGCCTGCGAGAGTAGCGCATGGGCCTGATCGAGCGCACCCATGTCGAGAAGCCTGTCCACGCGCGCCAGAAAAAGCTGGTTGCGCTGCGACGGCTCGGCGATTTCGGGCGGGTTCAGCTCGGCCAGGAGGAGTGTCATCGTCAGGCTTTGCAGCGCGGGGAGCTGATCGAGCGGCATCGCTCGCAATGCCTGTGCCAATTCGGGCTCGGGCGTCTTGCCCCAGAGCGTGCGCGGCAGCCCGGTGCGTTCGGCCGGCAACAACCCCAGCGTATCGGCCGAAGGCGCATCGAGCGAGAGCACCGCGATATCCTCGATCCCCCCCGTGCCGGTAATCGTCTCATCGGGGATCTGGCCGCTGCGCGGCGCGTTGGCCACGGAATGCGAGAGCCAGTCGATCGCGGACATGGGTTGAGAGACCTCGGCGCGCGGCGCGCTGGCCGTCGCGAGGATCAGGAGACCGGCAAGGCTCGCCGCGAGCGCGCGGCGCTCAGTTCCCACCCGTTCCCCCGCTGCCTGCGCCGATCCCGCCGGGCAGGGTGACTTCGATACGCTGCTGCTGGCTGTCGGGGCTCATGTCTCCGAGATAGGCGAAGCCGATCACGCCGATCGTGCCAAGGATCAGGAGGATGACGATGAGCTTGAAGATGCGCCCCATTTTCTCTCTTTTCTGCCGTCTGTCGCGGCCCCTTCCCGGTCAGGCGGGCCGTTCTTGGTTGCGGTTTCGCATTGATCATATATGGCATTTCAGGGAAGTTCACGCCATTCAAGGGGGTCCGCGTCACGTTTGTGCAAGGCTCCGCCGATGCGCGAGATGGGACCGGAAGACGGGATTGACAAGGTGAGAGCCGGGGCAGAGCAGGATCAACCGGTGCTGGGGCATCTGACGCGCTCTATCGTGCTGGTGGGCATGATGGGCTCGGGTAAGACGGCCGTCGGCACTGCGGTGGCGCGCTTTCTCGGTGCGCCCTTCCTCGATAGCGACCATGAAATCGAACGCGCGGCGCAGATGACGGTGGCGGAAATTTTCGCCCGCGATGGCGAACCGTTCTTCCGTGCACGCGAATCGGAAGTGTTGGAACGGCTTCTGTCCGGGCCACCCGGTGTGATCTCGACCGGAGGCGGGGCTTTCCTGTCGGAGACCAATCGAGAGATGATCGCGCGGCTTGGGGTTTCGGTCTGGCTCAAGGCCGATCTGGAGCTGCTCTGGAACCGGGTGCGCCACAAGAATACCCGACCGCTCCTGCGCACGGCTGATCCGAAGAAGACGCTGACCGATCTGCTCGCGCAGCGCCTGCCGCATTATTCCAAAGCGCAGGTCGTGGTCGAGGCAGAGCAGGGGCTTTCGGTGCCGGATATGGCGCGCAAGGTGATCGCGCATCTGCGCGTGGTCGATGGTTTGATCGAAGAGGTGTAAGATGCGTGAGATCGTTCCGGTCGAGTTGGGCGAGCGGTCCTATGAGGTGCGCATCGGCACCGGGCTGCTGGAGAACGCGGGCGCCGAGATCGCGCCCTTGCTGCGCCGTCCGCGTGTCGCGGTCGTCGCTGATCAGACGGTCGCCGATCTGCATCTGGAAACGCTGCGCCAGGGGTTGGGCGATATCGAGATGGTCGCGCTGACCCTTCCGCCGGGCGAGGCCACGAAGAGCTGGCCGCAGTTCACCCGCACCGTCGAATGGCTGCTGGAACAGAAGGTCGAGCGCAAGGATATCGTCATCGCCCTGGGGGGCGGCGTGATTGGCGATCTGGTGGGCTTTGCGGCGGCCGTGCTGCGCCGGGGCGTGCGGTTCGTGCAGATCCCGACCTCGCTTCTGGCGCAGGTGGACAGCTCCGTGGGCGGCAAGACCGGGATCAACGCGCCGCAAGGCAAGAACCTGATCGGCGCCTTTCATCAACCCTCGCTGGTGCTGGCCGATCTCGGCGTTCTGGGCACGCTGAAGCCGCGCGATTTCCTCGCTGGCTATGGCGAGGTGGTGAAATACGGGCTGTTGGGAGATGCTGCGTTCTTCGATTGGCTGGAGGCCAATGCGCCGGCAATGGCCGCAGGCGATATGGACAAGCGCCTACACGCGGTAAAACGCTCGGTCGAGATGAAAGCCGAGATCGTGGCGCGCGACGAAACGGAAGAGGGCGACCGGGCGCTGCTGAACCTTGGCCACACCTTCTGTCACGCGCTCGAGGCCGCAACGGGCTTTTCGGACCGGCTGTTGCATGGCGAGGGCGTCGCGATCGGGTGCGCGCTGGCCTTCGAACTCAGCCAGCGCCTCGGCCTGTGTTCACAAGAGGCCCCAAGCCGCGTGCGCGCCCATCTGCGCGACATGGGCATGAAAGTCGATCTGGCCGATATTCCGGGCGCATTGCCCGATACCGAAGGTCTGATCGCGCTGATGGCGCAGGACAAGAAGGTGCTCGACGGAAAACTGCGCTTCATCCTCGCACGGGGCATCGGTGACGCCTTCGTCACCTCGGACGTGCCGCGCGATGTCCTGGCGGGCGTTCTTGATGACGCGCTGGCCGCGAAGGGCTGAGAATTCGCAGTTGCGGCGCGCGCACGGCTTCTCTATATCCGCGCTCAGGCACCCGTAGCTCAGCTGGATAGAGCGCTGCCCTCCGAAGGCAGAGGCCACAGGTTCGAATCCTGTCGGGTGCGCCACCTCCCTCTCATCGGTAGACTTTTCGCCTTGGGGGCGGGGGCGACGCATTAACGACGGTCCACGAGGCAAGCCGCCATGACGACATCCGACGCCCTGACCCGTGCCGCGCGCCTGTCCGTCGCGCCGATGATGGACTGGACGGATCGGCATTGCCGCTATTTCCACCGTCAGATCAGCTCTCAGGCGTTGCTCTATACGGAGATGGTTACGGCGCCTGCGGTCATTCATGGCGATCGCGAGCGGCTTCTGGGATTTGATGCCGCCGAGCATCCGGTCGCGCTGCAGTTGGGCGGCTCGGACCCGGAGGAGCTTGGTGCGGCGGCGCGCATCGGCGCGGATTTCGGATATGACGAGATCAATCTCAATTGCGGCTGCCCCTCGGATCGCGTGCAATCGGGCGCGTTCGGGGCTGTTCTGATGAAAACGCCCGATCTCGTGGCCGACTGCGTCGCAGCGATGATCGCCGCGCAACCCGTAGAGGTGACGGTGAAATGTCGGATCGGCGTCGATGATCAGGACCCGCAGGAGGTGCTGCCCGCGTTTCTGGAAAAGATCGCCGCCGCCGGCGTGACCCGCGTCACGATCCACGCACGCAAGGCCTGGCTGCAAGGTCTCTCGCCGAAAGACAACCGCGAGATCCCGCCGCTCGATTACCCGCTCGTCCACGCGATGAAGGCAGCGTTCCCGCAGCTTCATATCTCGATCAATGGCGGGATTGCCGATCTGGCTGGCGCCGAGGCGGAACTGGCACAGGGGCTCGACGGGGTGATGGTGGGACGCGCCGCCTATCACCAACCGATGGAGGTTCTGGGCGCGGCCGATGCACGGCTCTGGGGGCAGGGTGCGCCGCGAGATGCGTTCGAGGTGGCGGAGGCGATGATCCCTTATATCGCAGATCACCTCGCAAAAGGTGGTCGCCTGCACCAGATCACGCGCCACATGCTCGGTCTCTTCCATGGAAAACCGGGCGCGCGCCGCTATCGCCAGATCCTCTCGGAAGGGGCCACCCGCGATGGTGCCGGGGTTGAACTTTTCGAGAGCGCGTTGTCACCGCTGCGTGAACGGGGTAACTGAGCGGAAATCAAGGAGTTTCCGCGCATGCCCGATCTGTCCACCCTCGTGCCCCTCGTGCTGATCCTGATGGGGGTCGGCGCATTCGCCGGGGTTCTCGCGGGCCTTCTGGGTGTCGGGGGCGGGATCGTCCTCGTGCCGGCCTTCTTCTATCTTTTCAAAGGCCTGGGCTATGCGTCCGACGATCTGATGCAGGTCTGCGTCGCGACGTCGCTGGCGACGATCATCGTGACTTCGATCCGATCTGTGATGGCACATAACCGCAAAGGCGCGGTCGACTGGGTGATCCTCAAGCAATGGGTGGTGCCGATCGTGATCGGTGCGGTGATCGGCGTTCTGGTGGTGCATCAGCTGCGGTCGTCCACCATGCAGATCATCTTCGCGGTGATGGTTATGGTGATCGCGCTTTACATGATGTTCGGCAAGTCGAGCTGGCGGATCTCGGACGGTCTGCCGGGCGGGGTGTTCCGCGCCTGGTTCGGGCCGCTGATGGGGTTTCTTTCGGTGCTTCTGGGGATTGGCGGCGGGTCGATCGGTACGCCGATGCAGACGTTGCACGGTATCCCGATCCACCGCGCGGTGGCAACTTCGGCGGGCTTCGGCGTGACCATCGCGCTACCCTCTGCGATCGGGTTCCTGCTGACGCCGGTGGCCGACGCGCCGCCCTATTCGATCGGGGCGGTGAACATCCCGGCCTTCCTGATCGTCATTGCGATGACGACTTTCACCGCGCCGCTCGGGGCCGCGCTGGCGCACAAGCTTGATCCGAAGAAACTCAAGCGCGTCTTCGCGGTTTTCCTGATGCTCGTCGCCCTGAACATGCTGCGCAAGGCGTTCCTCTAAGAGCCTTGCCGCTTGGGTGAGTAGCCCAGGGCCTATTTCACACCCTTCGTCTTCGCTTCCTCCCAAAGCGCATCCATCTCGGCCAGATCGCTTTGGGCAGGATTCTTGCCGCGCGCTTCAAGCGCGGCCTCTATATAGTTGAACCGGTTTGTGAATTTCAGGTTGGCCGCGCGGAGCGCACCTTCCGGGTCGAGCCCCAGATGGCGTCCGAGATTGACCATCACGAAAAGCAGATCGCCATATTCCTCGGCCAGTTCCTCCGGTCCCAGCTGATCGCGCGCCTCTTCCAGCTCGCGCGCCTCCTCGACGATCTTCTCCAGAACCTCATCCGTCGTGGGCCAGTCAAACCCGACCCGCGCCGCGCGGTTTTGCAGCTTGATCGCCCGGGTCAGCGCGGGCAGCCCCAACGCGACACCATCGAGAACCCCGACGCGCTCGGTCTTGCCCGCCGCGGCGCGCTCGGCCGCCTTGATCTTCTCCCAATCCGCGGTTTGCTGTTCGGCAGACTTGTTGCGGCTCTCATTGCCGAAGACATGGGGGTGGCGCGCCACCATCTTGGCGTTGATCGCCCGCAGGACATCGGCGATGTCGAACCGATCCTCCTCCGAGGCCATCTGGGCGTGATAGACCACCTGCAAGGCCAGATCGCCCAGCTCGCCGGGCAGTTCCTCCCAGGCCTGCCGCGCAATCGCATCGGCAACCTCGTGAGCCTCTTCGATCGTGTAGGGCGCGATCGAGGCGAAATCCTGTTCGAGATCCCAGGGACAGCCCGTCTCCGGGTCTCGCAGACAGGCCATGATTGCGATCAATCGCTCGAACTGATGCGCCGCCTCCCCGGTCTCGTCAAAGATCAGCGCGTCATCGGGTTTGGCCATTGCAGCGTGCCTCCTGCCATGCGATTGCCTCTGGCCTAACCATCCGCGCGAGGGAAGTCCACCATGCCCGTCATCAATCGAATCGCCGCTCTCGGAGAGCAGATGACTGAATGGCGGCGCTGGCTGCATCGCCATCCCGAGCTGGAATTCGACCTGCCGCAGACCTCTGCCTTCGTGGCCGAGCGTCTGCGCGAGATCGGTGTCGACGAGATCCATGAAGGCATTGCCCAAACCGGGATCGTGGCGCTGATCAAGGGGCGCGCTTCGGGCCCGGTGGTGGGCCTTCGAGCCGATATGGACGCGCTGCCGATCACCGAGGAAACCGGGGCGGACTATGCTTCTGAAACCCCCGGAAAGATGCATGCCTGCGGCCATGACGGCCATACGACGATGCTTCTGGGCGCAGCGGCTTACCTTGCCGAAACGCGCAATTTCGCGGGCACCGTCGCGCTGCTCTTCCAACCTGCCGAGGAAGAGGGCGGTGGCGGCGAGGCGATGGTCCGCGAGGGCGTCATGGACCGTTTCGACATCTCCCGCGTCTTCGCGATCCACAACGCGCCGGGTCTTCCCTTTGGCCATTTCTACACCACGCCGGGGCCCTATATGGCCTCTGTCGATACCGCCTGGGTCACGGTGCGCGGCAAGGGCGGGCATGGCGCCACGCCGCAAGATTGCATCGACCCGATCGTCGCGATCACCGGCATGGTCAATGCGCTGCAAACGGTGGTCGCGCGCAACATCGGCGCGGGCGACGAACTTGTCGTCTCGGTCACTCAGATCCATGTCGGCTCGGCCTCGAACATCATCCCCGAAGAAGGATGGTTCTGCGCCACGATCCGCGCCTTCGATCCCGCCATCCGCGACCTTGCAGAGACGCGCTTCCGCGAGATCGTTGCGGGGCTCGCGGCGGCGCATGGTGTCGAGATCGAAATCACCTATGAGCGTGGCTACCCGCCCACGGTCAATGATGCCGAAGAAGCGGAATTCGCCGCCACAGTGGCCGAGGAGATCGCGGGTTCAGGCCGCGTCGAGCGGCGTGCCGCCCGCGAAATGGGTGCGGAGGATTTCTCCTACATGCTGGAAACCCGCCCCGGCGCCTATCTCTTCATGGGGACGGGTGAGGGCGCGGGCCTCCATCATCCGCGCTACGATTTCAACGACGAAGCCGCCCCGGTGGGCGCGTCCTTCCTCGCGCGGCTGGCCGAGCGCGCGCTGCCGATCGGTTGAAGGGGGCGCTGCCCCCATCCGCTGACGCGGATTCCCCGAGATATTTTCGTCAAGAAGAAGCAGGCGCGATTTTGCCTTCTTCTTGATCTAAATATCTCGGGGGAGTCTGCCGATAGGCAGGCGGGGGCAGAGCCCCCTCCGACGCCGGTGCTTGCGGGCGGGCTGTCGATTTCGTATCACCCGCAGCAAGATATCACGAAGGACGACACATGCGCGCCGAGACGCAGAATATCGTGGAGCAGATCCGCAAATCGCTGGCCTTGCTGGGGCAGCGCATGGATCTCGAAACCGCGCCGCACCGGATCGAGGAATTCAACGCGATGATCGAGGACCCCACCTTGTGGGATGATCAGGCGCGCGCGCAGAAGCTGATGCGGGACCGCCAGCAGCTGATGGACAAATTCGAGACCTATCAGCGCATCGATCAGGAACTCACCGACAATGTCGAGCTGATCGAACTGGGCGAGATGGAAGACGATGCCGAGATCGTTTCGGAGGCCGAGAAATCGCTCAAGGCGCTGAAAGAGGAGGCCGCCGCGAAGGAACTCGAGGCGCTTCTCGATGGCGAGGCCGACGGCAACGATACCTACCTCGAGGTTCATTCTGGCGCGGGCGGCACGGAGAGCTGCGACTGGGCGTCGATGCTCGCGCGGATGTATGTGCGTTGGGCTGAGAAGAAGGGGTACACGGTCGAGCTCGAATCCGAGAGCCCGGGCGAAGAGGCGGGGATCAAATCGGCGACCTACAAGATCTCTGGCCCCAATGCCTATGGCTGGTTGAAATCGGAATCGGGCGTACACCGCCTCGTGCGGATTTCGCCTTACGATTCGGCGGCACGCCGGCATACGTCTTTCAGCTCGGTCTGGGTCTATCCGGTGGTGGACGACAACATCGACATCGTGGTGAACCCCTCCGATATCCGCGTCGATACCTACCGGTCCTCGGGTGCGGGCGGTCAGCACGTGAACACCACCGACTCGGCTGTGCGGATCACCCATATCCCCACCGGAATCGTGGTTACTTCATCGATGAAGTCGCAGCACCAGAACCGCGAAATTGCGATGAATGCGCTGAAATCGCGCCTCTACCAGATGGAGCTCGACAAGCGCACGGCTGCGATCAATGAGGCGCATGAAAACAAGGGCGAGGCGGGCTGGGGCAACCAGATCCGGTCCTATGTTCTGCAGCCCTACCAGATGGTGAAAGACCTCCGCACCGGCTTCGAGACCTCCGACACGCAGGGCGTGCTCGATGGCGATCTCGACGGCTTGATGGCGGCGACGCTGGCCATGGGGGTCGAGGGCAAGTCGCGCGCCGACGCACAGGCAGCGGACTAAGATCATGGCGGCGCGGGTTCATATCACCGGCGCCGCAGGGTCCGGAACCTCGTCTCTGGGCCGCGCGCTGGCCGAACGTCTGGATGTGCCGTTTCTCGACACAGATGCCTTTTACTGGGCAGTGAGCGATCCGCCCTATACCGTCAAGCGCCCCCCCGAAGAGCGTCTTGAGATGATGGAAGAGGCAAAATCGTCCGAGGGTTGGGTGATTTCCGGCTCGCTCGATGGCTGGGGAGAGCCTGCGATCGCCGGGGCCGATCTGATCATCTTTCTCAGCGCGTCGACACCGATCCGACTGGCCCGCATCCGCAAGCGCGAGGCGATGAAATTCGGCGACCGGATCCGGGCGGGAGGCGATTTCTTCCACAACCACGCCTCCTTCCTGAAATGGGCGTCGAGCTATGACGACCCCTATTTTTCGGGGCGGTCTCTGTCGCGCCATCGCGAATGGCTGGCAGGACGATCGGAGCCGGTGCTGAACCTCTCGGGCGCGCGCCCGGTGGAGGATCTGGTGGGCGAGGCACTCTCGGTGCTCGGGATGAAACCATAAGCGATCCGCACGCGTAGTCCTTCGGAAACGAAAGGGCAGGACGGGCGCATGGAGTTCAAAGACAAGCGGATCTGGATCATCGGGGCGAGTTCCGGGATCGGGCAGGCGCTCGCACGGGAACTGGCGGCACGCGGGGCACGGCTGGTGCTTTCGGCGCGCTCGGTCGATCCGTTGCAAGACCTGGCGAGCGACCTGGGGCAGGGTGAGGTTGTCCCCGTCGATATTTCCGATCCCGAGAGCCTGGCCGATGCGCGCGCCGAGATCCTTCTGAAAGGGCCGCTCGATACGATGATCACGACCGCCGCGCTCTACGATCCGGGGCGTGTCGACGAGATCGAACGCGATGCGGCGCGCAAACTTATCGAGGTGAATCTGCTTGGAACGCTGTGGTTTGCGCAGGCCGCGCCGGGGCTGTTGCGTGAGGGCGGGAAGCTGGTGATCTTCGGTTCGGTTGCGGGCTATTTCGGATTGCCGAAGGGTCAGCTCTATTCCGCCTCCAAGGCTGCGGTAATCAACCTCGTCGAGAGCTTGCGCGTCGAATATGCGCCGGGGATCGATGTACGGCTGATCTCGCCGGGATTCGTGAAAACGCGGCTCACGGAAAAGAATGATTTCGACATGCCCTTCGTGCTCGAACCCGCAGAGGCCGCGCGTCGGATTGCCGACGGACTGGCCTCGTCCCGGTTCGAGACGCATTTTCCGCGTCGCCTGACCTGGCAACTCAAACTGTTGAAACGATTGCCTTACGCGATCTCGCTTTGGATGACGGGCCGTCTCGGCGGCTGAAGCTTGCGGCAGCGCAGCGAGGAATTCTCTGGACAGCTCACGAGAGCGTGACGCAACGTTATCACGTGAGAGATCACACGGGCCTTGGGGAGAGGGCCTGTCTGTCAGGGAGAGAAGAATGCAACAAGTGATGTCTGAGCCGTCCGAGCTGCCGCATTTTCGCGACATGCCGGTCTCGGCAATCCCGGAGGTTCTGCGCGAGGGCTGGCGCGATTTTCTGCGCGCCCCCGCGTTCGGGCTGGTGTTTTCGGGCTTTTACGTCCTCGGTGGAATTGTGCTGTGGATGGTGTTCTCGGCACGTGGCGAGGAATGGTGGCTCATTCCCTTCGCGCTCGGTTTTCCGCTGCTCGCGCCTTTCGCGGCCATCGGGCTTTACGAGATCAGCCGCCGGATCGAGGGAGGGGAGCCCTTGGTCTGGGGTGAGGTGATGGCCTGCTGCATCTCGCAGAAAGATCGGCAGATCCCCTCGATGGCGATGCTGATCCTGATGATGTTCATGTTCTGGGTCTTCGTGGCCCATACCACCTTCGCGCTGTTCATGGGGCTGTCGGCCTTCACCAATGTCAGCTCTTCGCCGGAGATCCTGTTCACCGGGAACGGTCTTGCGATGCTGGCGATCGGGTCCCTCATCGGTGCGGTCTTCGCTCTAACGCTGTTTTCCTTCACCGTCGTCGGCTTGCCGCTTCTGATGGAGCGCGAGATCGACATCATCACCGCGATCCTGACCTCGATGCGCGCGGTGATCGCGAACCCGGTTTCGATGGGAGTCTGGGGGCTGACGATCGCGGCCAGCCTGTTCATCGGGATGATCCCGATGTTCCTCGGGCTTCTGGTGGTGCTGCCAGTGCTTGGCCATGCGAGCTGGCATATGTATCGCCGTCTCACTTACTGACGCCGAGGCGACCTTGCGTCCCCCGCCTGTGTGTCGCCTCTGCGGCCCGGGCCGCGCCCGACCGTTCCCGCGGTCGGGCGCTCTAGCTACTGGTCGCCGGGATCAGCCCCAGGGGCCCGAGCGATCCTTGCGCCGCACCGGCGGCACGGAACTGTCGCGGAAGCCTCTCATCTCGGTTTGCGGTGCCGGACGGGCTGGGATCGGAACAGCGCCGGACCCGCCTGCCATCTGGCGCAGCGCGGCGACGCGGTTTGCGGTCGATGGATGCGTGGCAAAGAGCTTGTCCGCACCCTGACCGTGCAGGGGATTGATGATGAACATATGCGCCGTCGCCGGATTGCGTTCGGCCGTGAGGTTGTCGACGCGCGCAGCCCCCGCCTCGATCCGTTCAAGCGCGGATGCGAGCCAAAGCGGGTTCCGGCAAATCTCCGCGCCCGCCTTGTCGGCGGCATATTCTCGGGTGCGCGAGATCGCCATCTGCACCAGTGCCGCCGCCATCGGCGCGAGGACCATCATCGCGAGTGTGCCAACGATCCCCATCCGTTCGCGTGAGCCGCCGAAGAACAGTGCGAAATTCGCGAGCATCGAGATCGCACCGGCAAAGGTCGCCGTGACCGTCATGATCGCCGTGTCGCGGTTGCGGATATGGGCGAGCTCATGGGCGATCACGCCCGCAAGCTCCTCGCGCGAGAGGTTGTGCATCAGGCCCGTCGTCACCGCGACGGCTGCGTTTTCCGGGTTCCGGCCCGTGGCGAAGGCATTGGGCTGGGGTGTGTCGAGCAGATAGACCGCGGGCATCGGCAGACCGGCGTTGCGCGCGAGTTGCGCGACCAGCTCGGACAGGCCCGAGCGGTCATTTGGCCCCACCGGATGGGCGTTGTGCATCCGCAGGACCATCTTGTCGGAATTCCACCACGAAAAGGCGTTCATCCCGGCGGCCACGACCAGCGCGATCATCATCCCGCCGGTGCCGCCCAGCAGGTAGCCCAGCCCCATGAACAAGGCCGTCATCGCGGCCATCAGCATCCCGGTCTTGACGTATCCCATGCGCTCTCGCGTCCTTTCACCTGAGGTGATCCAAGCGAGGCAGATATAGGTGACGCGCGGCGCCATGCAATCGGCGCCGCGCGCAGAAGCGCAGGGTTCAGGCCTTCGTGACAGGGTCGGGCAGCGGCGGCGCGGTGTCGTCGTCCTTATCCTTCGCCGCCAGTTTCACCCCGAAATCCTCGAGGATCGCCAGCAGCGCTGGGGTGACGAAGAGCGACAGGATCGTCGCCGCCGTCAGGCCGAAAGCGAGGCTCGCAACGATGGGGCGCAGGAATTGCGCCTGCGTGCTTTGCTCGAAGAGGAGCGGCCCGAGACCGACGATCGTCGTCAGCGAGGTCAGGAAGATCGCGCGGAAGCGATCGCGCACGGCCTCGCGGCCTGCCTCGATGATATCGGCCCCGGCGGCGCGCCGCTCGCCGATGAAAGCGTCGAGCAGGATCGAGTTGTTCACCACGACGCCGGCGAGTGTCGCAAGTCCCACGAGGCTCGGCAGCGAAATCTGCATGCCAAGGGCCATATGTCCCCACATCACGCCCACGAGGCTCAGCGGCACTGCCGCAATGACCGCGATCGGGCGGATGAAGCTCGACATGTAGAAGGCCAGCAGCAGATAGACGCCCACCACGCCTGCCGTCATGTAGCGCGCCAAAGAAGCCCCGGTCGTTGCCGTGTCCTCCTCTTCGCCCAGAACGAGTACCTTGATGCCGGGACGTTTCTGCGCCAGTTGCGGCAGGTAATCGGCACGCATCGCCGCCATCAGTTCACGCGCATTGGCGACCGCCGGATTGATCGAGCCTTGCACAGAGACCGCGCGCTGTCCGTTCACGTGGGTGATTGTGTTGAACCCGCGCGTTTCGGTGACATTGGCCACCGCCGAAAGCGGCACCAGCGCACCATTCGCGCCCGGTACGCGCAGCGCCAGCACGTCGCTCAGCGTCTGACGCTCGGACGGTGCCAAGCGTGCCACGACATCGACCTGCCCATAGGCATCGGCAAAGCTCACCGCGCTGTCGCCCCGAAAAGCCGCGCGCAGCTCGGTCGCGAGCGCCTGTGGCGTCACGCCCAGGAGGTTCGCAGCCGCCGGACGCATCCGCACCACGATCTCGGGTTTGCCGGGTTGCAGATCGAAAGTCACATCGCGCACGCCATCGAAGCCCCGGAAGAACTTGCGCAACTCGCGTGCGGTGATCGCGAGATCATCAAGGTTATCGCCCTCGAGCAGAAGGTCGATCGGCTTGCCGCCCGCGCCGCGTTCCTTGTCGGTGATCCGGAAGGCGGCCATGTCGGGCATCTGCCCCACGAGCTTCTTCCAGGTGTCGAGGATCTTGCCCACCTCGGTCGTCCGCGTGCCCGCTGGCAGCAGCGCCGCGCTGACGGTGGCCATATTGGGCCCGCTGCTCGGGCTGTCGGCATTGACGCCATAGGTGATCGTATAGCTCTGCACCAACTGCTGGCCATCGGGCTGCTCGGGGGTGAGCTCTTCATTGAGCTGTTCGAGCGCTTTGACCACCTTGGCGACCCGCGCCTCTGTGCGGACGAGCGGCGAGCCTTCGGCCAGAAGCAAGCGCGCCTCGACCGTGTCGCTTTCCAGTGTCGGGAAGCTCTGGAACTTGATGAAGCCCCCGGTGAACGGCGCGACCGAGAGGGAGACGACCAGGATCGCGAGCCCGATCGTCAGGTAACGATAGCGTAGTGCGCGTTCGGCCAGTGGCACGATGATCCCGTCGCGCAGCTTGTCGAAGGCGCCATTGACCGCACGGTTGACCCGGCCCGGACGCAGATCGCCATGCAGCGAGTGGCGCATATGGGCCGGCAGGATCAGGAAGGCTTCGATCAGCGAGATCGTCAGCGTCAGCAAGAGCACGATCGGGATGTATTTCAGAAGCGCCCCGATATTGCCCGACAGGAAGCTCAGCGGGCCGATGATCATCGCGGTCGTCAGGAACGAGGCCAGCACGCCGGGCCCCACCTGCATTACCCCGTTGACCGCGGCCTTTTGCGCGCTCTCGCCCATTTGGCGCCGGCGCACGATGTTTTCCGAGATCACGATCGCATCGTCCATCAACAGACCCGTCGCAACCAGAAGCGCCACCATCGTCATCATGTTGATCGTGTAGCCCAGCATCTGCATCGCGAAGATCGCGCCGAGGAAGCTCACCGGCAGGCCCATTGCGACCCAGAAGGACATGCGCAGCCCGAAGAAGAGCCACATCGCCACCAAGACGAGGATCAGACCCTGAAAACCGTTCGTGCCGATGATGCGAAGGCGCTCGCGGATGTTCTGGGTGGAATCCTGCGAGATCGAGAGGGTGATATTGCCAGGCGCCTCGGCGCGGGCCTTGTCGAGCTGCCGATCGAGGGCGGCTTTCACCTTCAGCGCATCCTGCGAGGCGGTCTTCGACACCGCCACGATCGCTGCGCGCTGGCCATCGAAATAGGTGGCCTGCGCGGGGTCGGAGAACCCGGCGGTGATCTTGGCCACGTCGCCCAGGCGCACTTCGCCGCCCGTTGCGCTGCCCGCGATCGGGATTTGGCCCAACTCCTGCGGGGTGCGTTTTTCACCAAGGAAGCGGATCGCGGTGTCACCCGAGCGCCCCTCCAGTGTACCCGCGGGCATATCGAGGCTGTAGCGCGCGAGCGCTGTGCCGATCTCGGTCATGTCGAGGCCGTAGCGCTCCAGTGCCGCGCGGTCGAACTCGATGGCGATCTCACGATCGGAGAACCCGTTCACGTCGACCTGCGAGATCGCGGGATCGGCGCGTAGCTGATCGGCGAGATGCTGGGCATAGGCGTAAAGAACCGCCGGATCCTTCGGTCCGGTCACTGCGACAGAGGACACCGAGGCCACCCGCTCGACGATCTGCGTCACCGGATCATCGACCTTCGCGGGGAAGGAGGTCACCCCGTCCACCGCATCCTTGATGTCGTTGTAAAAGCGCGTCATGTCCGCGCCTTCGATCATCTCGGCGGTGACCTGGGCTGCGTTTTCGCGTGCGAGACATGTCAGCTTGGCGAGGTTCTCGACCTTCATCAGCACCGGATCGAGCACGGTACAGATCCCGGTCTCGACCTCGGCCGGGGCCGCGCCCGGATAGGTGATGCGCACCGAGACATCAGAGGGCGGCGTCTCGGGGAAGGTGTCGCGCTGCATCAACGGCAGGGCAAGCAGCCCCAGCCCCGAGATCGCGATCATCAGGATATTGGCCGCCGTGCGGTGGCCCGCAAACAGACGGATCATTGCGCGGCCTCTTTGTTCTTGCCGCCGCCTGCGCCGCCGCCCGAGCCGGGCTTGGGCGCCTGCGCTGCCTGTCCCAACGCCTCGGCAATGATCTCGGCCTTGCGCGCATCATCCTCGAGCGGCTTCACCGCCATGCCCGGGACCGCTATCGACGGGTCGGTTACGACAAGCTGATCGCCCGGCTTGAGCCCGTTCGTCACCACCGCGATATCGCCCGAGACGAAACCGGTCGTCACAGGGCGCTTCTCCAAAACACCTTCAGCCGAGACGACGAGCGCCATGCCGTTTTGCACCGCTTCGACCGGGACCACGAGCGCCTTGCGCTTGGGGGCGGAAAGCTCGACCTCCATGACCATGTTGCGGCGCAGAGGAGGGCGCTCGCCCGCCACGCTCTGGCTCTGCGGGTCTTCGACACGGACGACGACAGGGGCGCTTTGCGTGCGCTCATCAATTGCTTCGCCCATCCGCTCGACTTTTGCATGCCAGACGACCTGATGCTCGGGCGCGGGAAGTTTCACCTTCGCCTTGAGATCCGTGACTTCGGTTCCCTCACCGGCAAGCCGCAGCAGTGGGCCGATCCGACCAATCGGGAATTGCGCCGAAATATCAACGGCCTCGGTGCCTTCGCCGGTCATCATGACCTGACCGCGACTGACATATTGCCCCAGATCGGCGCTGATCGAGGCCACGCGCAGATCATAGGGTGCGCGGATCTCGGCAAACCCGATCGAGCGTTCGAGAGAGGCGCGTTGGGTGCCCAGAACCTCGCGTTCGGCACCGTTCAGGGTGATCTGGTTTTCAAGTTCGGTAACCTTGGTGCGGGCGGTCAGTTCCTGCCGGCGCGTGGCCTCCAGTGCGGCTTGGGTCACCACGCCCTGGCTGTTGAGCCGCTCTTGACGCTTGAGATCTTCCTGCACCAGCGCGAGATCGGATTGCGCCAGCGCGAGGCTGGCCGTGACCGTGTCATCCTTCACCTTCGAGGCAGCCAGTTGCGCGTCGATATTGGCCAGATCGAGTTTCAGATCGCTGTCGTCAATCCGAAACACGAGCGTTCCGGCCGGCACGATATCTCCGGGCGCGAGCGGATGGGCGACCTCGGTCACCTCTCCCTCGATCCGCGCCACCGCGCGCCATTCGCGCACCGGCGCGATCGTGCCATAGCCGCTGACACGCGGCACCAGATCGATCGGTTCGAGCGTGATGACCCGCACCGGCGTCGGATTGCGCTTCACCTCGGTGGGTTCGGGCAAGCTCTTGAGATTGCCCGCGTAATAGATCGCGACCACGCCAAGTGCCGCCGGCACCGCCACCATCAAAGCCCGCCGAACGAATCCGCCCGCTGTCGTCATCTGTCTTGTCCGCCCTGTTGCATGTCCTTGCCGGCACTATGGTCGAAGAGATCCCACTTGGCGACCCCGATATGTGCTTTGACATGATCGCTCAAACCCGAGTTGGACTGACCCAAATATGGCTACGGCAACAAAAAACCGCCCGGCCTGAAGACCGGGCGGCAAGACGTTGGTCGGGTGTAAATGCCCGGTCAGCTGGCCGAAAGCGCCTCGATGATGGCGCCGAAATCTGCGGCCTTGAGCGAGGCACCGCCAACCAGCGCGCCATCGACATTCGAGACCGCGAAAATCTCGGCCGCGTTCGACGGCTTCACAGAGCCACCGTAGAGCAGCCGCATCCCGTCACCCTCCGAGCCGAAGCGTTTGATGAGTTGTTCGCGCATGAAATCATGGACTTCCGCGATCTGTTCGAGCGTCGGGGTGCGGCCAGTGCCAATCGCCCAGACGGGCTCGTAGGCGATGACGGTATTGGCGGCGGTCGCGTGATCGGGCAGCGAGCCCTTGAGCTGGTTGCCGATCAGGGTCAGCGTTTCGCCCGCATCGCGCTGTGCCTCCGTTTCGCCCACACAGACCACCGCGACGAGTTCCGCCTCGATCGCGGCCTCGGTCTTTGCACGCACGATCACGTCGGTTTCATGGTGATCGGCACGGCGCTCGGAATGGCCCAGGATCACGTGGGAGCCGCCCGCATCGCGGATCATCTGCGCGGAAATGTCGCCCGTATGCGCGCCCGAGCTGCGCATGTGGCAATCCTGGCCGCCCACCGCGATCCGGCCCGCCGCCGTCATCGACATCCCCGCAATAAGGGTCGCGGGCGGGCACAGCAGCACGTCGCATTTCGGGTGGGGATGGGCTTCGATCAGCGCCGAGACCTCGTGCAGGTCGGCCTTGAGCCCGTTCATCTTCCAGTTGCCGGCAGCAAGTTTCTTGCGCATGTGGTCTCTCTCTCCCTGATATCGTTACGCGGGAGATTAGGACAGGGCGCGTCCGCTCGCAAAGGGCAAATTGGCGCGGGCGCGGATCAGCTCTCTTGCGCCGTCTCGTCCGCTTCCATGTCGCGGAACTTGATCGACTCGCCACAGCCGCAGGCTTCGACCACGTTCGGGTTGCGGAACTTGAAACCGCTCTCCAGCAGACCGGTCTCGTAGTCGATCTCGGTGCCGAGCATGAACATCTGCGCCATCGGCGCGATGAGAACCCGGGCGGGCCCTTTCTCGACGACGATATCCATGGGCCCGGCCTCGGCCGCGACTTCCATCGTGTATTCCATGCCCGCGCAGCCGCCCTTTTTGACGCCGATGCGGAAGCCGGCCGCGTTTTCACGCGACATGAGCTTGGCGATCTGCGCGACGGCGGCATCGGTCAGGGTGACGGGATCTTGTCCGGGAACGTTGAACATGGGGCGCGGTCTCCTTCGCCCCCAAACCTAATGCGCGCAGAGGGAATTTCCAAGGGTCGCTCTGCGTGCGGGGTTGCACAGGCAAGCTGAGCGCGGTGAGGCGATGGACCGATCCTGCGCGATGGCCTAACACGTCATGAAGACCCCCGGTTTTTGCGGAGCCCTGCCGAAAGATGCGCCCGAGCCTGCCCGTTTTCCCGAGCCTGCGGAGCTTTGCGCCGCGCGCGGATCTGTTCGCCGCGCTGACACTGGCCGCGATCGCGATCCCCGAACAGCTCGCCACCGCGCAGCTCGCGGGGCTTCCCGCAGCGCAGGGGCTGATCGTCTTCGCCGTGGCGTCCGTGGTGATGGTGCTGGTCGGGCGCAACCCGACGCTCTCCGTCGGCGCGGATTCGACCATCGCGCCGCTCATCGCCACCGCGCTCGCCACGATAGGCGCGCTTCCGGGCGATGCGGCGCTTCTGGCAGGTATGGTGGGGGCAATGTTGCTCGCGGTCTGGCTTTTGCGCCTCGAATGGGTGGCAGAGCTGTTGTCGAAGCCCGTGACCGCCGGGATGCTCGCCGGCATCGCGGTGCATATCCTGGTGGGCCGTCTGCCGGTGGCGCTGGGGCTGTCGCTGCCGCCCGGAAGCCCGATCGAGACCATGCGCGCGCTTTGGCACGCCTTCGGTGAAGCCCGGCTCGCGCCCTTCGTCATGGCTGCATTGATCACGCTGGCCTGCGTCATCGGCGCCTCCGTGAACCGCCGGTTTCCTGTTCCGCTGATCGCTTTGATCTGTGCGATCGCCGTTGCTATCTTCGCCGACCCGACGGGCGAGATCTTCCCTCGCATCCGCGGCGTTGCGGGCGATGCGGGGCTGCATTGGCCCTCTTCGTCCGCCGCGCGTGCAATCGACCTGCTGCCCGCGGCCATCTCCATCGCGTTCCTGTGCCTGTCGCAGACCACGGTCGTGCTGCGCGCGAGCGGCGCCGATTCCCCGACCGAGAGGCGCAACGCATTCGGCGCATTGGCACTTGCCAATCTGGCGGCGGCCGGGGCAGGCGGGTTCGGCGTCAATTCGAGCCCGCCGCGTACCCAGATCCTGCGCGAAAGCGGCGCGGGCTCGCAGCTCGCAGGGCTCGCGGCGGCGGTGATCGGCGTGGTGCTTCTCGTCTTCGGCGCGGGGATACTCAGCGATCTTCCTGCCGCCGCCCTCGCAGGTGTATTGAGCTATATCGCGCTGCATCTGCTGAGCTCGGCGCATTTGCCCGACCTGATCCGGCGCAGTTCCTCGGAAGGGGCGATCGCGGTGGCGACAACTTGGCTCGTCATCCTTCTGCCGCTGCAATACGGCCTGCCGATCGCGATCCTGCTGTCGCTCGTCTATGCCTCGATGCCGCTCTTCCAGTCGCAGGTGGTCGAACTGCATAACGTGCCCGGCACGACCGTCTGGTGGCGGCGCCCGGCAAGCGACGAAGAGCCCGAGCGCTATGAAGGCGTTCTGGTCCTTGGCATCACCTCGCCGATCAATTTCGCCAATGCTTCGGGCATCATGAGCGGGATCCGTCGCCACGTTGCGGCGATGCCGGGGGCGCATCTCGTGGTGCTGGAATGCGCGGGCGTGCTCGCGGTAGACCTGACCGGCGCGGACCGTCTTCGTGCCCTGATCGAGGAGTTGCGTGGGCGCGGTCTTGTTGTCGCCTTGGCGCGGCTCGAAGCGCCCCATGCGCAAGAAGACCTCGCCCGGAGCGGATTGCTGACAAGCCTCGGCGCGAAATTCGTCTTTCAATCCGTGGATGAGGCAATCGGACTGCTGGGCGGCCCGGCGGATAAACCGCTTTCCTGAGCCGATCGATCAACCGGCTCGGAAACGAAAATGCGGGCCCGAAAGCCCGCATTCATCGAGACGTTCAAGCGTGTCAGTCGAGGAAAGGATAATCCGTATATCCTTCGGCCCCGCCACCATAGAAGGTCGCCGGGTTCGGCTCGTTGAGCGCGGCGCCGGTCTCGAAACGCTTCGGCAGGTCCGGGTTCGCGATGAAGAGCTTGCCAAAGGCCACCGCCGTGGCCCCGTCGGCCAGCGCCGCTTCGGCCATCTCCTTGGTGAAGCCGTTATTGGCGATGTAAGGCGCCTTGATCTGGGCGCGCAGCGTCTCGATCCCGCCCTCCGGCCACTCGCGCGGGCCGCCGGTCTGGCCTTCCACGAGATGCACGAAGGCCATATCCTGCGTATTGAGGAAATCGACCACCGCCGCGAACAGCGCGGGCGTATCGCTGTCGATGCCGACATTGTTGGCATTTGACCAGGGCGAGAGACGGATACCGACCCGGCCCGGACCCCAGACGCCCACGACGGCCGCAACCGCTTCGCGCAGGAAACGCGTGCGGTTCTCGATCGACCGGCCATATTCGTCCGCGCGCGTGTTCGAGGTGTCGCGCAGGAACTGATCGATCAGGTAGCCATTTGCCGCGTGGATCTCGACCCCGTCGAAGCCCGCGGCTTTCGCGTTCTCGGCCGCCTTGCGGTACTCCTCGATCGTCGCCGCGATTTCCTCGACGCTCAGCGCATGGGGCGTGGTCGTTTCGACGAAGCCTTCACCGTCAAAGGTCTTGGCGCCTGCCGAGATTGCCGACGGCCCCACCGGGTCACGTCCGTTCAGCAGCTGCGGCACCGAGATCCGGCCGACATGCCAGAGCTGCGCCACGATCTTGCCGCCCGCGCCATGCACGGCCTCGGTGACCTTCTTCCAGCCCGCGACCTGGTCGTCGTTGTAAATCCCCGGCGTCCAGGCATAGCCCTGACCCATCGGCGAGATCTGCGTCCCCTCGGTGACGATCATCCCGGCGCCAGCGCGCTGACGATAATATTCGACCGTCAGATCGGTCGGGACGAGATCGGGCGCGCGGTTGCGGGTCAGCGGCGCCATCACGAAACGGTTCGCGATCTCGATCGCGCCGAGCTTGGCGGGGGTGAAAAGCGTATCGGTCATGCAAGTCCTCTCATTGGGTTTGCGCATCGGCACGTTGAAATGGGGCGGGACGGGCGACGGACAAGCGCACCCGCGCGCGACCCCTTGTGCGAAAATGCAAAAAGGGAGCGCGACCGCCCCCTTCTTCTTGATGAAAATATCTCGGGGGGGCTCGCGGCACGCGAGCGGGGGCAGAGCCCCCACGCCCCAAGTCACATGAAGCCCAGCTCCAGACGCGCTTCGTCCGACATCATGTCCATGCCCCATTGCGGATCGAAGGTCATCTCGATGTCGACATCACGCAGCCCCTCCACGCAGGCCACCGCATCATGCACCCAACCCGGCATCTCGCCCGCCACCGGGCAGCCCGGCGCGGTCAGTGTCATGATCACCTTCGCGTCATTCTCGGGGCTGATCTCGATCGTGTAGACAAGGCCCAGATCATAGATATTCACCGGGATTTCCGGGTCATAGACCGTGCGGCAGGCCTCCACGACCTTCTCGTAGAGCGGGTGATCGGTGGTCGAGGGCTTGATCAGCGGCGTGCCTTCGAGCGGCTCTTCTGGCGTGGCGGTCATCGGGGCCTCTTTCGCGGTTTGCGCCCGGTGCAATCAATCGGGGCGCCTATTTCTCGACTGTTTATCTAGGTCATTGCGCGAGAAGCGTAAAGGGAGGCGCGGTCGCTGCCCGTCGAGATGTGATCGCAGGCAAGGCAAACCGCCTCACTCGGGCTTGTAGGCGGCCCATTCCTTCCAGCCGTCAAAGCCGTTCTGCATCACGACGACATTCTTACGCCCTGCCACGCGCAACGCGAAAGTCGCCTGCGACGAGCGCGCGCCGGTATTGCAGAACACGATGGTCTTTTGCGTTTCCGGGATCTCATCGATCCGGTCGAGAACTTCGCGCCAGCCGATATTGACCGCGCCGGGGATGGATCCGGTCTCGAATTCGTCGGGGGTGCGCACGTCGATGAATTGAACGCTGTTGAAAATCGCCTCGTCGATCTGTTCGGGCAGGATGATCCCGTCGAATTCTTCCGAGAACATCAGATATTCGTTCATCGCCTCGATGGCGGCCAAGTTATCCTGCGCAAGCGCGGGCGTCGCGGTGAGCGCGAACAGGCTCGCGGCGATCAGGTTGCGGATCATCTCATTCCCCCCTCGGATCTTTCCCGGTGGCGGTGTAGCAGAGGGCAGGGGGCTGCGTCATCTCTTTGTTACGCGGTGGCTCCCGCGAAAGGCTCGTGCCCCGTGACGCCATCGCGGCTTGACGCCCCCCGCGCTTCGCGCCAAACCGATGCCCATGTTGCCTGAAGAGAAACTCGACCAGATCCTCATGCGCTTCGAGTACCTCGAGGCGCAGCTCAACGCGGGCGCGGATCCGGGCAAGATCGCCGAAATCAGCCGCGAATATTCGGAACTCAAACCGGTCGTGACCGAGATCGAAGCCTGGCGACAGGCACGGGCCGATCTGGCCGAGGCCGAGGGCTGGCTCGCCGATCCAGAGATGCGCGATCTCGCCGAAGAAGAACTGCCGCGCCTCAAATCTCGCATCCTTGAGATGGAACAGGCCCTGCGCCTTGCGCTCTTGCCGAAAGATGCCGCGGATGCGCGCCCCGCCATTCTCGAAATCCGGCCTGGCACGGGCGGCGAGGAAGCCGCGCTCTTCGCAGGTGACCTGCTGCGGATGTATCAGAAATATGCCGAGAAACATGGCTGCCGTTTCGACCTGATGGAGCTGACCGAGACAGAGCTGGGCGGCGTCAAGGAAGCGGTGGCCCGGATCGAGGGCGAGGGCGTCTTTGCACGCATGAAATTCGAGAGCGGCGTGCACCGGGTTCAGCGCGTGCCCGAGACCGAAGCCGGGGGACGGATCCACACCTCTGCCGCTACCGTGGCGGTTCTGCCCGAGGCCGAGGACGTCGATATCGAGATCCCCGCCTCCGATATCCGGATCGACACGATGCGGGCGTCCGGGGCGGGTGGCCAGCACGTCAATACCACCGACTCGGCGGTGCGGATCACCCATATCCCGACCGGGATCGTCGTCACCTCTTCCGAGAAATCCCAGCACCAGAACCGCGCCAATGCGATGGCGGTGCTGCGCGCGCGGCTCTTCGAGGCCGAACGCGATCGCGCGGCCTCCGAACGCGCCGAGACGCGCAAGTCGCAGGTCGGCTCGGGGGACCGTTCGGAACGCATCCGGACCTATAATTTCCCGCAAGGCCGGCTCACGGATCATCGCATCAATCTCACCCTCTATTCCCTTGATAAAGTAATGGAAGGCGAGATCGACGAGGTGATCGATGCACTGATTTCGGACGATCAGGCGGCCAAGCTCGCGGAGATGGAAGGGTGAAGGCGCAAGAGGCGCTGATCGCCGCGACCCGACGCCTGAAAGAGGCGGGGATCGAGGGCGCGCCGGGCGATGCCCGCAGGCTGTTGGCGCATGCGCTTGGCATTGGGCCCGACCGCCTGACACTTGCGTTGCACGATCCGATGCCCGAGGACGCCATTGGCCGCCTCGATCTTGCGATCGCCGCGCGCGAGGCCCATCAACCCGTTGCCCAGATCACCGGCAAACGCCTGTTCTGGGGGCATGAATTCCGCGTGACCCGCGATACGCTCGACCCGCGTCCGGAGACCGAAATCCTCGTTCAGGTGGCGCTCGAACGACCTTTCGTCCATGTGCTCGATCTGGGAACCGGTACCGGCTGTATCCTGATCTCGCTCCTGAAATCCATGCCCTTCGCCGCGGGCACCGGCATGGATCTTTCGCCCGCAGCGCTCGACGTCGCGAGAGAAAACGCCACCGCGCTTGGGGTTGTGAAACGCGCGAAGTTCCAGCAATCCGACTGGTTTTCCGCCGTGCCCGGACGGTTCGACCTGATCGTGTCGAACCCACCCTATATTGCGCAAGCCGAGATGGACGGGCTTTCGCGCGATGTGCGCGAGTGGGAGCCGCACTCCGCGCTGACCCCCGGCGGTGACGGTCTCGATGCCTATCGCGCGATTGCGCGCGGCGCGCCGGCGCGGCTCATGGCGGGCGGGCGGATCGTGCTCGAGATCGGCCCGACGCAGGCGGCCGCAGTCACCGACCTTCTGGCCGAGCAAGGGTTTGAACAGATCGAGACGCGGAAGGATCTCGACGGGCGCGACCGCGTCATCTTGGCGCACAAGCCCGGCAAGACCGACGATTGTGGTGCCAGTTGAGCGCAAATTCGCGCAAAACCTATGGAAATCCGGGGAAAACGTGGAATTGACACATTTTCCGACTTGAAAGCCCACCCTACGCATGTTTAGTCAAAACTGTGCAGCGTGGATTGCTATCCCCCGCACAGCTCAGCTTCACAGCGCGGGTGACGATGCCAAACCGGGCAATATTGCTCAGGACGGCGCGCCCTCACGCAAGGCCAGTTTCCTTCGGCCAGATTCCTCAAGCCCGGCGTAACCGGGCCAGAAAAACGAAAGCCATGAGATCTTCGAAATCCCGTTCGCGTAACAAGTCGAACCGTCAGCGGTCGATGGGCAACATCGTCAACCGGGTGTTTGACAGCTCCGGTCCCGAGGGGAAAGTGCGTGGCACGCCCCAGCAGATCATCGACAAATACCTCGCGCTCGCCCGTGACGCGCAACTTGGCAACGACCGCGTGGCCGAGCAGAACTTCCTTCAGCATGCCGAACACTACACCCGCATGCTCGGCGAGGCCCAGAAAGAGCAGGCCCGCGAACAGGAAGCGCGTAACCAGCAGCGTCAGCAGAACCAACAAAACCACCAGAACAACGGTCAGGGTGGCAACGGCCAGGACGGCCATCGCAACGAGCGCCCCGAGCGCGAGGAGCGGAGCCAGGAGACCGCTGATCAGGGCGCCTCGATGATGCCGCCGATGCCCGAGCCCGAAGAGGATGGCTCGAGCCTCGTCGAGACCCCCGAAAGCCGCGCCGAAGCCGCTCCGACAGAGGCTCCCGCCGAGAAGGCGGAAAAAGCCGAGAAGCCGAAACGCCCGCGCGCACCGCGCAAACCGCGTGCGCCCAAAGCTGAAAAGGCTGAAGTGGCAGTGGAAACCGCGCCCCCCGAGGCATCGGGCGAATAAGCGGTTTCCCTGACGAACGAGATAAAAGGCCCGCCGGACTGGCGGGCCTTTTTTGATGTCGTAACTCGCCTTGGGTCACCGAGGCAGGGCTTTTTCAAGAAAGACCCGGTCAAACCCGTCTTCCACACGGCGATCGGTCTCGAGAAAGCCGAGATGCGCATAGAGCGCGCGGCTCTCGCTCATTGCGGCATTGACGTACAGCATCAAGCGGTCGGCCCCGAGTGAAAGAGCGTGCGCCTCGGCGAAGGCCATCATCTTCCCACCGATCCCTTGCCCCTGCTTCGCAGGATCAACAGCAATTGGCTCGATCTGCAAGGCGACACGCGGCCCGTCCTGGGCGATCAGGCCGACATAGCCAACGATTTCATCGGCATTTTCGCAGACCCAGAGATGCGCAAGCTCAGAGCGACGATCGGCCAACATCGGTGCGGGCGGGCGACCGATGCGCGCAATATAGGGGCGAAAGGCTGCTTCGGTGATTACCACGATGCGATCTAGATCTTCCGCACGAGCCGCGCGGATCATTCCTGACCGTCGACGATCCGCGCCAGTCGGCAGAATTGCTCCAGTGTCACCTTCTCGGCCCGCTCCGTGGGCGCGATCCCGGCTTGCTCGAGTTTCGCCTCGATATCCGGTGCCACGCCCTTGAGCGAGGCGCGCAGCATCTTGCGGCGCTGATTGAAGCCCGCGGCCACGACGCGGCTCAGGGTCGCGGCATTGGCCGGGTAGCGCGGCTCGGGCAGGGCGCGCAGATGCACCACCGCCGAATGGACCTTTGGCGCCGGGGTAAACGCCTCGGGCGGCAGGCTCATCACGATCTTCGCCTCGGCACGCCACTGCGCGAGGATCGCAAGGCGGCCGTAATGGTTGGTGCCGGGTTTTGCGACGATCCGCTCGGCCACCTCTTTCTGGAACATCAGCGTCAGGCTCTCCCAGAAGGGCGGCCAGTGTTTCGGCGTTAGCCAACGCACCAAAAGCTCGGTGCCCACGTTATAGGGCAGGTTCGCAGCGATCTTGATCGGGGGCGTAAGATGGGCGAGCGGGTCGACCTCCAGCGCATCGCCATTGATCACTTCAAGACGACCCGGATAGGCGGCCGCGATTTCGGCCAGCGCGGGCAGGCAGCGGCTGTCCTTCTCGATCGCGAGCACCTTGCGTGCCCCCTCAGCCAGAAGTCCACGCGTCAACCCGCCGGGGCCGGGCCCGATCTCCAGCACATCCGCGCCCGTCAGATCGCCCGCCGAGCGCGCGATCTTTGCCGTCAGGTTCAGATCCAGCAGGAAGTTCTGCCCGAGGCTCTTCTTCGCCACGAGATCATGCGTTTGCAGAACCTCGCGTAGCGGCGGCAGCCCGTCGATCGTGGCCATCTCAGCCCCTCCGCGCCGCGCCCATGCGCGCGGCCATTTCGAGCGCCGCAATCAGCGAGGCGGGGTTCGCACGCCCCTGACCGGCGATATCGTAGGCCGTGCCGTGATCGGGGGAGGTGCGGATGAAGGGCAGGCCAAGCGTGACGTTCACGCCGCCATCGAAATCGAGCGTCTTGATCGGGATCAGTGCCTGGTCGTGATAAGCGCAGATCGCCGCGTCATAGCCCTGACGCGCGCGCTCGTGGAACAGCGTGTCGGCGGGCAGCGGCCCTGCGAGCGCATAACCCTCTTCACGCAGCCCCGCGATCGTGTCGGCGATCCAGTCGCGCTCCTCGCATCCCATCGCACCGCCTTCTCCGGCATGGGGGTTGAGCCCGGCAATCGCGATGCGCGGCGTCTGGAGCCCGAAATCGCGCCGCAATCCTTCGGCGGTGATGCGGACGGTCTCGCGCAGCAGAGCCGGGGTGAAGGCCTCGGGCACATCGCGCAAAGCGATATGGATCGTGGCGGGCACGACCCGAAGCGGCGGCGTGCTGCGCGAGCTGGCGAGCATCATCACCACGCGGTCGACCCCTGCGAGATGGGCGAGAAATTCTGTGTGACCGGGAAAGGCAAAACCCGCCCCGTCATGCAGCGCCTTCTTGTTGATCGGTGCGGTGGTGAGCGCCGCGCCCTCGCCACGCATCACCAGATCGACACCACGCGCGATCACGTCGACGACCGATTTTGCATTGGCGGGATCGGGCTGACCGGGAATGGCGGCGGCGGGAAAGGCGTGCGGCAGCACGGGCAGGCCCGCGCTGGCATGGGTCACGGCGTCAGAGACGCGCTCGATCTCGCGGATCTTCGTGCCGCGCGGCAGGTGAGAAGGGTCACCGATCCAAACGAAAGGCAGACGCGCACCGAAATGCTCCCAGGCGCGCGCGGCCAGTTCCGGGCCAACCCCGGAGGGGTCACCGCAGCTCAGGATGACCGGGCGGTCTGTGTCGCGCGGGCTCATTTCCGCACGATCACCGCTTCGGCCTCGAGATCAGCGAGATAGCCCGTCGCGTAAGCGCCGAGCGCCTGATCCTCGAGCGAGGCGCGAACCTGCTTGCGGTCGGGGGCGGGCGCGTCCTTGGTGTCGGCCACGTTGCGTGCGCACAACATCACGAGCACATCGCTGCCACCGCGCTTCAGGATCTGGGTCTCGCCCGGATCGAGCTGAGCGAGGGCAAGCGCCTCATCGGTCGGGATCTCCGATTGCGCTACCTTCGCATGCAACGTGATCGCGGTTTCGGGCAGGCCTTTCGCGACGGTGTAAAGCTGGTTGCACACGCGCGCATCGGCAGCGGCCTGCGCGGCGAGCTTCGCCGCCTGCGCGCTGCCCGAGGCGCCGAGGTTCAGCGTCATGTAGCTCAGGTCCTGCGGGGCGGAGGGCGCATCGCCATCGCCGATCGCGCGCAGCATGAACACGGCCACAGCCCCGTTGAGCTGGATCGGGCCAGTAGCATTGCCGGGCTTGAGCGCGAGGACAGGACCGCGCAGCTGCGCGGGCAGCTTGTCGATCGGCATCCATTCGAGGCGCCCGCCACGATCGCGCGTCGGCGCAGCCGAGTATTTCCGCGCGAGCGCAGCGAAGGCGCCATCGCCTTTGGCCGCCGACAGCTCGCGCGCCTGCGCCATCGCCGCCGCTTCCTGACCCGGCGGGGCGGGGATGATCGCTTCCGAGATCAGAACCTTCACGCCCTTGCCGGTCTGGCTTTCGGGCATCATGGCGCGATCCACTTCGGCCGAGGTGACATTGATCAGCGGTGCGAAACGCGCACGCACCACTTCGCGCCAGATCACCCCGGCGGACACGAAATCGCGGAAGGTGTTCGGGTCGATGCCATTCTGGCCAAGCAGCGTGATGAATTGTTCGGTCGAGAGTTTGCCCCGGCTGGCAAACTCGGCCATCCCGCGCGTGAGCGCCTCGTCATTCATTTTCATGCCAAGCTGCTTGCCCGCCCACATCCGCAGCCGATCCTCGATCAGTGCCTTCTCGGCATCCTCACGGGTCGATTGGGGCGTGCCGAGAAGCTTGAGGAATTTCTCGCGCTGGTCGATCTCGTAATCGGTGATGCCAAGGCCGTTCACGGTGATCACCGGGGTGTAATTGCCCGCTTGCGCCATTGCGACACGCGGCGCGAGTGGCAAGGTCAGTACCAGAGCCAGAAGGGTGAGCAGTCGGGTCATCATCGTCATCGCGTGCCTGTCCGTTTCGTCTCGTTCATTCGCGGCCTGGCCGGCCTGTTGTCTTCTCGTTCGCCTCAGCGTCCGCAGGTCTGGCGCACCGGACCGCCGTCGCCCGCCCCGAAGCCAACCAACTGGACCGAGAGTCCGAATGCGGTCTCGGGGCTTACACTAGTAGAGGAAGTGAAGCGGCGCGAGAGGGAAAGATCAACCGCGAGGCATTCATTGGTGTAGCGCAGGCCGAGGTTGGCCTTGGCCGCACGCTCTGCGGTGAAGTCGTAGCGGGTGCCGAATGTACCCGACCAGCCATTGCCCCAATTCCAGCCGGTATCGAGCATCAGTTCGGACATGTCGGTGTCGCGCCCCTCGGCGGGGTTTGCCTCGAGCCAAAGATAACCCGCAGCGATATCGTACCGATCCGTTGCCCAGGCGAGGCGCAACTCGTCTCGCGACATTGTGAGCGTGTCGTCGAACAGCGCCCGGTTCGAGAGCGTCAACCCGTTCGCGGTGCTCAGATGGGTCGAGAGAAGCCAATCCGAACGAATTCCGGCGAGACCGGTGCCGGGGGTGAACTGGTCAAGATCGCGCTGGCGAAAGACACGCCCCGCCGCGATGCCCAGCGACCAACCCGAGCTGTCATAACGGGTCCAGCTCAGACCAAGATTGGCGCGCAACCCCGTCTCGCGCAGATCCTCGCCGGGAAAGCGGGTAAGCGAGAACAGGTTGCCTTCGTCGAATTCGGGCAACTGGCTGTCCTCGTTGGGCGAGGCGCTCAATCGGTTCGGCGCCCAGACGACCTGCGCGATCGGCTCGATCACGTAGGCGGCGCGCCCGCTCGTCTTCACCCAGGGCCAGCGCAGCTCGGCCGCAAGCGTCGGCTGTCCGCGCAGCACGGTTTGCGGATAAGCGGGATCGTCGTTGGTCTCGATGATATCGCCTGCAAACTGCGCCTCGATCGAGCCGAGCATCCCCGGTCCGAAAAGCCAGTTGCGCCGCCAGTCGGCGGTGAGCGAGCCGCGCAGCACATCACGCCCGTCCGGGATGCCATCGCCATCGGTATCGAGCACGCTCGAGGCCGCGCGCCGGCTGCCGAGCGTCGAAAGCCGCAGCGTGGCGATCCCGCCGAGCGCCGCCGGCTCGAACCGCTTTACCCATTCTGCGGTGCCGCTCAGCATCGGCTGCGTCGCATTGCTCTCGCCATCGCGGATCGAATGGGTGTTGCCGAAGCGCGCCCAGATCATTTCGTCGGCGCGGATCCGTTCCAGCGTGACGCCCGACCAGAGACGATCCTCGTCGGAGATGCCGTAATTGAGCAGGTAGGAGCGATCGCTCACCAGTCGCAGCTGCGCGGTCAGTTTGAAATCGCGGGGCAATTGCGCCTCGAGATCGGCAAAGAGATAGCCGCGGGTCTTGTCGGCGATGATATCGTCTTTGCTCAGTGCGCCCGACCATTCCATCTTGCCCCAATCGAAGGCCTGCCGATACCGCAGTTCGAGCGTGCGGGTGCGCGAAGCGGCCACGTAAGGCGTGATCGTCAGGTCACGGCTGGGCCCGAGCGCCAGGAAATACGGGAGCTTGAGGCCGGGGCCGAGGCCGGTGGTGGTCCGAAACTCGGGTTGAAGGAAGCCCGACATGCGCTTGACGCCCGGTTCCGGCATGCGCAGACGCGGAATATAGGCAATCGGCACGCCCATTGCGCGCAGTTGCGCATCGCGAAAGACGATCTGGCGGGTCTGTGCGTCATGGATCACGCGGCTCGCGCGGATCTCCCAAAGCGGGGTCGGGTTCGTTGCGCAGACCTGGCAGGAGGAGGCGACGACCTTGTCCATCACGGTCAGTCGCCCGTCGCGCCGTTCGATCTTCGCGGCCGCCAGCTGCAATTCGCGCGCCATCACCATTCGTGCGCTCAGCAGCAACCCGTTTTGCAGATCGGTCGACAGTTCGGCCGAGGAGGCGAGGATCACCGCGCTCGATTGTCCCGGCTGCACCAGCCGGATCGGACCGTCGAGATAGAGCTTGTCTTCCTTCTGGTCGTAGATCACCCGCGTCGCGGAAAGCCGGTTCGATTTGTAGAAAACCTCGACATTGCCCTCGGCGACCAGCTTGCCGCCGTCCTCGATGCGCACCCGATTGGCCAGCAGCGTCGCAAGCTCCTCGCTTGCGGGAATCGCGTTAGGATCCGCCACGTCCTGGGCGGCCGTTGTTTCGGTGACCTGCGCGGGGGCGGGATCAAACCCGACAAGCCCGAGCACGCAGGCCAGCGCCAAGGCACTGACACGCCCAGCCCAGGGCTCAGAGCGCAACCGCCGCCGCATCAACCATCCTCCCGGTGCAAGAGCCGCGCGAGCGGCAGCATCAATCCGATCACCGGCGGCGCCCAGGCCGCCAGCAGGATCGGAATCTGTCCGTTGTCGCCCAGAACTTGCGCGATATTGCGCAGGAAGAACAAGCCCAGACCGGCAGCCAGAGCCAAAAGAACTTTCGTCCCCGTGCCGCCGAAGCGCGCATGATCCATCGTGAAGCTTGCCGCGATCATCACCATCGCCACCAGCAGTACCGGTAGCGCCAGCTCCATCTGGAACCACATGATATGGCGGCGCGCCGAGAAACCCGCCTCTTCGAGGGAGGCGATGAAACCGGGCAATTGCCAGATCGGCACGGAGGAGGGCTTGCCGAAACTGTCACGGATACGCGCCACCGTCAGATCCGAAGGCAGCGTGAGGCTTGCGACTGCCTTGGCGTCCCGCTCGGGATTAGTCGAGGCGCCCAGCGCCCAGTCCTTCGCATCCGTCAGCACCCATTGACCGGGTTCCAGAACGGCCTTTTTCGCGTCGATCCGGCGCACGGGACCGCGCTCGGGGTCGAAAATCAGAAAGGTCACGTCGCGCAGTGTGGTCGCATCGCCATTGGCGCTTTCGGCATGGATCACGGCTTGGGCGAGCGATTTGCCATCCGAGCCCAAGCCCGCGCTCTGACGCATCCAGACGCCCTCACGCCCGATCGAGACGGTGGAATTGCCGCCCGACGTGTAGTGGTCGACGAGGCTCTCATAGCGTTTCGAGGTGGCCGAGACGAGTGGATTGCCGACGAAGAGCGCAAGAAGCCCAAGGATCAGCGCGACCCCCAAGGGGGCGGCGAGCATCCGCAAGGCCGAGCGGCCCGCCGCGCGGATCACCACCAGCTCGGAGCTGCGCGCGAGCGCGATGAACAGCGCCACCGCCGAGAGCATCACGATCAACGGCAGGATGTTGTAGACGGTGGAGGGAATGTTGAGCGCCGAGAGCACGGCAAGCTGCACCAGCGTCAGACCCTCGTCGGAAAAGCGGCGGATTTCCTCGACGATATCGATCAGGAAAAGAATTCCCCAGAAGCTGCCGGCAACGACAAGGAAGCTCTTGGCGAAGCGCCGGGCGAGGTAGAGCGCGATGGTCATGCCGCGCCCTCCCGTAGCGTCCGGACGCGCCGGGGTCGCCCTGACCACCAGAGCATGAAGAGCGCGATCACCGCGCCACCCACCGCGGGCACGTAAAGCAAGGGCCAGAGCGTCGGGTCACGGTTGGCCGCGCTTTCGGCCGCGTTTTGCAAGACCTGCACGAAGATCAGTCCGCCGATCGCGAGCGTCATCTGACGCCACATCCCGAACCGTGAAAACGTTCCCATCATCAGCGCGGCAAACCCGATCAGCGCTGCAATCGGTGCGAGCAGCGGCTGAGCGATGCGCCGCGCCAGTTCGAGCCTGACGCGTGGTTCCACGCCTTCGCCAAGCGCCGCAATGGCCGCGCCACCCTTGATCAGCTCGGGCGTCATCATCTCTTCTAGGCTCGGCTTGCGGGCCTTGCCACCGCTCAGGAAACTGCCGATGTCATAGGTGAAATTGGAAAACCGCGTCACGTCGAGTCGACCCGTGTCGGGGCGCAGCGTTTCGGCCATACCCTCGAACATGATCAGCTTCGGTCCGGTTTCGGTCTTCACGATCAGGGCTTTTTCCGAGGTGTAGATCGTATGCGCCTTCGGGTTGCGGCGATCCGAGAGGAACACATCGTAAAGCTCACCCAGATCCGAGATGCGCCGGATATAGATCGTGATGCCGCTCGCCGGATGCTGGAAGGTGCCCTCGGTAAGGAATTTCGCCGTCATGTTCTGCGACACCTGCTGCTGGCGATCGGCCAGCCGGGCCTTGGCCGCGGGCACGAGGAAATTCACCAGAACCGCCATCATCAGCGACACGATCAGCCCGAAGACCAGCACCGGCCGCCCCAGCCGCCAGTTCGAGGTTCCGGTTGCGCGCATCACGACAAGCTCACTGTCCTGATCGAGCCGGTTGACCGCGTAGATCGTGGCCGCGAAGGCCGCGACCGGCAGCACGATGCGGATCACGTAAGGCAAGGTGAGGGCGGTGAATTCCAGAACGACCGCTGCCGTCTGCCCATCCGAGATCAGGCTGTCGAACATCAACACAGCCCGGTTCACCCAATAGACCGACACCAGCACGAGCGCGAAGAACCCGAACAGAGCCATCAGCTTTGACAAGACATATCTGTCCAGCCGCGTCACTTGTCTTCCCATCCCCCCGGAGGTTTCCCCTCTCTCTAGCCTGTCGGATCGGGTGAGGGAAGACCACGTTCGGAGCGCTTTTCATTTTCCGGGCGCCCCGTTAGGCTCGCGCGCAATTTGATGCCAATCGCGGGCGCCTCCAGAGTGCAAAACGCACCGGTTCGGCCCGCCAAGGGAGAGCTCCATGACCCAACCTGTCGCCATCGCCTTCAAGGAAACCGATCCCGAAGTGTTCGCCACCCAAACCGGGCGGATCGCTCTGATCGTGGGCGGGGATGGCAAGCTCGGTCCGGCGGGGCGCAAGCTCGACCGGGCGATGAAGGGCGCTTTGAGCCGCGCGGTCGGCTCGGAGGCGTTCAACGGGCTGGGGCAGGGGGATGCGATGGAGCTGAGCTGGCCTGCCGGGATCGAAGCGCAGGCGGTGCAGGTGGTGCGACTCGATCGCAAATCCACCGCCGATGAGGCGCGCAAGGCAGGTGCTGCGATCGGCGCAAAGCTGGGCTCGGAAGGCGCACTCGTCGTCGCGCAGGGGCATCCGCGCGCGGCGGATCTCTCTCTTGGTCTTGCACTGCGCGCGTACCGGTTCGACTACCATACCGGCGAAGACAAGAAGGGTTACGGCCCGGTTACGATCATGGTCGCCAAACCCGAGGAGGTCGCCGCGGCGGCCGCTCCGCACGCAGCACTGGCCGAGGGCGTATTCTTCACCCGCGACCTGGTGAACGAGCCCACCAACATTCTGACCACGGACGATTTCGCCGCGCGCCTCGCGGCGATGCACGAATTGGGCCTCGACGTGGAAATCCTCGAAGAAGAGGACATGAAGAAGCTCGGAATGGGCGCGCTGCTGGGCGTCGGTCAGGGCTCGGAGATGCCGTCGAAACTCGTCGTCATGCAATGGAACGGCGGCGCGAAGGACGAGGCGCCGTTCGCGCTGGTCGGCAAGGGCGTCGTCTTCGATACCGGGGGGATTTCGCTCAAGCCCGGTGCGGGCATGGAAGAGATGACGATGGATATGGGCGGCGCGGGCGTTGTGGCGGGCGTGATGCGCACGCTGGCACTGCGCAAGGCCAAGGCGAATGTCGTGGGGCTGGTGGGGCTCGTCGAGAATATGCCCGACGGCAAGGCTCAGCGCCCCGGCGATATCGTGACCTCGATGAAGGGCGATACGATCGAGGTAATCAATACCGATGCCGAAGGCCGCCTCGTGCTGGCCGATGTGCTATGGTATGCGCAGGACCGGTTCCAGCCCAAGGCGATGGTGAACCTCGCCACGCTGACCGGCGCGATCATCGTCGCACTCGGACATGAGAATGCGGGACTTTTTGCCAATGACGACAAACTCGTAGCGGACATTCTTGATGCGGCGAAGGTCGAGGGCGAGGGCGCCTGGCACATGCCGCTCCAGCCCGCCTACGACAAGCTGATCAAGTCGCGGCTGGCGGATATGAAGAATGTCGGCGGTCGTTGGGGCGGCTCGATCACCGCCGCGGCCTTCCTCAAGCGCTTCGTGAAACCCGAGGTGCCGTGGTGCCATATCGATATCGCGGGCGTGGCGCTGCCGCCTTCGGAGACCACGCTCGCGCCGAAAGGCCCGACCGGCTGGGGCGTGCGTACGCTCGACCGGCTGATCCGTGACAAGTTCGAAGCCTGAGACGGGGGCCCGAGATGGGGCAAGTCAATTTCTACCATCTGACCCGGTCGAGCCTCGAGGAAGTGGTTATGAACCTCTCGTCGCGCGCGCTTGAGCAGGGCTGGAAGGTGGAGTTGCGTGGCAACAGCCCCGACCGGCTCGACTGGCTCGACCAGAAGCTCTGGCTGATGGGCGATGAAAGCTTTCTGCCGCATGGGCTCGCAGGCGGGCCGCATGACGCGCTGCAGCCGATCCTGCTCAGCACCAGGCCCGCTGGCGATGGACGCCAAGCGATGATGGCCGTGGACGGGGCCGAGGTGGCCGCAGAGGAAACCGACGCGCATGAACGGGTCTGGATCCTCTTCGACGGTAATGATCCCGGCGCTGTGAACCACGCGCGCGGCCAGTGGAAAGCACTGACCGGAGCCGGGGCGAAGGCGATCTACTGGTCCGAGGAAGGTGGCCGCTGGGAAAAGAAGGCGGAGAGTTGAGCGATTGGGGCAAGTGATTTTCCAAACGGGCAGGGGTGTGGACGACAACGCCTTCGTGACCCTGTTCGAGCAGGTTTTTACAGCCTCGGAAGGTACTGAGGAGGGTCGGCTTCTCGGCGATCTCGTGCGCGCGATCCTAGACACGACCTCGCAGGACGATCTCCATGTATTCTGTGCGCTCGATGGGCGTGAACTCGTCGGTGCGGTCTGTTTCTCCCGGCTTCTTTATTCGGAAGACCTGCGCACCGTGTTTTTGCTATCTCCGATGGCGGTGCATGCGGATCGACAAGGCGAAGGGATCGGGCAGGCGCTCATCCACCATGCGCTCGAAGCGTTGCGATCCGCAGGCGTCGATGTCGTCCTGACCTATGGCGATCCGGCTTTTTACAGGCGGGTCGGATTTTCACCAATCACCGAGGCAATCGCCGCAGCGCCCTATGATTTGTCGATGCCGCAGGGCTGGCTTGGGCAATCGCTGAGCTCAGCCGCGCTGGAGCCGCTCAAGGGCGAAGCGCATTGCGTGGCGGCCTTTGCGCGTCCGGAAATCTGGTAGCTCTCAGCGCAGCCGTTCCGGTTCCAGCACCACCACCGTCGGCTGACGCGGCAGTGTCTTCAACGACACGACGAGATCGCTCGACAAGGGGCGCTCGATCTCGAACGTGCCGCGCATCCCGTCGAGGAAGCTTTGCAAGGTCGGCTCACCGAACCAGTGGACCGGGATCACGACGCGTGAGCGCAGCCGGTCGAGGATACGGATCATCGTCGGCTGATCGACCGTCATCGACCCGTCCACAGCGGCCATCACAACATCGAGCCGCCCGAGTGCCGCGTATTGCGCGGCATTCGGTTCGTGATGGAGGTGCCCGAGATGGCCAATACAAAGCCCCGCGACCTCGAAAACGAAGATCGAATTGCCGTTCTCTTCGACCCCGCCAAAGCTGCGGATCGCGGTCGGCACATTGCGGATCAGCAGCTCGCCAAGATCGAGGTAATGCTCGGCGGCGATGCCGAATTGGTCCGACCAACCCTTCAACGCCACCGTCCCTTCGGGAACATCCTCGCTCATATGGCTCGAATGGGCGTGGTTCATCGTGACGTAATCGGGCGCAAAGCGCGATCCGCCGACCCAGCCATTGTAATCGGTGATCACGGAGATCCCGCCCTCGGTCTGAAGCAGCACCATCGAGTGGTCGATGTAATGCAGTCGCACCGATTGCTCGGGGACGGGATCCGTCCAACTGGCCTTGTGCAGGTATTCGATCCCAGGGGCGGATTGCGCGATCGCGATGCAATGACTGATGCGCGGGCTTTGCGCGAGCGTTGGCAGCGGCGCGAACAGGGCGAGCGTCAGGGCGAGGAAAGCACGGAACATGACGGGTCTCCTTTGACCCAGCGTAATCGCAAAAACCGATTCCGGTCCATCGGGCACATGACAAACCGGTCACGCCTGCGCGAATTGAGACGGTCAAACGGCAAAATGACACCGGCGCGCCCAATTTCTGCCGTGTTTCGCATTAGGATCAAATCAACTGAAAACCCAGCTGATTGTTTCTATCGGAGCCGACATGTCCCTCGCTACCCTCGATGAAACCAACTACACGGCCGCGCGCGACAGTTCCACTCAGGATCTTCTCGTTTATGCGGCGAAGAAGTCCGGCCGCTCCGTTCTTCAGGTCCTGCGCGATTACCGCCAGATGGCGAAATCGGAAACGCGGATCAACCTCGTGGAATACGTGCGCTTCGGTCTCTACGATCAGGCGCGGTTTCAGGCGCAAGAGCGGGCCGCGTTTTTGTCCAACGACCTTCACTGGCCGATCGCCAACAAGGTGAACAATCGCGGGTGGTACAGCGCGGCCGAGGACAAATCGGTCGCGACCACGCTCCTGAGCGCGGCTGGCGTGCCGGTGCCTGAGATCGTAGCGGTGCTCGACAGCTCGCAACGGATCTATCCCGGCGACGGGGAACGGATCACCTCGGCTGACGAACTCCGCGCTTTCCTGCTTGCCCGTCCGGGCCAGCAGTTCTTCGGAAAAATCAACGACGGCATGGTGAGCTTCGGCGCGTTCCGCATCGAGAGGGCCGACGCGGAAATGATCTCCTGCTCCGGCCATGACCCGATGAGCTACGAGGATTTCGCGGCGCAAACGCTGGCGCAGAATGCTTATATCCTTCAGCCGGTGATCGAGAACCACAGCGCGCTGAAACCCTTCGCCTCGGCGCTGGCGACGATCCGCATGGTGAACCTGATCACCGATGACGGGCTGCGCGTGCCGATGGCCGCGATCAAGCTGCCGCAGGGCGACAATATCGCGGATGCGTTCTGGCGTCCGGGCAACCTCGCCTGCGCGATCGACGTCGAGACCGGCCGGATCCGCACGGTCGCGCGGCGCGGGATCGAGGTGGAGTTCCTCGAAGATCACCCCGATCAGGCCGGGCTCATGGGGATGATTCTGCCGTTCTGGTCGGAGGTGCTCGAGATCAACGAACGCGCGGCGCGCAGCTTTGCTCCGATCCGCTACCAGTCGACCGATATCGCGATCACCGAGACCGGGCCGGTCGTGGTGGAAATCAATGCCGGTGGCGGCTTCGATCTGCCGCAATATTCAAACGGGAAGGGCATGCTCACCCCCGAGGTCCGCGCCTTCTTCGAAAGCTGCGGCGTCGAGTTCAAGCCGAAGAAATCGCTCCTGCCGTTCTGAGTAGCGAACTCTGAAATCGCGATCCGAAATGACGCGCCCCGGCGGCCTGACTGGCTCCGGGGCGCGTTGTCTCATTCGGCGGCATCCTCGCTGATCGCGGTCTTTGGGGCCCACTTGCCCGCCTTGATCAAATCGCGCACGCCGCCGCGATAGGGCTGGTTCGCAAGCCGCGGATCTGCCGCTTCGAGGAACATCTCGTTGAGGGTTCCGGCGAAACGAACCTCGACCGGGAAGCGCAGCGAGGTCTCGATCAGTTTCCGGTCGGAGAAGGGGCAGATGTAGAAATTGCGCTCATAGCCGTAATATTTCGCGCTCGATACATGCAGGAACAGCTCAAGGAAGATGAAGTCATAGACCAAAGCCTGTGCGTTCTCGGGCAGCGTCAGTTTCCAGCGGATATATTCTTCGGCCCATTTTGCGATGACCGCCTTGGAGGGCGACCCCGTCAGGAAGAGCGAGCCGATCTCCTGTTCAAGATTGAGGCTCACCATTTCGCCACGGTTGGCGAAGCTGCCCCACCAGACCCCGCGCATCACATCCATCACATTGCCGCGCAGATGCAGGTGGCCGGGCGGGGTGAGATCGGTCAGACCCCGGCTGTGCTCGTTCGGGGGCGGTGCAACCGAGGAGGTTCGCATCCAGAAGAGCCGCTTGGCCTGCCGTTTCTCGAAGGGGCGCTTGGCAGCGTGTTCGACGGCATCGAGCTCGGTATAGCGCCGGAAGGGTTTGCCAAGCAGTTCGGTGACGACATATTCGCCCGCCGTCGCATCGAGATCGGCATAGCGGGTGTGCTGGAAGGCGAAGAGCTCACCGATCTGGTCGAGCTTGTCCGTGACGCAGGCGACGAGCTTGCGTGAATCCGTCCCGCCGGAGATCGGCATGATCGAGGGGTGATTGTCCACGAGCGCATGCAAGATCGCACGAAGCCGCTCGACCATCTCACCCACGAGCGGTTCATGGTCTTCCGGCGCGCAGGGCGGAAAACTGTCGGGCAAGGGCCAGATCCGCTCGGGTGTGAAACTGTCGAGGTTCAGCCGGTGGTTCGGCATGCAGAACTTCACCTGCGCGTCACGGCTATGCCCGAGCAGATAGGCGATTTCCGTATCGCCCCGCGCGCGCCCGTTGCCGATCGCGGTGGTGTCGAATAGCTGGTTCTCGATGATCGGCCGGGTCAGCGCGAGCATCACCGAGGAAGCCGCGCGCCGGGTCTGCGGATCATAGACCGTACTCAGATGAGCCACCGGATCGAACAGCATCTCATGGGCGCGCGGGCAGTCGATGACGACGGCATAGCGCCCCGCAGTATAGGCGATATAGGCCTCGAGATCGGTGACGAAGCTCTTCGCGTCGAGATTAAACCGCGCGAAACTCTCTTCGGTGATCAGGGTGCCATCGGGGTCCACACCGATGCCCATGAACACGCCAAAGATCCGCCCCTTCTTGTCGCGCATTTCGACCCGCGGCATCTCGCGGCCGAGCTGGAGCGTGAAACGATCAAGCGCGATCGTTTCGAGGCCGGGCACCGGGTCGGTCGGGTTTTCACTCAGAAGGAACTGCGTGCTGAGCGCATCTGCCGGGTCGAACCCCTGCTGGGCACAGATTTCATGCGCCTGGGTCGGCGTGTCGGGAGGGGAGGTGTCTGCCATCATCTGCTCGTGAGAAGGCGTCGGGAAAAGCGAATATCCGGAATGGAAATCAACGGGAGGACCAACGCGCAGGTCAATTGTTATGACGGCATTGTCGGAACGCTCCTCTGAACTGTCAATTGACTTCGCGCTGTGGAATGCCGCAATCCGCGCCGGTGCTTTTCTTTCGCATCACTTCGGTCTAAACCCGCGCCCTGACCGCTCAGGAGCGCCCGGATGACGAAATTCAGTTTCACCCTCAAAGCGACCGATGGCCGAGCCCGTACGGGCACGATCTCGACACCGCGCGGCGAGATCCAGACGCCCGCTTTCATGCCCGTGGGCACAGCTGCGACCGTGAAGGCGATGATGCCCGAGAGCGTGGCCGCGACCGGGGCCGATATCCTGCTGGGCAACACCTATCACCTGATGCTGCGACCGGGCGCCGAGCGGGTGGCGCGTCTGGGCGGGCTGCACAAGTTCATGAACTGGAACAAACCGATCCTGACGGATTCGGGTGGGTTCCAGGTGATGAGCCTTTCGAGCCTGCGCAAGCTGACCGAAGAGGGCGTGACCTTCGCAAGCCATGTCGATGGCTCCAAGCACATGCTCAGCCCCGAACGCTCGATGGAGATCCAGAAGCTTCTGGGCTCCGACATCGTGATGTGTTTCGACGAATGCCCCGCGCTGCCGGCGACCGAAGACGAGGTCGCCAAGTCGATGCGGCTTTCGATGCGGTGGGCGCAGCGGAGCCGCGATGCGTTCGGTGATCGTCCGGGCCATGCGCTTTTCGGCATTCAGCAGGGTGGCGTGACGCGTGAGCTGCGCGAGGAAAGCGCCGAGAAACTCAAGGAAATCGGGTTTGACGGCTACGCGGTCGGCGGTCTCGCCGTGGGCGAGGGGCAGGAGGCGATGTTCGGCGTGCTCGATTACGCCCCCGAAATGCTTCCCACCGACAAGCCGCGTTACCTGATGGGCGTCGGCAAGCCCGACGACATCGTCGGCGCGGTCGAGCGCGGTATCGACATGATGGATTGCGTGTTGCCCTCGCGCTCCGGGCGGACCGGGCAGGCCTGGACGCGTCGCGGTCAGGTCAACATCAAGAACGCGCGCCATGCCGATGACCCGCGGCCTCTGGACGAGGCTTGCACCTGCCCCGCCTGCCAGAACTATTCGCGCGCCTATCTGCACCATGTCTTCCGCGCGGGCGAGATGATCTCGGGCATGCTGCTGACTTGGCACAACCTGCATTACTATCAGGAACTGATGGCAGGTCTGCGCGCGGCGATCACCGAGGGTGAGCTTGCGCGTTTCGTGGCGGAGTTCCACGAAACCCGCGCGATGGGCGATATCGAACCGCTCTGATCAGGCCGGAAAGGGCGTGGCTTTCGTGCCCACTCGCTTGCCTTTGCGGATCTGACGGCCGAGCATCGAGAAGTCGCGTTTTCCGTCGAGGCGCGCTTTGAGACACATCGCAAGGTCGCGGTGGATCGAATAGAAGCTCAGGTGCTTCCACGTTCCAAGCGTGATCCCCTCGTAGCGGATCGTCAGAGTGACTTTGCTGCCGTGGCCCTCGGGCGTGATCTCGTAATCTATGATCTCGCGCATCGTCTTGTCTTGATTGTGCAGCGTATCCTCGACGACGCGCGCGCGGTGGGGGGCTTCGAGCAGCGGGCGGTGCACCAGCGCGGTTGTGTCGGAATAGCCCTGACGGCGGGGGCTTGCGAGGATGAACTCGGCGTCGCTGCCTTCGGGCGGCGGCAGGATGAGCGAGCCGGGCTGGTAGTAACGCCCGATCGTGGCCGGGTCCGGTACGATCCGCGCCCAGACCTCTTCAGGTGGGTGCGAGGTGTGAAACTGCACCCGGCGCGGGCCAAGGCTCACCGTGGGCAAAAGATGGGCCAGCCGCCCATTCAGCAAGTGCTCCAGCGCCATGAACACGACGAGGAATATCAGGGCATTTGCGAAGCCCGATACTCCGAGGCCTTGCGCGAGTTTCAGCAGCGGTGCGCTGAGGATCATGGTGGCGGGCGTCAGCTCGATCAGTGCGAGCAGAGACGGCAGGAACAGGGTGAAGATCACAAGGGGCACGCCGACGAAGATCGCGCAGGCAAGCACGAGACTGACCCACCCCAATGGCGTCGAGAGCAAGGTTTGAGCCTCGGGAATCCGTGTGACATTGATGAGCATCGCGCCCAACAGAAGCACCGTTCCTGCGACGAAGCGGGGCCATTGATTCATCAACCGGCGCAGCATGGCGGCTCCTCTCGGGCAACATCCTCTTACCTAAGGTCAATACCGCGAGATTCGGGCCGAAAAACGACCGGGACCGTTCAGTTGTGCGAAATCAAGATGACGGCGGCATAATGGGTGGCGGCGGCCGCCAGCACATGCGTATGCCAGATTGCGCGCGAGAAGGGGATGCGCTCGACATGGTAGAAGATCACGCCCACCGTGTAGGTCAGCCCGCCCACGACCAGAAGGATCAGCGCCGGAAGCGGCAGGGCCGAGACCAGCGGCCAGACCGCGATCATCCCAAGCCAGCCCATCGCGAGATAGAGCCAGAACCCCGCGCGCTCGGAGCGGTGGAAGAAGCCGAGCTTCATCACGATCCCGACCGTCGCGAGCCCCCAAACCGTCGCGGTCAGCACCCAGCCCGCAACGCCGCCGAGCCCGATCAGAGCCATCGGCGTATAGGTGCCCGCGATCAGCAGATAGATAGCGGCGTGATCGAACCGCCGGAGCACGGCCCGGGTCGGGGCATGCAACGTGAGGTTATAGGCCGCCGAGAGCGAGAAGGACGCGACGAGCCCCACCGAATAGATCGCAAGCGGCCAGATCCGCCCCGCAGGCGCCGCGAGCGACGCCCAGACGATCAGCGCGCTTACACCCGCCACGGCGAACGCAACGCCGAGCACATGGACGATGCCGTCGGCAAAATGCTCGCGAAAACTGTGGCTCAGGTGGTGGCGCGTCATGCTTGGATCTCCGGTCTCCCTTCATCCAAGATAACAACGATCGGTGGATCTCCCAAGTCTGCGGCGGATTTGACGCAGGGTCAGAGACCGCAGCAGGGCCTTCTTAGCTGTCGCGGCTGGTGTTCCGCATCAGCCACCACGCCAGCGCCGAGCACAGGAAGGTCGCGACCACGATCGGCAATGCCGTGCCGTTGAAGGCCAGACCCACGGGGGCAGCGATCAGAACCGCGCCGACTGTCGCGATCGCGGTCACGATCGAGGCCGCCATACCTGCGATATGGCCCATATGCTCGAGCGCCAGCGCATTGAGATTGCCGAAGGTCACGCCCGCCATCCAGAACACGCTCACGGTATAGAGAAAGATCAGCGGAAAACCCGCCCCGCCATCAGTCATCCCGGTCACCACCAAGACCAGCATCACGCCCGAGACGATGATCTGCATGATGTAGCTGCCCTTGACGATCTTGCGCATGCCCAGATGCATCACGAACCGCGCATTGAAGATCGACCCGGTCCCGGCCATCAGCGCGCCGACCGCGAACCAGATCGGAAACGTGTCGGTCACGCCATGGACCGCGTAGAACTGCTGCGCCGAGGACAGGAGCGCGAACATCTGCCCGAAACCAAGTGTCATCGTGATGATGTAGAGCCGCACATCCGCGTGCGAGAGAACTTCCCGCGCGGCCGCGCTCAGCTTGCTCACGCTCAGCGGGCGACGATGTTCAGGCGCAAGCGTTTCGGGCTGACGGATATTGAGCCAGCTCACCCCGATCAGGCCAAAAACCATGAAGGCCCAGAACACGCCGCGCCAGCCGGCAAAGCTGATGACGACAGCGCCGATCGACGGGGCGACCGCCGGCACGAGGATGAAGATCATCATGATGAAGGAGGTCACGCGCGCCATCTCGCGACCTGCGAACAGATCACGCACCAGCGCCATCACGGTGATGCGCGGCCCCGCCGCCCCGATCCCTTGCAGGAGGCGCGCGGCCAGAAGCGCCTCGAGGCTCTGTGCATGGGCCGCGACGAAGGCGCCCACAAGGTAGATCGCGATCCCGCCGGTGATCGTCTTCTTGCGACCGATCGCATCCGAGATCGGGCCTGCGAAAAGCGTGCCCACGCCCATACCCAGCACGAAAGCGGTCAGCACCAGCTGCGCTCGGTTGATCGCGTCAGGGCTCAACTCGGCCGCGATCTGCGGCAGCGCGGGCAGCATCGCGTCGATCGAAAAGGCGACCGTCGCGGTGAGCGAGGCCAGCATCACCGTGAGTTCAGGCAGCGAAAGGGGCGTGCGCGCACGCGGCGCGGCGGACATCTGGGCCATGACGGGGGGCTTTCCGAAAGACGGAGTGGTACGGGCGCGACAATACGGAAAACGCGGGCAAAGGCCAGAGGGCAGGGCGCGCAGAGCCATGTGCGCTCACGCGGAGGTGATCAGTGTCGGGTGGCCTCGGGCGGGGCGCCGGAAAGCTCGTCGATCACCTGCAACCACAGCTCGGTCGGCTGCGCGCCGCTCACCAGATGGGCATTGGCGACGATCACGCTCGGCACGGCGGTGATACCATGCTCGCGCGCGTACGCTTCCTTGGCGATGATCGTGTCGCGATCGGCATCCGAGGCGAGCAGGCGCTGCACGAGCGAACGGTCCATCCCCGCAGCCTCGGCAATCGCGCCGAGCGTCGCGTGATCGCCGATATTGCGCCCCTCCTGCCAATGGGCGTTGAGCAGGCCTTCCATCACGGCCTCCTGCGCCTCCTCGATCCCGGCCCAGTAGAGAAGGCGATGCGCATCGCGCGTGTTGGGCTGGTGGGTGACGCGTTCGGGGTGGAAATCGAACCCTTCGGCCTCGGCGATCTCCAGAAGCTGCACATGCATTTTCGCGGCCCCGTCCTGTCCGAATTTCGCCTGCAGATAAGCCGCGCGGGACATGCCCTCGGCATGCATCGTCGGGTTGAGTTCAAACGGCTGCCAGGCGCGCACGAAGGGATGGCCGGGGCGTTGCGCGAAAGCGCGATCCAACCGTGCCTTGCCAATGAAGCACCACGGGCAGACGGGATCGGCAAAGATATCCAGCGTGATCATGGCGTCACCTCCTCTTGCAGCCGCGCACGGATTTCCGAGCGCAGGATCTTACCGTTGCGGTTGCGGGGCAGGGCGTCGATATGGCGAAACATTCGCGGCTGCTTGTACCGCGCCAGCACCTGTTGCGCGTAGGCCTCCAGCGCCTCGGGCGAGGCGTCGCCGGTATAGGCCAGCGCGATCACCGTCGCATCCGCCTTCACCGCCACTTCAACCGCGGCCACATCGCCCGCGCCGGGACAATCATGCATCGCGTCCTCGACCTCGATCGGCGAGACCCGGAAGCCGCCCGCATTCATCATATCATAGCCGCGCCCGAGATAGGTGATCGCGCCATCCTCGGCCATCGACACCGTGTCGCCGGTCACGAACCATTCGCCCAGACGCCGTGCCGCCGTCTCCTCGGGGGCGTTCCAATAGCCGAGATAAAGCCCCGGATCGCTTGCTTGGATCGCAAGCTGCCCTGGTTCCCCGCGCGAAACGGGCAGGCCATCCTCTCCCAGCACCGCAACAGTGCGCCCGTCCTGCGGATAGCCGGTGGTGCCGGGGGGCGCAGGATGATCGGGGCTGCCCGAAATGAAGGTCGAGCATTCCGACATGCCGAGCGCCTCGTAAATCTTCGTCCCGGTCGCCGTATTCCACGCCGCGCGCGTCGGCTCGGGCAGGGCCTCGCCCGCGCTGAGCCCGTGGCGCAGCTTCGGCAGAGACAGGACCTCGTGATGCTTCAGGATCTGGCGGTAAACACCGGGCGCGGCGGCAAAGATCGTCGCATCGAAGCGCTTGAGCAAAAGCGGCAACGCGCGCGCCTCGACCCCCTCGGCGGGGATCAGCGCGCTGGCACCCAGCGTCCACGGGTCCATCAACCCGGTCCCGAGCGTATAGGTCCAGTTGAACGCGCCAGCATGCATCAGACGGTCTTCCGCGCCCATCCCGTACCAGCCGCGATACATCATCTGCCGCGCCCAGATCGCACGATGGGCATGCATGACAGCGCGCGCCGATCCGCCCGTACCCGAGGTGAAGATCATATAGCCAAGACGGTTCGGGTCGCCGAGATCGAACGCGCAAGGCTCGACCTCCTCGGCATTTCGCAGCGCCTCGGCACCGATCACACGCGCGGGATGATCGGGCAGGGCAATGCCTTCGCCCGCCACCACGGCAGAAGGGGCGAGATCGCGCGCAAGTTTGGAGATCTCCGTCTCGGTCAGTTGCGACGAGGACGGCACGGGCACCAACCCCGCCGCGATCGCGCCCAGAAACGCCACCGGAAATTCCGGCCCGTTGCCGAGCCGCAAAAGCACACGATCCCCCGGCACAAGCCCCGCGCGCAAAAACACCGAGCCTGCCCCGCGCACCGCCGCCGTCAGCCGCGCGTAGGACCAGCGTTCCGCCCCAGAGGGTTTCACGATTTGCATTGCGAGTTTGTCGGGCGTGGAAGCGCCTGCCGCCAGAACATGAGCCGCCATGTTAAAGGCTGCCGGCGGGGCGGGGATCGGGTCGGTGCGATAAAGCGAGTTCATGCCGTCTAGCTAGGCCGCCGCGCGCGTCCGAGCAAGACCGAACCCCTCCCCTTCTTCTTGATGAAAATATCTCGGGGGGCGGCGAAGCCGCGGGGGCAGCGCCCCCTCGACCTCTCAGCCGAGACGCCGCTCACTCCTTTTCATCATCCCCGAAGCGGGCATCGTCGTCGTATTCATCCTCGCCTTCGCCGACATATTTCGCGGAAAGGGCGATCGAATGCCCGTCATGGCCGGGATCCATCACGACATCGGAGGGCAACTCGCCGCGCATCCAGTCGAGGATCTCCTCGCGCGCATCGGCTGGCTCCTGCTCGGTCAGTTCGGCGATATATTTCACGAAAGCACGCTGGTCACCGTCGATCTCGTCCAGCTCGGCCTCATCGGCCTCGGGCCATTTATCGACGATCGCCTCGTAGAAGGCCGCCCAGTTTTCTTCGATATGGTGCCATTTCATCAGTCTTCTCCATCCTGAGCGCAGAACGCTTTTGCCGCGTGCTCCTTTTTACGAGAAAGGATCGCGCGGGCAGGTTTGCAAGGCAAAAGGAAATTTTCCGGTCGGCGGTTCCGTCACACGCCTTTCAGCGGACCGTGATCAGAACCAGCTTTGCACCGTGCGAGCGCCCGAGGAGACATCGTCGCCCACGCCTGCAACCGTATTACAGCCTGCCAATGCCGCAGCCAGCGCGGCGAGAAGGACCAGTTTCTTCATTTTCCTGCCTCGTCATACCACCAAACATCGGGTTGGAACCCGGGCCAAGCCCCGTAGAGCGGGGTCTTCTCCGGGAAACGAAGTTGCTTGATATGGGCGATGCGGTCAACCGGTGGATACCACATCGGGATCACGTACCGACCCGACGTGAGTATCCGATCGAGCGCGCGGGTCGCGGCCACGAAATCCTCGTGGCTGCGCGCATTCAGCATCGCCTGGATCATTGCCTCCGCCGCCGGCGAGTTCATGCCCATCCAGTTGCGCGAACCCGGTTCCGTCACCCCCTTCGCCCCCCAATACAGCATCTGCTCGTTGCCGGGGCTTAGCGAAAGCGCGCGCCAATACCAGGCCATGTCGAAATCATAGGCGTTTGTGCGCTGCGAATATTGCGCATCGTCGATCACCGTGACTTTCGGGAAGATGCCGAGCTTCTTCAGCGCCTCGACATAGATGTCGACGATGCTCTGGGTCTCGGCTGCGCCCTGTTGCAGCACGATCTCGAAGCTGAAGGGCTGACCATTCTTCTTGAGCACTCCGTCGCTGTCGACCTGCCAGCCCGCGTCTTCGAGCAGTTTCGTCGCCGCGCGCATGTTCTTGCGGTTGCGCACGCCTCCATCCGATTGCGGCAAGGCGTATCCGTCGATCGTGCCGGGCGGGAGCTGACTTGCGAAAGGCTCCAGCAGCGCCTTGACCTTGCCCTCAGCGGGGCCGGGCTTCATGCCCAGCTCCGAGTTCGAGAAATAAGAGGTGATGCGCGGCTCGGCCCCGCCATTGATCGTGGTGTTGATGAATTCGAAGTTGAACGCGTCGATCATCGCCTGACGCACCCGCCAATCCGCGAAGATCGGGTTGCGGGTGTTCATCACCAGCCCCTTGATCCCCGAGGGTCGCCCGTTCGGGATCTCGGATTTCACGACCTCGCCGGATTGCACCGCCGGAAAATCATAATTGCGGCCCCAATCAGCGGCGTTCCATTCGGTATAGCTGTCAGTCTCGCCGCCCTTGAAGGCCTCGAACACCACGCCGCCATCGCCGAAGAAATCATAGCGGATCACGTCGAAATTGTTCCGGCCCTTGTTGAAGCCCAGATCGCGCCCCCAGTAATCGGGGTTTCGCTTGAGTTCGATGAACTTGCCCGGATCGACGCGACCTACCGTGTAAGGCCCGGATCCGATCGGCACGATATCGGTGGTCGAGGCGAAATCCTTGTCCGCCCATTGCGCCTTTTCCAGGACCGGGCGCATCCCCATGATCAGCGCCAGCTCACGATCAGGCACCTTGAAAGTGATCCGCAGTTTGCGCGGCCCGGTCTGCTCGATCTTGGCGACCTTCGACCAGGCATTCTGGTAACGCGGATGGCCCTGCGTGCCGAGCGTCTCGTAGGACCAGATCACGTCTTCGACCGTGACCGGATTGCCATCGGAGAATTTGGCATCCGGGCGCAGCGTGAACTCGACCCAGCTGCGCGCGTCGTCCGTTTCGACCGATTCCGCGAGGAGCCCATAGAGCGTGAAGGGCTCGTCCATCGACCGGCCCATTAGCGATTCGGTCACATAGCGGCTGATTCCCTCCGCCGGGCGTCCGTTCAGGATCCAGGGATTGAGCGAATCGAACATTCCCGAGACCCCGAATCGGATCTCGCCCCCCTTCGGGGCGTCAGGATCGGCATAGGGAAGATGGGTAAACCCCGCGGGCAGGGCCGGCTCGCCATACATCGCAATCGCCGGTTGTGGCTCGGCCCAAGCGCGGCCTGTAAATACAGGGGCGAGCCCCAATGCCAGCGCCGCGACGCCGTGGAAAAACATCGATGCCCGCATGTCAACAATTCCCCGTCTGCCCGTATTTTATGACGCCAAGCTAGCGAGAGGTTTGAAACTGCGCAAACTTTTCCCTTGGAGAGTGGCACGCGATTGCTTATAAAGGGGGCACTGCTCGATAGGTTTCTTGCCTGTATGAAACCTGCCTCATGACTTGACGCCCGCTTTGCGCGGGCGTCTTTTTTCTTTCCGCTCACCGTTTTTGCAAGCTGCCCCGTCACCGCTTCACACGCATGTGCACGTGCAGCATGGTCTTTGCGCTGGCCGCGCGCCATGATCGCGCCAAATCGAGACTCAGTATCCAGTCACCAGGAAGGAGAGGACATGTCGCTCAAGGGAAAAACCGCCGTCATCACCGGCTCGAATTCGGGGATCGGCCTCGGCGTCGCACGCGAACTGGCCCGCGCAGGCGCGGATGTGGTGCTCAATTCCTTCACCGACCGCGAGGAAGACCACCAGCTCGCCGCCGATCTGGGCAAGGAATTCGGTGTCACGGCGCGCTACATCAAGGCGGACCTGTCGAAAGGGGCCGAGGCGCGCGCGCTGATCGAACAGGCGGGCAAATGCGATATCCTCGTCAATAATGCGGGCATCCAGCATGTCTCGCCGATCGACGAATTCCCGGTCGAGAAATGGGACGCGATCATCGCGATCATGCTGACCTCCGCTTTCCACACCACCGCCGTGGCGCTGCCGATGATGCGCAAGGCGGGCTGGGGGCGCGTCGTCAATATCGCCTCCGCTCACGGGCTGACCGCCTCGCCCTATAAATCGGCCTATGTCTCGGCCAAGCATGGCGTCGTGGGCCTGACCAAGGTCACCGCACTCGAGACCGCGAAGGAAGACATCACCGCGAACGCGATCTGCCCGGGTTATGTGAAAACCCCGCTCGTCGAGGCGCAGATCCCCGACACGGCGAAGGAATACAACATGACCGAGGAAGAGGTGATCGAGAAGGTCATCCTCGCACGCCAGCCCTCGAAGGATTTCGCCACCACCGAGCAGATCGGCGGCACGGCGGTCTTCCTGTGCTCGGATGCGGCCGCGCAAATCACCGGCACCACCATTTCGGTCGATGGCGGCTGGACAGCGCTCTGATCCCTGGCGGGCGCGGGGGACAATCCCCCCGCGTTTCCGCGCGCCCCCGCAATACTAGGCGCAGTGGACCGAAAGCGATCTGCCCTTCAACGGCATGAATTTTCTCAGGGGTGAATGGCCGAAGGCCGAAAGGGGGCAGCGCCCCCTTTTTCATGGCTTCAAGCGGCGCTGCGGCGCGATTTCAGGAAGGCCCAGAACCAGATCCCGGCCAGGACCAACGAGCCCACGGCATTGAGGTTGGCCATGGTGATGCCGAAGATGTCCCACGGAATCTCGTCGCACCGCACGAGCGGGGCATCGTTGATCTGCTTCATCAGATCGGCTGCCGAAAGCGTCGTGTTCACCGCGCCGGAGGTGCAATCGACCGGGCCGGCGAAAATCTTGCGCTCGACCCCGGAGTGGTAGAAGCCGAGACCGGAGGTGGTCAGCGCCGCGACCATGCCCAGAAGCGCGGTCCAGCCGGGCAGGCGGAAGGCAAGGATCGCGAGCCCGATCAGTGCGGCGGCAAGGTGCGGCCAACGTTGCAGCAGGCACAGGTGACAGGGCGCATAGCCTATCGCCTGAAACATCAGCGCCCCGGCAAGGACGAATGCGGAGCCAGCGGCGGCGTATCCAACGAGCATACGGAAATCGAGCCGGGTTTGCATGAGCGTCCTCAGAGATATTTCAACAGGTAGAATCCGCCGATTAGCAGAACGACGAAAAGCGTGAAGAGCAGGCCGAGCCAGCGCTCGATGAAGACTTTGATCGGCGCGCCGAATTTCCACAAGAGCGCAGCCACGACGAAAAAGCGCAGAGCCCGTGCGATGACGGACACTCCCAGAAAGAGCGCCGGATTGAGATGGGTCGCGCCGGAAAAGATCGTGATCACCTTGTAGGGGAAAGGTGTGACCCCGGCGATCAGCACCGCCCAACCGCCCATTTCGTTGAACCGTGCGGCCAGTTCGTCGAAGGCGCCCGCCTTGCCGTAGAACTCCAGTACAGGCTGACCGATCGCATCCATGAACCCGTAACCGATCAGGTAGCCCAGGCAGCCTCCCAAAACTGAGCCGAGTGTCGCCACCAGCGCGATGCGCCAGGCCGCCCAGGGCCGCGCGAGGATCATCGGGATCATCAGCACATCAGGTGGGATCGGGAAAACCGAGGCCTCGATGAAGGCGACGGCGGCCAGAAACCACATCGCCTTTGGATGGCTCGCGCGGGCCATCGTCCAGTCATAAATACCGCGGATCATCGGCGCCTCATCTGTCCTGCTCGGCTGCTTCGTGCCTCTCCTGCGCGCCGAGGTCAAGCCGGAGGGGGCGCTCTCGGCCTTTGCTTTTGTCTCGCTTGCGCTAATCTGCACGAAAGTGAGACGGGAGGTCGGGGCTATGCAATGGCGTGGACGGCGGGGCAGCCGCAATATCGAGGACCGGCGCGGGCAGCGATCTGCGGGTGGCGGCGCGATCCGGCTCGGGGGCGGCGGACTTGGGGTGCTGGCGATCGTCGTGATCGGCTATTTCCTTGGCGTCGATCTGACTCCTCTTCTCGAGGGCACGACATCGTCCGGCCCGGTCGTGACTCAATCGGGCGAGCTGAGCGAACGCGAGAAGGCGATGGGGGATTTCGTCTCCGTGACGCTGGCTGATACCGAAGATGTCTGGGACGGGATCTTCCGCGACCAGCTTGGGCGGCAATATCATCCGGTGACGCTGGTTCTCTATAGCGGCATCACGCGTTCCTCTTGCGGCAATGCAAGCGGGGCGACGGGTCCGTTTTACTGTCCGGGCGACAAGAAGGTCTATCTCGACACTGCCTTCTTCGACACGCTCAGCCAGCAGCTCGGGGCCAAGGGCGATTTCGCGGCCGCCTATGTCGTGGCCCATGAGGTCGCGCATCACGTTCAGGACGAGCTGGGCATTCTCGGCAAGGTCAACCAGATCCGCGCGCAAAGCTCGCAGGCGCAGTCGAACGCGCTCTCGGTGCGCATCGAGTTGCAGGCCGACTGCTTCTCGGGGATCTGGGCGCGACAGGCGCAGGAGCAATTCGGCTCGATCGAGCCGGGCGATATCGGCGAGGCGATGAATGCCGCGGCGCGGATCGGGGATGATACGCTGCAGCGCAATGCAGGCCGGGTGCCGATGCCCGACAGTTTCACCCATGGCAGCTCCGCCCAGCGTCAACGCTGGTTCGAGCGTGGCTATCAAAGCGGCGATCTCAAGCAATGCGACACGTTTTCTGTGCGCAACCTCTGAGGGCGCTTGCCAGCGCCGAGACGGCGCGCTAGAGGACGGGAACTGGGCCCGAGTGGCGGAATGGTAGACGCAGCGGATTCAAAATCCGCCGCCGCAAGGCGTGTCGGTTCGAGTCCGACCTCGGGCACCAGTCATCCTTACATATCAGACGCGACGGTCGATCCTAACCCTGACCCGAGTTCGCGATCGAGCGCTCCATCAACCGCTGAAACAGTCTTGGAGAAAGGCTGTTGATCCACCATGCCAGTCGCGCCACGCGACCCACCGGGATCATTGGCCGGCTGGATTTCAAACCTTTCAGGATTTCGCGTGCGGCGTTTTCGGGCGTCATGTAATCCACGCCGTCCGGGGCCGATCCCGGTCGGGCAATGCCGCCCGATGCAGGTGCTTCACGGCCGATATTGGTCGCGACGAAGGATGGGGCCGCGATCTGAACACGCACGTGATGTGGGGCTTCCTCCGAACGCAGCGACTTGAAGAACCCTTCGAGCGCGTGTTTCGACGCCGCATAAGCCGTTCGGTGGTAGAGCGGCGAAAACCCCGCGACCGAGGAAATCGCCAGATGCGTCCCGTGGCTTTGCCGGAGCGGCTCGAGAAAGTGTCGCGCCATTGCGGTTGCCGCGAAATAGTTGATTTCGAAGACTTTACGATGCGCCGCCTCGGTCAGGTCGGAGAATGCTCCGATCTGGGTGACGCCTGCATTGTAGATAACGAGGTCGATCCGGGGATGGCGGGCGAGGATGTCATTGCACGCCCTCTCCAGTTGCAGGGGATCGGTGAGATCGCAGGCGAAAGCCTCTTCATCGGGCGCGTCCGCAAGCCCTGAGAAATCGAGGTCGAGCAGAACCACATGCCAACCCTCGGCCCGCAGCGCCGCCGACAAAGCCCGGCCGAGCCCCCCGGCACCGCCTGAAATCACCGCAACCCGCGCGCTCATAGGCCTGCCTCGCGGGCCCAGAGGTCGAAAACCTCGGCGCTGGTCAGCTCGGGCGTGTACCCGAATTCCGCTTTCAGCGCGTCATTTGCGAGCACGGGGCGGTATTGCAGGAAGCGCACCTGCTCTGGCCCGTAGCGGCTCAGCCCCAGCGGATGGGCGAGGGCCAGCGCCGCCTTGATCCCAAGCGCGGGCAGGCGGCGCACCGGTTTGCCCAGACGACGTGCGAGATCCGTAACCCCCAGCGCGCCGTCGCCCGCGACATTGAAGATGCCGGGCGGCCCATCGGTCGCCGCGCGGATCAGGATGCGCGCGAGGTCGCGGGTCCAGATAAAGACGAAGGGGCTCTCGCAGCCCCGGATCGCGAGCAGGCGCGGCTTGTGGAATAGCGCGGTGATCTGGTTCTCCGTGCCTTTTCCCAGCACCGTGCCGACCCGCAGAACGACCTGCTCGAGGGCAGGGTGGGAAGCGCGCGCCTCGGCCAGCATCTCCTCGACCTGCCGCTTGTGATCGGCATAGGCAAACTCGGGATTGCCGCGCACCGGATCGTTTTCGCGCAGCGGCACGGGATTGTCTGCGTGATAGCCATAGGCCGCGCCCGACGAGGTCACGACGAGCCGCCGCACGCCGTTTTCCAGCGCCGCCTCCAGCACTTTTCGCGTGCCCTCCACATCGACCTGGTAGGCCAGCTCGCGCCCCATGCCGGGGCCGGGGGTCACGATGGAAGCGAGATGCACGATGACCTCGGGGCGCTCCTGCGCGATGACCTTGGCGGGGGCGTCACTCGTCACATCCATCGCCACGAAGCGCACGCCCTCGGGCAGCGCATCCGGGGCCGCGAGATCGGTCGCGATGACCTCATGGCCGCTTTCGGCAAGCTCGGTCGTGAGCACGCGGCCGATCATGCCGCTAGCACCGGTGATCAGGATCCGGGTCATCGGGCGGCCTCCTTTCTGCTCATGACAGTCGAGATCGTGAACCCGGCGATGATGTGCCAGATCCCCCAGAAGGCCGCGACGATCGCCATACCGCCCAGCCCTCCGAAGAAGGCGAAGATCAGCACGAGGCCGAGGCCCGAATTCTGAATGCCCGTCTCGATGGTGATCGCCCGCCGGTCGAAGGGCGAAAGCCGCGCGAGCGTCGCCGTGCCGTAACCGCCCGCGAAGGCCAGCGCGTTGTGCATCACCACCATCCCCGCGATCAGCCCGACGAACTGAACGAAATAGGACCAGTTTGCACTGAGCGAGAGCGCCACGAAGGCCACGAAAATTGCCATCGACACCCATTTCAGCGGGTCGCGAATGCGCGTGGTCAGGTCATAGCGGTAATGGTTCAGCGCAATCCCCGCGATCAGCGGCAGCAAAAGCATGACGCCCACGGTGATCGCCACGCTCACCGGGTCGATATGGGTCGCGTGCAGCAGCGTCCGCGTCGGCGGATAGAGGCTGCCCCAGAACGCGATATTGAGCGGCGTGAGCACGATCGCGGCCACCGTGGCGAAGGCGGTCAGCGAGACCGACAGCGCCGTGTTCCCGCCCGCCCGATGGGTGAAGAAGTTCGAGACGTTCCCGCCCGGGCAGGCCGCGACGAGGATCAGCCCGAGCGCGATCGAGGGGCTGGGCTTGAGCGCCAGCACCAGCCCGAAGGTCAGCGCCGGAAGCACCAGGAATTGCGAGGCGAAGCCCACGATCAGAGCCCACGGTCTGCGCACCAGCGGACGGAAATCGCGTGGGGATAGGTCGATCGCGACCGAGAACATGACGATGCCGAGGATCGCGTTGAGCAGATGCAGGGCGCCGGGGCTGAAATTCAGCCGAACCGCGTCGAGCCCGGTCATGCGGCAGCCTTCCCGCCTAGCGCCTTGATCCAGCCGGTGACCGCCTTGCGATAGGTCGCCTTGTCCACGTAATAGGCCATCCGTGCGAGCTTGAGATATCCCATGCCGCCGGTCGCGCGCTCGAACCCAGAAGATTTCTGTGCTTTCAGGCGCTTCGCGGCCTCGGCGCCGTCGCGCAGTCCGCGAATGTAGCGCGCCACCATTTCGGCCTGCTCGTGACGGCCCTGCCAGCCGAGCCCGCTCGCCTCCAGCATGCCCAGCACGAAGAGATCGTCGCGCTTGGGATGCATCGCGTTTAGATAGAGATGCGGCGCATCGCCCTGCCAGTTCAGCAGCTCGGGCGCGATGAACGGGTAGTGCAGCTTGTAGCCGGTGGCCGCGAGGATCATGTCATACTCCGCCTGCGAGCCATCCTTGAAATGAACGGTATGGCCGTCGAGCCGTTCGATGTCCGGGCGCACTTTCAGATCGCCATGACCTGCGTGGAACAGCACCAGCGAGTTCACGACCGGATGGCTCTCGTAGAGTTTGTAGTCGGGCTTGGGAAAGCCGTATTTCTGCGGATCGCCCACGAACCATTTCAGCAACGCCCCGTCGACCTTGCGCTTGAGCCACATCGGCAGCTTGACCGCGCCGCCCAGCGTGTCGGCGGGTTTGCCGAAGACGTATTTCGGCACGAAGTAATAGCCGCGCCGCATCGACAGATCGCAGCTCTTGCCGTGATGGATCGCGTCCACCGCGATGTCGCAGCCCGAATTGCCCGCGCCGACGACGAGCACCCGCTTGCCGGTGAATTGCGACGGATCGCGATAGGCCGAGGAATGGATCTGCTCGCCGTCGAACTGGCCCGGGAAGTCCGGCATGTTCGGCTCGGAGAGCGTGCCATTGGCGATCAGCACGCCCGCATAGATCTCCGAATGCTCGCCCTCGGCATCGCGCCAGCTCACCCGCCAGCCCTCGCCATCGCCGCCGAGCGGTTCCACTTTCGTGACCTCGGCGCCGAAGTGGTAATGGCGGCGAATGTCGAAATGGTCGGCGAAATCGCGGAAATACTGGGCCATCTCGCGGTGGCTCGGGTACTCCGCCACGTCGTCGCGCATCGGAAAATCGGCGAATTCCGTCATCCGCTTCGACGAAATCAGATGCGCACTTTCATACATCGTCGAGCGCGCGCCCTCGATGTCCCAGAGGCCTCCGACATCGCTGTGCAGTTCGAAACCCTGATAGTCCACTCCCTGTTCGCCCAGCACCTTGGCCGCGGCCAGACCCATCGGGCCTGCACCGATCAGGGCGAACGTGCCCTTCGTATTTGTCATGTTGCGTCTCCTCCCAGACGCCCTTAAATTGAACCATTGTTCAAAATAAGCAAGCCCCGATCTGATGACGAAAAAGACGACAGAGAAACAACGGCTTAGGGCGCCATCCAAGCGATCCCTCGCGAGTCGCTCACGGATTCTCGATGCGGCCGAAACGGTGTTTGCGCGAGATGGATTCGAGGGCGCAAAGGTTCGCGACATCGCCGCACTCGCCGATGTGCCGTTGGGGTTGGTGAACCATCACGGGGGCTCGAAAGAGGCTCTGTTTCGCGAAGTCGTGGAGCGGCGCGCGGAGGAGCTGACCCAGCTTCGTCTTGAGGCGCTTGCGCAGGCGAAAGGGCAGGGGGCGCTCGATCTCAAAGCGATCCTTGATTGTTTTTTCCGTCCCTATCTGGCGAAAGCCGCGGGCAGCGATCCGCAATGGTTGGCCTATGCACGTCTTGTGGCGATGGTCTCGGCCGATCCGGCCTGGGCGGATATCTCGGCCGATCTTTTCGACCCGACCGCACAACTGTTCATCAAGGAGATTTCTGCGCTTTATCCAGGAGTGCGCTCTTCAGTCGTGGCGGAAGGGTTCGTCTATTCGGTCGCCGCACTTCTCGCCTTTCTGACCTCGGAGTGGCGTGTCGCCGCGCTGGCCGGAACGACGGGCCGGCAGGCGTCCGTCGAAGGGTTGATCGCCTTTTGCGCCTCGGGATGCGCGGCAAGGATCGCACAAGCCGAGGCGGAGGCGCGGCAATGCTGAGCACGACCACGGCGCTCGTCATCGGAGCGGTCTTCTTTTCGGCTTTCCTGCGCGGGGTCGCGGGGTTCGGCTTCGCGCTTGCCGCAGTGCCGATTGTTTCGCTTCTGTTGCCACCGGTCGAGGCGGTCGCACTGGCGGTCTTGCTCCAGGTGGTGGTGGGGCTGCGTGATATCTTCACGCTGCGGGGCGATGCCCATATGCCGTCGCTGATGCGATTGAGTGCGGGCGCTGTACTGGGCACGCCGCTGGGGATCTTTGCATTGACCGCGCTGAGCCCGGATGGCGCGCGGGTGATCATCGCGGCAGTCGTTTTGGCGGGATTGGTGGTGCTGGTGCGCTACCGGCCGACCCACGCGCATCCCCATGGCGGACTGGCCGTGATCGCTGGCATCGCCTCGGGCGCATTTTCGGGCCTTGCGGCGATGCCCGGTCCTCCGGCGGTGGCCTATTATCTGGGGGGCGGGACGAGCTCGGTGCAGACCCGCGCCTCATTGCTTTTGTTCTTTTTTTTCGCTTCGCTGATGGCGACGCCGGGGCTTGCACTGGCCGGAGCGATCGACGCAAAGACGCTGTGGCTGACCGTCGTGTCGATCCCGGCGCTGGCGCTTGGAACCTGGGTGGGAACGCGCGCCTTCGCGCGGCTCGATCATGGGCAATACCGGATGCTGGCGATCGGGGTCATGGCCTTTTCGGGCCTGCTCGCAGGTTGGCGCGGGCTTTCGGCTTTTCTCTGAAGTTTGCACCGCAAGATCACGCGCTCTCACGGATCGTGAGCCCCCGCGAGGACGGGCCTTCAGGGGCATGCTCCCGGTTGAGGCGGTCGCGGCCCGGCACACTGCGCGTCACATTTGCCTCAATTGTGGTTACCAAATGGTGATTCGAGCCGGCGCGGCGAATGAGGCCGGAACAAAATGCGTATCCCTATGATTTTGGTGCGTGTTCGAGAACAATCTGGGCGGATTGATGGCGAGAATAAGGCAGGCCATTGGTCGCAGTCTGGAAACGATGTCATCAGCTAATTGTTTCGGTTTTGCGAACAACCGCGCCCATAATTGTCTCGCATTTTGAAAAGATCCGCAGACACCGCGAGCGCCAGCCCTGTTTTTCGGCACATTCCAGAGCGGCCGTTCGGTTTTCGCGGTTGCAGTTTCGAAACAATTCGCCTTTTCAATCACTTTCCGCATCGCAGCGATTACTGCTCAATTAGCAGGCAATTTCCGCAAATGCGGCAGGAACGTGGCAAATTCCCCTTTCTTTGTGGCAAAGCCGCGGGCAAATTGTGTTCATGCCCGACTGGGGGGGCAACTCGGCCATGGGGGTGGCCAGTGAAAGGGGACTTCGGCGCAAGACCTCACCCGGTGCTGCCAGGATGACGCGGGGACAAGCCGTCAATCCGACCGACAGATGGGAAAACATCGGAGCGATCCGAACCCGCCAGTCAGCGGCCGCACCGGTGTGAGCGCGTCACATCTCATTTCACGAAACATCATCGGATCGCGAGGTCCGCAAACCATTTGGGCGCTGCCACTTCGCGCCGTGAAATCGGGAAACCAAGGCGCAGCGGCCGGGACAGCGGCGGGCGGCGAAGGAGAGTTCGGGATGACGTATTATACGACCTGCAATCATGATCCCTATGCCAAGGACGACTCGGCAACGGTGAGCTACAACAGCTCGGTCGTGATCAATGTGCTGGCCAATGACAGCGATCCCGATTGCGATCCGCTCAAGGTTTGTCAGGTGACCGATCCGGCGCATGGCTCGGTGACGCTCAATGCCGATGGCACCATCACCTACACGCCCGATCCCGACTACTACGGTTCGGACACGTTCTATTACCAGATCTCGGATGGCCATGGCGGCTATGACTGGGCGACCGTCACGATCAACGTCGAGGAGCCCGAGCTCGACGGGATCGTGGAAGGCACCGCTGGCGACGATCTGATCGATGTGGCCTACACCGGCGATCCGCAGGGCGACATGGTCGACAATAACGACGCGATCCTGCCAGGCCAGGTCGGCGATGACGACATCATCCTCGCGGGCGACGGCAATGACACCGTCTATGCCGGTGCGGGCAATGACTCCGTCGACGGCGGCGAGGGCAATGACCTGCTCTATGGCGAGGGCGGCAGCGACACGATCAATGGCGACGCGGGCAATGACACGATCTGGGGCGATGGCAATACCTCCGACGGTCCGGTCGTCGATCCGGTATCGCAAACTGTCGACTGGGGCGACTTCCAGGACGATTGCGGCAAGCTGACCGATCAGACCGTCGATCTCGGCGACACCAAGGTGACGTTCGACTTCACCTCGCAGGACTACGGTGCGACCGCGAAATTCGTCACCTCGACGCAATATGTTGCCCCCGGTGAGACCTTCGACAGCCATTCCGCGCTGGAACTTTACGGGTGCGGCGGGGAAGGCGGGATCGACCCGACCTCGACCACCACTCTGAGCTTCGCCTCGGACAATCCCGATTACACGGGCGAGGTGCAGAACGTCTCCTTCCGGATCAATGATATCGACCGTTCGGACAGCTGCGATGACCATGTCGATGTGGTGACGCTCTCGGCGCTCGATGCCGATGGCAATCCGGTCGACATCACGATCACGCCCTCGGGCAACCAGACCGTCACCGATAATGGCGATGGCACCTATACGATCACCGCGGGCGATCAGGATACCGGTTATCTTGGGTCCGATGACGCGATCGGTTCGGTGCTCGTCGAGATCGCGGATCCGACCGCGAAGATCACGATCGCTTATGCCAACGGCGGCGATACCGATCAGAAGATCACCGTGACCGACATCCAGTGCGAGACCGTTCCGGTCTATGACGGCACCGGCGAGCCCGGCGATGACAGCCTCGACGGCGGGCTTGGCGATGATGTGATCTATGGCCAGCAGGGCAATGACACGCTGGCCGGTCGCGAAGGCAATGACGACCTCTATGGTGGCGAGGGGGATGACTACCTCTCGGGCGGCGAGGGCGATGACACGCTGCATGGCGGGGACGGCAATGACACGCTCGATGCGGGTCAGGATGGCGACACGCTTTACGGCGATGCGGGCGATGACCGCCTGCTCGGTGGTCCGCGCGAAGATCTGCTCGATGGTGGTGACGGCAACGACACGGTCATCGGGGGTAATGCCGCGGATTCGATCATCGGCGGTGCGGGCAATGACTATGCCGAAGGCAATGACGGCAATGACCTGATCGACACCGGCGACGGCACCTTTGCGCCTGATCGCGGTTATCCCGGCGTCTTCGCGGGCGATACCGATCCGAACAATGACCTGGACACCGTTTATGGCGGCGCGGGCAATGACACGATCTCGACCGGCGACGACCGCGATTTCATCGACGGCGGTACCGGCGATGACAGCATCGACGCGGGCTGTGACGATGACACCGTGATTGGCGGCGACGGCAATGATTACATCATCGGCGCCGAGGGCTCGGACAGTATCGACGCGGGCGCAGGCGACGATACCGTCTATGGCGGCCTCTCGCCGATCTATCCGGATGCGCTCAACATCCCCGACTCGATCGACCTCGTGCCCGATAACGGCATGGACACGATCTATGGCGGCGACGGCAATGACGTGATCTTCGGCGAAGATGACGATGACTGGATCTCGGGCGGCAACGACAATGATACGCTCGATGGCGGCATCGACGACGATACGCTGATGGGCGATGCAGGCGATGACAGCCTGCTCGGCGGCGACGGCTCGGATAGCCTCGACGGCGGCACTGGCAGCGATACGCTGCTCGGCGGCACCGGCGAGGACTATGCCTATGGCGGCGACGATCGCGACTTCTTCTTCGTCGATGCGCCCGAGAACGGCACGGGCGATACGCTCGATGGCGGCGAGGGCGGCGACGACTGGGATACGCTCGATCTGCGCGGCGCCGGCCCGCTGCGCGTTGACAGCTACATGACCGACCCGACCACCTATGCGGGCACGGTGAGCTTCCTTGATGGCGACGGCAATGTGACCGGCACGCTTGAATTCTCGAACATGGAGCAGATCATTCCCTGCTTCACCCCCGGCACGCTTGTCGCGACACCGAAGGGCGAGGTTCCGGTCGAGCTTCTGTGCGAAGGCGACAAGGTGCTGACCCGCGACAACGGCATTCAGGAGATCCGCTGGGCTGGTCGCGCCGACATGACTCGCGAGCAACTCGCCCATGCCCCGCATCTCAAGCCGGTGCTGATCAAGGCGGGGTCGCTCGGCAATGATCTCCCCGAGCGCGACATGCTGGTCTCTCCCAACCACCGCATGCTGGTCGCCAATGACAAGACCGCTCTCTATTTCGAGGAGCATGAGGTTCTTGTCGCGGCCAAGCATCTGGTCGCGAATGAAGGGGTTTCGACCGTCGAGACGCTGGGCACCAGCTACCTTCACTTCATGTTCGACCGTCACGAGGTCGTCCTCGCCAACGGCGCCTGGACCGAAAGCTTCCAGCCCGGCGATCAGACGCTCGGTGGCATGGGCAATGCGCAGCGTCAGGAGATCTTCGAACTCTTCCCGGACCTGCAGACCGCGAAGGGGCGCGCCGATTACCAAGCCGCCCGCAAGACGCTGAAGCGCCACGAGGCTGCGGTGCTGCTGCGCGGCTGAGCAAAATAGAGAACGGCCCGGGAGATTTTCCCGGGCTGTTGTCTTCCGACGGGACAGAGTGTTTCGCAACACGAAACCTACTGTTTCCTGCCATTCGGTCTACGATCGGATCTATTTACGTTTCTTTATAGATCGATGCGCCATACCATGGCTGAGTGGATGTCCACACAGGCCACTGGCCCGGCGAGGACCGAATGACAACGCAAACCCGAGAGATCTTCGACACGGCAATTCGGTGTTTTCCTGCGCCGGCATTCGCGCGGCGCATACGGGAGCGTCTGAACGACCTGCGTCTCGAATTCTCGGATTACGACTCCGCGAATGGGCAGATGACGGGGTTCGATGCGCAGGGAGAGGCGCTGTTTGCCGGAGCGATCAGCGATTTCGTCGCCGCAATCCCCTGCTTTACGCTCGACACTCTCCTGACCACTGAAAGCGGCCCTTGCCGCGTGGCTGATCTTGCGCCCGATGCGCGGCTCGTCACCCGAGACAATGGCATACAGCCCCTGCGTTGGATTGGCGAACGGGTCTTCGCCGCGCGCGATCTGGCACTGAACCCGCTGTTGCGACCGGTGCGAATCCGCGCAGGGTCGCTTGGTCCGGATATCCCGCAAAGCGATCTGGTCGTATCGCCCAACCATCGCATTTTGTCGCTTGGCTCTGACGGTCAAAGAGAAGCCATGGTCATGGCGCGCGATCTCGTGGGGAACGACGGCGTGGAAATCATCGCACCCACAGATGGGGTACGCTACCTGCAACTGCTTTGCGATCATCACGAGATGATCATGGGGGAGGGCGCCTGGGTCGAGACATTCCGTCCGACTCCCGACAGCCTTGCCGCGCTTGAGCAAGGTTCGCGTGCCGAGTTGCTCGCGCAACGGCCCGACCTGTTCGAGACCTCCGATTACCGCCCGGTCCGCCACGATCTTTCAGCGCCTCAACGGATCCTCCACGACGCATAGGGCTGAGCGGTACTCGCCGGTCGTTTGTCTGGTGAACAACGCGAAGCCCATTGCGTTTGCGCCTGTCCAGTTCGCGACGCGCGCAACAAAAAAGGCCGGGCGCACGGCCCGGCCAGATAACGATCCGTTCAGGGGAATGACCGGATCGCCCGCGTCACAGGAAGCGGCGCTCCTCTTGCCGGGCGGTGCTCCGGCTGATTCCGATATCGTCCAGCAGGCGAGCGTCGAGTTTCCCCAGCGCCGCGCGAGTGCGACGGGTTTCGAGGACGCGCGCGACGCGCGCAATCAGGCTGAGCGAGCCGTGACGGGCGATGGCGGGACGGGTCCGCGACAGGGTCAACATTGCAGTGCCTTTCTGTATTGATACAATCTGTGTTTCCTTGGTATAAGCGTGATACATTGTGTCGATTTTCGCAGCTAGAGAAATATTGTGACTGATACAAGCTGGTCTCCTGAACTCGCCAAACTGAGCGGCCCCAAATATCTCGCTCTCGTGCGCGCTCTGCGCGAAGGGATCCGGCGCGGGGATCTTCCGCCCGGAACAAAACTCCCTACTGTCAGAGACTTGGCTTGGAAACTCGGGGTAACTCCGGGCACCGTTGCCCGCGGATATCAGATCGCTACGCAAGAAGGGTTGCTTGAGGCGCAAGTCGGGAGGGGTACATTTGTATCGACACAAAACCAGCGACTCGGCCCCCGCGAGCCTTTGTATCGCCAGACGGGTGAAGAGGTCGAACGCGCGCCCGACAGCGTGGTCGACCTGCGCTCGCCGCAGCTCCCGGATGTCGGCCAGACCAAGGCGCTGGCCTGGGCGATGCAGGAAGCCGCACGCGATATCGGCAAGACCTATCTGCAATATCCGGGCCTTCGCCGCGACGCCTATTGCCGCGAAGCCGTGCTCGACTGGTTCCCGAAGGATTGCTCGCTCCATGCCGAGCTGACCGCCGATGATCTCGTGTTGACCCATGGCGGGCAGAATGGGATCAACCTCGTAATGCAGACCTGCCTGCGCGGCGACCGGCCAGGCGTATTCATCGAAGAGCTCGCCTATCCCGGCTTTCGCCATGCCGCGCGGCTCAACCGCGCCGAGATCCATCCGGTCGCAATCGACGAGCAGGGGATGATCCCCGAGGCGCTCGATGCCGCGTGCCGCCGCCATCGTGGTCAGATCGTCTGCATCACGCCCGATGCGCAGAACCCGACCGCCGGGCGGATGGACGAGGCGCGCCGGGTGGCACTGGCCGAGGTCGCGCGCCGCCATGACCTCCAGATCATCGAGGATGACTGTTACACGGCCCCCGTGACCGGCCTGCCGAGCCTGCGGGTGATCGCCCCCGAACGGTGCTGGCACGTCACCTCGCTGTCGAAGACGATCTCGGCCGGGATGCGGTTCGGGATCGTCGCGGCGCCTGAGGGGATGGGCGAGGTGGGGCGTCTGGCCGCCCAGCACAGCTTCTTCGGCCTTGCGCGTCCGATTACCGACATGGTGGCGCGTCTGTTCGAGAGCGGTGAGGCGATGCGCCTGCGGTATGCGGCCCAAGAAGAGATGGGGCGCAGGCTTCAGATGACGGTCCAGGCGCTTGGCGGGCAGGATATCTCCTGGCTTCCGGGGCTGAGTTTCCTCTGGCTCAAACTGCCGATGGGCTGGCGCGCCTCGACCTTCGCGCGCATGGCCGAGGCCGAAGGCGTGCTGCTGCGCTCGGCGGATGAATATGTCGTGCAAGACGGGCAGGCGCCCAATGCGGTGCGCATCGCGATGGCGGGCTCGGCCCCGGAAGAACGGTTCCGCTCTGCATTGCGCACGCTCACCGGATTGCTCGAGCGGATGCCGGACGATCTGCCGGTCTGATTGCGTAAAATTAGGGCAACTGCCCGCCTCGCACGCGCGTGATGGGGATGGCCTCTTTTCACGCCCGCGCCCATGTGCTTTCGTGGCCTCAAGGCAGCGCCGAACACAGGTGCGAATTGGGAGACAGGCATGGCCACGAAAGGTGAGAGCTGGTTGCGCAGCGAGTCGGCGCAAGGCTATGCGCTGATTTCCCCACCGGCGATCTACGCCCTTCTTTTATTGGCCGCGCCGCTCGCGACGATCCTCGCCTATTCCTTCTTCAAGGATGGCTATCTCACCGTCATCCACGAATTCACCCTCCAGAATTACGTCGCGACCTGGTCCGACCCGATCTTTCGCGTGATTCTGATCCGTTCGCTAATCGTGGCAGGGCTGGTGACGCTGGTCACGGTGGGTCTGGCCTTCCCGATTGCCTATTATCTGAGCTTCGGCCTCGCGCCGAACCAGAAGGCGCGCTGGATCTTCCTGATCACGATTCCCTTCTGGACCTCCTATCTGATCCGCGTGTTCCTGTGGAAAGTGATCCTGGGCTATAACGGCGTGATCAACTCGGCGCTGGAGGGGATCGGGATCATCGGCCCGAACGGGTTGATCGCGGACCCGCTGCAGATGCTCAATTCCGTGGGGGCGATCGCGCTGACGCTGGCCCACGCCTATGCGCCTTTCGCGATCCTGCCGATCTTCGTGAGCCTCGAAAAAATCGACCGCTCGCTGCTGGAGGCGGGGCAGGATTTGGGGGAAAGCCGCTGGCGCACCTTCCTGCGCGTGACCCTGCCGCTGGCGATGCCGGGTGTGGTCGCTGCCACCTTGATCGTCTTCATCCCCACCGTGGGCGATTACGTCACGCCCGAACTGATCGGGGGCGGCAAGATGCCGATGGTGGCGAACCTCATTCAGGCGCAGATGCTGCCGCTGGACAACCGGCCCATGGGCTCGGCCATCGCGGTCAGCTCGCTTCTCGTGGTCGCCGCGCTGTCGCTGGTCTTCCTGTGGCTCAACCGCCGCTTCCTCCGGGTCGGAAAGTGAGCCGCGCATGAAGATCTCCTCGCTCAAACTCTATGCGCTGGCCTATCTGGTCTTTCTTTACGCGCCGATCTTCCTGCTGCCGCTCTTTGCCTTCAATGACGGCACGATCATCGCCTTCCCGCTGAAGGGCTTCACGACCGACTGGTTCGCGAAGATGGCCGAGAATGACACGCTGCGCCATGCGCTGACGAACTCACTGATCATCGCGGTGACCTCGTCAGCCGGGGCCACGATCCTCGCGGTCTTCGCCGCCCGCGCCTCGACGCGCTACAAGTTCAAGGGCAAGGGCGGGATCATGGGGCTGATCATGCTGCCGATGGTGCTGCCCGATATCCTGATGGGCATGTCGCTGCTCTTGGTGATGCTCGAAGTGCTGCGGGTGAACCTCTCGATCGCGACGGTGATCCTCGGCCATGTGATCATCTCGCTTCCTTACGCGATCGCGGTGCTGCAAACGGCGTTTGCAACGCTCGATCAGTCGCTCGAGGAGGCGGCAGTGGATCTGGGCGAGACGCGGATGTCCACCTTCCGCCTGATCGTGTTGCCGCTGGTGATGCCGGGCATCATCTCGGCCTTCCTGATCTCCTTCACGATCTCTCTGGATGAGTTCATCGTGGCCTTCTTCCTCGCGGGCAACCAACCGACACTGCCCACCTACATCTTTTCCCAGCTGCGTTTCCCCTCAGCGATCCCGGTCATCATGGCGCTTGGCACCTGCCTCGTCGCGGCCTCGATCCTGCTGCTGAGCGTGGCCGAATTCTTCCGCCGCCGCGGTATCAAGCGGACCGGCGCAAAGGATACCGGAGGTTTCCTGTGACAGATAACCCGATGATCGCCTTCCGAGACGTTCAGAAATATTACGGCGATTATCACGCGCTGCGCGGCATCTCGGCCGAGATCCGCGCGGGCGAGTTCTTCTCGCTTCTCGGCCCCTCGGGCTGCGGCAAGACCACGCTTCTGCGCACCATCGCGGGGTTCGAGGATATTTCCTCGGGCGCGGTGCTGATCGACGGCAAGGACATGGCCAACGTGCCCGCGAACAAGCGGCCGACGAACATGGTGTTCCAGTCCTACGCGATCTTCCCGCACCTGACGGTGGCGCAGAACGTGGGGTTCGGGTTGCGGCGCGATCCGCGCTCGAAGGCGGAGAAAGACAAGCTGGTCGAGGAATCTCTCGAGATGGTCGGCCTCACGGGCTATGGCGCACGCGCCGCCCATGCGCTTTCGGGCGGTCAGCGCCAGCGTGTGGCTCTGGCCCGCGCGCTGATCCTCAAGCCCAAGGTGCTGCTGCTCGACGAGCCGCTCTCCGCGCTTGATCGCAAGATCCGCGAGCAGATGCAGGTCGAGCTGATCAAGCTGCAGCGCGAAGTGGGCATCACCTTCGTGCTCGTGACCCACGATCAGGAAGAGGCGCTGGTCATGTCGGACCGGATCGCGGTGATGTTCGAGGGGGAGATCGCCCAGCTCGCCGACCCCGAGACACTTTACCGCCGTCCGAATTCGCGCCGCGTCGCGGATTTCATTGGCGTGATGAACTTCCTGCCCGCAAAGGTGACGGGCGAAAGCGGCGACACGATCACGGCCGAGGTGGCGGGTCTGGGCACGCTCGACGTCGCCACCTCGCAGGTCTCGATGGCGCCTGCCGGAGACAATGCGGCTGTCGGTTTCCGCCCTGAAACCCTCACAATTCTCTATGAAGGCCAGCAGGCCACCGATCGCGAAGCGCCCGGAACGATCGATGAGGTCGTCTATTATGGCGACATGACCTATTATGATGTACGTCTCGACGGGATGGAGAAACCGGTGCGCATCTCGATGCGCAATGTCTTTGGGCGTCCGGTACTCGATGTCGGCACGCGTACCCGTGTTTCCTGGTCACCAGGTGCATTGGTTCTATTTCGGTAACGGGGCAGGGAGAACGTCCCCGTAACTGCATCGCGCCCCCGCGTGCACCCCGGATTGGTTTGAAGAAGGGGAAGGTCATGAAACATGTTCTTTCGGTCGCCTCCGAAGCGGTGCCGCTGGTCAAGACCGGCGGGCTGGCAGATGTCGTAGGCGCGCTGCCTGCGGCGCTGGCCGAGCAGGGCTGGAACATGCGGGTGATGATCCCGGCCTATCGCGGTATTCTGAAAAAGCTGAAATCTCCGAAAAAGGTTTGGGAAAGCGCCAATCTCTATGGCGGTCCGGCACGGCTGATGCTGGGCAAGGCGGCCGGGATGGAGGTCTTGGCGCTGGTGGCCGATCACCTCTTCGACCGCGATGGCGGCCCCTATTCCCAGGACGGCAAGGATTACGGTGACAATGCCGAGCGCTTCGCCGCGCTGAGTTTCGTCGCCGCCGAGATCGCGCGCGAAGGTCTGGGCAAATGGCGCCCCGATCTCTTGCATTGCCATGATTGGCAGACGGGGCTCGTGCCTTGGTATCTCCGTGGCTCGGGCATCCCGACGGTGATCACGATCCACAACATCGCCTTTCAGGGGCGCTTCGGGCGCGACAAGCTCGCGGCGCTCGGCCTTCAGGCCTGGGATTTCAACCGTGACGGGGTGGAGTTCTGGGGCGATATCTCGACGCTCAAGGCCGGTCTCGTGGCCGCCAATGCGATCACCACGGTCAGCCCGCGCTATGCCGAGGAACTGATGCGCGGCGAATTCGGGCTGGGGCTGGAGGGGCTTTTGCAGATGCGTGCAGGCGATTTGCACGGCATTCTCAACGGCATAGACGCAAGTGTCTGGAACCCCGAGGCCGACCCCGAGATAACGCCGTTCGCAGCGAACAAGATGGGTGGTAAATCCAGCAATCGCAAAGCATTGGAAGCCGAGTTTGATCTGGATGTGCCGGGTCCGCTGGCGATCCTGATCTCGCGTCTGACCTCCCAGAAGGGGATCGACCTGATCGCACCCGCGTTGGGGCCGTTTCTTGCGGCGGGCGGCGGATTGGCTGTGCTCGGATCGGGAGATGGTTGGGCCGAACACGCCATGCGCGAGCTCGCCGCGCAGAACCCCGGCCGTGTCGGGGTGAAGATCGGCTATGATGAGGCGCTCAGTCACCGGATGTTCGCGGGTGGCGATGCGGTTCTCGTGCCTTCACGGTTCGAGCCCTGCGGGCTGACCCAGCTTTACGGGTTGCGCTACGGTTGCCTGCCGGTCGTGGCGGCCGTGGGTGGTCTTGCCGACACGGTGATCGGGTCGAGCCCTGCGACCGAGGCCGCCAATGCCTCCACCGGCGTCGTCTTTCACCCGGTCGACGATCTCGCGTTGAGGCAGGCGCTCATGCGGCTCGTAACGCTCTACGAGGATCGCAAAGGGTGGAGCGCGATGCAGCGTCGCGCGATGAAAACCGACTGGGGCTGGGCGCGATCTGCCGAACGCTACGCAGCCCTTTACGACCAGCTTTGCGTGCAATGAAGATCGAGTCCGGACGCCCAGATCCGCTCGGCGCGACCCCCGGCGATGGCGGTGTGAATTTCGCGCTCGCCTCGGCCCATGCCGAGGCGGTGGAGCTGTGCATCTTCACCAAGACCGGCGAGACGCGTCTGGAGTTACCCGGGCGGGCGGGACCGATCTGGCATGGCTTCGTGCCCGGCCTGAAACCGGGGGCGCGTTACGGATATCGGGTGCATGGCAAATGGGCACCGGAAGAAGGCCATCGTTTCAACCCCGCCAAGCTGCTGATTGACCCCTACGCCCGCGCTCTCGACGCGAAGATCACCTGGCAAGCGCCTATGCAGCCGGGAAAAACCAAACCCGACCGGCGCAACAGCGCGGAGGTTATCCCAAAATCGCTGGTGTCCGAAATCGTGCAACCAGATTGGCAGCGCCCGCGTCATTCCTGGACCGAAACGGTGATCTACGAGGCCCATCCCAAGGGCCTGACCATGACCCATCCGGATGTTCCCGCCGAGCTGCGCGGACGGTGGACGGGGCTTGCGTCGGAGCCGATCCTTGCGCATCTGCGCAATCTGGGCGTCACTGCGATCGAGTTGCTGCCGACCTGCGCCTATCTCGACGATCGTTTCCTCGTCGAGAAGGGTCTGTCGAATTATTGGGGGTATCAGCCGATCGGCTTCTTTGCTCCCGAACCGCGCTATTCCGGCGCAGATCCGCGTGAGGAATTTCGCGAGATGGTGCGGCGTTTTCATGCCGCCGGGATCGAAGTGATCCTCGACGTGGTCTTCAACCATACGGGCGAGGGTGATACGCGCGGTCCGATGCTCAGCCTGCGCGGGATCGACAACGCGAGCTATTACCGGCTTGGCCCCGAGGGCGCGTATATCGACGAAACGGGGACCGGCAACACGCTCAACCTCGCAAATCCACTCGCGCTCCGGCTCGTGATGGATTGCCTGCGCCACTGGGTCGAGGAGATGGGGGTGGACGGGTTCCGCTTCGATCTCGCGGCGACGCTGGCACGTGGTGCATCCGGCGCGGTCGAACCGCACGCGCCTTTCCTGACCGCGATCGCGCAGGATCCGGTGCTGCGTGAGGTGAAGCTGATCGCCGAGCCCTGGGATATTGGACCGGGGGGCTACTACCTCGGCGGCTTTCCTCATCCGTTCAGCGAGTGGAACGATCGGTTTCGCGATGATGCCCGGCGGTTCTGGCGCGGCGATCGCGGCATGACGGGGGATCTCGCACGCCGGGTCGCTGGCTCGGCGGAACTATTCGACCAACACGGGCGCCCGGCAACAGCCTCGGTGAATTTCATCACCGCCCACGACGGCTTCACCTTGCAAGATCTTGTATCCTTTGGCGAAAAACACAACCACGCGAATGGCGAAAACAACCGCGACGGCCATGATGCGAACTATTCCGAAGCGCTCGCGGATCCGCAAGCTCAGGCCGCGCGCAAACGCGCCTTGCTGGCCACGATGATCCTTAGCCAGGGCGTTCCGATGCTTCTGGCTGGCGACGAGATCGGCAATTCACAGAGCGGCAACAACAACGCATATGCGCAGGATAACGAGATCGGCTGGATCGATTGGACCGCACCTGACGAAGGTTTAATTTCCTTCGTCAAGCGTCTGATACAGATAAGAAAAGATCACAAGGTTCTTCGTCAGTGCCGGTTTCTTCACGCCTTGGAACGCAAACAGGACGGCATTCGCGATCTGATCTGGCGGCTCTGCCCCGGAGGAGAGCCGCAGCCCAATGACTGGAACGATCCGGAGCTGCGCTGCATCGGGGTCGAGATCCGCGGGGCGGCCGAGGGACCGGCAGGCGATGCGGGCTATGAAGCGGTCTATCTGCTTCTCAATGCCGGCCCGACTTGTAAGGCAGCGCTGCCGAACGGGCAATGGACGCTGCTTCTCGACACGGCGCGACCCGAGGCCGCGGAGGAGCAATTCTCCGCTGCCGAGACTTGCCTTGCCGCCCAATCCGTTCAAGTCTTCACCCGCGCGACACCGCAGGAGACATCATGACCCGCCACGCCACCCGACCGATCGACGGCCAGAAACCCGGCACTTCCGGCCTGCGTAAGAAAACCCGCGTCTTCATGCAGCCGGATTTCCTCGAGAATTTCGTTCAGGCGACATTCGATGCGGTTGGCGGTGTGAGGGGCAAGACTCTGGTTCTTGGCGGCGACGGGCGCTACTTCGGGCGCGAAGCCGCGCTGACGATCCTGAAGATGGCGGCGGCGAATGGCGCTGCGCGTGTCATTGTCGGGCAGGGCGCCTGGCTCTCGACCCCTGCCGCCTCGAACCTGATCCGCCAGCGCGCCGCAGATGGCGGGGTGATCCTTTCGGCCAGCCATAACCCCGGCGGACCGGACGAAGATTTCGGCGTGAAATACAACATGTCGAACGGCGGGCCTGCGCCGGAATCCGTGACCGCTGCGATCTACAAACGCACGCAGGAGATCACTGAATATCTCAAACTCGACGCGCCCGATTCCGACCTCGACAGGCTGGGTGAGAGCACACTTGGCGATATGGTTGTCGAGGTCGTCGATCCGGTTTCCGCCTATGCGGAGCTGATGGAATCTCTTTTCGATTTCAAAGCCCTGCGCGGCCTATTTGATGCTGGCTTCCGGATGCGGATGGATTCGATGTGCGCAATCACCGGGCCTTATGCGGTCGAGATTTTCGAAAACCGCCTCGGCGCACCGAAAGGCACGGTGACCCATGCAACGCCACTGCCGGATTTCGGCGGCATGCATCCCGATCCGAACCCGACTTGGGCGCATGAACTGATGGACGAGATGATGGGCGAGACCGCGCCCGATTTTGGCGCTGCCTCCGACGGCGATGGCGACCGGAACATGATCCTCGGCGCGGGCACCTATGTCTCCCCCTCGGACAGCCTCGCAGTGCTGGCGGCGAATGCGCATCTCGTGCCGGGGTACAAGGACGGGCTGAAGGGAGTTGCGCGCTCAATGCCGACTTCGGCTGCAGCGGACCGCGTCGCTGAGGCGCTGGGGCTTGATTGCTACGAGACGCCGACAGGCTGGAAATTCTTCGGCAATCTGATGGATGCGGGCCGCGTGAGCCTGTGCGGTGAGGAGAGTTTCGGGACCGGCTCTGACCACGTGCGCGAGAAAGACGGGCTCTGGGCGGTCCTGATGTGGCTGAATATCCTGGCCGTGCGCAAGATGTCGGTGGCCGAGATCCTGTCCGATCACTTCGCACGCTATGGTCGAAACTACTATTCGCGCCATGATTACGAGGCACTGCCTATCGATGTTGCCGAAGCCATGCTGGGCGATCTTCGTGGTAAGCTCGGGACTCTGAAAGGTACGCAAACCGAAGGGCTTACGGTCGAAAGCTCAGACGAATTTTCCTATACTGACCCGGTCGACGGTTCGATCTCCGAGGGTCAGGGTTTCCGTATTCTCTTCGAGGGAGGCTCTCGCGTCGTGCTCCGTCTCTCGGGCACCGGCACGGAAGGGGCGACGCTGCGCGTCTATCTTGAACGTTACGCTCCCGGACCCGATGGACTCGACCACGATCCGCAACAGGCGCTGGCTCCGATCATCGCTGCAACCGAGGCGCTGGTGGGCATCCGTGCCCGCACGGGCCGTGCAGGTCCCGACGTCATCACCTGAGACCAAGGTCGAATTTCGCCGCGCCGTCCATCCGCTAGGCTGGGCCCATGTTACGCGCGGCATTTTTCTGGTTGATGACGGCTTTTCCCGCACTCGCGGCCAGCCTGACGCATGACCAGGTCGCCGATATGGTCGTCGCCCCCTATGCGGTCGGCGACGAGATTAACGACAAGGGTGTCTGGCAGCTATTGAACTCGGGTGGCGGCGAGGCCGGCTACGTGTTCGAGACCGGAGAGCTTGCGCCGCTTCCGGGATTTTCGGGCAAGCCGATCAACATGCTGGTGATGCTCGATCTCGAAGGCCGGTTCATTGCGGTCAAGCTGATCAACCAGCACGAGCCGGTCTTCGTGTCGGGCCTTGGGGAGGCGCCGTTTCGCGATTTCCTCGAACAGTATCGCGGTCACTCGATCAATGAACCCCTCGTCGTCGGAACGCCCTATGGGGGTGCTGGCTCTGGCTCGGATCTGGTTTATCTCGACGGGGTGACGAAGGCGACGGCGAGCGTGCGGATCGCCCATGAGTCAATTCTGGCCGCAACCTTGGCCGTGGCACGCGAGAAGATGCAAGGGATCCGCGCCGGGCCACCGCCAAAGCCCGACCCGGACCATGCCGAGGAACTGGACTGGCAAGGGCTGGCTGACGCGGGGTTGATCGGGCGGCTGCGGATCACGAACGCGCAGGAGGATGCCGCCTTCGAGGGCACGAAATGGGCCCATGATGATCCCGAAGGGGCTAACGATCCCAATGGGATGTATCTTGACCTTTACGTGATTGATCTCGGCCCGCCATCGATTGCGAAAGCCGCGCTTTCGCCCGAGACCTATGCCGAGACGCGGCGCTTTCTATCGCGTGCACCCGATGACGAGCTGTATCTCCTGATCGAGGCTGGGCGGCAGGGGCTGGTGAGCGAGGATTTCGTGCGCAACACCGCGCCGGATCGGATTTCGGCGCAGCAGGACGGGCTACCGCTGGCGCTGCGCGATGCGGATATCCTTGCACATCTCTCGAAGGGCGCCCCGGAAGGTCTTGACGATGCGACAAAACTCGTTGTCCGCCTTGATCGGAGGCTGGGCTTCGATCCGACCCGAGATTGGTCGCTTTCAGCCCAGGCCGTGCGCCTGCACGGAATGTTCCAGCCGGAGGCGGGCGAGGCGCATTTCACGCTCAACCTCAAAACGCCGCAGCGGTTCTTCAGCTTCCCCGAAGCACCTGAGGCCCTGCCGCCCTGGCGTGAGGCATTGCGCAATCGCGCGACGGATATCTGGGTTCTGGCCGGGTTTCTGACTCTGCTGTTTGGCGCGCTCCTGATGCAGTCGAAACTGGCGGCGCTGAAGCTTTTCACGCCGGTGCGGCTTGGCATCCTCGCGATCACCATCGGGTTTGTGGGCTATTGGGGGCAGGGACAACTCTCGATCGTCACGCCGCTTGCGGTACTCCGGGCACTGACCGGGAACGGCTCTCTGGAAGTGCTGCTATATGACCCGTTTTCGCTTCTGATCTGGGCTGCAACACTCCTCGGGTTCATCCTTTGGGGGCGCGGTTTTTTCTGCGGCTGGCTTTGCCCTTACGGGGCGATGCAGGAATTTGCCCATCACATCGGGCGCTTCTTGAACTTGCCGAAATGGGAGCCGCCGCGGTCGCTGGCGCAGGCGCTGCTATGGACGGGGCCACTCGCGCTTGTCGCGTTGGTCGGCATTGCACTTCTCGCGCCCGATCACACGGAAAAAGCGGTCGAGATCGAACCCTTCAAGACCGCCATCACCACCCATTTCGACCGCCCCTGGCCCTATGTGCTCTGGGCCGGCGGATGGATTGTGGTGTCCGCAGTCTGGTTCAAGGGGTTCTGTCGTTCGGTCTGTCCGCTGGGAGCGGCGATGCGGCTCGGGGGGCTGTTGCGCATGCGCAGATGGATCCCGCGGCGTCAGGACTGCGGCTCGCCCTGTCAGCTGTGCAAGGTACGGTGCAATTACGGTGCCATCGCGAAAACCGGCGAAATCAGGTATTCAGAATGTTTTCAGTGCCTTGATTGCGTCAAAATTCATGACGACCCGGCGCTGTGCGTGCCGCTGGTACTTGAGGCGAAACGCGCGCAGCGGGCACAGGTGATCTCGGAGGCGGCGGAATGAAACGGCGGCGGTTCTTGCAGATTTCGGCAGCGGCGGCGTTTGCGGGACGCCCGGTGCATGCCGCCCGGTGGCAGGGGCAAGCCTTCGGGGCTGAAATCGGGATCGACATACGCGGCGCGGAAACGAAAGAGCACGATATCAATAGGCTACGTGCCGATATTGAGATGATCGAAGCCACATTTTCTCTGCATCGCCCATCAGAGCTGACCGCCTTGAATGCCAAAGGGTCGGCACGACCGTCAGAGGCGATGCGCGAAGTTCTGGACCTGGCCCGCCGTGTCCATGCCGCGACGGCGGGGGCTTTCGATCCGACGGTGCAACCGCTTTGGCAGGCCTTGGCCGAGGGGCGAGCCGGGGCTGATATGCGCCCCAAGATCGGCTTCGAGCATGTTGAAATAAATTCGGAAATTCGCCTTGGTGCAGGGCAGGCCATGACCCTCAACGGAATCATTCAGGGCTATGCCGCCGATCGCATCCGCGCGCTTTTGATCGCGCGTGGCTATCGCGATGTGCTGGTCGATATGGGCGAATTCGCAGCGATTGGGGGGCCGTTTACGCTTGGGGTGGCCGATCCGGTGGCGGGACTGCTCGGACGGCTAGTGCTTCGAGACGGGCAGGCGGTCGCGACGTCGTCGCCGGGGGCACTCGCGCTGCCCGGCGGCAGCCATATCCTCGGGCCGCAGGGGCAGCCGCCGCTCTGGTCGACCGTCACCGTCGAGGCGTCGAGCGCAGCACTTGCCGATGCGGCCTCGACCGCGTTCGTGCTCATGGACCGGAACGCGATTGCCCGCAGCGCGAAGACGCTCGGGCTGTCGGAGGTTCATCTCGTGGATTTTGAGGGAAATTACGGGCCGCTCTGACCTGGGATCAGCGCGGCCCGATTTGCCGTTTCACTGCGTGGGTGGGGTAAACTCCACGCCATATTCGGCAAAGGCCGTGGCGATCCGGCCATCCTGAAGCGCCGCCGCGATTGCATCGTCAACGGCATAGGCAAGGGGGCGATGCTGCATCGAGAGCGCTACGCCGATCACCCATTTCGAACGCGGCAGGCCCAAGGGCGGCTCGTGGATCTTGATCCCCGGCGCCATCGCCGCTTCCAGTTCGGCGCGCGGCCCCATTACAGCCATGACCTCGTGATCGGCCAAGGCCTGCATCGCGAGCGCCGTTGTGCGAAAGCGATGAACTTTGTCAGCAGAGGGACCACGCGTCACATCGCTCATGTAGAAATCCGAGATCGAGTCATTCTCGACCCCGATCGGATCGTAGCGAAACACCGCCGGCGTCGGCCCCTTGTCGGGATAGCTAGCGGCATCATAGGCGATGGCGATATGCTCCTCGCCATAAAGCCCTGTGAAAACCACCTGATCGAAGCGACAGGCATAATCCACATCATAGGGCACATGCAGCATGACATCCGAGACACGCCCATTCACCACCGCGCCCTTGTAGACGTAATTGCGCAGATCCGCATCGAGCGTCTCGCCCGCACTCACCAGCCGGAAACGGGGCTGTACCCCGAGATCCTCGGCGATGATCTTGCCGATCTCGACGTCTATGCCCTTCGCCTTGCCACCCTCTTCATAGGACCAGGGTGCGTAATCCTCGTAGAGGGCAAACTCGATGTAGCCATCCGCGATGATCCGGTCGAGGCCACGCCCGATATCCTGTGGCGCGGTGTTCTGGAGTTTCTGCTCGGGCGCATAGCCCTCACAGGCCGAAAGGGCGGGTGTGGCCAAAGCCACCCCGCCCAGAAGCGCCAGGGTCAGCACCCCGGTCCTTATCCGACGCACAAGCATCACTCGGCCGCCGAAATGCCGATCGACAGCATATCGGCCGCTTCCTTCTGCTTGTCGGGGCTCTTTTCGAGCTCATGGGCCGCGCGCGAAACCGCGCTGTCAGCAACAGGCGCGCCCGATGCGGTCTCGACCTTGCCCGCGATATCTTCAAGCGTCGCGATCACGGTCGGCACATCGGCGTCGCCCTCAGCCAGTTGATCGCGGATCGTGTGGAGTTGGTCGGAATAGGGATCAAGCGCCCCGTCATCGGGCCGCGTCTCGATATAGGTGCGGATCGCCCAAGCCGCTTTCTGACCGAGGATATCGCCGAAAGCGGGCATCTTGGTAATGCCGTTCTGGGTCATGCCATGGCGGAAACGTTCGACGAACCACTCGTCGCCATATTCCTCGGCCTCGAGATAGCGCAGGTCAGGGGCGAGACCGCCCGAGACCGCGCCAAGCCCGTGACAGCGCGCGCAGTTCTGGTTGAAACCGCTATCGCCAATCTGCACGGCCTTCGCCCAGACCTCTTCGCCCGCAGTCGCGGCCCGATAGGGGTTTTCGCTAAGCCACTCCTCGCCCACATCGGGCAGAGCATCGGTATTGACCGGCTGCGGGGTCACATCGCCATGGGCAAAGGCAACCGCCGGGGTCAGAGCGCAGAGCGCGGCCAACAGGGTCTTGCGGGTGTCGAGCATCTGAACCTCCCAAAAAGATCTCGCTTGCTCTCTGGATAACGCGGCGGTGCAGCACGCCACCATTCGACCTTGGTCTTGGTCAGGCCCGGATCGGCGGGGTTCGGCATTGTCCTTTGGTCGAATAGGCGGGCGCGAGCGGGCTGCTACTCTGATCGCGGAGGCGTGATCGCGATTGCGCAAGGGAGGATGAGATGGCGTTTGAAGGATGGGCCCGCTTGGCGGGCGCGGCGTTGGTTTCGGTCGTGATGGGGCTTGCGGGCGCGGGCGCCACGGTGGCCGGTGATCTGCCGGTGTTGAAAGTGGCGGCGCTCGAGGGCGGCACGGTCAATTGGGAGCTCGACACGATCCGCCATTACGGCCTCGACCGCGCGAACGGATTTACCCTGGAAGTCGTGCCGGTCGCGGGCAAGTCGGGCTCGGACATCATGCTTCAGGGCGGCGCGGTGGATGCGATCGTGACCGATTGGTTCTGGGTCGCGCGGATGCGCGCAGCCGGTGAGGATTACCGCTTCATCCCGTACTCGAAGGCCGTGGGCGGGCTGATGGTGAAGGCCGACAGTCCCGCGAAACGCCTTGCAGATCTGAAAGGCAAGAAAATCGGGATCGCGGGAGGGCCGATCGACAAGAGCTGGCTGATCCTGCGGGCCTATGCGCAAAAGTCCGAGGGGATCGATCTGGCTGCCGAGACCGAGCAGGTCTTTGGCGCACCGCCCCTGATCATGAAGGCCGCGCTCTCCGGCGAGGTCGATGGGGCGATCAATTTCTGGCATTTTGCGGCAAAGATGGAGGCGGCGGGCATGGTGCCGCTGGTTACCGTCAGTGAGGCGGCGCGCGAACTGGGCCTTTCACCCGAAACGCCGCTGCTGGGCTATGTGCTGCCCGGTGATCTGGTCGACACGAGGCCCGAACTTGCGCAGGGCCTGGCAGTGGCCTCACGCGCGGCGAAGGAAAAGCTCGCGACCGACGATGCGGCTTTCGTACGGCTGCGCCCGATCATGCGCGCAGGCGATGATGCGCAATACGCAGCCCTCGTCGCGGGGTTCCGCGCGGGTATTCCCGCCCCCGGTCCGGTCGATGAAGACGCCGCCGACCGGATGTTGCGCCTGATGGCGGAGCTGGGCGGCGCGAAACTCGTGGGCGGGGCGACCTCGCTGCCCAAGGGCACTTTCCTGTCGAACTGAACCGATGATGCGAGCAGGCGTGATTACACAGGGACATGAGCGCGAACAGGTCGAGCGGCGACCGGAGCAGGAGGCCAATCGGCGTCCCGACGTGCCGGTCGCGCTGGCCTCGCTGATCGCGCTGGTTCTGGTCTGGGCGGGCGGGGCATGGCTCCTGAACGACCCGCGCCTCGCTCCCGGACCGCAAATCGTCTTCCCGACACTCTGGGAGGCTCTTGTCTCAGGCCAGCTCTGGCCCGACCTGAGTGCGACGCTGATCCGTGTTCTCTTCGCCTTCACCCTTGCTATGGGGATCGGCGCGGCCATCGGCATCGCACTTGGTGCGAGTGAGCGCGCGGATCGTTGGTTCGGACCCTGGCTGACAGTTGCGCTCAATGTCCCGGCGCTGGTGACGATCGTGCTGTGTTATCTCTGGATTGGCCTTAACGAGTGGGCCGCGATCGCCGCCGTTGCGGTCAACAAGATCCCGATGGTCGCGGTGATGCTGCGCGAAGGGATGATCGCACGCGATCCGGACCTCTCCGACATGGCACGGCTTTACCGGATGGGGGTGGTTGCACGGCTGCGTCACATACTGATCCCACAACTTGCGCCGCAGATCATGGGAGCGGCGCGGGCGGGGCTCGCACTGATCTGGAAGATCGTGCTCGTCGTGGAATTTCTCGGTCGGTCCAATGGGATAGGCTTTCGTATTCATCTGGATTTTCAAATGTTCGATATCGCAGGCGTGCTGGCCAATGCGCTGGCTTTCGTGGCGGTGATGCTTGCCGTGGAATGGGGCATCCTCGCCCCCCTCGCGCGCCGCGCCGCAAGCTGGAGGCAGAGATGATCCGGCTCGATCTGTCAGAAAAAGGCTATGGCGGCGTGCCGGTTCTGGGACCGATGCAGCTGCGCGTCGGTCGCGGCGAGGTTCTGGGCCTGTCGGGGGCCTCCGGAGCGGGCAAGACGACGCTGTTGCGCATTCTCGCGGGGTTGGACAGCCGGTTCGCAGGCACGCTGGAAATCGATGGGCGCAGCGCGATGGTGTTCCAGAACCCGACCCTGATGCCCTGGCGACGCGTGATCGACAACGTGACGCTGCCGACCTCGGCCACCGAGGAACAGGCGCGAGCGATGTTGGCGCGGGTCGGGCTCGAAAGCGTCGCGGACCACTGGCCGGGCCAGATCTCGGTCGGGCAGGCGCGCCGGGTTGGCCTCGCACGGGCCTTCGTCACCAAGCCCGACGTGTTGCTCATGGACGAACCCTTCGCCTCTCTCGACGGCGCGCGAGTCGGGGATCTGTTGGAGCTGACCGCAGCGCTGATCGCCGAGACCAATGCTGCCGTGGTCATCGCAAGCCATGCGGCGGGCGAACTCGACGCCCTGGCGACGCGGTTTGCCCGTGTGGATGGCCGTCCGGCGCGGCTCTTTCAGGAAGAGCGGGTGCGGGCGGGTTCGTAACCCCTAAGGGCGGCTACGAAAAACACGACTGTCGCAAGCGCCGTCCAGCCAAGCGCCTCGAGGTTCAACTGGCCATAGAACGCGAAGCGAACCAGTTCAACTGCATGCGTGAAGGGATTGATTTCGCATAGCTTTGCAAGAAGAGGCGAGCTCTCCTGCATCTTCCAGATCGGATAGAGCGCCGAGGAACAGAAGAACATCGGGAAGATCACGAAATTCATCACCCCGGCAAAATTTTCGAGCTGCTTGATCCGCGCCGAGAGCAGCAGACCGAGCGCCCCGAGCATCAGTGCCGAGAGCAACAAAGCCGGCAGGGCCGTCGCATAGCCGGTGGCGGGAACGCGCAGCCCGAATAGCGCCGCGATGACCAGAAAAGCCGCGACCTGCACAAGACCGACCAACGCCCCGGCCAGCAGTTTCGCGCCCAGCATGAACCAGCGTGGCAAGGGCGCCGTCAGCATCAGACGCATCGCCCCGTTTTCGCGGTCATGCACGAGGCTGAGCGAGCTTTGCATGCCCGAAAACAGCAAGATCATCGCGCAAAGACCCGGCAGGATATAGGTCTCGTAGGAGATATAGGTCTTGTAGGGCGCGATAATCGACAGGCCCAGAGCGGCCCGGAACCCGGCGGCGAAAATGAACAGCCAGACCAGCGGACGCACGAGCGCGGCGAGGAAGCGCTCGCGTTGCGTGACGAAGCGGGCCAGTTCGCGTGTGGCGATGGCCGAGGCGGCGGAAAGCGCGCTCATGCCGCCTGCTCCATAGCCACGTTAAACCAATCGGTTACGGGTCTTCCTTCAACCAACGTCCTGACCTCGCCGCTTGCCATCACGACGCCCTTATGAAGCAACACAACCTGATCTTCAGCGCGCAACTCATCTGCCAGATGGGTTGCCCAGAGCACGGTAATCCCCTCGCGGGCAAGCTGATGAACATGCGCAGTGATCGCGCTCCGGGCAGGCGCATCAAGGCCGACGGTCGGTTCATCGAGCAACAACAGGCGGGGGCGATGCAGCAACGCGCGAGCAATTTCCATGCGCCGCCGATGGCCGCCATTGAGCGCTCGAAGTTTCTCATCTACCCGTTCGTCCATGCCCAGGAGCTCGAGCGCTTCTGCGATCCGCGCATCTGCCCGCTTGCGGCCCAACCCGTGCAGCGCCGCGAAATAGCGCAGGTTTGCACGCACCGAGCGATCGAGATCGAGCGTCGGCTGCTGGAACACCACACCGATCTCGGCCAAAGCCGCACGGCGGTTGCGCGCCATATCATGCCCTGCGACCGCGACGACGCCCGGGGCGGGGCGGATCAGCCCCGTCAGCACCGACATCAGCGTGGACTTGCCCGCGCCATTCGGCCCAAGAAGCGCGCAGAACCGGCCCCGCGCGACGGTGAAGCTCACATCGCGCAGGGCAGGCTTGCGGCCCCAGTCATGGCTGAGGCCTCGGACCAGAAGGGCGGGCGCGTCACTCAATCACGATCTCCAGCCTTTGCGTGGAGCCGGTCGCGCCGGGGATATGCAGGTCGTAGCGGCCCGGCTTGATCGCGATGAAGCCGATCTCCATCGTGCCTGCGCGGTCGAACTCGATCGAATGAAGCCCCATCGGACGGACCTCCAACCCGCGGATCACCACCTCGTCGACCCAGATCGCCCGAAAGAAGCCTGCGCCTTCCAGCCCGATCTCGCCCGAGCCATCGGCGGTGATCTCGACCTCGTAGTACCGGCCCGATTTCAGATGCCACGGTTCCCCGAGCGGTTCCCCCACCGACAAGATCACGTCGGGCAAGTCTTCCTTATTCTTCCCCGCGAGCAATCCCGCCGGAGGTGATGCGTCATCGCCATCGTCATCGGCCCATGCAGGGCCCGCGCAAAGCGCCGCGAGAAGGCTAACTTTCAGGATTTCGGAAAACACTGGAAACCTCGTTAGTTTTGCGTCGGTCGTGCCGCGGCGCCCCAGGGAAAGCGGCCGACCTTCACGGTGTCGATGGGATTGAGCGAGGCAATGTCGATAACCGTCACATCCCCCGAAACCCCGTTGGTGGTGAATAGCCGGGTCTGGTCGGGCGAGATCGCCATATGCCAGACCCGGCGCCCGACGAGGATGTATGTCTCGACCTCGAAGGTTTTCGCATCGACCACCGCAATATGGTTCGCGGGGCCAAGCGCGATGAAGACCTTCGAGGCATCGGGAGAAAATCGCATCCCGACCGGCTGGATTTTCTCGGGGCGCACGCCCTTGAGCTGGAAGGAAATCTTGCCGATCTGGCTTTGATCCGTCGTATCGAAGATCGCGACCGTTCCTCCGATCTCGGAACTGACCCACAGCTCTTTGCCGTCAGGGCTGAACTCGGCATGGCGGGGGCGCGGATCGACCAGCGAATTCGCGATGATCTTGTGCGTTTGCGTGTCGATCCAATGCGCCATGTTGGTCGTTTCGGAGGTCGTCACCTGCACTTTTCCGTCCGGTGATATCCCCATACCCTCGGGCTCCACACCCACGTCGATCTGCGAGACGACCTTACGGGTCTGGGTGTCGACGACCGTGGTGATCGCGTCATCTTCATTGGCGATGTAGAGAAGGCGATCATCCGGCGCGATCACGAATTGCTCGGGGTCTTCGCCAGAGGGCAGGTCATGCAGGATCTTGCCGGTATCGGGGTCCATCACCTGCACCGCATCGCTGTCTGACGCACAGATATAAAGGCGCTTGAAATCGCGACTGAAAGTGATCCCGCGCGGGCGCTCGCCGGTCTCGTAGGTATGCAGCACCTCAAGCGTCTGCGCGTCGATCACGCTGACCGTATCGTCCATCTCATTGGTCACCCAGATCTCGTCCGCCATCGCGGGCGAGACAAGCAGGGTCGTAAGCAGTAACGCGCGGATCATTTGGCGTCTCCGAAAGCGGTGCAGGGGGACTCGGGCGCATCCACGCCCAGAGTGTCGAGTTCGTTGGCCTGGTGCAGGAAGCCTTCAAGCGGCGCGAGGGCGGCCACTGCGCGCTCGGTCACGAGCGGGATAGGCTGGCGCAGCTGTCCGTTCCAGTTACGGAAAGACAGGGGACGGCCAAGGAAACCCGCGAGGCGAAATTCGTCTGACAGCATATAGGCGCGAAGCGTCGCCGGATCGGTCGCTTGCGTGCGGGTGAAAGCCTCACCAAGGGCTGCGACGGCGATCCAGGCGGCAAAATCGGCCTGTTGCATTTCGCGACCCGCCGCCTCGCGAAAGCGGTTTTGTAGCTGCGCCGCGCCATATTGCTCGACCACGCCCGACCAACCCACGGGTTTGAGCCCTTCCGAGCCAGCCAACGGGCGCGCAGTCCAGGTGTTATAGGCGATGTAGCGGGCGAAATCGCCGGGCTCATCCGAAACGAGCAGCAGATCATGGGCGGGCAGGTCTTGCGTGAATAGCGGGACCTCGGCGGCGGCGGCACGGCGCATATTGGCGTCGAAATCCCAGGTTTTCTCGCCCTCAAGGCTCAGGCCGAACTTCGCCAGCGAATGTTTCAGCGCCGCGGTGAAAGCCTGATCTTCGGGCAATTGTCCCGCGATCAGGGCCAGTTTGCGCCATTGCTTCTTGAGCAGGAACTGCGCCAGCGCATCGGTGCGCATCGCATAGCTCGGCGCGGTATGCAGCACATTCGCGCGGCAGTCGGCGCCCCGCAGCGCATCGTCTTGCGCATAGGCATCGAGGATGAGCGCGCCTTGCGCATCGGGCAGATCGGCGAGGTCCAGAAGATCCGGGGCAGGGGCCTTGACCACCAGAACGCGCGCACCCTCTGCCAGCGCGGATTTCGCAGCTTTCAGAAAATCCGCATCGGGAGAGACGACGGTCTCGTGCAGATCATAGCTTTGCCCGGTAAAACGCCCTGTCGTTGCGATGTCACGCTCGGCCAGCCGCGCGCCGTCGAGACCCAGCGTCGGGGGAATCGCCGCCATGTTGGACAGGACCGGTGGCGGCGTGACTTGCCGCTCGATCCAGTCGATGCGCAGCACCTCCGCCTGCGATTGGGACGCAAGCGCAAGCGCGGCGCAAGCGCCGATGAGCCATTGAAAAGCCAAAGAATTCCTCCCGCACCGGAACTTTTCCGATCCACTCATGCTGCGAATGCGGGGTCGTATGCGCAATACGACCAATGTCTAGGGGGGCCGGCGATCCATTGAACGCGCGCGCGTGATAGGCTGATTTCGGACGATCGAGGGAGGTCAGAGGATGCGTAAGACTACCATCATCGCTGCGCTGGTGGCGGCACTACCCGTTTGCGGCGCCGCTCAGGACGCCGAGAGCTATGGCGATCTGAACCCCGAAGAGCTGTCGCTTGATCGGGCGCTGCGCGATGTCGGGCGCGGCGAGACCTCGATGACGAATTGCGCGATGGGATATCTGATCACGAAGTCTGGCCGTCATGCCGAGGCGCGGATGCTCTTCGAGCGCTGCTCGCAAGATGGCTGGACCGGCGCGATGACCTGGATGAGCCAGCTTGAGGATAACGGGCTGGGCGGGCCGCTCGAGCCCGGTGCCGCGGCCGATTGGGACAAGCGCGCGGCGGATCTGGGCGATCCGGTGGGCATGTTCAACCGTGGGCTCGACCTTATGCGCGGACGCGGCGTGGCCAAGGATGAGGCCGCGGGCAGGGCCCTTGTGGACCGCGCTGCCGAGGCTGGCCTGCCAACCGCGAAACGTTTGCAGGGCGCGGGTTACGATCTCGATGAGGTCACGCCCGACGCCGACAACTGGAAATACGCGCCTCTGTCCTGAGATCGCGTATCAGGCGGCCGGGGGTCCTCTCTCTCGTCTCGGCCCGGCCGCCTCCATTTTTCCCGTGACCGCGGCAGTATTCATCCCGAATTACGACCAAGGTCGGGGGGGGAGCTTGATCCGTGTCAAGCCCCTCTCGCCCGTGCGGAGGCAGTCTCGCCGGTGACATTCGCCACAGGAGACAAGCCAATGATCCGCCCGATCTTTTCCGCCCTCGCCCTGATCTGCCTGAGCCTGCCCGCGCAGGCCGAGACCTTCGAAAAGGTCAAGGTCGATGCCGGGGCCGAACTGTTCGAGACCGCCTGCAAGCGCTGCCATTCCGTCGATGCCGACAAGGCGAGCTACGGCCCGCTCCTGAACGGTGTCGTCGGGCGCAAAGCCGGCACCAAAGACGGGTATCCCTATTCTGAAGCCCTTGAAAATGCAGGTTTCGTCTGGACGCCGGGGGCGTTGCGCGCCTGGATGGAAGACAATGACGCATTCGTTCCCGGCACCAAGATGCGCCATGTCGGGATCGAGGATCCGACCGTTCAGGACTTCATCGTAAGCTATCTCACGACCCTGCATTGAGGCCCGCCTCCCGCATCTGCGGCAGGGTCGCATGGGGCGTAAGACCAATGGACAATATACGCCACGAGCCTGCCGTCGATACTTGATCCGTGATGCACCGTGAGCCGGAGGTGAGCCCACGGTGGGGAGATCAACGGGAGGACATGATGAACAGATTCGTACTGGCCGCCGTCGTTGCCATCTCCTGCCTCGGGACCGCCGCCACGGCGGGCGTGACCGAGCAGGATCTGGCCAATGACCAGAACAGCACCGGTGATGTGCTGACCAACGGGATGGGCCGCCATCTCCAGCGCTATTCGCCGCTCGACACGCTCAACAAGGACAATGTGAAAAACCTTGTCCCGGCCTGGGCCTTCTCGCTTGGTGGCGAGAAACAGCGCGGCCAGGAGAGCCAGCCGCTCGTCTATGACGGCGTGATGTATATCACCGGCTCCTATTCCCGGATGTGGGCGGTCGACGTGAAAACCGGCGAGGAGCTCTGGCAATACGACGCGCGTCTGCCCGAAGGCATCCTGCCCTGCTGTGACGTGATCAACCGCGGTGCCGCGATCTATGGCGACAACGTCTATTTCGGCACGCTCGATGCACGCATCGTCGCGCTCGATCGCAAGACCGGCAAGGTGAAATGGAACAAGAAGATCGCCGATTACAAGGAAGGCTATTCCTACACGGCGGCCCCCCTGATCGTGAACGGGCTCGTCATCACCGGCAATTCGGGCGGTGAATTCGGGATCGTCGGCGAAGTGCAGGCGCGTGATGCCGAAACCGGCGAGCTGGTCTGGACCCGTCCGACCATCGAAGGCCATATGGGCACGCTGAACGGCAAGGAAAGCACGATGACCGGCACGCTGAATGCGAGCTGGCCGGGCGATATGTGGAAGACCGGGGGCGGGGCGACCTGGCTCGGCGGCTCCTATGATGCCGATACCGACACGCTGATCTTCGGTGCGGGCAACCCGGCGCCGTGGAACTCGTGGCTGCGCAATGCGGGCGAGAAGAACGACGGCACCGGTGACAACCTCTATGCCGCCTCGCGTCTGGGCATCGACCCGAAGACCGGCGAGATCAAGTGGCACTTCCAGACCACGCCGCGCGAGGGCTGGGACTTTGACGGCGTGAACGAGGTGATCGCCTTCACCGACAAGGACGGCAACAAGCGCTTCGCCACTGCCGACCGCAACGGCTTCTTCTACATCCTCAACCGCGACGACGGGAAATTCATCGCAGCCTATCCGTTCGTGAAGGATATCAGCTGGGCCAAGGGCATCGATGAGAACGGCCGCCCGATCTACAACGAGGACAACCGTCCCGGCGCGCCCAATGCCAGCTCGGATGACGGCAAGGGTCAGCAGGTCTTCGCGGTGCCCTCCTTCCTGGGCGGTAAGAATTGGATGCCGATGAGCTACAGCCAGAAGACCGGCCTGTTCTACGTGCCCTCGAACGAATGGGGCATGGATATCTGGAACGAGCCGATCTCCTACAAGAAGGGCGCGGCCTATCTGGGTGCGGGCTTCACCATCAAGCCGCTGTTCGAGGATTACATCGGTTCGCTCAAGGCGATGGACCCGAACACCGGTGAGGTGAAGTGGGAGTACAAGAACGACGCGCCGCTCTGGGGTGGCACGATGGCGACCGCTGGCGGACTGGTGTTCTTCGGCACGCCCGAGGGCAAGTTCATCGCGCTCGACGACGAGACCGGCGAAGAGCTGTGGTCCTTCCAGACCGGCTCGGGCATCGTCGGCCAGCCGATCACCTGGGAACAGGATGGCGAGCAATACGTGACCGTGATGTCGGGCTGGGGCGGCGCGGTTCCGCTCTGGGGCGGCGAGGTGGCCAAGCACGTCAACTACCTCAACCAGGGTGGTATGGTCTGGACATTCCGCCTGCCCAAGCAGCTTGCCTCGGCGAACTGATCCTAAACTGAGAGATACGAAGGCGCGTGGGAAACCTCGCGCCTTTTTCTTTGGGCACGGCAAGAGCGGGCCAAGTGACTCGACCGATCCGGACGCGAGGATGAGCCTCGCGGACCTCCATATCCTACTTTTTGCCAGTATCCCTCGCACCGCCACGCGCGTTAGGCTGGGAGAAAGCGGGGCCTTAACCCTCGCGATGCAGACCGAAGGACGCCCCATGAAGGATCGCGCAGCTCCGCAGCACCGAACCGAGTTCACCTCGGCCCTCATCGTCGAGGATCACCCGCTCTTTTGCGATGCGCTCGCGATGACCTTGCAGGCAGTGGCGGGGATCGAAACGGTGATCCATGCCGAACGGCTCGCCGAGGCGCTCGACAAGATCGAAGAGGGTGCCACCCCCGATGTGATCGTGCTCGACCTCAACCTGCCGGATGTGAACGGGCTCGACGGGCTGATGCGGCTCAAGCAGGCGGCGCCCGAGCTGCCGATCATGGTGGTTTCGTCGCTTGATGAGCCGCGGGTGATCCGCTCGGCGATCCTTGCGGGCGCCGCAGGTTTCGTGCCCAAACATTCGCGCCGCGAGCTGTTCCGCGCCGCCTTCGCCGCAATCGGGCGGGGCGAGGTCTTCGTGCCCGAAGCCAATGGCGAGGCGCTGGCCGAAGGCAATGGCCTCAGCCCGCAGGATGAGGCGATCCGCCGACTGAGCCAGCTCACGCGGCAGCAGGCCAACATCCTCGAGCAGATCTGCGAGGGCAAGATGAACAAGCAGATCGCCTACGACCTCAACATCGCCGAGACCACGGTGAAAGCCCATGTCACCGCCATCATGCGCAAACTCGGCGTCTGTTCGCGTACCCAGGCCGTGTTGATCGCGCGCGAGGCGCAGAGCATGTCGGGATTGCCGGAAAGCTGGCGAACGGGCTAACCTCCCGATGTTGGGAGGAGCCATGCGAGAAACTTTGACCAGACCGGCGGGGCCCGGCTGTCCGCGTTCGGCCTGCGCGCCGGCGGACGCCCCTGACGCGCTGCGCCAGATCGCCGAGGCGATGGGCCCGGGCAAACTCGCACAGGTCTTTCTCTTTGCCGATGCACAGGCCGATATCGAGAGCCTCGCGCGCGAAGGCCAGGTCCTGTGGCCCGAGGCCGAAGTCGTCGGCTGCACCACAGCCGGGGAGATCACGTCGCGCGGCTATGATGCAGGCCAGATCGTCGCCTTCGCGCTGCCATCCGCCGGATTTTCGACCGAGATCCTCGTCATCGAAAACCTTGATGAGCTGGACACGAAAGCCCTCGTCTCGGACCTGCTGCGCGCACGCCAAAGCCTCGCGCGGCGCGCCTTTGCGCGGGCCAGCGAGTTCGCGGTTCTGCTGGTGGATGGCTTGTCCGGGCAAGAAGATGCACTGGTCTCCGCGCTTTCGGGTGGGCTCGGGCCAGTGCCGCTGTTTGGCGGATCGGCGGGCGACGGGATCCGCTTTGAGCGCACCGAACTCTTCGCGCGGGGGCGGCGGTTTTCCAACGCCGCGGTGCTGAGTATCGTGCGCTCGGCCTGCGATGTGCAGCTTTTCACCTTCAACCATCTGAAACCCACGATGTCGCGCATGGTCGTGACCCGCGCCGACCCGGATGCCCGCGCGGTCATGCGCATCAATGACGAACCGGCCGCGCGGGAATACGCACGGCTTCTGGGGCTCCAGGTCGAGGATCTGTCGCCGACGGTCTTTGCCGCGAACCCGGTGCTGGTGCGCGTGGGCGGACGCTATCACGCGCGTTCGATCCAGCAGGTCGGGGCAGGGGACTCGCTCGTGTTCTTTGCTGCGATCGACGAGGGTCTTGTGCTGACGCTGGGCGAACCCGAAGACATCTCGGCCCATCTCGCGCGCGAACTCGATGCGCTTTCGGCGCGCCGACAGCCCTCGGCGGTGCTGGGCTTTGATTGCATCTTCCGGCGTTTCGAGGCCGAGGGACGCCAATCCGCGCGGGCCGTCTCCGATACGCTCGCGCGCCACGGGGTCGTGGGCTTCTCGACCTATGGCGAACAGATTGGCGCGATGCATGTGAACCAGACGATGACGGGCGTGGCCTTCTTTCCGCCCGAACCGGTGGACGCCACGCCATGAAACAATCCCTTGCCACGTCGCTCCTCGATCCGGCCGATACGCTGGAACGGCAGAATGCGAAACTTCTGACCATCGCCGAGGCGCTGATCCGCCATTCCGAAGAGATGAACGAGGATCGCGGCGCCGCATTCGCGCAGTTCCAGCGTGCTGCGATGTTGGAAGATCAGGTGCGCGAACGCACCCGTGACCTCGAACGTGCGCTCGATCTTCTCAACGCGTCGAATGCGCGGCTGGCCGATGCGAACCGCGAGACCGAGACTGCCCGTCAGAACCTCGCCGCGGCGATCGAGACGGTGCAGGACGGGTTTGCACTGTTTGACGCGCAAGATGTGCTGGTGATGGCCAATTCGCGCTTCAATGCACTGCTGAGCGACGTGCGCGACCGGATCGTGCCGGGGCTGAATTTCCATGCTTATCTCGATCTGGTCGCGTCCTCCGAACATCTTCACATGCCCGCCGGGATGACGCGCATCGAATGGATCGCGATGCGGCGGGCGCGCCATGCCGAACACCATTTCATCCTCAACCAGCCGATGGGAGATGGTCGCTGGATGCAGGTCTCGGAACACCGCACCCATGATGGCGGCACGGTGATCTTGCAAACCGAGGTGACCGACCTGATCCGTGCCGAGCGCGAAGAGCGGGGCAGGCTCCTTGATGATCAGGCACAAATCCTGCGAGCGACGCTCGAGCATCTGAAACTCGGTGTCTGCATTTTCGATGCGGGACTGCGTCTGCTTGGCTGGAACGCGCGGCTCAGCGAGTTCCTTCTTCTGCCGCGCAACCGGCTTCGGCAGGGGATGCATTTCGACACCATACTCGATCAGGTGCGCGACCAGTTCATCTTTCCCAACGGGCTCTCGGCGCATCGTCTGGGCGATTGGGTGCGCCGGGCGCTGCGCCGCGATCATTTCCAGGTCGAGGTGACGCAGGACGGCGGCAAGGTCTTCGAAATCTTTGCGCAGGAATTGCCCGACGGCGGCTTCGTGATGTCGCTTTCGGATATCTCCGCCGAGCGTCATGCGATCGAGGGGCTGAGCCGGATCAACGAGACGCTCGAGGCGCGTGTGACAGAACGCACGCTGGAGCTGGAAGACGCGCTGGCCCGTGCGGAGCGCGCGAATGCCTCTCGCGCGCGTTTCGTTGCGGCGGCAAGCCATGACCTTTTGCAACCGCTCTCGGCAGCGAAGCTCTATCTTGCCTCGCTCGGCGAGGAAAACACCGCCGAAATGGCCGCCCGCACGGTCGAGAAAGCGCATAACGCACTCCTGTCGGTCGAGGGCATCCTCGGCGCGCTTCTCGATATCTCGCGATTGGAATCCGGGCATGTCTCGGTCGATCCGGGACCTGTGGCCTTGGGACCGATCTTCGCCGCGCTGCGCGACGAATTTACGTTGCATGCGCAGATCAAGGGGCTGAAATTACGCATAAAACCGACCGATGCGGTGGTCATTTCCGACCGGACTTACCTGCGTCGGATATTGCAAAACCTGATTTCTAACGCGGTGCGGTACACGAATTCCGGAGGCGTCTTCGTCGCGCTGCGCCAGCGTCGGGATGGGGTCTTTGTCGAGGTGCGCGACAGCGGGCCGGGGATCGCCGAAGATGATCAGGACGTGATTTACCAGGAATTCCAGCGCCTTAACGCCAAAGCCTCAGCCTCCGAGGGTATGGGCCTGGGACTTGCGATCGTCGAACGCGCTGCGGCTGTGCTGGGCCATCCGCTGACACTGCGCTCGGCACCTGGCTGTGGCTCGACCTTTTCGCTGGGCTTGAAGCCTGCGCTCGGACAGATTGCACGCCCCGAGGAAGATCAGATCGCAGTCGCACGTGATCCGGAAGGGGGCGATATTGTCGTGCTGCTGGTCGAAAACGATGCCGAGCTGTCGCGCGCGATGACTCAGTTGCTGGAGAAATGGGGCGTGACCGTGCTCGACGTAAGTTCTGGCGAAGAGGCCTTGGAGTTGCTTGAGGCAACGGAACTCGAGCCCGATGCCTGTCTTATCGATTTCCAACTCGGTGACGGAATGGACGGGCTTACGCTGATCGAGGTATTGCGCGCGCGTCACAGCGACGTTCCCGTACGGCTGGTCACCGCGGATCGCTCCGAGGCACTGCGCAAAAGGGCTCAACCAGCTCAAGTTGAGATCCTCACGAAACCCGTGCCAACGGCACAGTTGGCGGCATTTCTCTTTGGATCAGGTCGCTAGGGGGCGCATAATGCGCCATCCCTTTGCTCGTCCGTAAAGCGCATAATCAGTATTATGTAACGTTAAAGTGCTATTTTGACGCCTTTACGGGATCAAAACCGTGCTCCCCACCGTTTTACGGCCTTCCAGAGCCTCATGCGCAGCGGCCACATCACCGAGATCGAACCTCTGAGCAATCTCAATCTTGATCGCGCCTTTCGCAATCATATCAAAGAGTTCTGCCGAGGCTTTGAGCAACCATCCCGGACGCGTCGTGTGATGAAACAGCGTCGGGCGCGTCAATCGCAGTGAATTGCGCGTCAGATCGCCGACCTTGAACTGATCCGGCGGCCCAGAACTTTGACCGAAGCTCACGAGCGTTCCGAACCGTTTGATCACATCGAGCGATTTCATCAACGTATCGGCACCAACGGAATCATACACGGCCTCAACACCAGCGCCGTCCGTCAATCGCATGACTTCCTTGACGAAATCCTCGCTGCGATAGTCGATGACATGCGCATAACCATGATCACTTGCGAGCGCGCATTTCTCCGGACCGCCAGCCGTACCATAAACCGTCACGCCCTTGGCCTTGAGCCATTGCCCGGCGATCAACCCGACGCCACCCGCCGCAGCGTGGAAAAGAACATGATCCCCGTCACTTACCTCAAAAGAATGATGTATCAGGTAATGTACCGTGAGGCCTTTGACCATAACGGCCGCGGCAACCTCGTCGGAGATCGCGTCGGGCACAGGCACAAGCTGGTCGGCCGCAACAACCCTATGGCTCGCGTAAGCGCCGTTCGGCAGCGTGTAAGCAACGCGCTGGCCCGGTTTCAGGTCGACGCCCTCGCCAACCGCCTCGATTACGCCCGCAGCCTCGGCCCCGGTGACGAGATCGCGCTCCACCGGCCAGGGATAAAGCCCGGAGCGGAAATAAACATCAATGAAATTCAATCCGATAGCGGTGTGCCTTAACGTGACCTCACCGGGGCCCGGCTGCGGCGGCTCGATCTCGATCCGATGGAATTGATCGCGCCCACCGGGCGCCTTGATTGCCATTGCATATGCCATGAGCACCTCCCTTTTGCGACAGAGTTAACTCAGCCGCGGGCAAGGTCAATCTTGGGTCATCCGCGGGAGGAAAGAGCCGTTCATCTCGACGATCTCCTCCCAGACCCGCAGCGCGAGTTCGCGCGTGCGTTCCTCTTCACGCCGCACCAGGAACCAGTGGCGCATCAGCGGCAGCCCCGGCGCCTCGATCTGCACCAAACGCCCGGTCGCCAATTCATCCATCACCGTGTGCAGGCTCAGAAACGCGATCCCGAGCCCGGCCATGACCGCTTGCTTGATCGTTTCGTTGCTATCCATCTCGAGCGTGTCATAGATCCGACCATCTCCGATGCGGTCCAGCCAGCGCGACATCACGATCCGCGTGCCCGAGCCTTGTTCGCGGGCGAGGAAAGTCTGGTCGAACAGAAGATCGAGCTGCATCCCCTGCCCGATCAGCGGATGGCCCGGCGGCACGATCAAGCCATGCGGATGCTCGCCGATCGGCTCCGCGATCACCGGCGGATGGCGCGGCGGACGCCCCATGATCGCAAGATCGAACGTGCCGCGCTCGACGCCTTCGATGATGCTGGACCGGTTGCCCACGCGCAGCGCCACCTCGATCTCGGGATGCGCGTCTTGAAGCATCTTCACCAATCGCGGCGCGAAGTATTTCCCCGTCGAGACGACACCAAGCGTGACCCTGCCAGATTGCCCACGCTGGATCGCGAGCAGGTTTGCGGCAGCCTGCGACAAGTTGTCCTCGATTCGCCGCGCCGTCTCGCGCAGTGCCATGCCGGCTTCGGTCAACTCCGACCCCGAGCCGTCCGCAGCGCGCTGAATCAGCTTCATTCCGAGCGCTTCTTCCAAGCCCTTGATCTGCGTGTGAATTGCCGGGGTCGTCAGGCCGAGCGCCTCCCCGGCAGCCGTTAACGAACCGCCGCGCGCCACTGCATCGAGCGCGCGCAGTTGTTTCAGCGTCAAGGCATTCATCCGCATGGTGTTTCAACTTTCTTTAACGCGACTTCCTAAGATTTAAATTTCATAAAACGTTTTCTTTCGCAATGCTCCACCTCGACAGCACATCGTCTTGGAGGAGGGACCGATGTCAGTAAGCTTCGACGGCCTGGGCTTGTCGCCCGAATTGGCCGACACCATGACACGCCTGACCAGCGTTGGCGCCACCCTGGCGCGGATCATCGCCCGCAATGGCCTTGAGGGAAATCTCGCCGAGGCGGCCGGCACCAATGCCGGCGGCGACGGTCAGAAAGCCCTCGACGTGATCGCCGATGAGGCGTTCATGGATGCGCTGCGCGATGGCGCCGTGCGCTACTATGCATCTGAAGAGCAAGATGACGTGGTCGATTTCGAGACCGGCACGCTGGCGCTCGCCATCGACCCGCTCGACGGCTCGTCCAATATCGACGTGAACGTCTCGATCGGCACGATCTTCTCGATCTTCCCGAAGGCGGAGGGACCCGATGAGAGCTTCCTGCGCCCGGGCACCGAACAGATAGCCGGCGGCTATATCATCTTCGGGCCGCAGACCGCGCTGGTCGTGAGCTTCGGCAAAGGCGTGCAGCAATGGGTTCTTGAACCGGGCACCGATATCTGGACCCGCGTTGCCGACCCGAAGCCGCTGCCGCCCGAAACCTCGGAATACGCGATCAACGCCTCGAACTACCGCCACTGGCCGCAACCGATCCGCGCCTTCATCGACGACATGGTCGCCGGTGCCGAAGGGCCGCGCGGGCGCAATTTCAACATGCGCTGGATCGCCTCGCTGGTGGCCGAAACGCACCGCATCATCTCGCGTGGCGGCGTCTTCCTCTATCCGGGCGATGATCGCGAAGGCTATGAGCGCGGTCGCTTGCGCCATGTCTATGAATGCGCCCCGATCGCCCTGTTGATCACGCAACTTGGCGGCGGGGCCACGGACGGGGCCGACCCGATCCTGAACGCCCTGCCCGACCGCCTGCACGCCCGCACGCCTTTCGTCTTCGGTTCGAGCACGAAAGTCGCCCGCGTCGCTGCCTATCACGACCTGCCGCATGACGAGAGCCACGCGCTCTTCAATTCCCGCGGCCTGTTCCGGAGCTGAGAATGTCCAAGAAACACCCCATCATTTCTGTTGTCGGCTCGTCCGGCGCCGGCACGTCGACCGTCAAGAACACCTTCGACCAGATCTTCCGCCGCGAAGGTATCAAGGCGGTTTCGATCGAAGGCGATGCCTTCCACCGTTTCAATCGCGCGGACATGAAGACGGAACTTCAGAAGCGTTATGACGAAGGCGATCAGGGCTTTTCGCATTTCTCCTATGAAGCCAACGAACTCAAAGAGTTGGAGCGCGTCTTTCGGGAATATGGAGAGACCGGCAAAGGCAAGACCCGCCATTACGTCCATGACGATGTCGAAGCCGAGAAATGGGGCACGCCGCCGGGCCATTTCACCGAATGGAGCGATTTCGACGATGGCTCGGACGTGCTCTTCTACGAAGGCCTGCATGGATGCGTCGTCAACGACGAGGTGAACCTGGCAGAGCATGCGGATCTCAAGATCGGCGTGGTTCCGGTGATCAACCTCGAATGGATCCAGAAGATCCACCGTGACCGTGCTTCGCGCGGCTATACCACCGAGGCCGTCACCGACGTGATCCTGCGCCGCATGCACTCCTATGTGCATTGCATCTGCCCGCAATTCACCGAGACCGACATCAACTTCCAGCGTGTGCCGGTCGTCGACACGTCGAACCCGTTCGTGGCGCGCTGGATTCCGACGGCCGATGAAAGCCTCGTCGTGATCCGCTTCAAGAACCCGCGCGGGATCGATTTCCCCTACCTGACCTCGATGATCAACGGTTCCTGGATGAGCCGTGCCAATTCGATCGTCATTCCGGGCAACAAGCAGGATCTCGCGATGCAACTTATCCTGACCCCGCTGATCGAGCGCATGGTGCGCGACAGCAAGCGTGCTTGAGGGAGGTTAAGACCGTGATGAAAGACATTCATATCACTCAGGAAACCCGCATGGCGAACGCGATCCGCGCATTGGCGATGGATGCGGTTCAAAAGGCAAATTCCGGCCATCCCGGGATGCCGATGGGCATGGCCGATGTGGCGACGGTTCTCTTCAACCGTTTCATGAATATCGATCCGACCGCGCCGAAATGGCCTGATCGCGATCGCTTCGTGCTCTCGGCCGGTCACGGTTCGATGCTGATCTATGCGATCAACCATCTGCTGGGCTATGCCGATATGGATATCGAGCAGATCAAGGCTTTCCGCCAACTCGGCAGCCGCACCGCTGGCCACCCGGAATATGGCCATGCCGACGGGATCGAAGTCACGACCGGCCCGCTCGGCCAGGGCATCGCAACCGCCGTCGGGATGGCGATTGCCGAGAAGATGAAAAACGCACGCTACGGCAATGATCTTGTTGATCATTTCACCTATGTCATCGCGGGTGACGGCTGCCTCATGGAAGGCATCAGCCACGAAGCAATCGACCTCGCGGGGCATCTCAAGCTCGGCAAGCTGATCGTGATGTGGGACGATAACGCGATCACCATCGACGGCGACACCGATCTTTCGACCTCGATGGATCAGAAAGCGCGTTTTGCCGCCGCTGGCTGGCATGTTCTGGAATGCGACGGCCATACGCCGACCGAGATCGCCGACGCGATCGAGGCTGCGCGCAAGGATCCGCGCCCCTCGATGATCGCCTGCCGCACCATCATCGGCTTCGGTGCGCCGAACAAGCAAGGCAGCCACGATGTGCATGGGGCTCCGCTCGGCGATGACGAAATCGCCGCCGCGCGCAAGCAACTGCACTGGGACCATGGTCCCTTCGAAATTCCCCAGGCGATCTATGACGAATGGGGCCGGATCGCGTCGCGAGGCGCGCAGGCGCGGGCGGAGTGGGAGCAGCGGTTGAACACCGCAACCGCCCGCGCCGAATTTCTCGCCGCCGAAGAGGATGAGGTCGGGACGCTGCCCGCCGCGATCGAGGCCTACAAACGCAAGCTGTCCGAAGACAAGCCCAAGGTCGCGACCCGCAAGGCGAGCCAGATGGCACTGGAAGTGGTCAACGCCACCCTGCCCTTCACCGTGGGCGGTTCGGCTGACCTGACCGGGTCGAACCTGACGAAATCCTCGGGGATGAAGTCGATCACTCCGAACGATTTCACCGGCGACTACCTGCATTACGGCATCCGCGAGCACGGCATGGCCGCGGCGATGAACGGGATCGTGCTTCATGGCGGGCTCAAGCCCTATGGCGGCACCTTCATGGCCTTCGCCGATTACTGCCGCCCCGCGATCCGCCTCTCGGCGCTCATGGGGGTGCCGACCTGCTATGTCATGACTCATGACTCGATCGGCCTCGGCGAGGACGGTCCCACCCATCAGCCGGTTGAGCATCTGGCCTCGCTTCGGGCCATTCCGAACCTGCTCGTCCTCCGCCCGGCTGATGCGGTGGAGACCGCCGAGGCCTGGGAAATCGCGATGACCTCGAAGACCACGCCGACGATGATCGTGGCTTCGCGTCAGAACCTTCCGACCGTGCGCACCGAGCACGTGGTCGAGAACCTGACGGCACGCGGCGCGTATCTGCTGCGCGATCCGGGCGCGCGCGATGTGACGATCATCGCCACCGGCTCCGAGGTCGAGATTGCGATGGATGCGGCCGACAAGCTCGCCGCTGAAGGGATCAAGGCGGCCGTGGTTTCGGCACCCTGTTTCGAGCTCTTCGAGCAGCAGGATGCGGTTTACAAGGTCGAGGTCATGGGCACCGCGCCGAAGATCGGCTGCGAGGCCGCGATCCGCCAGGGCTGGGATCTGTTCCTGGGCCCGCGCGACAGCTTCGTCGGCATGACGGGCTTCGGCGCCTCGGCCCCTGCCCCGGCCCTTTACAAGCACTTCAACATCACCGCCGAAGCGATTGTTTCGGAAGCCAAAGAACTGATCTGAGGGACATAAGAGAATGACGGTTAAAGTTGCCATCAACGGGTTTGGTCGGATCGGCCGCAACGTTCTGCGCGGGATCATCGAATCCGGCCGCACCGACATCGAAGTCGTTGCAATCAACGATCTGGGCCCGGTCGAGACCAACGCGCATCTGCTGCAATTCGACAGCGTCCACGGTCGCTTCCCGCAGACCGTGACCACGGGTGAGGACTGGATCGACGCCGGCCGTGGCCCGATCAAGGTCACCGCGATCCGCGATCCGAAAGAACTGCCCTGGGGCGATGTGGATATCGCGATGGAATGCACCGGCATCTTCACCGCGCGTGAAAAGGCCGCCTTCCACCTCGAGAACGGCTCGAAGCGCGTGCTCGTCTCGGCCCCGGCCGCGGGTGCCGACAAGACCATCGTCTATGGCGTGAACCACGGGTCGCTGACCAAGGACGACATGATCGTGTCGAACGCGTCGTGCACCACGAACTGCCTCTCGCCGGTCGCCAAGGCGCTCAACGATGCGATCGGCATCTCCAAGGGCTTCATGACGACGATCCACTCCTACACGGGTGACCAGCCGACGCTCGATACGATGCACTCGGACATGTACCGCGCCCGCGCTGCAGCACTCAGCATGATCCCGACCTCGACCGGCGCCGCGAAGGCCGTGGGCCTCGTACTGCCGGAACTCAACGGCAAGCTCGACGGCGTCGCGATCCGCGTGCCGACCCCGAATGTCTCGGTCGTCGATCTGGTCTTCGAAGCCGCCAAGGACACCACCGTCGAGGAAGTGAACGCCGCGATCCGCGCAGCGGCGAACGGCCCGATGAAGGGCATCCTCGGCTATACTGACAAACCCAATGTTTCCAGCGACTTCAACCACGATCCTCACAGCTCGGTCTTCCACATGGACCAGACCAAAGTGATGGACGGCCGCATGGTCCGCATCCTGAGCTGGTACGACAACGAATGGGGCTTCTCGAACCGCATGGCCGATACGGCCGTCGCGATGGGCAAGCTGATCTGAAGCGCGAAAGGTAAGGAACGACTGATATGGCACTGATTACGCTCAGACAACTGCTCGACCACGCTGCCGAAGAAGGCTATGGCGTGCCGGCCTTCAACATCAACAACATGGAACAGGGCCTTGCGATCATGAAGGCGGCGCAGAAATGCGACTCGCCGGTGATCATGCAGGCGAGCCGCGGCGCGCGCTCCTATGCGGGCGACATCATGCTGCGCCACATGATCCAGGCGCTGTCCGAAATGTTCCCGAAGATCCCGCTCTGCATGCATCAGGATCACGGCAATAACGAAGCGACCTGCCTTTCCGCGATCAAGCATGGCTTCACCTCCGTCATGATGGACGGTTCGCTGAAGGAAGACATGAAGACCCCCGCCGATTGGGACTACAATGTGGGCATCACCAAGCGCGTCGCCGACATGGCCCATTGGGTCGGCGCCTCGGTTGAAGGCGAGCTCGGTGTTCTCGGCTCGCTCGAGACCGGCGAGGCCGCGAAGGAAGACGGCTCGGGCGCGGAAGGCAAGCTGAGCCATGACCAGCTCCTGACCGATCCCGACGAGGCGCTCGACTTCGTCAAGCTCACCAAGGTCGATGCGCTGGCCATCGCCTGCGGCACCTCGCACGGCGCCTACAAGTTCAGCTCGAAACCGACCGGCGACACGCTCGCGATCAGCCAGATCGAGAAGATCCACGCCAAGATCCCGTCGGTCCACCTGGTGATGCACGGCTCCTCGAGCGTGCCGCAATACCTCCAGGATCTGATCAACGATTTCGGCGGCGAGATGCCTCAGACCTATGGCGTCCCGGTCGAAGAGATCGAGCGCGGCATCAAGTCGGGCGTGCGCAAGGTCAATATCGACACCGACAACCGGATGGCGATCACCGGCCAGTTCCGCAAGGTCGCGATGGAGAAGAAGAAAGAATTCGATCCCCGCAAGTTCATGATCCCGGCCATGGAAGAGATGGAGAAGCTCTGCCTCGACCGGTTCGAACGCTTCGGCACCGCGGGCAATGCCAGCAAGATCGATGTCATCGACATGGATGACATGGCCAAACGCTATGCCAGCGGGTCGCTCGACCCGGTCGTGGCCTGACACATCGTGCCCGGCCGGCCGCCGGCCGGGCACATTGAGATTTAGGGAGAGAAGGAGACCCTCAGATGAATCAGAACGCACCGGGCAAATATTCCGCCGGCGTCAAGGAATACCGCGAAACCTACTGGGAGCCGAACTACACCCCGAAGGAGAGCGACGTTCTCGCCGTCTTCAAGATCACGCCGCAAGCGGGCGTGCCGCGCGAGGAAGCCGCTGCCGCTGTGGCCGCGGAAAGCTCGACCGGCACCTGGACCACCGTCTGGACCGACCTGCTGACCGACCTCGACTACTACAAGGGCCGCGCCTACGCGATCGAAGACGTGCCGGGCGATGACGAGAGCTACTACGCCTTCATCGCTTACCCGATGGGCCTCTTCGAAGAAGGCTCGGTGGTCAACGTCTTCACCTCGCTTGTCGGCAACGTGTTCGGCTTCAAGGCCGTGCGTGCGCTGCGTCTGGAAGATGTGCGCTTCCCGCTGTGGTTCGTGACCACCTGCGACGGCCCGCCCCACGGCATCCAGGTCGAGCGCGACAAGATGGACAAATACGGTCGTCCGTTCCTGGGCTGCACGATCAAGCCGAAGCTGGGCCTTTCGGCCAAGAACTACGGCCGTGCGGTGTACGAAGCCCTGCGTGGCGGTCTCGACTTCACCAAGGATGACGAGAACATCAACTCGCAGCCCTTCATGCGCTGGCGCGACCGCTTCGAGTTCTGCCAAGAAGCAATTGAAAAGGCAGAAAAAGAGACCGGTGAACGTAAAGGCCACTACCTCAACGTGACCGCGCCGAACATCGAAGAGATGTACAAGCGCGCCGAGTTCGCCAAGGAGATCGGCTCGCCGATCATCATGTCGGACTACCTCACGATGGGCTGGGCCGCGCAGGCGTCGCTCTCGCGCTGGTGCCGCGACAACGGCATGCTGCTGCACGTCCACCGCGCGATGCACGGCGTGATCGACCGTCACCCCAAGCACGGCATCAACTTCCGCGTTCTCGCGAAGATGCTGCGCCTTCTCGGCGGCGACCACCTGCACTCGGGCACCGTTGTCGGCAAGCTCGAAGGCGACCGGGCCGCGACGCTCGGCTGGATCGACCTGATGCGCGACAAATACGTCAAGGAAGACCGTTCGCGCGGCATCTTCTTCGATCAGGACTGGGGCCAGATGCCGGGCGTTCTGCCGGTGGCCTCGGGTGGCATCCACGTCTGGCACATGCCGGCGCTCGTCAACATCTTCGGCGATGACAGCTGCCTTCAGTTCGGCGGCGGCACGCTGGGCCACCCGTGGGGCAACGCCGCCGGTGCGGCCGCGAACCGTGTGGCGGTCGAAGCCTGCGTCAAGGCACGCAACGAGGGCCGTGAACTCGAGAAGGAATCCAAGGACATCATGACCGAGGCGGCCAAGCACAGCCCCGAACTCAAGATCGCCATGGAAACCTGGAAAGAGATCAAGTTCGAGTTCGACACCGTGGACAAGCTGGACGTGTCGCACCGCTAAGGTGCGCCACTTCACGAACGCCTGAGAAAGGATTGAAAACATGAGCGGAATGCAAGATTACAGCTCGCGCATCTCGGACCCGAACAGCCGCAAGATGGGTACGTTCTCCTATCTGCCGCAACTGACCCCCGAGGAGCTGCGCAAGCAGGTGGAATACATCGTCTCGAAGGGCTGGAACCCGGCCATCGAGCATACCGAGCCCGAGAACATGCGCTCGAACTACTGGTACATGTGGAAGCTTCCGATGTTCGGCGAGACCGACGTGGACGCGATCTTCCAGGAGATCGAGATGTGCAAGACCGCCAACCCGGGCAACCACGTGCGCCTTGTGGGCTACGACAACTTCAAGCAGACGCAGGGCACCTCGATGGTGGTGTACCGCGCCGACATGTCGGCCTCTGCCTGATCTTTCCGGGCGGGCTGCCGGTTCGGTGGCCCGCCTTTCCCCATTCTTGGATTTCCCAGCGCGACGGAGAGCCAGCCATGAGCGATATCGACCCCGAACAGTTCCGGATCAAGTCCGAGCCCTATTACCGGCCCGTAGGCAACGAGATCGAACAATATGCCGCCGCCTACGACGTGCGCATGCCGGTCATGCTCAAGGGCCCCACGGGCTGCGGCAAATCCCGTTTCGTCGAATACATGGCCTGGAAACTCCAGCGTCCGCTGATCACCGTCGCCTGTAACGAGGACATGACCGCCTCGGACCTGATCGGGCGGTTCCTCTTGGATATCAACGGCACCAAGTGGCAGGACGGCCCGCTGACGATCGCGGCGCGGATCGGCGCGATCTGCTATCTCGACGAGGTCGTGGAAGCCCGTCAGGATACCACCGTCGTCATCCACCCGCTGACCGACCACCGCCGCCAGCTGCCGCTGGAGAAGAAGGGCGAGCTGGTCGATGCCCATCCCGATTTTCAGGTCGTGATTTCCTACAACCCCGGCTACCAGTCGATGATGAAGGATCTCAAGCAATCGACCAAGCAGCGCTTCGGCGCGATGAGTTTCGATTACCCTCAGGCCGCGACCGAGGCCGAGATCGTGAGCCACGAGGCCGGGATCGACCTGAAGACCGCCGAGAAGCTGGTTCAGGTGGCCGAACGCTCGCGCAACCTCAAGGGCCACGGGCTCGACGAAGGCATGTCCACGCGCCTGCTGGTTTACGCAGGCCAGCTGATTTCGCAGAACATCGCGCCGCCCGCCGCCTGCCAGATGGCGCTGGTGGAGCCGCTCACCGACGACCCGGATATGCGCGACACGCTGCAAGCCGCCGTGCAGACCTTCTTTCCCGAAGTAACCGACAGCTCGAAGGTCGCGTGAGGGGGCCTGTCCCATGAAGGTCGATCTCGAAGATTACCGCGAGGAGCTGGTCAAGACCGCGCCCGAGTTGGAAGAAAGCCTCGAGGGGCTCTTCCACGAGGCCGCGCGGCTGATGTCGCCCGCCGGTCTGAAGGACTACATGGACGGCGCCCGCGCGATGATCTCGCTCGGCAAGGGGCCGCGTCTGCTGATCTCCTATCTCGACGAGATTCCGCAAGTGGTGAAGGAATGCGGCGAGGATTCGATCCGCGACGTGGTCGGTGCCGTACTGAAGCTTGCCTCGATGGTCTCGGGCGAGGTGCTGATCCTGATGATCGACACCCTGCCCGGCGCGTCGCGGCGCTTCGGTGACCCGGAGCTTCTGCGCGGCTACCTGGCTCTGCTGCACCGTCTTGCGGCGATCGCGCCGCGCGGTCTGCGCCCGATGTTCGGCGTGCTCGAAGAATTGCTGGCGAAACTCACCCTCTCCGGGCTGCGCCGCTGGGTGGATTTCGGCGCAGAGGCCTATCGGCGCGACCTGCCGAAACAGGCGGATTATTTCGGGCTGGTCTCGGAAGACAGCCGCGCGGTTCTCAAACAGGAGCGCCGCGGCACGCTCTTCATCGATAGCCAGCGCCGGCTCAATTTCTACCTGCGCGCCTTCTGGGGCCGTGATTTCTTCCTGCGCCCCTCGGCGGCCGATTTCGCGGGTTTCCGCCCCTTCATCGAAGACGGTGCGCTGCACCTGCCCGATGCGGTCGATGGGGTCGGCGGCGTCTCTGGTCTCGATCTCTACCGCGCGATGTGCGCGCATATGGCCTCTCATATCGTCTATTCGGATCAAGGGCTTGGGCAGGAGGCGCTCAACCCCGCGCAAATCTTCCTGATCGGCATGATCGAGGATGCCCGCGTCGAATATTGCGCCACCCAAGCCTTTCCGGGGCTGCGCACGATGTTTGGCAATCTCATGCCCGAGACCCCGCCCGGGAAATACGAGCATGAGACGATGTATCTGCTCGAAAAGATCGCGAAGGCGCTCAATGAACCGGGGCTGCGCCTCGGTGATCCCGAGATCGACAATCTCGTGCAGACCTTCCATGACGAGGTGCCCAACAACCCGCGCGCAACCATGCTGAGCTGGTCGCTGGGGGTCGAGCTTTTCAACATCCTCGCGCAGCGCCGCGCGGTGCCGAGCCTGCGCATCCTCGAACAGCTCGCTATCCCCTATCGCGACGACAACCGCTTCATCTGGGCGCTCGACGGTTATGACTGGGACAACCAATCCGCCTATCAGACCGGTCAGGCGCAGGTGCGCAAGCGCGTGGGTCTGATGGAATTCGTCAACGAGGTCGATGTCGAGACCGCGGGCGACGATGCGCAGGAGGTCTGGGTCCTGTCTTCGGAGCTTTTCCCCTACGAGGACGAGGGCGTCTCCTATAACGAGATGGAGGGCAAGGAGCCTGTCTCGGATCCGTTCCACTATGGCGAATGGGACTACAAGGTTCAGCTGATGCGCCCGAGCTGGTCGACCGTCTACGAACGCCGTCAGGGCAAGGACGACCCGGACATCATCGACAAGATCCTGACCGAGCATCGCGGCATCCGTCACCGGATCAAGCAGATCGTGGATCGGCTGCGCCCGCAGGGCGTGTCGCGCCAGCGGCGGCTGGAGGATGGCGACGAGCTCGACATCAATGCCGCCGTCGATGCGATGGTCATGAGCCGCATCGGCATGCAGCCCGATACTCGCATCACCATGCGCAACGTGATCAACCGGCGCGATCTGGCGGTGGTCATCCTGCTCGATCTGTCGGAATCGACAAATGAAACCGTGCGCGGATCGGACAAGACCGTTCTGGAACTGACCCGCGAGGCTTCGGCGCTCGTGGCCTCGGCGATCTCGGGCATCGGCGATCCGTTCGCGATCCACGGCTTTGCCTCGGATGGCCGCCACGACGTGCATTACTACCGCTTCAAGGATTTCGAGCAGCGTCTCGACGAAGAGGCCAAAGGGCGGCTTGCGGGGATGAAGGGTGGGCTTTCGACCCGAATGGGCGCGGCGATGCGGCACGCCGCCCATCACCTTGCCGGACGCTCGGAGACGCACAAGCTCCTGCTGATCGTCACCGATGGCGAGCCCGCCGATATCGACGAGCGCGATCCGCAATATCTGCGCATGGACGCCAAGAAGGCGGTTGCGGAACTGCAGCAAATGGGCGTTAACAGCTATTGCCTGACCCTCGACCCCGAGGCCGACCGCTACGTGTCGCGCATCTTCGGGGCGAATAACTACACGATCATCGACCAGGTCGAACGCCTGCCCGAGAAACTGCCGACGCTGTTTGCGCAACTGACGAAATGACCCCCGGAGGACCCCATGAGCTTTGACCGTTCCATCAAGATCGCGCCCTCGATCCTGTCGGCCGATTTCGCCAATTTCGGCGCCGAGATCCGTGCTATCGAAGATCAGGGCGCCGATTGGGTCCATATCGACGTGATGGACGGGCATTTCGTGCCGAACCTCACCTTTGGCCCGCCCGCGGTGAAGGCGTTCCGCCCGCATGTGAAGACCTTCATGGACGTTCACCTGATGATCGCGCCGGTCGATCCCTACATCGAGGCCTATGCCGAAGCGGGCGCCGATATGATCGTCGCGCATTGGGAGGCCGGTCCGCACCCGCATCGCACGCTTCAGGCGATCAAGGCGCAGGGCGTGAAATGCGGCATCTCGCTCAATCCCGGCACGCCCGCGAGCGTGATCTCGGAGCTTCTCGACCTCGTCGACATGGTGCTTGTGATGAGCGTGAACCCCGGTTTCGGCGGTCAGAAATTCATCCCCGGCAGCGTCAACAAGGTCCGCCAAGTGCGCGAAATGATTGGCGATCGTGAGATCCACATCCAGGTCGATGGCGGCGTCGATCCGACCACCGTGGGCCCGCTGGTCGAGGCCGGCGCGGACTGCTTCGTCGCGGGCTCGGCCGTCTTCAAAGGTGGCTCGGTCGACAAGCCCGAAGTCTATGGCCAGAACATCGCGGCCATTCGCGCGGCGGCAGAAGGGGCGCTCAAGGCGGCCCAGTGAGGGTGAAAGTTGATCGCGTTCGCGTGAACTGACCGCTTGCCCTGCGACATTCTGTCGTTCATATTCGCAGAATTGAATACCAGTAAGGGAGGACTGGCATGAAATTCACGCGACGCACCATTCTGCGCGGCGCCATGGCCGCGGGCGCCCTGAGCGCCCTGCCCCGGCTGAGCTTTGCCGCCACCTCGCTCGAGATGGGCACGGCCCGGATCGACACGCTGTCCGATGGCAATCTCGTGCTGCCGCTCGGCTTCGTGACCGACAACCCGGATGCGAAACCGATTCTCGAGCGTTACGGGATCACCGGCGATGCGGTCGAGCCGCCCTGCAACGTCACGCTCTATCGTGACGGCACGAATACGGTTCTGTTCGACGTGGGCTCGGGCAATGACTTCATGCCCACCGCAGGCAAGCTGACCGAGGCGATGGACGCGCTTGGCGTGGCCCCCGAGGATGTGACCCATGTCGTCTTCACCCACGGCCACCCCGATCACCTCTGGGGCGTGCTCGACGATTTCGACGAGCCCTTCTTCCACAACGCTCAGCACATGATGGGCAAGACCGAGTTCGATTACTGGATCGACCCGGCGACGCTCGACAGTATCGACGATGGCCGCAAGACCTTCGCCGCTGGCGCGTTGCGCCGCCTGGAAACGCTTCAGGATCAGATCGCAACCTTCGGGGATGGCGAGGAAATCCTGCCCGGCATCATGGCGCAGATGACTCCCGGCCATACGCCCGGCCACATGTCCTATCAGGTGAAGAACGGCAATGCGCAGGCCTTCATCATCGGCGATGCGATCGTGAACCACTACCTCGCTTTTGCCGCGCCCGGCATGGCGGCGGGCTCGGATCAGGACCCGGATCTGGGCGCGAAGACCCGCACGGCGCTGCTCGATCAGCTGGCTTCGGAAAAAATGCCGATCGTCGGTTTCCACCTGCCCGAAGGCGGTCTTGGCCATGTCGAGCGTGACGGCGATGCCTATCGCTACGTGCCGGAGGTCTGATCGTGAAAAAATTCATCCTGACCAGCGCCTTGGCGGCCCTTCTTAGCGCGGCACCCGTGCTGGCCTCCGAAGATGTGCCGGACATGTATCCGGGCTCGGTGCTCTATTCGAAACCCTATGAGGTGATCCCCGGCGTCTGGACCTCGATCGGGGCGACCGCGCCGCCGACCTATGAGAACGCGGGCCATAACAACAATCTCAGCTTCATCGTGACCGGCGATGGCGTGATCGTGGTAAATTCGGGCGCTTCCTATCAGCTTTCGAAGGCGCTGCATGACGAGATCAAGGCCGTCACCGATCAACCGGTGAAGCTGGTGATCAACGAGAACGGCCAAGGCCATGCGATGCTCGGTAACAATTACTGGATCGCGCAGGGCATTCCTGTGCTTGCCCATGTCGATGCCGCCGAGGAGTTCAAGCATGACATGGCGGGCGCCTGGGAGGCGCTGAAGCGCTACGGTCAGGAAACGGCCGAGGGCACCGACCCGATGCTGCCCACTGAGACGTTCGAGGACAAGCGCGTCATCGAGATGGGAGATTTCACCATCGAGGTGCTCCATCTCGGCCCCGCGCACAGCCCCGGCGACACGCAGGTCTGGCTGCCCGAGCAGCGCTTCATGATCGCGGGCGATATCGCATTCTCGGAACGGATGCCGCCGATCTTCTCGGGCACCTGCACGAGCTGTTGGATCGAAACGTTTGAAACCAAGTTCATCCCGCTCGATCCGCTCTTCGTGATCCCCGGCCACGGTCACCCGACGAATCTCGAGAAGGTCACGCTCGGCACCACCGGTTACCTGCATTACCTTCGCGACAAGATCGGCGAGCATATCGACGATGGCGGCGATCTTGCCGGGGCTTATTACGTCGACCAGAGCCCCTACAAGAACCTCGACACGTTCGAGGAGCTGGCGACGAAGAACGCCGGTGTCGTCTACGAGGAAATGGAATTCGAATAGGAGAGAGCATGGCTGTCACACCCCCCGTCTGCGATTTCGGCTGGAAGGCTCCGGGCTTCACCCTGCCCGGCACCGATGGCAAGCAATACAGCTTCGATGACATCCGCGGTCCGAACGGCACGCTGGTGATGTTCATCTGCAACCATTGCCCCTATGTCCAGTCGATCCTTGACCGCATCCTGCGCGATGCGGCCGAGTTGCAGGCGGCAGGGATCGGCGTCGTGGCGATCTCGGCCAACGATGCAGACGACTACCCCGAAGACGGCTTCGAGAACATGGCCAAGCTGGCTCAGGAGAAAGGCTTCACCTTCCCCTATCTCTATGACGAGAGCCAGGCAGTCGCGAAGGCCTATGGCGCGGCCTGCACCCCCGACTTCTTCGGCTTCAACGCCGAGGACGGGCTGCAATATCGCGGGCGTCTCGATGCCTCGGCCAAGCAGGCGGGGCCTGCGGATGCGCGGCGCGAGCTTTACGAGGGGATGATGATGGTGGCCGAGACGGGCGTTGGGCCGAAGGACCAGATCCCCTCGATGGGCTGCTCGATCAAGTGGAAAGCCGCATGAGCGCGCCCTCCGTCATCTTCGATCTTGACGGAACCCTGATCGACTCGGTCCCGGCGATCCATGCGGTCTCGAATGCGGTGCTGAACGATATGGGCTTTGAACCGCTCTCGCTTTCGACGATCCGCAGCTTCGTCGGCAAGGGCGTACCGAACCTCGTGCGCCAACTTCTGATCACTTCGGGTGAAGACCCCGACGGGCCGCTGTTCGCCCGCGTCGAGCACGCGCTGATCGCGCGCTACGAGACGGATGTGGAGGGCAATGTCCCTTATCCGGGCGTGATCGCGGCCCTCGATGCATTGAAGGCGATGGGCTGCCGGATGGCGGTCTGCACCAACAAGCCCTTTGCGCCGGCCGAGGCGGCTTTGCGCCATGTCGGGCTCTGGGACTATTTCGAGCTGACGCTGGGGGGCGACTCGATGCCCACGCGCAAGCCCGAACCGCAGATGCTGCACCATTGCCACGAGGCACTTGGCGGCGGGCGGATGATCTATGTGGGCGACTCGGAGGTCGATGCCGAAACGGCGGTGAACGCGCAGGCCCCCTTCGCGATCTATTCCGAAGGCTATCGCAAGACGCCGCTGCACGAGGTGCCCCATGACGTGGCCTTTTCGGATTGGGCGATGGTGCCCGGTCTGGTGGAGGGCTGGAAATGGTGAGCGCGCTGATCTTCGACGTGGACGGGACACTCGCGGAAACCGAAGAAGCGCATCGCCGCGCCTTCAACGAGACCTTCGCCGCGCAGGGCATCGACTGGGACTGGTCGCAAGACGATTACCGCGAACTCCTGAAGACCACAGGTGGCAAGGAGCGCATGGCACGTCACCGCGACGAGGTCGGCTTTGGCCCGTCCGACGCGGAGATCGCCGATCTGCACAAGATCAAGACCGCGCGTTACGTCGAGATCATCGCCTCTGGCGAAGTGCCGCTGCGCCCCGGCGTGGCCGAACTGATCGGGGCCGCCCGCGAAGCTGGCATCCCTCTCGCCATCGCCACCACCACGAACCGTCCCAATGTTGACGCACTCATCCGCGCGACGCTGACACTCGAGCCCGACACGATCTTCGAGGCAATCGCCGCTGGCGATGAGGTGACCGCGAAAAAACCCGCACCCGACGTGTTCGAGCTCGCTCTGAGCCGCCTGAACCTGCCCGCCGGGGCCTGCATCGCTTTCGAAGATAGCGAGATGGGCCTAAAATCGGCGCAAGGCGCTGGGCTGCGCGTGGTGCTGACACCATCTGCCTATACCGACGGCGGGGATTTCTCCTCCGCCGATTGGATCATCCCCGATCTCTCGCATCCCTTACCGTCCGAGATCCGGCAAGGGCTGGGACAGAGTGCCGCAATTTCATAGTCTGTCGCCCCGCTACATATCCGGGGCAGGTTAACGGAGGCCGCCATGATCAAACCTGACGTCAAAGCGTTTTTCGACACCGCGACTTTCACCGTCTCCTATGTGGTGAAAGATCCCGGTAGCAAGGCTTGCGCCGTTGTCGATAGCGTACTCGATTTCGACTATTCCTCGGGCCGGACGGATACCAAATCCGCCGATGAGGTCATCGCCTATGTGCAGGAACAGGGGCTCGAGGTGGAATGGATCCTCGAGAGCCACGTCCATGCCGACCACCTCTCGGCCGCGCCCTATATCCAGGAGCGCGTCGGCGGCAAGATCGGTATCGGCGACCGCATCCAGGTCGTGCAGGACACGTTCGGCAAGATCTTCAACGAAGGCACCGAATTCCAACGCGACGGCTCGCAATTCGACAAGCTCTTCCAGGAAGGTGACACCTTCTCGGTGGGCGCGCTGGAGGGCAAGGTTCTGCACACGCCGGGTCACACGCCCGCCTGCCTGACTTACGTGATCGGTGACGCCGCTTTCGTGGGCGACACGCTCTTCATGCCCGATTTCGGCACTGCGCGTTGCGACTTCCCGGGTGGCTCGGCGGAAACGCTCTATGCGTCGATCCAGAAGATCCTCACCCTGCCCGACGAGACCCGCATCTTTGTGGGCCACGACTACAAGGCGCCGGGCCGCGACGAATACGCGTGGGAAACCAGCGTGGCCGAGGAAAAGGCCCGCAACATCCATATCGGTGGCGGCAAGTCGGAGCAGGAGTTCGTCAAGATGCGCACCGAGCGCGACGCGACGCTGGCCATGCCCAAACTGATCATCCCGTCCTTGCAGGTGAACATGCGCGCAGGCCAGATGCCGCCCAAGGACGAGAAGGGCAATACCTATCTCAAGGTACCGGTGAACGGGCTCTGAGACGGAACAAGGGGGCGGGAGGCGAACACCCGCCCCGATTTTTTGACAGGCAGGACATACAGGAAACCGAATGGAACCGCGCAAACTCTCCGACAATTTTTCGGTCGCGCCGCAGATCGAACCCGAAGACGTGGCCAAACTCGCCGAGATGGGCTTCCGCACGCTGATCACCAACCGCCCCGATGAAGAGGTGGATGAGGAGCACAGCTCGGCGGTGATGGCCAAGCTCGCCGCGAAACACGGGATGAACTATCACTACCTGCCCTATTATCCCGGCGAGATGACCTTCGATCTGGTTGCCGACTATGAGGCGATCATGAAATCCGCGCCCAAACCCGTCTTCGGCTATTGCCGTTCGGGCACGCGCTCGTCGCATCTGTGGGGGATGAGCGAGGCGGGCAAGATGGATCTCGACAAGATCATCGAGACCGCCGCCCATGCCGGATACGATCACAGCTCGCTGATCCCGGTTTTGAAATTCTACGCCACGCGCCGTGGCAAGATCCTCTGATAAATCCTGATGCTCAAAAGATATTTCCCGATCCTCACCTGGGGGCGCGAGTATAACCGCGCCACCCTTGAGGCCGACCTGATCGCAGCGATCATCGTCACGATCATGCTGATCCCGCAATCGCTCGCCTATGCGCTGCTCGCGGGGCTGCCGCCCGAGGTCGGGCTCTATGCCTCGATCTCGCCGCTCGTCATCTATGCACTGCTGGGCACGTCGCGCCCTCTCGCGGTGGGGCCGGTGGCGGTCGTGTCGCTGATGACCGCAACGGCGGTGGGCGATCTCGCGGCCAAGGGGACGCCGGAATATCTGGGCGCGGCAATCGCGCTCGCCTTCATCTCTGGGATCATGCTTCTCGTGATGGGCCTGCTGCGGCTCGGCTTCATCACCTCTTTCCTCAGCCATCCGGTGATCGCGGGTTTCATCTCGGCCTCGGGCATCCTGATCGCCGCCGGGCAGCTCAAGCATTTCCTTGGCATCAAGGTTCCGGGCAAGACGATCCCGGAAGTCGCCGAAGGCATTTGGGCGAATATCCATCAGATCAACATCCCGACTGTGCTGATCTCGATCTTCGCGATCGGCTTTCTCTACTGGTCGCGCAAGGGGCTGAAACCGGTGCTGATCAAGCGCGGCCTCACGGAACGGCTCGCCTCGGTGCTGGTGCGCGCAGCACCGGTGGTCGCGGTCATCGTCACGATCCTCGTCACCTGGGCGCTCGGCCTTGAGAATTGGGGCGTGAAGGTCGTAGGCGAAGTGCCCGAGGGCCTGCCCGCCCCCACCCTACCCCCGTTCGATCCCGCGCTCTGGGGGCAGCTCTTCGTGCCTGCGCTGCTGATCTCCATCATCGGCTATGTCGAGACCATCTCGGTCGCTCAAACACTCGCCGCGAAGAAGCGCCAGCGCATCGATCCCGATCAGGAACTCGTGGCGCTGGGTGGCTCCAATATCGCGGCCTCGATCTCCGGCGGTTTCCCCGTGACCGGCGGTTTCGCCCGTTCGGTTGTGAATTTCGAGGCCGGCGCGGCCACCCCCGCCGCCGGCGCCTTCACCGCGATCGGCATGGCGGTCGCGACCTTCACGCTGACGCCCGCGCTCTATTTCCTGCCGCAGGCAACGCTAGCCGCGACGATCTTCGTTGCGGTGCTGACGCTGGTCGATCTCGGCGCGATCAAGCGCATCTTCACCTATTCGCCCGGTGACGCGATGGCGATGGTCGCGACGATCGTGGTGACGCTTCTCGACGGGGTCGATGTCGGCATCGCGACCGGGGTGATCCTGTCGATCGGGTTGCACCTGTGGCGCAGCTCGCGCCCGCACGTGGCCGAGCTCGGCCAGGTTCCGGGCACCGAGCATTTCCGCAATATTCGCCGCCACCGCGTCGAAACTGCACCGGGCGTGCTGAGCCTGCGGGTCGACGAAAGCCTCTGGTTCCCCAATGCGCGTTTCATCGAGGAGATGATCTACGACCGCATCGCGGCCGACAAGTCGATCAAGCATGTCGTGCTGAATTGCCCTGCGATCAACCATATCGACTCCTCCGCTCTCGAAGCGCTCGAACAGGTCAACGAGCAGCTCAAGGATGCGGGCGTGCGGCTGCACCTGTCGGAGGTGAAAGGCCCGGTGATGGATCGCCTGACCCGCTCGGACCTGATCACCCATCTCTCCGGGCAGATCTATCTGACGCATTTTGATGCGCTCGCGACCCTCGCCCCCGAGACAACGCGCGACTGTGCCGATCTGTCACGCTGCGAAACTCATCGTTAACAAGGGATTGCACTCCGCATAGCAAAACATGCAGTGACAAGCGTGACGTTAGGTTATGATTGTTGCGTCAAAGACCTCCCTTTTGCTACGCATGAGCAACGGGGAGGCCGACGCGGGGCTGCGTAGGATGCTGAGTTTTTGTGAAACCATTTTGAGATCTCGTGACATCAAGGAGATCTGGGACGCGCATTGCCGGGAGATGGCGAAATACGGGTTCACCCGGGTCATTTATGGCTTCACGAGTTTTCGCACCGCCAATAGCCTTGGCGATGTCGACGACATGCTGATCCTCGCAAACCATGAACCTGAATATCTCGAACTCTTCGTGGGTGGCGGGCTCTATCGCGATGCGCCGATGGTGCAATGGGCGGCGGCCAATGATGGCGCGGCCTCCTGGCGCATGCTGGCCGAACGGATCAACCGCAACGAATTGACCCCGGCCGAGATCGCCGTGATCGACCTCAACAACCGTTTCGGAATCCGTGCGGGCTATTCGATCGGTTTCGGCGACGCCTCGAGCCGGTCGCGCGGCGGCATGGGTCTCGTCGGCCGTCCGGGGCTGAGCCAGGATGATGTCGATCGGATCTGGGCCGAGAACGAGCGCGAGTTGATGGTGAAGAACAGGCTCGTGCATCTGCGCATCTCGACCATGCCCTTCGCGACCGCGCGCCGGGCGCTGACCAATCGCCAGCGCGAAGTGCTCGAATGGGTCGCCGATGGCAAGACCACGGCCGATATCGCGATCATCATGGGGCTGACGGCTTCGACGGTGGAAAAGCATCTCCGGCTTGCGCGCGAGGCGCTTGATGTCGACACGACCGCGCAGGCCGTGATGAAGGCCTCGCTGCAAAAGCAGATTTTTATCAACGCGAAGCTGGCGCGCTGAGACCGGCAACACAGCCTCACCCCTCGCGCCCTGTAACGAAAAACGCCGCCCCCGAGGGAACGGCGTTTCGTTTTTGGATCAGAACGCTTCGGCTCAGTTGCCGGCGGCGGTCTTCGCGACTTCGGCAGCGAAGTCTTCTTCTTTCTTCTCGATGCCTTCGCCGACTTCCATGCGCACGAAGCCGGTGACTTCGACGCCAGCCTCTTTCGCAGCCTGACCGACGGTGATGTCGGGGTTGACGACGAATTGCTGATTGAGCAGCGTCACTTCGGCCACGAACTTGTTCATGCGGCCTTCGATCATCTTCTCGATCACCTGCTCGGGCTTGCCCGATTCACGTGCGATGTCGATCTGAACCTGCTTTTCCTTCTCGACCACGGAGGGGTCGAGATCGGCTTCGGACAGCGCGGCCGGGTTGGTCGCGGCGATATGCATCGCGATCTGCTTGCCGATGCCATTGTCGGCACCGTTCATCGCGACGAGCACACCGATCTTGCCCATGCCTTCAGCAGCCGCGTTGTGCACGTAATGCACGAGGCTCTCGCCTTCGAGCAGGTGCATCCGGCGCAGCGTCATGTTCTCACCGATACGCGCGATGGCGTCGGTCAGCACGTCCTCGACGGTCTTGCCATTGAGATGCGCGGCCTTCACGACCTCGATGTCCTCACCGGTTTCCAGAGCGACTTCGGCGATATCGGCGACGAGCTTCTGGAAATCAGCGTTCTTCGCAACGAAGTCGGTTTCCGAGTTGATCTCGATCGCGACGCCCTTGCCGCTGTCGACGGCCACGGCCACCAGACCTTCGGCGGCCACGCGGCCCGATTTCTTGGCAGCCTTCGCGAGGCCCTTGGTGCGCAGCCAGTCAACGGCGGCTTCCATGTCGCCATCGGTCTCGGTCAGCGCTTTTTTCGCGTCCATCATGCCTGCGCCGGTCGATTCGCGCAGTTCCTTCACCATTGCAGCGGTAATCGCCATGGTCGGATCTCCTTTGAAGAAGTCAGCGAGGGCGGGGTAACCCGCCCTCATGTCATTGCGGTGACGGCTCAGGCCTCAGCTTCGACGCCAGCCTCGGCGAGGGCTTCCTCGACCGGGGTCTCGGCCAGCGCGCCGAGGTCCACACCAGCGGCACCCATCTGGGCGCTCATGCCGTCGAGCGCCGCACGCGAAGCGAGGTCGCAATAGAGCGCGATGGCGCGGGCCGCGTCATCGTTGCCCGGGATCACGTAATCCACGCCTTCGGGCGAGCAGTTCGAGTCGACCACGGCCACGACCGGGATGCCGAGCTTCTTGGCTTCCGCGATGGCGAGGTCTTCCTTGTTCACGTCGATCACGAACAGCAGGTCCGGCAGACCGCCCATTTCGCGAATGCCGCCCAGCGAAGCCTGCAGCTTGGCCTGGTCACGCTCCATGCCCAGACGCTCTTTCTTGGTCAGACCACCAGCGCCCGACTCGAGCTTCTCGTCGATCTCGTTCAGACGCTTGATCGACTGCGAAACGGTTTTCCAGTTGGTCAGCGTGCCGCCGAGCCAGCGGTGGTTCATGTAGTACTGCGCGCATTTCTCGGCAGCGTCCGCGATCGGCTTGGCAGCTTGACGCTTGGTGCCGACGAAGAGAACGCGGCCACCCTTGGCAACGGTGTCACGAACGACCTGCAGAGCCTGATCGAGCATCGGCACGGTCTGGGTCAGATCGAGGATGTGGATGCCGTTACGGTCGCCATAGATGTACTGGCCCATACGCGGGTTCCAGCGCTGCGTCTGGTGACCAAAGTGAACGCCAGCTTCCAAGAGCTGACGCAGGGAGAATTCGGGAAGCGCCATGTCCATTTCCTTTCCGGTTTGCGCCTGAGCGGAGGTTTTCAGGGATTTCCCCCAACCGGTGGACCTTTGGGGATGTCTCCCCCATCGGCCCGCCTCCGCCTGTGAAGTGCGCGCGATATAGACGCTTGAGCCGGATAAGGCAAGCCCCGGTTTGGATCGACGGGACAGGGGCGCTGCCCCTCTTCGGCTTCGCCGAATTCACCCCGAGATATTTGGATCAAGAAGAAGCGGGCCTGTCTCTTCTTCTTGAGATAAATATCTCGGGGGTGAGGCGCGGCACGCGCCGAGGGGGCTGGCCCCCTGCCCGGCGCTCACTCAAGCGCTGCGGCGCGCTTGTCGAGCATGCTCTGCGTGATGAGCACCACCCCGCCTTCCGAGCGGCGGAACCATTTCGCGTCCTCTTCCGGATCCTCGCCCACGATCAGGCCTTCGGGGATGGTCACCCCGCGATCGATCACGCAGCGCGTCAGCCGCGCTTTTCGGTTGACCGTCACATAGGGCAGCAGCACCGCATGTTCGAGCGAGGAGAAGCTGTGCGAGCGCACACCGGTGAACAGCAGGGAATTGCGCACCTCCGAGCCCGAAACGATGCAATCGCCCGAGATCAGCGACGAAATCGCGGTGCCGCGCCGGTTTTCCTCGTCATGGATGAATTTCGCGGGCGGCACGATCTCCGCATAGGTCCAGATCGGCCATTCGGTATCGTAAAGGTCGAGCTTCGGAGTGAAATCGGTCAGGTCGATATTGGCCTGCCAGAATGCATCCACCGTTCCAACATCGCGCCAATAGGGTTCGGTCTCGAGCCCTGTCGTCACGCAGCTGTCGGAGAACTTATGCGCCATCGCCTTGCCGTGCTTGACGATCTGCGGGATCAGGTCATGGCCGAAATCATGGCTCGAGTTCGGATCCTCCATGTCGCGCACCAGCAACTCGCGCAGGAATTGCCAGTCGAAAACATAGATCCCCATAGAGGCGAGCGCATGATCGGGATCATCGGGCATCCCGGGCGGATTGGCGGGCTTTTCCAAGAAGTCGGTGATCTGGCCCGCCTTGTCGACGGCCATCACCCCGAACGCGGTTGCCTCCATCCGCGGGACCGTGAGGCAACCGATCGTGACATCGGCCTGCGTCTCGACATGCTGGCGCAGCATCACCTCGTAATCCATCTTGTAGATATGATCACCCGCGAGGATGACGACATATTTCACGCCATAATCCTCGATGATGTCGATGTTCTGGGCGACCGCATCCGCAGTTCCCTGATACCAGCGGCTTTCGGCCACACGCTGCGAGGCGGGCAGGATGTCGAGATATTCGTTGCGCTCGGCGCGGAAGAAATCCCAACCGCGCTGGATGTGGCGGATTAGCGAATGGGCTTTGTATTGCGTCGCGATCGCCATCTTGCGAATGCCCGAATTGAGCGCATTCGACAGCGCGAAGTCGATGATCCGGGTTTTACCGCCGAAATAGACGGCGGGTTTTGCGCGCCGGTCGGTGAGCTCCTTCAATCGGCTCCCACGGCCACCGGCCAGCACGAAGGCCATCGCCTGGGCGCTCAGTCGCGTATTGGGTTGCGGTTTCATGCTTTCCCCCCTTGCTGGTCCTTCAATTCGAATGCGGCGCGAACATCACCACCGAGAGCGGTGGCAAATAGACCTCCGCACTGTAATCGCGATGTGACTGGGTAAAGGTCTCGGCCTCCACCGCGCCAAGATTGCCTCGGTTCTCGCCGCCATAATGGCCTGAATCCGTGTTCAGGATCTCGACCCAATGCCCGCCCTGCGGCAGGCCGATCCGATAAGTGCGCTCGACCGGCGTGAGATTGGCCGCGATGACGACGGGTTCACTGCCGGGCGCGTGCCGCTCGAAGACGTAGACCGACGCTTCGGCATCGTCGGCGGCGCTCCATGAAAACCCGCCCGGATCGCAATCGCCCCAATGCAAAGCGGGCGTCTCGCGATAGAGCCGATTGAGATCACGCACGAGATTGCGCATCCCCGCATGGCGCGGATCATTGAGGAGATACCAGTCGAGCTCGCGCTCGTGGCTCCATTCCGACCATTGTCCGAATTCCTGACCCATGAAGAGCAGTTTCTTGCCCGGATGCGCCCATTGGAACGCGTAAAAAGCGCGCAGGTTGGCAAATTTCTCCGGGTCGTCGCCCGGCATCTTGCCCAGCATCGAGCCCTTGCCATGGACGACCTCGTCATGGCTGATCGGCAGGATGAAATTCTCGGAAAACGCATAGGAGCTGGCGAAGGTCAGCTCGTTATGGTGGTGCTTGCGATAGATCGGGTCACGGGCGAAATAGCGCAGGCTGTCATTCATCCAACCCATGTTCCACTTGTAGCCGAACCCCAGCCCCCCTTCATGGACCGGCATCGTCACACCCGGAAAGGCGGTGCTTTCCTCCGCCACGGTCATGATCCCCGGCGCGCCGCCATAGGAGGCCGCATTCATCGCCTTGAGGAACTCGATCGCTTCGAGATTTTCGCGCCCGCCATATTTGTTGGGAACCCATTCACCCGCGGCGCGCGAATAGTCGCGATAGAGCATCGAGGCCACCGCATCCACACGCAGGCCATCGAGGTGATATTCCTCAAGCCAGAAAAGCGCATTGGCGAGCAGGTAGTTCGAAACCTCCCGTCGCCCGTAATTGTAGATCAGCGTGTTCCAGTCCTGATGGAACCCCTCTTTGGGGTCGGCATGTTCGTAAAGCGCCGTGCCATCGAACTCCTTGAGCCCGTGATCGTCGGTCGGGAAATGCCCCGGCACCCAATCGAGGATAACGCCAAGCCCGCGCTTGTGCGCCGCATCCACGAATTCCGCGAATTCCTCGGGGCGACCGTGACGGATCGTCGGCGCATAAAGACCGATGGGCTGATAACCCCACGATCCGTCGAACGGGTGCTCGGTAATCGGTAGCAGCTCGATATGGGTGAAGCCCATGTCGCAAACGTAATCCACGAGCTTCTCGGCGAGTTCGTGATAGGAGAGCGGGCGGCCTCCCTCATCCCAGACCCGCACCCAGCTCCCCAGATGAACCTCGTAGATCGAAATCGGCGCATGACGTTCCTGAGCTTGCGCGCGGGTCCCGCACCAGGCGCCGTCACCGAAGCGGTGCAGGCCAAGCTTGCGCACGACCGAGGCCTGCGCGGGGGGATGCTCGGCCCCGAACCCCACCGGGTCGGCCTTGAGCGGCAGAACCTTTCCGGAGGCGTCCAGCAGTTCGTATTTGTAAAGCGCGCCCTCATGGATACCGGGCACGAAGATCTCCCAGACGCCAGTCGCGCCGAGCCGCCGCATCTGGTGATGCCGCCCGTCCCAGAAATTGAACTCGCCCACAACCGAGACACGCCGCGCATTGGGGGCCCAGACCGCAAAATGCACCCCTGCAACACCCTGATGGGTAATGGCATGCGCGCCAAGCTTTTCCCAAAGCCGCTTATGCGTTCCCTCGCCGATCAGGTATTCGTCCATCGCGCCCAGAACAGGCGCAAAGGCGTAGGGGTCGTCAAAATCCCAGGTTGCCTGAGCATTCTGTGCGCGCAAGCGGTAGCTGGGTTCGCCCCATTCTCCCGCGAAAATCCCGGGCACGACCTCGGTCAACTCGACCTCGGCATCACCGAGCGCCCAGACGCGGTCCGCGCCGGGCACGAGGGCCACGACCTCTCCGCCATGCAGGCCCAGAACGGAAAACGGATCGGGGTGTTGCGCCTCGATCAGGGTTCGGGCCTGCTCCGGGGTCAGTTTCATGTCGCTCCTAGGCCTTGAGGGCCGATTGCGTGTTCCAGATTTCGTCCATGTAGCCGCGGATCGCCCGGTCGGAGGAGAAGAACCCCATCCGCGCCGTGTTCAACACAGCCTTCTCGGCCCAGCTTGCGCGATCAGCGAAGGCGGCGTCCACCTCTTTCTGCGCGGCTGCGTAGGCTTCGAAATCGGAGGCGACGAGGAAATAGTCGCTATGCCACATGTTATGAACCAGATCGTGATAACGCTCAGGCTCTTCGGGCGAGAAGCGACCTTCCGCAATCATCTGGAGCACGTCCTGCAAGGTCTGGCTATTCATGATCGCGTGGCGCGCGTGTTCGGGATCCTTGCGCCGCTCCATCACCTCGTCGGCGGTCATCCCGAAGAGGAAGAAGTTCTCTGCGCCGACCTGCTCACGGATCTCCACATTCGCGCCATCGAGCGTGCCGATCGTCAGCGCCCCGTTGAGGGCGAATTTCATATTGCCCGTGCCGGAGGCTTCCTTGCCCGCCGTCGAAATCTGTTCCGACAGGTCCGCCGCCGGTATCAGGCGCTCCGCCATCGAGACGTTGTAATTGGGCGGGTAGACGATCTTCAGACGCCCATCGACATAGGGATCGTTATTCACCACCTCGGCCACGTCATTGATCAGCCGGATAATCTGCTTGGCGGTGTAATAGCCAGGCGCCGCCTTGCCGCCGAAGAACTTCACGCGCGGCTGGTAATCGGCCTGCGGGTTCTCGCGCATCTCATGCCATTCCGCGATGGTTTGCAGGATGTTCAGAAGCTGGCGCTTGTATTCGTGGATACGCTTCACCTGGATATCGAAAATCGCATCGGGGTCGATGGTGATGCCCTGCGTCTCGGCCACCCACTGCGCGAGCCGTTCCTTGTTGCGCCGCTTCGCCCCCATGAACGCATCGCGGAAGGCGGCATCCTGCGCGTAAGGCTCCAATTCACGCAGCCGATCGAGATCGGCCTCCCATCCGTCTCCGATCGTGTCGATGATCAGGTGCGACAGCTCCGAGTTCGCCATGCGCAACCAGCGACGCGGGGTGATCCCGTTGGTCTGGTTGATAATCCGCCCCGGATGAAGCTTGTCGAGCTCCGGGAAGAGGTTGCGCTTGATCAGCTCGGTATGCAGCGCCGAGACCCCGTTCACCTTATGCGAGGTAATGAAGGCCAGCTCGCCCATCCGCACTTCCTGATGCTTCACGATACCCACGTAATGCGGGCGCTTGGGGAACATCTTGAGATGCCAGGCGTCGATCTGCTCGATGATCTGCATGTGACGCGGCAGGACCGTCCCCATCAGATAGGTCGCCCAGCGTTCGAGCGCCTCGGGAAGCAATGTGTGGTTGGTATAGCCCAGACATTCCAGGGCGATACTCATCGCCTCGTCGAACTCCATCCCGTGCAGATCGGTCAAAATCCGTATCAGCTCCGGCCCCGCGATTGCCGGATGCGTATCGTTCATCTGGATCGCGACATAATCCGAAAGTTTCGACAGCGGGCGATCGGCTGCAAGGTGACGGCGGATGATGTCCTGAAGCGCGGCCGAGGTCAGGAAATACTCCTGTTTCAGCCGCAGCTCCTTGCCCGCGAAGGTCGTGTCATCGGGATAGAGGACACGGCTGAGCGTGCGCGCCAGCGCCTCGGGTTCGGCCGCGGCCGCGTAATCGCCGTGGTTGAACCGCGCGAGGTCGAACATCTCGGTGGGCTTGGCCGACCAGAGCCGCAGCGTGTTGGCCCATTTCCCGTCCCACCCCACGACCGGCATATCATAGGCTTCGGCGATCACCGTTTCGGCGGGCTCCCAGACGGGTTTTCCGTCGACCATCGCGACATGGCCCTTGAACCCGATCTCATAGGCCGCTTCGGGGCGCTCGAACTCCCACGGATGGCGCTGCTTGAGCCAATCCTCGGGGCTTTCGACCTGACGCCCGCCCTCGAAACGCTGCTTGAACAGGCCATGTTCGTATCGGATGCCGTAGCCGTAGCCCGGACAACCCAGTGTCGCCATGCTTTCCATGTAGCAGGCCGCCAGACGCCCCAGACCGCCATTGCCCAGAGCCGCATCGGGTTCGTTCTCGACCACCGCGTCCCAGTCCTGACCAAGACTCTCGATCGCTTCACGGCAGGTCGAACGGATCCCGAGATTGATCGCGGCATCTTCCAGCATCCGTCCGATCAGGAATTCCATCGACAGGTAATAGACGCGCTTGCGCCCCTCGTCCCAGGTGCGCCGGGTCGCGGCGAACCACGGCGCGACCACCCGGTCACGGATCGCGAGGCTCAGCGCCATGCGCCAATCGTAGACCGAGGCATGATCGGGGTCCTTGCCCATCGAATAGGTGATGTGATGAAGGATTTCGTCGCGCAGAGTTTCAGCGGAGGGCAATTGAGTGTCTTTCACTGGGGGAGGTCTCCGAAAAACGGCAGATATCATTTGATTGATGGGGCGCGCCCCGGGCAAGGTCAAGCCAGCGGACCGAAACCCGCGGAGAAGCGGTTGCCGTTTGCGCTAACAAACCTATGCTTGCCGCGAGAACGGGCAACAGGAAAATTTCAGGAGCGTTTCATGGCCAAGGATTGGTGGCGCGGCGCAGTGATCTACCAGATCTACCCGCGCAGCTTTCAAGACGACTCGGGAGACGGCATCGGCGATCTCAAAGGGATCACCCGCAGGCTCGATCATGTCGCCTCGCTGGGCGTGGACGCGATCTGGTTAAGCCCGATCTTCACCTCTCCGATGGCCGATATGGGCTATGACGTGTCAAACTATCGCGACATCGACCCGCAATTCGGCACGCTCGAAGATTTCGACGCGCTCGTCGCCAAGGCCCATCGCCTCGGCCTCAAGGTGATCATCGATCAGGTGATCTCGCACAGCTCCGACCAGCATCCGTGGTTCAAGGACTCGAAGAAAGGCGGCGCGAAGAAGAACTGGTATGTCTGGGCAGATCCCAAACCCGATGGAAGCCCGCCCAATAACTGGCAATCGGTCTTCGGCGGGTCGAGCTGGGAATGGGCGCCCGAGCGCGGCCAGTATTACCTCCATAATTTCCTGATCGAGCAACCGGACCTGAACCTGCACAACCCCGAGGTGCAGGATGAACTCCTCGACGTGCTGCGCTTCTGGCTCGAACGCGGCGTTGACGGGTTCCGGCTCGACACGGTGAATTACTATTTCCACGACACGGAGCTACGCGACAATCCCGCGATGACGCCCGATCCCGAGCGCTGGCCGCCGATCTCGACCTATGACATGCAGGACCACGCTTTCGACAAGAACCGCCCCGAGAACCTGCCCTTCCTTCAACGGATGCGCGCTTTGATGGATGAGTTCGAGGCTCGCACGCTGGTCGGCGAAGTGGGCGAAGCGCCCCATCGCGCGCTGGGCATCATGGAGGAATACACTTCCGGCAACGAGCGGCTGCACATGGCCTATAGCTTCGACATGCTGGGCCCGAAATTCTCGCCTGCCCATTTCCGTTCGAAGATCGAAGGCTTCTTCAAGGGCGCGCCCGATGGCTGGCCGAGCTGGTCTTTTTCCAACCACGACGTGCAACGCCACGTCACGCGCTGGGCGAAATACGGTACCGAGGACGGCATCGCCAAGCTTGCGATCGCCATGCTCGCCTCGTTCCAGGGAACCATCGGGATCTATCAGGGCGAAGAACTGGGCCAGACCGAAACCGATCTCGAATATCATGAACTGACCGATCCGCCGGGCCTGCGCTTCTGGCCCGAGAACAAGGGTCGCGATGGCTGCCGCACGCCAATGGTCTGGGACGAGAGCCCCAATGCCGGTTTCTCCACGGTGAAACCCTGGCTGCCGGTGAAGCCGCCTCAGGCCGCCCGCGCCGTCTCGCTGCAAGACGGCGACGACGGCTCCGTGCTGGCGCATTACCGGAAGGTCCTGGCCTTCCGGAAAGAGCACCCGGTCCTGCGCTCGGGGCGCACCGATTTCCTCGACCTCCCCGATCCGGTGCTTGGCTTCACCCGCGACGATGGCGAGACCCGCCTGACCTGCCTTTTCAATCTCGGCCCCGACACGGTGGAGCTTGATCTGCAAGGCGTGCTGACCGGGCCCTGCCTTGCCGCCACATCGGATGACGGTAGGGTCTCGCTCGGCCCGAATGGCGCGGCCTGGCTGATCGGCTAAAAAAGGGGGCACTGCCCCTTTTTACTTTCCGGACAATTCCTCCCCGGGGTTTTGCGTGCCGTTGACGGCACGCCGCGCGTTTGATCGAAGCGACATCAAACCCTCTAGAGCTGCTCGCAATATCTCGGGGAGCTTCCACCAAAGACGGCGGCAAAGCCCCCACCTGGCTTTGAACAATCGCCATCAGACAACCGGGAGACCTTGCGGTTTACCCCTGTGCGCATCCGCCGCGCGTCACCCTGCCACGGCGGCACTCACGAAAACGTTTCCTATCTCGGAGGTTCATTTGAACCGGCCCTTGGCCCCCATTTTTTCTGGAGACCGTGATGAAATCCACCATCCTCGCCGGCGCGCTTGCGCTTGCTGCCGCTCTGCCCGCCGCAGCCGAGACACCGAACAAGCTGATCACCATTCTCACCGCACCCGAGCCGCAGACGCAGCTCATGGCGATGGTGCTGACGATGAATGCCGTCGCCAAGGGAGCCGAGGCGCAGGTTCTGCTCTGCGGTCCGGCCGCCGATATCGCGCTCAAGGAGGCCCCCGAGACCGCTACCGCCGGCCAGCCGCCGAAAGGCGCCAGCCCGCAGGGTCTGCTGAAGATGATGATCGAGAAGCAGGGTGTGACGGCAGAGGTCTGCGCGATCTACCTGCCCGGCAAGGGGGCCGACGCCTCGGTGCTGATGGAAGGTGTCACGCCTGCCAAGCCCGATGTGATGGGCGCGGAGCTCGTGGCGCCGGGCACCACCGTAATGAGTTTCTGAGCGCGCAAGCTCTCGACAGGATCAGGGCTGCGCGAATAGGCTCGCCCCGATCCCCAAGACCGACGCCCGGAGGATCCTCCGGGCGTATTCAATTTCCGGAGTTGCCCAATGCCCCTGTCGCTCACAGGCCAACTGATCTGCACCACCGACGCCCAGGCCGAGATCGTGCGTGAATATCAGCCCGAACATATACGGCTTACGCGCGCGGAGCCCGGCTGCGAGCTCTTCGAGGTCACGCAAGGCGATGATCCGCTGATCTGGGAGCTCAACGAGCGCTTCACGACCCGAGCCGATTTCGAGGCGCATCAGGCACGCACCAAGGCCTCGGACTGGGGCCGCGCGACGCAAGGGATCACGCGCGATTTCCGGATTTTCGAGGGCTGATCAGCCCAGCAGCGAGCAGACCCGGCGCGTGGCCAAGGCATAGCCTTCGATCCCGAAACCCGCGAGCACGCCATCGGCGCGGATCGAGACATAGGAGTGATGGCGGAAGCTCTCGCGCTTGTGCACATTGGAGATGTGGCACTCGAAAACCGGCCCCTCGAAAGTGTTGAGCGCATCGAGGATCGCAACGGAGGTATGGGTATAGGCGCCCGGATTGATCACGATGGCGCAGGCCTTCTCGCGCGCCTCGTGGATCTGATCGACGATCGTACCTTCGTGGTTGGACTGGAACAGCGCGACCTCGAACCCCTTCTCGGCGGCCACTGCACGGCAGTTTCGTTCCACATCCTCGAGCGTGTCCGAGCCGTAGATCTCCGGCTGGCGTTTGCCGAGCAAGTTCAGGTTGGGGCCGTTCAGGATATAGATAAGGCGCGACATCGGATCCTCGGGGTAAGTGCCGCCCCAAATGGCCCCAAATGCCGCGCCGTTACAAGTCCAACTGCGCAGATAACCCGCCGTCGCGGCCCGCGCGCCTCACATGAAGGCGTCGGGTTCGGCCGCTTTCCTGCGCGCAACATAATCGGAGAGCGCCTCGGCGATGCCGGGGTCGAGCGCAGGCGGCTGGTAATCGCCCAGCATCTTCGCCACGCGCTTCTCGGCCAGCGCCATCGTGTCGGGTGCGCCCTGCTCTTCCCAGGTCTCGAAGGGCCGGTAATCGAGCAGGTTCGTGCGCCAGAACGCTTCCTTGAAATTGGCCTGGGTATGGGCGCAGCCAAGGTAATGACCGCCGGGGCCGACCTCGCGGATCGCGTCCATCCCCTGCCCGTTCTCCGAGACATCCACGCCCTGGGCAAGACGGTGCAGGATGCCAAGTTGATCGGCATCCATCACGTATTTCTCGTAGGACGAGACCAGACCGCCTTCGAGCCAGCCGCAGGCATGGAGCATGAAATTCACGCCCGCATAAAGACCGTTATTGAGCGTGTTCGCGCTCTCATAGGCGGCTTGCGCGTCGGGCAGTTTCGAGCCGGTAAAGCCCCCCGCCGAGCGATAGGGCAGGTTCAGACGCCGTGCGAGCTGGCCCGCGCCGAGCGTGATCAGCGAGGCTTCAGGCGTCCCGAAGGTCGGCGCGCCCGAGTTCATGTCGATCGAGGTCACGAAAGCGCCGAAGATCACCGGCGCACCGGGGCGGATCAGCTGGCTATAGGCCACGCCAGCCAGCACCTCGGCGAGCACCTGCGTCAGCGTTCCCGCGACCGAAACCGGCGCCATCGCACCGCCCACGATGAAGGGCGAAATGATGCAGGCCTGATTGGCCCGCGCATAGACTTCCAGCGCCCCCATCATCGTCGCATCGAAGGTGAGCGGCGAGTTGATGTTGATGAGCGAGGTCATCACCGTGTTCTGGTCGACGAAATCGGACCCGAAGAGGATCTTCGACATCTCGACACTGTCAGCGGCGCGGGAGGGCTCGGTGACCGAGCCCATATAGGGTTTGTCCGCGAGCGTCATATGCGCGTGGAGCATGTCGAGATGGCGCTTGTTCACCGCCACGTCGGTCGGTTCGCAAACCGTGCCGCCCGAATGGTGCAGCCATTTCGACATCTGCCCAAGCTTCACGAAATTCCGGAAATCGGTGATCGTCGCGTAACGGCGACCACCCTGATTGTCGCGCACGAAGGGCGGACCATAGACCGGGGCGAGCACGAGGTTGCGCCCGCCGATCTCGACATTGCGCTCGGGGTTGCGCGCATGTTGGGTGAATTGAGAGGGCGCGGTGGCGCAAAGCTTGCGCGCAAGGCCGCGCGGAATGCGCACACGCTCGCCATCGATATCGGCGCCGGCCTCGCGCCACAGATCGAGGGCGGCCGGGTTTTCGACGAAATTGACACCAATCTCCTCGAGCACGGTTTCCGCGTTATGCTCAATGATCTGGAGCGCTTCCTCGTTCAGGATCTCCATATCCGGAATATTGCGCGTGATGTAACGGGCGAATTCCATCCGTACCGCCGTGCGCTCGGCGCGACGCGCAGCCCCGCCGCCACCCCGGGCGCGACGCCCTACACGTTCTGCCTGTTCCGAATCGGCCATGATGCCCTCCGCCCGTTATTCCGACCCCAAACTAACGGGCCGAGGGAGGCACGATGTCTTGTTTGCGTCCGTCAGCGGTAAAGAAGCGACCGCCCGTCCGCAAAGAGATGTACCTTCGCCGGATCCGCCGTAAGCGCAAGTTGCGAATGGCGGCGGTCGTGATGAATGCCCGGCAGTTTCGCGATCACCGGGTCGGCCTCTCCGTCGGGTTCGAAGTAAAGCAGCGTGACCTCGCCCAGAGCCTCGACGATATCGACATGGCCCGTGTAGATCGCCTCGCCCTCGGCTGGCACGAAATCCTCGGGGCGCACGCCGATATTGACCTTGAGCCCCATATCCTCCGGGCGCGTGGGCACGGTGGATTTCGCAACGCCTCCGCCCGCGAGTTTCACCGTGGTCATCTCGCCCGTAGCGACCACTTCGCCCGGCAGCAGGTTCATTGACGGGCTGCCGATGAACTGCGCGACGAACTCGTTTTCAGGGCGTTCATAGAGATCAAGCGGCGTGCCGACCTGCGCGATGCCCTTATTGGCGAGCACCACGATCCGGGTCGCCAGCGTCATCGCCTCGACCTGATCGTGGGTGACGTAGATCATCGTGCGATCGGGCATCGCCTCCTTGAGCTGGGCGATCTCGATCCGCGTGGCCACACGCAGCGCCGCATCGAGGTTCGAGAGCGGTTCGTCGAAGAGATAGACCTTCGGATCGCGCACGATGGCGCGGCCGATCGCGACGCGCTGTCGCTGCCCGCCCGAGAGCGCCTTCGGGAGACGATCCAGATAGGGTTCGAGCTGGAGCATCTTCGCGGCCTTCCCCACGGCGGCGTCGATCTCCTCCTTGCTCTTCTTCGCGATCTTGAGCGCGAAGGCCATGTTGTCGCGCACGGTCATGTGCGGATAGAGCGCGTAGGACTGGAATACCATCGCGATGCCACGGTTCGCCGGGGGCACGTCGTTCATGCGAACCCCGTCGATCTCGAGCGTACCGCCCGAAATCTTCTCAAGCCCCGCGATCATCCGCAGAAGCGTCGACTTCCCGCAGCCCGAAGGGCCGACGAAGACGATCAGCTCACCCGCCTTGATGTCGAGATTGATGTCCTTGAGGACAGAGACCTCGCCGTAGCTCTTCGCGATGTTTTCCAGTTTCAGATCGGCCATTTTCCCCCCTCAGGCCCCGTGATCATCGAGGCGCAAAATACTTGGCTGCCACGGGCCCAGATGCAGCGTGTGATCGGGCATCGGCCGGATCGAGCCCAGCTCGCCCCCGATCGTCACCCAGTTCCCCGGCGGCACGGTGGCATTCACCGGCTGGTCGGAGAGATTGAAATAGCAAAGGATCGTCTCGTCCTCGTCCTTTCGGGTGAAGACCAGCAGATCGCCCGAGCAATACATGTCTTCCATCGCGCCCTTGCGCAGCACCTCGTGGTTGCGGCGGAACGCGATGGCGCGGCGGTAGTGATGCAGCAGAGAGGCCGGGTCATGCTCGGCCACGTCGGCCGCGATGTTGTGATGCACCGACGGAACCGGCAGCCAGGGGCGCGCCTGCGAGAAACCGCCATAGGCGGCATCGCGTTCCCAGACCATCGGCGTACGGCAGCCATCGCGGCCCTTGAACTCGGGCCAGAACTCGATGCCGTAAGGGTCTTGCAGATCCTCGAAGGCCAGTTCCGCCTCGGGCAGCCCCAATTCTTCGCCCTGATAGAGGCAGACCGAGCCGCGCAGGCACATCATCAGCGTCGTATACAGCCGCGCGGCTGCAGGCGTCAGGTGCCAGCGCGAGATATGGCGCTCGACATCGTGGTTTGAATAGGCCCAGCAGACCCAGCCATCCTTCGCCACTTCGTCGACCTTGTCGAACACCGCCTTGAAGAAGCGCGCATCGAGCGGCTCGTGGCCCGACAGAAGCTCGAAAGCATAGGACATCTGCATCTTGTCCGTGCCGGAGGTGTATTCGCCCAGGATCTCCAACCCGCGCTGACTGTCGCCCACCTCGCCCACGGCGGCCGCGTTGTAATTGTTCATCAGCGTGCGCAGCTTGCGTAGGAAGCGCAGGTTCTCGGGGTGGTTCTTGTCGTAAATATGGCGCTGGTGATTGTAGGGGTTCACCTTGGGCGCGGTCTGGTCGTTGCGCTCCTCGGGCGGCAACGGAGGATTGTCGCGCAACTCCTTGTCATGCATGTAGAAATTGATCGTGTCGAGGCGGAACCCGTCGACGCCGCGCTCCAGCCAGAACTGCGCGACATTCAGCAGTTCCTGCTGCACTTCGGGGTTATGGAAATTCAGGTCGGGCTGCTGCACGAGGAAGTTGTGCATGTAATATTGCTCGCGCCGGCCGTCCCAGTGCCAGCCAGGCCCCCCGAAGATCGACAGCCAGTTATTGGGCGGCGTGCCATCGGGTTTGGGATCGGCCCAGACATACCAGTCGGCCTTCGGATTGTCGCGGCTCGACCGGCTTTCCTGAAACCACGGGTGCTGATCGGAGGTATGGGACAGCACGAGGTCGATCATCACCTTCAGCCCCAGCGCATGGGCGGTCGCGATCACCTGGTCGAAATCCGCGAGATTGCCGAAGAGCGGATCGACATCGCAGTAATCGGCCACGTCATAGCCGAAATCCTTCATCGGCGAGGTGAAGAAGGGCGAGATCCAGACCGCATCCGCGCCAAGGCTCGCCACATGCGGCAGCCGCCGGACGATGCCGAGCAGATCGCCCACCCCGTCATTGTTGCTGTCCTGAAAACTGCGCGGATAGATCTGGTAGATCACCGCACCGCGCCACCAATCGTCTTTCTTCGTGAGGGTCTTCATCAACCACCTTTAACCGAACCCGCCAGCAGACCGCGGACGAGATATTTCTGCATTGCGAAGAAGACCCCGAGCGGAACCGCGATCGACACGAAGGCCGCTGCGGCCAGAATGCCCCAGTCGCCCCCGCGCGACCCCAACAGGTCGTCGGCGATCTTCACCGTCATCACCTTGGTCTGATCGTTGGCCGGCAGGAACACCTTGGCGACAAGAAGATCGTTCCAGACCCACAGGAATTGGAAGATTGCAAAAGAAGCGAGCGCCGGGAATGACAAAGGCAGCACGATTTTCATGAAAATCTGGAAATCCGTTGCCCCGTCGACCTTTGCACTCTCGATGATGTCGCGCGGCAGACCGACCATGTAGTTGCGCAACAGATAGATCGCGAGTGGCAGGCCAAAGCCGGTATGCGCCATCCAAATCCCGAGGAAACTCTGCCCGATCCCAACATCCTGATGCAGCCGAAGAAGCGGCACCAGCGCCAGTTGCAACGGCACGACCAACAGGCCCACGACTGCGGCAATCAACAGCCCACGGCCCGGAAATTCCATCCAGGCCAGTGCATAGGCCGCAAAGGCCGCGATCAGGATCGGGATGATCGTCGCCGGGATCGTCACCGTCAGCGTGTTCATGAAGGCCTGCCCCATGCCGTCGGAGAACAGCACCTGACGGTAATTGGCGAGCGTGAAGGCGGGCGGCATGTCGGCCACGAAATAGACGCGCGGGCCGTCCCCCTCGAAGCTCGCGCTGCCGGTCACCTTGTAGCTGCCATCGGCATTGACGGTCATCGTGCCATTGTCGGTCTGCGCGGTCTCGCCTGCCTTGTAGGCGCCCGGCTTGATGCCCGAGGTTCCGAAGGCCGTGATCGTCGTGCCCGATTTCAGGTCGGCCGCGTTCTGGCCGTTCGTGAGCAGGTTTCCGGTGAGCACATAGACCCCGCCCTCCTGCGTCTCGCCATCACCCGGAATGCGGTCGCGGAAGGCCTTTTCGACCGAGAAGGCCGCGTCCCACCAGCCCGACTGGCTGATCTGGTCGGTGGTGCGGAACGAGCTGACCAGCAGACCCACCGTCGGGATCAGCCACAGCACCACCATCACCACGACCGAGAGATGCACCGCCCAGGTCAGGCGCGATTTTTGTCCGGCGATCATGGCCATCAGCGCATCTCCTTGCGGGCTTGAACGATGTTCCAGATCATCACCGGCAGCACGATAATCATGATCACGAAGGCCACTGCCGTCGCGCGCCCGTCATCGCGGAACATGTATTGCATCATGTAGCTCGGCAGGATCTGGGTTCCGAAATTGCCCCCTGTCGTCGCGTAGACGATATCGAAGACCTTCAGCACGAGGATGGTGATCGTCGTCCAGACCACCACGATGGTCGGCATGATCTGCGGCACCTTGATCTTGAAGAACAGCTGGAAGGGGTTCGCGCCATCAAGCACCGCGGCCTCGACCGTCTCCTCAGGGATGCCACGCAACGCCGCCGAGAGGATCACCATCGCGAAACCGGTCTGGATCCAGATCAGGATCACCATCAGGAAGAAGTTGTTCCAGAACGGCACCTGCAGCGGATCGAGCGGTTGCAGCTGGAACGCCACGCGGATCGCGTTGATCATCCCGATCTCGGGATTCACCGCATAGACGAACTTCCAGATCAGCGACGCGCCCACGAAGGAAATCGCCATCGGCATGAAGATCAGCGATTTCGCGACGCTGCCCCATTTGATCCGATCGGTCAGCTGCGCGGCCATCAGTCCGAAGAAGGTCGCCAGCGCCGGCACGACCAGCACCCACAGAAAGTTGTTGAACACCGCTTGGCGGAAGGTGTCGTCACCCGCGAGCTTTTCGTAATTGCCGAGCCCGATGAACTCGGACCCATCGCGATTGAACAGCGAGCGCCAGAACGAGCCCACCACCGGATAGGCGAGATAGAGCCCCAGCGCCGCGATCGCCGGGAACAGGAACAGCCACGGCCGGACCATATTCGCACGGTTGATATTGCGGCCCGGATCGGCACCGCGCGGCGGGAAGATGACTTTGTCGAGAACCAGGTTCGAGGCGTAGAAATAAGCGATGCACCCGCCCACGCCGAGCGCGATCGTGATGATCCCTTGCAAGATCGGTGACATCTGGCCCCTCCCCGAACCGTTTACGCGAAACCGCGCCCCCGGAATGTGCTCCCGGGGGCGCGAGTGTCGTTACTTCTCGATGCTGTCCCAGCGCTTCTGGACCGCATCCGCCGCTTCCTGCGCGGTCTCGTCGCCGGTCGTGTAGGCCACCATCGCCTTCCAGAACGCATCCGTGCCGATCTCGCCCGGCATCTGGTCGGAGCCGTCGAAGCGGAACGTTGTCGCATCCAGCAGGATCTTGTTCATGTTGCGCTGAACGTCATTGGCGAAGGCTGCCGGGTTGACGTTCTTGTTGGGCGTCAGGAAGCCCGATTGCGCCATCCAGATCTCGGAGGCGATCGGCGTTTCTAGGAACTTGATGAAGGCCTCGGCGGCCTTGCTGTCCTTGGTGATCCCGAACATCGTCCCCGCGCCCAGAACCGGCTTGCCCAGATCCTTGCCCGCATAGGCCGGGAAGTAGAAGAAGTTCACGTCCGAGCCCACCTTGGTCCCGTCGGGGAAGAAGGTCGGGATGAAGCTCGCCTGCTTGTGCATGTAGCATTTCGGCGGGAAGTCGAAGAGACCTTTCGGGCTGTCGCGGAAATCGGTCGTGGCGACGGCCTGCGGGCCACCTTCGGCGAAACCGGGGGTCTTGGCGAACCAGCCGTAATCCTTGATCGCATCGACGACTTTGGGATCGTTGAACTTGAGCTTGTTCGAGACCCAGTCGTCATAGGTCTCCGGCGATTGGGTGCGCAGCATGATGTCTTCGACCCAGTCGGTCGCGGGCCAGCCGGTCGCGGCGCCCGAACCAAGCCCGATGCACCACGGCGTGCCGCCATCGGCCTTGATCTGCTCGGTCAGAGCTTTCAACTCCTCCATGGTCTCGGGCACCTTGTAGCCCGCTTCTTTGAAGTTCTCGGGCACATACCAGACGAGCGACTTGAGGTCCGCCTTGAAGGGGAAGGTGAAGGTCTGCTTCGCGCCGTCCTTGCCGGTATAGGTCGAGAGATCCTCCCAGCTCTGACCGGCGGCATAATTGTCCTTGATCCAGGCGCCCGTGCCCTCGGGCATCGCGGTCAGATAGCCCTGCTTGGCCAGATCCGAGGCGAGACCCGGCTGCGGAAAGACCGCGATATTGGGTGGCGTGCCGCCTTTCGCCGCGATCACGATATCCTGCTCGAAGCTTTCCGACCCCGAATAGTCGACTTTCGCGCCGGTCGCGGCTTCGAAATAGGCCAGGACGCTCTCGAAGAGTTTCTTGTCATTGCCCGTCCACGGCCCGGTGATGGTGAGCGTCTGGCCGCTCAGATCGGTGTCCTTGGCGAATTGATCATAGCTCGACCAGTCGAAGCGGTCGGGCTCGCTCCCCGGCTTGAACTTGAGCTCCTGCGCCGAGGCAAGCCCCGTCGACAGCGCCAGCGCCGCGATGCCAAGCATCAGATGTTTGGTCATGAAATCCTCCCGGTAAATGGCGCTTCGGACCGACACGACTCACCATGTCCAAAGCGCTTTGGACTTGACCGACCGTCTCAGAGCGTCACGCAGATGTCAATTGCCGCACCTCACGAGCAAATCAATTTCCCTTTATTTATCTGAGCATTCCTCAGACCTCCGCGCCGCACCGCGGCATCGCACTTGCCGCAGCCGCAGCATTGACGCGCCAAACGCGCGCGACTAACCTCCGGACGTATCCAAAGCGGTTTGGGGCGATGAATCTCAAGACACTGGCACAGGAACTCGGGCTGTCGCCCACGACGGTGAGTCGCGCGCTCAACGGCTATCCGGAGGTCTCGGAGGCCACCCGCATCCGCGTGATGAAGGCTGCCGAGGCGGCGAATTATCGTCCCAACACGCAGGCAAAACGGCTTGCCACCGGCCGCGCGATGGCGATCGGCCATATCATCCCGATCTCTACCCGCCACGAGATCGTGAACCCGGTCTTTGCCGATTTCATCGCCGGTGCCGGCGAGGTCTATGCGCGACGCGGCTACGACATGGTGATCACCATCGTGCCCGACGATCAGGAAGCCCGCGCCTATGCCGAGCTGCGCTCGAAAGGCAATGTCGACGGGGTGCTGGTACATGCCCCCAAGGTCGAGGATCACCGTATCGCGATGCTCGACCATCTCGGCCTGCCCTTCGTGCTGCATGGGCGCGTCAGCGGGATCGAAAGCTCCTATAGCTGGGTCGATGTGAACAATGTCCGCGCTTTCACGCGCGCCACCAATTTCCTGCTCGATCTCGGCCATCGCCGGATCGCGCTGATCAACGGGATCGGCAATATGGATTTCGCCCGCAGACGGCGGCGCGGCTATGAACAGGCACTGACGGCGCGCGGGATCGCACCCGATCCGGCGCTGATCACCGAGGGCGAGATGACCGAGGCGCAGGGCCACGATGCCGCCCGCGAGATGCTGCAACTGTCGAACCCGCCTACGGCCTTCCTCACAGCGTCGCTGCTTTCCGCGATGGGCGCACGGCGCGGGATCGAGGAGGCGGGCCTCAAGATGGGGCGCGACATCTCGATCGTGACCCATGACGACGAGCTGGGCTACCTCAAGAATGGCACGGCCGAAGAACCGATCTTCACCGCGACACGGTCCTCGGTGCGCGAAGCGGGACGGCGGTGCGCGGCGCTGCTGATCGATCAGATCGAGAGCGGCGATCGCACGCCCCGACACGAGCTGATGGAGGCGGTTCTGGTGCTCGGCCAATCCACGGGCCCTGCCCCCACAGCTTGAAAACAGGATGAAGATGCTCCCTAAACGCACTGATTTTCCGAGTGATTTTCAATTCGGCGTCGCAACCTCCGCCTATCAGATCGAGGGTCATTCCTATGGCGGCGCAGGCCCGTCGCACTGGGACACTTTCGCCGCGACACCCGGCAATGTCGTGCGCGCCGAAAACGGTGCAATCGCCTGCGATCACTACCATCGCTGGGAAGAGGATCTCGACCTGATCGCGGCGGCTGGGTTCGATTGCTATCGCTTCTCGACCTCATGGGCGCGGGTCATGCCCGAGGGGCGCGGCGCGGTGAATGCGGAGGGTCTGGATTTCTATGACCGGCTCGTCGACGGGATGCTCGAGCGCGGACTGAAACCCGCCCTCACCCTCTATCACTGGGAACTGCCCGCAGCGCTTGCCGACAAGGGCGGCTGGCGCAATCGCGATATCGCCTTCTGGTTTGCCGATTTCGCGAAGGTCATCGCGGATCGTCTGGGAGACCGGATCTGGTCCGCAGCCCCGATCAACGAGCCCTGGTGCGTGAGCTGGCTAAGTCATTTCGAGGGCCATCACGCACCCGGGTTGCGCGACATCCGTGCGACCGCCCATGCAATGCATCACGTCCTGCTCGCACATGGTTACGCGATCCGCGTGATGCGCAATCACGGCATGAAGAACCTCGGCGCAGTGTGCAATTTCGAAGCCTCACTTCCCGCCGATGACAGCCCCGAAGCGCAGGCGGCGGCCGCCCGCCACGACGCCTATTACAACCGCTTCTTCGTCGAAGGGATGTTCAAGCGCCGCTATCCCGAGGAGGTCATGACGGCTTTCGCGCCGCACATGCCCGCCAATTGGGAAGATGATTTCGCGGTGATCGGTGAGCGGCTCGACTGGTTCGGGCTCAATTACTACACCTGCAAGCGGGTCGCGTCCGCAGACGGCCCCTGGCCCGCGCTGCGCGGTGCCGATGGCCCCCGGCCCAAGACCGCGATGGGCTGGGAGATCTATCCCGAAGGCCTCCATCATTTCCTCACCCGCCTCGCACGCGACTATACAGGGGAGCTGCCGCTTTATGTGACCGAGAACGGCATGGCCTCGTTTGATGCGATCGAAGGCGGCCATGTCGAAGACCATCAGCGCATCGCCTATTACCGCGACCACCTCGCTGCGATGCAACGCGCCATGGCCGAGGGCGTACCCGTGAAGGGCTATTTCTGTTGGTCGCTGATGGACAATTACGAATGGGCGCTGGGTTACGAGAAACGTTTCGGCCTCGTGCATGTCGATTTCGAAACCTTGCAGCGCACCCCGAAAGCGTCCTATCTGGCATGGCAGGACGCATTGGGGAGCCGTTGATGAGCGAACAGATCACGCTGCTGGCCGATATCGGCGGCACCAATACCCGCGTCGCCATGGCCCGCAATGGCGCGCTGTGCCCGGAAACGATCCGCCGCTTTGCCAATAAGGGGCGTCCCTCGCTCGAAGCGATCCTGGCCGATTACCTTCAAGAGGAAGAGTGCGACCAACCGATCGCGGGCGCCTGTGTCGCCGCCGCCGGGCCCGTGCGCGACAACCGCGCCGAGATGACGAACCTGTCCTGGGTGATCGAGGCGGAAAATATCGCGGCACTCACCAAGGCCGATCAGGTCTTCGTACTCAATGACCTTCAGGCGCAGGGCCATGCTCTGGGCCATCTCGCTCCCGAAGCGATCCGTCCGATCCTGCCGGGTGAGCCGGCGCGCGAGGGCTCGGCCCGGCTCGTCGTCGGCATCGGCACCGGGTTCAACGCTGCCCCCGTGCATGAGGGCCCGGGCGGCCGCGTCGTGCCGCCCTCGGAGGCGGGACACATTACCATGCCCTGCACCACCGAGGCCGATTTCGCCCTCAAGACCTATCTTGAGGCAAAACACGCCTTCGCCAGCGTCGAACATGTCGTGGCAGGGCGCGGGCTCGAGCGGATCTACGCCTATCTCAAGGACGAGGAACACGCGACCACGCCCGGCGAAGAGATCCTGACGCTGATCGAAGCCGGGGATGAAACCGCCGTAGCGGCGGGTCGCTTCTTCGTACAGATGTTGGGCAAGGTGGTTGGAGATCTGGCGCTGACCCACCTGCCCTTCGGCGGGATCTACCTGATCGGGGGCGCGGCGCGCGGGGTCGTGCCCTGGCTCGAGCCTTTCGGGTTCGCCGAGGCGATGCAGGCCAAGGGCCGCTTTTCCGAGTTCCTGCGCGCGTTTCCGATCTCGGTGATCGAGGATGATTACGCCGCCCTTCACGGCTGCGCAGCCTTCCTGAAGGCGCGGTTGTCGCAATAAACGTTCCGGCGTCAAACCTATTTTAACGGCTGGGCGCTAAGCCTCTTTCTCGACAGTTGTTGAAAAGAGGTTTCCGATGCGCCCGTATCCCCTCCCATACCCGGTGGCCCGCGCATGACGGTGCTCGCCCTGCCCGACCGCATCGATCTTGTCGCGGTGTCTGCGTTGCATGCCGCGCTCGGCCCCGTGACGGAAGGGCCGACCGTGATCGACGCCTCCAACGTCAGACATCTCGGGGCGCTTGGGGTGCAATTGCTAGTCTCGGCGGCACTTAGCGCGCGCGCCAGCGGTCACAGCCTGACAATCACGCCCCGCTCCGCGGCGTTTGACGAGGCGTTGGACCGTTTCGGCATGACCCTCGACGATCTGCAAAACACGGAGGCGGCATGAGCCTGAAAATCCTCGCGGTGGATGACAGCCGCACGATCCGAGACATGCTGAAACTCACACTCAACGATGCGGGGATGGAACTTTACCTCGCCGAAGACGGGGTGCACGGGCTCGAAGTGCTCGACGGGATCGAGCCCGATGCGATCATCTCCGACATCAACATGCCCCGCCTCGACGGGTTCGGCTTCATAGAGGCCGTGCGGGGCCAGGATCGCCATCGCGCGACGCCGATCCTTGTGCTGACCACCGAATCCGCGCCCGAACTGAAAGCCCGCGCCCGCGCCGCAGGGGCTACAGGATGGATCGTCAAACCCTTCGACCCGGTCAAGCTGGTCAAGGCGCTCAACATGGTCGCCGGCTGAGGAGAGCGAGATGCCCAACGACCCGATGGCCGAGATCAAGGCCTCCTTCTTCATCGAATGCGACGAGCTGCTCGAAAGCCTGCAAGACGCGCTGACCGAGATTGACGAGGGCGCGCATGATGGCGAGACGATCAATATCGTCTTTCGTGCAGTCCATTCGATCAAGGGTGGCGCCGGCGCCTTCGGTCTCGATGCGCTTGTTGGGTTCGCGCACCGCTACGAAACCGTGATGGATGAGATCCGCTCGGGGCGGCTCGACATCAGCCCCGAAGCGGTGAAACTCTTTTTCCAGGCCGCCGATCTCCTCGCCGACGAGGTTCACGCCGCGCGCGACGGCCTCCCCGAGCCAGACGGCGCAGAGGCATGTCTGAAAGATCTCGAAGCGCTCCTGGGCACGGATCGCATGATCGAGGAAGAGGCCACCGAAGAGGTCTCGGATTTCCAGCCAATGGGGCTCTCGCTTGATCTGGATCTCGATTTCGATCTGTCGCCGGACCCCTCTGGGTCCGCGACATCCGATCCGCATCTGCTGCGCTTCAAACCACATGCCGAACTCTACGCCTCGGGAAACGAGCCGCTGCACCTCCTGCGCGCGCTCGCAGAGCTCGGCCCGCTACAAATCGCAGCCGATCTCGCCGCGATCCCGTCGCTCGATGCCATCGATCCCGAAGCGGCTTATCTCTCCTGGGAGATGCAAATCGATCCCGTTATCGAAGAAAGCGCCATTCTCGATGTGTTCGATTTTGTCGAGGATGTCTGCGACCTTGAATTCGGATCTCAAGAGACCTCTGCCGATCGCGTCACGTCCCTTGCTTCGCGGCCGCTAAACGACCCGAGTTTCGCGCAGCCAGACGACATCCCGTCTCCCGATTTTGATCCATTGCTGACCGCTCTCTCCACCGCGCGCGATCTGCCCGAGTCCGTTGCGACCGCACCCGCGGCGCCTGAAATGCCGCAGGAGGATGCCCCCACACCGCCTGCCGCGACCGCGCCCCCACGCGCGCCTTCGACGCCGGTCGCGGAACCCGGCGCAACGGTGCGGGTCGATCTCGAGCGCATCGACCGCCTCGTCAATCTCGTAGGCGAGTTGGTCATCAACCAGGCCATGCTGGCCCAGTCGGTGACCGAGGCCGGCCTGCCGCCCAATTCGCCGGTCATGACCGGTCTCGAAGCCTTCATGATGCTCACCCGCGACATCCAGGATAGCGTGATGATGATCCGCGCACAGCCCGTAAAGCCTCTCTTTCAGCGCATGGCCCGGATCGTCCGCGAAGCCTCATCGGCGGTCGGAAAAGAGGTCAAACTGCGCACCGAGGGCGAGGCAACGGAAGTCGACAAGACCGTCATCGAACGCCTCGCGGACCCTCTGACCCACATGATCCGCAACGCCGTCGATCACGGGCTCGAAGCCCCAGAAACGCGCGTCGCGGCCGGAAAACCACGCGAAGGCGTGATCACCCTGTCCGCCCAACATCGCTCCGGTCGCGTCGTGATTGAGGTGACCGACGATGGCGGCGGCATCAACCGCAAGAAAGTCTTCGCCAAGGCGGTCGAGAAAGGTCTCGTGCCCGCGGATGCCCAGCTCAGCGACACCGAGATTGACAATCTCCTCTTTCTCCCCGGTTTTTCGACCGCCGATCAAGTTTCGGCCCTCTCCGGGCGCGGCGTCGGAATGGATGTTGTCAGAAGTTCAATCCAGGCTTTGGGCGGTCGGATTTCGATCTCATCCGCACCCGGTTCGGGGACGAGTTTCTCGATCTCACTGCCGCTGACGCTGGCTGTCCTCGACGGGATGGTCGTCACTGTCGCCGACGAAACCCTTGTTGTCCCACTCTCCGCGATCCTCGAAACGGCGACCCTGACAAGCGAAGACATCCGCGCGCTCGGGCCCGAAACCCATGTAATTCACGTCCGCGGCGCATTTGTGCCCCTCTACGATCTCGGGGCTGAACTCGGCTATCGCGCCCCAAAGTCGAATTACGAGGGTGGGATCGTGTTGCTAACCGCCCAGGAAAACGGTGAGCGCTCCGCTCTCGTCGTCGACACGATACTCGAACAGCGCCAAGTCGTGATCAAGGGTCTCCAGCAATCCTACGGCCACATTCCCGGCGTCGCCGCCGCCACCATCCTCGGGGACGGCCAGATTGCGCTGATCCTCGACCCAGCCGACCTTGTGCATAACGCCTCGGGTCGCACCCGCATCCCTGACCTCACGCTCGCAGGATAAGCCATGACCGCACCGACCAAGACCCAGACCGTCTCCAGCGAAATCGAACTTCTGTCCTTTCGTCTCGGCAAAGAAGAATACAGTGTCGACATCATGTCGGTGCGTGAAATTCGCGGCTGGACTCGCGCCACCCCCCTCCCGCACGCACCAGACTTTGTGCGCGGCGTGATCAATCTGCGCGGAACCGTCCTGCCGGTGGTGGATCTGTCGGTGCGGCTCGGGATGCAACCCGTCGCAGGTGACGCCCGTAACGTCATCATCGTTGTGCAGACCGGCGCTCAAACGGCAGGTCTGCTGGTTGATGCGGTGTCGGATATCCTCGCGCTGCCTGCCAGCGAGTTGCAGCCGCCCCCAGATCTCGCGGCCGATACGGCGCAACGCTATATCTCCGCACTCACCATCGTCGAAGGCCGGATGATCCGCGTACTCGATCTGATGGCGGTATTGCCTGATGATGACGCCGAGGCCGCATGAGCACGACATCACCAAACCTTGGCCAACTCTCGCCAGCGCCCGATGAACTCGAAATCATCGCGCGCATTCTGCATGATGCGACCGGTATCGTCATCGCGCCGGGAAAAAGCTCGATGGTGCAAAGTCGGCTCGGCAAGCGGCTTCGTGCACTCGGGATAAATGACTACGCGAGCTACATCGCTCATGTGACGTCCCAGGGTGGCGTAGATGAACGACGTAATATGATCTCGGCGCTCACGACGAACGTCACACATTTCTTTCGTGAAAATCATCATTTCGAGACGCTCCGCGCAACCGCCATGCCCCCGCTGCTCGAGCGCGCGCGAGCGGGGCAACGCATCAGGATTTGGTCGGCCGGTTCATCGAACGGACAAGAAGCCTATTCGATCGCGATGATCATCGCCGAAGCAGCGCCGGACTACACAAATCTCGACGTGCGAATCCTTGCCAGCGACATCGACCCACAAATGGTGGCGGCCGGTGCAACAGGCATTTACGAAGAAGCCGCACTTGCGAGCGTACCGATCGACCTGCAACGCAAGTATTTTTCTCGAACGGGCGAGCAGGTCCAAATCGTCGCGCCGCTTCGGAACCTTGTCAGTTTCCGCGAGTTGAATTTGCATGAACGATGGCCGATGCGCGGTCAGTTCGACATCATCTTCTGTCGGAACGTCGTCATCTACTTCGCCCCGGACGCCCAGACAAAGCTCTGGCGGCGGTTCGAGACGCAACTTGCCCCGGATGGTTGGCTTTTTGTGGGGCACTCCGAGCGCATTTCGGATCTTTCACATTCAAATCTCGTGAATGCGGGCGTCACGACCTACCGGTTGTCCGCAAAAACGACCAGCAGGAACACCGGCCAATGGCATTGAGAGACCAGCTCCGCATCCTCGTCGTCGATGACATGTCTACGAGCCGCGGGCTCTTGACACAAGCACTCGACGCGATGGGCATCCGCCAAGTCGGATATGCCGTCGACGGTCCCAGCGCTCTCCAAATCCTTGAAAATACGCCCGTCCACCTGGTCATTTCGGACTACAACATGCCCGGCATGGACGGGCTGCAACTTCTGCATGCGATGCGCACCAATGCGCGTACGAAAGGCCTTGGGTTCATCTTGATCACCGGTCGCGCAGACCGCGAGATCATCGAAACTGGCAAACGCTTGGGAATGAACAACTTCATCAAAAAACCCTTCGCACCCCAAGACCTGAAAACGTGTATCGAAGCCGTGGTCGGTCGACTATGACGGAGGACGTGACCCGGCTCCACGGTCAAACCGATAGCGCTATTAGCGCAGCCGAGCTCCTTCGCCGTGTCGGCTTGGAGATTGAAGGTCTTGCCCGACTGTCACTCGCGGTCGAGCGCGCCTTGACGGAGATCGAATTTCCAGACCATACACCAGCCGGTATTATCCGAGATCTTCAAGGGATCGATCGGATCAGCCAAACGCTAGAGGATCTCGGCACTCTGCTCTTCGCAGTGAGCGCAGGCATGTCTCCAGCGACATCACTGGCTCGTACCGATCTATTTTCACAACTTCGCCTGAAGGAACTCGTGCACAATCTTGATCCTGAGAAGCAAAACAAAATCGAAAAACGTGAAGAAGATGGAGCAATTCAATGGTTCTGAGGTCAGAACGCACTGATTTCAGGCCCGCTGCGCGTTTCACGTGTTCGAAGCCGGAGCGGTGACACGAGCGATCTTTTCTCGCTGAGCGACGCGCAGATGGCGCGTCTGAAGGACTGCTTTTCGAAATTGCACTGCCAGCCTAGGGTCGATTAAGGGCGGGTTCTGAGCGCTATAATCTTTATCGATCGCAATAGCTTGGACTGATGCGATGCACCGAAGGAATACGGCCCACCCAAAACACTCTACAACCGCTGGAGCGAGATGGACGTGTTCGCCAAATTTTCGAAGGTCTTGCAACCGAAGCTGAAAAACCGCCGACCATCATGATCGACGCGACCTGTGTGAAGAAACATCAAACGGCGACCTTCATAGCCGCCGCCCCAAAGTCTTCCTCTCAGCCATCGCCCTCCCGGCCGCCGGCATCTACTAGTTATGAACTCTGACCCTAGCAGAACAATTCAACATCGACTGCCGGCTCGGGTATAATTTCAGCTTCGATTATGGAGGCTTCGCCCAACAATCGTTGACGCGCACGCCCCGTATCTGGCCAGAACTCTATCCGCCGTGCTTGCGTGCCCCCGAGGCTCTGACTCATGCACAATATGCCCTCTCGTTGAAGGAACGCGAGCGCAAAGTCCCCATTCTTCCTTCCGACATCAGAGAGCCCCGCAATCATGCGTGCTCCTCCGAAAAGTTTCGCCTTGAGCGCTGTTCGGCGAGCACCGAGCTTGATCAAATCGTTAATCAGGAGCTCCATGGCATTGACCCCGAAGCTCGCAGCCTGGATCGCAGAGCCAGATCGTTCCGGAAGAAGAAAATGGTTCATGCCGCCGACCTTCGCGCCCTCATCATAGAGGCAGCAGGCAACGCAGGAACCGAGGATCGTCGTGATCGAGCGCGAACCCGCCGTGCCTGCGATGAACTCACCCTGCGAAATATGTTGCGGGCGAAAATCTTGCCGAGATGTCATGGCTGCCTCTTTTGATTTGCGAGCAGACCTGTGCTCTCACGGCAAAGTTCCAAAACGTCGTCCGCAATCTTCTCGAGTGGGACCGCACGTTCAGCGCCCCCATTCTCGAGCGCGGCGCGCGGCATGCCAAAAACCACCGAAGTCTCTTCATCTTGCGCCAGACAACGAGCCCCGGCGCGACGCAACTTCAGCATCCCATCCGCACCATCGCGTCCCATTCCTGTCAACATTACCGCCACGCATCGTTCGGCATGTTCCAAAGCAGAATTAAAGAGAACCTCCACCGATGGGCGATGCCCATTGCGTTTATCTCCCTCCATGAGTCGGCAGAAGAGCGCTGCGCGCCCATCCAGTTCAAGGTGGAAACGTCCCCCAGGCGCGAGATAGATATGTCCTTGCGTGATGGCCGTTCCATTGGATGCCAGAAGAACCTTAGGTGCGACCTGACGATCGAGACGCTTGGCGAAACTCGCCAGAAAACTTTCCGGCATATGCTGGGTGATAAGCGTCGGTGGGCTGTTTTCCGGAAAGGATTTGAGAAGAGTTTCCAACGCGTCGACACCACCAGTAGAGGATCCGATGAGAACAATTTTCCCATTCCAGGAAAACTCTTGAGCAGCCGCGATCGGCAAGCGTTTGATTTGGGATCTAAGGCGCGCCGACCCTGCCGCAACGAGCAGATCCGGCAACGTCGCAAATGGTTCTTCGACACCGTCGAACCGGGGCTTTCCAATACACTCGATCGCTCCAAGAGACAGAGCTTCCAGAGCGGCGGCTGAACCTTTATGGGTTTCAGTCGAAACCATCACGACTGGCATCGGCCGCAAACGCATGAGCCTTTCGAGAAACGCGAGCCCATTCATTCGCGGCATCTCGACATCGAGGGTCAGCACATCTGGGTTAAGCGATTTGATTAGAGCGCGCGCCTCATAGGGATCGCCGGCCTCACCCACCACTTCAAGTCGAGGATCAGACAGAATGCGTCGCCGGATCAAGTGGCGAATTGTTGCAGAATCGTCGACAATGAGGACGCGTTTGGGCTTCATGATTTTTGAACTCAAATTGCAAAAAGTCGGAGAGCCGAGACGTCAAAAGTCTTCCCACTCCTCTTCATGCCGGTCTGTCACTTTGAGTACATTTCCAGCGACTTCGACATCGGTGTTCCACTGCGTGCGCATTTGCAGGGTGTCCGCTTCGTGCCCACGTGTCACTCTCTCCTCTGGCGAGCTTTCATCGGCATTTCGCTGAGGGTTTCGCCGCGTGGTTTCCACGTCCGTGCGCCGCGTTTCTTTCATTGGAACTCGAAATTGCGAGGTCGTATCTCGCAGGGCCGTCGCGCTCGCATTGAGGGCATGGCTTGCCGCGGTGGTTTGCTCGAACATCGCGGCATTCTGTTGCGTGACTTGATCGAGCTGATTCATCGCTGAATTAATTTCGTTGAGCCCCTGAGCCTGCTCTTGAGCCCCTGAGGCAATCTCGGAAACACGGGCAGCAATATCGACGACGGATGAGAGAATGCCTTGGAGGGCACGACCGGTCTCGCCCACGAGCCCTACGCCCCGTGACACTTGCTCCGAAGAGGCGGTGATCAAGGTTGCGATTTCTCGCGCGGCATCGGACGATCTTTGCGCAAGCGCGCGAACTTCGGAAGCCACGACTGCGAACCCTCGTCCGGCCTCGCCCGCGCGGGCAGCTTCGACCCCGGCATTGAGAGCGAGAAGATTCGTCTGGAAGGCGATCTCGTCGATGACTCCGATGATCTTGGAAATCTTTTGCGAGCTCGTTTCGATCTCACTCATCGCAAGGATCGCCTGCTTCACGACCACGCCGGAATTTTCGGCGCTGGTTCGCGCCTGCGACACAACCGTGTCCGCTTCAGAAACGCCCTTTGCTGAAGCGCTTACGGAAGAGGAAAGCTCGTCAAGCGCCGCGGCGGTCTGCTCAAGTGTCGCGGCCTGCTGCTCTGTGCGCTTGCTCAGGTCGTCAGAGGCGGACGAGATTTCGCGGGCCTCAGTATCGATCGCGGCGGCATTGTCGATCACCGCCTGCATGGCCCCGGAAAGATTGATCACGGCAGCGTTGAAATCCGTGCGCAAAGCTTCGTAATCAGGCGGGAACACCGTTTCAATTGTGGTCGAAAGATCCCCTTGCGACAAATTGCTGAGCCCCTCTCGGAGTGCATCAACGACCGATTGCTGCGCCGCCATCATGCGTTCATTTTCGTCCTGAGCGGCCGCGAGGGCCGCAACCGCCTGTGTGACATCGTTTGCGATCAAAACGATTTTCATCATTCGGTTCGCGCGATCCGCAACGGGATTCAGCGTGCCTTCAAGAATATATGCGGCGCCTTGCGAGGTGCGCAGAATGAATCGCCCGCTCACCGGATGCCCTCGATGAACCTCGGGCCAGGGGTCGCTGTCATTTTCAGGGCGAAGCATCTCTTCGATCTGCGCCCCGAGAACCCCCTCGGCACTGCTGCCGAGCAATTCGCGCAGACGATCATTGAGACGCGTCACGGTACCGTCGGGGAGTGTCTCGCAGACGATCTGATTGGCATCGATCGAGTCGATCAGCGCGCGTTGCATCCGAAGTTGGGTCACATCACGCCATTCGACCACGAGCCCGAGCGTGCCGCCATGCTCGTCGATGATCTCGGACACATCGACACCGAAGCGGCCGTCTCCCACTTTGATATCGACATGCAGCGGGAGGCGATCACGGTCCGTGAGGAGACGACGCGCGGTTCCCGGAACAGCGTGAAACTCGTCCATACAGCGCCCGATCAGGCGATCGGCTGAAAGATCGGGCGTCACCTTACGGAATTCATCGATCCTACTATCGATCAGTGTCACGACCGCCGCATTGGCATGGATAATGCGAAAGTCGGCATCGACGAGCATGAGTGCGGCAGAGGCAGTATTGAAGGCGGTCCCTTGCAGACGCGCGTCGCGCTGGATCTCATCGGCAGCGGCGAGATCGTGGCGCAACCCATCGAGCGCCTTGGCGATCACGCCGACCTCATCGCCACGGGTCCGCCCTTCAACGGTGCTGTGATGGTCTCCACCAGCGATCGCACCGATGGCAATGCCCAAGCGCTGCAAGGGCCGCGAGACGGAGCGTGCCATCCATGCCGAGAGACCCGCGAGCAACAGAACGAGCCAACTCGCATGAAACAACATCGACCTGGCAAGGGCCTGTGCCGGTGCGAAGAGCTCCACGCGATCCTGCTCAACAACCGCGGCGTAACGCTCACCGAACAGCTCGAGCGGCATAAAGGCTTCGATCGCCGGATGGCCACCCAGAGAGGTGCCCTCGACACGCCCCGCCCCAGAGGAAAACACTTCCGCGACAACCGGATTGGTGATCACCGCACCGGGGCCGAGTCCTTCGACCGGATTGCGCAGATGTCCAAGCAGCCGGCCCCCCTCATCCGTGACATAGCCCTGCCCGGTCTCGCCCAGACCGCGCGCGCTCCCCATCACCCGGCCGATCTCTGTTGCAGGCACACGCAGGACAAGCGCGCCGAGTTCCAGCCCGTTCGCGCTGATCACGGGCATAGCCGCATAAAGATGAGGCGCGCCGGAATTGGTCAGGATTTTCGAAAAGATGACACTGCTTACGCCAGTGTTGATTTCATCAAGAGCCGCCTGTGCGGTCGTTGAGAAATCGGGCGAAGCATCGGCGATCTGATGCGCAAACGCATCACCTTTGCGCACCGAATAGACCACCCGCCCGTCACGCGCGACGAGATAGAGGTCGTCATAGCCCTGCTCCGCAAGTGCTTGCCGAAACCCGGGGTGATATCGCCGGTGCTGAATCGCGTAATCAAGAACGCCCTCTATCTCTTCTCCAATTTGCTGACTGCCATCGGGATCGGCCTCAAATAGCTCCACAAGTCGCGTGCTCGCCTCTTCTCCGAGGCGCGACAGCCCCTTGTCGAAATCGTAAAGTGCGCGCGCCGTCGTCGGGTTGCCCGCCAGTTGCCGCGTGCCGGATTCGACCTGTCGCGACCAGGCTTCGAGCTGGCTCACGCGCGATTCAAGTGTCCGGCCAAGCCGCTCTTTTCCTTCACTTTCCAACAGGCCATAGGCTTCCCGGTAAGCGGAGGCCCCCATGATCGTCAGCGCGATCATCGCGATCGCTACCAGCATCAGGGGCAGTTTGATCCCGAGTTTGAGATTTTCGAGCAGGCGCATCGCAGTCCTCCGCAGCGAAGGGTCGTCAAAACGAACCGCCCCAAACAGGCAGTTCGGCTTAACCATCGCGGCAAGGGCTGAAGATTTGTTAAATCACACTCCGGAAAGCGCGGGCCTGTTCGATAAAATTCGCAACGCCTTGTCAGAGGCCGAAAAAAGCCGCGCGCAACAGGCCGATGCGGCGGGAAAACTCTGACAGCTCAAGCGCCCCCGAAGCGAATGGATCGGGGGCAGTGCAGGCGCGTTCGAGCTGCGCACGGGCCTGCCAACCTGGCAGAAGTGCGGCACGCGCGTCCCCTTTGAGCGCGCGTCGTCCCGCCTTGAGACGCGCCTGCCCCTCTTCGGCGAGCGCGCGCACGCGATCAGACGAAAGGCCCGCAAGCGGCGGGCGGTTACGCGCGATCAGTTCTGGCCAGGCCTTGAGCAAAGCCGCCAGCCCCGCCCCGGCACCGAAACTGCGCACGGCGGGTTCCGCGTCGGGCGCAGCGCCGAGCGCCTCTGCCGCGGCCCAGTAAAGAGCCCCCGCCGTCTGATCGAGATAGGCCCAAAGGGCGGAGGTATCCGCGAAAGGCTCGGGCCAGCAATCGGCGCGGCGCGCCTCGGCCACCGCGATCAGGTGGCTTGCATGCGGAGCGACCGGCGCGAGGGCAGGACCGATCTCATGCGGCGGCTCGCGCCCTTCCGATAGCCCCTCCAAGGCATCGATCCACCATTGCAGGCGCATCTCGGCCACCATCGGCTCGGCCGAGGCCCAAGGTGCGCGGGCGATTTCGAGGTTGGCGGCGTAGAGCGGCCAGAGGCGTTCGCGCAGCTCGGCAGGCGCGGCCATGGTCGCGGCAAAGCGATCGGGATCGCCGCGGCGCACGGCCTCGGCGGCGGCTTGCAGGCTGGCGGCAAGATCGCTCACGCAGGCACCGCCCCGTCGCGCAGGAGTTTCCAGATCATCGCATCGAGCAGCGCCTCGAACGACGCATCGACGATGTTCGGCGAGACGCCAACGGTCGACCAGCGCTGCCCGGCCCCGTCCTCGCTGTCGATGATGACGCGGGTCACGGCCTCGGTGCCGCCTTGGGTGATACGCACGCGGAAATCGACCAGCTTCATGTCGTCGATCAGGTGCTGATAGGGTCCGAGATCCTTCGTCAGCGCTTTTGAGAGCGCATTCACGGGGCCGCGGTCATGGCCGTGCTCGTCCATGCTTTCCGAAACCGAGAGCATCTTTTGCCCGCCGACCTTCACCACCACGACCGCCTCGGAGATCGAGACCATCTTGTCGTAGCGGTTCTTGCGGCGCTCGACGGTGACCTTGTAGCGCTTCACCTCGAAGAACTTGGGCAGTTGCCCGAGTTCCGCCCGCGCGAGTAGCTCGAAACTCGCCTGCGCGCCGTCATAGGCATAGCCCTGATCCTCGCGCTCCTTGATGATCTCGAGGATGCGGGCGAGGCGCGGGTCGTCTTTCGCCACCTCGATCCCCATCCCCTTGAGCCGCGCGCGCAGGTTCGACTGGCCCGCCTGGTTGGACATCGGGATGAGGCGCGTATTCCCCACCAGCGCGGGGTCGATATGCTCGTAAGTGTCGGGGTTCTTGAGGATCGCGCTCGCATGCAGCCCCGCCTTATGGGTGAAGGCCGAGGCGCCGACATAAGGCGCCGAGCGCAGTGGCACCCGGTTCAGGATGTCGTCGAGCTTGCGCGAGAGGCGCGTGAGGTCTCGCAGCTTCTCGTGGCTGATGCCGGTGGCGAGCGTGGAGGCGTAGGGCTCCTTGAGCATCAGCGTGGGGATCAGCGAGATCAGGTTGGCATTGCCGCAGCGCTCGCCCAAGCCGTTGAGGGTGCCCTGCACCTGACGCGCCCCCGCCTCGACCGCCGCGAGACTGCCCGCGACCGCGTTGCCCGTGTCGTCGTGGCAATGGATGCCGATCTTGTCACCGGGGATACCCGCCGCAATCACCTCGCGAACGATCTGCCCGATCTCGCCCGGCAGCGTCCCGCCATTGGTATCGCAGAGCACGATCCAACGCGCACCGGCCTCATGCGCAGCGCGGCAGCACTCGAGCGCATATCCGAGGTTCGCCTTGTAGCCGTCGAAGAAATGCTCGGCATCGAACAGCGCCTCACGGCCCTTGGCCACCATATGCGCGACCGAAGCGCGGATGTTTTCGAGGTTTTCCTCCAGCGTGATCCCGAGCGCGGTGCTCACATGGTAATCATGGGTCTTGCCGACGAGGCAGACGGCGGGCGTGTTCGCGTTCATAACGCCAGCCAGCACATCGTCATTCTCGGCCGAGCGCCCTGCCCGTTTCGTCATCCCGAAAGCGGTGAACGTCGCCCGCGTCTGCGGCCGCGCTTCGAAGAAATCGCTGTCGGTCGGGTTCGCCCCGGGCCAGCCACCCTCGATATAGTCGATGCCGATGCCGTCGAGCGCCTTGGCGATCTCGATCTTCTCGGGGACGGAGAACTGCACCCCCGCCGATTGTTGGCCATCGCGCAGCGTGGTGTCGTAGAGATAGAGGCGTTGTTTGGTCATTGGGGGCCTCCATTGAGCTTACGTCCCGCCCGGCGGCACGCCGGGCCGCGCCCGACCCGCCCCCCAGGGCGGGCGCGATTGCGCCCCCCCTCGGGTCCGGCGCGTCCCTTATCTCTGGATGCAACCGCCATCACAGACCCTCCAGTTTGGTGGGGTCGAAATCCGGACCCGGGAGCAATTCCACCCCGGCCTTGGACATGCGGACCTCAACGCCAGCGGCAACCAGCGCCTGTTTCATCGCATCGACTGGGGCGAAGTCTTTGGTTTGCATCGCGTTCTCGCGGAGAGCGGCGAACTTGTCAGCAAGACCCGAAAGGTCTGCCTCTGGCGCCGCTGCCCAGTCGCCCATCGCATCTTCCAGGAGCCCCAACATCGCCGCCGAAGACTTCAAAACCGCCGGGTCTGCGATCTGATGCAGCGCAGCGATCGCGCCCGCCGTATTCAGGTCATCGGCCAGCGCCGCGATTACCTCGGGCGCCGCGCTCGGCGCGGGCTCGATGCCCGCGGTGAGCGCACGCCACTTGCGCAACGTCGCCTCCGCCTGACGCGCCTTCTCCGCCGTCCAGTCCATCGGCTTGGTGTAATGCGTCTGCAGGAACACGAAGCGGATCACCTCGCCCGGGATGCCCTTCTCGCCGTCATGGCCATCCAGCAGATCGCGCACGGTGAAGAAATTGCCCAGGGACTTGGACATCTTCTTGCCCTCGACCTGCAGCATCTCGTTGTGCAGCCAGTAGCGCGCAAACGAGCCCTCGGGATGGGCGCAGCAGCTCTGCGCGATCTCGTTCTCATGGTGCGGGAATTGCAGGTCGATGCCGCCGCCGTGGATGTCGAAACTCGCACCGAGCAGCTCGTAACTCATGGCCGAGCATTCGATATGCCAGCCTGGACGGCCGCGCCCCCAGGGGCTCTCCCAGCCCGGCAGCTCGTCATCGGACGGCTTCCAGAGCACGAAATCCATCGGGTCTTCCTTGAAGGGCGCCACCTCGACCCGCGCCCCCGCGATCATGTCATCGACCGTGCGGCCCGACAGCGCGCCATACTCCTTATACGAGCGCACCCGGAACAGCACATGGCCCTCGGCGGCATAGGCATGCCCATCCGCGATCAGTTGCTCGATCATCGCGATCATCGCGCCGATATAGTCTGTCGCGCGCGGCTCGTGATCGGGGCGCAGCGCACCGAGCGCATCCATATCCGCGTGATACCAGCCGATGGTTTCTTCGGTCCGCGCGCGGATCAGATCCTCGAGCGAGCCCTCGGCCCCGGCCTCCTTGCGCGCCAGCGCGGTTGCGTTGATCTTGTCATCCACATCCGTGAAATTGCGCACATAGGTGACGTGGTCCGGCCCGTAGACATGGCGCAGCAGCCGGTAGAGCACGTCGAACACCACCACGGGCCGCGCATTGCCTAAATGCGCGCGGTCATAGACGGTCGGGCCGCAGAGATACATGCGCACATTCTCGGGGTCGATGGGTTGGAAATCCTCGACTTTCCGGGTCAGGGAATTGCGCAAACGGATCTGGGTCATGTGTCCTCGCAAAGGTCGGCGGCACCTGCCGGCGGGCTTACAAGGTCATGTGGTTTTTGGAAAGAGAAGACCGGCCCGCGTGAGAGATGTCAGCGGATAATGCAGCAAATGGTGAGGGTCTTCGTCGTCATGAGGGAAGTGTTACGCCCTTCGCGCCGCTGCGTCCAGCGCGTTCTCGGGCGTGCGCGCGGCGCAGCGGAAGGGCTCGAAGGGCGAGATCTCGACGCGCTTGCCGTCGAAGATGCAGAACGAGCCGGGCGGGATCTCTTCCCAATCGCCTTCCTCGACCTCGAGCGGCTCGGACACCAGCGCCCGCCCCCGCCGCGTCTCGGACCAGCGGTGATAGAGCGAGGGCGCGTGTTCGTCGCTCGCATAGCGCGCCGCGTAAAGCCGCACGCCATCGGAAAACGCGACCGTCAGGCGCATATGCGGCGTGGTCCCGCGTTCGCGCGAGAGCGTCTCGAACCGCGCCACCGCCCGCTCCAGCGCGGCTTGCGGCTCGGCCTCCAGCCCCTCGGCCAGCGCGATCAGGAACAGCGCCTCGCTATCGGTGGCGCCCTTGCGCTGACAATAGAGGCTGTCGGGGATCATCATCTCGCCCGCGCGACGGAAATCATCGTAACCGCCGATCTGGCCGTTATGCATGAAGCTCCAGCGACCCACGACGAACGGATGGCAATTGTTGCGGCTGGTGGCCGTGCCGGTCGAGGCGCGTACATGGGCGAGAAACAGCGGTGATTTTACCGTGGCAGTCAGCGAGCGCAGGTTCGGATCGGACCAGGCGGGCATCACGTCGCGATAGAGCCCCGGCTCGGGCTTCTCGCCATACCAGGCGACCCCGAACCCATCTGCGTTGATCGCGGTATGGCCAAGGGTGGCGGATTGGCTCTGGTGAATGAGCGAATGGCTGGGCCGCGCGACGATCTCTTCGAGAAAGATCGGTTCTCCGATATAGGCGGCCCAACGACACATTTCAGATCAATACCTTACAGAGCAAAGCTCAACCGAAGGACACGTCTTCCATCGCTTCGACGATGACCAGATCGCGCTCGGATGCGCCCTTCGCATGGGCAAGCGCGGCCTGATACTCGTCGGAGTGATAGCAGGTCTCGGCGGCCTCCAGCGAGGGGAACCACGCGACCACATTGCGCGCCCGGTCATTGCCTTCGAGCTGCACATACCGCGCGCCGCGCGCCAGGAAGCGCCCGCCATGTTTCGCAATCGCCGGTCCCGCGCCTTCGGCATATTTGCCGTAAGCCTCGGCATCAAGAACCTTCACATGTGCAATCCAGAACGCACCCGCCATCACAGCCCCTCCAGAACAGTTTTCACAGCCGCCACGGCCTCATCGGCCTTGGACGGATCGGCCCCACCGGCCTGCGCCATGTCCGGACGGCCACCGCCGCCCTTGCCGCCAAGCGCCTGCGCCGCAGCCTTCACGAGATCAACGGCGCTGACCTTGTCGGTCAGGTCCTTGGTGACGCCAGCCGCCACCGCCGCCTTGCCGCCCGCATCCGCGACCACGAGGATCACGCCCGAGCCGATCTTCTCCTTCAGCTCGTCAACGATACCGGGAAGATCCTTGCCGGTGACGCCCGAAACCACTTGAGGAACGAACTTCATCCCATTGATTTCAATGACCTCTGGGCCACCCGAGGCACCGCCGCCCATCGCCAGTTCGCGACGCAGTTGGGCCACTTCATTGGCAAGCGTCTTGCGCTCATCGAGGATCGCCTGAAGACGCGCGAGCACGTCCTGCTCGGAAGTCTTCATCAACCCCTCGATCTCGCCCAGCAGCGCATCGCGGCGGCGCAGCTCGGCCATCGCGACATCGCCGGTGAGCGCCTCGATCCGGCGCACACCTGCCGAAGACGCGCTCTCGCTCGTCAGAACGAAGGTGCCGATATCGCCGGTGCGCTTCACATGGGTGCCGCCGCAGAGTTCGAGCGAATAGACATTGCCATTCGTGCCCTTGCCGGAATTGCTCAGCTCGCCCATCGAGACAACACGGACCTCATCGCCGTATTTCTCGCCAAACAGCGCCTGCGCGCCCAGATCGCGCGCATCGTCAGGCGTCATGATCCGCGTTTCCACGGGCGTGTTTTGGCGAATGAATTCATTCACTTCACGCTCGATCTTCGCAATTTCCTCGGGCGAAAGCGCCTTGTTATGCGAGAAGTCGAACCGCAGACGATCCTCGGCATTGAGCGAGCCGCGCTGTGCCACATGCTCGCCCAGAGTGCGGCGCAGCGCCTCGTGCAGAAGATGCGTCGCCGAGTGATTGGCCCGGATCGAGCTGCGGCGGGTATGATCCACCTCCAGCTTCGCGCCCTGCCCCTTGGCGATCTCGCCCTCGGTCACGCGCGCGAAATGGATGAAGACGCCCGCAACCTTCTTCGTGTCGGTCACTTCGGCCTTGCCCGTCTCGGTCACGATCCAGCCGCGATCACCGACCTGGCCACCGCTTTCGGCATAGAACGGGGTCTGGTTGACCACGATCTGAACCTCGCCATTGCTCTTGGCAATCTCGGCCCCGTCCGCCACCAGCGCGGTGATCTGACCTTCGGCCGTCTCGGTGTCGTAGCCCAGGAATTCGGTCGTCCCGAGCTTTTCGGCAAGGTCGAACCAGATCGCGGCATTCGCCGCCTCGCCCGAGCCCGACCAGCTCGCGCGCGCCTTGGCCTTTTGTTCCTCCATCGCGGCGTCGAACCCTTCGGTATCGACCTCGCGATCCCGCTCACGCAGCGCATCCTGCGTCAGATCGAGCGGGAAACCGTAGGTATCATAAAGTTTGAACGCGGTCTCGCCGGGCAGCTTGTCGCCCTCGGGCAGGTCCACCAGCGCCTCGTCGAGCAGCTTCAGCCCGCGATCGAGCGTGGTCTTGAAGCGGGTCTCTTCCGAATGCAGCGTTTCCTCGATCAACGCCTGCGCACGGCCAAGCTCGGGGTAAGCCGCGCCCATCTCGCGCACCAGCGCCGGGACCAGACGGTGCATCACCGGGTCCTTCGCACCCAGAAGATGGGCATGCCGCATCGCGCGGCGCATGATCCGGCGCAGCACATAGCCGCGCCCATCGGCCGAAGGCATCACCCCATCCGCGATCAGGAAGGAGGTCGAGCGCAGGTGGTCCGCGATCACGCGGTGATGCACGTTGCCCGGCCCGTCCGGCGCACCGTCCGTGACATTGGCCGAGGCTTCGATCAGGTGGCGCATCAGATCGGAGTCGTAATTGTCATGCTTGCCCTGCAGCAGCGCGCCAATCCGCTCGAGCCCCATACCGGTGTCGATCGACTGCATGTCGAGCGCGCGCATCGAGCCATCCTCGAACTGCTCGTTCTGCATGAAGACGAGGTTCCAGATTTCGATGAAGCGATCGCCGTCTTCTTCGGGCGATCCCGGCGGGCCGCCCCAGATCTTGTCGCCGTGATCGAAGAAGATCTCGGTGCAGGGGCCGCAGGGGCCGGTCGGGCCCATCTGCCAGAAATTGTCCGAGGTCGGGATGCGGATGATCCGCTCGTCGGGCAGGCCCGCGACCTTCTTCCAGATCTCGGCCGCCTCATCATCGGTATGGTAAACCGTGACAAGCAGGCGATCCTTCGGAATGTCGAAATCCTTCGTCAGCAGCTCCCAGGCGAAGGGGATCGCGCCTTCCTTGAAATAGTCGCCGAAGGAAAAATTCCCCAGCATTTCAAAGAAGGTATGGTGGCGCGCGGTGTAGCCGACATTGTCGAGGTCATTGTGCTTGCCGCCCGCGCGCACGCATTTCTGTGCGGTCGTGGCGCGGTTGTAATCGCGCTTCTCCACCCCGGTGAAGCAGTTCTTGAACTGCACCATGCCGGAATTGGTGAACATCAGCGTCGGGTCGTTGCGCGGAACGAGGGGCGAGCTGTCAACGACCCGATGGCCGTTGCGTTCGAAGAAATTGAGGAAAGTGGAGCGGATTTCGTTAAGGCTGGGCATATCGTCCTGTCTCGCCTGATCGGGCTGGTTCGAACCCGTTTAACGCCGCCCCCGCGCCCTGTCCAGCAATCGAAAAAGGCCGGGACGTTGTGGTCCCGGCCTTTGCTATCGCTCTGCGCGCCGATCAGTCTTCGGTCAGCGCATCATCCTCGGACATGTTGTCGAACTCGAGCCCGTGGCTAGCCCGGATCTTGTCCTCGATCTCATAGGCGATATCGGGATGTTCGCGCAGGAAGGTCTTGGCGTTTTCGCGGCCCTGACCGATGCGCTCGTCACCATAGGAATACCAGGCGCCGGACTTCTCGACGACCCCGGCCTTCACGCCCAGATCGACCAGCTCGCCCATCTTCGAGATACCCTCGCCATACATGATGTCGAACTCAACCTGCTTGAAGGGCGGCGCGACCTTGTTCTTCACCACCTTCACGCGGGTCTGGTTACCCACCACCTCGTCGCGATCCTTGATCGCGCCGATGCGGCGAATGTCGAGACGCACCGAGGCGTAGAATTTCAGCGCGTTGCCGCCCGAGGTCGTCTCGGGCGAGCCGAACATCACGCCGATCTTCATGCGGATCTGGTTGATGAAGATCACCATGCAATTCGAGCGCCCGATCGAAGCGGTCAGCTTGCGCATCGCCTGGCTCATGAGGCGGGCCTGCGCGCCGACCGTGTGATCGCCCATATCGCCTTCGATCTCCGATTTCGGCGTGAGCGCCGCGACCGAGTCGACCACCACGAGGCTCACCGCGCCCGAACGCACCAGCGTATCGACGATTTCGAGCGCCTGCTCGCCCGTGTCGGGCTGCGAGATCAGCAATTCGTCGAGATCGACGCCAAGCTTGCGCGCGTAATGCGGATCGAGCGCGTGTTCGGCATCCACGAAGGCGCAAACGCCACCCTTCTTTTGCTCTTCCGCGATCGCATGCAGCGTCAGCGTGGTCTTACCCGAGCTTTCCGGCCCATAAATCTCGACGATCCGGCCTTTGGGCAGACCGCCGATCCCGAGCGCGATATCGAGGCCCAGAGAGCCGGTCGAAGTTGCCTCGATCTCGCGCGCGGGCGTGTCGCCGCCGAGCTTCATGATCGAGCCCTTGCCGAATTGCCGCTCGATCTGCGCCAGCGCCGAGTCGAGCGCCTTCTGCTTGTCTGCCTTGGAATTCTTGTCCATCTCGAAAAGCTTCGCTACTGCCATTGTCCGCTTCCTTATTCCATAACCGAGGCGTGGCGGCAATGCAGCCCGGGCGCCCTCGTGTTTCTCTTATGTTCTCCTTCTGGACTATGCGCACGAAACAAGAACATTTCAATCAAATTCTGAGAACTTCATCCTGCACCCTCATAGTTAAAGAACGGTTTACGCGCTCTGGCTCGACAATTAAGACAAAGGCGAAGGTTTTTGAGACGCGGGACAGATGCTGATTTTCTGGAAACAACGACTGGCTTTTCTCGCGACCCCCAAGGCGGGCTCTTCGGCGGTCGAGGCCGCTCTGGAACCGCTAGCCGAACTCGCTGTCACGCGGCCACCCGAACTCAAACATGTCAGCGGGCTTGATTTTCGGACCCATTTCGCTCCGTTTCTGAGCGCACAGGCGGGGGCTCCATTCACGACGATTGCCTTGATGCGCGAACCGATTGACTGGCTGCGGTCCTGGTATCGGTTTCGACTGTTCGATGTCGGCGCGAACGGGCCAGAAGTCTCGCCCAGCTGTAGTTTCGAGCAATTCGCGCGAGATTTCATATCGTATCCAAGGCCGGAAATTGCCGATTTTCCAACCCAGTCAGAGTTTCTTTGCGACGGGTCCGGTACTCCGCTGGTCGATCGTATTTTTCCCTATGAACGCATTGGCGACTTCGTGCATTACCTCGAGGATCAACTCGATTTCGCGATCACCCTCCCGCGGGTGAACGTGCCCCCTGCCGCCGATGTCGGGCTGAGCGCCGCGACCGAAGAAGCGCTGCGCGACACGATGGCCCCCGATATTGCCCTCTATGCGCAGATCTGCAGCTGAGCGTTCTCAACCAAGCTGATCTTGCACCGTTGCCGTCAATTCACTCAGCGAGAAGGGCTTCGGCAGGAAGACCGAATTTTCGACCGGTGATGTTCCATCCTGGAACGCATCCTCTGCATAGCCAGACATGAAGACCGTACGCGTCCCGGGGCGAACCTTGAGCGCCTCGCGCACCCAGCTTGGGCCATCGAGGCCGGGCATGATCACGTCAGTGACGAATATATCGACCGTCAACTCCGGATCTTCGAGCAATTCGAGCGCTTCCTCCGCGCTATCTGCCTCAAGCACGGTGTAGCCCCGAAGTTTGAGCGCGCGTGAGGCGAAAGCGCGGACCGGCGCTTCGTCTTCGACCAGCAGGACAGTCGCGTCGGCGCGCGCAGCGTGAGCGGGTCTCGCGTTGCTGCCAGGCCCGTCGGCTTCGGCCTCGGCACGTCGAGATGCGAAAGCCGGGCCGGAGGGTTTAGCATTGGTCGCGAGCCGATCGGCGGTCAGACCAAGTGGCGGTTCCTTCGGCTCGGGATCGCTCGCCTCGGCGAGCTGATCATAGGCTGGCAGCAGGATCGTAAAAGTGGTGCCCGATCCGACAACCGAGTCACAGAAGATGTATCCGCCGGTCTGTTTGACGATCCCGTAGGCGGTCGACAACCCGAGCCCGGTCCCCTCGCCTGTGCGTTTCGTCGTGTAGAACGGCTCAAAGATCTTGCCGCGCTTATCGGCCGCAATTCCGATCCCCTCGTCACTCACCTTGATCACCACGTAATCGCCCATTGGCACGGTCACACGGTCACGTTGCTTGTCGCCGTCGATCCGAAGAAGCTCCGTCTCGACCTTGATCTGCCCCCCTCCGGGCATGGCGTCACGCGCATTCACGACAAGGTTCATGATGACCTGTTCGAGCTGGCGTTTATCGGCGCGGACGGGTTGCAATTCGGGCGCGTGCGAGACGCTGAGCGAAACCTTTTCCCCAACGAGGCGATTGAGGAGATGGGTCAATTCTGACAACGTATCACGCAGGTCGAGAATTTGGGGCTTCAGCGTCTGCTTGCGCGAGAACGCGAGCAACTGCCCTACCAGGGCAGCCGCCCGGTTCGCATTCTGGCTGATCTGGTCGAGATCGGCGTAGTCGGAATCGCCCTTGTCATGGCGCAACATCAAGAGGTCGCAATGGCCCGAGATGGCCGTAAGCAGATTGTTGAAATCATGCGCGACGCCGCCTGCGAGCTGACCGATGGCCTGCATCTTCTGGCTCTGCACGAACTGCGCCTCAAGCGTCTTGAGCTGGGTCGCATCCGAAAGGACAGCAAGCAGGCCCGCCCGCCCGTTTTCGAGAATGCGCGACAGGGTAACTTGCAGGAAAACCTCCCGATCACCGCGCCGGACGCGCAACACCTCGGGGCGCCCGTCCGCCCGCCCTGCGAGCGCCTCGTTCACCCAATCGGAGACCGGTCGCCCGAGCCCCTCAAGGAGATCGGAGAGGCGCAATTGCGGCTCGACCCGGCCCAGCAACCCGCGCGCCGCGCGGTTCGCCGCGCGCACCTTCCCATGTGCACTGAGCTTCAAAAGCGCCACCGGAAGCGCCTCGAAATTCGCCCCCTCAGCGCCACGTCGCGGGCCCGCAATGGGCAGAAGGTACACTTCAGAGCGCCCCGCCGCGCCTTCAATCTGGGCGACAACGGCGCTCACCGCACCGTCTTCTGTCCGGATCTCGTGTTCCTCACCGGAGCGCAGCGGCAAATCGGTGAAGATTCTGTCGAGAGAGCGAACCCGCTCCCCCACGAGCCGTCGCAGCGCCTCGTTCATGAACAGGATCGTTCCGCCCTTGGAGACCGTCAGCATCGGCAGGCTGATCGTTTCGGCGCCGCGCCCGCCAATCACCCTCTCAGCCATATCTTCGAGCCGCCATAAGAAGCCCGCCTCGCCGATACGATGGACCGAAAGGCGCAAATGCCCACGCCGGGTGACCAGATCCTCGCGCGCGGCCCCCATCGCATCAGCCTTGTTCTGCAACCGCCGCAATACACCGGCGGGATCAGCGAACAGTTCGGCCAGAGTGCGCGCCAGAGCCTGCCCCCCACGCGAGCCGAACCGCTCCAGCGCGGCGCGGTTCTGATACCCGATCTCCCCGGCCTCGTCGGTCGTGAAACTGGGCGAGGCATCATGCGAGATGAATTGCGCCAGCGCATCTTGCAGCTTCGACTGGCGCGCGCGCTGCGCGAGAAACGTCCCTCGCATCACCAATGAGGTCACAAGCAGCGTCCCCGCCACTGAAAGCAACAGCCATGTCGTCAACCGGTCGGGTACGACAACCGCCGCCCCCGCCGCGAGCAACGCCGCGAGCGCGAGATAAACCGCCCCCGGCGCTAAAGTCGCCAAGGTTTTCGACAGGGGTTGCAGCGCCAGCTCGTTTCGCGCCACGCGAACCTCCTTGGATGAATCGTCTCGCCCCATAGCGGGCCAAAAGCATTAAGGCCGCATTAACAAGAGCAGATATTCAACCTAGGGGCGAGTCTTTTGGGGCAAGTTTACGCTTTGCGCTCAAATTGAGCGACGAAGAAACCATCGCCGCCTGTGACCGGACTGTAGGCACGCTGAAAGGTCAGTTTCCACCCCGTGCGCGCGGCGAACAGGGCAGCCTGAGCTTCGTTTTCAACCGCGAGAAGCGAACATGTCATATAAACCAACCGCCCGCCCTGCGCGACCAGAGCGGACGCCTCTTCGAGGATCCGCCCCTGAAGCGCGACGAGATCGTCGAGCCGTTCCGGTGTCAGCCGCCATTTCGCCTCAGGCGTGCGTCGCCAGGTGCCCGAGCCCGAGCAGGGTGCGTCGACAAGCACGAGGTCATAACCTGCGCCAGGCGTTCCGGGAGCGCAGATCGCGATCCGGGCCCCTGCCCGTTCGGCACGCAGCGGCAAATCGCGCATACGGGCGGGATCGATATCATGCGCATGAATTTCGCAATCCGGGCAAGCCGCGGCGAGTGCGAGCGACTTGCCCCCACCACCCGCACAATAGTCCAGCACTTGCATCCCCGGCGCGAGCTCGATCGTCCCCACCGCCGCCTGCGACGAGACATCCTGCAATTCCACGCACCCATCCTGATAGGCCCGCGACTGCTGAATCCGGCGCGCGCCATCGCCGAGTTGCAGCGCCGTGGTGCTGAGCGGATGCGGCACAGCGTCGATCCCGTCCTCCGCCAAGGCCGCGATCGCTGCGTCCCGCGTCGCGCGCGCAACATTCACCCTGACGAAAACGGGCGCGCGGGCGCGCATCGCTTCGGAGACCGTATCGAAATCGGCTCCGAGCCTCTCGCTCAGAGGCGCAATCAACCAATCAGGCCAATCGCGCCGGGCCAGATCGGGCGGGACGGGCTGGGCGAGCACCGCGCGCTCTTCCTCGGACAGCGGCTCTGGAGCGAACCGTTCGCCGGTAAAAATCGTCGCGGGATCACAGCTCTGGGCGCGCAGCAGACCCAAAATCAACGCCCGACCGCCCTGCCCTCCCCCGAGCGCTGCAAAGCTGCCACGGCACCGCAAGGCGTCGAATACATGATCGCGGATCGCGGCGCGATCCTTCGACCCGGCGAAACGATGCGCTCGCGCCCAGTTGGTCAGCGCCTTTTCGGCCGGGTCACCCGTCCCGATCCGGTCGAGGATCTCGATTGCGGCGGAGATGCGCGCGGCTGGTGTCATGGCTGCTTTCCCGATGGTCTCGGCTGTCTCTAGCCCTCGCGCTCCGCCCGCGCAACGGATCGGAACGACGAACCTCCTCCCGCATACTTGATGAGTTGGTCAAAAAAATTCTCAATTTCGCCACATTTCGGACCCTCTCTCGCTTTTATTCATCCGCAGATTGAACGGAACGCAATGAAAGTGAGTCAGGGGTCAACCATGCGTATCCTGCGACGCATATTCAGAGACGAAGAGGGGTCGGCAACGATCGAAGGCCTGCTTTGGTTGCCGCTGTTCGTTGGTCTGATGGGGATCACCGTCGACGTGTCGATGGTCTTCAACGCGCATGCGCGAATCAAAGGTGTTTTGGAGGATGTCGACCGCGCCTATTCGGTGGGTCGCCTTGAATCGACAACTCAGGTCGAGGAGCGCGTCTCCGCCCTGCTGGCGCATTACGGCGACAACGTCACCGTCACGACGACCGAGATCGACGGCATCATCGGCACCACCGTCACGGTTCCCATGTCCAAACTCGTGGCGACGAAATTTCTTCCCAAACTTCTCGACATGAACCTCACGGTTCAGGATTACCGGTATAAGGAGGCGTAACGTGTCCAGCGGCGATCTCAAACATTTCGCGCGATCCGAAGACGGCGCGATCACGCAATTCTCCTTGCTCTGGCTCATTTTGACGCTCGCCGTCGGCGGCCTCGCCGTCGATGTGTCGAACGGCTACCGCGAGCGGGCCCGCATGCAGGACGCAGCCGATTCGGCCGCGCTCGGCGCGATCTATCTCGCCTCCGATCCCACCACGACGATCCAGGCCGCGACCGACAAGGCGATCGCACTGGCTCAACAGAATCTCGGGAACGGTTCGGACCAGGTCGTGACCAACAGCGATGTCGTCTTTGGCTATTTCAACGAGGACACCGGCCAGTTCCAGACGAATTACAGCGACGATGAGAACCTCAATCGCGCCGTCAAGGTGACGGCGAACCGGACCTCGGATCGCCAGAACGAAACGCCGACCTTCCTGACGCGTTTTGCCGGCCATGACGGTTGGGAAATCAAGACCTCCGCCGTCGCCGAAGCCTACATCCCCGCCTGCCTCATCGAGGGGCTCAGCGCGAATGGCGTGATCGACCTGCAATCGGGCAACACCTTCGCCTCGGGCTTCTGCCTCTACGCCAAGGATTACGTTTCGCTCAACCAGAACAACGTGTTCGAGCCAGGTGCAATCGTGTCGATGCCGGATGTCAGCAAGCTCGACATCCCGGCCTCGGGCTTCACGAAGAATGATGGCTTGAAAGAATCGCTGCGCACCGCGTTCTACAAGCTTCGGATCATCGAACGCATCAACCAGGTCATCAACTCGCTTGAGGCCGGCACCACGTTCCTGCCCGATTACATCACCGACAAGACGATCTACACCCTGACGCCGACAGCTGGCAAAGTGCAGACCTCGAGCTTCGAACCCGGCAAGATGTATCGCATCTCCTGCTCAGACAAATCGGTGACCATCGATGGCGATCTGCTCAGCGAGAACGTCATCTTCGCAAGCTGCCCGATCAAATTCGGCCAAGCTGCGGCGCTGGAGGACGTGATCTTCGCCAACACCTCGACCGACGCGTCAAGCTTCTCCGCTCCCAGCGGCCTGCGCCTCGGCAAGGACGACGATTGCGCCACCGGTGGCGGAGCCCAGCTCCTCACCTTGGGCGGTGTGTCGAACGCGGCCAAAATGGAGTTCTATGGCGGCCAGATCATCGCGGCGGGCGACGTGTCCTTCTCGGCGCAATCGAGCGGCATCGACGGGATCGCAATCGTCTCGGGCGGCGGCATCGACGGTACCTCGAACTCGACCTTCGGCCATTGCGGCTCGGGCATGGAAGACAATATCTCGCTGAGCTACTTCCGCCTGCGCCTCTGATCACATCAGTCAGATCCAGCTTCGAGAGGCCCGCCCCATCGGCGGGCCTTTTGCCATGCAACTATCCCGACGCTTGCGCGATTGCGTCATGGGGCCAAGAATGAGATAGCTGCCCGCGGCCCCCGCAAGACGAAAGACCCGGATGACCGAAACTGCCCAGAGCCAAGCCCTGCCCCGCGTCGTTGCGATCGGCTTCAACAAGTGCGGCACCCGATCACTGGCCGAATTGTTTCGTACAGCCGGCCATAGGGTCATACACCACAAGATCCGCGACCGCTGGCCGGTTCCGCGCCGGATCGGCAAGGTGATGCGCGAAAATCTCGACGCCGGCCGCAAGATCTTCGACAGCGCCGACGATTACACGTTCTACTGCGATCTGATCGTGAATGACGGGCACTCCACCTGGGATGGCGCAAGCGCTTTTCGCGAGATCCTGCGCGACTATCCCGATACGATCTTGCTGTTGAACCTGCGCGACCGTGAGCAATGGATCGCCTCGCGGCTCAACCACGGCCATGGCGAGTTCGCCAAGCGCGAAATGGCCGCGCGAGGGTTGAACGATCTTGAGGCGCTGAAAGACCAATGGCGCGCCGAGTGGGATCAGCATCTCGCCGAGGTACGCGCCTTCATGGCCGACAAGCCCGAGCATTACATCGAATTCAATTTCGACGATGACGATCCGGCCGATCTCGCCACCCGCCTGCCCGCCTATCACCTCGATCCGAGTTCACTTCCGGATATCGGCCGCAGCCGCGGCAAGAAGATGAGCTCGCTCAAACGGGCCGCAAAGAAGCTCAACGCGCATCTGCGCCCGCGTTTCTTTCGTTAGGAGACCGCGATGATCCTCAGCCACGCCCATCGCTTCATCTTTCTGCACAATCGCAAGACGGCCGGGAGTTCGATCTCGGTCGCTCTCGCGCGCTATCTCGGCCCCGAGGATCTCCAGCTCAGCGCGATCGTCGAGACCCTGCGCGAAAACATCCCTCTCACTGCGCGTGTCAAGCGTGAGGCAAACCGCCAGATGAACGGCACGCTACCGCTCTTTCGCTTGCTCGGACCGAAACTCTATGGCCGCGCGGTAACCCGCGCGATCGACCATGCCTATCGCCCGGTGCTGGGACGAAAACCGCCCCACAGCCCCGCCGAAAAGAACGCGAAAGCGTTTCCAAACGAATGGCAGGCTTACACGAAATTCTGCGTTGTCAGAAACCCTTGGGACAAGACGGTCTCGGATTACTTCTGGCGGATCAAAGGAGAGAGCGACCCGCCAAGTTTCGAAGCCTATATTCACGCTCTCGCCGAGGGTGACACGCTCGGTGGCATTGTCCCGCTCGAGTTTCACGACAATTGGCCACTCTACACGATCGACGACCAGATCGTGGCCGATCACGTCATCCGTTACGAAACTCTCAAACAGGGCCTCAACGAGACGCTCTGCGCAATCGGGATCGAGTGGGATGGCTGGCTGCCGCATGCAAAGGGCGGCACCCGGAAGACGTCGGCGCGCAAAGGCGACTATCGCGCCCAATACAATGACGAAACCGCAGGCATCGTGGCCAAGCTCTACGCGCGCGAAATTGCCGCGCATGGCTACAGCTTCTGAGCCCATGCCATTGCCTCTGCCCGCCCCGCAAGGGTAAGCAGAGCCCGACAAATATGAGGCGCGACATGAAAAAACAGGTCATCTGCATCCGTTGGGGCGAGAAATACGGCGTCGATTATGTCAATCGCCTCTACTCGATGGTCGCGCGCAACATCACGCCACCCTTCGATTTCTACTGTTTCACCGACACGTTCGAAGGGCTCGATCCGGGCATCACCGCGATGCCCCTCCCTGATCTCGACTGCGAGATGCCCAAGACCCGACAGGGGATCTGGGGCAAGTCCCGGCTCTGGCGCGCGGATCTCGGCGGGCTTTCGGGCCCGGTGCTGTTTCTCGATCTCGACGTCGTCGTGACGGGCAATCTCGACGCGATGTTCGAACATGGCTCGCCTGATGACGTGATCCTCACGCGCAACCCGAACACCCCGTTCGAGCGTCTCGGCCAGACCTCGCTCTATCGTTTTCCGGTCGGAAAACTGGCGCCTCTGCGTGAAGAGTTTCTCGCCGATCCCCAGGGTACGGCCGAGAAATATGTCTTCGAGCAGCGCTTCGTGACACGGCGCGCGCCGGGCGGGGTCAAATTCTGGCCCAAGGGCTGGGTCGCCACATTCAAATGGCATTGCGTCCGTCTCTTTCCGATCAATTTCTTTGCCCAGCCAAAGCTGCCCAAGGGAACGAAGGTCGTGATCTTCCCCGGCGCACTTAATCCACCCGATGCGATCGCGGGGCGCTGGAACAAGCGCACACATCACATGCGCCCCTGGGAACATCTCAAGGCGGGTTTGCGCGGCGAACGCGAAGGTAGCCTCTTCCGGCATCTGCGCCATTTTCTCTGGCCCACGACCTGGGTCGAGGAGGCCTGGCGCAAGAAACCCTAAGCGATCAGGCCAAGTTTGCGGGCGAGATCGCGGGCGCGGGTGTCCTCAACCGTCTCGGCCTCGATGCTGTTCACCGTACGCATCACCTTGCGCCGATATTGATCGGTCTTTGCCACGAGGTTCGGACCGCGCGAGATTTTCGCCTCCAGATCCGCTTTCGAGCGCGTGTAGTAGTGGTTGAGCTGCACCGCGGCGGTCGAATAGAACTCCGGTTTTTCGCGCGCCTCGATCGAAGCCTTGGTGCCCGCGTCATTCCAGGTCTCGCTGGTGCCATCCGTCTCCATCGAATGCACGCGAAGGGCCGTCAGTCGGCAAGGATCGACGAGCATCTTGAAGGCGCGAATGCCGGGCGCATCGCTCATCGGGTCGCGCACGCGCATGCGATAATTCTCCAGCACTCCGCCTTCGGGCGGCGTTTCATGGCCGGAAAATCCGAACATGTGCCAAGGCAGCGAGACATTCGGGATATCGCCGAGAGCTTCGAGCGATTGCGGCAGGGTGTCGGAGGCGGTCGGCACAAGGAACTCGTCGACATCGACAAAGGCCATCCAGCGGAAATGAGGGCCGAAATTCCCCGCTGCATGGGCGTAGGCGAGCACCTGATTATGGATCTCGCGACCGAGGCGAATATCGCTCAGGCGCTGCGCCCAAGGGACGATCGTCAGCGCTTCGGCGGGCAGAACGTCACGCAGGATCTCACGCGTGGCATCGGTGCTCGCATCGTCATAGATCACGAAATGACGCACGCCGACGGCGTGGTGAAACCGCACCCATTCTTCGATGAAACGCGCCTCATTGCGCACGATCGCCGCGATGGCGATGCCTTGGCGGTCCGGTGCGGGCTGCGGCGTGCGCAGGCCGAGTTTCGAAATCTTGGCCCGGCTGAGCAGTTTTCGCAGCATCGCACGCCCCTTGCTTCGCGGGCTCGGATGGGCCCGACGGATATCCCTCGACCCTCCCTATAGCGCGACGCGGCGCGTGCCGCCATAAGCGGCGGACGACTTCGCGGCTCAGGCGCGGGCGTAGACATCCTCGTAACGAATGATGTCATCCTCCCCGAGATAGGCGCCAGTCTGCACTTCGATCAGTGTCAGCGGAACTTTGCCGGGATTTTCCATCCGGTGAACGGCGCCGAGCGGAATGTAGATGGATTGATTTTCCGACACGAGGCTCACGCGTTCATCCACGGTCACCTTCGCCGTCCCTTGCACGACGATCCAATGCTCGGCCCGGTGGTGGTGGCTTTGCAGTGACAGGGCCTCGCCAGGGTTCACAACGATCCGTTTGACCTGAAAGCGGTCACCGGTCACGAGGCTTTCGAACCATCCCCAGGGGCGATGGTCACGCGGGAAGGTCGTTGCCTGCCCGGCATTGCGGGCCTTGAGCGCGCTGACCGCCTGTTTCACGTCCTGACTGCGCGAGCGGTCGGCCACGAGCACCGCATCGGGCATCGCGATGGCAATGATGCCTTCGAGCCCGATCCCGACGATCTCGAGCCCCTCATCTTCCGAGCGAAGCAAACTGTCGCGACAGTCGATCGCGGTGGCAGGTCCCGACAGCGCGACCCCGTCGCGCGCGCCCGGCAGGCTGCGCCGCACCGCCTCCCAGTCGCCGAGATCGGACCAGCCCCCCGCAAAGGGCACGACAACAAGATCGGGCGATTTCTCCATCACCGCATAGTCAATCGAGATCTCCTCGGCCTTGGCCCAAGCCTCCGGATCGAGGCGCAAAAACCCCAGATCGGGACGCGCAGCCGCAACCGCGTCAGCTACCGGCGCCATGAGTTGCGGCGCGAAGCGCTCAAAAGTGGCCAGAATCGCCTTTGCGCTGAACAGGAAAATCCCGGCATTCCAAAGGTGGTGACCACTGTCGCACATCCGCTGAGCACTGGGCGCATCGGGTTTCTCCACGAAGCGGCGCAGCGGGATCGGGCCGGGCCGGGCCCCTGCCTCTTCCACAAGCTCGAGATAGCCATAGCCGGTCTCGGCCCGGTCTGGCGTGACGCCGAAGGTCACGAGTTTGCCGGCCCGCGCGGCGGGTATGCCGCTCTCGATCGCGGCCCAAAAAGCCTGCGCGTCGGAAATGACATGATCGGAAGGCGAGACCAGCATCAGCGCCTCGGGATCACGTTGCGCTAGCCAGAGCGCCGCAGCGAGGATCGCGGGCGCGGTATTGCGCCCTGCAGGTTCGAGCAGCACCGCCCCGGGGTCTTGCCCGATGGCGGAAAGCTGTTCCGTCACGATGAAGCGAAACTCAGCATTGGTCAGCACCACGGGATCGGCAAACCCTGTGCCGGAGAGCCTGCGCGCGCTGGCCTGAAACAGCGTTTCCTCTCCGATCATCGGGGTGAATTGCTTCGGATAGGAACGCCGCGAGAGCGGCCAGAGCCGGGTTCCGGATCCGCCCGCCAAGAGAATCGGTGTGATCAAAATCGTCTCCCGCTTTCGCACCGGCGCGGTCTGCGCCCTAAGGGGAGACTGGCACACGCATCCCTAACGCAACGTTAACACACGCATGGTCCGCTAAAGTTCCGAGCAAAGCGCCGCGAAATGCGCGCAGCTTTGCTCAGCAGATCCTCCTGCGGCGATAACGTTGCGAAACCGTTAATTGACATGTGCCGTCGGATCGCTCACCCATGACGGTATTGAACCAACTCCGTCTTGCCTCAAAAGCAGAGCCAATGAGTTTCCTGAGTACCGAAACACCGTGGTTTGCCGCGCAGTTCAAACCCAATTGCGCCGAGATCGCCCGGCGCAACCTGACGCGGCAAGGGTTCCAAAGCTTTCTTCCGATGCATGAAGTAACGCGTCGCCGCGCGGAGCGGTTCGAGACGCGCAAGGTGCCGCTCTTTCCCGGCTATCTCTTCTTGCGCCCCACGAGCCGAAAGATCCGCCTCGCCGCAGCCAATTCGACCTACGGGATCACACGTCTCGTCACGCTCGGATCGGAGCCGACACCCCTGCCCTTCGAGATGATCCACGGCCTGATTGCACGGTGCGACGCCGACGGGCTGTTGATGCCGCAGCGAGACTTCGCGCCCGGCGACGAGGTCACGATCCGCTCGGGCCCCTTCTCCGATTTCGTCGCGCAGATCGAGACGATCGACTCCGAACAGAGGATCTGGCTGTTGCTCGACCTGATGGGGCGAAAGACGCGGATCAGCGCGACGCCGGAAATGCTGGGCTGACGCTTTGAAGCCGCATTACCCCTTGTGGCGCTGATAGGCCGCGAGGGCGCGTTCGCGGCCCTCCTTCAAATCCACGATCGGCTCGGGATAGCCTGCTTTGGGCGACAGATCCCAGCTTTCTGGCACCGCATCGAAATAGGACAACGCGGTTTTCGTCGGATGCGCGCGCCCCTCGGCGATGAAATCACGGCGATAGCGCTGGTCGGGGTCGAATTTCTCGGCCTGTGTCGCGGGGTTGAACACCCGGAAATAGGGCGCGGCATCGGGTCCGGGCCCGGCCACCCATTGCCAGCCCATCGCATTCGAGGCCGGATCCCAATCGATCAGGCAATCCTCGAACCAGCGCAGACCCACCCGCCAGTCCGTCATCAGGTGCTTGGTGAGGTAAGAGGCCACGATCATACGCGCGCGGTTGTGCATCGTGCCGGTCACATACATCTCGCGCATCGCGGCATCCACGAAGGGCTCTCCCGTCATACCGCGCCGCCACGCCTCGGCATCATTGTTGTCGGGGCGCCACTCGAACCCGTTCCATTCTTCTCGCCAGTTTCTCGAGGCCATGTCGGGCCAGTGATAGAACAGGTGCCAGGCGAATTCGCGCCAGACTAACTCCTTGAGGAAATGCTCGGCGCCTTGCGCGCCCTCCTCCATATGCCGATATCCCGCATGCCAGATCGTGCGCGGGGAAATCTCGCCATAGGTGAGGTTTTCCGACAGGCCCGAGGTCGCGCCCGAGGACGGAAAATCGCGTTCGGATCTATAATGCCCGATATGATCGCGCAGGAACACCGCAAGCCGTGACTGGGCCGATTTTTCGCCGACATGGACATGCTCACCCACCACTGCCGCGCCCCGGCGCATGGCGGCGCCCATCCTCCAATCTTCCAGTTTTTCACTTTCAGGCCAATGCATTGGAGCACGAAGCTCAGATACCGTATCGATCTCCGGGGAAATCTCACGTCCCTTCACCGCGCGCCAATAGGGGGAATAGACCTTGTAAGGCTCCCCCTGGCCGGTCTCGACCGTCCAGGGCTCAAAAAGCAAATGTCCCGCATGGCTCTCAGCGGTGATCCCATCTTCCTTGAGTGCTGATTTGACCTCCGTGTCCCGATCGCGGCTGGGCTTGTCGTAAAGGCGCGACCAATGCACCGCACCGGCCCCGGTCTCCTCGATCAGCGCGCGCAGCACCGCAAGCGGCTCGCCCCGGCGCAGGATCAGTCGTGACCCCTTCTCCTCGAGCGCCTTTGCAAAGGCTTCGATCGCGAGCCCGAGCCGCCATTTCGCAGCCGCCCCCAGCGCCTCAACCTGTGCATCATGAATGAAGACCGGGATTACCGGACCGCCCGCCTTGACCGCTGCCGCCATCGCCGCGTGATCGTGAAACCGGAAATCGCGGCGCAGCCACAACAGGACGGGTGTTTCGCTCATTCTTGTCTCCATTGCCTTTCCAACCCTTACGCTCGGCATGTGTTCCGGTTCATTCGCGCCCAAAATTTCACCAATGCATACCGGAGCGGCATCTCGCGTGAGCGCCCCGAAACCAATTCTGCCTAGCGATCACGCAAATGCCTCTTGCGAGGGCGAAAGAGCCGCTCTAGCGTTCTCACAAAACCATGACGACCAACAGGGAAAACGTGATGAAAAAAACTGCACTCCTTCTGGCTGGCATCGCCGTTGCCGCGCTGAGCACGCCGGCACGCGCTGCCGACCCCGAGCTGACCGTGTTCGACTGGGCCGGCTTTGAAATTCCGGGCCTGTTCCAGCCCTATATCGACAAATACGGCGACAGCCCGACCTATGCTTTCTTCGGCGACGATGACGAGGCCTATCAGAAGCTCGCCTCGGGCTTCAAAGCCGACACCGCGCATCCCTGCTCGCAGATGATCTCGAAATACAAGGATGCCGGGCTGATCGAGCCCTGGGATGTCTCGAAGATCCCGCAATTCAAGAATATCGACCCCAAGTACCTGAACTCGAAGATCTTCGTCGATGACGACAAGAACGTCTGGTACATCCCGACGGATTGGGGTGCGACCGCGATCGCCTACAACCCCGAGAAGGTTCCGGCTGAAGACGTGGCCAGCCTCGACGTGTTCGTGAACCCGAAATATGCCGGCCGCACCTCGCTGCCTGACAGCTCGGACGATGTCTGGGCGCTGGCCTATCTCGCCACCGGCGTGACCGACTGGACCGACGTTACCGACGAGCAGTTCCAGGCCGCTGCCGCCTGGCTGCGCGAGGCCAACAAGAACGTGCAGAGCTACTGGACCGACCCATCGCAGCAGGCTCAGTTGATGGCCTCGGGCGAGGTTCTGGTCGCCTGGTCGTGGAATGACGGCGTGGCTTACCTTCAGGATGACAACTACCCTGTCGCCTTCCAGCGCGAAGCGAAAGAGGGCTCCTCGACCTGGTTCTGCGGCTTCGTGAACCTCAAGGACGGCCCCGGCTCGGAAGACAAGCTCTATGATTTCATCAATGCCTGGACGCGCCCCGAAGCGGGCCCGGTACTGGTCGACGAAATCGGCTATGGTCACACCAATACCGAAGCGATGAAGCTCGTGCCGGAAGAAGAGCTCGTGACCGCGGGTCTGACCCCGATCAAAGCGCCGATCCTCGCCCAGACGCCGAACTCGCCCGAACTGCGCGAGAAGCAACTGGCCGAGTTCGAGAAAATCAAGGCCGGCTTCTGATCAAGCCATGATGCCGACATTGCGAAGGGCCGCGGGAGACCGCGGCCCTTTTTCATTGCCTCAGCCATGCTAAGTATCGCAAACCACTCTCATCAAAGCCCGACCTGATGCTCCTCGACACCGCCATCTTCCTGCTCGCCCTGATCGTTCTCGGGAGCATGTATCTGCCGAAGCTGCGCAAGCTTCCCAGATGGCGCGCGATGGTTACCCCGCTCGCATCGATCATCGGATCAGGCTTTCTCGTTCTCGGCCCCATTCTCGAGGTTCGTTTCGGAGCCTTCGCCCCGCTGGCGATGGCGTCGTTATGCATCGCGGCCTGGCTCTTCGGCGCCGCTGTTCGGCGCAACATCGCCTCTGAGACGCAGACCGGCACACCACTGACCGCCCGGATCGAGGCTCTGTCCCAGATCGCGCTGGCTTTCGCTTATGTGATCTCCGTCACCTATTACCTCAATCTCTTTGGGGCCTTCGCGGTTTCGCTCACGCCGTGGAACAGCCATGTCACGGCGCGGATCGTCACGACCTCCATGCTCGCGCTCGTCGCCATCACCGGGTTCACCGGAGGGTTCCGGGCGCTCGAACGGATGGAATATGCGTCGCTCTCGCTCAATCTCGCGATCATCGCGGGGCTCCTTCTTGGCCTCGCCGTCTATTTCGGCAAGACCGCCGTCGCCGGGGCGCTTGTCATCGACGCGCCGACCTTGGGTACATGGGACGCGGTGCGGCTCCTCTTCGGACTGATCGTGATCGTTCAGGGGTTCGAAACCGCACGCTATCTCGGAGCGAGTTACGACCCGCCCAGCCGGATCGCCGCGATGAAATGGGCCCAACTCATGTCGAGCGCGATCTACATGGTCTATATCCTGCTGCTTGCCTATATCTTCGCGCCCAATGCCCATGACCTGACCGAAACGGCGATCATCGACATGATGCGGGTCGTCTCCCCGATCTTGCCCGCAATGCTGGTCGCCACCGCACTGGCGGCACAATTCTCCGCAGCCGTCGCCGACACCGAGGGCGCGGGCGGGCTGGTTTCGGAGTTCTCGCGCGGGCGGATCGCACCGAAACTTGCCTATCCCGTCTTGATCGCCGCAGGCATCACGCTGACTTGGACCACTGATCTCTTTGCGATCATCTCCTACGCGTCGCGGGCTTTCGCGGGCTATTACGCGCTGCAGGCGGCGCTCGCGGCGATCCGAAGCACCGGACCGAAACGCTACGCTTTCGTGGCACTCACGGGGCTCGGGGTCGCGATGACACTCCTCGGCACCCCGGCCGAAAGCGGCTAGCTCTCGGCGCGCGCCTTCTCGTGAAGCTGGAAATCGAGCGCGTAATAGTCGCCGATGAAGCCGTGGATATCCTCTGTCAGAAAGGCCGCATAGGGCGGGTTGCGATCTGCAAGCCACTCACCCGGCAGCGCATCGGAGAGATCTGCCACGTGAGACTTCGCCGCCTTTTCGACGGCGTTTGTCATTCCCAAGCCAATCTCGCGCAACGCGGGCGGCAGACGATCACGCAGGAAGGCCTCGAAACTCTCGATCTTCTCGAGCGCAAAGAGCCGGTCCCAGCGGCGGTTCTGCAAATAGCTCCACTGCGCGGCCCAATGCGAATCCTGTACCTCGCGCGCGGTGGCGTTGATGTAGAAACAGAACTGCCGAAAACTCAGCCCGCGTTGGACCATATCGGTATCGGGCTCCATGCCTCCGTTGAAGAAAGCATAGACCGCGCGGGTGTGATGAAGCACCGACTCCTGCGCGCGATTGCGCCCGAACTTGTCGCAATAACAGCTCACCAGACGATCCACCGGATTGCGCAGCAGCGCCACCGAGGCCCAGTCTGGATCGCGCGCCACCCGGTCCCGCAAGGCGAACGCCCAGTGGCGCGCCTGCATCTTGTTCTGTCCGGAGTCGAGCCAGTAGTGCGACGAGCCCGGATTGGGCCGCCCATCGCCCGAAAGCCTGAGCGCCCAGTCCTTCACCGAGGTATTCGCCACTTTCGCGATCGGACAGAACATCACCCGCGCTGGCGCAATATAAAGCATCGCACCATCGTATTGTGTGCGATCCTGATCCCGCAGGAGCCGTGCCGTGCGTTGATATTCCTGCGATCCGCGCAGCTCGCGCTCGACCTGCGCGACGTTGGCCTGGCGGTCTTTGAGCGCTGCCTGCGCCCCCTCTTTCGCTGGCCGTCCGAGCCAGGCACGAAACAGCGCGTCGATCACTTCGGGGCTTGCAGCCGCGCGCGTCTCGAAACCGGGATCTGAAAAATCGACGCTCGGTATCAGGGGAAAGTCTTTCATCACAGCACACTCTCGTAACGGGTGATCAGGGGGGCGAGCTGCGCGGACCAGCCGTAGCGCGCGGTCTCGGCCACGCTGCGCAGCGAGCCGAGCGCCCCGGTCATTGCCTCGCGCAGCAGGGTTCGGAACTGCACCGGATCATCGGCGACATAGACACCGCTCATCGCTTCGGCTTCCTCGAAGCCACGCAGCGCCGGGCGCATCGCGACAATCGGCTTGCCCCACATCAGCGCTTCGGCGGTCTTGAGATTGGTGCCGCCCCCTTCAGTGATCGGAAGGCAGATGACCCGCGCATGATGGAGAAGAGCGCTCAGCACATCCTCCTCGACGGTGCCGAGCATGGCGATGAACTCCGCGTTCATCCGCTGGTAGCGTTGAAACCGGTCATCGGCGGTGATCAGATGGCTCATGCCCCCCGCGATTGCCAGGCGCGAACCGGGCGGCAGGAACCCGGCGATCTCACCGAAGCTTTCCCAATAGCCTGTCGCATTGGGCGGATGGGCCGAGCCCGCAACAAGCGCGAAGGGACCGTCAAGAGGTGCCGGTGGCACAGCGGCAAGATCGGGTGGCCAGCAGCCATTCGAGGCGATTATGCAGGGACGCTGCTTTGGCGCACGCCAACCGTCAAAGACCTGCGCATCCGCGGCGCTGACCGCGATCACGAGGTCGGCGCGGGCAACGAGGTCACGTTCGAGCCTCAGAGCCTCTGCGCGCCAGCGCGGGTCGATCAGCTTGGCCTCGACGTTATGGGCCGAATAGATCAGCTTCGCTTGACGCAACGCGGGATCATGCTCCAGCGCCTCCGCGAAAAGCGGGTACAGCCAGGGATGTTCGAATTGGACCGCGTCGGGCGCAAAGCGGCGCAGATCGTCAAGCAGCCGCTCGACCAGCGGGTCATCCGAGAGCATTTGCGCCAAATGAAGATCCTCGCGCCGTTGCGGATCATGCAGCTGGTCCAACCGCGCCTCTGGCACGGCGGTCTTGCGCTCATCAGGCGAGCCGTCGGGATAGCCGCGGGTGGAATAGACCGGCACATAGCGAAAGACATGGCCCGCCGCGCGCGCCTCGCTTGCAATCGCCGCAACTCTGCGCTGGCCGCCATGGAGCGGGCGGTGGATCGGGTAATGACCGAAGGCTGCGATCTTCATGCGGCATCCTCCCTAACCTGAAACTTGGTTGCGCTGTCCAAAGCCTCGAAACTGGAGGTGAGATCTTCGCGAAATGCCCCCCAGCCGCGCGCCCGAAACCGTGCCGCGCGAGCGAGCGCGCCCGCATAGGCGGCCTCATCCGTCATCAGGCCGTGACAGCGAGCAAGCCAGCGCTCGCCCTCGAAAAGCCCGATCGGCTCTGATGCCCCGCCGCCCGCTTCAATCAGCGCAGGTGCATCAGATGTCAGGCACGGCTTGCCATGCGAGAGCGCCTCGACCACCGGCAAGCCCCAACCCTCGTAATGAGAGGCGTAGATCGTGAAGCGGCACGCGCGGTAAAGCTCGGCCAGTTCAGCATCCTCGACATCGGCGAAAATCCGGATCGCACCATGGGGCAGCCCGGTATCGTTGCGCACCATCTCCAGCAGCGGCCCGATCAACCAGCCCGGCTGCCCGACCCAGACCAGCGGCATTACCTCGCCCGGATGACGCTCATTCAGCGCCCGCCAGAGCCTGTAGACAAAATCGTAATTCTTGCGCGGCTCCTGCGTGCCAACCATCAGAACGAACCGTCCCGGCTCCAGCTGACGATGCACGAAGATCCCGGCTCGTATCGCCGCCTCGCTTGCCCCGAGCGCGGCATCGGCCCCGAGAAGGATCGGCTCGACCTTCTCGGGATCAAGCGCGGGGTAGCCGTGGGCCTGAGCATGAGCCAGAAGATCGCACCGGGTCGTCTCGGAGTTGGTCCAGACCTGGTCGACACCCCAGAGCATCCAGTGCAGCGCCGGGGGATAGGTCTTGCGCGTCGTCGGTTCGGCCAGATGGCCCCAGAGCACCGGGATCAGGTCGTGGATGTAATAGCGCACGCGCCAGCCATGCTCGGTCCGCATCCGGTAGGCGCAGCGATAACGATCATCCGACCAGAACCCGCCCGCCGAGACGTAATCTCCCACCTCTCGAGGGTCGATCCGGTTCGCGGGGGTGCAGATATCCTCGTGCACCGTGCGCAACAGGCCATAATGTGCCCGGTGGTGGAGCGCATCGAGCTGTTGGATCCTCACCGCAAGCGCCGGGAATACACGCTCAAGCGCAACCAGGGCTCGGCGCATCAATCCGTATTCCTGCACGCTGAGGTGCAAGAGCTCACCTGCGATCGCCTCTTCACGGGAGGACCGCGCGGCCTCATGCGCGCCGCGAAACCGCTTGCGGCTACGCTGCGCGCGCCAAAGGAACCGCCCGATCCGCATCCAGCTGCGCCAGCGGCTACGTGCACTCACCGCGCGCTCCGGTGCGACCGGGTGACAGCCATTGCGAAAGATCAACTCGTCAAAGATCTCTTGCGGAATGCGATAGAACCCATCGCGTGCGCCGTCATAAATGACGCCACAGGCACGCGCCCCGAAATGCGCTTGAAAACCCCGCCAGACTTCGTGCTCGACGCGCAGAATACCCATCGGCTTCCAGTGCCGGAACGCATAGCTTGTCGTCAGGTCGATCAGGATCGTCTTTTCGGTCATCACCCGTCCTCGCCAGCCAATTCTTGACCTCGACTCGGTGATAGACCTGCATTGGTTAACAAACCGCTCAACGCGATCCACGCCTTGAAGCCCGCCTCGCGCCCGCCTATATTCGCACTGTTCCCGATCTCGGGGACTATGGACATAAACGCGCTCGTAATAAGCGGATCGGACCCGGGGGCGGTACCCGGCGGCTCCACCAAAACTCCTTCGTTGGGGGCACATGGGGCCGAAACAGGATCGACGAACGTCTAAAGGGGTTTGCTTTGTCCCGGTGAGCCACCACCGTTATCGGTGCAAAACGTACAGTTGCCAACGACAACCGTGCTCCGGTCGCTCTGGCTGCGTAAGCAGCTCGGGTAACCGAAACCTAACTCCTTGCGCTTAGCAGCGTAAGGCGGGGCCCGCAGGAGCCTTGCAACAGAATCCTGCACTTTCCCCCTCTCTTTGCGAAATGCGACCGGCGTTAACCGAACCGCAAGCTTACGCGGCGATGCTGCTCCAATCCGAAGATGAGAGGAGTGCGACATGGCCCGAAGCGATGAAATCGAAGCCTGGCTGAACGCCGTCTGGGGCGCAGGAGAGCTCGACCGGATCGATACGCTCTTCGACACGGCCGCGCAGGCCAACGGGCTGATGCCGGGGTTGGAATTGCGGCCCGAGGAATTTCACGAACTCGTTCCCGCGCTGCGCGCTCATCTTACCGATATCAAGATCACCGTCTTGCGCCATTTCGAAGCCGGGGACTGGCTCTGGTTGCTATTGCAGATTGACGGGCGCTCCTCACAGACCGGTCAGCCTGTCGTTTTTTCCGGGCAGGTTGCGATGCGCTTCGCGAACGACAAGATCGTCGAGGCTTACAACAATTACGATGTGATTGCCCTGTTCGAGGCACTGGAATTGATGCCACAAGACACCGCGGCGCTGTGCCTGTCGGGAGAAAGCCTGAGATAACGGCGCTCTCGTACCTCGTCGTCTTTGCCGTTGCTTGCCAATCCCGCTCCACGATCCTTTGTGAACCTGCGGGGCGGCTTGCATATCAGGCATACTTGGCTTCGATCTCGTCCCTCGAGCGCTCTCATCGAGACGAGCCCTCGCGGCGCCGCTCACCCCCCTTTCCTCTTCCAACGAATCCCCTATGCTGAGCCCGAGACGAGAGGGACCGGCCATGACGCGATCGATCGAATACGGCAACCTGATGCACGACGCGATGCGCGGGCTCATCCAGACCGTGCTGCGCGATATTGCGGATAACGGTTTGCCGGGCGAGCATCACTTCTTCATCACTTTCGACACCCGCCATCCTGACGCCGAACTGGCGGACTGGCTGCGCGAGCGCTACCCCGAAGAGATGACCATCGTGATCCAACACTGGTATGACAATCTCGAGGTTCGGGAGGACGACTTCTCGATCACGCTCAATTTCGGCAATTCGCCCGAACCGCTGGTCGTGCCCTTCGATGCGATCACCACTTTCGTCGACCCTTCGGTCGAATTCGGCCTGCGTTTCGAGACGCAGGATTACGATGACGAAGAAGACGAAGACGATCTCGAAGAAGATGAGGCTTCCGAGGACACTCCGCCCCGCGGCGAGGCCGAGGTCGTCAGCCTCGACAAGTTCCGCAAGTAAGCGCGGGGCCGCATCGGCTTCATTCCGGTTCGCGGCGCACGCTTTGCATGCGCCGCGAAAATCCGGACGCCTCGGGTCTTTCCCAGTTGACCAACGCGGATCTTCGAGAGCGGAATGCGGGCCCGCAGATTTACCGTATACCTTCGCATACCGATTGCAGAATCCTCGCCATCGTCCTATGACCTGCGCGACCTAGTTGCTTATTGGAGGCCCACCGATGACCGCGACCCGTACCGAAACCGACAGCTTCGGCCCGCTTGAAGTTCCCGCCGACAAATATTGGGGCGCGCAGACGCAGCGCTCGATCCTGAACTTCCCGATCGGCTGGGAGCGCCAGCCCGTCCCGATCATCCGCGCGCTCGGCGTGATCAAGAAAGCCTGTGCGATGGCCAACAAGGCCCAGGGCAAGATGGACGCGAAGATCGCCGATGCGATCATCGAGGCCGCCGGCGAGGTGATCGAGGGCAAGTTCGACGACAACTTCCCGCTCGTCGTCTGGCAGACGGGCTCGGGCACGCAATCGAACATGAACGCCAACGAAGTGATCGGCAACCGCGCGATCGAGATCCTCGGCGGCGTGATGGGCACGAAAGACCCGGTCCACCCGAACGATCACTGCAACATGGGCCAGTCCAGCAACGACACCTTCCCGACCGCGATGCATGTCGGCATCGCGATGCAGGCGCGCGACGTGCTTCTGCCGGGTCTGCGCAAGCTGCACGCGGCCCTCGAGGCCAAATCCGAGGCCTTCAGGGACATCATCAAGATCGGCCGCACCCACACCCAGGATGCGACGCCCCTGACGCTGGGCCAGGAATTCTCGGGCTATGCGCATCAGGTCAAGAAGGGCATCGAGCGCGTCGAGGCTTGCCTTGGCGACATTTATGAACTCGCCCAGGGCGGCACCGCCGTCGGCACCGGCCTGAACACCCAAAAAGGCTGGGCGGAAACGGTCGCCGCCAACATGGCCGAAATCACGGGCCTGCCCTTCGTCACCGCGCCCAACAAGTTCGAAGCGCTCGCCGCACATGACGCGATGGTGATGTTCTCGGGCGCGCTGAAGACCGTGGCCGCCTCGCTCTTCAAGATCGCCAACGACATCCGCCTGCTGGGCTCGGGCCCGCGCTGCGGTCTGGGCGAGCTGATCCTGCCGGAAAACGAGCCGGGCTCCTCGATCATGCCGGGCAAGGTGAACCCGACCCAGGCCGAGGCGCTGACCATGGTCTGCGCCCATGTCATGGGCAACGACGCGGCGGTGGGCTTCGCCGGCTCGCAGGGCCATTTCGAGCTCAACGTCTATAACCCGATGATGAGCTACAACGTGCTGCAATCCATGCAGCTTCTGGGCGACAGCGCCTCGGCCTTCACCGACAACATGGTCGCGGGCATCGAGGCCAACGAGCCGCGTATCGAGAAGCTGCTGCACGAGTCGCTGATGCTGGTCACCGCGCTCGCGCCGACGATCGGCTACGACAACGCCACCAAGGTCGCCAAGACCGCGCATAAGAACGGGACCACGCTGAAGGAAGAAGCGATCAAGCTCGGCTTCGTCGACGAGGAAACCTTCGACCGCGTCGTGCGCCCGGAACAGATGATCGGCCCGAAAGGCTGATCCTCTCCCGAAACTATCGGAAGGGCGGTCCTGCGGGGCCGCCTTTTTTCATTCTCAACGCGACAAAATGGATGGCGTGGCACCTTCCTGACGCGACGCGCGCCCCGCTTGCGCCCTATCGACGATTGCGCCAGCCGCTTGCGGCCTTTATAAGGTCCGACAACAATATCTAGAGAATTCGAGGCGCGCGTGACCGACACTCCTGAAACGCCGGAAACCGAAGAAAACGGCCCCGAGACGCCTCAGCGTCCGACCTATCTCGGCCCCACCGTTTCCATCGCCGACGAGATGAAAACCGCCTATCTCGATTACGCGATGAGCGTGATCGTGAGCCGCGCGATTCCCGATCTGCGCGACGGTCTGAAACCCGTGCACCGGCGCATCCTTTTCGCGATGCACGAAACCGGGAACACCTTCGACAAGCCTTACCGCAAATCGGCACGCCCGGTCGGCGACGTGATGGGTCAGTATCACCCGCATGGGGATGCCGCGATCTATGACGCTTTGGTGCGCATGGCGCAGCCCTTCTCGATGTCGCTGCCGCTGCTCGATGGTCAGGGCAACTTCGGCTCGATGGATGGCGATAACGCGGCGGCGATGCGCTACACCGAAGTGCGCATGGCGAAACCGGCCAATTACATTCTCGCCGATATCGAGAAAGACACGGTCGATTTCCAGGACAACTATGACGGCAAGCAACAGGAACCGACGGTTCTGCCCGCCCGCTTCCCGAACATGCTGGTCAATGGCGCGGGCGGGATCGCGGTCGGCATGGCCACGAACATCCCGCCGCATAACCTCGGCGAAGTGGTCGATGCCACGCTCGCGCTGATCGAAAACCCCGACATGTCGGACGAGGCGATCATGGAGATCGTGCCCGCCCCCGACTTCCCGACCGGCGGTCAGATCATGGGACGGGGTGGCGCGCGCAAGGCTTACCTCGAGGGCCGCGGCTCGGTCATCATCCGCGCCAAGACCCGGATCGAGGAGATCCGCAAGGACCGCTACGCGATCGTCGTCGACGAGATCCCCTATCAGGTGAACAAGGCCGCAATGATCGAGAAGATCGCGGATCTCGTGCGCGAGAAGAAGCTCGAGGGCATCTCGAACATCGCTGACGAATCCGATCGCGTGGGCGTGCGCGTCGTGATCGAGCTCAAGCGCGACGCAACGCCGGATGTGGTGCTCAACCAGCTCTACCGTTTCACGCAGCTGCAGACTTCTTTCGGCTGCAACATGCTGGCGCTGAACGGCGGTCGCCCCGAGCAGCTGACGCTGCGCCAATTCCTGAGCTATTTCATCACCTTCCGCGAGGAAGTTGTCGCACGCCGCACCGCCTTCGAGCTGCGCAAGGCGCGCGAACGCAGTCACATTCTCTGCGGTCTCGCCGTGGCTGTCTCGAACGTGGACGAGGTCGTGGCGACGATCCGCAGCTCGGCCGATGCGGCCGAGGCGCGTACCCGCCTGATGGAGCGTCGCTGGCCCGCACATGAGATCGTCGAATATCTCAAGCTGATCGACGATCCGCTGCACCCGGTCAACGACGATGGCACCTATAACCTGTCGGAAACCCAGGCCCGCGCGATCCTCGATCTACGCCTGCAGCGCCTGACCCAGATCGGCGTGAAGGAAGTCACGGACGAACTGGCCGAACTGGCCGAGAAGATCCGCGACTACCTCGCCATCCTCGCCTCGCGCGAGCGGATCATGGCGATCATCTCGGACGAGCTGCGCGAGGTGCGCGAGCTTTTCGCCGTGCCGCGCCGCACCGAGATCATCGACTGGGCGGGCGATCTCGACGACGAAGACCTGATCGAGCGCGAAGACATGGTCGTGACGATCACCCAGGGCGGCTATATCAAGCGCACGCCGCTGGCCGATTTCCGCGCCCAGAAGCGTGGCGGCAAGGGGCTTTCGGGTGGCGCGCTGAAGGATGACGACACGGTCACCACCCTGTTCGTCGCCAACACCCACACGCAGCTTCTGTTCTTCACCACCGACGGGATGGTCTATTCGCTCAAGTGCTGGCGCCTGCCGCTCGGCTCGCGCCAGTCCAAGGGCAAGGCGATCGTGAATATCCTGCCGATCCCGACCGGGGTCTCCATCGCCGCGATCATGCCGGTCGATGCGCCCGAGGAGGAATGGGAAAACACCCAGGTCTTCTTCGCGACATCGGATGGCTCGGTGCGCCGCAATGCGCTCTCGGACTTCACCAATATCAAGCGCAACGGCAAGATCGCGATGAAGCTGCCCGAGGGCGTGAGCCTCGTGAACGTGCGTCCGTGCACCGAAGAGGATGACGTGATGCTGGTCACCGCGAAGGGTCGTGCGATCCGCTTCCCGGTGCCGGAGGTCCGCATCTTCAAGGGTCGCGACTCGACCGGCGTGCGCGGCATCCGTCTGGCCGATGACGATATCGTCGTGTCGATGTCGGTGATCCGGCACTTCGAGGCCGCCTCGGAAGAGCGCGCCGCCTATCTCAAGCAGCGCCGTCTGATGGCCGGCGTGACCGAGGACGAGGTGGACGAGGACGAAGAACCCGTGGCCGAGGGGCAGCTCAGCCCCGAGCGCTATGCCGAAATGTCGGCGGCCGAGGATCTGATCCTCACGATCACGGCGGGCGGCTCGGGCAAGATCAGCTCAAGCCACGACTACCCGACCCGCGGCCGCGGCGGCCAAGGCGTCACCGCGATCGACAAGGCGATGCGCGGCGGGGCGCTGGTGGCCTCCTTCCCGGTCGAAATGGGCGATCAGATCATGCTCGCCACCTCAACGGGCCAGTCGATCCGTTGCCCGGTGGAGGATATCTCCTTCCGCTCACGCTCGGCCGGTGGCGTGCGGGTGTTCAACACGGCAAAGGGCGAGCATGTGGTCTCGGTCGCGCGGATCGCCGATCAGGGTGACGAGGAAGACCTGCTCGAAGAGGATGGCAGCGCGGCGGCGGGCGAGACCTCTCCGGACACGCCCCCCGAAGCCGATAGCTGATATCGGCGCCGGGGCGTCATCCCTGTTCCCATTCAGCGACGCATCCGTGCAAAGCAAATTTCAAAGCCCCCGTTCCATGAGAACGGGGGCTTTTCGTGTAATCTAACCCCCTCAAGAAACGCGAAATAACTCATAGATGGCATTACAACCAACGCGGGCTCGAAGCGCTCAATACGCCGGGCCGCTGGAAGATTGAGGCGCGTGCAGGGCCTGATTTCAGCTCGCAAGTCCCGCTCGATATGGCGGCGCTCGATCTGCATTACGGCGAGACTGACCGCATCACGCTCAGCGCCATGCACCATGGGTGGTTCTATCCAGATGGCGGGAAATAGGCGAACTCTTCCACTACCGCCCGACCTTCTGAGGTTTCAGGATTCAGAAAAAGGTCCGGCTCAGCGCCGGACCTCTCTATACCGGGCCGACGCACCGGACATTAACCCTTTGTAAAGTTTAAGCCTTCTTTAACGCTTCCCGATCTGACACAACGAGAGCAGATAGTCGCGCACCTTCCCTCGCAGGTGGCCGCGCAGCCGGCGAAGACCGGCCTTGCCGCAAATGTCGAGGTAGCACACATGTTCAAAGCCCTCCTTCCCGCCGCCCTCCTGCTCACGGCCCTGCCCCAGAACGCCACGGCGCAGAGTTCGCTCGGCTTCACTGCCGTCAGCTTCTCGCTCGAGAAAGGCAGCGGCGATTTCGGTGTCACGCGTGCCGATCTGAACGCCGATTTCGCCATCACCGATGTGCATGGGCTGCAAATCGATCTGGGCGCTTCGGATGCGGGGCCGCGCTGGCGGGGCGATCTCGCAGCGCATCTCTACATGGCACCAACCGAACGCGCCAAATACGGGCTCTTCGCGGCGGTCGGAGATACCAGCCATGAAAGCCAGACATCCTGGGCGATCGGCGCCGAGGGGATCTGGGCGGTCGGCGCGCGCGGCTCCGTCTCTGCGCGCGCCGGCCTTGGCAGCGTAAAGCCGGGCAGCAATGATTTCGTCTTCGCCCGCCTCTCCGCGCGCTACGCGCTGAGCAGCCGCACGGCACTCACCGCCAGTCTCGCGGCCACCGATATCGACGAATTCAGCTATTCCGCCCGCGAAACCACCGCGAGCCTCGGCCTGCGCCACCGCATCGGTGACGGCCCCGTGACCCTCTCGGCGCGGATAGAACATTCCGCCTTTTCGGGCAGCTTCGCCTCGAAAGACGAAACCCGCGTAGTGATCGGGCTGACGACCCGTTTCGGCGCAACGGGTCATGGCGTGCGCAACCAGCCCTTCGCGCCCGTGCGCCCGCTTGACGGCCTCTTCGCGCGCGGAACGTTCGCGCTGGACTGATCCTCGGCTGCGCGCCTGCGTCACATGGCCGGGCGCGCTCCCCCGCGCTATCAGGCGGCACCGCCACCGGGACGCAACCTCGGCGGGACCAACTGAAAAGGTGATCTGATGGAGCGTTTTCTCCTGCGTCTCGACCCGTTTCTGTCCCTTCTCGCCCGCACACTCATGGCCACGCTCTTCGTGATGGCGGGGATGGATGTGGCGATGGATTTCGCGAAATTCTCTGCAAGGCTCGAGGCCGACGGTCTTTCAGGCTATCTCACCGGCCCGGTGTTCTGGTTCCTGATTGGCACGGGGCTCCTGCTGATCATCGGCGCCTGGACTCGGCTCGTGGCGCTCGCGATGGCCGCCTTCACGCTCGCCTCCGGGATCATCGACTATGGCGAGTTCGCTCGCGCGACAGACATGGTGATGCTGCTCAAGAACATCGCGCTTACGGGCGGCTATCTCTATGTCGCGCTGCACGGGCCCGGACGTTGGTCGGTGGATGCGCTTTTCGGGCGTGCAGGCTGACGCTTCCCTTTTCGCGCGCGGGCCACTAAATGAGCGGCCATGACACAGGAACTCCATATCGTCGGCGGCGGCATGGCAGGCTCGGAAGCGGCCTGGCAAGCGGCCAATGCCGGCATCCGCGTGGTGCTGCATGAGATGCGGCCCAAGGTCGAGACCTTCGCCCACCAGACCGGCAACTTCGCCGAGATGGTCTGCTCGAACTCGTTCCGCTCCGACGATGACGAGCGCAACGCGGTCGGTCAGCTCCATTGGGAGATGGGGGCCGCGAACGGGCTGATCATGGAAATGGCCCGCAAACACCGCCTGCCGGCCGGTGGCGCGTTGGCCGTGGACCGCGAGGCGTTTTCGCACTCTGTGACCGAGGCGCTGCGCGGTCATGAAAACATTTCCTTTGTTGAGGAGGAGGTTACGGAACTTCCTTCATCTGGACATTGGATCTTCGCGACCGGCCCGCTGACCTCGGAAACGCTGGGCCAAGCGATCCGCGAAGCCAGCGGCGAAGAGCGTCTCGCTTTCTTCGACGCGATCGCTCCCATCGTCTACGCAGAGACAATCGACATGTCTGTTGCCTGGCGTCAGTCGCGCTACGACAAGGGCGAGACCGAGGAAGAGCGCACCGCCTATATCAACTGCCCGATGACGAAGGACGAGTACGAGGCGTTCATCGACGCGCTGCTGGCCGCGGACAAGACCGAGTTCCACGAGGGCGAAACCGCGGGCTATTTCGACGGCTGTCTTCCGATCGAGGTTATGGCCGAACGCGGGCGCGAGACGCTGCGCCACGGCCCGATGAAGCCGGTCGGGCTGACGAATGCACATGACCCGCAGACAAAGGCCTATGCCGTGGTGCAGCTGCGCCGCGACAACGCACTCGGCACGCTCTACAATATTGTCGGCTTCCAGACCAAGATGAGGTATGGCGCGCAAGCCGCTGTTTTCCGAATGATTCCAGGATTGAAACAGGCAAAATTCGCGCGACTCGGCGGCATCCATCGCAACACGTTCATCAACTCGCCGACGCTGCTCGATGCGCAGATGCGCCTGAAATCACATCCGAACCTTCGCTTTGCGGGACAGATCACCGGGGTCGAGGGCTATGTCGAAAGTGCCGCGATGGGGCTTCTGGCAGGCCGTATGGCCGCCGCAGAGCTGCAAGGCCGCGAGTTGCCGCCGCCCGGTCCCGATACCGCTATGGGAGCGCTCGTGACCCACATCACCGGCGGCGCCGAGGCGAAGACGTTCCAGCCGATGAACGTCAATTTCGGGCTCTTCCCGCCGATCGACGCAAAAGGGGGCCGTCGCGGCCGCAAGGATCGCTACAAGGCTTACACTGATCGCGCGAAGGACTCGTTCAACCAATGGCTTGAAGGGCAAAGCTGAGGTGATCACCCGGTTCGCGCCATCGCCCACCGGGCCCCTTCATCTCGGCCACGCCTATAGCGCGATCCTCGCCCATGACATGGCGCGCAACACAGGTGGGAAATTCCTGCTGCGCATCGAGGATATTGACCAGAGCCGCGCTCGGCCGCATTGGGAAGAGCAAATCTTTGACGACCTGCGCTGGCTCGGGCTCAGCTGGGATGGCCCGGTCATGCGCCAGTCCGAACGACTCAACATCTATCGCGAAGCCCTTGATAATCTGTGGCAAAGAGATTTCCTCTTCGCCTGCAATTGCACCCGCCGCGACATTGAGGCCGCCGTATCCGCTCCCCAGGAAGGCGTCAGCTACGGCCCCGACGGGCTGATCTATCCCGGCACCTGCCGCGAGAGCGGCGCGCGCAAACCTGGCCAGACGCTCCCCGACGCAGCCCTACGACTGAATATGGCCCGCGCGGCCCAAGACATCCAATTCGAGGAAATCTGCGAAATTCATCGGGGAACGCATCACATCAGCCGCACCGAATTGATCGAAAAGGTCGGAGACGTCGTGCTTGCTCGGCGCGATATGGGCACATCCTACCACCTCGCCGTGGTGCTCGATGACGCAGCCCAGCGGATCACTCATGTCACGCGCGGCGCCGATCTCTTTGACGCGACACAGATCCATGTTTTGCTCCAGAACCTACTTGAACTCCCGACGCCAACCTATTGCCATCACGACTTAATCCGAGATAAGAATGGCAAGAGGCTTGCCAAGCGCGACGACGCCCGCGCCATCGCGACATACCGCGCCGACGGGGCGAGCCCGGCCGATATCCGGCGCATGGTGGGGCTGCCACCAGCTACCTGAAGTCGACCGTCTCGTCAGCCTTCCATCGGTTTGAGGATCTCGACTTCCTCACCCTCGCGGATCGCGGTGTAGAAGCACGAGCGTCGGTTCGTATGACAAGCCGGGCCCTCCTGCTCGACGAGCACCAGCAGACAATCGCGGTCACAATCGACCCGCATCTCGCGCAGCACCTGAACATGGCCTGACGTTTCACCCTTCACCCAAAACGATTTCCGCGAGCGCGACCAATAGGTTACGCGGCCCGTTTCCAGTGTACGCGCTACGCTTTCCGCATTCATCCAGGCCATCATCAGGACATCTCCCGAGAGCGCATCCTGCGCGATCGCGGGGATCAGACCATTGGCATCATAGGTGAGGCTGGCGGGGTCGAATGGCATCGGCTCTTTCCTTCCTTAGGCGCAAGTCCTATCTACGCCGGACGGGCCGAAGGGGGAAGCCATGAGCGATGCCGATCTGATCAAGCTCTATTCGCAGCGCATTCTCGCGCTGGCGGCCGATATGCCCGCGACCGATCCACTACCCGCCCCTGATGCCACGGTGCGCAAGCGCGCGCCGCTTTGCGGCTCGACCGTCGAGGTCTCGATCACGTGCACCGACGGGCGCGTGACGGGCTATAGCCAGAACGTGCACGCCTGTGCACTGGGTCAGGCTTCAGCTTCGATCTTCGGGGCGAATGTGATCGGCCGAACGAAAGATGAGGTTCGGGAGCTGCGCGATCAACTGGCCGCGATGCTCAAGGGCGGACCGGTCCCCGACGCGCCCTTCGGTGAGTATGAGGTTCTGACCGCCGCGCGAGATTATCCGAACCGCCACGGCTCGATCCTGCTTGCCCCCGAGGCGACGCTCGAAGCGCTCGAGAGCTGTTAACCCGCTCGCAATCCCCCGCATGATAAAAAAAGCCGCCACTCGTAAGAGCGGCGGCTAAGGAAGCGCTTCCGGACAGGCGGGCCTTGGGACAGGCAGTGCCGCAAGTTTGGGACAGGGCGGCAGCCAAAAAGCGCGAGGCAGTAGGCAAAAATCAGGTCGGGATCAGAACATCCCCGGCAGCCAGAGCGCGATAACGAAGCTCGCGCAGAGCGTGATGCCACCAATCGCATCGGCCAGAAGCGTGCCGTGATTGCGGTCGAGAATCTCTTTGATTTCCTTGGCCATGTGGCACCTCCTTCACCGTTGTTTCTTATTTGTTCTCATGTTTCGTTCCCGCTGTAAAGAACTTTTTAAGAACATTTGAGAACATCTGTGCGGAACACGCAGGATCCAGCGGTCAGCCAACCCCGATCAATTTGATCGCACGGTCCTGCTCCATCAGCCACAACAGCACGCGTGCCGCCTGCCCACGGGGGCTGGTCAGCTCCGGATCGTCGCTTAGTAGTTTGCGCGCATCGGACTGAGCGACGGCCATCAACCCGGCCTGGCGTTCGAGATCGGCCACCCTGAACTGCGGCAGGCCGGATTGCGCCGTGCCGATCACATCGCCCGCGCCGCGCATCGCAAGGTCTTCCTCGGCGATGCGGAACCCGTCTTCGCTTTCGCGCAGGATCGCGAGGCGCCGCTCGGCGGTCTCGCTCAGCGGCGACTGATAGATCATCAGGCAGGTCGAGGAAGCCGCACCGCGACCGACCCGACCGCGTAGCTGATGAAGCTGGGCAAGGCCGAAGCTCTCGGCGCGCTCGATCACCATGATCGAGGCATTGGGCACGTTCACGCCCACCTCGATCACCGTCGTCGCGACCAGCACGCGGGTCTCGCCCTTCACGAAGGCGGCCATCGCGGCATCCTTCTCGGCGGGCGGCATCTGACCGTGGACCAGCCCGACGATGCCCTCGCCCAGGGCCGCGCGCAGCGCCACGAACCGGTCCGTCGCCGAGCTCAGATCGACGCGCTCGCTTTCCTCGACCAGCGGGCAGACCCAATAGGCCTGCCGCCCCTCGGCCACGGCCTTGCGCAGATGCTCGACCACCTCGCCCATCCGCTCCATCGCGACAAGCGCGGTCTTGACCGGCGTCCGACCGGGCGGCTTCTCGTCCAGGAGACTCACATCCATGTCGCCATATTGCGCCAGCGCGAGTGAGCGCGGGATCGGCGTCGCGGTCATCACCAGGATATCGACCGCCTCGCCCTTCGCGCCCAGTTCCATCCGCTGCGCCACGCCGAAGCGGTGCTGCTCATCGATCACGGAAAGCCGGAGATCCTGAAATTCCACATCTTTCTGAAAAACCGCATGGGTGCCGACGAGGATCCCGATTGCGCCAGACGCCAGATCGGCAAGCTTCTTCGCGCGCTCCGCCCCCTTGTCGCGGCCCGTCAGGATCTCCAGCCGAACGCCCGCAGCAGCGGCCAACGGCGCAAGCCCGTCGAGATGCTGACGCGCGAGGATCTCGGTCGGGGCCATCATCACGCCCTGCCCGCCCGCCTCGACCGCGGTCAGCAGCGCCATGAAGGCCACGAGCGTCTTGCCCGCGCCGACATCGCCCTGCAGCAGCCGGTTCATCCGTCGGTCCGAGCCCATATCGCCCGTGATCTCGGCAATCGCGCGGGTCTGCGCACCGGTCGGCCTATAGGGCAGACTTTCCAGCACCTGCGAGGACAGCGCGCCCGTGCCGCGCGTCACCCGCCCCTTCTTGCGCCGCGCCTGACGGCGCGCCAGCGCGAGCGTCATCTGATGCGCGAACAGCTCGTCATAGGCGAGTCGCGCACGCGCCGGGGCGGTGGCGGTCAGATCCGACAGCCCCTCGGGGTGATGCGCCTTGGTGATCGCGGCATGCCAATCAGGCCAACCCTCGCGGCGTTTCAGCTCCGGATCGATCCATTCGGGCAGCTCCGGCGCACGGGAGAGCGCTCCCTCCGCCGCCTTCGCCATCAGCTTTTGCGTCACACCCGCGGTCAGCGGATAGACCGGCTCGAAACGCGGCATCTCGCCGGCCTCTTCGGGCGGCAGGATGTAATCGGGATGCACGATCTGCGCCATGCCATCATAGACTTCGAGCTTGCCCGAGATGATCCGCCGCGACCCGTTCGGCATTTGCTTGGCCAGCCAGTCACCGCGCGCGTGAAAGAAGACCAGAGTGATATCGGTCTGCGCGTCATGGCACAAAACCCGGTCCGGCGCACCGCGTTTGCGCGCGGGGCTATGGGCGCCAATGGTGACCTCGACTGTCACCGTAGTGCCTGCGGGCACCCCCTGCACGGTCGTGACCGGGCGGCGGTCGATCACCGAATAGGGCAGCGTGAACAGCGCATCGCGCGGCCTCTCGATCGCGAGACCTTCGAAGGATTTGGCCGTTTTCGGGCCAATGCCGGGCAGGCTGTCGAGGGCCGCGAAGAGCCCGAACAGTTCCTGCGGCCGCGTGCTCATGCGCCCCCCGCGAGGTCGAGCCACTCGTCTTCGTCGATGACGCGGATATTCAGTTCTGCCGCCTTCTTCGCTTTCGAACCCGCGCCCGGACCCGCAACGACCAGATCAGTTTTCGCACTGACCGAGCCCGAAACCTTCGCGCCAAGCGCCTCGGCCCGGGCCTTCGCCTCGGCCCGTGTCATCTTCTCGAGCGTGCCGGTGAAGACGACCGTCAGGCCGGAAACGGGGCTGTCGGATTTCGGTTTCTCGGCCGCCTCGACCGTCAGATAGACGGTCAGCCGGTCGATCGACGCGCGCTCGGCCTCCTGGTGGAAAGTGGTAACGACCGAGGTCGCGAGCGTCGCGCCCACGCCGTCGATCGAGAGCAGTTCTTCCCAGTCCGGCCCCTGCCCGATCTCCGCCCGCGTCATTGCGGTCTCAAAATTTTCCCAAGTTCCGTAATGGGTTGCAAGAAGACCCGCGCTGGTCTCGCCAACATGGCGGATGCCAAGCGCGAATATCAGCCGCTGCAAGGGGATCTTGCGTTTCTCGGCGATCGCATCGAACAAGTTGCGCGCCGATTTCTCGCCCCAGCCCTCGCGGTTCTTGAGTTGTTGCAAGCCCTGGCCGTAACGGTCCTCGAGGGAGAAGATATCGGCGGGCTCCTTGATCCAGCCATCCTCGTAGAATTGCTCGACCTGTTTCGCGCCCAAGCCTTCGATGTCGAAGGCCGCACGCGAGACGAAATGCTTCAACTTTTCTACGGCTTGGGCGGGGCAGATCAGGCCGCCGGTGCAGCGGCGCACGGCATCGCCCTCTTCGCGGATCGCCTCGGAGCCGCAGCGGGGGCAATGGGTCGGAAATTCGTAAGGAGTCGCATCGGCGGGGCGGCGCGCGAGATCCACATCCGCGACTTTCGGGATCACGTCGCCCGCGCGATAGACCTGCACCCAATCGCCAACACGGATATCCTTGCCGCCGCGGATTTCCTCGCCTTTGGAGTCGCGCCCGGCAATGTAATCCTCGTTATGCAGCGTTGCGTTCGAGACGACGACGCCGCCGACGGTCACCGGGGTCAGGCGCGCAACGGGCGAGAGCGCACCCGTGCGCCCGACCTGAATGTCGATCCCCTCAAGCTGGGTCCAAGCCAGTTCGGCAGGAAATTTATGCGCAATCGCCCAACGGGGCGTCGTCGACCGAAAACCCAATCGACGTTGCAGCGCGAGGTCGTTCACCTTGTAGACGACGCCGTCGATGTCATAGCCAAGTGCGGCCCGCTGCGCCTCGATCTCTCGGTAATGGGCGAGCATTTCAGCAGGGCCATCGCAAAGCCGGGTCAGAGGATTCGTTTTAAAATCGAGAGCTTCCAGCCGCGCGATGGCCTCGATCTGTGTCTCGGCGAGCGGCTCGGAATGCTCCCCCCAGGCATAGGCGAAGAATTTCAGCGGCCGCGCGGCAGTGACCTTCGGATCGAGCTGGCGCAGAGAGCCAGCGGCCGCATTGCGCGGATTGGCGAACCGTTTCTCGCCCGCGGCTTCGTTACGGGCGTTAAGCGCTTCGAAATCGGCATGGCTCATATAGACCTCGCCGCGCACTTCAAGAATTGCGGGCGCACCGACGAGCGTTTCGGGGATATCCGAAATGGTCCGCGCATTTTCGGTGACGTTCTCGCCGACCGCCCCGTCACCACGGGTGGCCGCATGGATCAGAATGCCATTCTCGTAGCGGATCGACAGCGAGAGGCCATCGATCTTCGGCTCGGCGGTGTAGGCGAGCGGGGCATCGGCCGCCAGACCGAGAAAACTGCGCACCGACTCGTCGAACTCGGTAATGTCCTCGTCAGAAAACGCATTCGCGAGGCTCATCATCCGCACGGCATGGGTAATCTTGCCGAACCCCTCGGCGAGCTGACCGCCGACCTGTTCGGTGGGAGACGTTTCGGATTTCAGGGACGGGAACTTCGCCTCGATCGCGGCCAGGCGGCGTTTGAGCAAGTCGTATTCGGCGTCGGAGATCTCGGGCGCATCATGAGTGTGATAAGCGGTATTCGCCGCCTCGATCTTCGCGACCAGATCGGGCAGTTCGGCGCGGGCCGCAGCCTCGCTCAGCGCGTCAATATCGGTGCCGGACAGCTCTGACATGAAAAGACCCCCTCGTGCTGACCTTGGTTTAGGCAAGCGCCGAGGGGGCGTAAAGAGCCGTGACGACGGAGATCATCGGCTGGAGGGAAGGTTTACGCGCCCATCGCGACGCGGCGTTCCATTTCGGACGGATCCGGATCACGCAGCACATATCCGCGCCCCCAAACCGTCTCGATATAGTTTTCGCCCTCGGTCGCATCGGCGAGTTTCTTGCGCAGCTTGCAGATGAAGACATCAATGATCTTCAATTCAGGTTCATCCATGCCGCCATAGAGGTGATTGAGGAACATCTCCTTGGTCAGTGTCGTGCCCTTGCGCAGGCTGAGAAGCTCGAGCATCTGATATTCCTTGCCCGTCAGATGCACGGGCTTGCCATCGACGTCGACCGTCTTCGCATCGAGGTTGACCGCAATCTTGCCGGTACGGATGATCGACTGGGCGTGTCCCTTGGAGCGGCGAATGATCGCGTGGATCCGCGCGACGAGTTCCTCGCGATGGAACGGTTTCGTCATGTAGTCATCGGCGCCGAAGCCGAAGCCCTTGATCTTGTTCTCGGTATCATCCGCGCCGGTGAGGATCAAAATCGGCGTATCCACCTTGGCCAGGCGCAGCTGACGCAGAACCTCGTGCCCGTTCATATCGGGCAGATTCAGGTCCAGAAGGATCAAGTCGTAATCGTAGAGCTTGGCGAGATCGATGCCCTCTTCGCCCAGATCCGTGCAATAAACGTTCAGATTGGCATGGGTGAGCATCAATTCGATGCTGCGCGACGTGGTCGGGTCGTCTTCCACCAACAAAATCCGCATCCTGGGTACTCCGCGTTAATCCCTCGATCAGGACCGAGACTTACATCAATTGGTTAATACCCTCTTACCTTGGCAGGTTTTCGCCGATTTACAACTTAAAGTTGTTTATTTTTCTGAATCGCCGTCACCTTGAGACCTTGCATGCCGTGTCGGGCGATTCCCTCTATCCATAGATCCAGCTCTTCATCGGACAGTTCGTAGCGCTCGATCACCTCACCGCGCGAGATCAACCCATGGGCGACTGCCTGCACGATTGTCGCCTTGCGGCTGGCGACCCAACGGCGCGTTTCCACCGGCGGCAGATCGGCACGGGTCAGGATGGTGCCATCGGCGAGCGTGACCGCCCGCGGACCATCGACTTTCTTGAGATACATGGGCTCACCCCCTCGTCATCTTCACGCCGGCAAGATTGCGCGCGGCGGGCTTAACAGCGGGTGAAACGCGGGGTTGTGAGTAGCTCGCATTTTCCTATATTCCTGCGGATCTCGTTAAAGGACGCTTCAGCATGCCCAAGGATCAGCCGCTCAACTCGCTGGGCTTTCCCAAGCCACCGGCGGAAACCCGCGTCGTCGTCGCCATGTCCGGTGGTGTCGACAGCTCGGTCGTGGCCGCGCAACTGGCCGAGGAAGGCTATGACGTGGTGGGCGTGACGCTGCAGCTTTACGATCACGGCGCGGCGCTGGCGAAAAAAGGTGCGTGCTGCGCGGGTCAGGACATCCATGATGCGCGCCGCGTGGCCGAGGAAATGGGCTTCCCGCATTACGTGCTCGATTACGAGAACACCTTCCGCGAGGCGGTGATCGAAGAATTCGCCGACGCCTATCTTGGCGGCGCGACCCCGGTGCCCTGCATTCGCTGCAACGAGCGGGTGAAGTTCAAGGACCTGCTGGAGACGGCGAAGGATCTCGATGCCGACTGCATGGCGACGGGGCATTACATTCAGCGCAAGATGGGCACGCGTGGCCCCGAGCTGCATTGCGCGGCCGATGCGAACCGCGATCAGAGCTACTTCCTGTTCTCGACCACACCCGAGCAGCTCGACTACCTGCGCTTCCCACTAGGCCACCTGCCGTCCAAGGATGCAACCCGCGAGCTGGCGGCGAAATACGGGCTGGCGGTGGCCGACAAGCCCGACAGCCAGGACATCTGCTTCGTGCCGAACGGCAATTACGCAAGCGTCATCGAGAAGCTGCGCCCCGGCGCCGCCGATCCCGGCAATATCGTCGATATGGAGGGCAATGTGCTCGGCCAGCATCGCGGCGTGATCCATTACACGATCGGCCAGCGCCGCGGTCTTGGCATCGGCGGGCTCGAAGATCCGCTCTATGTGGTCAAGCTCGATCCCGACACGCGCCATGTGGTCGTGGGCCCGAAAGAGGCGCTCTCGACTCGGACGATCCCGGTGCGCGAGATCAACTGGCTGGGCGACGAACCCTTCACCTCGCGGCCCGAATGGAACCTGCGGGTCAAGGTCCGCTCGACCCGCCCGCCGCGCGAAGCGATCATCCGCCCGATATCGGACACCGAAGCCGAAGTGGAGCTGATCGAGCCGGAAGAAGGCGTCAGCCCCGGTCAGGCCTGCGTCTTCTACGCGCCCGAAGGCGGTCGCATCTTCGGCGGCGGCTGGATCTACAAGCCGTAATCCCCGGCAGATCACGACATCGACCACGATCCGTTGATTTGGGGCGTTCTCGGGCGCACCCTAGTCTCACGTCATGAATTTCATGAAAGAAAGTTGTGACGATGAGACATATCACCCTTCCCGCCGCGGCCCTGGCACTGTCCCTCGCCCTGCCCGCCTTCGCGCAGACGCAGACCTCGCCCGAGGCGCCGCTCATGCTTGGTGGCGTGCCGCTTAATACGATCCAGCCTGACACCAGCACTTTTGCCGAACGCGTCGCCGCCGCCCAGCCTTACAAGGAAGCGGCGATGGCCAATATCGATTTCACGGCAATGATCGCGCAGATGTCGCAACCTCTCATCACCATGGCGGCCGAGAAGGGCCGCCCGCTCTCCGAAGGTCAGAAACGCCAGATCGACGCGCTCTTCCAGGCGACCTTCCTTGCTCCGCTCAAGCAGATCATGGAAACGCAGGACGAGACGATCGCAAAGCTCTTCACCTTGCAGGAGATCAAGGCGATGAGCGCCTTCTACACATCTCCGGTCGGCGAAAAGATCATCTCCCGAATGCCCAAAATCATGCAGAGCGTTCAGCCGCAGGTCGTCGCACTGATGCAGGAAACCATGCCCAAGCTGACACCGCAGATCGAAAAGATCATCAAGGAGGGCAACCCGAAATGAAATCGCGCGGCGCGCCCGGGCCGGGGCGCGCCGCGCTGTCGTAGCTGGATCCGTTTCCTCAGACCGGCACGTCGCCGAGGCTCACCCCGTGCTTGCCGGTCCGAGTCGCTACTTTCCCGAGGTCGCCTTTGCGATCGCCTCCCCTTCCTCGGTGGCAGAACGCACGGCGCGCTCGGCGATGCTGGTCATGGAGGTTGCGAGCTTCGACATCTCGGTCGCGTAATCGCTCGCGGTACGTTGCCAGAACTCGCCCCAAAGGCTCATCGCCTTGAGAGGGTCGGCCTCGTCGGCAAGCTTGCCCACCATCTCCTGATCACGTTCGAAGCGCGATTTGAGAAAATCCAGCACCTCGATATTCTGCGAGATCACCGCCTCCATCATCTTCAGTTGCGGCGCCATCATCGAACTCATTCCCTCAACATTGGGGACCGGCATACAGCCAGCCATGTTCATCCCCGGAGGGCTCTTCTTCGTCGCCATAATAGCCTCCCTTACAAGATTGAATGACTTTACCACGCAATTTTCGCATCTCCCTTGATTTGGAACAACCACGACTACGAAAAACTTACCTTGCGTAAGCTGCCGCCAAAATGAGCCGAAATGCACCGCCAGCGTTTACTTCCCAACCAATGTGCTAAGTGAATGCGATGCCCGATCCGCTTCTGAGTCCACGTCCCGAAGGCCTGTATTGCCCCGCGGGCGATTTCTTCATCGACCCGAGCCGCCCCGTGCGTCGGGCGCTGATCACCCATGGCCACGCCGATCATGCGCGCGCGGGCCACGGCTCCGTGCTGGCGACGCGTGAGACGCTCGACATCATGGCAATCCGTTACGGTGAGGGTTTCGCGGGTCAGCGCCAGCCCTATGACGGGCCGCTCACGCTGGGCGGCGTCGATGTCAGCTTTCACCCCGCGGGGCATGTGCTGGGCTCGGCGCAGATCGCGGTGACGCGGGGCGAGCAGCGCATCGTGGCCTCCGGCGATTATGCGCGGGTTTCAAACCCATCCTGTGCGCCTTTCGAGCCGGTTCCTTGCGACACCTTCATCACCGAAGCCACCTTCGCGCTCCCAGTGTTCAAACATCCCGACCCGGCGGACGAAATATCGAAGCTGCTGGCCTCGATGCGCGCCGCGCCTGAGCGCGCCCATCTGATCGGCGCCTATGCGCTTGGCAAGGCGCAACGGGTCATCATGCTTGTGCGCGAAGCGGGCTATGATGCGCCGATCTATATCCACGGCGCGTTGCAGAAAATGTGCGATTACCACATCGCGCAAGGAATTCCGCTCGGCGATCTGCGCCCCGCGACGATGGACAAGACCGAGGCGCGGGCGCTGCGCGAGGCGCTGGTGATCGCGCCCCCTTCGGCCTTCGCAAGCCCCTGGGTGCAACGCTTCGCCGATCCGGTGATCGGGTTTGCCTCGGGCTGGATGCAGATCCGCGCGCGGGCACGTCAGAGGGGCGTGGAACTGCCGCTGGTGATCTCGGACCATGTGGACTGGACCGATCTGACCCGCACCGTGACCGAGATCGACCCCGCCGAGCTCTGGATCACGCATGGCCGCGAAGAGGCGCTGATGCGTTGGGCTGAGCTGGAGGGCCGCGTCGCCCGCCCGCTTCACCTCGTAGGCTATGAGGAGGAGCCGGAATGAAAGCCTTCGCGCGCCTTCTCGAACGTCTCGCCTTCACGCCGGGGCGCAATGCCAAGCTCGACGCGCTGGCCGATTACCTGCGCCATGCACCCGATCCCGAGCGCGGTTATGCGCTGGCCGCGCTGACCGGAGAGCTCGAACTGGGCCGCGCGCAACCCGCCGTGCTGCGCGCAATGGTGGGCGAGCGGGTCGATCCGGAGCTGTTTGCCCTCAGCTACGACTATGTCGGCGATCTGGCCGAGACGATCGCGCTGATCTGGCCCACGGATGCCGCGCCGGAAGACCTCGATCTGCCGATGATCGTCGAAACCTTGCAGGACACGCCAAAGACCCGCGCCGGTCCACTGATCGCGGGCTGGCTCGACCGGCTCGCGCCGTCGGAACGCTATGCGCTTTTGAAACTCGCGACCGGCGGGCTGCGCGTGGGCGTCTCGGCGCGGCTGGCCCGCGTGGCGCTGGCGCGGCTCGGGACGCCGGAGCTGGAAGAGATCGAGGAGATCTGGCACGGGCTCACCCCGCCCTATCAGCCGCTTTTCGACTGGATCGAGGGCGGGGAGAAGCCCGAACGGATGGGTCTTGCCCCCTTCCGCCCGGTGATGCTCTCCACTCCGATCGACCGCGATGGCCTCGACGCGCTCGACCCGGCCGCGTTCACCGCCGAATGGAAATGGGATGGCATCCGCGTGCAGGCCGTGGCCGAGGGTGGCGAGCGACGGCTCTATTCGCGCACGGGCGAGGATATCTCGGCCGCCTTCCCCGATATCGTCGCGCATATGGGCTTCGAGGGCGCGCTCGATGGAGAGTTGATCGTGCGGCGCGGTACCGAGGTCGCGCCCTTCGGCGACCTGCAGAAACGGCTGGGGCGGAAATCACCGGGCAAGGCGCTTCTGGCCTCGCACCCGGCGGCGCTGCGGCTCTACGATGTGCTGCATTGGCAAGGCGACGATCTGCGTCCCCTGCCCTTCGATCAGCGCCGCGCACGGCTTGAGACCGCTATGGCCGACCTCCCGCCGGAGCGCTTCGACACCTCGGAAATCCTGCCCTTCGACGACTGGGACACGCTCGCCGCGCTCCGCGAAGCCCCGCCGCAAGCGGTCATCGAAGGCGTGATGCTCAAGCGCCGCGACACGCCCTACATGGCGGGCCGCCCCAAGGGGCCGTGGTTCAAGTGGAAACGCGACCCGTTCATCATCGACGCGGTGCTGCTCTATGCCCAACGCGGGCATGGCAAACGCTCGGGCTTCTATTCCGACTTCACCTTTGGCGTCTGGGAGGGCGACACGCTCGTGCCCGTCGGCAAGGCCTATTCCGGCTTCACCGACGAGGAACTGCGCCGCCTCGACCGCTTCGTGCGCAACAACACCCGCGAGCGCTTCGGCCCGGTGCGCTCGCTCGCGCCGGAACTCGTGGTCGAAGTGGCGTTCGAAGGACTCAACCGCTCCACCCGGCACAAATCGGGCGTGGCGATGCGGTTTCCGCGCATCTCGCGCATACGCTGGGACAAGCCCGCACCCGAAGCCGACCGGATCGAAAGCTTGCGCGCGATGTTACCGCCGGAAGACTAAGCGCGGCGCGCCCAAGGCAATTCAGCCCTCAGCGCCCCAGCACATACTCCCCGGGCGCATCGGCAATCGCATGGTATTTGCGGCCCTTGCCCATCGGCGGCGGGGCCACCAACGCACCACCGTCTTTCTCGGCGAGCCATTTCGCCCAGGGCTCCCACCACGAGCCCGGATGCACCGGGCTCGTCTCGGCCCAGTCCTTCGGCCCCGGATGGGTCGCCCCCGCGTGATGCTCCATCAAACGGTAACGCGCGCGGTTCGAACCCGGCGGTGCGACGATTCCGGTATTGTGCCCGCCCGAAACGAGGGCGAAATTCACCTCTCCGGGCAGCGCCCAGGTCAGCTTGTAGACGGACTGCCAAGGCGCGATGTGATCGGCTTCGGTGGCGACGGCAAAGACCGGCGCCGAGATATCCTGCAAGAAGACCGGTTGCCCGCCGGCCTGCATGCGCCCCTCGGCCAGATCATTGTCGAGGAAGAGCTTGCGCAGATATTCCGAATGCATCTTGTAGGGCATCCGGGTCGCGTCATGGCTCCAGGAAGCTAGGGCACTGTCTTCCTCGCGCTGGCCCATCAGATAGGTATGAACCGCCTGCGACCAGACGAGGTCTTTCGATTTCAGCATCGAGAAGGTGCCGGCCATCGCCGTCTTGTCGAGATAGCCCTCCTCCCACATCATGTCTTCGATCAGGCTCAGCTGGTCTTCGTTGGTAAACAGGCTCAACTCCCCGGCCTCGGTGAAATCGACCTGCGCTGCCAGCATCGTCAACGAGGCCAGCCGCGCATCGCCATCGCGCGCCATCGCGGCCGCGGCCACCGACAGCAGCGTGCCCCCAAGGCAGTAACCCAGACCGTGCACCTGCTCGGCACCGGTGATCTCGGTCACCGCATCGAGCGCCGTCATTACGCCAAGTTCGCGATAATCATCAAATCCGAGGCAGCGATCTTCCTCGCCCGGGTTCTTCCACGATACCGCGAAGACGGTAAAACCTTGCCCCACCAGCCAGCGGATCAGCGAATTCGTCTGTTCGAGATCGAGGATGTAATATTTCATGATCCATGCCGGCACGATCAGGAGCGGCACGGGATGCACCTCCTCGGTCGTGGGCGCGTATTGGATCAGTTCGATCAACTGGTTGCGCAGCACCACCTTGCCGGGGCTGAGCGCGACATGCTCGCCGGGGATCAGCGTCGGTTCGGGTTCGCCCTCGCCGCCCATCACCTTGAGCATATCCTCGAAGAAATAGGTCGCCCCGCGGATCAGGTTCGCCCCCGACTCCTCGCGGGTCCGCGCGATCAACTGCGGATTGGTGGCGAGAAAATTGGTGGGCGCGGCCATGTCGAGAAACTGGCGCGCGTAGAACTCCATCATCTGGAGGTGGCGATCCTCGACCCCGTGAATGCCGGTCGTCGCGTTGTGCCACCATTGCTGGGCATGCAGGAAACTTTGCGCATAAAGCGAGAACGGCCAGGCCTGCCACTCAGGCGCCTTGAAGCGGCGGTCCTGCGGCAAGGGATCAAGAGGCTGTGCCTCCGGGTCGTCGGCGCGGTGCGGTGCCATCTCGCGCATCAGGTGGACCCATTTTCGTCCCGCTTTCCAGCCCAATTCCGACTGTTTGCCGGGGCTCATTGCGAGATGCGTCGCCCAATCGGCCCAGGCCAATCCTAGAGAAACCGGGGAGAGCCCGCCCTCGGCGCGGCCCAGAAGCGCATGAAAGGCCCGGTCAAGCCGCGCGAAGGATTCCTCTGCCGCCGCGCGCGCCTCGCGCGCTTCCTGCTCTGCCGTGCACTCGCCCGGCCGTTTGCCGAAATCTTTCATCGCTGCCTCTTTGCTTTTCATCGAACCCACCCCTATCGCACGCGCAAACTAGCACCGATCGTCTAACAGGAGTTTGACATGCAGCAAATGCACGGCCTTTTTTCGCGGCATTGCAGCATCGCCCGTCCTTCCGTTCACGCCCGATCCCGGCGCGTCACAACGCCGGGAGAGCGCTGAAATATCGGAACTGCGGCCTTCCCGCATCGGTTTTCACCCCGACATCAAGCCGAGAAGGCAAAGGAGTGATTACGATGGCAAAAAGTATTTCCAAACCGCAAGTTCTGGTTCTCGGCGGCAATTTCGCGGGCCTTGGCGCCGCCCAGAAAATCCGTGATTACGCGGGCGATGCCTGCGACATCACCGTGATCGACCGCAAGGGCTATCTCGATTTCATTCCCAATATCCCGCTCGAGGTGTTCGAGGGCCGCGACCCGGCGGTGACGATGCATATGAACCTCGTCGACGTGCTGGCCAAGGACGATATCGACTTCAAGCAGGCCGAAATCACCGGCATCGACATCGCCGCGAAGACGGTGCAGATGCGCCCCTCCGAACGCCCCGGCGCGCCTCAATATACGATGGGCTACGACTACGTCGTGATCGCTCTGGGGGCGCGGCTGGCCTATGATGATATCGAAGGCTTCGCCGAATACGGACACACCGTTTCGGACGCGTTCCACGCCAACAAGATGATCGACTACCTGAAGAACGATTATCAGGGCGGGCCGATTGTCGTGGGCTCGGACCGGTTCGAACAGGGCCATCAGGGTCGCCCGGACTGGCTGCCGACGGCACTGGCCGCCTGTGAAGGCCCGCCGGTCGAGGTCTCTCTCTCGCTCGCCCATTGGCTCGAGCAAAACGGCAAGGGCGGCGCGAAGAACATCACGATCTTCACCCCCGCCGAGCTGATCGCGGAAGATGCCGGCGAGAAGGTTGTCGAACAGCTGCTCGAGGCCGCGGGCTCGATGGGGTTCGGCTATGTCAACAAGGTCGAGGGCATCAAGCGGCTGACGAAAGACGGCATCGAGTTCACCGATGGCCGGAGCTTGCCCGCCGAGATGAAAGTGATCTTCCCGAACTGGAAGCCGCACGCGTTCCTCAAGGGGCTGCCGGTTTCCGACGAGGTGGGCTTCGTCATCACCGACATGCGGATGCGCAACCCCGATCACCCCGAGGTCTTCGCCTGTGGGGATGCCGCCGCGATCACCGTGCCCAAGCTCGGCGCGATCGGCCACCAGGAATGTGACGTGGTCGGCCGGCAGATCGCGGGCGATCTGGGCAAACTCTCGAGCGCCGAGGCCAACAAGGAATGGCACCCCGAGGTCGTCTGTATCGGCGACATGGGCGGCGGCAAGGCCTTCTACATCCACGCGAACAGCTGGTTCGGCGGCGAGACGCAGGAACTGCGCATGGGCAAGATCCCCTACATGCAAAAGGTCGCCTACAAGGAACTGTTCTTCCGCAACAAGGGCCGCGTGCCGAGCTGGGGCGTACCCCTTGCCGAATGGAGCGCGGAGACCCTGATCCGAGCCTGACCCTTTCCCGAGATACGGATGCGCGGGGCGGTTTTTCTCTCCCTTTCCACCCCCCGGACCTCGCGCTCCGTCCCGACCTGCTTCCGGGCGTCTCTCTCTCGCTCCTGTCTCTCGTCCGGAAGCAGGCTCTCACTCCCACCTCTCCGCCTTGCCAAAAGGCGGGGTTTTGTCATGCGTTGGGCGTTTTGCAACACGGCTGCGCGCGACTGCACACAAGCGCGTGTCACCTCGGAACGCGGCCCATCGCCAACAGTTTTTTCCTTTGACCCGGCCAGGGCCGCGCGGCGCTTCCTGTTTTCCTGCCCCTTGGAGCGCCATGCATGGACGTTTCATCATCCCCTTGGCCCAAAGCCATTTTCAGGCCCGGACGGGCTGCAAGTGATGGAGTAGACCGATGATGTTCACGGGTTCGATGTTGATGCTCGCGCCGATCCTGGCGCTTTTCGCCGGGGTTCTGATCCTGATCTTCCCGAGGCTTTTAAGCTATATCGTGGCGCTCTATCTGATCGCGATCGGGCTGGCCGGGATGTTTCCGATGCTCGCCGGCTATCCGATGGGATGACAGCGCCGAAATCTGCGCTAGCTTTGCCCGGTCATGCTGAACCGGCTTCGTGAAAACATCCTCCCCCTGACCGTGGCGCTCTCGCTCCTGATGGAGCTGATCGACGCCACCGTTCTTGCGACCGCGATCCCGGTGATCGCGCGCGATCTCTCGGTGCCGGTCTTGTCGCTGAAAATGGCGATGGCGACCTACCTGATCTCACTGGCGGCCTTCGTGCCGATCTCGGGCTGGCTGGCCGACCGCTTCGGGGCGAAGCGGATCTTTCTCGCCGCAATGGGCGTGTTTCTCTTCGCCTCGCTGCTCTGCGCGGTTCAGACGAGCCTGACCGGCCTCGTGCTGGCGCGCGCCCTGCAAGGCGTGGGCGCGGCGATGATGTCCCCGGTGGGCCGACTGATCGTGCTGCGCCATACCGCGAAATCCGAGATGACCCGCGCGATGGTCTACGTCACCCTGCCCGCTCTGATCGGCCCCGCAATGGGCCCCTTCGTCGGAGCCTCGGTCACGACATTCCTTGGCTGGCGCTCGATCTTCCTGATGAACCTGCCGCTCGGGGCACTGGCGATCTGGCTCACCTTGCGCCACATGCCCGCTGATGAGCCGAGCAGCGCCGCACCTTTCGATCTCTGGGGGTTCGTGCTGTCCGCTCTCGGGCTCGGGGCCGCGATGACGGGGCTCTCGGCCCTGGGCGAGCATATCTTGCCCTGGCAGGCTGCAGCAGGTCTGAGCGGACTGGGCGTGGCATTGCTCTACGCCTATTGGCGCCGCGCGCAAACCCGTTCGGATGCCCTGCTCGATCCGCGTCTTTTCCGCCACCGCACCTTCGATGTAAGCATCACCGGCGGGTTGATTTTCCGGCTCTCGAACGGGGCGATCTCGCTGCTGCTGCCGCTGTTTTTCCAATTGGGACTTGGCGCCTCGGTGATGGTCTCGGGGGCGCTGACCGGGCTGACGGCGGTGGGGGCGCTGTCGATGCGGGTCTGGGCACCGAGAATGCTCGACCGGTTCGGCTTCAAATGGGTGATGATCGCGGCCGCCGTGCTGCGCGGGCTGACGATCTTCGGCTTCGCCACGGTGAACAGCATCTCCGACTGGCAGCTGATCCCGCTCCTGCTGATCGGAGGCGCGGCGCAATCGGTGGTCTTCACCGCCGTCAACACGATCGGATTTGCCGATCTCGACACTCGCGAGATGAGCCCCGCAACCGCCTTCACCGCGATGAGCCGTCAGGTCTCGCTCGCACTCGGGATCGCGCTGGCGGGCGTGGTGCTGGAACTCACCGCGGGCGCGGCCGCGACCACGACCGGCGCCGAGATGATCCCGATCACCGCCTTTCTCTGGGGCTTCGCGATCGCGGGCGCGACCGGGCCGCTCTCTGCGCTCTATTTCCTGCGCCTGCGCAAAGGTGATGCCGACGGTCTGCGCCGCAAACGTACCCGGCACGCCGCCCCTGCCCCTGCTTCTACGTCCTCGCGCCAGGCCGCCGAATAATCGGGGATGCGCAAGGCGTTGAGCCGGTGTAGCGTGGCCCCATGATCAAGCTCGACCCCCGCGATATCGAAATTCTGCGCGTTCTGGCGCGCGAGGGACGCATCACCAAGGCGGCGCTGGCCGAGAAGATCAACCTCTCGCCGACCCCTGCATGGGAACGGCTGAAAAAACTCGAAAAAGCAGGCCTCATCGCGGGCTATCGCGCGAGTTTCAACCTCAAGAAGCTCGGGCCGCATGTGACACTCTTCGTGGCCGCCGAACTGGCCGATCATACCGCTGCCAGTTTCCAGACCTTTGAGCGGTCGCTGGATCAGCACCCCGAGGTCGTGGGCTGCTGGGCGCTTGGCGGCGGGTTCGACTACCTGATGCAGATCGTCACCCGCGATATCGACGCCTATCAGCGGCTGATCGACTCGATGCTGGACGCCCGGATCGGGATCGCGCGCTACTTCACCTACATCGTCACGAAAGAGGTGAAAAACGCTGCAATGCCCCCCTTCGAGCTCTTCGCAGACCAAATGGACTAGCGCAGGCGCTTATTTTAGCCCAAATCCGGGCCGGGCGCGGGCCATTCGGCCTATCTTGCTGGTCATGAGGACGCAGAGTGATCTCAACACAGGAGGTCTCTCATGCTCGACACCGCCATTTCCGCCCGCCCCGACATCGCCGACAAGCGCCTGTTGCGCAGCTTTGCCTATGTGAACGGTCGCTGGATCGCGGGCGAGACCGGCGGAGCGATCCCGGTCACGAACCCCGCCAATGGCGAGCGCCTGGGCGATGTCACTGCGCTCAGCCGGGCCCAGTCCCGCGCCGCCGTGGACGCCGCGCAGACGGCTTTTCTCGACTGGTCGATGACGCTGCCGCAGGAGCGTTCCGCCATCCTGCGCCGCTGGTTCGATCTGATCCTCGCGGCGAAGGACGATCTGGCGCGGATCATGGTGCTCGAACAGGGCAAGCCACTCTCGGAAGCTGCAGGCGAGATCGACTACGCAGCGAGCTTTCTCGAATATTACGCCGAAGAAGCGAAGCGCCCGAATATCGAGGGCGTCACCTCGCATCTGCACGATGCCGAGGTCGAACTGTGGTTGGAGCCCGTGGGCGTCGTGGGGCTGATCACGCCGTGGAACTTCCCCTCCGCGATGCTGACCCGCAAGGCCGCCGCCGCGATCGCCGCGGGCTGCACGGTGGTCGCGCATCCTTCGCATGAGACGCCCTTTTCGGCGCTGGCCCTTGCCGAACTGGCCGAACGCGCGGGCCTTCCGGCGGGCGTGTTCAACGTGCTGACCGGCCATGCGCCGGACATCGTCGAGCCCTGGTGCGAGGATACCCGCGTGCGTGCGCTCTCCTTCACCGGCTCCACGGAAGTGGGCCGCCTGCTCTATCGCCAATCGGCTGACACGGTGAAGCGGCTGGTCCTCGAACTCGGCGGGCACGCGCCGGTCATCGTCTTCAAGGGCGCCGATCTCGATCAGGCGGTCGAGGAAGTCATCAAGGCGAAATTCGCAACCTCCGGGCAGGACTGCCTCGGCGCGAACCGGATCTATGTCGAGCGGCCCGTCTATGACGAGTTCTGCCGCCGCTTCACGCAAGCCACCGAAAAGCTCACCGTGGGCATCGGCATGGGCGATCCCGATATCGGCCCGCTGATGAACGAAAAGGCGGTGGCCAAGCAGGAAGAGCACGTGGCAGACGCGCTGGCCAAGGGCGCGAAACTGGCCTGCGGCGGCAAGCGGCTCGATCGCGGCCCGCTGTTCTTCGCGCCGACCGTGCTCACCGACGTGCCCGACAATGCCAAGATCATGCACGAGGAAACCTTCGGCCCGGTCGCCCCGATCACCGTCTTCGACACGGAAGAAGAGGTCCTCGCCAAGGCCAACGCGACCGAATACGGCCTCGTGGCTTACGTCCACTCCCAGAACCCGAAACGCATCTACCGCGCCACCCGCGCGCTGCAATTCGGCATGGTCGCGGTCAACCGCACCAAGGTCACAGGCGCGCCGATCCCGTTCGGCGGCATGAAGCAATCCGGCCTCGGTCGCGAAGGCTCGCGCCGTGGCATGGAAGAGTTCATGGAAATCAAATACGTCTGTCGGGACTGGGGCTGATCGCCTCGCCCACGCAGACGCACCCAACACGAAGAAGGAGACACCATTGCTGACCAATGACCAACTCGACAAGTGGGATCGCGAAAGCTTCTTCCATCCCTCGACCCATCTCGCCCAGCATGCGCGCGGCGAAAGCCCGAACCGCATCGTCACCGGCGGCAAGAGCGTGTTCATCGAGGATCGCGACGGCAACAAGCTGCTTGACGGCTTCGCGGGGCTCTACTGCGTGAATGTGGGCTATGGGCGCACCGAGATCGCCGATGCCATCGCCGAGCAAGCGAAAGAGCTGGCCTATTACCACGCCTATGTCGGCCACGGCACCGAGGCCTCGATCACGCTGGCCCATATGGTCATGGAGCGCGCGCCCGATCACATGTCGAAGGTCTATTTCGGTCTGTCGGGCTCGGATGCGAACGAGACCAACATCAAACTGGTCTGGTATTACAACAACATCCTGAACCGCCCCGAGAAGAAGAAGATCATCTCGCGCTGGCGCGGCTATCACGGCTCGGGGCTGATGACCGGCTCGCTGACGGGGCTCGAGCTGTTCCACAAGAAATTCGATCTGCCGCTGTCTCAGGTGATCCACACCGAGGCGCCCTATTACTTCCGTCGCCCCGATGCGGCGATGTCGGAAGAGGCCTTCACCGCCTATTGCGCGTCCGAGCTTGAGCAACTGATCGAACGCGAAGGCCCCGACACCATCGCCGCCTTCATCGGCGAGCCGGTGCTGGGCACCGGCGGCATCGTGCCTCCGCCGGCCGGTTACTGGGAGGCGATCCAGAAGGTTCTCAACAAATACGACATCCTGCTGATCGCCGACGAGGTCGTGACCGGCTTCGGTCGTCTGGGCTCGATGTTCGGCTCGGATCACTACGGCATGAAGCCCGACCTGATCACCATCGCGAAGGGTCTGACCTCGGCCTATGCGCCGCTCTCGGGCACGATCGTGAGCGACAGGATGTGGAAAGTGCTCGAGCAAGGGACGGATGAGAACGGCCCGATCGGCCATGGCTGGACCTATTCGGCGCACCCGATCGGGGCGGCGGCCGGGGTCGCGAACCTCGCGCTGATCGACAAGCTCGGGCTGGTCGAGAATGCGGGCAATGTCGGCGCCTATCTCAACGCGCAGATGAAGGCGGCGATTGGCGAGCATGCCAATGTCGGTGACATCCGGGGCGAGGGGATGCTCTGCGCGGTCGAGTTCGTCTCGGATCGCGACAACCGGACCTTCTTCGACGCCTCCGAGAAGGTCGGAGCGAAGATCGCGGGCGCGATGGTCGAGCGCGGCGTGATCGGGCGCGCGATGCCGCAGGGCGATATTCTGGGCCTCGCCCCGCCGCTCTGCCTGACCCAGGCAGAGGCCGACAAGATCGTCGAAGTCACCGCCGATGCGGTGAAAGCGGTGCTCGGCTAAGCCAATGTCAGGGCTCGTCTTTTCCGGTGAGCCCTGACAGCCACACGGCGAGCGTCGCACGATCCCCGGCCTTCGGAGAATGGTGCCTGGCGATGAACCCGTCAAACCAGTCGGCCCGTTCCTCGGCCGTATCCGCATCGGGCGCCCAGACCATCTGCGCGACCAATGCCTCGGCAGTCATGTGACAGCGACTACAGGATTTCGCGAAAAGCTGCGCTGGATCGGTTTCTGCCTGTGCGAACCCGCCCCAAACTGTCAGGGAAATCGCCAAGAAGACCCGCATCACACCCTCCCGATAAACTCCAGAACCGAGCGCGCGGCGCGCAAGCCCGGCGGCTCGCCGCCCTCGCCCAGACGCTGCATCACCTCTTCCATCACCGCGAACTGCTCGCTCCGCGAGTCATCGTCCTCAAGCAATTCGAGCATTTTTGCCGAGATCGCGCGCGGTTTGCACTCGGGGCCAAGGAATTCCGGGATCACGCGGGTGTCCGACACGAGGTTCACCAGTGTCACCGTGTCGATCTTGAGCATCCGCGAGATCACATGCCACGAGATAAAATTCGCATCATATGCGATCACCATCGGCACCCGGTTCGCCGCCAGTTCCAGGCTGACCGTGCCGCTCGCCGCCAGCGCGATATCGGCAGCGGCAAAGGCGGCGCGCTTGTCCTCGGTATTCTCGACAACGATCGGCGCGACGGGCCAGCGCGCGGTCATCTCGCGCACCATCGGGGCCACGCCCCGCACCGTCGGCAGCACGACGCGCAGCCCCGGCTCGCGGTCGCGCAGCTGCATCAGGGCCTCGTCGAAGCGCGGGCCCAGACGCTTCACCTCGCCCCGGCGCGAGCCCGGCAGACAGAGCGCCAGCGGTTGATCCTCGCCGATCATATGGGTCTCGCGGAAGGTGGCCGCGTCGGCCTGATCGGCGCGCGGTTCGGCCACGACCGGATGGCCGACGAAATCGCAGCTCATCCCGGCGGCTTCCATATAGGGCGGCTCGAAGGGCAAGAGCGCCAGCACATGATCGACGACCTGCGCCATCTTCGCCGCGCGCCCCGGACGCCAGGCCCAGACCGAGGGCGCAACGTAATGGATCACCTTGAGATCAGGGCGTTTTTCCTTCGCCAGCCGCGCGACGCGGAGGCAGAAATCAGGGCTGTCGATGGTGATCAGCGCATCGGGCGCCAACGCGACCACGGCCTCGGCGGTCTCACTGATGCGGCGCTTGAGATGGCGGTATTTCGGCAGGACCTCCATCAGGCCCATGACCGACAGTTCTTCCATCGGGAAGAGGCTGTCGAGCCCTTGCCCGCTCATCTCCTCGCCGCCGACGCCGCGCCACTCGATCCCCGGCGCCAGTTCCGAAAGCCCCGCCATCAGGGCGCCGCCGAGCTTGTCGCCCGAGGCCTCGCCCGCGATGACGAAGATCCTCATGGTGCGCAGGCCCAGAGGAAAAGGCCCGCGGCCTCGGCGGCCTCGACCACGGCGGCACGGTCCAGAAGCATCACGCCGCCCGCCTCGAAGGCGATGCCCGACAGGCCAGCGGCGGCGGCGTTCGCGACGGTCTGAACCCCGATCGCGGGCAGATCGACACGGCGGTCCTGACCGGGTTTGGGAGCCTTATAAAAGACCCCTTTGAGCCCTTTAAGATCGGCTCGCAAGCCTTTGTGATAGCGCACGAATTCCAGCATCGCATCGGTGCCCGGAAGGGTCTCGACCGCCACGCAAAGCCCGCGTGCCACGACCGCGCCCTGACCGATATCCGAGGCGCCAAGAGCGGACACGATCTCGGCCCCGCGCTGCGCGTCGTGCTCATCCACCGCGCTCGGGGTGCCGCAAAGAACGCCTTCGGCGGGCAGCAGGTCGGGTGCAATCTCATGGGCACCGATCACCTCGAACTCCCACTCCTCGAAAAGCTCGATCACCGCGCGCAGCGTCGCGTCATCGCCCGCCTGCATCGCCATCGCCAGACGCGGCACCAGCTGGGCCGAGCGCGGATCGAACTGTTCGGGGTCAATCGCGGGACGCTGCATCGCGCCGGCAAAGACCACCCGCTTGATGCCACGGTCGGTCAGCTCGTCGAGGAACGGTACAAGCCGCTCGATCCGGAAGCGCAGATGATCGCCCTCCAGATCGCAGGGCGCGCCGATCATTTCGCAGATCAGCAGATCGGGCGCCGCCCCTTTCAACAGCGCGGGCAACAGGCCGGAGCCCGCGATCAGCGCGGTATCGGCTCCGATGCTCATTTGCCCGGCGTCAGGAAGCTGCGATCCGAGGGACCGAGAATGAAATCAAGCACTTCGCGGGCCAGATCGCCCTCGACGCCCTCCTCCGAGAGCTTGCGCGCCGAGTCGCGGAAACTGCCCTCGCTGAGCGCCGCCATCGTCTTGCGCAGCGCCGAGATTTCCTCGCGCGAGGTGCCGCGCCGCTTCAGACCCACGAGGTTCAGCCCTTCAAGCCCCGCGCGCGGCCCCGCGACCAGCGCATGGGGAATGACATCGGCCGTCACCATCGAGAGCGCCCCGATGATCGCGCCGCGCCCGATGCGCACCCATTGGTGCACGCCCGACAGGCCGCCCACGATCACATCGTCTTCGAGCACGCAATGGCCCGCGATCGCGACCGAATTCACCAGGATCACCCGATCCCCGATCTGCGCATCATGCGCGACGTGGCACGACGACATGAAGAGCCCGTCATCGCCCACACGCGTGATCCCGCCACCGCCCTCGGTGCCGGTGTTCATCGTCACATATTCGCGGATGCGGTTCCGGTTGCCGATCACCAGCCGCGTTTTCTCGCCCTTGAACTTCAGATCCTGCGGGATCTGGCCGAGCGAGGCGAAGGGGAAGACCTGTGTCTCGTCGCCGATCTCGGTCGCACCTTGCACAACGACATGGGATTGCAGCTCCACGCCGCGGCCCAGCACCACCTCGGAGCCGATCACGCAGAACGGGCCGATCCGGCAATCCGGACCGATCACCGCCCCCGGCTCGATCACCGCCGAAGGGTGGATCTGCGCGCTCGCGTCGACGCTCACCGCGCTCAGCCCTTCAGATCCATCATCGCCATGAATTCGGCGGTGGCTGCAAGCTCGCCATCAACCTCGGCGCGCCCCTCGAATTTCCAGACCTTGCCGCCGCCGCGCAGCACTTTCACATGCATCTTCAGCACGTCGCCCGGCACCACCATGCGGCGGAACTTGCACTTGTCGATCGCCATGAAATAGGTGCCCAGCTTCTTGTCGATCGTGTCGGTCGAGATGCCCACGACGACTGCCGCCGTCTGCGCCATCGCCTCAACAATGGTGACGCCCGGCATGATCGGTTCATCCGGGAAGTGGCCCTGGAAATGCGGCTCGTTACAGGTGACGTTCTTGATCCCCACGGCACCCTCGTTCGGCACGATATCGACCACCTTGTCGATCAGCAGGAACGGGTAGCGATGCGGGATGATCCGCTTGATGAGCGACAGGTTTGCTTCGGTATAGGGGGCGGGTTCGGTCATCACATGTCCTCGTTCTTTGGCGGCGCGCTGGAATGCTGTCCGTCGCAGCCCGCTTCTTTTGGTAAGTTGCTAGCAATCAGCGCGCGGCTTGGCAAGGATCAGGGGCTAGTTCGCGCCGCTCTGATCGCCGGTCGGGACACTTGGCATCGGCAGGCCAAGCGGCGTCTCGGGCGTGGGAGCTGCGCCCCCCTGAAGCACCGGATCGGCCCCGGTTTCCGTGGCACGATTGGCGCTGTCATCGACATAGACGCCATCGTCCGTGGCAGGAGCGGTCATTGCATCGGCGCCATCGCCGGGATTGGTCGCATTGCCGGTCGCCCCGGCGCTATCACCCGTGGTCGTGCCCCCCGAGGCCGGAACCGTGGCAGGCACACGCCCTGCCCCGTCGCCAATCTCGGTATCGACGCGTTGCGCCAGCGCCGCGGTGATATCGGCGCTCGCAAGCCCGCGAATGATAACGCGTGAATCCAGAACCACTGCCGCCCCGCGCGCCGCGAGCACCTCGTCGATCAACGGCATTGCTGCAGAAATGAAGGCCTGACGTTCCGCATTGAGCTGGCTCTGGATCGCATCGGCCTTGGCCTTCTGCGCGGCACGGATCTCGGTTGCGCGCTTGTCAAATGCCTCGGCAGCTTTCTGGAAATCGGCCGGCGCCATCGACGCGCGCTGCGTCGTCAGATCCCGCTCCTCGGCTTCGAGCTGACCCGCGATCCGGTTGTTTTCCTGACGCAGACTGGCTGAGGCGGCGTCGATTTCCTTCGCCACGCGCTTGCCCCATAGCGACTCCGTATAAAGACGCTCCCAATCGAGGGTCAGGACGGGGCTTTGCGGATGGGTCACGCTCGCGGAGCCGGTGCCTTGCGCAAAAACAGCGACGGGTGCGGCGACCAGCACCGCTCCCGTCAGCAAAAGCGATATCGCCCGGCGAAAGCCGCTCATGTCAGAACTGCGTCGAGAGCGTCAGATCGAAGTTCTGCGTCTTGTCGTAGTCTTCTTTCTTGACCGCCTTCGAGAAGTTCAGGCGCAGCGGGCCGATGCCCGAGTCCCAGAAGATCGAGAAGCCGACCGCCGAGCGGAGATGCATCGAGTCGTCGACAGGGTCTACTCCATCACCGTTGGTATCGTTGAGTCCCCAGACCGAACCGACATCCCAGAACACACCACCCGAGATGCCGTATTCCTCGGGGAAGCCGATCGGGAACTGCGCTTCGACCTTGCCGACCCAGTAATAATTGCCGCCCAGAGCGTCATCGTTCGTCGCATCGGTGTCACGCGGGCCAATCCCGTAGCTCTGGAAGCCGCGGATCTGGCTGCCGCTGAAACGTTGCAGGATCGTCGTGCCACCCGAGGCATGCACCGCACCACCTTCGAGCGAGGCCCGCAGCGTGACCTCCTCGTTGAAGACCTTGCGCTCGCCCTGGATCTTGGCCGAGGTCACCCCCCCGGTCACATCGCCGCCGACGCCCCAGAAGTCCTGCGAGAAGCTGAAGCGCCAGTCAAAGCGCGGGTCGATCTGCTCGCGCTTGGTGTTGAAGCTGTAGGTATAGCCGAAGCCCGAATAGCGCTGCGTACCTTTTTCTTCCTCTTCGAGGCGGAGAATCTGCGACGATTCCAGCGGCACGTTGTTGAGCGAGTCCTCACCGACCTTGTAGCGCACCGCCAGACGGCCGCGCTCGGAGACGGGGAATTCGAAGGAGGGCGAGACGCTGATGCGGCGCGTATCGAAGCTGTTATTCGTTGCTGAGCTCGTCGTGGTGTAGCTCGCGCCGAAGCTGAAGCTCACGTCACGGCCGAGGAAACGCGGCTCGACGAAGCGGAGGCTCGACGTGTTGTTATCCTTGGTCGTGCCCAGCGAGAGCCCGAGGAACTGACCGCGACCGAGGAAGTTCGATTCCTGCAAGCTCGCGTTGAAGCCCACGCCGTCGCTCTTCGAGAAGGAGGCACCGAAGCCAAGCGAGCCAGTCGGCTGTTCGTCCACGTTCACATCGACCACGACCTGATCCGGGCTCGAACCCTGATTGGCGTTTACGTCGACATTGCTGAAAAAGCCCGTGGCGCGCACGCGGTCGGCCGCGTTCTGGATCGCACGCGGGTTGAACGCGTCGCCCTCGGCGGTGTCGAACTCGCGGCGGATGACGCGGTCGAGCGTGGTGGTGTTACCCTCGATGTCGATGCGCTGCACGAAGATACGCGGGCCGCGCACCAGCTGGAAAGTCACGTCCACCGATTGCGTGCGCTGATCCTTGGTGATCTGCGGCTGCACGCGGACGAATTGCACGCCCTTCTTGATCGCGAGCTGCTCCATCCGGGTCACGGCATATTCGATCGCCTGGGGCGAATAGGTCTGGCCGCTGCGGATCTTCGCGAGCTTCTGGAACTCCTCCGGATCGAGACCGTCGATCTCCGAGGTGGTCGTCACCTTGTCGAAGTGGAATTTCTGACCTTCGATGACATTGAAGGTCATGTAGAAGGCATCACGCGCCCGCGTCATCTGCGACGAAACACCAGTGACCTGCACATCCATGAAGCCGCGCTGCTGGTAGAAATCGATCAGCTTCTGGCGGTCGGCGGGAATGCGGCGCTCGTTGAACGTGTCGTCCTTGACGAAGGTACGGAAGATACCAGCCTGTTTCGAGGCAAGCACCTGGCGCAGGCGGCGGTCCGAATAGGAACGGTTCCCGGTGAAGGTGATCCGCTCGATATTGGTGACCTTGCCTTCCTTGATTTCGAAGGCGATGTCGACGCGGTTATCCGAGCGGCGGATCACCTTCGGCGTCACGCGCGCGGCCATCCGACCATCGTCGGAATAGGCCTGAACCAGACGCTGGGCATCGGCCTCGACCTCGGCGGGGTTGAAGACGCGGTTGGGCTTGGTCTGGACAACCTGCGAAAGCACCTCGTCCTTGACGACCTTGTTGCCCTCGAAATTGATCACGTTGACGGTCGGGTATTCCTTGACCGTGATCTCAAGCGTGGATCCCTTGGGCGTCACGGCGACTTTCTCGAACAGACCCGAGCCTGCGATGCGCTGATAGGCGGCGTTGAGATCGGCAGCGGTTACCGGCGCGTTGCGCGCGATTCTCGCAAAGGCCAGAATCGTCGCCGGCTCGATCCGCTCATTGCCGACGATCACGACGCGAGAGAAGCTGTATTGCTGAGCCTGGGCGATCGCCGGAACCGCGATACAACCCATTGCGATCGCGGGGAAAACCACGCTTGCGCGCAGGGCCTTTCGCGTTGCGCAAATCTTGAGCACCGTTTGCAAGCCGTTCGCCATCGCCCTCTCCCGCCGGAAGTTCAAATTCCTTTTCAAGGTGACTACCGAAGCGGGGGGAGCTTGTCAAAGCCGCGATGCCGCACGGGCCGCAGGATTTTGTGGATAGAGGGATGGAGGCCGCAGTGGATAGGGGCAAAAGCCCTGCCCTTTCACAGGCGGACTACGCGAAACCAGAGCAGTTGCGAAAGGTCAGATGCGGTTGCGAAAGGTCAGATGCGGTTGAAACCAGCCGGATCGATCATGAACATGTCGATCAGCTGCATGCCGATCACCGCCGCGCCGAGCAGCGCGACGATCACCGCCGCGATGAAGAGCAGACGGTCGCCCAGCATATCGACCAGCGGTCGCATGTCATGATAGCTCTTGGCGATCAGTTGGGTCATCGTCTCTCTCCTTGCACGCAACAGGGGCGTCCGAAGACAGAGATAGCCGTGGAAGATGGCTTCAATTCGAACCAATTGTGGCAAGATTGCGGCGCACGTGCGAGGGCGCGCCAATTCTGCGCGCCCTGCCCGCGCTCAGCAGGTCAGATCGTTCCACAAGCCGAACAGCATCAGCGTCAGAACCAGCGCAAGACCGACAGACATGAATGCGTTCATCAACCGATCCGACGGGGGCTTGCCGACGACCGCCTCGTAGAGGTGGAACATCAAGTGGCCGCCATCGAGCACCGGGATCGGGAAGAGGTTCAGGAAACCCACCGCAGTCGAGAGCACCGCGATAAACCAGATGAAATCGAGCGGGCCCGATTTCGCTGCTGCCGCCGAGGTCTCGGCAATGCGCAGCGCACCCGTCAGGTTACAGCTCGAGATCTGCTGCGCGATCATCGCCCGGATGCCGGAGATCGATTGCGTGATGATGCCCCAGGTCTGGCTCACACCGCTGGAGATGGACTCGAGAGGGCCAATCGGTTCGGTCACGGGCTCGAACATGTAGCTGCCGGTGGCCCCGATCAGGAAGCGGGTCTCGAAAGTTCCGTCACCCACGGGCAGATCGGTGCGGCGCGGTACCAGCGTCACCGAGAAGCGTTCTCCCTCGCTGCCATCGTCAGACGGGCGCCAGATATCGAGCGCGACCGGCGCGCCATTGCCCGCCTTGATCACGTCTTGCAGGTCGATGAAGCGCCACGCGGGCGTGCCGTCGATTGCGGTGATCACGTCACCGGTACGCAGCCCCGCGTCATAAGCGGCCGACCCCGGCTGGATCCCGGCGAAACGCGAGGGGAAAAGCTGCGGCCCCGTCACGCTCACATCCTGGCCATCACGCTCGACCTCATAGGTCAGATCCGGACCGCCCGGCACTTTCTCGATCAACCCGCCGAGCGCCTCGTAATCGGGCGTGGGCGTGCCTTCGACCCCCTTGATCACATCGCCGCTCTCGAGCCCGCCCGGGCCTTGGGGCAATGCCACGACGGTCTGGATCGCGGGCGTGTCGATCGCGCGCCCCGTCCAGAGCGAAAGCCCCGCGATCACGAAGATCGACAGGATGAAGTTGAAGACCGGTCCCGCGGCGACGGTGGCTGCGCGTGCCCAAAGCGGCGCGCCATGCATCGTGTGGCGACGCTCTTCGGCGCTCAGCTGCGCCATTTCCGCCTCGTCGGCCCCTGCCGAGGCCGCATTCGCATCGCCGAGGAATTTCACATAGCCCCCGAGCGGGATCGCAGCGATCTGCCAGCGCGTGCCATGCTTGTCGACGCGGCTGATCAGCTTGGGGCCGAAGCCGAGCGAGAAAACCTCCGCCTTGATCCCCGAAAGCCGCCCGATGATGTAGTGGCCATATTCATGCACCGCCACGATGATCGAAAGCGCAACGACGAAGGCCACGACGGTATAAAGCAGATTGCCGAATTGGGGCAGCAGGTCCAACACTCAGATCCTTCCCTGTTCACTTATCGCCTTCGCGCGGGCGCGCGCTTCGGCATCGCAGTCCAGAACCATATCGAGGTCGACTGCGGCAATTCCAAGGCCTTGGCCCTTCGACGTGTCCTCGAGCACCGCCTCGACCAGCGCGGCCATCTGAAGAAAACCGATCCGGCCCGCGATGAAAAGATCGAGGGCGATCTCCTTCGCGGCGTTGAAAACCGTGCCCGAAAGCCCGCCGGTCGCCATCACCTCGCGCGCAAGACGCAAGGCAGGAAAACGCTCGGTATCGGGGGCGCGGAACTCGAGGCTTCCGATCGCGACCAGATCGAGCCGCGCAACGGGAAGTGCCTGCCGCTCGGGCCAGTTCAGCGCATAGCCGATCGCGTGGCGCATGTCGGGAACACCAAGATGCGCCATCAGCGCGCCATCGCGGAAACCGACGATCGAATGCACGATGCTTTGGGGATGCACGAGTACTTCGATCTGCTCGGGGGCGAAACCGAAGAATTCTTTTGCCTCAATGACTTCCAGCGCCTTGTTAAACATGGAAGCGGAGTCGATCGTAATCCGCTGTCCCATGTTCCAATTCGGATGCGAAGAGGCCTCGGCCACCGTCGCCTGCGCCAGACGGTCCAGCGGCCAGTCGCGGAACGCTCCGCCCGACGCCGTGATGATCACCCGCTCGACCGCGCCGATTTCCTCGCCCACGAGTCCCTGAAAAATCGCCGAATGCTCGCTGTCCACCGGGAGGATCGTCGCGCCATGCGCGCGCGCCTCGGCCATCAACAAGGGCCCCGCCGTGACCAGCGACTCCTTGTTGGCCAGCGCCAGAGTTGTGCCCTGCGAGAGCGCCGCGAAGCCGGGCGCCAGCCCCGCCGCGCCCACGATGCCCGACATGATCCAGTCCGCGGGGCGATGTGCCGCCTCGATCAGCGCCTGCGCACCCGATGCCGCCTGCACGCCCGATCCGGCGAGTGCCTCGCGCAGCGCGGGCAGGCAGTCGTCAAAGGCGGTCACGGCGATATCGGCCTTGAGCGCGCGGGCCTGTTCGGCCAGCCGCGCGACATTGCGCCCGCCGCTCAGTGCGACCACGTCATAGGCTTCGGCGCCACCCTGCCCCATCAACAGGTCAAAGGTGCTTTCCCCGATCGAGCCGGTCGCGCCGAATACCGAAACCTTGCGCATGATCAGTGTCCCGTCAGCGGCAGGGGCATCACCTGCGAGATCAGCATCAAGACCACCACCGCGCCCGTAAGCGCGTCGAACCGGTCAAGCACGCCGCCATGGCCGGGGATCAGCGAAGAGCTATCCTTGACGCCGGTCCAACGCTTGATCGCACTCTCGGCAATATCGCCGAGCTGCCCCGCGAAGGCCAGAAGCGGCGAGATCCAGATCATCGCCACACCGCCGCCGAGCTGCGCGAAAATCGCGCCCACGATCGCCGCCCCGATCCAGCCCGCAACCGTGCCCGACCAGGTTTTCTTCGGGCTCACCTTGGGCCAGAATTTCGGCCCGCCCACCGTGCGCCCGACAAAATATCCAGCAATATCAGAGACAACGACAACCGCGACAATCCAGGTGATCGCTCCGAGCCCCGCGCCTTCGCGCAGCGCCACGAGCCCGTATCCCGTGAGCATGATTGCCAGCGAATAGGCCGCGGCCACGCCGCGCCGCCCCTTGGTGATGATCGCCGCGACGATTGGCACGATCAGCAGATAGACCAGACCCAGTGGCTCATGGATGACAAAGACGAAGCTCAGAAGCGCTGCCGCGACCAGCCCGAGCCCCACCGCCTTGCCCGGTCGTCCGGGCGCGAGCATGGTGATCAGCTCCCAGACCATCAGGCCCGTCACCAGAACCGAGAGACCTGCAAAGATCGCACCACCTTGCCAGATCGCGGCAATGCCGATCACGACCATGGCGAGACCGGATGCCAGACGCGGGACCAGATCGCCCCATTTGCCAGAGGCAGAGCCCCCGCTCACGAGGCAACCCCACCGAAGCGGCGTTCGCGCCCCTCGAACCGCTCGAGAATGTCGGCGAGCTCCTCGGGGGTGAAATCGGGCCAGAGCGTCGGCGTGAATTCATATTCCGAATAGGCCGCCTGCCAGGGCAGGAAATTCGACGTACGCGTCTCGCCCGAGGAGCGGATCACCAGATCCGGATCGGGCATGCCACGCGTGTCGAGCCGGGCCGAGATCGCCGCCTCGTCCACCGCCTCCTCCGCGATCCGGCCCTCGGCCAGATCCCGCGCGAGCTCGAGCGCGGCGCGGCGCAGCTCGTCACGCCCGCCATAATTGATCGCGACCGCCAAGGTCAGCTTCGTATTGCCCTTGGTGCGCGCCTCGATCGAATCCATCGTCTCACGCAGAAGCGGGTCGAGCCGGGTGCGATCGCCGATGAAGCGCAGCTCGACGCCCTGACGCGACAGCTCTGCCGCCTCGCGCTTGATCATCAGCCGGAACATCTTCATCAGCCCGAGCACTTCTTGCGTCGAGCGTTTCCAGTTCTCGGTCGAGAACGCGTAGATCGTCATGTAGCGGATGCCGAGGCCGGGCGCGGCCTGAACGATCTTCTTGATCTGCTCGGCCCCCTTGCGGTGCCCGGCCAGACGCGGCCAGCCGCGCTGGGTCGCCCAGCGGCCGTTGCCATCCATGATGATCGCGACATGAAGCGGCGCGCGCGCCTCGCCCTGCGGCTCGGGCGAGGTTTCGGCAATATCCGGGGTGCTCAGCGCCATCTGCGGATCGATCCTCCCATCAGCGGGTCGAGGCGTTTCGCCTCAGACCTGCATGATCTCCGCTTGCTTGTTCTCGAGCGCCTTGTCGACCACCGCGATGTGCTTCTTGGTGATTTCCTCGACCTCGGCTTCCCAGAACTTCACGTCGTCTTCCGACATGCCGTTGCCCTTGGCCTTCTTGATCTGGTCCATGCCGTCGCGGCGCACGTTGCGGATCGCGACGCGGGCGTGCTCGGCGTATTGCGCAGCGACCTTGGTCAGCTCCTTGCGGCGCTCCTCGTTGAGCTCGGGGATCGGCAGCATGATGATCGTGCCATTGGTCTGCGGGTTGATGCCCAGCCCGCTCTCGCGGATCGCCTTTTCGACCACGCCCACGAGACCCTTGTCCCAGACATTGATGGTGACCATGCGCGGCTCGGGCACGTTCACGGTGCCGAGCTGGTTGATCGGGGTGGTCTGGCCATAGGCCTCGGCGGTGATCGGTTCGACCATCGAGGCAGAGGCACGGCCGGTGCGCAGCGACGCGAACTCGTGCTTCAGGGCCGTCATCGCGCCATCCATGCGGCGCTCGAGGTCATCGGTGTCGATCTCAATCTCGTCGGACATTGTTCTTGTTTCCGTCTTGGTTGCAGCCTCGGCTCCGAGATGTATCCCAGAGCCGCGGCGAAAACTAGCTTTTGTGACAGGCAAGTGACCGCGCAACCGCGCGGCTTACCCTTGAACCTTGGTATAGGTGCCCTCGCCCGCGAGAATCCCGCGGAAACCGCCCGGTTCGTCGAGCGAGAAGACGATGATCGGCTTGTTGTTGTCGCGCGCGAGCGCAATGGCCGAGGCATCCATCACACCGAGATTCTTTTGCAGCACCTCGTCATAGCTGACCGTGTCATAGCGCTTGGCGTCATCGAATTTCTTCGGATCCTTGTCATAGACCCCATCGACCTTCGTGCCCTTGAAGATCGCCTCACACGACATTTCGTTGGCGCGCAGCGTCGCGGCCGTGTCGGTGGTGAAATAGGGGTTACCGGTCCCGGCGGCGAAGATGCAGACCCGTTTTTTCTCGAGGTGGCGCACCGCGCGACGGCGGATGTAGGGCTCGCAGACCTGATCCATCGGGATTGCAGAGATCACGCGGGTGAACACTCCCAGCCCTTCCAGCGCCGATTGCATCGCGAGCGCATTCATCACCGTCGCGAGCATCCCCATGTAATCAGCCGTGGTGCGCTCCATCCCCTGCGCCGAGCCCGCAAGCCCGCGGAAGATGTTGCCGCCGCCGATCACCATGCAAATCTCGACACCGAGATCATGGACCGATTTCACCTCTTGCGCGATCCGCGAAACGGTCGGCGGGTGCAGGCCGTAGCCCTGGTCGCCCATCAGCGCCTCGCCCGAGATCTTCAGCAGCACGCGTTTGTATTTGGCCGCCGGATGCGTCTCCGTGCTCATTAGATCCTCCTGAGGGCTGTTGTCATCGCGGCGCAAAATGTCCCAAATGGGGGCCGGGTTCAACCTCTCGCGAGAGGGCGCGGCCCATTGTCCGACCTTCCCGCTGCAAAGAGCCGCAGATGCGCCCGATCCTGCCTGAAATTCCGACCCACCTGCCGGTTCTGATCGCCGGTCCCACGGCGAGCGGGAAATCGGCACTGGCGCTGGAACTGGCCGAGCGCGATGGTGGGATCGTGGTCAATGCCGATGCGCTTCAGGTCTGGTCATGTTGGCGGGTGCTGAGCGCGCGCCCCTCCGTTGACGAGGAGTCCCGCGCGCCCCACCGTCTCTACGGCCACAAGCATCCCGGCGAGCCCTATTCCGTCGGCCATTGGCTTCGCGAGATCGCGCCACTGCTGGAGGCCCATAATGCGGGCGGCCCGCGCTCCATCATCGTCGGCGGGACCGGCCTGTACTTCACAGCACTGACCGAAGGCTTGGCCGAAATCCCCGAGACCCCGCCCGCAATCCGTGCCGCGGCTGATGCACGCCGCGCCGCCGAAGGCCATGAGGGGATGCTGGACGAGCTCGATCCCGTGACCCGCGCACGGATCGACCCGCTCAACCCGATGCGGGTCCAGCGCGCTTGGGAGGTGATGCGCGCCACGGGTGAAGGCCTTGCCACCTGGCAGGACCGCACCCCCGCACCGCTTCTCCCACTTGCCGGATGCACGCCGCTCCTGTTGTCGCCCGATCGTGACTGGCTTGCCGAGCGCATTGACCGCCGCTTCGATCTGATGCTCGAAGGCGGCGCGCTCGATGAGGTGCGGGCAATTGCGCCGGACTGGGACCCGGACGCGCTTTGGGCGCGGGCAATCGGGGCGCCGGAACTTGTCGCATATTTGCGCGGCGCGCTCGATCTGGAGACCGCTCGTAACCACGCACAGGCGGCTTCCCGCCAATATGCCAAGCGCCAACGCACATGGTTTCGTAGCCGAATGAAGGCGTGGCACAAGATCGCGTATGCGTGACCGGACGAGCACAGGCGCGCGGGAGATCGCGCGTAAATCTGTTGGTTTGAAAGGGGTTGCAGGATATCCTCACGCTCGAACTGGATCGGGATCAGCCAATCGTGAAGCTCTTTTCCACCCCACCTCTGTCGCAACTTGCGCAGACGAAACCCTCTCTCGCGCCGCGCAAGCCCGAGACAGTCGCCGCATCTTCGGCCACTCGGTCGAAAACGGTACCGACGCATCCGGCCAGCGACCTCACGCCATCGAGCCCCCGGCTCGTGCCGATCGCGCTGCTGGCGCAAGGGGGGCGGTGGCGGGTCGAAGCGATGCGCGCGCTTTCCGAGCCCTGCCTGCTGTGGTTCACGCGTGGCCAAGGCCGGATTACGCTCGGCGGCGTGACCCGCGGCTACGGCCCCAACAACGCGATCTTCATTCCCGCAGGTGTCATTCACGGTTTCGAGGTCAGCAATCAAACTCATGGGCAGGCGCTGTTTTTCGGACGCGACAACGCGCTCGAACTGCCCCATTCGGCGCATCATTTGCGCATCCGCGAGGCGATGGCTCAGGGCGAGCTCAATGCTCTGGTCGAAGCGATCCAGCGCGAGATCGACAGTGAACGGCCCGCCTCGGAGCGCGCCTTGCGCAGCCATCTTGGGTTGTTGAGCGTCTGGCTCGAGCGTCAGATCGAGAGCCATGGCATCGAGGCGATCCGGCCGAGCGCCGCACGTAAGCTTGTCTCGCGTTACTCCGCATTGGTCGAGCGTGATTTCCGCTCGGGCGTCAATGTCGGCGATCTCGCCGGCGAGCTGGGCGTCACGCCGACCCATCTCGCGCGCGCCTGCCGCGAATCCTGCGGCAAGGGGGCGCTGGAACTGTTGCAGGACCGCCGCCTTTACGAGGCCCGTCGCCTTCTGCGCGACACGCAGACTCCGGTTAAGGACATTGCTCAGCAATTGGGCTATCGCAGCCCCGCCTATTTCACGCGCGCCTTTCAGGCCGGGACCGGCAGCACCCCGATCGCATTCCGCCGCGCGGGCTAATCGTGCGGGTCTGACACTCGCCACGACAACCGGCCGCCACCAACTCATGCCGCGCTTTGTTCGCCAGATGGCGATTGCTGCAAGGTGAATGTCGAGACCGAACTCAACAGCCGCGCGCTCTCTCCAAGCATTGCGCGGCTGGCTGCAGCGCTGCGATCGAACATCGCCGCACTGCGCTGCGTGGCCTGATCGAGCTGGTGCACAGCGGCGTTGATCTCGGAGATCCCGCTTGCCTGTTCCCCCGAGGAGACCGCGATTTCCGACACCCGATCATGGATTTCGCGCACAGAGGTCACGATACGTTGCAAAGCCTTCCCGGTCTGACCGACCAGCGTAACGCCTGAATGGACCTGGGTATCGGAGGACGCGATGAGTTCCGAAATCTCCTTGGCTGCCTCGGAAGACCGCTGCGCGAGCGCTCGCACCTCAGAGGCAACGACCGCAAAACCGCGCCCTGCCTCGCCGGCACGCGCAGCCTCGACGCCGGCATTGAGGGCCAACAGATTGGTCTGGAAGGCAATGTCGTCAATCACCGAGGTGATGCGCGAAATCGCCTTGGCAGACGTCTCGATTTCGGCCATCGCCGCAACCGCGCTCTCGACAACCTCTGCACCGCTTTCAGCGTGACCGCGCGCCTCGGTCGCGAGCGCGCGCGCCGATTGGGCTCCCTCGGCCGCCGATTGCACTGAAACCGTAAGTTCGTTGAGCGCGGCCGCCGTTTCTTCCAGCGTTGCGGCGTTACGTTCGGTCTGCGCACCGAGTTCCTCGGCTGAGGAGGCGATGGATTGTGCCTCGCCGTCGATCAGATGTGCCCCGTGTTCAATCTGGGCAAGCGATTGCGACAGCTGAACGACTGCGGCGTTGAAATCACCGCGCAGTTTTTCGTATTCGCCCGACAGAGCCTCGTCGATGGTGATCGAGAGATCGCCATGCGCGAGCGCATCGAGCCCACGGGCAAGCACGGCCACGGTGCGGGCCTGTTCCTCAAGCGCATGTCGCGCGTCTTCTTCGCGTGCGCGCAAGGCTGCCTGCTCGTCGGCCTCCGCCTTGCGCCGTGCTGCCTCAGCCTCATCAGACGCAGCGCGACGGGCCGCCTCGGCTTGCGCGATCTCCTCCTGACGGGCGATTTCCGCTCGGCGTGCGTTTTCCTCTTCTTCGCGCAGAACCCTTTGCATTTCGGTATTTTTGTCCAGATTTTCAGCGAAGATCGACAGCGCGCGCGCCATGTCGCCAAGCTCGTCCTTTCGCTCTGCGCCACGCACCTCGGTCTTGGTATCGCCCTCGGCAATGGCGCGGGTAGCCTGAGCCAGCGCACCGATCGGACGCACGATCCGCCCGCCCAGCAGCCAGGCGATCGCGGCGGAGATCACGAAGGCCGCCGCGACCAGGCCGATCGAGATCTTCTGGATCATCGCCTGCAGCGCCGAGATTTCCGAGGCATCCAGCTCGACCGTGAGGGCGCCCACGATCTTGCCGGAGTAATCGGTCAGCGGCAGCGCGCGCAGCACATAGGAGCCATCCCCGCTGTCGAATTGCAGATCCACCTCCCCGCCGGCACGGATCTTCGCGAAGTCAGCCGCGCTGAGAGGTGCCTGCGCATCGCTGGTCGCGGCCAGCCGCTCGGGCGCGGCCTCGGCATCCGCTGGGAAGGCGAAATATTCGTAATGCGCGCCCGTCGAGGCCGCGAGTGTTTCGAGAAATCCCTGCCCGACATCGAGCCCGACTTCGACCGTCCCGACCTGTTTGCCCTTGTAGTGGATCGGGGCGACGCCGCGCGCGCCGATCCCGGCCTTGCCAGCCTCGAGCGCTCCGATCGGCTCGCCCTTCGTGTTCGCATCGACCACCGTCTGACGAAACGCCGACAGATCGTCACCGCGTTTCGCAAGGTTGTGGATCCGGATCAGCGAGGTCGCCGGAGCAGTGTGGAATTGCAGCTGCGCGATCCCGGTCTTGTCCCGCAGGATCGGCCATTCGGGGGCAAACATCGCCTCCAGCGCAGCATCGTCGCGCTCGGCCACGGCCTTTTCCACCTGGGGCAGCACCGCGATCAGAAGCGCGCGATCCAAGGCGCGTGTCTCGGCGGAGTGCACAGCACTCATCAGCCGCTCTTCCGCGCTCGCCAATTCGCGCTCTCGCGAGAGATCTTCGACGCGGTTTCCGGCCCAAAACAACCCTGCCGCCATCAGAGCGCAGGCGAAAAGGGCGATGCCGATCGGCAGGAACAGGATCTGACGGCGTATGGTCATGAGGCAGGCTCCGAAGCTGGGTTGCCCCCGGATTAGAGCCAATTTCCTAAGATCGCGTTCACGCCCGAAGGAGCCGCCCCAGTCCGCCGCCGCCGATGCGCGCAAAGAGAGATTGCACTGCTGGTCCTGTCCGTCGCCCTCGAATGCCGCCCGGCAAATCAAAAAAGGCCGCGCTCGTGAGAGCGCGGCCTCGGTCTTGGGGAGGTAGACCGATCAGAAGAACCCGAGCTTGTTCGGGTTGTAGCTGACCAGCATGTTCTTGGTCTGCTGGTAGTGATCGAGCATCATCTTGTGGGTCTCGCGACCGATACCCGACTGCTTGTAGCCACCGAAGGCCGCGTGGGCCGGATAGGCGTGGTAGTTGTTGATCCACACACGGCCCGCCTCGACACCGCGACCGAAGCGATAGGCGCGGGTCCCGTCGCGGGTCCAGACGCCGGCGCCGAGGCCGTACATCGTGTCATTGGCGATCGCGAGCGCCTCTTCCTCGTCCTTGAAGGTCGTGACCGAGACGACCGGGCCGAAGATCTCTTCCTGGAAGACGCGCATCTTGTTGTGGCCCTTCAGGATCGTCGGCTGGATGTAGAAGCCGTTCGCCAGATCGCCGTTGAAGCGCGCGGCGTTGCCGCCGGTGAGCACTTCGGCACCTTCTTCGCGACCGATCGTCAGGTAGGACATGATCTTGTCATGCTGTTCCTGGCTGGCTTGGGCACCGACCATCGTCTCCATCTGGCGCGGGTCGCCCTGCTTGATCGCCTCGACGCGGGCGATGCAGCGTTCAATGAACTTCTCGTAGATGTCTTCCTGGATGAGCGCACGGCTCGGGCAGGTGCAGACCTCGCCCTGGTTGAAGGCGAACAGAACGAAGCCTTCGACCGCCTTGTCGAGGAAGGCGTCATCTTCGGCCATCACGTCGGAGAAGAAGATGTTCGGCGACTTGCCACCCAGTTCAAGCGTGACCGGGATCAGGTTCTCGGTCGCGGCCTGCATGATCTTGCGGCCGGTTGCGGTCGAGCCGGTGAAGGCGATCTTGGCGATGCGCGAGGAACGCGCCAGAGCTGCACCGACCTCGGCCCCATAGCCGTTGACGATGTTGAGAACGCCATCGGGCAGCAGGTCGGCGATGACTTCCATCAGCACCATGATCGCCGCCGGGGTCTGTTCGGCCGGTTTCATGACGATGCAGTTGCCAGCGGCCAGAGCCGGGGCCAGTTTCCATGCCGCCATCAGCACCGAGAAGTTCCACGGGATGATCTGGCCGACAACGCCCAGCGGCTCGTGGAAGTGATAGGCCACGGTGTCGTTGTCGATCTCCGACATCGTGCCTTCCTGGCTGCGCAGCACGCCCGCGAAGTAGCGGAAATGATCGACGGCGAGCGGAATATCGGCAGCCGTCGTCTCACGGATCGGCTTGCCGTTGTCCCAGGTCTCGGCGGCGGCGATCAGGTCGAGGTTTTCCTCGATCCGGTCCGCAACCTTGAGCAGGATATTCGAGCGTTCTGCCGCCGAGGTCTTGCCCCAGGCGTCTTTCGCCGCGTGGGCCGCGTCGAGCGCAGCTTCGATATCAGCCTCGGAGGAATGCGCGACCTCGCAGACCTTCTGGCCGTTGATCGGGGTGATGTTGTCGAAATACTTGCCGTTCTTCGGAGCGACGAACTTGCCGCCGATGAAGTTGTCGTAACGGTCGCGGAACGGCGAAACCGAAACGCCCTTGAACTCGGGTGCCATATCGTTGGCCATGCTATTTCCTCCCTGAAATCCGTGCGACCCCTATGGTGCGCGGCATGGGAAAAGCATGGCCTCTCCTGCGAATCGTGCATAGCCGCCCTGATCTGGTGGAATGCCTCATCTGTCTCAGTGACGAGACAGGTGCAGACGCAGAAAGAGGTGATTTTTCGTGATCAAAACGTGCTCAAAGCCAATAAAACAAGGGAATACGACTTAAGTCGTAGACGCAATCACCTAGCGCAGAGCATGCGATTCACCCCGAGGACGCAGGACATGAAAACGGGGGCGCCTGCCCACCGATCCGCATCGTCGAAAAAATCGGCTCAGACCCCGAGATTGAGCGCCTTGGCCTTTCGGTAGAACGTCGCCCGACCGATCCCCAGATCCCGCGCGGCCGCCGAGACATTGCCGCCATTGCGCGCAAGCGCCCGGGCCATCTCGGCGCGCTGCGCCTCTTCCAGGCCGTTGCGGAGCCCCTGTTCGAGCAGGTCCGAGGCCGGAAGCTGACCGATCTGCCCCGCCTCGATCCCCAGATGGCGCCGCGCCGCGCGGGTCGCCCCCACGACGAGGTCATCGCGATCGAGCGCAAGCAGCATCACGCCCTGCGCACCGGTCTCGCCCGAACCGGTCGACAGGATCCGCGCGCCTTCATAAGACGCTCGGAACAGATCCGCTTCGATCCGATGGGCCGCATCCTGAACGGTCAGCGCCACGAGCCGCGCATAGCCCTCGGTCATGTCGGCGCGCGCGGAACTGACGTCGATCACGCCCGCCAGATCGCCCTGCGCCCCAAAGATCGGCGAGCCCATGCAGGTCAGCACGGTGTTGCGGGTGCGGAAATGCTGATCGCGCCAGACGGTCACGGGTCGGGCCTCGGCCAGGCAGGTGCCGATGCCGTTCGTGCCCTCCGCGCCTTCGGACCAGTCCGACCCCGGCGCGAGGTTCGAGGAATGGAAATCCTCCATATCGGCATCGCGCAGACGTTCGTCGAGAACCAGCCCCCCCGCATCCGACAGAAGAACCGTGCAGCCCGCATCGCCCGCAGCCCGGGACAGACGGTCGAGAACCGGCGAGGCGATGCGCATCATCAGCTCCGCCTTCTCGCGTCGCTCGCGCATCTCGACCTCGGTCAGACGGTCATTGCGGCCGGTCGTCTCGGGGTCGATCTGGTGATGCAGAAGAGAACGTCGCCAACTCGCGGCAAACCCCGCACGGCCAGCGGATTTGGGCGAGGACACGACCTCGCGCACGATCTCGGCATGATGGCGCGGAACGCCCGTATGCAGTGCCGGCATGCGAAAGCCTCCCTCTCTTGCGCAGCCCTAGAAGCCGCAGAGGTTAGGCCGATTCGGACCTTTCACAATGAGAATTTGCCGTGAGCGCGCAAAAAACTGTCTCAGGGTCGAGACAGTCCGCGCTCAGTCCTCCTCGTGCCGACGCCCTCGAAATCCTTGCGCAACCACGAATTTTTCCGAGCTGTCCGCACGCGATGCGGGCGGTTTTACATTCGCGACCTTGGTGAAGTTTTTCTTCAGGATATTGAGCAAACCCTGCTCCGCGCCGCCCGCAAGCACCTTCGCGACGAAGGTTCCGCCCTCTTCAAGCACGTCGAAGGAGAACTCGGCCGCCGCTTCGCACAGCGCGATGATGCGCAGGTGGTCGGTGTTCTGGTGGCCCGAGCTGGCTGCCGCCATGTCCGACATCACCACATCCGCATTGCCCCCAAGCCAGGCCTTCACCTTGTCATCCGCCCCTTCCGAGAGGAAATCGAGCTGGTGGATCTCGGCGCCCGCGATCGGGTCGACCTCTTGCAGATCGACGCCGAGGACTGTCCCGACCTTCTTGCCCGACTTCTCGCCCAGGGCATTGACCCGCTTCACCGCGACCTGGCACCAGCCGCCAGGAGCACAGCCCAGATCGACGACCCGCGCGCCGGGCACGAGAAAACGATACTTCTCGTCCAGCTCGAGGATCTTGAAAGCCGCGCGACCGCGGTAGCCCTCTTTCTTCGCGCGCTGCACATAGGGATCGTTGAGCTGACGCTCGAGCCAGCGCGTCGAGCTCAGCTTGCGGCCTTTCGCGGTCTTCACGCGTACACGCAGATCGCGTTGGCCGCGACCGGAGGTGTTCTTGCCTGTCGGTGTCTTCGTCATCATTCCATCTCTTCAAGAACGCCATCGGCGGCCATCTGGGCGTAAAGCAGACCTTCGCGCAAGCCCCGGTCCGCGACCGACATCTGGTCGGTCGGCCAGACCCGCATCAGCGCCTGCAAGATCGCGGCCCCCGACATGATCAGCGTGTGCCGGTCGCGCCCGATGCGCGGGTCGGTGCGCCGCCCTTCAGGCCCGAGTTGCAGGAAGGACCGGATCACCGCGTCGATCTGGCCCGAATTCATCGTCAGCCCGTCCACCCGGTTGCGATCGTAGCGCTTGAGACCAAGGTGGCAGGCCGCAACCGTGGTCACGGTGCCCGAAGTGCCGATGATCTGAAACCCGTCTTGCGGGCTTCCAGCGGCATAGGGGGTAAAATCGGCCAGTTTTTCCTCGAAGAACCAGCTCATCAGGGCGAAACGCGCGGCATCGTCTTCGACATCGGCAAACTGGTCTTTGAGCGTCGCCACCCCCAGCGGCACCGAGATCCAATCCACGACCCGCGCCGCGGGCACCGGCCCGTCGGGCTGATTGAACCCCTGCGAGAGCCGCATGATCGCGCGTGCGCGGTCACCGGGCGGCACATCCTCAAGGTCGATCCAGACAAGCTCCGTCGAGCCGCCGCCGATATCGACCACCAGCACCTGTTCGGATTTGGGCGAAACCAGCGAAGCGCAGGAAATCACCGCGAGCCGCGCTTCTTCCTCGGGCGGGATGATCTCAAGCGGCAGCCCCGTCTCACGGCGCACGTAGCGCAGGAAATCGCGCGCATTCTTGGCGCGCCGGCAGGCTTCGGTCGCGACAAGACGCATCCGTTTCACACCATGTGCCTCGATCTTGCGGCGACAGATCTGGAGCGCCTGAACGGTGCGGGCCATCGAGCTACGAGAAAGCCGGCCATAGGTCTCGAGACCCTGACCGAGTTGGACCGCCTTGGAGAAGCTGTCCACCACCTGAAACTGAGAACCCTTCGGACGGGCAATCAGCATCCGGCAACTGTTTGTACCAAGATCAAGCGCGGCATAAAGCCCCTCGCCTGTCTTGGCGGTCTGGGTCGCGGGTGGCTCGACCTGAGCCGGTTTCACCGCTTGCGCGGGGTTCGCAGCTTTCGGGAGCGCGCCCGCCGACCGGCGACGCCTGGGCGCCATGATCACGCCCTCCGATTTCAAGTTGTCTTAAAACTATCGGTTCGCGCGGTTCGGTTCAAGGGAGCGTGACGCGGAAGTGATGGTTGAGAGGGAACCATTTGATGGAACGACCAGATCTGCACACAGAGCGGTGAGGCGACAGGCGAGCCACCACAGCGCGGCAATGTCTAAGGACATTGCGACCATCGGCTTTGCGAGAGCGCCCCCAAGAAACCGGCAGCTGTTGACCGAGCGGCGCAAGCTGCGGCGAAAGCCGCGGCGCGCCTTCGAAGACACCCTACAAAAAACCCGGCCACGAGGGCCGGGCGAAGTCGCGCCGGGGTTACGACGACGCTCCGGCGTGGGCCCTTATTGTGCGGGCTTCATCGCGAAATCTTCCATGGTGATGCCGCCATCGCCATTCTTGTCGAGCTGGGTGAACCATTTCACCGTGCTCGACTGGAACTCGGCCAGCGTCACCTGCTGATCGCCATTGGCGTCCGTCGCCTCCATGCGCATGCCGTCGGCCATCTTCTGCATCTGCTCACGCCGCTTGCCCTCATAGCCCGCGACGTCATTCGCGCGCGCCTCGTCGAACACCGCATGTTCCTCAAGATCGAGCACCCCATCTTCGTTCGCGTCGAAAGAGGTGAAGACATCGGCACGCATCTCTTCGAGCTCGGCCAGGGTCGCCGTGCCGTTTCCATCGAGATCCCAGGTCGACATGAATTGCTCGGCGGGGTTCTCAGCGCGCGCCGCCATCGGCAGGCTCACAAGAAGGGCAGCGATCAGGGAAAGGCTCTTGGTCATGGTCTCGCTTTCAAATCCGGGATCAAACAAACGCGACGGGCGCGGCGTCAACCCGATCTAAGCGCAAGGCGCTATGAAAGAATGTGCCAGATTGCCGCGCGGCGCATCCGCCGCAGCCTCTCTTGAGCCCCGCTCATCATCTTGTCGCGGATTTTTCCGATCCCGCGCGGTGGCCCTGCCCCCACCGCGCCTGCTATCACCTTCCCCACGGACAGGCTTACGTCGCTGAGCTGCGACGGAATGTCGAAATTCCACCGCGCGCCGCGTCGCTTTCGCGCAATTCTGAACTCGTGAGGAGAGATTCGCATGGCACAGATCACCTTGGTCTATTGGCGCGACATCCCGGCCCAGATCATCGCGGGCAAGGGACGCCGTGGCGTCAAGAAGCCGCTCCCCGAGCGGTTCGAACAGGCGATCGACCGGGCGGCGATGAAGGTGGGCGCACGCGACAGCGACGCCTATCTGGCGGAATGGCGCAAGGTTCCCTCGGGCGAAGAGCCCGGCGAGGATGCCGAAGCCGCCGAAGCCGTGCTGGCACGGATTCTCTCCAAATATGACGACGCGCATCTGCGCGCACTGATTGCCAATGACGGCTGGGACCCCTCGTCGTCCTAAGGGAGAGATGCGAATGGCACTTGTGAATTTCCGCCGCGAGGCGCCGCGCCCGCCGGTCAACGGCAAGATGGAGGCGCTTCTGGAAGGCGCCTCGGTCGAGGTGATGCCGCGCACCGCCGCTAAGGTGGAAAGTTTCCGTGCCCTCTTCGCGCCCGGCACCCGCGTCTATATCGCCCATATCGAGGGCACGCCGATCGAGGAGATGCTCGCGACCGCCAAGCGCCTGCGCGACGAGGGCTTCGAGCCGATGCCGCATTTCCCCGCGCGCATCATCCGCGATGCGGCGCAGCTCAACGACTGGGTGCAGCGCTACAAGGGCGAGGCCGGGGTTCAACAGGCACTTCTGCTGGGCGGCGGCGTCAAAGAACCCGTGGGCGAGCTGCATTGCGCGATGCAGATGATCGAGACCGGCGCGTTCGACGGCTTTGCCCGTCTGCATGTCGCCGGCCACCCCGAGGGCAATCGCGACATCGACCCCGATGGCGGCGAGGCCGAGGTGATGGCCGCGCTCAAGCTAAAGCAGGATTTCGCGAACCGCACCGATGCCGATATGGCGATCGCCACGCAATTCGCCTTCGAGGCCGGTCCGATCCGCGACTGGGCCGCGCGGCTGGAAGCCAACGGGATCGAGATGCCGGTGCATCTGGGTGTCGCAGGCCCCGCCAAGCTGCAGACGCTCCTGAAATTCGCCATCGCTTGCGGCGTCGGCCCCTCGCTGAAAGTGCTGCAAAAGCGCGCCCGCGACGTGACCAAGCTGCTGCTGCCCTTCGAGCCGACCGATCTTCTGACCGATCTCGCGCTGGATCGTCCGTCGAATATCGAAGCCATACATTTCTTCCCGCTGGGCGGCATCACCGCCACAGCCAACTGGATCGCCGAACAGAGAGGCCATGAATGACCCGCACCGTCCTTGAGTCCAAAACCAAAACCGTCGTGATCGGCTTTGACGAGCCCTTCTGCGTCATCGGCGAGCGGATCAACCCCACCGGCCGCAAGAAGCTCGCCGCCGAGCTGGAGATGGGCGATTTCTCGACCGTCGAGAAAGACGCGCTCGAGCAGGTCGCCTGTGGCGCCACGGTTCTGGATATCAACTCGGGGGCGGTCTTCTCGAACAAGATGGCTGAAGACCCGCGCTATGCGGATAACAACTTCGTCGAACCGCCGCTGATGCGCGACCTGATTGCGCGCGTGCAGGCCGTCGTCGATGTGCCGCTGTGCATCGACAGCTCGGTGCCGGCCGCGCTCGAGGCCGGTCTCGCGGCCGCCGAAGGCCGCCCGCTCCTGAACTCGGTCACCGGCGAGGAAGAGCGGCTGGAACTCGTTCTGCCGCTAGTCAAGAAATACAACGTGCCGGTCGTGGCGATCTCCAATGACGACACCGGAATTTCCGAAGACCCGGACGTGCGCTTCGCCGTGGCCAAGAAGATCGTCGAGCGCGCCGCCGATTTCGGCATTCCCGCCCATGACATCGTCGTCGATCCGCTGGTGATGCCGGTGGGCGCGATGGCGACTGCGGGCCGTCAGGTCTTCACGCTGGTCACCCGCCTGCGCGAAGAGCTGGGCGTGAACACCACCTGCGGCGCGTCGAACATCTCCTTTGGCCTGCCGAACCGCCACGGGATCAACGGGGCTTACCTTCCGATGGCGATCGGCGCGGGCATGACCTCGGCGATCATGAACCCGGTGCGCAGCCAGGAAATGGAGGCGATCCGCGCCGCCAACCTGCTGATGAACCACGACCCGAACGGGATGGAGTGGATCAAGCTGGCGAAGGTGCTCGATGCGATGAAGGAAGAGGGCCAGAGCTTTGCCGAGGCGTCTGCTGCCGCTGCGAGCTCCAGTGCGGGCGGACGTCGCGGTGGTCGCCGCCGTCGCGGCTGATCGCGTTGAAAAATTCATAAAGCGCCCGGGTCTCGGCCCGGGCGCTTTTGTTTGCAGGGATATCTAGGGGCTACCGGGCGCGACCTCGGGCCGCTGGCGCCGCTGATCCCCTCGGCCTCCGATCGTTGCCCGGACGCGATCAATGCGAGCGCGTCTCACCCCCTTTTCGCGGTAAAAACACAGCTCCCCACTCGTCGCTCAAGAGGAATCCCGAAAACTTCGTCTTCGTCCGTTTCCGATTTATCCACAAACCGTTTCCCGATCTGCGCCATGATAACCGCGATTCGCGTTTCCGTGACCCGAGCGTTTCCAAACTTGCGCTAATCGCGGGCAGTTCGGCGAAATCCGGCAACAACAAGACGTGGGGGCGGCAAGAACGCGCCACTATATCTGCGATGGCCTCAAAAAATTCCAATTACCAGTCAAAGATTTACTGGAAGAAGTTCATGTCCTGTGCCTAGTCTGGGCCTCCAACCTGGGAACACGCACTGCCATGCGTATTACATGTCTGCCGCGCGAAGCGGTCGCCTTGGTGCCTGCCAGCACCGAGGCGACCCCGCGCAACCGCCGCGCTGTCACGCGGCCCGAAAAACTCGTTCGTCTTCTCGCCGCCGTGATGGTGACGGGAGCGCTGTCGGCTTGCGTGCCGAGTTCGCCCGAGGTGACCGCCACGCGCGGCTCCACGGAGCTGCTCGACCTGCCGCTGGTCGATCCGGTGCCGGGACTGTCGAACCCCGTGCCGGCCGCGCGGCTGCCCGACAATTCGCATCTGGGCCGCGATTTCCTCGAACTGAGCTTCTATCTCGAGTCCGGTCGACCGCTGCCGCGCTTTACCCGCTTCGAGGGGCCCGTCTCGATTACGCTCGCGGGCAATGCGCCGCCCGTGGCTCAGACCGAACTCAACCGCCTCGTGCGCCGCCTCCAAACCGAAGCCGGCCTGCGTGTCTCGGCACAACCGGGCAACGCGAACACGATCTCGGTGCAATTCGTGCCGAAATCCGAGATGCGCCGGGCCGTCCCCGATGTCGCCTGTTTCGTGGTCCCGAACGTCACGAGCTGGTCTGACTATCGCGGCTCGCGCGGCTCGGCACGTTCGGACTGGACCCAGCTCACCCAACGCCATTCCGCGACCGTCTTCATCCCCGAGCCCGCGACCCCGCAGGAGATCCGCGATTGCCTGCATGAAGAGGTGAGCCAGGCGCTCGGGCCGGTGAACGATCTCTACCGCCTGCCTGACACGGTCTGGAACGATGACAATTTCCATACCGTCCTGACGGGCTTCGACATGACGATCCTGCGCGCCTATTACGACCCGGCGCTGCGTTCGGGCATGAGCCGGACCGAGGTTCAGGCCGCCCTGCCCGCCATCCTCGCCCGGATCAACCCGGCGGGCGGCCAGATGCGCGGCCTGCCCGAAGACCCGACCCCGCGCGCCTATGTGACCGCGATCGCCACGGCGCTCGGCTCGGGCGCGAACGACACCCGCCGCCGCGCCGCCGCGCGCCAGGCAACTCAGATCGCTGCCGCGCAGGGCTGGACCGACAGCCGCGCCGCCTTCGCCTGGTTCGCGCTGGGACGCCTGAGCATGAAGACCGACCCGGATGTCGCGATCCGCTCTTATCTCAACGCGGGCGCGATCTATGCCCGCACCCCGGGCGCCGGCATTCAGGCCGCGCATATCGACATGCAGCTTGCCGCCTTTGCCCTGGGAACCGGGCGCGCGCAGGATGCGATCGCGCTGGTAAACCGCTCGCTTTCACCCGCCATCTCCGGTGAGAACGCCTCGCTCATGGCCACGCTCTACATGATCCGCGCCGAGGCCTATGCCCAGCTTGGCAACGCCGCCCAGGCGGAGCAGGCCCGTCTCGACATGGAGCAATGGGCACGCTATGGCTTTGGTTCGGACGCGGCGGTGCGCCGCCGTGCAAGCGAAGTGGCCGCGCTGGCCGATGCGGGTGCGCGGATGAACTGAGCCGGGCGCGCCCCGGTCGAAGCCGGGAGGGGCGCGAATGTATGTTCTGGCGGGGATCGTGATCGGGCTCGTGCTCGGCGATTGGCGAGCACGAAAGCGTGGCGGCAACAGGCTCGACCGCGCGCAATATGCCGCCGTCCATGCGATCGCCTTCGGAATGGTCGGCATCTTCATCACCATTCTCATCAACCGCATCTGGGCCTGAGGAGGCCGGAGCGCATGTTCCTGCCCTTCTTCGATGCTCTCAGACGTAGCGGCGTTCCCGTCTCCCTGCGCGAATATCTGAGCTTTCTCGAGGGGCTGGCGGCGGGGCTGTGCACCTACGACATTGACGGGTTCTACTATTTCGCCCGCGCCGCGATGGTGAAGGATGAGCGCTTCCTCGACCGGTTCGACCGCGCGTTCTCCGAAGCCTTTGCAGGGCTGGAGACGATCACCCCAGATGACGTACTCAACGCCGTCGACATCCCCGAGGAATGGCTGCGCAAGCAGCTCGAAAAGCATCTCACCGAGGAAGAGAAAGCGCAGATCGAGGCGCTTGGCGGGTTCGACAATCTGATGGAGACGCTGAAGAAGCGGCTCGAGGAACAAAAGGGCCGCCATCAGGGCGGCTCGAAATGGATCGGCACGGGCGGCACCTCGCCCTTCGGCGCCTATGGCTACAACCCCGAAGGCGTGCGGATCGGCCAGAAAGAAAGCCGCCACCAGCGCGCCGTGAAGGTCTGGGACAAGCGCGAGTTCCGCGATTTCGACGACACGGTCGAACTGGGCACCCGCAACATCAAGGTGGCGCTCAAACGCCTGCGCCAATGGGCGCGGCACGGCGCGCATGAAGAGCTCGACCTGCCGGGCACGATCCGCGCCAGTGCCGAGGCGGGCTATATCGACGTGAAGACCCGCCCCGAGCGGCACAACGCGGTGAAGGTGGTGCTTTTCCTCGATGTGGGCGGCTCGATGGATGCCCATGTGAAACTGGTCGAGGAACTGTTCTCGGCGGCGAAATCCGAGTTCAAGCATCTCGAACACTGGTATTTCCACAACTGCCTCTACGAGGGCGTTTGGAAGTCGAACAAGCGCCGCTGGAACGAGGCGACGCCGACTTGGGACGTGCTGCATCGCTACGGGCCCGATTACAAATGCATCTTCGTGGGCGATGCCTCGATGTCACCCTATGAGATCACCCATCGCGGCGGCGCGAACGAGCATTGGAACGACGAGGCGGGCCATGTCTGGCTGACCCGCGCGCGCGAGCAATGGCCCGACCACACCTGGCTCAACCCGATCCCGGAACGGCTCTGGTCCTACACCCAGTCGATCGAGATCATCCGCGAGATCTTCGAGAACCGGATGCATCCGCTGACGCTTGAGGGGATCACGGCCGCGATGAAGGAGCTCGGATGAACAAGCTGCGTTACCTCTGTGCGCATCACAAGATCGCGTCGCTGGGCTTCATCCTCGCAGTCGTCCTCGCGCTCTTTTTCGGCGGCAAGTTCGTCACCCGCGCGATCTACTGGTCCGATCCCGCCCATCGCCATCAAAGCCCCGAGCCCTGGATGACCCCGGGCTATATCGCGAAAAGCTGGCACCTCCGGATCGAGGAGGTCGATGCGATCCTCGGGATCGAAAATGGTCCCGAACTGGTCGGCAGCGGTCGCCCGACGCTCGACCGCATCGCCAAAGTCACGGGCCAGCCCGTTGAGGAGCTACTGCGCAAGCTCTCGCTCGGCCTGCCCCGGGCGATCGCCGATCAGGAGGCAGACACTCCGAAATGAGCCTGACCGAGATCACCGACTGGCTGCTGGCACAGGTGCCGGTTTACGGGCCGTGGCTGCTGGGCGTGACGACCTTTCTCAGCTGCCTCGCGATCCCGGTGCCCTCGTCGCTGATGATGATCGCAAGCGGCGCTTTCGTCGCCTCGGGAGATCTGGACCTTATCACCGTGACGGGCGCGGCCTTCGGCGGCGCGGTGCTGGGCGATCAGGTCGGCTTTACCCTCGGGCGCAAGGCGGAACGTATCCTGCCCCGCCCCGGCACGAAACGCGGCGCGCTGGTCGAGAAGGCACTGGCAGCCCTGCGCAAACGCGGCTCGGTCACCGTGTTCCTGTCGCGCTGGATGTTCTCGGCGCTCGGACCCTGGGTGAACCTCGCCGCGGGTGTTTCGGGCTATGCGCATCGCCGTTTTACCCTGGCCGATATCGCGGGCGAAGCGGTCTGGGTGACCTCTTATGTCGGCCTCGGCATCGCCTTTGGCTCCAATCTCGACGCGGCCGCCGACCTCGCGGGCAACGCGCTGGGGCTGATGGCAGCGGGAGCGGCGGCCTTCGGCTTCGGCTGGTGGCTCTGGCACGCCGCCAAGCGCGCGCCCAAAGCTTGATCGCGATACGCTTGATCACGGGGCCGCGAGCCGCCATATCCGTTCCATGCTGATCCGCCTTCTGCCTCTGCTGCTTCTCGTGCTCTATGGCCTCGCCATGTGGCATTTCTCGACCTGGCAACTCAAACGCCAGCTCGACGGCAATTCCCGGCGCCTGCGCGACAGCAAGCTCGACCCCTATCTCGACCGGCTCGCCGCCGCCCTCGAGGTGGCCGAGGTTCCCGTTCACGTCTACCAGATCGCCCCGGTGAACGGGCTAGCCGCCCCGGACGGGCGCGTCTTCATCACCGAAGGCTTCATGGAGAAATACCGCGCCGGAGAGGTCACCCCCGAGGAACTCACCTCGGTCGTGGCCCACGAGCTGGGCCATGTCGCGCTCGGGCATTCGCGCCGCCGGATGATCGATTTCTCGGGCCAGAACGCTTTGCGCGCGGTGCTGATGACCGTGCTCGGGCGCTTCGTTCCCTTCATCGGCCCTTGGATCGCGAACCTGATCACCACCGCCCTTGCCGCGCGGCTCAGCCAGCGCGACGAGTTCGAGGCGGACGAATTCGCCTCCGCGCTGCTGATCAAGGCCGGGATCGGGACCGAACCGCAGGTGAGCCTCTTTCGCAAGCTCGACGCGCTGACGAAAAATCCCGGCGCTGGCGTGCCCGCTTGGCTGCTGACCCATCCCAAGACGCCAAAGCGCATCGCCGCGATCGAGGCAAACGCGCAGCGCTGGTCGCGCACAGCCCCCTGATTTTCCTTACTTTCGCCGCGCTTGCCCGGTAATCTGAGCGCCAAAGAGGGTCACGGATGACGGGCAGCGAAATCGGGCAGGTGCGCAAACGCCGGGTGTTCTACATCCCTGGCTATGACCCGATTCACCCTCGCCGCTATCGCGAGCTCTACCGCAAGGAAGGCGCCGAGCAGGCCCGCATCTCCGGCTACGAGATCGCGCTCGCTCCGAAACGCGCGGGCGGCCCCTATGGCTGGCATGTCAGCTCGACCCAGGATGGCGCTCAGGTCGAGGCCGATATCGAAGTACTCGTCTGGTCCGATATCGTGCGGGACTCGATGGGCAAGTCGATCCCCGCGACCTATGGGCAGCTGATCCGCACCGCCTCGACCTACATCTTTTCCGGCGCGCTTTTCCGGCTGATGCGGCTGCGCAAGGGCCCGGTGATCGCGGCGCTCTATCCGATCGTCGCGCTGATCTTGCAGGCGCTGATCGGGGTCGGCCTTGGCTGGGCGGCGGCCACCGCCTTACTCGTCTTTCTGCCCGGTTTCCCGCTCGATTGGTTCGCCGGTCTCGCCCTCGCGAGCGCGATCCTCGCCCTGACCCTGCGCTGGTTCCGCGCCAAAGACGGCAAGCTCTTCGCCTATTACCTGATGCATGACTACGCCTTCACCGCCCGCTGGGGCGGCGCGAACCCGCCCGAGCTGGAAACCCGCATGGCGGACTTCGCCACCCGCATCGAAGCGGCCCTGCGCGAGGACTGGGACGAGGTGCTGATCGTCGGCCATTCCTCCGGCGCCCATCTCGCGATCTCGATCCTCGCCGACCTGATCCGCGACAACCGCCTCTCTTCTTCGGGCATGCCCAAATATCCTCGGGGGTCCGGGGGCAGACAACCCCCGGCCCTCTCCTTCCTCTCGCTCGGTCAGGTCGTGCCGATGGTCAGCTACCTGCCCCGCGCCACCCGTCTGCGCGCCGATCTCGCCTTCCTCTCCACCCGGCCCGAGCTGTTCTGGCTCGACGTCACCGCCCCCGGCGATGGCTGCGCCTTCGCGCTTTGCGATCCGGTCGCGGTGTCGGGCGTAGCGCCCGACGACCAGATCCACCCGCTCGTGATCTCGGCCGCCTTCACGCAGACGCTTTCGCCCGCCCGCTGGAAGGCGCTGCGTTGGCGCTTCTTCCGGCTCCATTTCCAGTATCTTTGCGCCTTCGACCGGCCCGGCGATTACGATTACTTCCGCCTCACCGCAGGCCCGCAAGCGCTCGCAGACCGCTTCACCGGCCGTGCTGCGTCGAAAAGCCGGATCACCACGCCGGCAAACCGGTTTACAACCACCTCATGAGCCAGCCGCCCAAACCCGTCCCGCGCCCCGATCGCGTCTCGCTCTGGCGCTATTTCCGGCTGTTCAAATCCGACATTCTCTCGGCCCAACCCGCGCGTCTCTACCGCGCCTGGATGGCCGAGTTCCGCACGCCCTTTTTCCGCTCTTACATGTGCAACGATCCGAAGCTGGTCGATCTGGTACTCAAGGAACGCCCGATGGATTTCCCGAAATCCGACCGTGTGCGCGAGGGGCTGAAGCCACTGCTGCGCGAGAGCGTCTTCGTCACCAATGGCGATCAATGGCTGCGCCAGCGCCGGATCATCGACCCCGCCTTCGAGGGCGGCAAGCTGCGCGAAACCTTCCCGGCGATGTGGGCGGCAGGCGAAGCCTGCGTGGCCCGCATGAAGATGAAGGCCGGCGCGGAACCAATTGAAATCGAAGGGGTAACCTCGCACGCCGCCGCCGATATCATCTTTCGTACCCTGTTCTCGCTTCCGATCGAGGATGCCACGGCCAGCGCGGTTTTCTCCGAGTTCAAATCCCATCAGCGCGCCGCGCCGGTCGTCAATCTCGGCGCGCTCTTGCCCCTGCCGCGCTGGGTCCCGCGCTTTCATGCACGCCAGACCAAAGAGACGGCGAAACGCATCCGCGCATTGATCGAAACCCTCACCGAGACCCGCGCGCAGCAAATCGCGGCGGGCACTGCGCCCGACGACCTCGCGACGAAGATCATGACCACACCCGACCCGGAGACCGGAGAGACCTTCGGCACCGAGGAAATGGTCGATCAGGTCGCAATCTTCTTTCTCGCGGGCCATGAGACCTCCGCGTCGGCGCTGGCATGGGCGCTCTACCTTCTGGCGATCAATCCAGAGTGGCAGGACCGGATCGCCACCGAGGCGGAGGCGGTGCTCGGAAGGGAAAACCCTGATTTTTCAATTCTGAGCAAGCTGAAGCTCAGTCGCGCAGTGTTTCGCGAGGCGATGCGCCTCTACCCGCCCGTGCCGATGTTCGTACGCGAGGCGCGTTGCCCGGAGACCTTCCGCGGGCGCGCGGTCAAACCGGGCGCCCAGGTGGTGATTTCGCCCTGGCACCTGCATCGCCACGAACGGCTCTGGGACAATCCCGACGGGTTCGACCCCGCGCGCTGGGACACCGAGAACGGCAAAGCCTGTCTGCGCGACGCCTATATCCCCTTTTCGACCGGCCCGCGCGTCTGTCCCGGCGCAGGGTTTGCGATGGCCGAGGGGCCGCTCTTGCTGTCGATGCTGGTGCGGGCGTTTCGCTTCGCCCCTGTCGAGGGGCGTGGACCGGTGCCTGTCGCGCATTTGACCGTGCGCGGGAAAGATGGGATCACACTCAAGATTTCCGACCGTTGAGGGGGCTCTGCCCCCGCTCGCGTCGGCGAGCAAACCTCATGGCAAGGGGGCTCTGCCCCCGCTCGCGTTGCG
>NZ_AUND01000033.1 GCF_000714535.1 Thioclava pacifica DSM 10166 | reverse complement strand
CGCGGTGGATGCTCAGCACATCGGGCAGCACTCGCTCACCGCGCGGCTTGTTCGTCGACGTCGGTGCAAACAAGGCGGCCGCCAGCGCGGCCTCGTCCATGGCCACCAGCGCCGGCCAGTCCAGCCCGGCCACCCGCGCCGCCGCGATGTACTTGCTAACCACGCCCTTGGACAGCTGCAAGGCACGGGCAATCTTCTCGTGGGACAAGCCGGCCTCAAACTTGAGGCGCAGACATTCTTTGATGTTTCGCATGGCTACTCGCGGCGCCGCCATCTTCCTCTCCCGAAATCGGTCGAGGATGGCGGCGCATCAGGTCATGCGCAACGAAGGGGAAGGCTTTCGCTAAGTCGTGACCGGCGATTTCGGTAAGCCGTGACCACCTGTTTCGGAACAGGCGGAGAATCGGTCACGTTGCTACCGAAATGAGCGGTCACGCGTTAGCGAAATGAGCGG
>NZ_AUND01000032.1 GCF_000714535.1 Thioclava pacifica DSM 10166 | reverse complement strand
CGGGCTTTTGCGCGATTCCGGATGCGTCCTCGAGCGCATCGTTTCAGAATTTTATTAACAAAAACAATACTCTAAAAATAGGTATAAAAATACCCCATAAGTTCACACGGTTTGACGCCCTTTCGTCACTCCGCAGTCGTCGAGAGTTCCGCGTCTATCTCCGCCAGCGCCCGTTCCGCAGCCCTCCGCTTGCCAAACATCAAGCCGGCGGCAATCCAGTAGAAGCGAAAGACCCGTGGGGTCTGCCAGACGAGCAAGAAGAACGCAGGCAATCCGAGAATGGCGAGCGCGATGACGGGCGCAAGCGACGCGCTGTCGAAGAGGATGAGCACAACCGCGGCGGTGAGCACGAAGGGCAAGACCAGAAAAACCCACCAGACAGCCAGGCAAGCAGCGATTGGGAACATGGCGAACACCGGATAGCACATCGCCATTCGCAAACTGCGCGCCTCGCATCTCAGGCGCCAAAAGCGAATGGTCTGCAGAAGGCGGCTCAATGCCCCCTACCCCATCGCTTTCGGAGGGATCGAATAGGTCA
>NZ_AUND01000031.1 GCF_000714535.1 Thioclava pacifica DSM 10166 | reverse complement strand
TAGAGGATCGGGAATTCGCGCAGGAAAAGCGGGCGGTAGATCTCGCCCATCACCGCCTCGGCCTTCTCGGAGGTGGTGCCGACGACCACGCGGTCGGGGCGCATGAAATCGTCGATCGCGGCGCCTTCGCGCAGGAATTCGGGGTTCGAGGCCACCTCGAACTCGGCATTCGGGTTGGCTTTGCGCATGGTCTGCTTGACCTGACGGTTCGTGCCCACCGGCACGGTCGACTTGGTCACGATCACCGCATAGCCGGTCAGCGCGTTCGCGATCTCCTCGGCGGCGGCCATCACATAGGTCAGATCGGCATGGCCATCACCGCGCCGCGTGGGCGTGCCCACCGCGATGAAGACCGCATCGGCGCCCGCGACGGCAGCTTTGAGATCGGTGGTGAAGCTCAGGCGGCCCGCCTCGACATTCTTGGCCAGCAGCGCATCGAGCCCCGGCTCGTAGATCGGAACCTCGCCCTTCAGCAGCATCTCGATCTTCTCGGGATTCTTGTCCACACACACGACCTCATGGCCGAAATCCGAGAAACATACCCCCGAGACGAGCCCAACATAGCCCGTGCCGATCATCGCGATTTTCAT
>NZ_AUND01000030.1 GCF_000714535.1 Thioclava pacifica DSM 10166 | reverse complement strand
AGATCACTCGATGATTTTCGAGACGACGCCGGCGCCGACGGTGCGGCCGCCTTCACGGATGGCGAAGCGCAGGCCGTCTTCCATCGCGATCGGGGCGATCAGCTCGACGGTGAACTTCAGGTTGTCGCCCGGCATCACCATCTCGGTGCCTTCCGGCAGCGTCACGGTCCCGGTCACGTCCGTCGTGCGGAAGTAGAACTGCGGACGGTAGTTCGCGAAGAACGGCGTGTGACGGCCACCTTCCTCTTTGGTGAGGATATAGGCTTCCGCTTCGAACTTCGTGTGCGGCTTCACCGAACCCGGCTTGCACAGAACCTGACCACGCTCGACGCCGTCACGGTCCACGCCGCGCAGCAGCGCGCCGATGTTGTCGCCAGCTTCACCACGATCGAGCAGCTTGCGGAACATCTCGACGCCCGTGCAGGTCGTCTTCTTGGTGTCGCGGATACCCACGATTTCCAGTTCGTCGCCGACGTTGATCACGCCACGCTCGACACGGCCGGTCACAACGGTACCGCGGCCCGAGATCGAGAACACGTCTTCGATCGGCATCAGGAACGGCTGGTCAACAGCACGCGCCGGGGTCGGGATGTACTCGTCGACAGCAGCCAGCAGCTCGCGGATCGAGTTCTCGCCGATTTCCGGGTCGCGACCTTCGAGAGCGGCCAGAGCCGAGCCCTTGATGATCGGGATATCGTCGCCGGGGAAGTCATACGACGACAGAAGTTCGCGAACTTCCATTTCCACCAGTTCCAGCAGCTCTTCGTCATCCACCTGGTCGACCTTGTTGAGGTACACGACCATGTAGGGGATGCCGACCTGACGGCCGAGCAGGATGTGCTCGCGGGTCTGCGGCATCGGGCCGTCAGCCGCGTTCACAACCAGGATCGCGCCGTCCATCTGAGCCGCACCCGTGATCATGTTCTTCACGTAGTCGGCGTGGCCGGGGCAGTCGACGTGCGCGTAGTGACGCGTCTCGGTCTCGTATTCCACGTGCGCGGTCGAGATCGTGATACCGCGGGCCTTCTCTTCCGGAGCGCCGTCGATCTGATCATACGCTTTGAAGTCACCAAAATACTTGGTGATCGCTGCGGTCAGAGTGGTCTTGCCGTGGTCAACGTGGCCGATCGTGCCGATGTTGACGTGCGGCTTGTTACGTTCAAACTTTTCCTTTGCCAT
>NZ_AUND01000029.1 GCF_000714535.1 Thioclava pacifica DSM 10166 | reverse complement strand
TGAATAGCCCCGTGTTTCTTAGACGCCTTCGTGTCTCAGTTTCTGCTGCCGCTCAAAGTCGACGGGCGACAGCATTCCGTTCCGGGCGTGCTTGCGCTTTGGATTGTAGAACATCTCGATGTAGTCGAACACATCCTGCCTGGCTTCTTCGCGTGTTCGGTAGGTCCGTCGTCTGATCCGCTCACGCTTCAGCAGGTTAAAGAAGCTCTCAGCGACCGCGTTGTCATGGCAGTTTCCGCGGCGGCTCATCGAGTGCTCCAGATTGTGGGCCCGAAGGAACGCTGCCCAGTCCATGCTGGTGAATTGGCTGCCCTGATCCGAATGGATCAGAACCTTTTCCCTGGGCTTCCTCCGCCATGTCGCCATGAGCAGCGCTTGCAGGACAACTTCGGTCGTCTGGCGGCTTTGCATCGCCCATCCAACGACACGACGCGAGAAGAGATCGATGACAACGGCAAGATAGGCGAAGCCTTCCTGCGTGCGGATATAGGTGATGTCGGTCACCCAGACGCTGTCCGGTGTCGCCACGTCAAACCGCCGGTCCAGTGCGTTGTCGACGACCACCGAGGGCTTGCCGCCATACTTCCCCGGTCGACGCTTGTAACCGATCTGCGCCTTGATGCCGGCCAGCTTGGTCAGGCGGGCAACACGGTTCAGGCAGACGCTTTCGCCTTGCTCGAGAAGGTCGTCATGCAGTTTGCGGTGACCGTAGACCTTGCCACTTTCCACCCATGCCTCCTTCAGCAGAGCAATCTGCCGCTCGTCTTCTTGAGCTCGCTTGCTCAGTGGGGCCTTCAGCCACGCGTAGAAGCCACTCGGCTGAATACGTAAGCAGCGACACATCGCCCGAATAGAGAACTGCCCGCGATGCTCGGCCACGAACGCGTATCTCACTTGGCATCCCTGGCGAAATACGCGGTCGCCTTTTTTAGAATGTCCCGCTCCTCCGTCACTCTCAGGAGCTCACGCTTGAGCCGTCGGATCTCGTCATCCTTCTCAGCGTCGCCGGATGACGCCTTCGCGAACTTCTTCTTCCAAGAGTAGAGAGAGTATTGGCTCACGCCCAAGCGCTCGGCCACCTCCCTGACCGGGTAGCCCCTCTCCGTGATCTGCGCGACGGCATCTCTTTTGAAATCGTCGCTGAACTTGGTGCTGCTCATCATGGCCTCCTTGCCTCAAAATTAGCAAAGAAGGCGTCCACGATACACGGGGCTATTCAG
>NZ_AUND01000028.1 GCF_000714535.1 Thioclava pacifica DSM 10166 | reverse complement strand
GCCTTAGCTCAGCTGGGAGAGCGCGTCGTTCGCAATGACGAGGTCAGGGGTTCGATCCCCCTAGGCTCCACCAAACCGCACTTTTGTGTTGAAAAATCCACTAACACCTTGAACGGAAAGGTGATTTTAGCGGTTCGATAACCTCCATCACGGCTGTACCGCAGAGGCTCTGCGAAAGCCAATTTCAGCACAGTTCTCTTGATAGAGAATCCGCCTTTTTCGTAGAGAATCCAAGGGCTTCCCAGAAAAGTCAGGGCGTGTTCGATAAATTCGTCCAGGCGTCCTTTCGGCGGCACGATTTGCGCCGCTTGTTCAGCCAGCCTGATTTTCTGCCGCTCCAACTTTTCGATCCGTGCCTCATACGCCTGTATGACGGACGGGCTAGTCGCTTCGACGATCCGATCCATGAGCGCCTCGGTTTGGCCCTCGATATCCTTGATCTGGGAGTCTAGCGTCGTCTTGGCGCTGCGCGCCTCAGAGAGACGCATTTCCCAAACGTCGATGAACATCGCCCTGACCAACTCGAAGAGCTGCTGGGCGGGTTGCAAGGACCGAAGAATCGCTTCCGCCCCGTCTTCGATTTTGGCACGCGGGATAGATTTGCGCTTGGATACGCAATCGCGTGTGTCGCAGAGGTAGTAGGCGTAGGGCTTATTGCGTCCCTTCGACCAGCAGGACGTCATAGGCTCCCCGCAATCGTCACACAGCACAAATCCGCGTAGCGGGAAGTCCTTGTTGATATCCTTGCGCGCAGGAGCGTTGGCGTTGCCTTTGAGGCGCTCCTGGATGCGCTCATGCGTGGCGAAGCTAATGAGGGGTTCATGATGCCCTTTGCGCAGGCTGACGCCCCAATTGGGAGCCTCGACATATCCTGCATACGTCGGACGTTCGAGGATTTCCCTGACCTTCGTGATGCGAACGCTGCCATCCTTGGATGACTTCGGAAAATCGGGCTTGGATTCGAAAAAGCGCATCACTTCGCTTTGGGATGCAAAACGCCCGTCAGCATAGCCTTGCAGTGCCTCGGCAATGATCGACGCAACAGGCTCGTCACGAACGAGCAACTTGCCGTGGACGCGATCCTTGGCGTAGCGGTAGCGCACAGGCGGATGAAAGACGGAATAGCCTTTCTCGACCCGTGCTTTCATCTTCTGGACCACTTGCCGTCTGTTCTGCTCGCGCTCCAACTCACCTTGAGCCGCGAAGATCTGAATAGCCCCGTGTATCGTGG
>NZ_AUND01000027.1 GCF_000714535.1 Thioclava pacifica DSM 10166 | reverse complement strand
TGTCTGACGTCAGCGCCAATGGGACAGATTAGGCTGAATTGATAAGAGAGGGTTTCTGGCTCATCGTAACCACCAAGGAGTGAAGATGAGACAGAAACCCGGAACACGTAAGAGTCACGGCGAGAAGGTCGTCAAGGACATCCGCCGTGCGACCCGCAAACAGTATTCCGCCGAGGAGAAGATCAGGATTGTTCTGGACGGCCTGAAGGGCGAGGACAGCATTGCAGAGCTGTGTCGGCGTGAGGGCATTGCCCAGAGCCTGTATTACAGCTGGTCCAAGGAGTTCCTTGAGGCTGGGAAGAAGCGCCTGGCGGGCGATACGGCGCGGGCGGCGACCTCGACCGAGGTCAAAGATCTGCGCCGTGAGGCCCGCAACCTGAAGGAAGTCGTGGCCGAGCAGGCGCTGGAGCTGCGTCTTCTCAAAAAAAGCATGCTCGGGGATGGGGGCGACGACGAATGAGATACCCTGCATCCGAGAAGCTGGAGATCATCCGGCTGGTCGAGCAGTCCCACCTGCCGACCAAACGAACGCTGGACAAGCTGGGCATCCCCAGAACCACCTTCTATCGCTGGTATGACCGGTATCTGTCGGGTGGGCCAGAAGCGCTTGAGGATCGCAGCCCCAGGCCGTCACGGGTCTGGAACCGCATTCCCGAGCCGGTGCGCGAGAAGATCAAGGACCTGGCCCTGAAGGAAAGCGATCTGTCGCCGCGCGAGTTGGCAGTGCAGTTCACCGACACAGAAAGGTATTTTGTGTCAGAGGCTTCCGTCTATCGCATCCTCAAGTCTTATGACCTGATCACCAGCCCGGCCTATGTGGTGGTGTCGGCGGCCGACGAGTTCCGGGACAAGACGACGCGACCGAACCAGCTGTGGCAAACCGACTTCACGTATCTGAAAGTGATCGGCTGGGGCTGGTTCTACCTGTCCACCATCCTCGACGACTTCAGCCGGTACATCATCGCCTGGAAGCTTTGCACGACGATGAAGTCGGGCGACGTCACCGACACGCTGGACCTGGCCCTACAGGCTTCGGGTTGCGATCAGGCAACCGTGCTGCACAAGCCGCGCCTGCTCTCGGATAACGGGTCGAGTTATATCTCTGGTGAATTGGCTGATTGGCTTGAGGATCAGAAGATGGATCACGTCCGTGGCGCACCGTATCACCCGCAAACCCAGGGCAAGATCGAGCGATGGCACCAGACGCTCAAGAACCGCATCCTGCTGGAGAACTACTACCTGCCCGGCGATCTCCGACGGCAGATCGACGCCTTCGTCGATCACTACAACCATCGTCGCTACCACGAGAGCCTGCAGAACCTTACCCCGGCCGACGTCTACTTCGGACGCGGCCGGACCATCCTGCAGCAACGAGAAAGGATCAAACGGAAGACCAT
>NZ_AUND01000026.1 GCF_000714535.1 Thioclava pacifica DSM 10166 | reverse complement strand
GATCGCGTCCCAAGAAGTGGTGTAACTTTGCTCTTCGGCCTTGGTTCGGCCGCAGTTACAGGGCGGCGATCTTCGCCGGGTCCATGGGGTCAGTGTCGCAAATGACGGCAACGGTTTCCAGTGTCATGTAGCGGCGTGTGATCGCCCACTCATCGTTCTGCTCCAGCATCAGGGCGCCGACGAGGCGCGTGACCGCCGCTTCATTTGGGAAGATGCCGACGACGTTGGTCCGGCGCTTGATCTCCTTGTTCAGACGCTCCAGCGGATTCGTGGAATGGATCTTCGCCCAGTGTTCCTTGGGAAAGCTCTTGTAGGCCAGGACATCATCCTCGGCGCGGTGCATCAGTTCGGCGAGCTTTTCATGGCGGGGCTCGAACGCGTCGATCAGCTTGGTCCAATGGTCTTTCGATGCCGCCAGCGTGTCTTGGTCGAAGGCGGTTCTGAGCGCCGCAGTGACGATCGGGCGGTCCTTCTTGCCGACGCAGGCGAGCGCGTTGCGCATGAAGTGGACGCGGCAGCGCTGGACGGTCGCGCCGAGCACCTTGGCCGCGGCGGCCTTCAGTCCCTTGTGGTCGTCTGCGATGATCAGGCGGGTCCCGCGCAGCCCGCGATCGGCGAGAGAGCGGAGGAACTCGTCCCAGAAGACCTCTGCCTCGCTGGGCTGGACGGCGATGCCGAGAACCTCGCGGCGGCCATCCAGGTTGACCGCGACGGCCACTATGGCCGCGACGCTGACGATCCGGCCGCCACGCCGCACCTTGATGTAGGTGGCGTCGAGCCACAGGTAGGGCCATTCGCCTTCGAGCGGTCGACCCAGGAACGCATCGACCCTTTCGTCGATCTCGCCACAAAGCCGTGAGACCTGGCTCTTCGAGACACCGGTCATCCCCATGGCCTTGACGAGGTCGTCCACCGAGCGGGTCGAAAGGCCTTGGACATAAGCTTCCTGGATGACGGCCGTCATCGCCTTCTCCGCCGCCCTGCGCGGCTCCAGGAACTCGGGGAAGTAGCTGCCCTTGCGCAGCTTCGGGATCTTCACATCGACCCTCCCGGCACGTGTTTCCCAGGCTCTGGTCCGATATCCGTTGCGATGGTTTACCCGGTCGCCGCTGCGCTCGTGAACGCCGGCACCGCAGAGCTGGTCGACATCCAGCGCCATGAGACGGTCGGCGACGAAGCCGAGCATCTCGGCCAATAGCTGGGTGTCGGACGTCTCCGACAAAAGTGCGCGCAAGGCGGCTGTCTCTGATAGGCTGTCCTTGGTCATGGTTGATCTCCTCGGTCAAAGGTCAGGTCGGCAAACCGAACCTTAGCCGAAGAACAACCGTGGCCGCCAAGCGACCCGCGCGGGCCTCGCTTCGCTCCGCGAAGGCTCCGCTCAGCCCGCGCTACCGGCTGAAATTACACCACCCGGTGGGACACTGCT
>NZ_AUND01000025.1 GCF_000714535.1 Thioclava pacifica DSM 10166 | reverse complement strand
ATTGCTGCAATGATGAGTTTCACGTGGTGTCCTTCCCCTGTTCAGCCGGCCTCGATGCCTTATCGCTGCGTCAGCTTGCTAGATCAGAAGGCGCAAGCGGGGGTGACTCGACAAGAAACTGCTGAGCGCCGGAGCGGCGGCGCAGATCACGTGAAAGTAAGAGGGTCAAAAATCGGGCGACTTGCCGGTTTTTTAACCACTTTTAGAAATACGTCACCTCGAAGGGCGCATGTGAAAAGGCCCGGGTGATCCCCGGGCCTTTCCTGATGCTGTGAGCTCAGGCTCAGTTCGTGAATTCCGGATAGGCTTCCATCCCGAGTTCCGCCTTGTCGAGACCCATCATCTCGTCTTCAGCCGGAGCGCGGATGCCCATGACGGCCTTCAGGATGAACCAGATGACTGCCGAGACCACGAAGACGAAGATACCGACGATGATGATCGAAACGATCTGGCCGTAGAAGGTGCCGTCCGGGTTGGTGATCGGAACCGCCAGGGTGCCCCAGATGCCCGCGCCGAGGTGCACCGGGATGGCGCCGACGACGTCGTCGATCTTCAGCTTGTCGAGGAACGGAACCAGCAGGACCACGATGACACCGCCGATGGCACCGATGATGGTCGCCGCACCGAGGCTCGGGGTCAGCGGTTCAGCGGTGATCGAGACCAGACCGGCCAGCGCGCCGTTGAGCACCATGGTGAGGTCGGGCTTCTTGTAGAGAAGCTGGGTCAGGATCAGCGCCGCGATCGCGCCACCGGCAGCCGCCGTGTTGGTGTTGGCGAAGATGCGCGAGATATCAGCGACGTTGCCCACGGTGTTCATGTAGAGCTGCGAACCGCCGTTGAAGCCGAACCAGCCGAGCCACAGGATGAAGGTACCGAGCGTTGCGAGCGTCAGGTTCGAACCGGGCATCGCCTGGACCTTGCCGTCCTTGTACTTGCCGATACGCGGGCCGAGGATCAGAGCGCCAGCGAGAGCCGCCCAGCCACCGACCGAGTGCACGACGGTCGAGCCAGCGAAGTCGAGGAAGCCGAAATCGGCGTCCAGGAAGCCACCGCCCCATTTCCACGAAGCCTGGATCGGGTAGATGAAGCCCGTCAGGATCACGGTGAAGATCAGGAAGGGCCACAGCTTGATGCGCTCGGCCAGAGTGCCCGAGACGATCGACGCGGTGGTGGCGCAGAACATCAGCTGGAAGAAGAAGTCCGAACCGACCGAAGCGTAGGTCAGGTCGACGCTGTCAGCGCCAACGCCCACGGGCTCGAGCGAGGTGGTCGAGAACGCGCCGAGCACGCCGTCGATCGACCAGCCGTCACCCGGATACATCAGGTTGTAGCCGATCAGGTAGTACATGATCGCCGCGATCGCGAAGAGCGAGATGTTCTTGAGCGACTGCATGGTCACGTTCTTCGAACGCACCAGACCCGCTTCGAGCATCGAGAAGCCCGCGCCCATCCACATCACCAGGAAACCGGTGACGAGGAACATGAAGGTGTTGAGAATGAAGCCGATCTCGTTGGCCGGCGGATCCATCGCGGCCGGAGCGGCATCTTGCGCCAGCGCCGGCAGGGCCACGGCGGTCATCGCAACCGCAAGGCCAGTGATTTTCGAAAGGTTTTTCATAGTCCTGTTTTTCCCCTGTCGCGTCTCAGAGC
>NZ_AUND01000023.1 GCF_000714535.1 Thioclava pacifica DSM 10166 | reverse complement strand
ACACCACTTCTTGGGACGCGATCAGCGCCTTCTTGGCTCTTGAGCTCTTCGATTTAACGCAGTTTACAGTTGCATGCCAAATCTCAGGCCATGATGCGTCTGGATCATCGGCCATGGCCTGTTGTTTGCAGTCACTTACGTCGGACCAAATCGACGCTCCCACGCTAGCTGCAATACAAGCTAAGTATTTGGAACCTGAAATGAGCGTGTCCATATCGGGTAAGTCAAAACCAGAGACCGCAGAAAACCTCAGCACGATTTCGGCCTGTTCTTCGGGCCTATCTTGGGAATAAATTTGGATTTGCGCAGATATTTTTCCGACTTCACTATCATCGCTGAATTCAGAAACGGCTTGAATAAACGCCCCCCAGCCATTCGCTCCAGGTTCGATTTTTTCCTGAAAAAGTGCCGCTGACATCCCGCCCTCCAAGATGGGTAGAAGAAACGTATCAAGGTCGGGTGCAAAAGTCATGCCTCATGATCTTGGGCGCTCCTTCCCTCAATGCATCTTGTGGGGCAGAACTTCGTACACGGCATCAAGAGACGGATCATCGACAACCACGACCTTTACAGAACCGTGTAGGTCTTGGTTTTCATACAAAAGCATGAATCGCTCCGCATAGAAGTGATCCGCATCACTGGCTTCGCGGGATATACGCTGCGCATCCTCTCCCCATTCTCGCGTCTCCGCCGTGCCTGCATAGGCGGCTTCGTAGAGGTCGAAAATGCGTCGCGGCACGTAGGCGATGGTGTCGAATTGTTCCATGGTCTTCTCCTTATCTATCATCGTTCGAATCCAAAATCGCGCCCTCTATCGCGACCGCGCTTGCGCCCCTCGCGATCCTTCTCGCGGTGCTGACTGGAGCGTTCGGGCATGTCCATTTCCTGGTAGCGGGCTATATCCTCACGCAGCATAAGCAGATCGGATTGCTGCCGTTCTCGCTGTTGACGGATTTCCCTTTGCAGATCGCGGCGTTCGTCTAGTTGACTGGCAACCAGCTTGTCGCGTTCGGCTCGATCCCGCAGCAAGGCGCTCCACGCTTCGCGCTCGTTCTGCGCCCTGATCTTGGCGTAACCGCCCGTGATCCGTTTCCAGACGCCTGAGAACCCGCGCGGCAGCCGCGCCGCCCGTGCATTGGTTTCCGCGATCCAACGCTTTTCCAGAGCCTCACCGAGCATCTGCCGTTCCTGACGGTGGCGGCCCGCCATTTCGCTGCGCTCGAATTCCAGCGCCTTCTGGCCTCGTGAAGCTTCGAGTTCGGACTGTCGGACGAAGCTCTTGAGGCGTTCAGACATCTGCGCGGCAATCGCTTTCCGCGCCTCATCAACTGACGGCAGGGACTCGGGATCGCCGAGGCGTTCCGCGACTTCTTTCGTTTTCACGCCTGCCTGACGCGCCACGGCATAAACCTCGCCGCGAAAATCGACGGCGACGAAGCCGCGCCGATCACCGCGCGCCAGCGTGAAACCGCGTTCCTTGAGTGCCTGCGTGAAGGCGGGAGCGGAATCCGAATGTTCCCAGCAGTCCCTGAACAGCGTCTTGATCTGTTTCGGATTGAGGCCGACGCGCCGCGCTTGCTGCCATTCTTGCAGCGTATAGCGGAGCGGATCGCGCTCGCGCCAATCGAGCAGCCCTTTCGGCATCTCCCAACCATGTTCGCGGAACAGCTCGCGCGACACGTCCCGCAGGCGCAGTTTGTAGTGCGAGATATTGATCGCCCGCATCCGCTCGGCATCGATCCGCGACCAGACGACATGCGCATGCCGCCGCCCGTCCTTTTCATGGAAGACGATGGCGCGGGGCTGATCTTCGAGGCCAAGCTTGCGCTCGACCGCATCGGCAGCCTTCTCGAAATCCTCGACGGTGGGATCGGCACCGCCAGGCGGGTTCAAGCTGGCCGAGAACATATAGTTATTACACCGCGTACCAGCCGCGATGGCATCGAGTTCCCGAAACGCATCTAGCAGATCATCACTGACAAAGCCGCGAACCTCGTGCAATACGACATGATCGTTCTCACGCATCGACAGCAGATAGCGGGCAAGTTGCGCGCCGCCGCCGCGTTCTTTGGCCTTGAGGATCATGGCTCGCACCCAGGCTCGTCACAATAGATACCGCGACCGAGCGCCATCAGAAGCTCTTCGCGCATCACCAGCACCGCCGCGCAGGCTTCACGCAGTTCGGATTCCGTTTCGGGCCTGACGGGCAGCGAGCCCGTGTTCACCGCCTTGGCGAGCTGGTTGAGGTTGGAGGACAGGCGCGATGAGCCGAGCGCACCCAAAACGCGCCCCAAAGCCTCATAATCCTTCACGGGACTCTTGCTGCGTGCTTTGCGCGGTGCAGCATCCTCGCCGAACAGCCGTTCTCGGATGTATGCCCCAAGGGACATATCCGCCGCGTCCTGTTCGAGTTGCGCCCGTTCTTCGAACGTGAGTCGCAACGAGAACGGCGTTGGTTTGTTATCTTTGGGCTTCTTTGCCGTCGAGGGTGGCGCTAACCTATTGAAATTATGTGGGGGAATCTTCATCGCGCACCCCCAGACCGTCTAGGTCAAGTTGTGCGAGATGGTGTTCCCAGTCTTCGAGAACCTGGAAGAGGTGGTTCGATTCCTCTCCCGTCAGGTCCACCAAACCGCCTCCAAGAAGCGCCCCTCGCGGGCGCTTCTTGCATTTCCAAGCCTTCTCAACGACTTATCCACAAGCCCGCGCACGACACGGCTGAAATGTGGATGATCTATCCCCAGATTTCGTGGGCCACCCCTGCTTTATCCACCAGAAATTGCTTTACAGATTGCCCCTTCGCCTACACGATATCTGGTAGGAGAGGCGGCTGCCACCGCCTGTTCTTGTAAAGCCGACAAGCCCTAGGGGAGCTGTACTCCGGGGCGCCAAAACAGGCAGGGGGATACGAGCATGGCGCTGAGCGAAGACTATCTGAACGCCGAGGAGCTTCACCCGATCGACATCGTCGAGACGCTGGCTGAGGCGCATCAATGGGAATTCGACCGGGTTACCGACGACCAGATCGCGATGGCGGTCGAGGGTCAGTGGCGAACCTATTCGATCACGCTTGCCTGGTCGGACATGGACGAGACCCTGCGCCTGATCTGCACCTTCGAGATGGACCCGCCGAACGCCCGCGAAAGCGCGCTCTATGACCTGCTCAATCGCGTCAACGACCGGGTGTGGACCGGCGCCTTCACCTTCTGGCCCGACCAGCGCCTGATGGTCTGGCGGCATGGGCTGGTGCTTTCGGGCGGGCAACTGCCCGGCCCCGAACAGCTCGACCGATTGATCGGAGCGGCGGTGGTCGCCTCCGAGCGCTTCTATCCCGCCTTCCAACTCGCGACCTGGGGCGAACGCGATCCCGAAGACGCGATGCAGGTCGCCATTGCGGAGGCCTACGGGCGCGCCTAATCTCCCCCCGAACCAAAGGGGGAAGCATGAGCTTTGACACTATTTCCGACCGCGGCCTCGTCATTTTGGGTTGCGGGCGCATGGGCGGCGCGATCCTTCAGGGACTATTGAAGGGCGGGCTTTCCGCCAGCTCCGTCTGGGTGGTCGATCCGCACCCGTCCGACTGGTTGAACGGCGTGGGCGTGCATCTCAACTCCGAACTGCCCGAAAATCCTGCCGTGGTACTCGTCGCGGTGAAGCCGCAGATGATGGCCGGTGCGCTGCCGCAACTTTCGGCAATGGCGCAAGGCGACACCCTCTTCGTGACCGTTGCCGCCGGGATTACCATCGAGGGTTACGAAACGATGCTGGGCGCTCAGACCCGCCTCGTGCGCGCGATGCCCAACACCCCCGCCGCGATCGGCCGCGGCGTGACGGCGATCGTCGGAAACCCCAATGCGACGGCGGATGATCTCGACACGGCCGAAGCGCTGATGGGCGCGGTGGGTCAAGTCGTGCGGCTCGACAACGAGGGCCAGATGGATGCCGTGATCGGCGTCTCGGGCTCGGGCCCGGCCTATGTCTTCCACCTGATCGAGGTGATGGCGGCGGCGGGCGTGGCCGAGGGGCTCGACCCCGATCTGGCGATGCGCCTCGCCAAGGCCACCGTTGGTGGCGCGGGTCAGTTGGCGGAAGAGAGCGACGAAAGCCCCTCGAAGCTGCGCGAGAACGTGACCTCTCCGGGCGGGACGACGGCCGCCGCGCTCGAGGTTCTGATGGACCCGGAGACCGGCATGCCACCGCTGATGCGCAAGGCTGTCGCCGCGAATATCGCGCGCAACCGGGAGCTCGGGAAATGACGATCTCCTTCGACGACTTCATGAAGGTGGATATCCGCTGTGGCCGGATCACCGACGCCCAGCCCTTCCCGGAAGCGCGCAAACCCGCGATCAAGCTATGGGTCGATTACGGCCCCGAGATCGGAGTGAAGAAAAGCTCGGCGCAGATCACCGTGCATTACGCCCCCGAGGAGCTGGTCGGCAAACTCGTCTTCGGCGTGGTCAATTTCCCGCCTCGCCAGATCGGGCCCTTCATCTCCGAGGCGCTGGTGCTCGGCGTGCCCGACGAGGCGGGCGAGGTGGTGCTGCTGACGCCCGACAAGGATGTGCCGATCGGCGGGAGGATGTTCTGATGAAACTGCTGGTGACCCGCAAGCTGACCGATGAGGTCGAGGCCCGCGTGGCGAAGGAATTCGACGTGACCTTCCGCAACGGGGCCGCGCCGATGACCGAAGAAGAGGCGCATCAGGCGCTCGCCGATTACGACGCGCTTCTGGTGACGCTCGGCGACAAGCTCTCGGCCCGCGCCTTCGCCGATATTCCGCGCGCGCAGATCGTCGCGAATTTCGGGGTGGGCTATAACCATATCGACGTGGCCGCTGCCGAGGCGCATGGGATCACCGTGACCAACACGCCCGGCGCCGTGACCGATGCCACCGCCGATATCGCGATGATGCTGATCCTGATGAGCGCGCGCCGCGCCAGCGCCGGCGAGCGTTACGTTCGGCGCGGCGACTGGACCGGCTGGACGCCCACGCAATTCCTCGGCCATCACGTCTCGGGCAAGAAGGTGGGGATCATCGGCATGGGCCGGATCGGCACCGCGATCGCACGGCGCTGCCATTTCGGCTTCGGCATGGAGGTGCTCTATACCAAGCGCACGCCGACCGATCCGGGCTTCCCGGCGCAACATGTCAGCCAAGATGAATTGCTGCAAACAGCCGATTTCGTGGTGATCGCGGTGCCTGCAAGCCCCGCCACCCACCATCTGATCGGTGCGGCAGAAATCGCGAAAATGCAGCCCCATGCGCATCTGATCAATATCGCCCGCGGCGATATCGTCGATGAGGCAGCTCTGATCGCGGCGCTGCAATCGAACGCGATCGCGGGGGCGGGACTCGATGTCTATGAGCGCGAGCCCTATGTCCCGGGGGTTCTGCGCGAGATGGACAATGTCACGCTGCTGCCGCATCTGGGCACGGCGGCGCTCGAAGTGCGCGACGCGATGGGGCATATGGCGGTCGATAACCTGATCGCCTTTCGCGACGGCAAGGAACCTCCGAACCGCGTCACGGCTTGACCTTTCACCTCCTTGGCGGGAGGGTCTGCCAAGGAGGAGCCGATGCATCAACCTGTCATTACCGGAACCGGGGTCTTCACCCCGGAGCATGTCATCACCAATGCCGAACTGGTCGAGGCGTTCAACGCCTATGCCGACCTGTTCAACGCCGAGAACGCCGAGGCCATCGCCGCGGGCGAGGTGCAGGCGAAAGAGCACAGCTCGGTCGAGTTCATCGAGAAAGCCTCGGGCATCGAGCAGCGCTACGTGATGGACAAGGAAGGCGTGCTGGATCCCACGCGCATGTATCCGCGCCTGCGCCAGCGTTCCGATGACGAGCCGGGCATCATGGCCGAGATCGCGCTCGACGCCTGCCATAAGGCGCTGGCGATGGCGGGCCGCAGCGGTGAAGACGTGGATCTGGTGATCTGCGCCGCCTCGAACATGGAGCGCGCCTACCCCGCCGTCGCGATCGAGATCCAGAAGCTTCTGGGCGCGGGCGGCTTTGCCTTCGATATGAACGTGGCCTGTTCTTCGGCCACTTTCGGGATTCAGGCCGCTGCCGACATGATCCGCACGGGCTCGGTGCGCCGCGCGCTGGTGGTGAACCCCGAGATCACCTCGGGCCACCTCGAATGGCGCGACCGCGATTGCCATTTCATCTTCGGCGATGTCGCGACCGCGACGCTGATCGAGCGGCGCGAGGATGCGCCGCATGGCTTCCTCATCCGCTCCACCCGCTGCGCCACAGAATTCTCGAACAATATCCGCAATAACAACGGCTTCCTGCGCCGCACCCGGCCCGATGGCGTGGCCGACCGGCGCGATATGCAGTTCATGCAGGAGGGCCGGAAGGTCTTCAAGGAAGTGATGCCGATGGTGGCCAGACATGTTCTGGAGCACCTCGCGGAGACCGGGGTGAAACCGGACGATCTGCACCGCCTCTGGCTGCATCAGGCCAACAAGACGATGAACGATTTCCTGGGCAAGAAGGTGCTGGGCCGCGAGCCGGAACCGGGCGAACAACCCAACATCCTGCAGGATTACGCCAACACCTCCTCGGCCGGGTCGATCATCGCCTTCGCGAAACATTCTGACGATTTCCAGCCCGGCGAGATCGGCCTGATCTGCTCCTTCGGGGCGGGCTATTCGGTGGGTTCGGTCATCGTCGAACGGATCTGAGCGCCGAAATCACCCGCCGCGTGCTACACTCCCCTGACGCCCCCGCAAAACGGGCGGCGCGGAGAGTGCCCATGATGCTTCGTTTTGTCCGGACGGTCCTGATCCTGCCTTTTCTCACCGTGCAGAGCTCCTGCGCGGAACCCTTCGTGCCCTCGGGCAAATTCGTGGGCCAGCTCAAGCTGAAGAAAACGGCGGATTGCACCTTCCCCGGCCCCTGGCAGGTGCAGGAGCGCTTTGGCTATGTCGATGACAGCGGCACCGGCTGGCTGACCGTGAAGGGCGATTGCACCGATGGCGCCTCGATCCCGGCATGGGCACAGCCTTTCGTGGGCGGGCCGATGACGCTGCGATACCTGCCCGCGGCGGTGCTGCATGACCACTATTCGAAATCGGTCCGCCCGGTCTATGGCTGGCTCCAGACGCAGCGCATGTTCCATAGCGTGCTGCTCGATTCCCATGTCGAGCCGGAACTGGCCGCGATCCTCTATGCCGCCGTGCTGATCGGCTCGAAGAAATGGATCGTCCGCCTTCAGGGCACACCTTGCGATATCGGCGAGATCTGCGTTCGGCGCTACGGCATGGTCGCGGTCTATGAAAGCGAGCCGGAAATCTATGACACGCGCGCCTTCAAGACCCAGTTCGACAAGGCCATCGCCCAGATCAAGGCGGATGGCGCCACAGGCGAGCCCGCCGTGGAGGCGATCGTGCGCGAGATCACCGGCGGCAATATCTATATCGACACGCTGTCAGGCGTGATCGCGCCGGATTTCGTGCCGCTGGCCACCGAGTAGCGCTCAGTCGTGCCCCATTGCCTCGCGCCAGTGGCGCCGACACAGGCTCACATAAGTCTCGTTGCCGCCGATCTGCACCTGATCGCCGTCGCGCAACGCCTGACCATCCTCGCCCATCCGCACGACCATTGTGGCCTTCTTGCCGCAATGGCAGATCGTGCGCACCTCGCGCATCTCGTCGGCCAGCGCCAGAAGCGCGGCCGAGCCCGGAAACAGCTTGCCCTGGAAATCCACCCGCAGCCCGTAGCACATCACAGGCACGCGCAGATCATCGACGGCGCGCGCCAGTTGCCAGACCTGCGGCTCGGTGAGGAATTGTGCTTCATCCACAAAAACGCAGGCGCAAGGACCGGAATCGAGCCGGGATTTGATCATTTCGAACATGTCGGTCTGGGTCGTGAAACAGGCCGCCTCCGCTCCGATCCCGATACGGCTCGCGATCTTGCCGTCACCAGCCCGGTCGTCGAGCTTCGCGGTGACGAGCAAGGTCTGCATCCCGCGCTCGATGTAGTTGTAGGAGGCCTGCAAGAGGATCGTGCTCTTGCCCGCGTTCATGGTGGAGTAATGGAAATAGAGCTTGGCCATGCCTTGGCTTAGCCAAAGCCGAGAAGCGCGGCAAGGCTCCGCCGGACGGCCTGTGCTCCGCCGGCGAAGCCCGCCGCCCCGGGCAGTTAGGGGGCACCGGAGCGAACTCGCACTCTACACGCGGGAAATCCCGCATTTCCTAACACTTATGGTGTGACAAAATTCGTTTCGGGGGCTAAGGGGAAAGCGCAAACGGCTTTCCCCCTGGAGGCGCGCAATGGGCGATCACATCGGCAGCTATCTCAAGAAGCACAGCGAAGCGCTGGTGAAGGACATCGGTATCGAGAAGGCCGCTGCGCTCTGCGGCAAGTCCAAGGCGACGCTGGGGCGCTATTATTCGAACGATCCGGAGAATAGCGACCGCTTCATGCCGATCGACGTGGTCGCGCGGCTCGAAGCCGAGGCCGAATTTCCGCATGTGACCGTCGCGCTGGCCGATCTCTCGGGGATTACCGTGAGCTGGAACGAAGCGAAACGAAACGCCTCCGAGGGCAATATCAATTCGGACGTGGTCGCGCTGAGCCAGCGTTTCGCGATGCTGATGGCCGAATATCACGCCTCGATCGCCGACGGCACGATCAGCCTCAACGAGGCCAAGCGGATGCTGAAAGAGGCGCAGGCGCTTCAGGAAGTGCTGCTCGAGGTGAAACTGAAGCTCGAAGAAGGCACGATGCTCTGACCCTCAGGGCCGATCGGCGCTGTCCATCCAGATCGTGACGGGCCCGTCATTGAGCAGCGCGACCTTCATATCCGCACCGAATTCGCCTGTCTGAACCGGCAGGCCGAGGCTGGCGAGGTGCGCCGCGAAATGCTCGTAGAGACGATTGCCGTCCTCGGGTGCAGCCGCACTGGAAAAGCCGGGGCGATTGCCGCGCGAGGTATCGGCGGCCAGCGTGAACTGGCTGACCACCAGACAGGCCCCGCCGATATCGCCTACGGCGCGATTCATCTTGCCCGCCTCGTCCTTGAAGATGCGCAGTTTCGAGATGCGTTCAGCCAGCTTCTCGGCCACCTTCTCATCATCGCCCTGCATCGCGCAGGCGAGGATCAGCAATCCCGGCCCGATTTCGGAAATGCGCGTGCCATCGACCGTGACGGAGGCTTCCGAAACGCGTTGAACCAAAGCCCTCATGCCAGTTCCTCCGCCCAGGGCGGGTTCGCGCCCGCACGGCTGACGACGACCGCGGCGGCTGCGACGCCCAGCTCCAGACAGTCCGAGATCAGACCCTCATCCGCCCGCGCAATCCGCGCCTTCTCGAGCGCTCCGGCCCGATCCAGCGCCGCCAGAACGCCTGCGTTGAACGTGTCGCCCGCACCGACCGTATCGACAACATCGACCTTGCGGGCGGGCACGAAGACCTCACATCCGGCGGAAAACCCATGTGCGCCTGTCGCGCCTTCGGTAATGAAGACCAGTTTCGGCCCTTTGCGCAGCAGCCCCCGCGCAAGATCGGCAATCGTTCCCGGCCCTTCCAGCCAGCGCAGATCCTCGTCCGAGACCTTCACGATATCGGCCGCCGCGATCATCCGGTCGAGCCGGGCGCGATAGGCCGCCTCGTCACGAATGAAACCGGGGCGGATATTCGGGTCGATCATCGTCACGCGGCTTTCGGCCTCGCGCAGCATCAGCGCCTCATAGGCCGCGCCGCAGGGTTCGACCGGCAGGGAAATCCCGCCAAAGAACATCGCCGTCACCTCGGCCGGAATCTCGGGCATGTCCTCGATCTTCAGCATTCGACCGGCGGTGTTCTCGTCATAGAACGCATAGCTCGCATGGCCATCGGTGAGCGTTACGAAAGCCAGCGTCGTCGGCCGGTCCGAGCGCACCGCAAGCCCCGCGTCGACGCCGCTATCCGAGAGCGAGCGGATCAGCATCTGCCCAAAGAGATCCTCAGACAACCCCGACAGGAAGCCCGACCGCGCGCCCAGTCGCCCCAATGCAATCGCGGTGTTGAACACGGCCCCACCCGGATAGGGCGCGAAGGCTGGCTCGCCTTGCGTGCTCTCACGCGGGAGCATGTCGATCAGCGCCTCGCCACAGCTCAGGATCATCGAGACCTCCTCCATCTTCTCTTCAGTCTGATACCGCTAACATCTGCTACACGCACTGCGAGTAACGGGCAATCCCCCACCCCGTCTGTCCGCTTGGATCAAGCTGTCGCGCCACCGCCACCACTGCGACGATTTCGGCCCTCGACGAGCCAGGCGCTAACGGTCAGCAGCGCCGCGAGCAGCAGCCAGGCCCAGGCGGGCAGCAGAGGTTGGACGCGGATGTCGGTGGTCGCCGTCGCTCCACGCGGAGTGATTCCGATCCAGCCGCGCCCCGCCGAGGGGCGACCCGCCCGGATTTCTCGGATGCGCGGGATGCCATCCTGAAGCCGCGTTACCCCGCCGCCCGACGCCGCGATCGCATTGGCGAGGGGTTCGGCGCTGGCGATGGTCTGTTCAAACTCGCGCGGGCTCGCCGGCCCCATCGCCACGACCCGCTCCAGATCGCCATCCTGCAGACGGTAAAGCCCTGCCTCCGGTGCGGTCCAGCGCGCGGTGAACCGCCCCGGTGCGGTTTCGCTCAGCGTGATTTCCTGCGTCGAGCCATCGGGCAGCGTGATCGTGACCGGGGGCACGCTCTCTTCCATCGAGCGGCGGATAATCTGCATCGAGAGTGAACCGGGGTTGATCTCGGCAAACAGCGCCTCTTCCTCAAGCTCGGGTTCCTTCATTTCCCAATGCGCGATGCGGCGCAGCAATTCGAGCTGCGGCCCGCCGCCGTCATAGCCGCGATCCCAGAGCCATGCGTGATCCGAGGCCAGAAGCGCCACGCGCCCCTTGCCTTCGCGCGAGAGCACCAGAAGCGGTTTGCCCTCGGCACCGGACATCACGACCTCGCCCGTCGGGTTGGCGAGTTCGATCTGGCGCAGCCAATGGCCCCAATGCGGGCCTTCATCGTCTCCTTCACCTTCGGGCTTTGGCGCGCCCTTCAGCCCCGCGGTCACGGGATGGCGCAGACCAAGATCGGTTGGGCGCGGCAGGAAGCTTTCCGAGATCACCCGGCCAGTCGGGCGTGCGGGCATGATATCCCCGAGGCTGGTCTGGAACAGGCTCTCGACGGTGGCGAATTCCGGTCCGGCAGCCACGAGGATCGCACCGCCGCGTTCGACGTATTCCTTGATATTGTCGAAATAGGCCGAGGGCAGGATGCCGCGCGCGCCGTAGCGGTCGAAGATGATCAGATCGAACTCATCGATCTTGTCGACGAAAAGCTCCTGCGTCGGAAATGCAATGAGCGACAGTTCAGACACCGGCACGCCGTCTTGCTTCTCCGGCGGGCGCAGGATGGTGAAATGCACCAGATCGACGCCCGCATCGGATTTCAGCAGGTTGCGCCAGGTCCGCTCGCCCGCATGGGGCTGGCCGGAGACCAGCAGCACCCGCAGCCGGTCGCGCACGCCGTTGATCTGCACGGTGGCCACGTTGTTGCGATCGGTCAGTTCGCCCTCGACCGGCGCAAGCGAGAACTGCACCACGTTCTGACCACCATGATCGAGCGTCAGCGGCAGTTCGAGATCACGGCCGGTGCGCACCGTGTAGCTCTTGGGGTCCTTGCCATCGATCGAGATGGTGATCTGGGCCGTGCCGCCGGTCGAGGCGGGTACATCGCCCATATCCTCGATCTTGAGCCGGATCGCGGTCTCCTCGCCGATGATGCCGAAAGCAGGTGCCGTCTCGATCAGGATGCGACGATCCCAGTCTGAGCGCTTGCCGGTCAGCAACACCTGCAACGGCGCGGGCAGCACAGGCGCGAGGGCCGCATCATGGGCCTGCCCGTCGGTGACCATCAGCGCGCCTGCCACCCGCGCACGCGGCTCTGAAGCAAGCGCCTCGGCCAGCGCCGCGCCAAGCTCCGACCCCGCATTGTCGGCGCCATCATGCACTGTGATGCGGCGGGTCTCGATATTGGGCATCGCGGCGAGCTGCGCCTGCAACGCGTTGACCGCCCCATCTGACTGATCCGCCCGGTCCGAGAGCCGCTGCGAAGCCGAACGGTCGTCGATCAACAGAACGATATCGGAGAGCGGCGCCGTCTCTTCGCGTTGCAGAGAGGGCTGCGCGATCGCGGCCAGCAGCACCAGCGCGGCCAGCGCCCGCAACGCCCAGCCGCGCAGGCCCCGCCACAGTGCCAGCGCCAGCAGCACCAGCGCCACCACGCCGGCCCCCGCGATCACGGGCCAGGGCAGAAGCGGTGCGAAGATGACCGATAGCCCGTTCATTGCCCCAGCCTTTCGAGAAGCGCAGGCACATGGACCTGATCGGATTTGTAGTTGCCGGTCAGCACATGCATGATCAGGTTTACGCCAAAACGATCCGCGATCTCGCGCTGACGCTCGCCCGTGCGGCCACGCCCGACCGGGAACATCGGCATGCCGCGCGCGTCGACCGCCCAGGCGCCCGCCCAGTCATTGCCGCCGATCACCACGGGCGTCACCCCGTCATTGAGATTGCGAAACGGCATCCCCTCGGCGCGCTCGGCATCGGCGGGCGGAGCCTCCACCCAGATCGTGCCATCATAGCGGCCGGGGAAATCCTGAAGCAGGTAGAATGTGCGGGTGAGCACGTGATCGTCCGGGATCGGCGCGAGTGGCGGGATATCGAGAGGTGCTGCCAGCGCCTGCAAGCGCTTGCCGGCGGGCGTGGCCTCGCCGAAGCCTGCGATATCTGCATCGCGCGTGTCGAACAGGATCATCCCGCCGCCGCGCAGGTAGCGGTTGAGCTTGGCATATTCCATCGGGCTCGGCGCGGGCTGATCTGCGGTGATCGGCCAATAGATGAAGGTATAGACGGCCAGATCGTCATTCTTGAGATCGACCATCATCGGCGCGGAGGGCTCGACGGTGGTGCGACGGTTCAGCACCTCCGAAAGCCCGGTGAGGCCCGCCATCGAGACCCGGTCGATCTCGGGATCTCCGGTGGGCATCGCGGCCAGAACGACGTTCGAGGCGGCCTCGATCGCGCGAGCCGGATCCATTTCCGCACGCGCCTGCGGAGGCGCGAGCCCCACGAGGACAAGCGCACCGATCATCGCGGCGGCTTTCATTGCGCGCGGCCCCCAAAGCTTGCCCGAGAGCGCGAGCGTCGCGAGGACATCGATCAGAAGCGCCGCGAGCGCCGCCGCGAGCAGCCACCCCTTGAGCGGCATCTCGCGTTGTTCCTCAGCCCCCTCGACGGGCACGCTCGCGGGCCATGTCGCCGGCGACAGCGCAGCATCGCGCGGCAAGGCATTGAGCGCCACGGACCGATCATCGGCGGTGTAGATGCCGGGGCGCAGCTTCGGCCCCGGAATGGCCTTGGCCAGATCTTCGCCCGGAATCCCCGGCGCATCGCCCGCATCCTGCAACCGCCCGAACCCGTCTAGCAGTTTCTGGGGCACCCAGGTCTGCCCTGCCAGATCGGCCGCTTCGGGGGCTGCCGGACGGGCCGAGACCGCAAGCCGTTCGAGCATCTGCGGGAAGAGCAATGAGAGCGGCAGGCTCGACCATTCGGCATTGGCGGTGACGTGGAACAGCACCACCGTGCCCTGCCCCATCTTCGCGCGCGTCACCAGCGGCGTGCCATCGGTCAGCGCGGCGATCGTGTGCTCAGCCAGATCGGGCGAGGGCTCGGCCATGACTTGCGCCTTGACCGTCACATCCTCGGGAATCGCGAGCCCCGCGAAGGGCGAACCCTCAGGGAAGGGCGCCAGCGCGCGCGGGTCGCCCCAGCTCATCGTGCCGCCCAGCGAACGCCCGCCTGCGCGCAGCTGCACCGGCAGAAGCGTATCGGCATCGAGATCGGAATTGGCCATGCGCGGGCCTGCAAAGCGGATCAAGAGCCCGCCCTTTTCAACCCATTCATTCAGCTTGGACTGCTCGGGCAGATCGGCCATGTCCGCAAGAATGATCACGTCCGGGTCGGCGGTGAGCACGTCAGCCAGCGTGCCCTCGATCAGGTCCGCCGTCGGGGCAAGGGCCTGATGCAGGTAATGGGTGGGCGAGAGCAGCTCCAGGCCTTCGCGGTCGCGTGCGGCCGAGAGGATCGCCACCTTTCGCCGCTTCACCGCGTCATCGGTCAGGCTGACGGCTCCCGCCGAGCGCGCGCCGGTGATTTCGATGCGGGAGATGCGATTGCGCAGCTCCGGCGGCAGATCGAAGCGCAGTTCGGCCTCGGTCTTGTCCGTGAAATCGAGCGGCGCGCGGGCGAGCTCCCGCTCGATCCCCGCCGGGTCGCGCCCGATAGCGGCCACTTCACGCGGGCTCGGCAGGGCGGCGGAGGCATAGGCGGGCACGACCAGCGCGCCATCCTCGATCCGGGCTGCGCCAAGGGCCAGAACCGGGAGCTGGGGCTGCCAGACCTTCACCGGGCCATGGCTTTCCAGCGCCTGCAGAAGAGAGGCACGGTCGTCGCGCGCGAGCCCGTCCGAGAGCCAGAGCGTCTCGAAGCTCCCCTCGGGCAAATTGGCCGCATCGAAGTCCTGCGGCGCCCAGGGCTGCGGTTTGAGCCCCGGTAGCGACTGCAACTCGGCCCCGGCATCGGTTAAACTGATCTTCGAGGGCGGAGGATCGGCGAGAGACATCACCGCCGCGGGACGCCCCGCCTGCTGTGCGTCTTGCAAAGCGGTCGTCATCCGCTCGATCCGGCGCGGCCAATCGCGCGCCGAGGCCCAGCTGCCATCGACCACGATCAAGAGCGGCCCCTGCCCCGGCACCGCACGCTGCGGGTTCAGGATCGGCCCGGCAAAGCCGATGATCGCGGCGGCGAGCGCCAGCAGACGCAGCGCCAGCAGCCACCACGGCGTGCGCGCGGCCTCGACCTCTTCATCCTTGAGCCCCAGAAGAAGCGCGACACCCGGGAACCGCCTGCGGATCGGCGCGGGCGGCACCGCGCGCAGGATCAGCCAGATCACGGGCAAGGCCATAAGCCCCAGCAACAGCCAGGGCGCGGTGAAGCCGATGGGGCCGAGCATCCACATCACCGCCCCCTCTCGAGCGCGGAATAAAGCCACAGCAGCGCGCCCTGCGCCGGATCGCCGGTGTGATGGGTCGAGAATTGCCAGCCCGCGCTGCGTGCCAGCCCCGCAAGCTGATCGCGCCGTGCCGCGAGCCTGTCGAGGTAGCGCGCGCGCAGATCGCCCGCCTTGCGCGTCTCATGCACCAGCGCGCCCGCCATCGACTGGAAGATCGTGCGCCCGTCATACGGGAAGGCTTCCTCGTCGGGGTCGAGCACCTGCATCATCACCCCCGACACGCCCCGGTCGGCAAGCTGGCCCAAGGCAGTCTCGATCGCGCCGAGATCGCCGAAGAAATCCGACAGCAGCACGACCCGCGCCTGCGGCGTGACGCCCGCGATCTCGGGCGCGCCGTAATCCTGCACGCCCTCGTCGCGCGACAGCAGGCCCGCCAGTTCCATCAGCTGCGCCCGGCCCGGACGCGGCGGGACCAGCGGCCCGGTCAGCCCGACGCGCTCTCCGCCCCGGATCATCAGCACCGCAAGCGCAAGCCCCAGAACCCGCGCGCGTTCGGATTTCGTCACCCGCGCGCCGCGCCCGCTCTCGGCCCCGGTGAAGCGCATCGAGGCCGCATCATCGACCCACAGATGCACCGATTGCGCGAGCTGCCACTCGCGTTCACGCACATATTGATTGTCCGAGCGCGCCGAGCGCCGCCAATCGACGAAGCGCAACTCGTCGCCCGCATGGGCGGGGCGGTATTGCCAGAATTCCTCGCCCGATCCCGCACGTCTGCGGCCATGCGCGCCCATCTGGACGGTCGCGGCCAGATGCTCCGCCGCGACGAGCAGAGGCGGCAGCGCAGAGGCTGCCCCCTCGGCCTCGCGGCGCAGCCCGAGCGCGCGCATGGGCCCGGAGGCCTCGGTATCGGGGCTGATACTCAAGCGGCGGCACCTGCCGCGCTCGGCCCGGTGATCTCGGCAACGGCGCGGTCGATCAGATCGCCCAGCGTCTCGCCACGCGCGCGCGCGGCGAAGCTCAGCGCCATGCGATGGATCAGCACCGGGCGCGCCATCGCCTGCACATCCTCGATCGTCGGCGCAAGACGGCCATTGATGAGCGCCCGCGCCCGCACCGTCAGCATCAGCGCCTGAGCCGCGCGCGGGCCCGGCCCCCAGGCCAGCGCATCACGGATGAACTCGGGCGCATCGGCCTCGCGCGGGCGGCAGGCGCGCACCAGATCGAGGATCGCATCGACGACCTTCTCGCCCACCGGCATCTGCCGCACAATTCCCTGCGCCTCGATCAGCTCGGCTGGGGTGAAGACGGTATGCGCCCCCTCGGCCACCACACCCGTGGTCGCAAGCAGGATCGAGCGTTCGGTCTCCCGGTCGGGATAATCCACGTCGACCTGCACGAGGAAACGGTCAAGCTGGGCTTCGGGCAGCGGATAGGTGCCCTCCTGCTCGATCGGGTTCTGGGTCGCCAGAACGTGGAAGGGCGGGCCCAGCGGGCGATGCTGCCCGGCGATGGTCACCTCGCGTTCCTGCATCGCCTGCAGCAGCGCGGATTGGGTGCGCGGCGAGGCCCGGTTGATTTCGTCGGCCATCAGAAGCTGGCAGAAAACCGGCCCTTCGAGAAAGCGGAAGGCGCGGCTGCCATCGGGCGCGGTTTCCAGCACTTCACTCCCGAGAATATCGGCGGGCATCAGGTCGGGCGTGAACTGGATCCGGTTCGAATTCAGCCCCATCACCGTCGAGAGCGTCTCGACCAGCAGCGTCTTGCCCAGCCCCGGAAGGCCGACCAGAAGCGCATGCCCACCAGAGAGCATCGCCGAGAGAACAAGTTCCACCACCCGGTCCTGCCCAATGAATCGCCGGTCGATCGAGGCCCGCGCCTGCGCGAGCTTGCCACCAAGGCGCTCGATATCTTCCATCAGCTTTTCGGGCTCGGCCATGACATTCTCCCCGTTGATGCCTATCTTTGCCAGCAAAGCAGATATCCACGCTCCGACCAACGGCAAAACTCGCATGACGGATCACAAACAGACAGTTTCCGCCCATTCCCCCACGGCAGACGGGCTGGCCGCCGCGGCGAAAAAGGCCAGCAAAAAAGGCCCGCCGCCCGTGCATCTGTGGAATCCGCCCTTTTGCGGCGACCTCGATATGGAGATCCGCCGCGACGGCACTTGGTTCTATCTGGGCACGCCAATCGGGCGCGAGGCGCTGGTGCGGCTTTTCGCATCGATTCTGAAACTGGAGGACGGGAAATATTACCTCGTCACGCCAGTCGAGAAGGTCGGTATTCGCGTCGAAGACGCGCCCTTCATAGCGGTCGATTTCACCGCTGAGGGCGAAGGAGACAGCCAGACGATTCGCTTCACCACCAATGTCGGCGATGAGGTTCTGGCCGATGCGGACCATGCGATCCGGGTCGAGCATAGCGAAGATGGCGAGCCCCGCCCCTATCTGCATGTGCGGCGCGGGCTCGAGGCGCTGATCGACCGCAAGAGCTTCTACCGGCTCGTCGATCTGGCGGTGACGCGCGAACATGACGGTCAGGACTGGCTCGGGGTGATCTCCTGTGGCAGCTTCTTCCCGATCCTGCCCGAAGCGGAGCTCTAGCGTGCCGAAATTCGCCGCCAACCTGACCTTTCTCTTCACCGAACTGCCCTTCATGGAGCGGTTCGCGGCGGCCAAGGCAGCCGGATTCGACGCGGTCGAGGTCCTGTTTCCCTATGAATTCTCAGCTCAGGAAATGCGCCACGAGCTGATCCGCAACGATCTGACCTTCGTGCTGATGAACGTGCCGCCTCCGAACTGGGCGGGGGGCGACCGGGGCTTCGCCGCCGTGCCGGGCTGCGAAGACCGCTTCCGGCGCGATTTCGACCGGGCGTTGCGCTTCGCCGATGTGCTCAAGCCCCGCCATATCCATATCATGTCGGGCAAGTCGGAGGGGATGGTCGCGCGAAAGACCTACATCGAGAACCTGACATGGGCGGCGGCGCGGGCGCCGAAACGCTCGCTCACGATCGAGCCGATCAACCCGATCGACATGCCGGGCTATTTCCTCAACAGCTTCGATCTGGCGGCGGAAATTCTCGATGAGGTCGGCGCGCCCAACCTGCATCTGCAATTCGACGCCTATCACGCGCAGATGCTGACCGAAGATGTGGCGGGCAGCTGGGCCCAGCACGGGCGCCGCGCGGTGCATGTGCAATTCGCCGATGCGCCGGGGCGCGGCGGTCCGGGCTCGGGCACGATCGACCTGGAAGCGTTTTTCGCGACGCTCGATGCGCAGGGCTATGCGGGCTATGCCTCGGCCGAATACACGCCGCAGGCGGAGACGCGCGAAACACTGGGCTGGCTGCCGAAACCCTGAGCCCTCAATGCGCCGGGTGATCGGCGCAGCCCAATGCCGCGTTTTCGGGCTCCAGCGTTGCATGGTGGATATCGAAGCGATGCGCCAGCATCTCCTTGGCGCGCGCGATGACCGGCGCGTAATCCTGCCCCTCGGCCAGAACCAAATGCGCCTCGACCGAGATCCGCCGCTCGTCGATCTGCCACAGATGCACGTGATGGACGCTCGCAACTCCCGCGATCTCGCCAAGCGCGCCGCGCACTTCGGTACAATCCTTCTCGGGCGGTGCGCCGAGCATCAGGATGCGCAGCACCGGTTTCAGATCCGAGAAGACGTGCCAAAGGATGAAAAGCGAAATCCCGATGGTCAGGATCGGATCGACCAGCCGCCAATCATAGAGCAGGATCACCACGCCGCCCACGATCACCGCGACCGAGGCCCCCGCATCGGCAAGGTTATGCAGGAACGCCGCGCGAATATTGAGGCTGTGCTTCGAGAGCGCATAGGTCAGCGCGGCCGTCGCAAGGTCGATCACCAGCGCCAGCGTCGCCAGCCACACCACGATCCAGCCATCGACCTGCGGCGGATGGATCATCCGGCCCACCGCTTCCACGATCAGCCAGATCGATATCAGGATCAGCGCGATGTAATTGACGAAGGCCGCGACAACCTCGGCGCGCGACCAGCCGAAGCTCATTGCCGCATCCGCGCCCCGGCGCGCGAGCTTACGCGCCCCGAAGGCCAGCACCAGCGCCGCGGCATCGGAGAAATTATGCACCCCATCCGCGATCAGCGCCATTGACCCCGCGATCGCGCCCCCCACGACCTGCGCCGCGGTCAGAACCACATTCACGACCACCGCCCAAAGCACACGGTTGTCGCTCGCACTCTCGTCGAGGTGATGATGGTGGTGGTGGTGATCGTGGGGCATGCGCGCCTTTCTTGAAACCTTTGCGCCAATGGCGCGGGCGGACGCTCCGCGGGGGATATTTGAAGCAGTTGGAAGCAGGGCGTGGTTTTTCCAACTGCTTCAAATATCCCCGCCGGAGGCTCCGCCAGTCTCACCACCGCGCGCCGCAGAGGTCAATGCGCCCGGTGGGCATGTTTCAATTGCGCAGCCTTACACACGGATCTGTGCGTTGCGCCGAGGCGGGGCGATCACCAAAATGAGAGCCAAACCTCCCCAAGACGACGAGGCCCGTCATGATCCCCGCACGATATTCGCATTTCGTCTTCAGCTTCTTCCTGTCGGGCACGATGTCGCTCCTGGTCTCGGGCATCGCGACCTATCGCGCCTCAGGGCTGCATGAAGGGTTCCATCTGCTCTGGGTCTCAAGCTGGCTGTCGAGCTGGCTGCTCGCCTATCCGGCAGTGCTTCTGGTCGCCCCGATTGCCCGGCGTGCGACCGCGATGGTGACGCGCTGAGGCTCAGTGCGCCTCGGCCCAGCTTGCCCCCTGCCCCGCATCGACGATCAGCGGCACCGAGAGCTTCACCGCCGGCTCGGCCGCGCTTTCCATCACCCGGCGGGCGACCGCGATCAGCTCGTCGACGGCATGATCGGCGACCTCGAAGATCAGTTCGTCATGGACCTGCAACAGCATCGCCGCGGGCAGGTGCATGATCTCGCCGGGCATCCGGATCATCGCCCGGCGGATCACGTCGGCCGCCGCGCCCTGGATCGGCGCGTTGATCGCGGCGCGTTTCGCGAAGCCCGCGGCCGGCCCCTTGGCGGTGATCTCGGGGGTGTGGATGCGCCGCCCGAACAGGGTTTCGACGTATTTGTGTTCCTTGGCGAATTCCACAGTGGCGTCCATGTATCGCCGTATCCCGGGGAAGCGCTCGAAATAGCGGTCGATGAAGCCCTGAGCCTCGGCCCGCGGGATGCGCAGGTTGCGCGCGAGGCCAAAGCCGGAAATCCCGTAGATCACCCCGAAATTGATCGCTTTCGCCTGGCGGCGAATCTCGGGTGTCATCTGCTCAAGCGGCACGTCGAACATCTCGGATGCGGTGGCAGCGTGAATGTCGAGGCCCTCCTTGAAGGCCTCGCGCATTTCCGGCAGGTCCGCGACATGGGCGAGGATGCGCAGTTCGATCTGCGAATAGTCGAGCGAGACGATCTTGCAGCCCTCGCGCGCCACGAAGGCCTCGCGGATGCGGCGGCCTTCCTCGGAGCGCACGGGGATATTCTGCAGGTTCGGATCGGTCGAGGCGAGCCGCCCGGTATTGGCCCCCGAGATCACATAGGACGTATGCACGCGGCCCGTCTCGGGGTTCACATGGGTCTGGAGCGCATCCGTATAGGTCGATTTCAGCTTCGATATCTGGCGCCAATCGAGCACGCGGGCAGCCAGTTTCGCCGCCTGCGGGTTGGTATCCTCCATCGTGGTCACGTCCTCGAGCACATCCGCGCCCGTGCCGTAAGCCCCGGTCTTGCCCTTCTTGCCACCCTCGACGCCCATCGTGTCAAAGAGGATCTCGCCTAGCTGTTTCGGCGAGCCAACATTGAAAGGCTGGCCCGCGATCTGGCCGATCTCGTCTTCGAGCTGCGCCATCTTCTGTGCGAACGCGTTGGACATGCGCGACAGCACCGCAGTCTCGACTTTGACCCCCGCCATTTCCATATCGGCCAGCACCGGGACCAGCGGGCGCTCGAGCGTTTCGTAAACGGTAGTGACCTGTTCGCGATGCAGGCGCGGCTTGAACATCTGCCACAGGCGCAGCGTGATATCGGCATCCTCGGCGGCGTAGCGCGTGGCCTTTTCCACCTCGACCTTGTCGAAGGTGATCTGGTTTTTGCCCGAGCCGATCAGCTCCTTGATCGGGATCGGCTGGTGGTTGAGATAGCGATCCGAGAGCGCATCCATCCCGTGGCCATGCAGCCCCGAGAACATCGCGTAGGACATCAGCATCGTGTCGTCGATCGGGGCCACGCGAATGCCGTGGCGGGCGAAGATCTTGAAGTCATACTTCATGTTCTGCCCGATCTTCAGGATCGCCGGATCTTCGAGTACGGGTTTGAGAAGCTTCAACGCCTCATCGAGATCCATCTGGCCCGCGACACGTTCCGAGCCGCCGAAAAGGTCGTCACCGCCCGAGGTATGCCCCAGCGGGATATAGGCGGCCTTCCCGGCCTCGATGCACAGCGACACACCGACCAGCTCCGCCTGCATCTCGTCCAGCGAGGTCGTTTCGGTATCGACCGCGACCCAGCCTTTCGCACGCGCCTCATCGAGCCATTTCGCAAGCTCCCCGGCATCGCGGATGCAGGTGTAGCTATCGGGGTTGAAGGGAGGCTGCTCAATGTCCTGCGCTTGCGCATCATGGCTCGCGGGCACATCCGAGACCTCGGGCGCGGGCGGCGGCTCGGCGCCGAATTTCTCGGCCACGCGGCGGGTCAGCGTGCGGAATTCCATCCGGTTGAGGAACTCCATCAGCTCTTCGGGGTTCGGCTCGCGGATTTCCAGATCGTCGAGGGTAAATTCGATCGGGGTCTGGTCGTCGAGCGTCACGAGCTGTTTCGACAGGCGGATCTGCTCGGCCTTCTCGATCAACGTCTCGCGGCGCTTGGGTTGCTTGATCTCGCCGGCGCGCGCCAGCAGCGTTTCCAGATCGCCGAATTCGTTAATCAGAAGCGCCGCGGTCTTCACACCGATGCCGGGCGCGCCGGGGATATTGTCGACCGAGTCGCCAGCCAGCGCCTGAACGTCGATCACCTTCTCGGGGGGCACGCCAAACTTGGCCTCGACCTCCTCGACCCCGATCGCGCGGTTCTTCATCGCGTCGAACATCTCGACCCCACCGCCGACGAGCTGCATCAGGTCCTTGTCCGAGGAAATGATCGTCACCCGACCACCGGCCTCGCGGCCCTGGCGCGCGAGCGTGGCGATGATGTCGTCGGCCTCGTAGCCCGCCAGTTCCTCGCAGGCGATATTGAAGGCCTTGGTGGCCTCGCGGGTCAGCGGGATCTGCGGGCGCAGTTCCTCGGGCATCTCCTCGCGATTGGCCTTGTAGAGATCGTAGAGGTCGTTGCGGAAGGTGTGGCTGCCCTTGTCGAAGATCACCGCCGCATGGGTGGGCGCGTCCGAGCCCTTGGCGTCCTCGATATATTTCCACAGCATGTTGCAGAAGCCCGAGACCGCGCCGATCGGGAGCCCGTCGGATTTGCGCGTCAGCGGCGGCAGCGCGTGATAGGCGCGGAAGATGAAGGCCGAGCCGTCGATCAGATGCAGGTGACAACCTTTGCCGAATGCCATTGCGAGGGCCCTCCTTCACGCGTTGGGCCCGGTTGTGCCACAGGGGGGTGCGGAGGGAAAGAGGATCGGGGGCGGCTTGGTGCAAAGGGCCGCGCCCGAGCCTCGGGTGGGCGCAATGATCCGCGCGTGGCCTGGCGCTTTATCTCAAAAGCCCGCAGGCCGCTTGAACTCACGAGACATCGCCAATGCGCCCTCCCGGGGGGAGTGTCGGGCGCGGCCCGGGCTAGACGCCCGTGCCAAAGGATGAGCGCAGAGCCCTTGCCAGCAGCCCTTAAATCCCCCATCTCAATCGCAACCGCAAAGGATCGAACCGATGGATTATTCCAAGATGGGCGGGGCGAAAGCGCCCAAGAACACGCCCAAGCACGCCGAACACAATGCCTATGGCACCGACAAGACGCCCTATGGCAAGAAAGACCCCAAGGCCGAATTGCTGAAACGGATGAAGGCGGCCGCCAAGAAGGGCAAGTGAGGCCGAGGGCTGCGCCCTGCCCTCAGACCTGCTCTTCCAGCGCCTCGACGCCGGCGATCATCTTCGCTGACACCTTGCTGAGAAGCTCGGTCCAATCGGCCTCCAGCTCGGGCGTCCAGAGATCGCCCAGCTTCGCCGCGATCCCTGCGATCACCGCCTCTGAGAGCCAGGTGTAGTACTCCGGCTCAGCCCCGAAGAGCACATGCATCTGGCCGAGACCCGGCAGTTCCAGTTCCTGTTCGTCAGGCGGGTCGAGGGTGGCAAGGATCACCTCCATCATCGCGGCATATTTCAGCTGCTGCCCGCCCTCGCTATTGGGCAGCACCTGATCAAGCTCGGGATGAATCGCGTAGAGCCGCGCGAAGGTGTCGCGAAACAGTGCCGGGTCCTCGAAATCGAGATGTTCGGCACTCGCACGCACCCGCGCCGCCCGCTCGGGCGGCAGGAGCGGTTCAGTGATCGTCATGCGCGTGGTCGCGGTCGATCACGTATTTCTTGTCGCAATAGCCGCATTCGACGAAACCGGTATCACGCGGGATCGACAGCCAGACGCGCGGATGGCCCAGAGCGCCCTCGCCGCCATCGCAGGCGACTTTCCAGGTGGTGACGATCTCGGTTTCCGGTGCCTCGGGGGCATTGGGCGAATGGGTGGCAGTCATGGAAGCTCCGTCTATATAAGGCACGAGAACCCGCGCCTGTCATTCAGGCGCATTCTAGCAATCGCGAAAGGCGGGGCAAGTTGGAACAGCAGGCAATCGAGGTCACCGGGCTGCGCAAGACCTATGCGGGCGGTAAGAAACAGGAACCGAAAGAGGCGCTGAAAGGGCTCGACCTGTCGATCCCGGCGGGTTCGATCTTCGGGCTTCTGGGACCGAACGGGGCCGGAAAATCGACGCTGATCAACATTCTCGCGGGGCTGGTGAAGAAAACCGAAGGGCGCGTGGTGATCTGGGGCTTCGATCAGGATGTGAACCCGCGCCAGTCGCGCGCGGCCATCGGGGTGATGCCGCAAGAGCTGAACATGGACCCGTTCTTCACGCCGCGTGCCGCGCTGGAAATGCAGGCGGGGCTTTACGGCGTGCCGAAATCCGAGCGCTGGACCGATGAAATCCTTGAACTGGTGGGGCTCACGGACAAGGCCGAGGCCTATGCGCGCAACCTCTCGGGCGGGATGAAGCGGCGGCTCCTGCTGGCCAAGGCGCTGGTGCATCGGCCACAGATCCTCGTGCTGGACGAGCCCACCGCAGGCGTCGATATCGAACTGCGCGCGATGCTCTGGCGCAATGTGCGCAAGCTCAACGAGCAGGGGATGACGATCATCCTGACCACGCATTACCTCGAAGAGGCCGAGGAGATGTGCGACGAGATCGCGATCATCAACCACGGCGAATTGATCATCCGCGACACCACGCCGAACCTTCTCAAGCGCATGGATCGCAAGGCGCTGGTCGTCGAGCCGCGCGAGCCGGTCAGCCAAGAGATCCGCCTGCCCGAGGGCGTGAAGATGGAAACCCGCGCGGGCGGGCAGATGGCGTTCTCCTATTCGCGGGAGCAGACCTCGGCCGAGGATATCCTCGACGCGCTGCGCGCTGCCGGGGTTGAGATCCGCGATATCGCGAGCGAACAGCCCGGGCTGGAGGAAGTCTTCGTCTCGCTGACCTCGAACCGTTAGAGCCCGTGGCTGCGGTCATATCGGTTGGGTGCGGGTGGCGCCCAGCCTTCGGGCGCTGACGCGGGGCGGTAGATCTCGACGCCCAGCGGATAACAGGCCGCGGTGTCCGAGCTGTGCTCCGAACTGCAATCCCCGCCCGGGCAGGCCGAGAGCACGCCCAGCAGGTCGATCTCGGCGAAGAATTCGAGGAAATCGCCGGGGCGCACGGGGCTCGCTTTCATGAAATACTGCCCCGTATCGCGGGTGAACCCGGTGCACATGAAGACGTTGAGCACGTCATGCACCAGCGCCTCGGCCTCGCGCGGCGAGAGATTCCGCGCCGCGGCCAGCGCGCGGGTCAGGTTCGAATGGCAGCAATGGTGATACTGCCCGCCATCCGAGAGCAGGCAATGCGTATAGGGATCGCAGCGCGTGCCGATCACGTCATGGACCGAGCCGCCGAACGCGTCGATCCCATACCAGTCGAGCGTATCCTCGGTGATCGTCGCCATGGGCCGCAGCGTGGGAAAGCCCGACCACATCCGGTCGCCCCGGCTCAGATGCGTGCCATGCAAAGCGCGGGTCTTGCCGGAATAGAACCGCTCGGACAGGTCCGCCGAGAACAGGTTCAGATCGCCCACCTGCGGGCCCTCGACCGAGGTGATGCGGAAGAAATGCCCGGCGGGAACCTCGAAAGCCAGCGCCTCGCGCGGGGGCACGCGCAGGCCCGCCACCTTCTCCCAACCCGCGCGCGCGGCCCGGTAGCTTGCCAGATCGGGCGCGGGCAGCGTCTCGACCGGGTAGCAGATCACCGGGGCGATGGATTTGCGCGTCTCGGCATCGTCGGGGGCGGCGTAGTCTGGCGTCGGGTGCATGCAAGGCTCCTGTCTTTCGCGCCATTCTGCCGCCTCGTGCGGGAAAGGGAAGCACCGACGCCGCCTCTCGGGGACTTCCTGCGGTCAAACGCCTCCAAGGCGACGCACAATTGCCTCGACCATTTCGGATTTCCCATGCTTGAGAGGGTCGTTCAGGCTCTCGGTCAGTCCGAACAGGGCAACCAGCCCCAGGACAGACGCATGAATCGCCACTGCGTCGCGCCGCCGAAGCTCCGCCTCCCCCTCGAGCCGGGACGCCAGTGCACCATAGAGCCTGTCGGTGACCGGATGGACCTGTTCCACAAAGACCTTCCCGCCTCCCTGCCCGCTCGCCTTGAGCGTCTGCGGCACGAGATACATCATGCGGAACCGGTCGATGTCCTGAAAATGAAAGTCCGCGACTGCCCGAACGAAGGTCCCTATCGCCTCCGGAGCGTCATTCGCCACGGCGAGCGCGGCATCAGCCACCTCCGCCTCAGCCTCCAGCCAGGGCAGGAACATCGCCCCCAGAAGCGCCTGCTTGGTCGGGAACCAGTAAAGCACCGCCTGTTTCGAACGCCCCAATTCGCGCGCGATCGCATCGAAAGAGACCGCGCCGAGCCCTTGGGTCGCCAAGATCTGGCGCGCGATCTTCAGGATCTGCTCGCTCGTTTTCGTCTCGGGCATCGCGAAACCTCTTGACCGACTTACCGATGGTAAGTTACGAATTTACCAATGGTAAGTAAAGGATTTCCTCTCCGCGCCACACTGCCCCGAAAAGGAGCACCACATGACCGAGCTCGACCTGAATACGCCCGCCTTCACGGCCTATGCCATCGCGGCTTCGCTCATGGTTCTCAAGGTGATGGGTCAGGGCGGGATGACCGTCTATCGCATGCTGAAAAGCAATTCGGGCCTCGCAAGTCCCGAAGATCTGCGCCCTGGGCTGATCAACCGCGCGCCAGATCCGGCACAGCTCGAGATCAATGACTATGTCGATCGCTCCCGCCGCATGCACCGAAACGATCTCGAGAACATCCCCGCCTTCTGGATCGCCGGTCTGCTCTTCGTTGCGACCGATCCGGGCCTTCTGCTCGCTCAGTTCCTGCTCTACGGCTTTGTTCTCGCACGCGCGGCGCATTTCTGGGCCTACGTCACGCAGCAATCTCATGAAACCCGCGCAACGTTTTACACGATCGGATCTCTGATCGTGATCTACATGGCGTTCCATGCGCTATGGAAGCTGCTGAGCTGAGGCCTCAACGGGCCCCGATTTGCCATTCGTTCAAAAAAGAACCCCGGCCAAAGACCGGGGCAGTCGCGACAAAATCGCCTTTCACAACAGTGCTCAGGCGGCGCTGTAATATTCGTACATAAGCTCGACCGCTTCGAGGCCGGTCTCCTTGCGCGGCTTTGCCGACGCAATCATCACGGGCGCGGATTTTTCGGGGGTGTAATAGGCCAGATGCTCTTCAGCGACTTGAACGGGTTGCGCCCCTTTCGGGAACTTGACGATTTCCACCATGGAACTCTCTCCAGTTGCGAGTTCCTCCCTGCGCAGAGACATAGGCTGTTCCACAGAAATTCAAACCCAAAATGCTGCATGCGCGATATGCAATTGCTGCAACGCAGCAAAAAGGGCGACTTGCGCCGCCCTTCTACAATCCATTGGGGCAGCTTATTTGGCCGCCCCTATATGCTCTTTGGTTTACACCACGCGGTTGACCTGCATCCGCTTGATCTCGGCGATCGCCTTGGCCGGGTTGAGGCCTTTCGGGCAGGTCTTGGTGCAGTTCATGATCGTGTGGCAACGATAAAGCTTGAAGGGATCTTCCAGCGCATCCAGACGCTCGCCGGTCGCCTCGTCGCGCGAGTCGATGATCCAGCGATAGGCATGCAACAGCGCCGCCGGGCCGAGATATTTGTCGCCGTTCCACCAGTAGCTCGGGCATGAGGTCGAGCAGGACGCACACATCACGCATTCATAGAGACCGTCGAGTTTCTTGCGATCCTCGATCGACTGGCGCCATTCCTTCTCGGGGCGGTTCGTCTTGGTTTCAAGCCAGGGCATGATCGAGGCATGCTGGGCATAGAAATGCGTCAGGTCCGGGATAAGATCCTTCACCACCGGCATATGCGGCAGCGGATAGATCTTCACGTCGCCCTTGATCTCGTCGAGCCCGTAGATACAGGCCAGCGTGTTGATCCCGTCGATATTCATCGCGCAGGAGCCGCAGATCCCCTCACGGCACGAGCGGCGGAAGGTCAGGGTCGGATCGATCTCGTTCTTGATCTTGAGAAGCGCGTCGAGGACCATCGGCCCGCACTTGTCCATATCAAGGAAATAGGTGTCGATCCGCGGGTTTTCCCCGGTATCCGGATCCCAGCGATAGATCTGGAACTTGCGGACGTTCTTGGCATCCGGCTTCGGCCAGGTCTTGCCGACGCGGATCTTGGAATTCTTCGGAAGCGTGAACTGAACCATGTGTGGTCCCCTTTCCGTCAGTACGAATAGAGCGGCCGCGTGGGCATCCGGCCGGATTTTCTGTAAACGCAGGCGTTGTAGGCCTCTGAGGGATCGCCCTGAACCGTGACGCCGAGATTGAAGTCGAGTTCCATCTTGGAATGGAAACCCTCATTCGTGATGCCCATGCCCGCCGTGCCGGTGATCGGCGCTTTCGGGGCATATTGGGCGTAGCACTGGCGTTCGGCCTGTTCGACCGGAATTGGACCGCAGGCAGCGAGGCCGAACCCCGCCGCCATCAGCCCATATGCCGGTCCGAGGCGCATCAGTAGACCCGCTTCTTCGGCGCGATCTTCTTCAGCTCGATGCCGCCATCGGCTTCGGGCGTCAGCGGATCGAGATGGACCGCGCGGAAGGTGAGTTTCACCTCGTTGCCGTCCACATGCATGATCGAGTGCTTGCGCCAGTTCGCGTCGTCGCGATCCGGGTAATCCTCGTGCGCATGCGCACCGCGGCTTTCCTTGCGAGCCTCGGCGCCGACGATCGTCGCCAGCGCGTTCGGCATCAGGTTCTCGAGTTCGAGCGTTTCCATCAGGTCCGAGTTCCAGATCAGCGAGCGGTCGGTGACCTTGAGATCGTCGAGCTTGGAGGCCACGGCCTTCATCTTCTCGACACCCTCGGCCAGCGTCTTGTCGGTGCGGAACACCGCCGCGTCCGCCTGCATCGTGCGCTGCATCTCGAGGCGCAGCTCGGCCGTGGGCGTGCCGCCATCGGCGTAACGCACCTTGTCGAAACGGTCGAAGATCGCGTCGATCTTGGCCTTCGGGATGATCGGGTTGGAACTGTTCGGATCGACGATCTGACCGGCGCGGATCGCGGCAGCGCGGCCGAAGACCACGAGGTCGATCAGCGAGTTCGAGCCCAGACGGTTCGCACCATGCACCGAGGCCGAGCCCGCCTCGCCCACGGCCATCAGGCCAGGCACGATCGCGTCGGGGTTGTCGGCGGTCGGGTTGATGACCTCGCCATGATAGTTCGTCGGGATACCGCCCATGTTGTAGTGCACGGTCGGCAGAACCGGGATCGGTTCCTTGGTCACGTCGACGCCGGCGAAGATCTTCGCCGATTCCGAGATCCCCGGCAGACGCTCGGCCAGCGCTTCGGGCGGAAGGTGGCTGAGGTTGAGGAAGATGTGATCCTTGTGCTCGCCCACGCCGCGACCTTCGCGGATCTCCAGGGTCATGCAGCGCGAGACAACGTCACGCGAGGCCAGGTCCTTGTAGGTCGGCGCGTAGCGTTCCATGAAGCGTTCGCCTTCGGAGTTGGTCAGGTAACCACCCTCGCCGCGTGCGCCCTCGGTGATCAGACAGCCCGAGCCGTAGATGCCGGTCGGGTGGAACTGCACGAATTCCATGTCCTGCAGCGCGAGGCCAGCCCGCGCCACCATGCCGCCACCGTCGCCGGTGCAGGTATGGGCCGAGGTGGCCGAGAAGTAGGCGCGGCCGTAACCCCCGGTCGCAAGAACCACCATCTTCGCGTTGAAGACATGCATCGTGCCATCGTCGAGCTTCCAGCAGACGACGCCCTGGCACTGCCCGTCATCGGACATGATGAGGTCGATCGCGAAATACTCGATGTAGAACTCAGCGTTGTTCTTCAGCGACTGACCGTAGAGCGTGTGCAGGATCGCGTGGCCGGTGCGGTCGGCAGCGGCACAGGTACGCTGCACGGGCGGGCCTTCGCCGTATTCGGTGGTGTGGCCGCCGAAGGGACGCTGGTAGATCTTGCCCTCTTCGGTGCGCGAGAACGGCACGCCGTAATGCTCAAGCTCGTAGACGGCCTTGGGGGCTTCGCGCGCGAGATATTCCATCGCGTCGTTATCGCCGAGCCAGTCCGAGCCCTTGATCGTGTCATACATGTGCCACTGCCAGCTGTCCGGGCCCATGTTGCCCAGAGACGCGGCGATGCCGCCCTGTGCCGCAACCGTGTGCGAGCGGGTCGGGAAGACCTTGGTCACGCAGGCGGTGCGCAGGCCCTGTTCGGCCATGCCGAGCGTGGCACGCAGGCCCGAGCCACCGGCGCCGACCACGACCACGTCGTAATTGTGGGTTTCGTATTCGTATGCAGCCATTTGCCTCGTCCCGTTATCAGTTGCCCAGCAGAAGGCCGATGAAGACCATCTTGCCGAGTGCATAGAGTGCGGTCGCCATGATCACGTAAGCCAGCGAATGCATCGCGATCTTGAGCGCCTTGCCGGCGGTGCCGTGCACGTAGTCTTCGATCCAGACTTCGGTGCCCTTCGCGAAGTGCTGCATGCCGACGATCACGATCAGCGCGGTCAGGATCGCCGGGAAGGGGCTCGCGAAGGTGGCGATCACGGTCTGCTGGTCAGCGCCCAGCGTGGTGCCGACGATGTAGAGCCAGGTCGGGATCATGAAGGCAAGCGCCACGGCGGATGCCGACATCCACCAGTGATGCTCGGTACCGGTGCCCGAGGCACCTTTGCCAACGGCGCGTTTGCGGTCGGTGAGGTAACGCATCTCGGCCTCCGTTACAGATGAATGATGATGAGGGTCAGCGCGGTCAGCACGACCGAGCCGATGATGCAGACCCAGCCGAGCATCTCGGCGGTCTTGATGTCCATGTAGCGGCCGGTATCCCAGATCAGGTGCCGGATCCCGGCAAGGTAGTGATACCAGACGCCCAGCAGCGACAGGGTGAAGACCAGATCGCCGAACCACGAGGTCGCGATCGCGTTCACGAAGTCGAAATAGGCAGGGCTGGTCGCGGCAGCGAGCAGCCACCAGACGAGCAGCAGCACGCCGACGATGATCCCGTTGCCGGTGATCCGCGTCATGATCGACGAGAACGACGTCATCTGCGGGCGGTAGATTTGAAGATGCGGGGAAAGCGGGCGCTCAACCTGTTTCACTTCAGCCATGATCGGTCCCTTTGTTCGCTGGGCTCGACGCAAGCAGCGCCCCTGAGCGGGGTCCGGGCTTGCGCGGAGCTGGCCGGAATTGGGTTTGTTACTAACGTAATTTTCCCCCAAGTCACGCGCTCAGAGCATGAAAAGCTGAGATTTGCGGTCAAACAGGGGTGAAAAATTCGCTTTGTGATCACATAAATTCTGAGCGTGATCACATGTTACCGCTCGCGGAGACCGCTGTCCCCGCGAGTGAGTCTCCCGCCGCGATCAGATCGGCATCAGTGCCCAGTAATCGAGATCGAGCAGCACTTCGGGGAGGTATTTTCCGTCTTCGCCCTTATAGGCGAACTCGCTCGCACCCTGTTTGGTGGCGACCAGCCGCAGCCGGATCGCCCCGACGCCGGGCACGCCGGTCTCGGCGCGGTCGAGCACTTCCGACCAGGCCTTGACGGTATCGCCCGAGAAGCAAGGATTGGCATGGGCGCCGCCATTGAGCGCCACGATCATTTGCGCGTTCGCCAGCCCGTTGAACGAGAGCGCGCGGGCCATCGAGATCACATGGCCGCCATAGATCAGACGTTGACCGTCTTCACGGAAGGTCGCATCGAAATGCACCTTGGCGGTGTTCTGCCAAAGGCGCGTGGCGATCATGTGCTCGGCTTCCTCGATCGTCACGCCGTCCACATGGTCGATCTTCTCGCCGATCTCGTAATCGCCCCAGCGATGCGGCTCGCCCGCGAGGTCGAAATCATAGCCCTCGAAGGTCAGCCCTTCCGGGATCACAAGATCTTCGGGGGAAACGACCTTCGCCAGATCGGGCAGCACGGTCTCGGGCGCGGGCGCATCAAAGTCGCCTTTGCGCACCATCACCCAGCGCACATATTCCAGCACGACCTCATCCATCTGGTTGAGACCGCGGGTTCGGACATAGACCACCCCGGATTTGCCGTTCGAGTTCTGCTTGACCCCGATCACCTCGCTTTCCGAGCGCAGCGTATCGCCCGGATAGACCGGCTTGATCCAGCGCCCCTCGGCGTAACCGAGGTTCGCCACCGCATTGAGTGAGACATCCGGCACCGTCTTGCCGAAGACGACGTGGAAGGCGATCAGATCGTCGAGCGGCGAGCCCTCGAGCCCGCAGGCAGCCGCGAACTCGTCCGAGGAATAGAGCGCGTGACGTGCCGGATAGAGCGCGTGATAGAGCGCGCGCTCCCCTTCCGCGACAGTGCGCGGCACGGCGTGGCGGATCACATCGCCCACCTTGTAATCCTCGAAGAAACGGCCCGGATTGGTCTTGCCCATCATTGCTCTCCCAGCTTCATGTCGGGGTGATATTCGCCCGCGATTTCCTTTGTGACGGCCTGCGCGCAACGCATCACGCCCTTTTCGGCGTCAAAGGCGTATTGAGGCTCGCCATACAGCGCCCAGCCCTTCGACAGCGCGAGGCTGACCTTGTGGCAAAAGGCCGAGGTGTCGTCTTCGGTGAGCAAGCGATAGATCAGCGCCATATCACGCCCCGAAGACCGGGTAGCCGAACCAGTAGTGGATGCCCGCGATCGCGCCATAGAGGATCAGCGTGCCGACGATCCCGCCGATCTCCTTGCCGATATTGACCTGCGGATTGGGTTTGGCGGGCTTCGACTGCTTGTTGATCAGGATCACCTCCAGCACGGCCCAAGCCAGAAGACCGCCGAACAGGATGATCCCCGGCAGGTTCGGATTGACCAGCAAATGCGCCAGCGCCCAGGTCTTCACCCCGGTCAGCTGCGGGTGACGGATCTTGCCGCTGAGCCACAGTTTCATGCCCGAGACCGCGAACAGGTACACTGCGAACAGCATCAGCAGGTTGTTGATCCCCTTGAGCGCGGCGTTCGGCGTCCAGAGGTAGAAAACCGGATCGGCGGCGCGCCAGCCGATGAACATCAGTACGACGCTGATCAAAACGAGTGCGGCGACCATCGGACGCTCGGCCCCTTTGAGCGCGCGCCGGAAGCCCGGAAAGATCCGTTTTGCCAGATGTGCCAGCGACCAGATCAGGACGCCGAGGATGAGAAGTGCCATTGCGAGTGCCTCTTAGCTGCCAAGCGCGGCAATCGCCTCCGCCTTGGCGAGGATCTGCCGCGCGGTGACGATATGCAGATTCTCGACGATCTTACCATCCACGACCGCAACCCCCTGCCCGGCGGCCTCGGCTTCCTCGAAGGCAGCGATCTGACGCTTGGCGAGGTCAATCTCGGCCTCCGACGGTGCAAAAGCCGCATTGCAGACCGCGAGCTGCGCGGGGTGAATCAGCGTCTTGCCGTCAAATCCCATGTCGCGGCCCTGATCGCATTCGACCTTCAGCCCTTCGTCATCCTTGAACGCGTTATAGACGCCATCGACGATGATCTTGCCATGCGCCTTCGCGGCCAGCAGGCACAGACCCAGCCCGGCCTGCATCGGCAGCCGGTCGGGGCGGAAGCGGCTCTGGAGTTCCTTGGCGAGGTCATTGGTGCCCATCACCATGCCCTCAAGGCGCGGATGCGCTGCGATCAGGTTCGCGTTGAGCATGCCCAGCGCGGTTTCCATCATCGCCCAGAGAGGGACATCGGGGATCATCCGCGCGACCGCATCGAGATCGGCGGGCGTCGAGACTTTCGGGATCAGGATCGCGTCGACCTTGGCGCCGTCCTTGATCGCACGCGCAAAGGTCGCGATATCCTCGGCGCCCCATTTCGTGTCGAGCCCGTTAATGCGCACGATTTTCATCCGCGAGCCGTAATCGGCGCCTGCCAGCGTCATCGCGAGCAACGAGCGGGCATGCTCTTTCTCTTCGATCGCCACGGCATCCTCGAGATCGAAGATGATCGCATCACAGGCCAGCCCCTGCGCCTTTTCCAGCGCACGCTCTTTTGAGCCGGGGATGTAGAGCACGGAACGGGTCGGGCGGGCCATTTGATTCTCCATCTCGCAATTTTCTTTCGCCAGATCGCACAAACGGGACAGAATCGGCAAGACTTGATTTGCCGCATCGCAGAAAAAGCGCTGCGTCGCAGGGGGGCGAGCTGCGCGGCGGCGCGGGGTGTTAACCGTATTTTCGCACCTTGTGGCGCAGGCTCGGGGCTTCGGTGATGAAAGGGCGCGTTATGCTGCACAAGATGATTGGCCTCTCTCTCGGCTTCGTCCTGGTGATCGCCCTTGCGCAACGTGCTCCGGCGGAAACCGCCGCCTGCGGCTTGCGCGCCGATCTCGTGGCACAGCTCCAGACCCGCTATTTCGAGACCCGCCGCGCCATCGCCTTGGCCGAAAACAATGCCGTTTTGGAAATCTTCGCCTCCGAAAGCGGGAGCTGGACGATACTCGTCACGCGCGCGAGCGGGCAAAGCTGCCTGATCGCCTCGGGCGAAGCCTTCGAGACGCTTGCTGAAACCCTGCCCCGTCAGGACACTGCGCTCTAGGTGGAAATCGACTGCTGGATCAGCTTGAGCGAGATCAGAAGCAGCGCCCAAATCACTGCCTTATAGAAGATCTCGGTCGGCATCCGCTTCACCAGCCAGACGCCCAGGAACACCGCCCCCGACGCCGGAACCGCGAGAATCATCGCCGTGCCCAGCGAATGCCAGTTCACCTCGCCCAGCGCGATGTAGGGCCCGAGCTTGGCAAGGTTCACATAGGAAAACAGCACCGTCGCCGTGCCGGCGAAGACCTGCTTGGGCAGGTTGAGCGGGATCGTGTAGGCTTGATAGGGCGGTGCGCCGGAATGGCTGACGAAGCTGGTGACCCCCGCGATCGTCCCCCAGAACAGCCCCGGAGCGACCTTAGCCTCCTGCCGCGCGCCGGGACGATGCCGAAACAGCGCATTGAGCGCGAACAGTGCGCCGATCACGCCCACCATCAGGGTCACCCAGCGCTCGGGCACGACTTCCGCCGTGGCCCAGCCGATACCAATCCCGATCGTCGTGGCCGGCACCATGATCGCGAGCACGCGCCGATCGAACTCCTTGCGATAGGCCCAGAGGCCGAACATGTCCGCGACGATATAGACCGGAAGCAAGAGCCCCGCGGCCGCGACCGGATCCATCACCATCGCCAGCACTGGAACCGAGATCGAGGCCGCCATGGGAATGCCGCCCTTGGACAGGCCGACCATCACGGCGGCCAGAAGCGCCAAGGCCCAACCCGTCACACCCAGTTCCAGCATGAAACGTCCTCCTCCCGGTCGAGAATCGCCCCCCGCGACCGTCGTCCCTGAGTTGCACGGGGGCGGGTCGAAGGAAACAACAGCCCCGCACAGAGTCTGTGTGCCGGAAGGCGAAGCATCCCGTTTTCGGCATACATTTGCATACATTTTTCGCTTACGAGCCCCGCCGCAGCGCAGCACCCTTGCCCTTTGGGAACCAAAGAGCTAGTTGAACCGCGTCAGATTTACCCAATCCACCCACCCGGAGGACCAAATGGCCAGACCCAAGATCGCCCTTATCGGCGCCGGTCAGATCGGCGGCACGCTCGCCCATCTCGCCGCCATCAAGGAACTCGGCGACGTCGTGATGTTCGACATCGCCGAAGGCACGCCGCAAGGCAAAGCCCTCGACATCGCGGAATCGGGCCCCTCCGAAGGCTTCGACGGCACCTTCAAAGGGACCAACGATTACGCCGATATCGCGGGCGCCGATGTCTGCATCGTCACCGCTGGCGTTCCGCGCAAGCCGGGCATGAGCCGCGATGACCTGCTGGGCATCAACCTCAAGGTCATGAAATCGGTCGGCGAAGGCATTGCCGCCCACGCCCCGAACGCATTTGTGATCTGCATCACCAACCCGCTCGACGCGATGGTCTGGGCGCTTCAGCAATTCTCGGGCCTTCCGGCCGAGAAAGTCGTCGGCATGGCCGGCGTGCTGGACTCCGCGCGCTTCCGTCACTTCCTGTCGGTCGAATTCGGCGTCTCGATGCGCGATGTCACGGCCTTCGTGCTTGGCGGCCACGGTGACACGATGGTTCCGCTTGCCCGTTACTCGACCGTTGGCGGCATCCCGCTGCCCGACCTGGTCGAAATGGGCTGGACCACCCAGGAGAAGCTCGACGCGATCATCCAGCGCACCCGTGACGGCGGCGCCGAGATCGTTGGCCTGCTGAAGACCGGTTCGGCCTTCTACGCTCCGGCCACCTCGGCGATCGAAATGGCGGAAGCCTACCTGAAAGACCAGAAGCGCGTTCTGCCCTGCGCGGCTTACGTCAAAGGCGCGCTCGGACTCGACGGTCTCTATGTCGGCGTGCCGACCGTGATCGGCGCCGGCGGCATCGAGAAGGTCATCGACATCAAGCTCAACAAGGACGAGCAGGCGATGTTCGACAACTCGGTCAACGCGGTGAAGGGCCTCGTGGAAGCCTGCAAAGGCATCGACAGCACCCTCGCTTGATCGAAATTCAAGCCTGATCCAGACTTGGGGCGTGCCTTCGGGCGCGCCCTTTTGCTTTGGAGAGTGCCATGCGTCGCCTGATCCTGCCTGCCCTTCTCGCCCTGATGCCTGTTTTCGTCAGCGCACAGGAAAGCACTCCGAAACTGCCGCAGGCCCCTGCCCCCGCCGCCGATCCGATCTCCACCGAGATCGTCGCGAAAGGGCTCGGCCCGGTTCTGGCCGCGCTCAAAGCGCGCCCCGATCCCGAACCAAAAGAGCGGTTCGCTATCGCCGGGCTCGAGTTCCTGTCGGGCATCGAGAGCACCCTGCGCTGGCAGGCGCAGGTCGGGGGCGCGCGCTTCCTGATGCCGTTCCTCGGCAATGTTCCGGGCGGCTTCACACCCAAGACCGAACAGCTCCCCCCCGATGCGATCAACCGCCAGAGCGAGGACCTGCTCGCCAGGATGGGCAATGTGACCGCGTCGCTTGACGGGCTCGCCGAGGGGCCGGAATTCGGGCTTGCGATCAATCTCGACGATCTCTGGTTCGACCTGAACGGCGATCAGATGCGCCAGCCGGGCGAGAGTGCGGTACCGTTGCTCGCTGGCGTCTTCATGCCGCGCGCGCCCTCCGGTTCCGCCGAGGTCACCCGAATCGTGCAGTTCGACAATGCCGATGCGGCCTGGCTCATGGCCTATGCCCATATGGTTTCAGGGAGTTCGGAACTGGTGCTCGCCTTCGATCCGGAACCCGCGATCGCGAAGGTGCTCGGCACCTATGCCCGCATCAAGGACGCGCGACAAAAGGCAATGCAGGACGGCGGCGTCGATATGCCTCTTGCGGGACCCTTCGACAGTTTCATCGACCCTTTCGCGGCGTTGCTCGACACCCTGCGCCATCAGCCCGATCCCACCCGCACCCGCGCCGCGCGCGATCACTGGCTCGAAATGATCGCGCAGAACCGGATCTTCTGGAAATTGCTCGATCAGGAAAGCGACAATCAGGCGGAATGGATTCCGAACGACCGCCAGGTACAGGCCCTCGGCGTCGACTTCCCGGACGGTCTGGGCGTGGTCTGGCTGGGGGTGCTCGACGATGGCGAGGCGCTGCTGACCGGCAAGCGCACCGCTCCGTTCTGGCGCGCGCCGATCGGAATCGATATCGGGGCGTGGTTCGAGAGCCCTGCCCCGCTCGACCTGACCGGGGTCGTGCAAGGCTGGTCACTCGAGCCCTATTTCTCCGACGCGCCCCTGGTCGACCCAGACAATTGGGCGAGGTTCGTCAATCTCGTCGGCGGTCGCACCGGGTTGATGATGTTCACGCTGAACTGACGAGCGGTTCCGGGTCGAAGCCGAACACATCGTGCAGACGCCCGATCAGCTCCGCCTCGTGGCGGATCAGCGCGCGATCGAAGCCTGCGGGACTCAGATCGACCGCATCGCCAAAAAGCGCGCGAGTCTCCTCGGCGATGTCCACCTGCGGGCGGATCAACAGATCATGCTCCGCAAGTTCCTCGGCCTCGTAATCGCGCACACCCTGCACATCCCACCATAGACGCATCAGCTCATGCGGGTCTTCGGCGCGCAAGGCCGCCTCGTTGAACTGTGCCGTGCGCGAATTGACATAGGGCACCGGCTGCCCTTTCACCTTGGTCGTCACCCGGCGCAGCATCTTGAGCAGAAAATGCAGCGGCGTGAGCCCGTCGAAATGCATCAGCCGTGCGTTATAGCTGGGCCGGTAAGGCAGATCGTTGATCGTGCTGTCCCAGTGACTGAGCGGGAAATGCACCCCGATCGCATAGCCGCGCCCCGAGCGCACCACCGGCTTGCCCGCGACATGTCCCGCGAGCCCCTTGTGCAGGTAACGCGCACGCAGACCGTAGAAGAGCAGCCCTTCCTCCGCGAAATCGTCCCAGCGCCGCCGGAAGGCGCCCGCGAAGATATCTGCGCCCGGCGTCTTGCCCAGATAACAGCGCTCGTCCACCTCGAGCCGCAGCCAGGCCTTCTGCTCGCCGGTCTTGGCGAGCTCCCATTCGAGCGGGCGCACGAGGCTCACGAATTCATCCGCATCGCAATGGATAAGCCAGTCGAGATCGGTCTCTGCGAGGGTGCGGGTCGCGTTGTATTTCTGTCGGCCCTGATGGCGCTCGGGCCGCTTCTTGCGCCAGCCGCGCGCCCAGCCATCCTCGCCCGAATGATGCACGAAGACGCCCTCGACCCCGCCGATCAGTGCCTCTGCTTCGGGATTGGGCCGGTCGAAGAACACGTGAACCTCGTTCGCCCCGATCGCGCGATGATGTGCGACATAGGCTGCGACGAGGGCTGCGGGCTCGTCCACGGTGGCCACGACGCCCCAGCGCGGCATCTCTTCACTCTGCGTCATGCGCCTGTCATGCTTCGACTGTTCCTTTCCCGCACCTGACTCGATTTTCGCGAGTCGTGCCAGTGCCCCGATGCCACAGTGCAGCATTTTGCCATTTGTGATCACACATTTTGAGCCTGTGATCACATATGTCGTTTTTTCCGCCCGAGCGAGGCGAAATGTCGCGATTTCGGTTTGTCCGAAGGCCCAAACCGCCTAGAACCCCTGCAAATCGCACCAGCATGGGGTATCCAAGGATGAATATCCACGAATATCAGGCCAAACAGCTTCTCAAGAGCTATGGCGCTCCGGTCTCTGACGGCCGCGTCGTTCTCAAGGCTGAAGAAGCCAAAACCGCCGCGAGCGAGCTCGACGGTCCGCTCTGGGTCGTCAAGGCGCAGATCCACGCCGGCGGCCGCGGCAAGGGCCACTTCAAGGAGCCCGAAGCGGGTGAGAAGGGTGGCGTTCGCCTCGCCAAGTCGGTCGAAGAGGCCGAAACGCTGGCCAAGCAGATGCTCGGCAAGACGCTGGTGACGCACCAGACCGGCCCGGCGGGCAAGCAGGTCAACCGCATCTACATCGAAGATGGCTCCGACATCTCGCGCGAACTGTATCTCGCGCTGCTCGTCGACCGCGTGACCTCGCGCGTCTCGATCGTTGCCTCGACCGAAGGCGGCATGGATATCGAAGAAGTCGCGGCAAACACGCCCGAGAAAATCCTGAGCTTCTCGATCGACCCGGCCACCGGCTATCAGGCCTTCCACGGCCGCCGCGTCGCTTTCGCCCTCGGGCTCGAAGGCCCGCAGGTCAAGCAGATGGTTGCGCTTCTGTCGAACCTCTACCGTGCCTTCGTCGAGAAAGACATGGAGATGCTCGAGATCAACCCGCTGATCGTGATGACCGACGGCAACCTCAAGGTTCTCGACGCCAAGCTCGGCTTCGACGGCAACGCCGTCTACCGCCACTCGGACATCGCCGCCCTGCGCGACGAGACCGAAGAGGACCCGAAAGAACTCGAAGCCTCGAAATACGACCTCAACTACATCGCGCTCGATGGTGAGATCGGCTGCATGGTGAACGGCGCGGGTCTCGCGATGGCCACGATGGACATCATCAAGCTCTACGGCGCCGAGCCCGCGAACTTTCTTGACGTTGGCGGTGGCGCCACGAAAGAGAAAGTGACCGAAGCGTTCAAGATCATCACCTCGGACAAGAACGTCAAAGGCATCCTCGTGAACATCTTCGGCGGCATCATGCGCTGCGACATCATCGCCGAGGGCGTGATCGCCGCGGTGAAAGAAGTCGGCCTACAGGTTCCGCTGGTTGTCCGTCTCGAAGGCACCAACGTCGAAAAGGGCAAGGAAATCATCGCGACTTCCGGCCTGAACGTCATCGCCGCCGACAACCTGTCGGATGGCGCAGAAAAAATCGTCAAAGCGGTGAAGGGCTAAGTATCATGGCAGTTCTCGTCAACGAAAACACCAAAGTCATCTGTCAGGGCTTCACCGGCTCGCAGGGCACGTTCCACTCGGAACAGGCAATCGCTTACGGCACCAAGATGGTCGGCGGCGTGACCCCGGGCAAAGGCGGCCAGAAGCACCTGGACCTGCCGGTCTTCAACTCGGTGCACGAAGCCAAGGCCGTGACCGAAGCGAATGCGACCGTGATCTACGTGCCCCCGCCGTTTGCGGCCGACTCGATCCTCGAAGCGATCGACGCGGAAATGGAACTGATCGTCTGCATCACCGAGGGGATCCCGGTCCTCGACATGATGAAGGTCAAGCGCGCGCTGATCGACTCCAAATCGCGCCTGATCGGCCCGAACTGCCCCGGTGTCATCACGCCGGACGCCTGCAAGATCGGCATCATGCCCGGCCACATCCACAAGCGTGGCTCGGTCGGCGTCGTGTCGCGCTCGGGCACGCTGACCTATGAGGCCGTGAAGCAGACCACCGATATGGGTCTGGGCCAGTCCTCGGCCGTCGGCATCGGCGGTGACCCGATCAAGGGCACCGAGCATATCGACGTGCTCGACATGTTCCTCGACGATCCGGAAACGCAGTCGATCATCATGATCGGTGAAATCGGTGGCTCCGCGGAAGAAGAAGCCGCGGAATTCCTCGCCGAGCAGCGCAAGAAGGGCCGCTGGAAGCCGACCGCTGGCTTCATCGCCGGCCGCACGGCCCCTCCGGGCCGCCGCATGGGCCATGCCGGCGCGATCGTCGCGGGCGGCAAGGGTGACGCGGAAAGCAAGATCGAGGCCATGAAATCGGCCGGGATCGTGGTTGCCGACAGCCCCGCCACGCTCGGCGAAGCCGTGATGAAGGCGATCAAGGGCGAATAAGCCCCTTTAAACAGGAAGCGGAGCCGCGTTCGCGCGGCTCCGGTCTTACGAGGAAAGGACCGGACCCATGCTGCTGCGACAGGCACGGCGCATCACCTGCCCGCTTACGGGGCTGGTCGTTTGCGCCCTGCTGGCAGGGTGCATGGAGAGCCGGTCCGCCTCGGTCGGCCCCGGTGGCACGCTCGCGCCCGCAGGCGCGCAGGCTTCCGATCTGACCGCACATTCCCCTGCCCCTGACGTGCCGCGCGACGAGCGCTCACATGGCATGTTCCAGTCGCTGACCGGCATCAATGGCGATGCGGTTGCCGCCGTTCAGCTCAGCTCGAAACCCGCCTATGTCTGGTTCGATCCGGTCGCTGCAAAGCCCGGCACCGTCGATCAGGCACCGACGCGGATCTGCGCGAAGCGCGGAAGCCTCGTTGAAAACTCCTACATCACGCGTCCGGAGGACAACGCTCCGGGCGTGCAGGTGCTTGTCGTGGAGTGCCTGTCATGATGAGCCCCGCGCAGAGCAGAAACCCCGCCATGCCGCGTACCGCTAACAGCCAGTTTCTCCCGATGGCGCCTGCCAGCCCCCTTGCGATCGCGCAAGGCGGCAACCACGTGACACCCGATATCGCACCCCCGCCCACTCAAGCGGCCCATCCCTGACCGGACCGCCACACAGTTTGATGTTCACCGCACCGAGGTGAGGAAAATGACAGACCAATCCCCCAACGACCAGTTCAATGCCTCGCAGTTCCTGCAAGGCGCGAATGCCGAGTACGTGGAGCAGCTCTACGCGAAGTTCGCCGAGGATCCCTCCTCGGTCGACACCGCCTGGGCCGCCTTCTTCGCTTCGCTTGGCGATCCTGATCAGGATGTGAAGAAATCCGCTTCGGGCGCGAGCTGGGAACGCGTGGACTGGCCGCCGGTCGCCGCCGATGACCTCACCGCCGCGCTGACCGGCGAATGGCCCGTGATGGCCGAGGGCAAGGCCGCCGGCGAGAAGATCAAGAAGAAAGCCGCCGAGGCTGGCATCGCAGTCGATGAGACCGCCGTCAAACGCGCGGTGCTCGACTCGATCCGCGCGCTGATGATCATCCGCGCCTACCGGATCCGGGGTCACCTGAACGCCGATCTCGATCCGCTGGGCATGCGTGAGCACGAGCATCACCCCGAGCTCGATCCCAAGAGCTACGGCTTCACCGATGCCGACATGGATCGCCCGATCTTCATCGACAACGTGCTCGGCCTCGAGGTCGCCTCGATGCGCCAGATCATGGACATCGTGAAGCGCACCTATTGCGGCACCTTCGCGCTGCAATACATGCATATCTCCGACCCCGAGCAATCGTCCTGGCTGAAAGAGCGGATCGAAGGCTACGGCAAGGAGATCACCTTCACCAAGACCGGCCGCCGCGCGATCCTCAACAAGCTGGTCGAGGCGGAAGGCTTCGAGAAATTCCTGCACGTCAAATATATGGGCACCAAGCGTTTCGGCCTTGATGGCGGCGAAGCGCTGATCCCCGCGATGGAGCAGATCATCAAGCGCGGCGGTCAGCTGGGCCTTGAGGAAGTCGTGGTCGGCATGCCCCACCGCGGTCGTCTCTCGGTGCTCGCCAACGTGCTGCAAAAGCCCTATCGCGCGATCTTCCACGAATTCCAGGGCGGCTCGTTCAAGCCCGAGGACGTGGACGGTTCGGGCGACGTGAAGTATCACCTCGGCGCCTCGGCCGACCGTGAGTTCGACGGCAACAAGGTGCACCTGTCGCTGACGGCGAACCCCTCGCACCTCGAAGCGGTCAACCCCGTCGCGCTCGGCAAGGTCCGCGCCAAGCAAGATCAGCTCTCCGATCAGGAGCACCGCACCAAGGTTCTCTCGGTGCTGCTGCATGGCGATGCGGCTTTCGCGGGCCAGGGTGTCGTGGCCGAGTGTTTCCAGCTCTCGGGTATCCGCGGCCACCGCACGGGTGGCACGATCCACATCGTCGTGAACAACCAGATCGGCTTCACCACCGCGCCGCACTTCTCGCGCAGCTCGCCCTACCCGACCGACATCGCCCTGATGGTGGAAGCCCCGATCTTCCACGTGAACGGCGATGATCCGGAGGCCGTCGTGCACGCGGCCCGCGTCGCGATCGAGTTCCGCCAGAAGTTCCACAAGGACGTGGTCATCGACATCTTCTGCTACCGCCGCTTCGGTCACAACGAGGGCGACGAGCCGATGTTCACCAACCCGGTGATGTACAAGTCGATCAAGACCCACAAGACGACGCTCCAGCTCTACACCGAGCGTCTGGTGGCCGACGGGCTGATCCCGGAAGGCGAGATCGAGGACATGAAGGCCGCCTTCCAGTCCCACCTGAACGAAGAGTTCGAAGCGGGCAAGGTCTTCAAGCCGAACAAGGCCGACTGGCTCGATGGCCGTTGGTCGGGCATGGAGCAGGAGAAGGGCGAATACGAGCCCGGCACCACCGCGATCGCGCCCGATACGTTCCAGGAAGTCGGCAAGGCGCTCGTGACCGCGCCTGACGGCTTCGCGATGCACAAGACCGTCGCGCGTCTGCTCGAGAACAAGAAGCAGATGTTCGAGACCGGTACCGGCTTCGACTGGGCCACAGCCGAGGCACTGGCTTTCGGCTCGCTGGTGACCGAGGGTTACCCGGTGCGCCTGTCGGGTCAGGATGCGACCCGCGGCACCTTCTCGCAGCGCCACTCGGCCTTCATCGATCAGAACACCGAAGATCGCTACTACCCGCTCAACAACATCCGTGAGGGGCAGGCGCGCTACGAAGTGATCGACTCGATGCTGTCGGAATACGCGGTGCTCGGGTTTGAGTACGGCTACTCGCTGGCGGAACCCAAGGCGCTCACGCTCTGGGAAGCCCAGTTCGGCGATTTCGCCAACGGCGCGCAGATCATGTTCGACCAGTTCATCAACTCGGGCGAGCGCAAGTGGCTGCGCATGTCGGGCCTCGTCTGCCTGCTGCCGCATGGCTTCGAAGGTCAGGGCCCCGAGCACAGCTCGGCGCGTCTTGAGCGCTTCCTGCAACTCTCGGCGGAAGACAACTGGATCGTCGCGAACTGCTCGACGCCGGCAAACTACTTCCACATCCTGCGTCGTCAGATCCATCGCGACTTCCGCAAGCCGCTGATCCTGATGACGCCGAAATCGCTGCTGCGTCACCCCAAATGCGTCTCGAAGGCCGAGGAGTTCACCACCGGCTCCACCTTCCACCGCGTACTCTGGGACGATGCCGAAATGGGCAATTCGGATCTCAAGCTGAAATCCGATGACCAGATCAAGCGCGTCGTGATCTCCTCGGGCAAGGTCTATTACGACCTGCTCGCGCAGCGCGACGAGCGTGGCCTCGACGATGTCTACCTGCTGCGTCTCGAACAGTTCTATCCGTTCCCCGCGCAGGCGATGACGAAGGAGCTCACGCGCTTCAAGGATGCCGAGATCGTCTGGTGCCAGGAAGAGCCCAAGAACCAGGGCGCCTGGACCTTCGTCGAGCCCTATATCGAATGGGTTCTGGCCAAGATCGACGCGAAACATGGACGTGCGCGCTATACCGGCCGCGCGGCCTCGGCCTCGCCCGCAACGGGTCTGGCCAGCCGCCACAAGGCCGAGCAGGACGCGCTCGTCAACGATGCACTGGAGGGTTGAACCGATGTCCACTGAAGTCCGCGTTCCCACGCTCGGCGAGAGCGTCACGGAAGCCACCGTCGCCACCTGGTTCAAGAAGCCGGGCGATGCGGTCGCCGCCGACGAGATGCTCTGCGAGCTCGAAACCGACAAGGTGACGGTCGAGGTGCCCTCGCCCGCCGCCGGTACGCTCGGCGAGATCGTTGCCGCCGAAGGCGAGACGGTGGGCGTGTCCGCCCTTCTCGCCACGATCGAAGAAGCGGGAGCCGCAGCTGCCGCTCCGAAGAAAGATGACAAACCGGCGGCTGAAACCGCCCAACCCCAATCGAATGAGGGAAAGATGGTCGATGTGATGGTGCCCAGCCTTGGTGAATCGGTCACCGAGGCAACGGTTTCGACGTGGTTCAAGAAGGTCGGCGACACGGTCGCGGCCGACGAGATGCTCTGCGAGCTCGAGACCGACAAGGTCTCGGTCGAGGTTCCTGCCCCCGCTGCGGGCGTGCTGACCGAAATCGTCGCTGCAGAAGGCACGACCGTCGACGCCTCGGCCAAGCTCGCCGTGATCTCCGAGGGTGCCTCGGCAGGGGCCGCAGCCCCCGCGGCCGCCGCTCCGGCTGAAGCCGCTCCGGCATCGGCTGGCGGCAAGGACGTGGAAGATGCGCCCTCGGCCAAGAAGCTGATGGCCGAAAAGGGCATCGACCCGGCCTCGGTTCAGGGCTCGGGCAAGGATGGCCGGATCATGAAGGAAGACGTGGCCAAGGCCGCCGAAGCCCCGAAACCCGCGACCGTCTCCGTGGCTCCGGCCCCGGCGCAGGCCCCGCGCGGTCCGGTCAATGCCGATGATGCCAGCCGCGAAGAGCGCGTGAAGATGACCCGCCTGCGTGCGACCATCGCCAAGCGCCTCAAGGACAGCCAGAACACCGCCGCGATGCTGACCACCTATAACGAGGTGGACATGTCGGGCGTGATGAACCTGCGCAACGAGTACAAGACCCTCTTCGAGAAAAAGCACGGCGTGAAGCTCGGCTTCATGTCCTTCTTCGTGAAGGCCTGCTGCCACGCGCTCAAGGAAGTGCCGGAAGTCAACGCCGAGATCGACGGCAACGAGATCGTCTACAAGAACTACGTCCATATGGGCGTGGCTGTGGGCACGCCGAACGGCCTCGTCGTGCCGGTCGTACGCGATGCCGACCAGCTGAGCTTCGCCACGATCGAGAAGCAGATCGCGGAATACGGTGCACGTGCGCGTGACGGCAAGCTCTCGATGGCCGAAATGCAGGGCGGTTCCTTCACCATCTCGAACGGCGGCGTCTACGGCTCGCTGATGTCCTCGCCGATCCTCAACCCGCCGCAATCGGGCATCCTCGGCATGCACAAGATCCAGGAGCGCCCGATGGTCGAGAACGGCCAGATCGTCATCAAGCCGATGATGTATCTCGCGCTGAGCTACGACCACCGCATCGTCGACGGCAAAGGCGCCGTGACCTTCCTGGTGCGCGTCAAGGAAGCGCTGGAAGACCCGCGCCGCCTGCTGATGGATCTGTAAAGACAGGAGCGAAGGCGGCCTCCCTGCCCCTTCTTCTTGATCCAAATATCTCCGGGGGGTCCGGGGGGCAGGCAGCCCCCCGGTCCGCCTTCTCCACCGGGAGCGCCCCATGACCCCCGAACTCACCACCCTCGCCCTTGCCCTGCTCCTGCATCTCGGCCTGATGGTCGCCTACTCGATCAAGGCCAATCGCGAGCTGGGCACGCGCTACCCGCTGTCGCCGCGCGACAAGACCGCGCCGGAGATGTCCCCCGTTCTGGGCCGGCTCCAGCGCACGGTGAACAACTCCTTCGAGGGGCTGACCCTGTTCACCCCGGCGGTGCTGATCGTAGCGCTCTCGGGACAGGCAAATCAGGCCACGGCGGGCGCGGCGGCCTGCTTCCTGATCGCGCGTATCCTCTACATCCCGGCCTATCTGATGGGGCTCGTGCCCTGGCGCTCGCTCGTCTGGGGCTTTTCGTTTTTCGCAATCCTGGCGCTGGTCGTGGCCGCGCTGATCTGAACACCCGCGCGGGTCTCCGCGCGCTAAAGACTTCTAAGGAGCAAGACCAATGGCAGACTATGATGTGATCGTGATCGGCGGCGGCCCGGGCGGCTATGTCTGCGCCATCCGCTGCGCGCAGCTGGGCCTCAAGACGGCCTGTGTCGAGGGCCGCGAGACCCTGGGCGGCACCTGCCTCAACGTGGGCTGCATCCCCTCGAAAGCTCTGCTGCACGCCACCCACGAGCTGCACGAGGCCGAGCACAACTTCGCCAAGATGGGCCTGAAGGGCAAATCCCCCTCGGTCGACTGGAAGCAGATGCAGGCCTACAAGCAGGAGGTCATCGACGGCAACACCAAGGGCATCGAGTTCCTGTTCAAGAAGAACAAGATCGACTGGCTCAAGGGCTGGGGCTCGATCCCGGCGGCCGGTCAGGTGAAGGTCGGCGACGAGGTCCATAACGCGAAGAACATCGTGATCGCGACCGGCTCCGAGCCCGCCTCGCTGCCCGGCATCGAGATCGACGAGAAGACCGTCGTGACCTCGACCGGCGCGCTGTCGCTCGGCAAGATCCCGAAGTCGATGGTGGTGATCGGCGCGGGTGTCATCGGCCTCGAGATGGGCTCGGTCTATGCCCGCCTCGGCGCGGAAGTGACCGTCGTGGAATATCTCGATGCGATCACGCCCGGCATGGATGGCGAAGTCGCCCGCAACTTCCAGAAGATCCTGTCCAAGCAGGGCCTCAAATTCGTCCTTGGCGCGGCCGTTCAGGGCGTCGAGGTGAAGGGCGGCAAGGCCACGGTGAAATACCAGCTGCGCAAGGATGAGAGCGAAGCCACGCTCGAGGCCGAGACCGTGCTCGTCGCGACCGGCCGCAAGCCCTACACGGACGGGCTGGGGCTCGAGGGCGTGGGCGTCGAGATGCTGCCGCGCGGCCAGATCAAGACCGACGCGCATTGGGCGACCAATGTGACGGGCATCTATGCGATCGGCGATGCGATCGTCGGCCCGATGCTGGCGCATAAGGCCGAAGACGAGGGCATGGCGGTGGCCGAGGTGCTCGCCGGCAAGCATGGCCATGTCAATTACGACGTGATCCCCGGCGTGATCTACACCACCCCCGAGGTCGCCTCGGTGGGCCAGACCGAAGAGGCGCTCAAGCAGGAAGGCCGCGCCTACAAGGTCGGCAAGTTCTCCTTCATGGGCAATGCGCGCGCCAAGGCCGTGTTCCAGGGCGAGGGCTTCGTGAAGCTGATCGCGGACAAGGAAACCGACCGCGTGCTCGGCTGCCACATCATCGGCCCCGGCGCGGGCGACCTGATCCACGAGATCTGCGTGGCGATGGAGTTCGGCGCCTCGGCGCAGGACGTGGCGCTGACCTGCCACGCCCACCCGACCTTCTCGGAAGCCGTGCGCGAAGCCGCACTGGCCTGCGGCGACGGCGCGATCCACGCCTGATCCCCCTTCTGGGAAACGAGAACCGAAAGGCGGCCTACGGGCCGCCTTTTGCGTCTCATAGCCGAGCCAATCCTGTGCACGGCCCCGTGATCGGCCACACGCCCGCAACAATCGCCGGATTCTGGCCGCATTTTGGTCCAGAACGACAACCATATTGGAAACCGCACGCAGCGCATTCTGCGCGCTTCTTTCACTTGGTTTCGGAGGCGATCATGCTGTCCAGAACACTTTCGGCGCTCTTGTTGCTGGTCCCACTGACCACCGGCGCATCCCAAGCAACAGCAGGCACGGGCCTGAGCGATACGCCCATACTCGAATTCATCGCGCCTACGCGCCTGCCTGCACCAAATGGCAACGGCACGATGGCCTTTTGCGCGCTCAAGACCGAGACGAGCCTCTTCGGCTTGCCCGTCTGGTACTCCCCCAAAGGCTACGCGCTCGCCGCGAACCGCTGCACGGCCACGCGGTTCGACGCGCTGAGTTCGGACAAGGTTCTCGCCGGTCAGATCGCGCAGGTCTTCCCGGAAAACCTGCCGGATGTGCCGCCTCTGACGCTGGTGCAGAAATTGACAGGCTATGTATCCTACGCGTTGGCGGCTGTTCTGCTGTTGCTCGTTCTACGCAGTCTGTTCCGCCTGCGTAGTGGCGCGAAGACCCGCGGCGCTGGCCCGCGTGAACTTTCGCTACTGGCGCGACGGATCATCGAAGTCGCCGCGAGCACCGCTATGGCCGATGGCGCGCTCACCGACGAAGATCTGACGCGGATTGCCGATGTCACGGCCCGTGTCACGGGCGAGCCCTGCGATCCGGCCGACATCGTCGACATCGCCGGAAAGGCGCGTGGCACGGTCAAAACGAAGGATTTCAAATCCTTCGCGAAAGGGCTCGACACTCAAAGCAAGGAACAGGTTTTGCGTGCCGCGATGATGGTCGCGATGGCGGACCGCTCGTTCCGGCAGACCAAGATCGCCTTCATCGCCCAGCTCTCCAAGGCCTTCAATATCTCGCCCGAGCGTCGCACCGCACTGCTGCATGGCTCTGCCGTACCTGCGTGACGCCATAGGTTCAGGCAGCGAAAAGGGCGGCCCCGAGGCCGCCCTTTTCGCTTGGAAAAACGATTTGCAGATGCCCTGAGGCTCAATCCTCGTCGTGATCGGCCGCCGCCGCCAGTTTCGCGGCGAATTCCCGGCGCAGCTCGCGGCGCAGTTCGGCCGCGCGCCAGCGGTGCTTTTCTTCCTTCGTCGCTGGTTGCAGCTTCGGCACCTCGGCGGGTTTGCCGCCCTCGTCCACCGCGACCATGGTGAAATAGCAGCTATTGGTGTGCCGCCGCGTGCCCGCCGTGATGTTCTCGGCCTCGACGCGGATGCCGATCTCCATCGAGGTGCGTCCGGTATGGTTCACGCTGGCGCGAAACGTCACCAGCTCGCCCACATGAATCGGCTGCTGGAAGGTCACCTGATCGACCGAGAGCGTCACCGCGTAGCGCTGCGAATAGCGCGAGGCGAGCGAGAAAGCGACCCGGTCGAGCCAGTTCAACAGCGCACCGCCATGAACCTTGCCCGAGAAATTCGCCTGATCGGGCGTCATCAGCACGGTCATCACGAGGCGCTTGCGGTCCTCGAAGCTCAGCGTTTCGGTCATGGATGTCCCTCGTTACTTTCGCGCGATTTGGCCCGAAGCGGGCGACCGGGTCAATCCGGGCAAAAGCGCGCAGTCATTTGCGGGGCTTGGCACGCAGAGTCGGGTCGGCCTCGCGCGGGTCTTCAGGCCAGGGATGTTTGGGGTAGCGCCCGCGCATGTCCTTGCGCACATCGGCATAGGAGCCTTCCCAAAAGCCCGGCAGGTCCATCGTCACCTGAATGGGTTTCTGGCCCGGCGAGAGCAGCGTGATCCGCAGCGGCAGGCGTTTCGGACCGACCGTGGGATGGGTCGTGACCCCGAACATCTCCTGCAGGCGGATCTCGATGCCGGGCGCCTCGCCCGCGTAGTCGATGGGCACGCGACGGCCCAGCGGGGTTTCAAAATGCGCGGGTGCGAGCCGGTCCACCAGCTGCATCTGCTCCCAGTCGAGCGCGGCGCGCAGCGCATCGGTGAGGTCCAGCTTGCGCAGATCGGCCTCGGTCTGGGCCTTGCCGAGATAGGGCAGCAGCCAGTCCTCGGCCGAAGCCAGAAGCCCCTCGTCGGAGAAATCGGGCAGATCGGCCCCCTGCCCGCGCAGCAGTTCGACCCGCGCCTGTAGACGGCGCGCGGCGGGTGTCATCGGCAGCCCGATCTGGCGCAGGCCGGCCAGCGCGCCATGGGCCAGCGCCTCGCGCGGGGCGTCCTTCCAGACGCGATCGTCGAGCACCAGCGCGCCGAAGCGCTCCTGCTTGCGGGCGACCACCCGGCCTTCGCGCTTCGACCAGTCGCAGACGTCAACCCACCCGATCTGATCGGCAAAGAGACGGCGCAGCTCGGCCTCGGAGATCGCGATGCCCTGCCGCACCTTCGCCTCGCGCGGATCGCCGTCGAGATCGCTCACCACGATCAGCCGCTGCGCGCCCAAGGGATCGCCCTCGGCGACCACCGCGCCCTTGCCGCCCGAGAGCACATAGCGCGGCGCATCGCCCTTGCGGCGCAGGCCCACGCGGTCAGGGTATGCGAGCGCGAGCTGCTCGGCGGGGGAATAGCTCTCGCGCGTGTCGGGCGCGAGACGGACGAGGCGTTTGGCCTCGGAGCGGATACGCTCGATCGTGCCGCGATGGGGCGTGTAGGGGTGGCGCACTTCGAAACGTCTGGGATCGTCGATGGCACTCAGGCGCAGCGTCAGATCGGCGGGCGCGCCGCGCAGCGGATCGCGCTCGGCCAGAAGGGCGGCCAGCGGCGCGGCCTCCGCACCCGCCGTCAGCAGCATATGCCCGAGGCGGGGATGCAGCGGGAGCTTCGCGAGCTTGCGCCCGTGGTCCGTAATCAGCCCGGATTTCAGCGCGCCCAATTCCTCCAGCAGCGCGCGCGCCTCGGCCATCGCGGGCGCGGGCGGCGGGGTCAGGAAGGCCAGATCGCCCCCGCCCGAGCCCCAGAGCGCCAGTTCCAGCGCCAACCCCGTCAGATCCGCCACCTCGATCTCGGGCGGGGCGAAAGCGGGCAGCGCGCCCTCCGCGCCCTTGGTCCAGAGCCGATAGCAGATGCCTTCGGCCACGCGCCCCGCACGGCCCCGGCGCTGCTCGGCCTCGGCGCGGCTCACGGGCTCGGTGACCAGCCGCGCCATCCCAGAGCTTGGGTCGAACCGCGCTCGCCGCGCGCGGCCGCCGTCGATCACGACGCGGATATCCTCGATCGTCAGCGAGGTCTCGGCGATGGCTGTCGCCAGCACCAGCTTGCGCCCCGAGGGCGCGGGCGCGATGGCGGCGCGTTGGGCGGCAAATTCCATCGCGCCGAACAGGGGCCGGATCGCGATGTCACTGGGCAAGCGGCCTTTCAGCAGCCCCTCGACGCGGCGGATCTCGCCCTCGCCGGGCAGGAAGGCCAGAAGGCTGCCCTCGCTCGCCCCGGCCGCCTCCACGATCAGCCCCGCCAGTGCCGCTTCGAACCGCATCGAGCTGTCGACCGGACGATCCAGCCAGCGCGTCTCGACCGGATAGGCGCGCCCCTCCGACACCACGATCGGCGCATCGTCGAGAAGCGCCGCCACCGGTTCGGCATCGAGCGTCGCCGACATCACCACCAGCGCCAGATCGGGCCGCAGCGCGCCGCGCACTTCCCAGGCCAGTGCCAGCCCCAGATCGGCATTCAGAGAGCGTTCATGGAATTCGTCGAAGATCACGCAGCCGATGCCCGACAGCTCCGGGTCCGATTGCAGCACGCGGGTCAGGATACCCTCGGTCACCACCTCGATCCGGGTGGATTTGGAAACCTTCGCCTCGCCCCGGATGCGGTAGCCGACGGTCTCGCCCACCGTCTCGCCCAGTGTCTCGGCCATGCGCTCGGCCGCCGCCCGCGCGGCCAACCGGCGCGGCTCGAGCATCACGATCTTGCCCTCGACCTGATCCAGAAGCGCCAGCGGCACGCGGGTCGTCTTGCCCGCGCCCGGCGGCGCCATCAGCACCGCGCGGCCATGCGCCGACAGCGCCGCCCGCAGCTCGGGCAGCACCGCATCAATCGGAAGGGAGAGGTTATCCTGGCTCACCCGGCCCTTATCGCCGAGTGAGACGGCCTTTTCCATAGATCGTGTCGGTTTCGATCCGGTCGACCTGCAAACCGCCCTTCGGGCTCGGGTCGTAATAGAGGGTGAAGGCGAAGCGGCTCTTCTCCTTCATGTCCTTCTCCGAAAAGCCCTCAAGGCGGCGATACTCGCCCGAGCAGACCAGCCCCTTGCCATCGGGCCTGGGGTTGAACAGACGCACCTGAGACCGCCGCGCCCCGTCATACATCTTCACGTCAAGCTTGCAGGCCTCGTCGCGCGGCACGTCGCGCAGCACCGCATAAAGCGCGGTCAGCGGGTCGACCGTGCCGCCCTGTTTCGCCGGATCGACATCGCGGTCCTTGGGCTTGCGCGGCGGCACGCGGCTGACTGAAACCGGGGTGCCATTGTTGTAGATGATCTCATGGCGGGAATCGCGGTTCGGCGCGTCATCCACCTCGGTATATTTGAGCGGAGTGAAGCGGCCATTCGAAAACAGTCCCGAAACGCTCGCGGTGAACTTGATCTTGCGCAGGAAGCCCACGAGCCCCGCTGTCTGCAACACCCCGTTCGCGCCATAGGCGCCCTCGGTGATCTTGCCATTGATCGAAAGTTCGCCCGCGCGGATGCCCTTGAGCTCCACGTCGAAAACGATCCGGTCGCTCTGATCGGCGCGCGCCGGCACGGCGGCAATCGGCGTCGCGAGCATGGCGGCGGCCACGACACCGGCGAGCGGCCGGGAGATGCGGGTCAGAAGAGAGGTCATTGCTTTGTTCACCTCGGGAATTTTCCATTCGCTCTGGACATAGGTCGCAGGGTGAAGGCAAGTAACCGATAAGTCTTCACGTCTCATGTCAGTTTTGACACGAAAGCAAAAAATCAGCGAAAGCCCGCCGATGAGTGACCAAAGCCCCGCCGATCTCGCCACCCGCATCCTCGCCGCAGACCGCAGGGCCCTTGCCCGCGCGATCACACTGGTGGAATCGGGACGCTCCGAGCACCGCGCGAAGGCCACGGTGCTACTGGACGAACTGGCTGGCGAAGGGCGCCAGGCGCTGCGCATCGGGCTTTCGGGCACACCGGGCGTCGGCAAATCGACCTTCATCGAAGCTTTCGGGATGATGCTGACGGCCAAGGGGCTGCGCGTCGCGGTGCTGGCGGTTGATCCCTCCTCGGCGCGCTCGGGCGGCTCGATCCTGGGCGACAAGACCCGGATGGAGCGGCTTTCACGCGATCCCAACGCCTTTATCCGTCCCTCGCCGAGCCAGGCCCATCTGGGCGGCGTCGCGCGCCGCACCCGCGAGGCTGTCAGCCTGTGCGAAGCGGCGGGTTTCGACGTGGTGCTGATCGAGACCGTGGGCGTCGGCCAGTCCGAGACGCTGGTGGCGGAGATGGTGGATCTCTTCGTGCTGCTGATGGCGCCCGCGGGCGGCGACGAGTTGCAAGGGGTCAAGCGCGGCATCATGGAGATGGCCGACCTGATCCTCGTGAACAAGGCCGACGGCGATCTGAAACCGGCTGCAATGCGCACGGTGGCCGATTATGCGGGCGCGCTGCGCCTGCTGCGCAAACGCCCGCAGGACCCGGAAGGGTTCCCCAAGGCGCTGCCGGTCTCGGCGCTCGAGGAAAACGGGCTGGAAAAAGCTTGGGACGAGATGCAGACCCTTGCAGAGTGGCGCCGTGCGAATGGGCATTTCGACAGTCGCCGGGCCGAGCAGGCGCGCCACTGGTTCGAGGCCGAGGTCCGCGAGGGGCTGCTGGCACGGCTGCGCGAAGACCCGCAGATCCGCGCGAAGATGACCGAGCTGGGCGATGCGGTGGCCGATGGGCAGAACGCGCCTTCGGCTGCTGCGGCGACGATGCTGGAGCTGCTGCACGGCTAGGCCGCGCCGAGCTTACATATCGCTTTCGGATTTATTGAGTTGCGGATCGCCATGGGTGATCTCGCCATGGGTCATGCCGCCGTGGCTGATCTCGCCATGGGTGACCGGATCGTCCTGCATCATGTCCTGACCGCGTTCAAGATCGACCGGCACATCGAGCACCATCGTCCCCGCCTTCTCGAAAACCAGCGTCAGGCGCACAAGATCGCCCTGATGGATCGGGTGGCGCAGCCCCATCATCATCACATGATCCCCGCCACGGGCCAGCAGATGCTCGCCATGGGCGGGGACCGGGAAGCCACCCTTCACCTCGCGCATCTGCATCTCGCCATTGGGGCCGACCTGATGGGTATGCAGCTCGACCCGCGCAGCGATATCCGAGCTGGCCGAGACAAGCCGGTCGTCGCGATCGGTGGTGTTGCGGATATCCATGAAGGCCGCAGCCGATTTCGAGACCGGGCTGGAGCTGCGCACATAGGCATCGACGATTTCGATCTCGTCGGCGAAGGCGGGCATGGCGATCGTGCAGGCGGCCGCCAGCATCAGGAATTTGCGGATCATCGGGGTGTCCTCCTCATGGCCCCTCCTCTGCCGGGAGGTGGCCGGTTCGCGCGTCGTCTTCAAGCTAGCGCGTCACGAGCGCGAAGCAAAGGCGGGTCCGGCGCGCCGATGGACGGGACCGCCACGAACGGCAGAAAGCCCCGCAGGAGGCTCCCGCGGGGCTTTCGCAATCTTCTCGGATCACGAGGATCAGGCGGCAGCCTGAGCCTTTTCGATCGCTTTCTTGATCTTCAGCGCCTTCGCCGACAGCTCTTCGTTCTTCGCCTTGGCGAGGAACGCGTCGAGACCGCCGCGATGGTCGACCGAACGCAGGCCGGCCGCGGAGATACGCAGCTTGAAGCTCTGGCCCAGGACGTCCGAGATCAGGGTGACATCGTTCAGGTTCGGCAGGAAGCGGCGACGCGTCTTGTTGTTCGCGTGGCTCACTTTGTTGCCCGTGGTCGGGCCCTTGCCGGTCAGTTCGCAAACGCGCGACATGGCATTCTTCCTTCGTTTCTTTCCCGGCCAGCCCACGCGAATCGCGCTCCGGCCCCAACATCAAAGGGCGCCGACTGGCAGCGCCCGAAAATCTGTTGGCGCGGAATACGGCCAAACCCGCCCCGCGTCAAGTCGTTCAAGCCGTTTTTATGGGGGCATGAGGGGCTTTGATCGCCCTGTTTTACCAGCCCCGCTGCGCCAGATGGCGCAAACCCTGCGTCACATCGGTGCGCACGGCCAGCCGGAGCGCGGGTTCGTCCCCCGCCCTGAGGGCTGCGAGAATCATCCGGTGATGGCGCGGCGGTTCGTTGCGCTGCACCTTATTGTAGAGCGCGCGCATCGTGGGACCGAGCTGCAACCAGACCGTCTCGATCACCGCCAGCATCGCGGGCGCCTGGGCGCGCAGGTAAAGCGTGCGGTGAAATTCCAGATTGGTGCGGATATAGCCCACCGCATCCTGTTTCGCGACGGCCTCGGCATTGGCCACGTTGATCGCGCTGAGGCGGTCGATCAGCGCAAGGTGTGCGCGCGGCAAAGCCCGCGAGGACAGCTCCGGCTCGATCAGCGCGCGCAACGAGGCCAGCTCCTCGATCCGCTCGTTCGACAGCTCCGGCGTGGTCACCCGGCCCGAGCTCGAGAGCGTCAGCGCCCCTTCCGCCACAAGCCGTCGCAGCGCCTCGCGCGCGGGCGTCATTGACACGTTATATTGCTTGCCCAACCCGCGCAGCGTCAGCGCCGTGCCGGGGAGAAGCTCACCCACCATGATCTGCTGGCGCAGGTTCCGGTAGAGCCGGTCATGCGCTGCGGTTTCGATCGGACGGGTGGTAATGGTCGTCATGGCACTTTTGTGATCACGTTGATGGCCTTCCGTCAATCACGAAACCGGATCGCATGGAGCGCGGAGCCCTCGCGCTTGAGCCAGGCGCGCTCGGTCTTGAAGCCCGGCCGCAACCCCGCCACGACGCGCCAGAAGGCGGGTGAATGGTTCATCTCGGCGAGATGCGCGACTTCGTGGGCCGCAACGTATTCCAGCACCTCCGGCGGCGCCATGATCAGCCGCCAGCTATAAGACAGCGCGCCCGAGGCGCTGCATGAGCCCCAGCGCGACCGGGTGTCACGCAGGGTGATCGAGCTGAACGGGCGACCAAGCTGATCCGCATAGCGCTCGCTCGCCGCTTGCAGACGCATCCGCGCGGCATGTTTGAAAAAGGTTTCGAGCCGCACGCCGAGGCGCGCCGGATCTTCCGGCGCGATCAGCCGCTCGCCATCGATGCGCGGCGCGCGCAGAGCGGCGGGTTCGACGCGCAGCGCGCGCCCCTCGAACGGGATCTCGACACCGAATCGCACCGGGCGTGCCGGCGTGATCTCATCGAGCGCCTTGCGCAGCCAGTCGGTCTGCGAGCGTGCGAATGCCAGCGCCGCGCGCTCGCTCGCGCCGCGCGGGATCGTCAGCGCCACGCGCCCGTCGACCCGCGAAACCCGCAGAGAGAAACGCCGTGCCTTGCCTGAGCGGCGCAGCACCAGCTCCAGATCGGGCAGCTCGGGAATGTGCGGTTCGCGGGACAATGTCTCTCCCTTGGGCGGGTCGCGCGGTCGCAGCCCTGAAAAAACGCACGAAAAGGCTTTGACACCCAGCCTGTGCTGTGGCAGTTGGCTGCGACTCTGCTGGATAAGTGTGCAGGAGAATTCCATGCCGAAAGAGGAATGGGGCGTCAAGCGTCTCTGCCCGCATTGCGCGAGCCGCTTCTACGACCTGAACAACGACCCGATGACCTGCCCGGTCTGCAACAACACCTTCACGCTGGAGGCGTTGAACGCCGGCAGTACGCGTACGCTGGTCACCGACAAGACCGCGTCGCAGAAGGAAGAGGAGATCGATCTCGAAGATGACGATCTCGACTCTGACAGCGGCGACGTGGATCTCGACGATGATCTGCTCGAGGATGACGATGACGACAACGTCTCGCTCGATGACATCGCCGATGTCAGCACCGAGGACAAGGAAGACAACTGACCGGGTTACCCCGGACGGGTTTTGATCAAGGCGCGAGGGCTCTCCTTCGCGCCTTTTTCCATGGCCGATGTCCTCCGCCCATGCCGTCTTCCTGACGCCTGGATCCCGCTCCCACGTCGTTTCCTGCCCCCTGCCGCAAGGGAATAATGGAGGACGCGGAAAATCCGCGCGGCGGGCGCAAAATTCCTCTTGCGCCCATCCGGCGCTTTGCCTATACGCCTCCCCACGCAGCCGGGTACGCCCGCGCTGGACCTCCGGTGGGGCCATAGCTCAGTTGGGAGAGCGCTTGAATGGCATTCAAGAGGTCAGGGGTTCGACTCCCCTTGGCTCCACCAATTCTCCTCGAGAGATGAAACGAAGACGACGCGCAAGCTGCAAACTTGCGCGTCGTCTTCGTTTGTCGCGGAATGAACCCGGGTCGAGGATCAGCTTGGCGTGCCTTCGCCGCCCCCTGCCCCCCGGCGCTGTTTCCAGCCGAGCGCGCCGAACAGGCCAAGGCCCGCCAGCATCATCCAGACGCTCGCGGGCAGCGGGACGGTTGCGGGCGTCTCGACCATCATCGCAATGTCATCGAGCGAGACGTTCATTTGCCAGGTTTGCGCTTCAAGGGCGAATTGAACGCCCAGCGTCTGCCCCTGATTGGCCTGCAGCAACGTGGTCAGATCGAAGCTCAGCGTGCTCGCGGTGCCATTGCCGAGCTGAACGCCGCCGGTCGCGGTGGCATAGATCTCCTGCACCACATCGCCCAGTTGATCGACCACCGAGACGCGGAACTGGTGGTCGGGGTCCGAGTAAAGCCCGAACAGCCCCACCCTTGCCGTGAATTCGAACGTTGCGGAGATCACCTCGTCGGGCACGGTGAAGAACTGCGTCAGGGTCGCTACGCCCGAATAGGTCGGCCGGAAAAGCGTGTCATAAAGGCCCGAAATCGGTGCGATGCTACCGCCCCGCGCCTCCGAAGAATTACTGATCGTATCGAGCTTGCTGCCAAGTCCCGGCGGCGGACGGAAGGGGATCCCCTGCGGGTTGTTCACCGGGGTTCCGTCATTGAGGACGAAGGTCTCACCCGCCGAATTGCCGGTCGTGGACCAGCCCGACAGCGTGCCGCTCTCGAAGCCGCCGTTGGTGATCAGGTCGACGCTCAGCGCTTGGGCCGCGCCAGCGGACAGGACGCTTGCCGTAGCAAGCGCGATCACCGCTTTCCAAAGACGTCCCAATGCCATCGTCCCAGTACCTTCTGCTCTGCCTCGGATCGAATCGCCCCAGTTCTTTGCCGGGTACGTGTTCTGCTTAAGGGAGAGTTAACGAGGCAAATCGGGAGAGATTTGGACCGGCTCGGGACAATATGGCGGCGCCGGGACGCTCCGCGCCACAATGTTTCCAAAATCAAAACGCCGCCCAAGAGGCGGCGTTTGATTGGTCAGGCTATGGAAACGCCGGTTTTCAGCGCGCCCAATCCCAGGGAACGGTGAATTCGCCCAGCTTGTGCACCAGCGCCTCCTCGTCACAGGCTCCTTTCGTGGCGAGATGGGCGACGAGGCCGCGCTTCTTGTCCTCGGTGACCGAGATCACATGGGCGGCAATCCCGGCCAGCTCCAGCTCGGCGTTGAGAACCCGCATGATCGCCATCTTGCGCAGATCCGGCTTGAAGATCTTGCCAACGGCCGTTTTCGGCAGTTCGTCCATGACTTCGAGATGTTTGGGCACAGCCGCGCGTTCGTGGATGTTCTTCTTGGCGTGTTCGAGAAGTTCATCGGTGGTGACCGACGCCCCCGCCATGAGCTCGACATAGGCACAGGGCAGTTCGCCCGCGAAACTGTCGGGCTGTCCGATCGCACCGACAAAGGCCACCGCCGGGTGCGAAAGCAGCGCATCCTCGATCTCGGCCGGGTCGAGATTGTGCCCGCCGCGGATGATCAGATCCTTCGCCCGGCCGGTGATCCAGAGATAGCCATCAGGATCGATGCGGCCCAGATCACCGGTGCGAAGGAAGCGGTTCTCGGCAAAGAGGTCGTGGTTCTTATCTGCTTCCGTGTAGGTGGAGCCCTCGAACACGCCGGGGTTGGCCACACAGATCTCGCCCACTTCGTCGCGTGCGCATTCGTCGAAGCTGCCATTGCGCTTCTTGAGGATGCGTACATGGGTGTAAGGCAGCGGGATCCCGACGGAGCCCACCTTCTTCTCGCCATCGACCGGGTTCACCGACACCAGACAGGTCGCCTCGGTCAGGCCGTAGCCCTCGCAGATCTCGACGCCGGTCGCCGCCTTGAAGCGGTTATAGAGCTCGATCGGGAGCGGCGCGGAGCCCGAGATCGCCGTACGCAACGAAGAGATATCGGCATCCACCGGGCGTTGCATCAGCGCCGAGATCGCGGTCGGCACCGAGATCAGGAAGGTCACCTGCCAGCGCTCGACCAGCTTCCAGAAGTTGTCGAACACGCCATCGCCACGATAGCCCGCAGGCGTCGGGAAGACGACATGCGCGCCGCTCGCGATCGCCGACATCAGGATCGGATAGGCCGCGAAGACGTGGAACAGCGGCAGCGGGCAGATCATCACGTCGGTCTCGTCAAACAGCAGCCGGCCGCCAAGCCAGCCATTGTAGATCATGCCGGAATACTTGTGCTGCGCGACCTTGGGCATGCCCGTGGTTCCACCGGTATGGAAATAGGCCGCAACCCGGTCTTCCTGCACGTCCTCGAACATCAGCCGGTCGCCCGGAAGTTTCGCCGCCTCGGCGTTGAAGTCCATCACCTTGGCATGGTGCTTGGTCTCCACCTTCGGGCGCACGAAGGGCACGATCCAGCTTTTGGGCGGGGTCAGGTAGCGATTGAGATCGATCTCCAGCACGGCTTCGACATTGGGCGCGAGACGCACGGCCTCGGCCGCTTTCTGCGCGACATCGGTCTTGGGGAAGGCCTTGAGCGTGACCAGCACTTTCGCCTTGGTCTCGCGCAGGATGCCCGCGATCTGCTCGGCGTCGAGCAGCGGGTTGATCGGGTTCACGATCCCGGCGGTAGAACCCGCGAGCAGCGTCACCGCGGTTTCCAGCGAATTGGGCAGCAGGTAGGCGACGGTATCATTCGGGCCAACGCCGAGATGGCGCAGCAGGTTCGCGGCCTGCGTGACCTTGGCATGAAGCTGCGACCAGGTCAGCGTTTCCGCCTTGTCCTTGGGCCCCGAGAGAATCTGGAACGACAGCGCGGGGCGGTCGCCATGGGCCGCCTTTGCCTCGCTCAGGAACCCATAGATCGTGGCGGGGCGGTTACGCGCCTCCCAAGGTTTTTCCGCCTCGACCGCATCACGGTCGGCAACTGTCGCGAATTTTTGCATTCTTATCCTCCCCAGAGCCGCCCGCTCCTCCGTGTGCGACCCGGAGATTAGGATGCGGCAAAACCGCCACGCGCGGCAAGGGGCGCGCCCTCGCGAAACGTCACGTCATGGCGTTTTTGACGTGGGGAAACGAGGCGCATTCTTCAAGGGAAAGGGCGCCCCGAAAGGCGCCCCTCCGCGTCATGCATCCTGCCCATTCACACTTTGGGAATGCGCAGCACCTGACCGGGATAGATCTTGTCGGGATGTTTGAGCATCGGCTTGTTCGCTTCGAAGATCGCCTGATATTTCGACCCGTTGCCCAGCGTCTTCTCGGCGATCGCCCAAAGCGTGTCGCCCTTCTTCACGGTGTGGAAGGTGGCATCGGCGGTATCGGCATCATCCTCGGTCTCGACGCTGGCCACGCCATCGACATTGCCCACCGCGAGGATGATCTTTTCCTTCGTCTCGGCATCGACCGCCTTGCCCTTGACGATGACCTTGTCGCCCTCGACCGCGAGATCGACCCCGCTGGCGTCCAACCCCAGGTCCTTCAGCTCGGCCTTGAGCGCCTCTTCCTTCGGTGCCTCGCCCGCCTCGGCCTCGCTGCCGAACAGGGACTTGCCCGCATCCTTCATGAAACTCCACAGACCCATGTCACTCTCCTGTCGCAACGGCCGGATCAGCCCCGGCCCTGCCGAAAGGATGCGGCAAGCGCGGGACGGAAGACAGGGGAAAACGGGTGGGGAATTCCACCAGAGCGGGCCGCCCCGCAACGGCGCCGTGACTTAGGCGCCGTCGGTGAATTGCAGCTTCGCCAGCTCCGCATAAAGGCCACCCTCGGCCACGAGGCTGTCATGCGTGCCTTGCGCCACGATCTTGCCCTCGTCGAAGACCACGATACGGTCAGCCTTCTTCACGGTCGCCAGACGGTGCGCGACGATCACCGTGGTGCGGGTCTTGGCCAGCTGATCCACCGCCGCCTGCACCTCTCGTTCCGAGGCCGCATCGAGCGCCGAGGTCGCCTCGTCCAGCAGCAGGATCGGCGCGTCGCGCAGGATCGCCCGCGCAATCGCGATGCGCTGCTTCTGCCCGCCCGAGAGCATCACCCCGCGCTCGCCCACATAGGTGTCGAACCCGTCGGGCAGCGCTTCGAGGAAGTCATAGGCATGGGCCGCACGCGCCGCCTCCTCGACCTCGCGGTCGGAGGCTTCGGGCCGGCCAAAGCGGATATTCTCGCGCGCCGAGGCCGCGAAGACGACCGGGTCCTGCGGCACCAGCGCGATCGCCTGACGGAAATCGTGCCGCGCCATGTCGCGCAGGTCGTAGCCGTCGATGGTGACCTTGCCCGTCTCGGGGTCCCAGAACCGCTGGATCAGCTGGATCACCGTCGTCTTGCCCGCGCCCGAGGGCCCGACCAGCGCCACCGTCTCGCCCGGCGCGATCTCCAGATCGACATGATCGAGCGCGGAGGCCTGCGGCCGCGAGGGATAATGGAAGCTCACATCCTCGAAGCGGATCGCGCCCTTGGCGGGCAGCGGCAGCGGCACGGGATGCTCGGGGTCCTTCACCTGGTCTTCGCTTTGCAAAAGCTCCACCAGACGCTCGGTCGCGCCCGCCGCGCGCTGCAACTCCGACCAGATCTCCGACAGCGCGCCGACCGAGCCCGCCACCATCACCGCGTAGATCACGAACTGCACCAGCTCGCCCACGCTCATCAGTCCTTCGCGCACATCGCGTGCGCCGACCCAGAGCACGCCGACCACGCCGGCAAAGACGAGGAAGATCACGATCACGGTCATCACCGCGCGCGTGCCGATCCGTTTCTTCGCCGAAAGATAAGCCTTCTCGGTCACCTCCGAAAACTGCTCGCGGGTGATCGCCTCATGGGTGAAAGCCTGCACGGTCTGCGCCGCCAGCAGCGCCTCGGAGGCCGAGCCGGACGAATTCGCGATCCAGTCCTGATTCTCGCGCCCCAAAACCCGCAGCCGCCGCCCCAGCACCACGATCGGCACCACGACCACCGGCACCACGAGCAGCACCAGCCCCGTCAGCTTCGCCGAGGTGAAGAGCAACATGATCAGACCACCGATCAGGATCAGCACATTGCGCAGCGCGACCGAGACGGACGAACCGATCACCGAAAGGATCAGTGTCGTATCGGTGGTAATGCGGGAGATGATCTCGCCGGTCAGAATGCGCTCGAAGAAGGCCGGGCTCATCGAGATCACTCGGTCGAACACCGCCTTGCGGATATCCGCGACGACCCGCTCGCCAAAGCGCGTGACAAGGTAGTAGCGCAGGCCCGTGCCAAGCGCGAGCAGACCCGCGATCACCAGAGCCGCGAAGAAATACTGATCGAGCAGCGCCGCACCCTTCTGGAACCCGTCCACCACGCGGCGCACCGCGAGCGGCAGGATCAGCGAGATCGAGGCGGTGGCGATCAGCGCCAGCAACGCCCCGAAGGCAAGCCCCCTGTAAGGCGCAATGAAGGGGCCGAGCCCCTTGAGCGCGCCGATCTTCTTCGTCTTGGGCCGGTCGTCGGCCGGGCCGGTGGGTCTGCGAGCCATGAAATCTCCCTTGCTTGCCTCAGGGTTTAGGGGGCGCGGCCCCCTCGGGCAAGCCTCGATTGCGCGCACGGCCCTCGCGCGCGCGTGCGCACCGCCTCACGAAAGCTCACATTTGCGAAGATCAGGCTACGGGCGGCCGGACTCGAACCGGCACGGGCTAAGCCCAAGGGATTTTAAGTCCCGTGCGTCTACCATTTCGCCACGCCCGCAGCGCGCTCTGGCTAGCGCGCGGGGGCGGGCTTGGCAAGATCGCGGCGCGCTCAGCGGCCCTCGAATTTCGGCGCGCGCTTTTCGAGGAAGGCCAGAACGCCCTCGCGGAAATCATGGCTCTCGCCCAGCCCGCCCTGCAGCTCGGCTTCCAGCTCCAGCTGCTGCGACAGGTCATTGGCATAGCCCTCGCGCAGAGAGCGTTTCACCGCCCGGTAGGCCGCCGTCGGACCATTGGCCAGATGCGCCGCCCGCGCCTGCCAGTGATGGGCAAAATCGACCTCCGCCACGGCCTCCCAGATCATGCCCCAATCGGCGGCCTGCCGCGCCGAGACCTTGTCGGCAAACAACGCCAGCCCCATCGCGCGGGCGAAGCCCACCTGACGCGGCAGCCAGTAAGTGCCACCCGCATCCGGCATTAGCCCGATCCGGGTGAAGGCCTGAATGAAGGACGCCGCCTCCGAGGCGATCACCACATCTGCCGCCAGCGCAAGGTTCGCCCCCGCCCCCGCCGCAGGCCCGTTCACCGCCGAGATCACCGGCAGGGGGCTTTCATAGATCGCCTTGAGCATCGGCTCATATTCGTCGCGTAGCACCCGCTCCAGATCGAGACCTGCCGCCGCGACCCCATCGCCCAGATCCTGCCCCGAGCAAAAAGCCCGCCCGGCCCCGGTCAGCACGATCACCCGCGCCTCGGCCTCGGCGCGTTTCATCGCCTCGAGGATCTCTGCGCGCATCTGCGTGTTGAGCGCGTTCATCACATCGGGCCGGTTGAGTGTGATCACCGCAACCCCGCCCTCGCAGGAATAGTCAATTGCCTGGAACATCGCGCGCCTCCCTTACCTCGCATCGCCGTCACGATAGCGAAGCACGTAAAATGGGAAAGCGGAACGGTGCGTCACAATGCTGAGGGGCGGCGCTGGCGGCCCGGCTGGATGCCTCCGGCGGGGATATTTGAAGCAGTTGGAAGACAAGGCCCATCATCCAACTGCCCGAAATATCCCGGGGTGAATTCGGCAAAGCCGAAGAGGGGCAGCGCCCCTTATTCCCCCATCAGCTCATTGAGGCGCTTCTGTTCGTCTTCCGAGAGCGCGGGCGCGGCCGGGCCTTCGGAGGCGTTGCGGCGCGAGCGGACATAGAAGAAGCCGCCGATCAGCGCGACGATCAGAGCCCCCGGGCCGAGATACCACAGAAGCAGGTTCGCCCCGGTCTTCTCGGGTTCGAAGAGAACATATTCACCATAGCGGTCGGTGACATAGTCGATCACCTGGCTGTCGGTATCGCCCGCCAGTAGTCGTTCACGGACCAGAAGCCGCAGGTCGCGCGACACCGCGGCGTTGGAATCGTCGATATTCTCGCCCTGACAGACGGGGCACCGCAGCACCTTGGAGATTTCGCGGGCCCGCGCCTCGAGGGTCGAATCCTTGAGAATCTCGTCCGGCTGGACCGCGAAAATCGGCCCGGCGACGACGAGAAAGACCAAGGTGACGAGCAGTTTTCTGAGCATGGCTTATTCCGCAGGTGTGGCGTTGGAGGGCACCGCGCGGGTCTTGCGCGCCCCGGCCGCCACCCGGTAGCGACGATCCGAGAGGCTCAGCAAGCCCCCGAGCGACATGATGATCGCACCCGCCCAGATCCAGTCAGCGAAAGGCTTGATATAGGTGCGCACCGCATAGCCGCCATCTTGCTGCGGATCGCCGATCACGAGGTAGATGTCGCCCAGCGGCGTGGTGTGGATCGCGGCTTCGGTCGTGGGCATGCGCTGGACCGGATAGACGCGTTTCTCGGGATGCATCGTGCCGATCAGCTTGCCGTCTTTCTCGACCGTCATCGTGCCGGTGGAGGACATGTAGTTCGGCCCTTTCACCTCTTCGACCTTGGTCAGGGTGATCTGGTAACCGTCGACGGTGAAGGGCTCATTCAGCTTGGCAACGCGGATATCCTCGATCTGGCCGGCGGTCAGAAGACCGATGCCGATAAAGGTGATGCCGAGGCCCGCATGCGCGGTAGCTTTGCCCCAATCGGCGCGCGGCAGGCGCTTGAGACGCCCGAAATTGCGCGCGGCACGCTGCCAGAGCTCGGTTGCGGCACCGAAGACGAGCCAGGAGCCCAGGAAGACGGCGATCAGCGCCAGCATCGAATTGCCGCTCTCGACCGACCAGGCGAGCCCACCCATGGCAAGCGCCAGAACCAGCGCCGGGATCAGCGGTTTCGCCACACGGCCAAGACGCGCGCGTTTCCACGGCATCATCGCGCCCACCGGCAGGATCAGCGCGAGGATCACCATGAAGGGCGTGAAGGCCTGATCGAAGAAGGGCGCGCCGACCGAGAGCTTGCGGCCGAAGAACATCTCGGCGACGAGCGGCCAGACGGTGCCGACGAACACCACGAGAGCCGCGACGGCCAGAAGGATGTTGTTCACCACCAGCGCGGTTTCGCGCGAGACCATCGAGAACACACCCTTGGCCTGCATCGAGGTCGCGCGGAACGCATACATCGTCAGTGCCCCGCCCACGAAGATCGCGAGAATGGCGAGAATGAAGATGCCGCGCTGCGGGTCGGAGGCGAAGCTATGCACCGAGGTAATCACGCCCGAGCGCACGATGAACGTCCCGATCAGCGAGAAGCCGAAGGCCATGATCGCGAGCAGGATGGTCCACGACTTCAGCGCCTCGCGCTTCTCGACCACGATGGCCGAGTGCAGCAGCGCCGCCGCCAGAAGCCACGGCATGAAGGAGGCGTTCTCGACCGGATCCCAGAACCAGAAGCCGCCCCAGCCAAGCTCGTAATAGGCCCACCAGGAGCCGAGCGCGATGCCGATGGTCAGGAAGATCCAGGCGGCCAGCGTCCACGGGCGCACCCAGCGCGCCCAGGCGGCGTCCACGCGGCCTTCGATCAGCGCGGCCACGGCGAAGGAGAAGGCCATCGAGAGGCCAACATAGCCCAGATAGAGGAAGGGCGGGTGGAAGGCGAGACCGGGGTCTTGCAGCAGCGGGTTCATCCCCTCGCCGTTGAAGGGCGGCTCGGCGAGACGCAGGAACGGGTTGGAGGTGAAGATGATGAAGCCCAGGAAAGCGACGCCGATCCAGGCCTGCACCGAGAGCACGCGGGCGCGCAGGCGGGGCGGCAGAGCGCCCCCGAACCAGGCGGCAGCCGCGCCAAACAGCGCAAGGATCAGAACCCAGAGAAGCATCGAGCCCTCGTGGTTCCCCCAGACGCCGGTGACCTTATAGAGCATCGGCTTGTCTGTATGTGAATTCGCCCAGACCAGTTTCACCGAGAAATCCGAGACCACGAACGCATAGGTGATCGCCGCAAAGCTCACCGCGATGAGCAGGAACTGTGCGGTGGCGGCCGGCTCGCCCACGGCCATCCAGCCGCGCCACCCCTTATGCGCGCCCACCAGCGGGACAATGGCCTGCACGATGGCAACGGCAAATGCGAGAATCAGGGCAAAATGCCCGAGTTCGTTGATCATGGGACTCCTCCTGTCGCGACCCGCGATCATAGAGATAACTGTCGGGCAGGCCAAGGAGGATGCGGGGCGATGTCGCAACAATTCACCGCGCCTCACGGGGGCGTGAATGGTCGAGCGCGTCTGGCCGGGGTAAGGGGGACGGGAACCGGGTTGAGATGCGGCCGGGCAAGGGCATCGCGGGCCTGCGACAGGTGCATGTCACGACAGGGAAAAACGGGGGAAAGCGATGCGTGCGATCTTGATCGGAGCGGTTCTGGGCGCGGGGCTGCTGGCAGGCTGTAAGGAAGAGCCGCGCGACCCGCTCGAGGCGGTGGCCCCCAACGTGATCTGGGAAGTGGTCGAGATCGGCGGCAAGCCGGTGCCCGACGGGGTCGAAGTGACGCTTACCCACCCCGAGAAGGGGCTGATCGCGGGTGCATCGGGCTGCAACCGCTATAACGGGCGGATCTCGGAGCATGACGGGCGGGTGCGCATCGGCGAACTCGCGGGCACTAGAATGATGTGTCCCGACGCGATGATGCAGGTCGAAGAGGATTTTCGCTCGAACATCGCCCGCGTCGATGCGGTGAAGATCGCCGATGACCGCCTCGAGCTTCTCTCTGGCGGGGAAAGCGTGATCGTCGCAACGCAATAGGGCGCTTGACCGGCGCGCGCGGCCATGGCCCACTCGCCCCATGTTCCCGTTTCGCGATCACAATCCATCCTATAACACGCCTTGGGTCACCTGGATCCTGATCGCCGTCAACTGCATCGTCTACGTGATGATCGCACCCTGGGGCTTCGACATGCGCAGCTTCTTCATGGAGAATGCGCTCTGGCCCGCGGCAATCACGCAGGGCATCGCCTGGCACGGGCTCGTCACCCATATGTTCCTGCATGGCGGCATCCTGCATCTGGCCGGCAACATGCTGTTTCTATGGGTCTTTGGTGACAATCTCGAGGACAGGCTCGGCCCGTGGCTCTTCCTCGCCTTCTATTTCGCCTGCGGTCTGGCTGCGGCACTGGCGCAGGTCGCGAGCGAGCCTGACGCGATGGTACCGATGGTCGGTGCCTCGGGAGCGATCGCGGGGGTTATGGGGGGCTATCTGCTGCTCTATCCGAAAGCGAAGATCGACGTTCTGTTCTTCTTCATTGTCTTCTTCAAGATCTGGCCCGTTCCGGCCTGGCTGGTGCTGGGCCTGTGGTTCGCGATGCAGATCCTCAACGAGGTTTCCACCGGCACCGGGGCGGGGGTCGCGCATATGGCCCATATCGGCGGCTTCGTGGCCGGGCTGATCCTGATCGTGCCGCTCTGGTATCGCCTTGGCGGCCCGCTCTTCTGGCGCCTGACCCATGGCCACCCGCCCTTCCCCGAGGCGCGGCTCACGACGACCAACATCCCCCAAGTTCCCAGGAGACGCTGATGCTGCCCGAGATCCAGACGCCCCATCGCCTGACCTGCCATTGCGGCGCCGTGGAGATGGAGGTGACGCTCTCGGATGGGCTGAACACGAAGCGGCGCTGCGACTGTTCCTTCTGTCGGCGGCGCGGGGCGGTGGCGGTGTCTGCCCCGCTGACCGGCATCCGCATCGTGAAGGGCGAGGAGAACCTGAGCCTCTACCAGTTCGGCACAATGACCGCGAAGCATTACTTCTGCAAAACCTGCGGGATCTACACCCATCACCAGCGCCGCTCGAACCCGAACCAGTTCGGGGTGAATGCGGCCTGTCTGGAGGGGGTGAACCCGCGCGATCTCGATCCGGTGCCGTGGAACGACGGCGTCAATCACCCGACAGATCGCGTCGAATGAACTCCGCCGCGCGCTCGGCGATCATGATCGTCGGCGCGTTGGTATTGCCCGAGACGAGCTGCGGCATGACCGAGGCATCAACGACGCGCAGGCCATTGACGCCCCGCACTCGCAATTGCGGATCGACCACCGCCATCTCGCCCTGCCCCATCGCGCAGGTCCCGACCGGGTGATAGATCGTATCGGCCCGCGCCCGGATATCGGCCATCAGCGCCGCGTCCGTCCCGTCATGCGGATAGAGCCTGCGCCCACGCCAGGGGCTCAGCGGCTCGGCCTCGGTGATCCGCTCCAACAGACGTGCGGCTTTCAGCATCAGCGCCGCGTCGCGCGGGTCCGACAGGAAGCCCGGATCAATCAGCGGCGCTGCGCGCGGATCAGGTGAGGCGAGCCGCAGCGTGCCGCGCGAGTGGGGCCGCAGCGGACAAATATGGGCCGACCACCCATCGGCCAGATGCGGCTTGCGCATATGCTGATCGACGATGCCCACGACGAAATGGATCTGCAGATCGGGCCGGGTCAGGCCCGGGTCCGAGCGCAGAAATGCGCCCCCCTCGGCCATCGGCGAGGCAAAGAGCCCCTCGCCATGTTTGCGCCAGCCCCCCGCCGCGCGCGCAAGCCGCATCAGCCCGCGCGGGTTCAGCCCCACGACATCGCGCCGGGGCGAGGTATAGCTGAGAATATAGTCGAGGTGATCATGCAGGTTCGCCCCCACCCCCGGCAGGTCGAGGCGCGGTTCGATCCCGTGCTCGCGCAGGTGATCCGCCGGGCCGATCCCCGAGAGCATCAGCAGCTGCGGTGAGCCGAAAGCGCCCGCAGACAGGATCACTTCGCGCGCGGCCTCGATCCGCATCCGCTTGCGCCCCTGCCGGATCACGGCGCCGGTCGCGCGGCCCTCCGCGATCTCGATCTTCTCGGCCCGCGCGCGGGTCAGAACGGTCAGGTTCGCGCGGCCCATCACCGGATGCAGATAGGCGGCGGCGGCCGAGCAGCGCTCACCCTTGCGCGCCCCGTCCCAGAATTGCGTGACCTGATAGAGCCCCGCGCCTTCCTGTTCGCCTGCGTTGAAATCCGCGTTCGGCGGGCATTGCACCGCCGCGCAGGCCTCGATGAAGGCGCGGCTGATCGCACGAGGTCGCCGCTGATCGCCGACCCGCAACGGCCCCTCGCCCCCATGCCAGTCCGTGTCACCGCGCATGTTGCGTTCGGAGGCGAGGAACCACGGCTTCACGCTGTCCCAATCCCAGCCCTCGGCCCCTGCCTCGGCCCAGCCGTCGTAATCCTCGGGCTGGCCGCGCACATAGAGCATCGCGTTGATCGCCGACGATCCGCCCAGCCCGCGCCCGCGCGGCTGGAACCCGCGCCGCCCGCCCAATCCCGGCTGCGGCGTGGTGTGATAGGCCCAATTGTGGATCGGCGGCCGCCCCGCGACCATCGCGGCGACCAGCGCCGGCGCGCGCACGAAGATGTCGCGCGCTTCGCGCCCCGCTTCGATCAGGCAGACGGTGACGGAGGGGTCCTCGGACAGCCGCGCCGCCAGAACCGCGCCCGCCGAGCCGCCGCCCAGAATGAGATAGTCGAACCGCAAGGGCCCCTCCTTCCCCTGTTCGCGGAAAGCCTAGCGGGTTTGCGGGGTTTGGGAAGCGTGACGCGGGGTCGGAAGGGTAAGGGACGCGCCCGAGCCTTGGGAGGGTGCTTTGCTCCGATGGTGGCTTGGCCCTTTATCTCGAAAGCCCGAACGACGCTCGGTATCGCGAAGACATCGCCAATGCGCCCTCCCGGGGGGAGGGTCGGGCGCGGCCCGGGGCTGGTCGCCCCGCGCCAGTGGAAACGCCCGGATCAGCCGCGCAGCGGCCCGGGCAGCGCCCGACCGCCCCCTCGGGCGGGCGCTTGGGGGCGTTTGCGCGGGGATCGAGGTCATCCGGGATTGGCGGGAATAAAGTGACGACCTCTGAGGGCAGCGCGCCCACCCGGCGGTCAGCCCCTGCCCTCGGCTCCACAAAAGAAAACGCCCGGTCCTTGCGAACCGGGCGCTCCGAACTCTCTCGCGAGAAACCTTAGCTGCGCAAAGTGCCGCCGGTGGCCTTGCTCACCTTCTCGACGATCTTCTTGCTCACCGCCTCGATCTCGGCATCGGTGAGCGTCTTGTCGGCGGGCTGCATCCGCACCGACAGCGCAATCGACTTCTTGCCCGCGCCCATCTGCTCCTCGGCTTTCGGGCCGGTGAACTGGTCGAAGACATTGACGCTCTCGATCAGCTTCTTGTCCGCGCCAAGTGCGGCATTCACCGCCGTCAGCGCCTCGACGCCTGCATCCACCACGAAGGCGAAATCGCGCTCGACCGCCTGCAGATCCGAGATCTCCAGAGCCGGCCGCGTCGCGCCCTTCTTCTTCGGGAAGGGGATATTTTCCAGCCGGATCGTGAAGGCGACCGCCGGGCCTTTCACGCCCATCTCGCGCAGCACCTTGGGATGGACCTCGCCGAAGGTGGCCAGCACATTCGGGCCAAGCGCCATATTGCCCGCGCGACCGGGGTGCCACCAGGCGTCCAGCTTGCGGTTGATCTGCGCACGCGCCGGCGCGCCGATCGCGGCCAGCACGGCCTCGGCATCGGCCTTCGCATCGTACAGATCCACCGGACGGCGCGAGCCAAAGGGATCGCGCGGGGCGGAGTAACCGACCAGAAGCCCGGTTGCCTGCAAAACCTGCTCACCCGGCTCGCCGCCCGCGAAGGCGGGGCCGACCTCGAAGAGCGCCAGATCGGCAAAACCGCGCGCCTGATTGCGGGCGGCCGCCTGCAACAGACCGGGCAGCAGGTCGGGCCGCATATGCGTCATTTCCGAGCTGATCGGGTTTTCCAGCTTCGTAGCATCCGCGCCACCGCCGAAGAGCCTGGCCGAGGCCTCGTCGATGAAGCTGTAGGTCACGCATTCATTGTAACCAAGCGCCGCCGTCGTGCGCCGCGCCATGCGCTCGCGCTGCTGCATCGGGGTCAGGATCGCGCCGGGAACACCGGTGGTCTCGCGGGCCATCGGCTTGCCTTCGAGCTTCGTCAGCGAGGCGATGCGCGCCACTTCCTCGACCAGATCGGCCTCGCCCAGAACGTCGGGGCGCCAGGTCGGGGGCGTCGCCATGTCACCGTTCAGCGTAAAGCCCAGAGCTTCCAGCGTCTCGCGCTGCGTGGCTTCGGGGATCTCCATGCCGACGAGCGAGATCACACGAGCCGGATCGAGCCGGTAAGCGCGGCTGACATCGGGCACCGCGCCGTCCTTGATCAGATTCGACACCTCGCCACCGCAGAGATCGACGACCATCTTCGCCGCCAGATCGAGCCCCGGCAGGGTGAAGGCCGGATCGACGCCACGCTCGAAGCGGTAGCGCGCATCCGAGTTGATCTTCAGCGCCCGGCCCGTTGCCGCGATGGTGATCGGGTCCCAGTAAGCGCTCTCGAGGAACACATCGACGGTGTCCTCATCCGCGCCGGAGGCTTCGCCGCCCATGATACCGGCGAGGCTTTCGACACCATTGTCATCGCAGATCACCATGTCGCCCGCGCGCATCGTGTAGGTTTTCTCGTCGAGCGCGAGGAACTCCTCGCCACCCTCCGCAGGCTTGATCACCAGATTGCCCGCCACCTTCTTCATGTCGAAGACGTGGAGCGGCCGGTTCAGGTCATAGGTGAAATAGTTGGTGATATCGACCAGCGTCGAGATCGGGCGCAGGCCGATCGCTTTGAGCCGCTTTTGCAGCCACTCGGGGCTGGGGCCGTTCTTCACGCCCCGGATCACGCGACCGGCAAAGAGCGGGCAGCCCTTGTCCTTCAGCGCGGGGTCGATGGTGACGGAAACCGGCGCGTCGAACGCCCCTTCGACCGCCGGGATCTCCAGCGGCTTGAGCTTGCCCAGGCCCCGCGCGGCCAGATCGCGGGCGACACCGCGCACACCCAGAGCATCGGGACGGTTCGGCGTGATCGCGATCTCGATCACCGGATCCACCGCCTCGGGACGGTTCGCCGCCAGCCAGTCGGTGAACTTCTGTCCGACCTCACCCGAGGGCAGTTCGATGATGCCGTTATGCTCGTCCGACAGCTCCAGCTCGCGCTCGGAGGCCATCATGCCGTGGCTTTCCACCCCGCGAATATTGCCGACCGACAGGGTCACGTCGATGCCGGGCACATAATCGCCGGGCTTGGCGAGAACGACCGTGATCCCGGCGCGCGCATTGGGCGCACCGCAGACGATCTGCTTCACACCCTCATCCGTCTCGACCATGCAGACGCGCAGACGATCGGCGTCGGGATGCTGCTCGGCCGATTGCACCTTGGCGAGCGTGAACGTCTCCAGCTTCGACGCGGGGTTCACGACCTCCTCGACCTCAAGGCCGAGATCGGTGAGCGCCTCGGCGATCTGATCGACGGTGGCGTCGGTCTCGAGATGGTCCTTGAGCCAGGACAGGGTGAATTTCATCGGTCTTCCCTCAGGATGTCTTGCGCTGCGCGAGGTCCTTGTAATCCCCCATCTTGAGGAGTTTCAACTCCCGCCAGAGCCGGATCGAGGGTTTTGCGGCGAAAAGCACCGAGCCGATGAGGAAAAGCCAGGTCGCGGCGAAGGTGAGGCTGTCATAGAAGAAGAAGATCGAACCGATGATGAAACACAGCGCCGCGCCGAAATCGACCGCCGTATAGGCGATCTCGGTGAGCGCGTAGAAGCGGCGCTGCTCGGGCGTGTGTTCGTGGCGGGGGGTGTCGAAGAGGCGGTTCGTCATGGTTTGGCTCCTTGCAGGTCTTCGACCAAGCGAAACCGCTCGCAGACGAGTTCCATTTCCGGGTGAAAACCTCCGTTACGCTCGAAATAGGCCTGATGGCCTTGCCGCCAGCCTTCCAGCGTCTCGTCCTCCCCCTCGGCCAGCGCGAAATCCTCATCGACATCGCAAAACCGCCGGATCGTGACCTCGACGGTCTCGATCATGATCGCGGGCTTGCCGTCCCAGTCGAGCGCGATATCGCGCCGTCCCACCACCGGCATATCCTCGCCCCCTTCGGTGAAATAGGTGAGCGCGCCGCAGGTGGCGGTCTTCTTGCCTTCGCGGATCAGGGTGAGGAGTTCGTCGCAGAGCGCGCGGCTGTCGCCGAAAGTGAAGGTGATGGGGGTGGGCATGGGGCTTCCTTTTTGGGTTGGGAAGCGGGATCGTGGCTCATTTCTCGTTTTCGTAGGCATGAACCCGAAAAACTAAAGCTTTAGGCCCGTCCGATTTTCAATCTGTTGTCGCAAGAGGCCGATAGCGAGCGCTTTGATAACATCGAGCGTTGCACTGCCACCTTCTTTCGCGACAACCTCCTTCGTTTTCGCCCAAATACCCACGTCGCGCGTAGCGTTGAGAAACTCATGTCCAGCGAAAGTTAGTCTGAAATAGCCCATCGTTGGATCTTTACCACTGACCCAACCAGCATCCTTCATGAGAATAAGCTGGTATTCGTCTCCCCCAACGAGTGACGCCTCGATATCTACGAAGCCAACCGCGAGCTCATCTTCAGCTTCCGCCTCTTCAGCGAGGATCAATAGCTCGCGCATGCGGTCTGCATCCATTCGAGGCATTAGCGGCTCAACCCACCAGCCACCGTCGGCAGATCCAGCGCGCTGAACCCATAGTGCTTCAGCCAGCGCAGGTCGCTCTCGAAGAACGCCCGCAGATCCGGGATGCCGTATTTCAGCATTGCGAGGCGGTCGATGCCGATGCCAAAGGCGAAGCCCTGCCATTCGTTCGGGTCGATCCCGGCGGCTTCGAGCACTTTCGGATGCACCATCCCCGAGCCGAGGATCTCCATCCAGTCGTCGCCCTCGCCGATCTTGAGCGAGCCGCCCTCCCAGGAGCAGCGGATATCGACCTCGGCCGAGGGCTCCGTGAAGGGGAAATGCGAGGCGCGGAAGCGCAGCTCGACGCCCTCCACCTCGAAGAAGGCCTTGCAGAACTCCTCCAGCACCCATTTCAGGTTCGCCATCGAGATGTCGCGGCCGATCGCCAGACCTTCGACCTGATGGAACATCGGCGTGTGGGTCTGGTCCATGTCCATGCGGTAGACGCGGCCCGGCGCGATCACGCGGATCGGCGCGCCCTGCTCCAGCATCGCGCGGATCTGCACCGGCGAGGTATGGGTGCGCAGCACATGCGGCGGGCGGTCGTCGCCTTCGTCGCGATGCATGAAGAACGTGTCATGCTCCTGCCGGGCGGGGTGTTCGGGCGCGATGTTGAGCGCGTCGAAATTGTGCCAGTCGTCTTCGATCTGCGGGCCTTCGGCGACCGCAAAGCCCATATCGGCGAAGATCGCGGTGACCTCGTCCATCACTTGGCTGACGGGGTGAATGGTGCCTTGACGGCGCGGGCGGCCCGGCAGCGTCACGTCGAGCCATTCCTCGCGCAGCCGCGCATCGAGGGCGGCATCGGCCAGCGCTGCCTTCTTCGCGCGCAGCGCCGCGTCGATCTCGTCTTTCAGCACGTTGAGCGCTTTGCCGGTGGTCTGACGCTCCTCCGGGGTCATCTTGCCCAGCTCGCGCATCTTCAGGCTGATCTCGCCCTTCTTGCCCAAGGCGGCCAGACGGATCTCTTCCAGCGCGGCCTCGTCGGTCACATCGGCCACGGCGCTCAGGTATTTCTCGCGAAGCTCTTGCATGTCATTCCCCGGGAATTTTCTTGGGTGACGGGTTAGCCGCGCCGCGCCGCCTTTGCAACCTCGGCCTTGCGGGAAAGCGGGGAATGGGACCTCAGCCCGCCCCGCGCGCCTTGATCTCCGCCCGGGGATAGAGCCGCGCCATGGTGATCCCGCGCGTCGCGTTGAGCACCATCAGCCCCGCCCAGAGCCCGTGATTGCCCAGGGCCGGAATCAGCAGGGCCAGCGCGCCGACATAGACCGCGACCGAAAGAAGCATCGCGTTGCGCATCTCGCGGGTGAGCGTGGCGCCGATGAAGATGCCGTCGAACATCCAGCTCGCGATGCCGATCAGGGGGGCAGCCGCGATCCAGGGCAGGTAGGCGCGAGCCTCTTCGCGCACATGCGGGGCCGTCGTCATCAGGTCGATGATCCAGGGTCCGGCAAGGAAGAACACCGCGCCCAGAAGCACCGCGCCGCCCACGCCCCATTGCGAGGAAACCACCGCCGCGCGGCGCAACCTCAGCACCGAATGCGCACCCACCGCCTGCCCCACGAGGCTTTCGGCTGCGAAGGCGAAGCCGTCGAGCGCATAGGCGGTAATGTTGAGGAATTGCAGCAGCACCTGATTGGCCGCGAGCGTCACATCCCCCTGCCCCGCACCGAGGAAGAGAAAGGCGGTGAAGCTCGCTTGCAGCAGGATCGAGCGCAGCATGATATCGGTGTTCACCCGCGCCATCGTGGCGAGTTTCACCCGGTCGAAGATCGCGCGCGCCCGCCACAGCCCGTTCACGAAGGCCGCGCGGCACAGCCAGATCGCAAGCGTGACCCCGGCCACCTCCGAGATCAGCGTGGCGCCCGCCACCCCCGCGACGCCCCAGCCGAAGCTGAGCACGAAAAGCAGGTCGAGCCCCACATTGAGCGCATTCATCGTCACCTGAAGCACCAACACGCCGCGGGTGCGTTCAAGCGCGATCAGCCAACCGGTGAAGGCATAAAGCGAGATCGTCAGCGGCGCGCCCCAGATCCGGATGCCGAGATAGGTCCGCGCGAGGCTTTCCACCTCGTCGCTGGCGGGCGCGATACGGAAAGCGGCCCAGAAAAGCGGAATTTGCAGCAAGATCAGGCCAAGCCCCGCAAGCCCCGCGATGATCAACGCGCGCATCAGCCCCGCCGAGACCTCGGCGCTGTCCCCCGTTCCGTGCGCCTGACTGACGAGCCCGGTCGTGCCCATGCGCAGAAACCCGAAGACCCAGTAGATCGAGGACAGGATCACCGCACCGATCCCCACCGCCCCGATAGGCGCGGGCAGACCAAGCTGGCCCACCACGCCGGTATCGACTGCACCCAGGATCGGGATCGTAGCGTTCGACAGGACGATCGGGCCCGCGATCTTCAGAACGCGGGCATGGGTGATTTCAGCCATCCGAGGGCATGGCATCGCGCGCGGGCATCAGGAAATGCCCGGTCGCCTGCGCGAAGAGCCGCGTGCGATTGTCCTGCCAGGCCTCGACATGGACAGACGCGTAGCGCCGCCCTGAGCGGTTGACCCGCGCCCGCGCATAGGCATCACGCGGCAAACCGGAACGCAGGTAGTCGACGGTGAAATCAATCGTCTTGGGCAGGCGCGGCATCGTTTCGGGATTGAGCTTTCCGGGATCGATCCGGCCTGCCTCGATATCTTCCCACAGATAGGACCAGCTCAGCTCGATGATCGCGGCGACCTCGAGAAAGGCCGCCGTCACCCCGCCGTGCAGCGCGGGCAGCATCGGGTTGCCGATCAGTTTCTGATCGAAAGGCAGGATCGCGGTCAGCTCGTCGCCGCGACGGTCGAAATGGATCCCGAGGAACTGCGTGTAGGGCACGCCCTCGACGAGCATGCGCAGGGCAGCATCACGGCGTTGCTTGACGGCCTGAACGGGTTCGGGCTTCGGACGGCTCATTTACTCTCCTCCCGACGCGTGACGGTGAAGGCGCCGGTGGCGGCAGCGACGGGTAGGCCCTCCTCCTCGTCATGGGCGGTGGCGCGCACGAAGGCGACGGAGCGCGTGACATGATAGCATTCGGCACGCGCGGTGATGCGCTGGCCGGGCTTGGCTGGGCGCATGTAGTCGATGCGCAGATCAAGCGTCGCGGTGATCGCCCCTGCGTCGGGATGGCTCATCACGGCCGCGCCCGCGCAGGTATCCATCAGCGCCGAGACCGCGCCACCGTGAATGACGCCGGTGCGCGGGTCGCCAACGAAACGCGTATCATAAGCCATCGAAAGCGAGGCCGTGCCCGGCCCGATCGAATCCATTTGCATACCAAGGGCATGGGCATGGGGGATCGCCTCGATGAACTGGCGGGCCTGTTTGAGGATTGTGTCGTCGGAGGTGCTCATGGACCTGTCCGCTGGTTTGGGTCGCTCAGACTATCGACGAGGGGGCGAAGGGGATCAAGGGGCGACGCGAGGGCGTCTTGCCCAACGCCCGGAATTAAGACGCCTTGGGCACGCGCCTCTGGCCGCGCCTCTCATCCCCGATCCGCGCAAAGGCACGGAACGCGGCTCACCCCTCTTGCGACCGGGGCGTCGTTGCGTATAAAGCGCCTCAATTTGCGCAGCGATCAGAGGGGATTCCCATGCCGAAGAGAACAGACATCTCGTCCATCCTCATCATCGGTGCCGGACCCATCGTCATCGGGCAGGCCTGCGAATTCGACTATTCGGGCGCCCAGGCATGCAAGGCGCTGCGCGAAGAAGGCTACCGCGTCATCCTCGTGAACTCCAACCCCGCGACGATCATGACCGATCCGGGGCTGGCCGATGCCACCTATATCGAACCGATCACGCCGGAAGTGGTCGCCAAGATCATCGAGGCCGAGCGCCCCGATGCGGTGCTGCCGACGATGGGCGGCCAGACCGGCCTCAACACCGCGCTTGCGCTGGCCGATATGGGCGTGCTGGAGAAATTCGGCGTCGAGCTGATCGGCGCGAACCGCGACGCCATCGAGATGGCCGAGGACCGCAAGCTGTTCCGCGAGGCGATGGACCGGCTGGGCATCGAGAACCCGAAAGCCACGATCATCACCGCGCCGAAACGCGAAGACGGCCGTTTCGACATCAATGAAGGCGTGCGTCAGGCGCTGGTCGAGCTGGAGCATATCGGCCTGCCCGCGATCATCCGTCCTGCCTTCACGCTGGGCGGGACCGGTGGCGGCGTCGCCTATAACCGCGAGGATTACGAGCGTATCTGCCGCTCGGGCCTCGATGCCTCGCCGATGGCGCAGATCCTCGTCGATGAAAGCCTGCTGGGCTGGAAGGAATACGAGATGGAGGTCGTCCGCGACAAGGCGGATAACGCGATCATCGTGTGTTCCATCGAGAACGTCGACCCGATGGGCGTGCACACGGGCGACTCGATCACCGTAGCTCCCGCACTGACGCTGACCGACAAGGAATACCAGATCATGCGCAACGGCTCGATCGCCGTGCTGCGCGAGATCGGCGTGGAAACGGGCGGCTCGAACGTTCAATGGGCGATCAATCCCGCCGACGGCCGCATGGTCGTGATCGAGATGAACCCGCGCGTGTCACGCTCCTCGGCGCTGGCCTCGAAAGCGACCGGCTTCCCGATCGCGAAGATCGCCGCGAAACTGGCCGTGGGCTACACGCTCGACGAGCTGGACAACGACATCACCAAGGTCACGCCGGCCAGCTTCGAGCCGACGATCGACTATGTCGTCACCAAGATCCCGCGTTTCGCCTTCGAGAAGTTCGCAGGCTCGAAGCCCGAATTGACCACCGCGATGAAATCGGTGGGCGAAGCGATGGCCATCGGCCGGACCTTCCACGAATCCGTGCAAAAGGCGCTGGCCTCGATGGAAACCGGCCTGACCGGCTTCGACGAGATCGAGATCGAGGGCGCGCCCGAGAAGGCCGCCGTGATCAAGGCGATCTCGGCCCAGACCCCCGACCGCATCCGTCTGATCGCGCAGGCGATGCGTCACGGTCTGACCGATGACGAGATCCAGCACGCGACCGCTTTCGATCCGTGGTTTCTCGCCCGCATTCGCGAGATTGTGGAAACCGAGGCCGAAGTGCGCAAGCACGGCCTGCCGCTCGACGAGAAGGGTCTGCGCAAGCTCAAGATGATGGGCTTCTCGGATGCGCGCCTGGCCAAGCTGACCGGCCGCGACGAGGCGCAGGTTCGCCGTGCGCGCCGCAATCTCGGTGTCACCGCCGTGTTCAAGCGCATCGACACCTGCGCGGCCGAATTCGAGGCGCAGACGCCCTATATGTATTCCACCTATGAAGCCCCCGCGATGGGCGATGTGGAATGCGAGGCGCGCCCGTCGGATCGCAAGAAGGTCGTCATTCTTGGCGGCGGTCCGAACCGGATCGGCCAGGGGATCGAGTTCGATTACTGCTGCTGTCACGCCTGTTTCGCGCTGACCGATGCGGGCTACGAGACGATCATGATCAACTGCAATCCCGAGACCGTGTCGACCGACTATGACACCTCGGACCGGTTGTATTTCGAACCGCTGACGCTGGAGCACGTGCTGGAAATCCTGCGCGTCGAGCGTGACAACGGCACGCTGCATGGCGTGATCGTGCAGTTCGGCGGCCAGACGCCCCTGAAGCTCGCGAATGCTCTGGAAGCCGAAGGCATCCCGATCCTCGGCACCACGCCCGACGCGATCGACTTGGCCGAAGACCGTGAGCGGTTCCAGAAGCTGCTCAACGATCTGGGCCTGAAACAGCCGGTCAACGGCATCGCGCATTCCGACGCCGAGGCTTTCGAGATCGCAGGCCGCGTCGGCTATCCGCTGGTGATCCGCCCCTCCTATGTGCTGGGCGGCCGCGCGATGGAGATCGTGCGCGACCTCGACCAGCTCAAGCGCTACATCCGTGACGCGGTCGTGGTTTCGGGCGACAGCCCCGTCCTGCTCGACAGCTATCTCGCGGGCGCGATCGAGGTCGATGTGGATGCGCTGTGCGATGGCGAGAACGTCCATGTCGCGGGCATCATGCAGCATATCGAGGAAGCGGGCGTCCACTCGGGCGACTCGGCCTGCTCGCTGCCGCCCTACTCGCTCAGCGCCGAGACCGTGGCCGAACTGAAAGTGCAGACCGAGAAAATGGCCAAGGGCCTCAACGTGGTCGGCCTGATGAACGTGCAATTCGCGATCAAGGATGGCGAGATCTACGTTCTCGAGGTCAACCCGCGCGCCTCGCGCACCGTGCCCTTCGTCGCGAAAGCCACCGACTCGGCCATCGCCTCGATCGCCGCGCGGCTGATGGCAGGCGAGAAGCTCTCGGCCTTCCCGGCGCGCCCGCCCTATCCCGAAGGCGTCGGCCCCGACACTCCGCTGCCCTTCGCCGATCCGCTCACGCTGGCCGATCCGCAAACGCCCTGGTTCTCGGTCAAGGAAGCGGTGCTGCCCTTCGCGCGTTTCCCGGGCGTCGACACGCTGCTCGGGCCGGAAATGCGCTCGACCGGTGAAGTCATGGGCTGGGATCGCGACTTCCCCTCGGCGTTCTGGAAGGCGCAACTCGGTGCGGGCACGATCCTGCCCGAGGGTGGCCGCGTCTTCTTCTCGATCAAGGACTCCGACAAGTCCGACGAGCTGGCTCAGGCCGCGCGCGACCTGATCGAGATGGGCTTCTCGATCATCGCCACCGGTGGCACCACCGCATGGCTCGCCGGGCATGGCGTGAAAGCCGAGAAGGTGCTCAAGGTCTATGAGGGCCGCCCGAACATCGTCGACCGGCTGAAGAACGACGAAATCGCTCTGGTGTTCAACACCACCGATGGCAGCCAGGCGATCTCGGACAGCCGCGACATCCGCGCCGTCGCGCTCTATGACAAGATCCCCTACTTCACCACTGCCGCCGCCTCGATCGCGGCCGTGGCGGCGATCAAGAGCGCCAAGGACGGTGAAATCCACGTGCGTTCGTTGCAGTAAGCGCCTGACAGATCGACATTTTGCGGCCCCCGAAACACAAGTTTCGGGGGCTTTTCATTTTTACGCAAACTTCGGTTGAGCGGCGATCGTCCCCGGCATGACAGGCGCGAGAGTAAGAAAACCAAAACCGAGCAGGACAGATGAAAAGCACTCTCGTCGCCGCGGCCCTTGTCGCTCTCGCCCCGCAGGTCTCCACCGCCGCCGAGCTTGTGGGCGGCACGGTCGCGCTGAGCTATTCGGACCTCGTCGATACGGCACCATCGGCCATTTCGATCAGGGCTATGCGGGCCCATCGGATTTCATCACGGTGGGGGCGAAATTCACCCTTGGCCCGAACAAGCGCGCGACCTTCAAGCAGCGCGATCTGCTGAATTATATGCCGGGCCTGGGGGCGCCCCTGGCCTGATCGCGCGATGCGGGTTCCCAGATGACAAGGGCGGCACGGGGCCGCCCTTTTTTCACCCTCGCTGCGCCCTCCGCGAGAGCCAGCCCTCCCAGGCACCGGGAGATCCCGCGAAAGCGTTCATATCGACCGTGCCGGGCACACCGGGCACGACGCCGGTGCCGCTATACTGCCAGAAGCTCCATTGCGCGCCGGGATAGCGCTCCATCGGATGTCCCGCGACCGAGCGCAGCCAGAACTCGTAGCCCGAAAATTGCTCCAACCCGTTGTCGCGCCAGAAATCGACCGTGGTGTAGATCACGGGCCGCGTGCCGTAATGCTCGCTCACGATGGCCAGGAAACGGCGCATCTCGGCGCGGACTTCGCTGGCGGAGGGGCGGCGGCGGCAGCTTGGCGAGGTATGGTTCCACTCGATATCGAGCACCGGCGGCAGATCTCCCGCACGCTTGGGAACATTGCGGATATACCAGCGCGCCTGCTCCTCGGGCGAGCGGCAGAAATAGTAGAAGTGATAGGCGCCGACCGGCACGCCCGCACCGCGCGCCCGCGCGGCATTCACGCGAAAGCCCGGATCGGAGTGATCGCCCCCTTCCGTCGCCTTGAGCCAGGCGAAGGAAACCCCCGCGCCACGCGCCCGATGCCAGTCGATCTCGCCCTGATAACGCGCCGCGTCGATGCCGTGCACCGGCAGGCTCGCGGGCGTCAGCCCGTCCCAGCCATGCGGATCGGTATCGCCAAACCGTGCGGGAATTCCGTCGGCACGATAGTTCGAGGCCGCGAGCATCGCGGGCCGCATCAACTCTGCCTGCTGGCCACGCGGCGCCCCGCATCCAGCAAGGCTTAGCGCCGCCCCGGTCACGAACAGCCTGCGCGAGAGTCCCATGCTCACCTCCTCGTGATTTTTCTTCAGCCTCTCATGCAAAGGCCCGGCTGTCACCTGTGACAACCGGGCCAATGAGAGCGATCGGCAAAGCCTTGCCGGGGGCCGTTTCCGAAGGGGAGTCGCGGCGATCAGTTACCGGGGCCGAAATCTGCCTCGGTGATCGCCCCGTCGCCATTACGGTCGCGCATGCGGAACCAAAGATCGGTGCCCGCCACGAATTCCTGGCGCGAGATCACCCCGTCACCATTCGTGTCGAAGATCATCAGCCCTTCGGCAGCCGGCGCGTCGAAACCCGCGATCGAGGCCGCATTACCGCCCGGCCCGAGACCGCGGCCCTGACCGGGGCCTTGGCCCATCCCTTGCCCCATGCCTTTCCCGGGGCCCATTCCGCCCTTGCCGGGACCTTGGCCGGGGCCCATCCCTTTTCCGGGACCCTGGCCCATGCCCTGACCCTGACCGGCCTGCATGCCTTCGGGGAGCTGGTGACCCGGACCTTTGCCAGCCTCGCGTTCCAGTTCCTTGTGCTCGTCGATCATCGCGATTTCGTCGGCGGAATATTTGTCATCCTCGTTCTGGTCGAACATGGTGAAGATGTCGCCGCGACGTTCGCGCGCCTCTTCCAGCGTGACTTTGCCATCGCCGTTCAGATCCCATTGCGCCATGAATTCCACTCCCGGAACCGGGGCGTCCTGAGCGAAAAGCGGGCCCGCCGCGAGAGCCATGGCAGCGGCGAGAGGGGCAAGAAATTTCATCGGTCCTGTCCTTTGAGAAAATCCATTCTGGCCTTGAAACGTAGCGGCCCGCAACTTCCGCTGCGGGCCAGACAACTTGTCGCACTCGAAAGATGAGCAGGGCTCAGGCTGCGGCCAGTTCGTCCCAGCAGCCGAGCGCATGACCGGCATACATCACCGCCGGACCGCCGCCCATCTGGATCGCCATGCCCAGCACATCGCCCAGCTCCTCACGGGTCGCACCGGCCTTCATCAACGCCTCGACATGGAAGTTGATGCAAGGCTCGCAGCGCAGCACGATCGCCATACCGACAGCCAGAAGCTCCTTGGTCTTCACGTCGAGCGGGCCATTTTCCTTCACCGCTTTCGACAGCGTACCAAAGCCCGCGGTGGTGTCGGGAATCGCCCGGTACATTGCGCGCAGCTCGTTGCGCATCTCATCGATCTTGGCCTTGTAGCTCATGGGAGGTCTCCTTGCGTTTCCTTTGTCAGAGCAAGTGCCATGCCCCCGCAAAAGCGGCCTTGACCTGCATCAATCGGTGCGCGCAATCCCGCCCTGTCTCCCGAGCAACCCATGGAAAAATCAGGTCTTCACATATCGGTCGCAAGGCCCGTTCGCCTTTCGAACCGGCATAACGGACCCGGGGCAAGGGCGCGCCGGAAAAGGGCGGGCCGCCCCCGGTTCGGAGCGGTTCAGTCACCTCCATGCGCGTCGACCAAGTCGCGACAGGCGCACCGGATGTCGTTTCGGACGCCGACAAGTTTTCGCGCGCGCGGAAACTTGTCGGCAAGGTGCGGGATTCCTTTCGGTCTTTGCGCCCGCTTGTCGCAACCTGCCCCCGGCCCTCCCCGCCGGTTCCTACGGAGACCTCCCATGCTGCGCGACCCGGATGTCCTTTCCCTGCTGATGCGCCGGAAACCGGCCCATTCCCTGCCCCAGGCGCTCTATTGCGATCCGGGCGTATTCCAGTCGGATCTTGAAAACCTCTGGTATCGCGAGTGGCTCTTCGTGATGCCCGCCTGCGAGATCCCGAAAACCGGCGATTATGTCGTTTACGAGCTCGGCGCCTATTCGGTTGTGATCGTGCGGGGCTCGGATGGCGTGATCCGCGCCTTCCACAATTCCTGCCGCCATCGCGGCTCGGTGCTGTGCAAGACCCGCAAGGGGACCAATCCCAAGCTCGTCTGCCCCTATCACCAATGGACCTACGAGCTTGACGGCAAGCTGCTGTGGGCGCGCGACATGGGGCCCGATTTCGACGCCTCGAAACACGGGCTGAAGACGGTGCATTGCCGCGTGCTCGCAGGGCTCGTCTATATCTGCGTGGCCGAGAACGCCCCCGATTTCGACACGTTCGCCAAGCTCGCCGAGCCCTATCTCGCGCCGCATGATCTGACCAATGCGAAGGTCGCGTATCAATCGACGATCATCGAGGAAGGCAACTGGAAGCTCGTCTGGGAGAACAACCGCGAATGCTATCACTGCGCGGGCAACCACCCGTCGCTGTGCCGCACCTACCCGGAAGATCCGACGATCAGCGGCGTCAGTGCAGATGGCAACTTCCCCCCGATGATCGAAAAGCATTTCCAGCGGCTCGAGGCAGCCGGTGCGCCTTCGCGCTTCCGGCTCGACCCGGCGGGCCAGTATCGGCTGGCGCGGATGCCACTGCTCGACGGGGTGGAGAGCTACACGATGGACGGCAAGCCGGCGGTGGCGAAACGGCTCGGCCGGATCACCGAACCCGAAGCGGGCACGCTGGTGAAATTCCACTACCCCTCGACCTGGAACCATTTCCTGGGCGATCACTCGATCACCTTCCGCGTTACCCCGATCAGCCCGATGCAGACCGAGGTGCAGACGACTTGGCTGGTGAACAAGGATGCCGTCGAAGGGGTGGATTATGACCTTGATCGTCTGACCGAGGTCTGGCTCCACACCAATGACGAGGATCGCGAAGTCGTCGAGAACAACCAGCGCGGCATTCGCTCGCCCGCTTACGAGCCCGGCCCCTATTCGCAAAGCCACGAAGACGGGCTGATCCAGTTCTCGAACTGGTATGCGGACTCGATGATCCGCGCGATTACCGGTCGGGACATGGGTCGCTCGACCCTCGCAGCGGAGTAAGGCGATGAGCGAGCATGTCGAAATGAGCGCCATGGACGATGCCGGGATCTGGACCGATGCCGAACCGCTCGAATGCTGCGCGGTGGTGCCCGAGGCGCCCAATACCGTCACGTTCAGCTTCGTCGCCCCCTCGGGGGCGATGTTTCGCTACCTGCCGGGGCAGTTCCTGACGCTGGAACTGCCGGTCCCCGGTGGCCCGCTCTGGCGCACCTACACGATCTCGTCCTCGCCCTCGCGCCCGCTCGGGATCACGATCACTGTGAAGGCGCAGGACGGCAGCCTCGGCACGCGCTGGATGCTCGACAAGCTGAAACCGGGCATGAAGATCAAGGCGATGGGCCCGGCGGGTGTCTTCACGCTGCCGCCGAAAGAGCGCAAGAAATACCTCTTCATCTCGGCCGGGTCGGGCATAACGCCCACGCTGTCGATGACCACTTACCTCTATGATCGCGGCACCGATATCGACGTGTGTTTCGTGAGCTGCGCGCGCCGCCCTTCCGAGATTATCGCTCGGAACCGGCTGGAAAACATGGCCGCGCGCGTGCCGGGGCTGAAGCTGCATTTCATCGTCTCCGAGGAGGATCCCTATCAGGTCTGGACCGGCTATCGCGGGCGGCTCAACCAGATCATGCTCGGTTTGATGGCAAGCGATTACCTTGAACGCGAGGTCTATTGCTGTGGACCCGAAAGCTTCATGACGGCGGTGCGCGAGATGCTGATCGGGCTCGGCTATGACATGGATCGCTACCATCAGGAGAGCTTCGCGGCCCCCGCCGAGACCGCCGACGAGGTGCCGGAAACCGACGATCTCATACCGGACAAGACGGCAAGCGCGCAGCTGCATTTCGCGCGTTCGGGCGTGACGGCGCAATGCACCGAAGCCGATACGGTTCTGGGCGTCGCGCGCCGGGCCGGTATCGTCATCCCCTCGGGCTGCACCTTCGGGGTCTGCGGCACCTGCAAGACCCGCAAGCTCAAGGGCGAGGTGCACATGGTCCACAATGGCGGCATCTCCGAAGACGACGTAGCGGCGGGCTATATCCTCGCCTGCTGCTCGAAGCCGATCGGGGAAGTAGAGGTCGAGGTCTGAGACCCGAGCGATAATCTGCCCGGGTCCGCCGCAAGCAACCCGGGCAGCGTCCGCCCTTCGCCCTACAGCCCCTTCACCAGCCGCAGCGCATCGTAGATCGCGGCGTGCGTGTTGCGCGCGGCCACCGCATCGCCGATCCGGAACAGCCGGAACGCGCCCTCGGGATTGGGTCGCAGCGCCTGCGCCCCCCCGGTCGAGAGCGCGTCGTAATCCACCTCGCCCAGGTTCGACGAGAGCGGCTTGAGATCGAAATACAGCTCATCGAGCGGCCGCGTGCCGTGATTGACCACGACCTGATCGACCAGCCGCTCGCGGGTGAAACTCCCATAATCGCTGCCGAGTGTCGCGCGCAGCCGGTTGCCCTCGCGCTTCACCGAGGTTAGCCGCCAGGTCACGGTGAAGGTCGTGTCGCGCCCCTGCAGGTTGCGCATGTAAGGCACGAGGTTCATCGCCATCACTTCGGGCGCAAAGGCCCGGTCCGGCGTCACGATCTCGACCTTCGCCCCGGTCGCGGAGATCCTGTCGGCCGCCATAAGCCCCGGATTGTCTCCCGCATCGTCGAAGATCAGCACGTCCTGCCCCGGCTTCACATCACCCGAGAGGATATCCCAGGCCGACACCACCAGATCATTCCCCTCGGTGAGCACCTCCGTATGCGGCAGCCCCCCGGTCGCGACGATCACCTCGTCGGGCTCGGTCGCAATCACGTCCGCCGCTTCGGCGAATTCGTTGAAACGGAAGGTGACGCCAAGCTTCGCGCATTGCTCGTAGCGCCACTGGGTGATCGAGATCATCTCGCGGCGGCGTTCGTCCAGCGCGGTCAGACGGATCTGCCCGCCGGGCTGATCGGCCGCCTCGAAAACGGTGACGGCATGGCCGCGCTCGGCAGCAACGCGGGCGGCTTCCAGCCCGCCCGGCCCTGCGCCGATCACGGTGACACGTTTGCGCTCGGGTGCGGGATCGACCCCGTGCCCGACCTCCAACTCCCGCCCCGTCGCGGGGTTGTGCAGGCACAGCGCCATGCCTCCCTGATAGATCCGGTCGAGGCAGTAATTCGCGCCCACGCAGGGCCGGATATCGTCTTCACGCCCCGCGATCAGCTTGGCGACCAGATGCGGGTCGGCCATATGCGCGCGGGTCATCCCCACCATGTCGAGCTTGCCGGACGCAATAGCATGGCGCGCGGTGGCCACGTCGGGGATCTTCGCCGCGTGGAAGGTCGGGAATTGCGTCGCGGCCCGGATCTCGCCCGCGAAATCGAGATGCGGCGCGTAGCGCATCCCCTGGATCGGGATCGTGTCGGTCAGGCCCGGATCGGTGTCGATATGGCCCTTCACCACGTTGAGAAAATCAACCATGCCGCTATCGCGCAGCCGTCGCGAAATCTCCAGCCCGTCGGCCTTGGTCAGCCCGCCCTCGAGGTCTTCATCGCCGGTATAGCGCACGCCCACGATGAACTCCGGCCCCACCCGTTTGCGCACCGCCTCCAGCACGTCGAAGGTGAAGCGCAGCCGGTTCTCGAGCGAGCCGCCATAGGGCCCGTCGAGATCATTGGTCAGCGGCGACCAGAACTGGTCCATCAGGTGCCCGTAGGCCTGCAACTCGATCCCGTCGAGCCCCGCCGCCTGCATCCGCTCGGCCGCATCGGCGTAATCCTCGATGATCCGCGCGATGTCCCAATCCTCGGCCTTTTTCGGGAAGGCCCGGTGCGCCGCCTCGCGCTCATGTCCGGGCGAAACGACCGGCAGCCAGTCAGCCTTGTCCCAGCGCGTGCGGCGGCCCAGATGCGTGAGCTGGATCATCACCGCGCAGCCGTGATCGTGGCATTCGTCGGTGAGCTCCTTCATCCAGCCCACGACCTCGTCTTTCCACGCGAGGATATTGTTGAAAACCGGCGGGCTGTCACGCGCCACGGAGGCCGAGCCCGCCGTCATCGTCAGCGCGACCCCCGCCTTCGCCCGCTCCGCGTGATAGGCGCGGTAGCGCGCTTTCGGCATTCCGTCTTCCGGATAAGCGGGCTCGTGACTGGTGATCATGAACCGGTTGCGGAGCGTGAGGTGCTTGAGCTGATAGGGCTGAAGGAGCGGATCGCTGGACATGGGGAATCTCCTGATTACGCGGCCAGTCTGACAAAATGTTCACATGTGTCAAGTTTAGGTTCATAGGTGAACATTTTCTTGAGGGCGCCGCGCGAAACGGCTAAACTGCCGTTATGGACACCACTTCCGATCCCGAAAAAGACACCGGCTGGCGCGGCTCACGCGAGGGCTGGCTGGAGGCCGCGAAAGCCGCGCTGATCGAGGGCGGGGTGGATGCGGTGAAGATCCAGCCTCTGGCCAAGGGGCTCGGCTTGTCGCGCACGTCCTTCTACTGGTTCTTCAAGGACCGCGAGGCGCTGCTCGACGCGCTTGCGACCGCTTGGGACGCCGCGACCACCGCGCCGCTTCTGGCCGCCACCCGCGCCTATGCGGAGACCGAGGCCGAGGCGATGCTCAACGTTCTGGCCTGTTTTCTTTCGGGCGGGTTCGATGCGGGACTTGAATATGCAGCGCGCGCCTGGGGGCTGAGCGATCCGACGATGGCCGCACGGCTGGCGCAGGCGGATGCGGAGCGGTTAGAAGCCTTGCGCGCGATGCTGATCGCGCATGGCCATGACGTGGTGGATGCCGATGTCCGCGCCCGCACGATCTACCTCGTTCAGATCGGCTATATCTCGATGCGCACCGAGGAAACCCTTGAAACCCGACTTTCGCGCATTCCGCATTACGTCGAGATCTACACAGGCCGCAGCCCGAGCACCGGCGAGCTGGCACGGTTCGAGGCCGGGCTGCGCCAAGCGGTTCCGACGCCTGGCTGATCCCCCAAAACGAAAAGGGCACGACCCGAGATCGCGCCCTTCCGTTTGTTGCGGACCGCCCGACCGATCGTCGGGCGCATCTCTTACATGTTCGGGTAGTTCGGCCCGTCGCCACCCTGCGGGGTGGTCCAGTTGATGTTCTGGCTCGGGTCCTTGATGTCACAGGTCTTGCAGTGGACGCAGTTCTGGAAATTGATCTGGAACTTCGCCTCGGCCCCCTCGCCGATCACCTCATAGACACCCGCCGGGCAGTAGCGCTGCGCGGGCTCGGCGAATTTCGGCAGGTTCACCGAGATCGGAACCGACGGGTCCTTCAGCTTCAGGTGGCAGGGCTGGCTTTCCTCGTGGTTGGTGAACGAGAAGCTCACATTGGTCAGACGATCAAAGCTGAGCTTGCCATCGGGCTTGGGATACTCGATTTCCTTGAAGTTCTTCGCCTCGCCGGTCGCTTTCGCATCGGACTTGCCATGTTTGAGCGTGCCGAAGAGCGAGAAGCCAAAGAGATCGTTCGTCCACATGTCGAGCCCGCCGAAGACGAGGGACGGGATCATCCCCCATTTCGACCACATCGGCTTCACGTTGCGGACCTTCTTGAGATCGGTCGCGATCGGGCCCGAGCGCAGATCGGCCTCGTATTCAGTGAGCTCGTCGCCCGAGCGCCCGCCCTTGATCGCCGCCGCCGCCGCTTCCGCCGCCGCAATGCCGGAGAGCATCGCATTGTGGTTGCCCTTGATGCGCGGCACGTTCACGAGCCCCGCCGAGCAGCCCAGCAGCACCGCGCCCGGCACGGTCAGCTTCGGGATCGACTGCCAGCCGCCCTCCGAGATCGCGCGCGCGCCATAAGCCACGCGCTTGCCGCCCTCGAGAAGCTCCGCGACCATCGGGTGATGCTTGAAGCGCTGGAACTCCATGTAGGGATAGAGATAGGGGTTCTCGTAGTTCAAATGGACGACGAAGCCGACGTAAACCTGGTTGTTCTCGAGATGGTAGATGAACGACCCGCCGCCCGCATTGCTGCCCAGCGGCCAGCCCATCGTGTGGGTCACGGTGCCTTCGCGATGCTTGGCCGGGTCGATCTCCCAGATTTCCTTCATGCCGAGACCGAATTTCTGCGGGCAGTGACCGTCCGAGAGGTTGTGCTTTTCCATCACCACCTTGGCGAGAGAACCGCGCACGCCCTCGGCGATCATCACATATTTGCCGCGCAGCTCCATGCCCGGCTCGTAGCCCGGACCTTCCGAGCCATCGGCTTCCTTGCCGAACTCGCCCGCGACGACACCGGCCACCCGGTCGCCATCCCAGACGATCTCGGACGCGGCCATGCCCGGGAAGATCTCGACGCCCAGCTCTTCGGCCTGCTCGGCCATCCAGCGGCAGACATTGCCCATCGAGACGATGTATTTGCCGTGGTTCGACATCAGGGGCGGCATCGGCCAGTTCGGGATGCGCATCGCCCCGGCCTCGCCCAGCATGTAGAAGTTGTCCTTCTTCACCGGGACGGTGATCGGCGCGCCCTTGTCCTTCCAGTCCGGGATCAGCTTGTCGAGACCGCTCGTGTCGAGCACCGCACCCGAGAGGATATGTGCGCCCACTTCCGAGCCTTTTTCGAGCACGACGACCTCGAGCTCCGGGTCGATCTGCTTGAGACGGATCGCCGCCGAGAGGCCTGCCGGCCCCGCGCCCACGATCACCACATCATATTCCATCGACTCGCGCGTCACTTCGGTCATGTCCCAAACCCCTTGGCTTGCCATTCCAGCTTTGCCGACTGACTAGCCTACCTTGCGTAACGAGGCAATTGTTACGCTGCGATGCCGCGCAATAATATTGCGCCTGCATCCTCGCCGAATCCGGGGAAAATCGCGCTGTCCACTTGACTTCGGGTGGGCAGACCAGATTTAGATGCCCTGAATTGGGGACAGTTCCGAATTCGGGAGCCTTCCATGGAAAAAGTGCCGATGACGCGCGCGGGTTACGACGCGCTCAGTCAAGAATTGAAAAAACTCAAGTCCGAGGAACGCCCGGCGATCATCGCGGCGATCGCGGAAGCGCGCGAATTGGGCGACCTTTCGGAGAATGCCGAATACCATTCCGCACGCGAGAAGCAGGGCTTCATCGAAGGCCGGATCAAGGAAATCGAGAGCCTTCTGGGCCGCTCGGAGGTGATCGACCCGACGAAAATGACGGGCGCGGTGAAATTCGGCGCGACCGTGACCATCGTCGACGAGGATACCGACGAGGAAAAGACCTACCAGATTGTGGGCGAACCCGAAGCTGACCTCGAAAAGGGCAAGCTGAACATGAAATCGCCGCTTGCGCGGGCACTGATCGGCAAGGACGAGGGCGACTCGGTCGAAGTGCGCACGCCGGGGGGTGACAAGGCCTACGAGATCCTCAAGATCGACTTTGTCTGAGACCCGTCTCGACAAGACGCCACGGCACGGAAGGGGGCTATGGGAAGACCCGCGGATCGGCTCAAGGAGAAAATCTCCGTTCTCGGCGCGCAGACACCCTCTGCGCCCGCGCCCGCCGAACCCTCGGGCCGCGGCCCCGGGCGCGTCGAATGGATCGCGCTCGGCCTGACGCTTCTGTGGCTCGCGATGGTCGCGGGGTTCTGGTTCTTCGCCCCCGGCGTGGCCTCAACGGCCTCTCTGTTCAACACCGTGAGCCTGCTCGTCGGCATGGCGCTTCCGATCGCGATGATCTGGATCGCCGCCGTAACCGCCCGTGCGAGCCGCGAAATGCGGGCCGAAGCGGCCGCCCTGAAGCAATCGGTCGAAGCGATGCGCATGGCCTGGCTCAACCAGCAGGCACTGCGCAGCGACCAGAATGTCGAGAAGAAGCTCGAGGAAATCGCAGCCGTCACCCGCCAGGCCGAGACCACGATCGCAACTTTTGCTTCGCGCCGCGACGCGCAGGCAAGCCAACCCTCGGCCGATCGCAAAGCGGCGCTGGTCGCGCCTCCGCCCGCTCGTTCTGATGACAGTGAACCAATGCTCGCTCTCGGCACCCCGGCCGAGGAATTGCGCAGCCCGATCTCGGTCGCCGATTTCGTCCGCGCCCTCAACTTCCCCGATTCGCCCGATGACGCGGACGGCTTCCGCGCGCTGCGCCGCGCACTCGAGGATCGCGCCACGGCAAAACTGCTGCGTTCGGCGCAGGACGTTCTCAACCTGCTCGCGCAGGACGGCATCTACATGGACGATCTCAAGCCCGACCGCGCTCGCCCCGAGCTCTGGCGCCGTTTCGCCCAAGGCGAGCGGGGCCGCGAGATCGCCTCGCTTGGCGGCATCCGCGACCGCTCCTCGCTCGCTCTGACCGCCGGCCGGATGCGCGGCGATACGATCTTCCGCGACGCCGCCCACCATTTCCTGCGCCAGTTCGACCGCACCTTCGCCGAGTTCGAGAAGAACGCCTCCGATCAGGAGATCGCTGAAATGGCCGAAACCCGAACCGCCCGCGCTTTCATGCTGCTGGGCCGCGTGACCGGCAGTTTCGACTAAAGGGGCTCCGCCCCCGGCTCCTTGCGGAGCCTCCCCCGAGATATTTTCGTCAAGAAGAAGAGGCGGCGAGACGCGCTTTGCTTCTTCTTGATCCAAATATCTCGGGGGAGCGCGTCAGCGCGGGGGCAGAGCCCCCATTTCATAGCCTGCGGCGCATCACCTGTACCGAACGGAAGTCGAAGACGATCCGGGTCAGGGTCGAGCTGCGGCGCCCCGTCACCTCGAAGCCAAGCCTCTGGTAGAGCGCGCGGGCGCGCAGGTTCTCGTCGATCACGTCGAGGCAGAGCGAGTCATAGCCGCGGTCGCGCGCTTCCGCGACGAGGCTTTCGATCAGCGCCTCGCCAACCCCAGTGCCGCGACGGTCCGGGCGCACCGCGATGCCGTCGATCATCATCACCTTCGGTGCCAGCTCATGGGCGAGCAGATGCAGGCAAGCCGCGCGCCAGAGCGCCCCCGCCCGGCCGTATATGGCGACGAGGTCGCCCCAGCTTCCGCCCACGAAGGAGCCGCGCGGCGTGCGAAAGCCGATCACGCCGATCAGTTCGCCGCTTTCGTCGAGCGCACTGATCGCGTGGCTTTGCTCGATCACCCGCGCGATGAAGCGCAGCGCGCGGGGTTCGGGCCCCATGACGCGGCCGAGCTTGCTGCCGAAGGCCTGCCAGTAAAGACGCGCGGCCTCGGCCCGGTGACCGGGGTCGAGCCCGTGGCGCAGGGCGATACTCATGGTACGCCTTTCGCAAGAATCGCTTCGGCGGCGCGCAGATCCTCGGGTGTGTTGAGGTTGGTGAAGGGGTCGTGGGCGGCGTCGAAGACGATCTCGCGCGCGCCCTCGGCGGCCACGCGCAGGCGGCGCTCGCCTTGGGCGAATAGACTCTCGATGCGGGGACGCAGGCTCACCGGCCAGAGCGCCACGCTGGGATGGGCACGGCCCTGGGAGCAGGCGATCGAATGGCCTGCCCCGGAAAGCCGCGACACGAGATCGCCGGGCAGGAAGGGCGTGTCGACCGGCACGCTCAGGACCGAACGCGCGCCCAGCTCCTCAGCCCAATAGAGCGCGCTGAGAATACCCGCCAGCGGCCCCTCGCCGCGCCGCGCAGGAGGATCGGGCAGGACCGGGATCGGCGCGAACAGCAGAGGGTCGCCATTGGCGGAGATCGCGAGCTGTGTCACCTGCGGCCCTATCCGCGCCGCGACATGGGCAAAGAGCGGGCGCCCGGCAAGCGACAGCATCGCCTTGTCGGTGCCGCCCATTCGGCGCCCCTGCCCTCCGGCGAGGATCACTGCGACCACCTGACGATCCACCCTTGCGATTGCCTCCATTACAATCTCGCGCTTTGCCTTTCCACGCGGCCCCGCCTATCTGTCCCGCAACTGGGTTCGGGAGACAAGTATCATGTCCGAAAGCGCCGCAATCAGGGACGCCTATTGGCGTGGAGTTCGCCACGGGCTGCCTTTCCTGCTCGTCATCGTGCCTTTTGGGCTCCTGTTCGGCGTGGCCGCGACGAAAGCGGGGCTCGATCTGGCGCAGGTGATGGGCTTCTCGATCATGGTGATCGCGGGGGCGGCGCAATTCACCGCGCTTCAGCTGATGGGCGATCATGCCCCCGTGGTGCTGGTGCTGGCGGCCTCGCTTGCAGTCAACTTGCGCATGGCGATGTATTCGGCGGCGCTCACCCCGCATCTGGGCAAGGCGAAGACCTGGCAGAAGGCGCTGGTGGCCTATTTCATGGTCGATCAGGCTTACGCTCTGGCCGCCAATGAATACGAGAGCCATCGCGAGATGAGCCGCGCTGCGAAGCTGGCCTATTACGCGGGCGTCTGCACCCCGGTCTGTCCGAACTGGTATGTCGCGACGCTGGTGGGCGCGTTGGTGGGCGCGCAGATTCCGCCGGAATTCGCACTCGATTTCGCCGTGCCGATCACCTTCCTCGCGATGATCGGTCCCGCACTGCGCACGCTGGCCCATGTCGCAGCGGCGCTGGTCTCGGTGGTGGGGGCGCTGGCGCTGAGCTTCCTGCCCTCGGGCGTGGGCCTCATGATCGCGGCCCTCGCTGCGATGGTGACGGGCGCGCAGGTGGAGCTCTGGGTGGCACGCAGAAAGGCGGTGCAGGGATGAACGGCTATTCGGATGCACTGGTCTGGGGGATCATCGCCGCGCTTGGCGTCGGCACCTTCTACCTGCGTTTCTCCTTCCTCGGGTTCCTGGGCGACCGGCAATTGCCGGAATGGGCGCTGCGCTACCTGCGCTACACGCCCGTAGCAGTGCTGCCGGGGCTGGTGGCGCCGCTCGTGCTCTGGCCTTCGGGGACCGGCGGCGAGACCGACCCTGCACGGCTGATCGCGGCCTTTGCCGCTCTTGGGGTGGGGGTGATGACGCGCAATACGCTTTGGGCGATCCTTGGCGGGCTCGGCGCGCTCTACCTGTCGCTTTGGCTGGTGGGGTAAACTGCGGTCTGCGCTGAAAGCGTGGATCGGAGGGGCTGTGGGGCGAACGCGGATTGCGCAGGCAATGCGCCGACGTTTCAACGGGACCAGCACCTTAAAGCACCGCTCTCCACCAAGGACCGTCCTCTACCCCAACCAAATTCTCGTAGCCTCGATCCGCCTGCTGGTAGCGCCGCAGCGCCCGCCTGAGGCGGCGGTCAGGAACTGCCCATGCCGAGAAGGCACATCCCAGAACCACAAAAGAAAAAAGCCGCGCCCGGAGGCGCGGCCCTTATCCCGTCAAGTCAGGCGATCTTACTTGATCTTGCCTTCCTTGTATTCGACATGCTTGCGAACGACCGGATCGTATTTGTTCACGGTCATTTTTTCAGTCATGGTGCGGGCATTCTTCTTGGTCACGTAGAAGTGCCCGGTGCCCGCCGTCGAGTTCAGACGGATCTTGATCGTCGTCGGCTTCGCCATTGTCTATCTCCTAGCTCCGGGCACCAATGCGCGCACCCGCGGAATCCTTGAAGCCCGCCTTTTAGCGATGCGCCATGCGGAGTCAACCGAGAAACCGGACAGGGCGTTGAAATTTATTTTCCGCCCTGCCGGAAAGGCCTCTCACGGCCCGATCAGATCAGCGGTTTGCCCATTGCCTCGTGGATCTGCGCGACCTTTGCGGTCTCAAGACCCAGCGCGGCGGCGAGATTCGCGAGATATTGCTTCTCGGCCTCGGTATCGACGGTGATCGGCATCAGCGCCGCGGAATAGACCTGCGCTTTCATGTGATCCGCCGTGGAGGCGGCCAGCGCGGTCACATCGACATCGGCTTCAAGCTCGGATTTCACGAAGGCGATCTCCTCGTCGGAGGCATCACTGAGATGATCGAGAATGGTCTGGCGCTCGCTCTCATCGATCTCGCCATCGGCTTTGGCCGCCTGGATCATCGCACGGATCATCAGCTTGGCCTGATCTTCCATCATCGCGTTGACCGGCGTGCCCGCGGTCACCGCGCCGAGCATGTCCGATATCCCGCTCGCGCCGGTCTTGGCCGCCCCCGTCATAGCGCCGATCAGCGCGCCGAGGCCAGCCTCAGTCGCTGCGGTCGCCGAGGCTGCCTGATTGCCGAACTGGGTGAACATGCCCCGCACGGTTTCCTTGCCGCCGGGCATCCCCATCTTCTCGGCCCAATCGCCCATCTGATCGGCCACACCGCCGGGTTCGCCCGCCTTGCCGAGCGCATCCTTCATCCCGTCGAGACCGCCCATCTTGTTGAATTTCTCCACGCCCTTCGCAGCGGCAAAGCCGACCGCAAGAGTGGCCAAGGTCTTCACGAAGCTCATGGCATTCCCCCGAAGTTGAGTTACGTCGAGGTCAGCTTTGCGCGTCTCGCCCGCTTTGGCCAGAGAAATTTCAAGGCACGATCAAAGCCCCGCGATCACCTCTGCGAGCATCTGGCGCACCTGGCTCGCCACCTCGACGAGATCATCGTTCTCGACGGCCAGCATCGAGGCGACCGGATCGACCGCCGAAACCGCGATGCCCTCATCGGTTTCGCGCAAGATCACGTTGCAGGGCAGCATCACGCCGATCCTGGGCACATGGCTGATCGCCTCGAAGGCCAGCTTGGGATTGCAGGCGCCCAGGATCTTGTAGCGCGGCATATCCTTGTCGAGCTTGGCCTTCATGGTGGCCGAGACATTGATCTCGGTGAGCACGCCGAAACCCTTGGCGGCCAGCGCCTCGCGCACCTTCGCCTCCACCGCGTCGAAGTCTCCGCTCAGCACCGTGTCGATCGTGTAGCCCATGGTCGCAAATCCTCTCCATTCGTCACGTCTTGTGATCCAGAAGGGTGGTCGAAATATCGCCGAAGGCAAGTCACGAAGCTGCAGAGCCGTTGTGCGTGATGCGCGATCAGCCAGGCACCGAGGGCGGCCCCGCCTTGCCGGGCTGGATGTAGAACCACAACAGCACGAGACTTCCCACGATCGGGATCAGCCCGATCAGCAGCCACCAGCCGCTGCGTCCCGTATCATGCAGCCGCCGCACGGCGACCGCCAGCGAGGGCAGCAACAGCGCCAGCAGGACGATCATGCTCAGAGGCTGCCCGTCCTCGCGCTGGATCGCATCCGCCCCGAGCATCGGCATCACCACGGCATAGTCGATGATCCGCGTGACGATGAGGACGAGGAAGACAAACAGGGTCCACCACCAGAACTCGGGCCGCGCGGCCCGCCCCGAGAAGGTGGCATATTTCGAGAAAACGGTTTGGATGGCACGCAACATGGCCCGAACGCTCCGGATACTGGCACGGAAGACCAGCGTAACACGGGCGGCACGGAGCCCCGTCTGAAAAATCGAGGAATTTGCGCGGATGGCCTGTAAGCCGGATTCTGTCCCGGGGCTTGCGCCCCATGGATGACCATTCCTCTCGCCCCGCGATTGCTCACGGGGTCCAGCCGCCAACCCGGACCGCTCGGGGCGAAGCTCCCCTGCCGTCACCCGTTGCCGAGCGCGGCGCGCGATCCCTATTCGGCGTTGCTCCCGGTGGGGCTTGCCGTGCCGGTCCTGTTGCCAGTCCCGCGGTGGGCTCTTACCCCACCGTTTCACCCTTACCCTGCCATAGCAGGGCGGTTTCATCTCTGTGGCGCTTTCCGTCGGGTTGCCCCGCCCGGGCGTTACCCGGCACCGTCGCTTCATGGAGTCCGGACTTTCCTCGGGCCCCCGACTACCCGCTGGACGCGGGGTTACGGGCGCTCGCGGTCATCCGGCCATCCGCGCGGCTCAGCAGATAGGCAATCGCGCGAGAGCCGTCAATCACGCTCTTAGTCGGCGACCTGCGCCGCTCCCCGGCCCGTCCCGCGGCGGATGTCGCGCAACAGCAGCACGATCGCGATCAGACAAAGCGTCGCCACGATCCCGGCAAAGCCGAGACTGGTCGCGCGAAGCCCGAATTCTGCACTCGCAACCCCCACCCCCACCACGGGCAGCGAGATCGCGACATAGGCCACGGTGAAGAAGGTCGAGGTCACGCCCGCGCGTTCGGTCTCAGGCGCCGCCTGCGCGACATTTCCAAGCCCCGCGCGCAATCCGATGCCATGACCGAACCCCGCCACCATCGCACCGAGGAAGATCAGCCACAGATGCGCCAGCCCGAGCCCCGCGGCGAGGATCACCACGCCGCTGAACAGGATCGAGACCCCGATCGGCAGGCGCAGACGCTCGGGCAGGACCCCCACCGCCAGCTGCCCCACGACCGAGGAGATCAGCAAAGAGGCCACGTCGAGCCCGATCAGGAAGGGACTGTGACGGCCCAGGACCTCCCCCAGATAGGCGGGAGAGACAGCGGTGAAGAACCCCGCCACCATGAAGCCAGCGAAGGCGGCGACCGCGGCGGGCACAAAGACCGGCACGACCTCGCGCGGCAGGCTCAGACGCTGAAATTGCAGTCGTGGGCGCGAGGGAATGCGCACGGTCTCGGGGGCCAAAAGGATCAAGAGCACCGCAAAGCCCGCGAGGGCGAGATGCGAAAGGTAGGGGGCGGCCAGCGGACCGGGCAGCAGCGCCACCATGGAGGCGGCAAAGAGCGGCCCGATCCCGAGCCCGCCCAGATTGGCCGCGATGGCGGCGAACGTGCCCGCCTCGCGCAGCCGCGGCCCGGCCAGCTCGATCACCGCGACCGTCGCGGCTCCGGTATAGATCCCCGCCGACAGCCCCGAGACGAACCGCCCCGCCAGAAGCCAGCCCAGCCCCTGCGCCTGCCAGAAGATCAGATCGCTCGCGCCCGCGCAGATCAGCCCCAGAAGCAGCATCGGTCGCCGCCCGATCTGGTCCGACCAGCGCCCGGTCGCCAGAAGCGCCGTGATCACGCCGCCTGCATAGACCGCGAAAATCACCGTGATGATCACCTCGGAGAACCCGAATTCCTGCCGGTAGAGCGGGTAGAGCACCGTCGGCATCGTCGTGCCCACCATCACCGTCAGAAAGGCGAAGACCGCCCCGGCAAGCCCCAGCAGGCGGCGAAGCGAAGTCATCTCGGCCATCGTTACTCTCCTGTCGTACTGCCCTGCGGGCGCACCGCCCGAACATGATCAAATGCTGCACACGCGAAGAGTGCCAATTCACGACTACGTGAGAAGCCAAGGGGGTGGAGCGCGCTTTTTCTTGATTTTCATGCGAGTCGGGCGGAGGCTGAAACTTCATAATGTGAAAGGGAGATCACATGCACAAGGGAGGAACCCGCCTCGGGCTGGCGCTCGCGGCGGCACTTTGGGCGATGCCGGCCCTCGCGACCGAAAAGATCGCGATCCAGGTCAACAGCAGCGATCCGCAGGTGATGAACATCGCGCTCAACAACGCGATGAACCTCATCGAGTATTACAAAGAGCAGGGCCAGGACGTGAATATCGAGCTCGTGACCTACGGGCCCGGTCTGAACATGCTGCGCTCGGACACCTCGCCGGTGAAAGCCCGGATCGAGGAAATCGCGATGACCGAACAACCGATCCATTTCCGCGCCTGCGCCAACACGATCGCGGGAATGACCAAGAAACAGGGGGCTGCCCCGCCGATGCTCGAAGAAGCCGAGGTCGTCCCCTCGGGCGCGGCCTATCTCGTCGAGCTGCAAAAGCAGGGCTACAGCTATATCAAGCCCTGACGCGTTGAGGGGGCGCTGCCCCCTCGCGCTCACGCGCTCACCCCCGAGATATTTGGATCAAGAAGAAGAACAAAACGACCGGCCCCTTCTTCTTGATGGAAATATCTCGGGGGTGAATTTGCGCAGCAAAGAGGGGGCGGCGCCCCCCTATCCCGCGCGCCACGCTCCGCCATCATCACCGAAACGCAGTGCGAGATCGGCAACAAGCGCCATGTCGCGCGTATCGAGCGGGCCGTCATGGTGCGGGCGGAAGCGCAGGCGGAAGGCGAGCAGAAGTACCGAGAGCGGCGCCTCGGGATAGCCGAAGCTCTGGGCAAGTGCGCAGAAGGTTTCGGGATCCGGTTGCGGGGCGCTGCGCGGCTCAGGCCAGATCGAGAGCCCCTGCCGCGCCAGCCGCAGCCAGTCGAAACGCGGCCCCGGGTCAATCTTGCGGCCCGGTGCGAAGTCGGAATGTCCGAGCACATTTTCCGGCGGGATCGCCCAGCGCGCCATGATCTGCGGCAAAAGACGCTCCAGCGCAGCCATCTGCGGCTCGGTGAAGGGGCGCTCGCCTAGATTGTCGAGCTCGATCCCGATCGAGCGGGAATTCACGTCCCCATGCCCGCGCCAGCTGCCCAGACCCGCATGCCAGGCACGCATCTCTTCGGGCACAAGTTGCTCGGTCGCCCCGTCTTCCCCAATCAACCAATGGGCCGAAACCTCGGCCTCGGGCAGGCAGAGGCGCGTGCGCGCGGCGGCACAGCTCGACATCGCCGTGTAGTGGATCACGATCAGCTCGGGCACCGCGCCATCGCGGCGCGGGCCGAAATTAGGTGAAGGCCAGCCCGCGTTCACTGCCGCGCGGCTTGGAAAGGGGTCGGATCCCAGCCACAGGCGAAGCCATCGCCATCCGGGTCGAGATTGAGCTTGTCACGCTCGGGACCACCTGCTGCAAGGAAAGCAAGCTGCGCCTGATCAGCCGAGACATATTTGGCGCAGGCCTTCTCGGTCGAGGTCAGATGCATGCCGCCACGCTTGTAGACGGACTGGCCCGGACGGTTATGCACCGAGAGCGCATAGGCCGCGAGGTTCGGGCCGGAGCTGTCCTGGGCCGTGATCGGCTGCTGGGCGATCGGCGCGGGCGCGACGGGTGTGGGCTGGGAGCCCGCAGGCGCGGTCTGTTGCAGCGCCTGCATCGCTTCGGCGCCGATCGTGGCACCGGAGTTCGTATCGCCCGGCATCGGCGGCGCGGGCACCGACGGGTTCGCACCGACCGTGCCATCGGCATTGATCGTGGGCGCCGAGAGCGCATCGGTCGATCCGGGCAGTGCCGTGCCGGTGGCATTCAGCGGCGCGCCGGGGGGCGACGGGTTGGGCAGCGTGCCCGGCGCGTCGGGCATCACGTTTTGCGCCGAAGGCGGCAGGATGGGCTGGCCACGAAGCTCGGCCTCGCGACGCGCGGCGGGCCCGCTATCGGGGATCGTCGAGATACAGCCCGAAAGGGCGAGAACACCACCGAGGATCGCGAGCGCCTGTTTCATCTTACCACCATTTCTCCGGTTTCGCCGCGAAGCCCGCGGCTTGTTCGAGCACATGGGCGTGGTTGAGCAGATCGCCCTCTTCCCAGGGACGTCCGATCAGCTGCAGCCCGAGCGGCAGACCTTTCGAGTCCAGCCCGCACGGCACGGAAATGCCCGGAAGGCCCGCAAGGTTCACCGTCACGGTGAACACATCATTGAGATACATCGCGACCGGATCGGCATCGGCCATCTCGCCAAGGCCGAAGGCCGAAGACGGCGTCGCGGGCGTCAGGATCGCGTCGATCCCTTGGGCGAAGACCTGCTCGAAGTCGCGCTTGATCAGCGCGCGGACCTTGCGGGCGCGGTTGTAATAGGCGTCGTAGAAGCCCGCCGACAGCACATAGGTGCCGATCATCACGCGGCGCTGGACCTCGGGGCCGAAGCCCTCGGCGCGGGTCTTTTCATACATGTCCACGATGCCCTCGCCCGCGGCGAGCTTGGCGCGGTGGCCATAGCGCACCCCGTCATAGCGCGCGAGGTTCGAGGACGCCTCGGCGGGCGCCACGACGTAATAGGCGGGCAGCGCGTATTTCGTATGCGGCAGCGAGATATCGACGATCTCGGCGCCCGCATCCTTCAGCATCGCGATGCCGTCATCCCAGAGCTTGCCGATCTCGGCGGGCATGCCGTCGAGACGGTATTCCTTCGGGATGCCGATCTTCTTGCCGCGAATGTCGCCGGTCAGCGCCGCCTCAAAGTCCGGCACCGGGATATCGGCCGAGGTCGAATCCTTCGGGTCATGCGAGCACATCGTGCCCAGCATGATCGCCGCATCGCGCACCGATTTGGTCATCGGGCCCGCCTGATCGAGCGACGAGGCAAAGGCCACCACGCCCCAGCGCGACACCCGGCCATAGGTCGGCTTGATGCCGACGATGCCGGTGAAGGCGGCGGGCTGGCGGATCGAGCCGCCGGTATCGGTGCCGGTCGCCGCGAGGCAGAGGTCAGCGGCCACGGCGGCAGCCGAGCCACCCGAGGAGCCGCCCGGGGTCAGTTGCCGCTCATCGACTTTCCACGGGTTCACCACGGGGCCGTAGCAGGCGGTCTCGTTGGAAGAGCCCATCGCGAACTCGTCCATCGAGAGCTTGCCCAGCATCACCGCGCCCGCGTCCCACAGGTTCTGCGTGACGGTGGATTCGTATTCCGGCTTGAAGCCCGAAAGGATGTTCGAGGCCGCCTGCGTGGCGACGCCCTTGGTCGCAAAGAGATCCTTGATCCCCAGCGGGATGCCGCACATCGCGGGCGCGTCGCCCGTCTTGATGCGGGTATCGGCGGCCTTGGCCTGCTCTAGGGCGATCTCGGGGGTCTTGTGCACGAAGGCGTTGAGCGCCCCGGCTCCCTCGATCTCGGACAGGCAGGCTTCGGTTAGCTCGACCGAGGTCACATCGCCCGATCTCAGCGCATCGCGCGCCGCGGCAATCGTCAGTTTGTTCAGGCTCATTCGACCACCTTCGGCACGGCAAAGAAGCCCTCGCGGGCATCGGGAGCGTTCTTGAGGATCTTGTCCTGGTAACCGCCATCGGTCACCTCGTCGACGCGGCGCTTGAGGCGCATCGGCGTGACCGAGGTCATCGGCTCGACGCCCTCGACATCGACCTCGTTGAGCTGCTCCATGAAGGTCAGGATGTTGGACAGTTCCTGCGCAAGCTCCGGCAGGTGCTCTTCGGGCACCCGGATCCGGGCCAGATGCGCCACCTTGCGGGCGGTGTCGATATCAATGGACATATGCTTCTCCGCTTGTCTTGGGAGGCGGTTTAGCCCGACCCAGTGGGGCTTTCAAGCGCCCCGCCCATTCGTGAGGTCCTCCTCCCCTTTCGCGCGCGGATTTGCGCCCTACACTATGGGCCAGCAAAGGAGGACTGACACATGAAACTGATCTGGCTCGGCCATTCCGGCTTTCGCATCGAATCCGGCGATGCGGTGATCCTGCTCGACCCGTTCCTCACCGGCTCGCCCGTCTTCCCGGATGACAAGCGTGGCGAGGCGATCAAGGGTGCGACCCATGTTCTGCTGACCCATGGCCATGGCGATCACGCAAGCGATGCCGCCCCTATCGCGAAGGAGCTCGGCATTCCCGTCTACTGCATCCACGAGATGTCGATCATCCTCGGCAAGGACGGGGCCGAAACCGTGGGCTTCGGCAAGGGCGGCACGGTCGATCTCAACGGGGTGAAGGTGACGATGGTCAACGCCACCCATTCGGCCTCCATCGACTACAAGGGCGGCGACCCGATCTATGCAGGCCAGCCTGCGGGCTTCATGATCGAGGCCGAGGGCCACACCATCTACGTCACCGGCGACACCGACGTGATGGCCGACATGGAGTGGATGGGTGAGCTGCATAACCCCGATATCGGGATCCTCGCAGCAGGCGGCCATTACACGATGGACATGAAGCGCGCGGCCTGGGCGGCGAAGAAGTATTTCAACTTCAAGACCGTCATCCCCTGCCATTACAAGACCTTCCCGCTCCTCGAACAGACGGCCCAGCCGCTGATCGACGCGTTGCCGGGGGTCGCGGTGATCGAGCCGGAGATCCTCTCGGCGATCGAGATCTGAGCACCCTGCCCCGAGCGGCGCGCTGCATCGCTTGCAGCTTGCCGCCCGGCACGCTAGCTTCACGATCCAACGGGAGGCCGATCATGTCCGAGTTGCTGTCATTCAAGGAAATGTGCGAGCGGTTCGACGTGACCGCGCGCACGCTGCGCTATTACGAATATATCGAGCTCCTGAATCCCCAGAAGGAAGGCCGTTCACGCTTCTATGGCCCGCGCGAAGTTGCCCGGATGACGTTGATCCTGCGTGGCCGCCGCTTCGGCTTCTCGCTCGAGGAGGTGCGCCAATGGCTCATGATCTACGACCAGAAGGGCACCGAAGAGCAAAACAAGGTCTGGATCGAGATGGCCGACCGCCAGCTGGGCGTTCTGGACCAGCAGAAGCAAGAACTCGAGGCCGCGATCGAAGACCTCCGACAATTGCGTGATCAGGTGCAGGAGACACTTGATTCCTGATTGCAAAATGCATTCCTTAGCGTCAGCGCGGCCCTGACCGGGGCAAGCGGGCTTGACGATTATTACTGGTTTCAGCGAAAGAAACTTGCTTTACCGAGTGGTAAAAATTCCCTGACATTACGTCACCGAATTCGTGACGCCACGTTACGGTGACGTGCACGTAAAGATCTCTTGTAATGTGGAGGCGGACAGACGATCTGCCCCTTCGCATTACCTTAAGGAAGCGACGAGGCCGAGAGTATGACCGAGACTGTTATGACGATCCGCGAGATGTGCGACGCGTTTGACGTGACGCCGCGCACCCTGCGGTTCTACGAGAGCAAGGAGTTGCTGTTTCCCATTCGCGAGGGACAGAAGCGGCTGTTTACGCGACGTGATCGCGCCCGGCTGAAACTGATCCTGCGCGGCAAACGTTTTGGCTTCAGCCTGGAGGATATCCGTCAGCTGCTGGACCTCTACGAGATGGGCGACAAGCAGAAGACGCAGCTGAGCGAGACGATCAAGCTCGCGCAGCAACGTCTGGAGGAAATGAAACGCCAGCGCGACGAGCTGGGTCAGGCGATTGACGAACTGGCCGGGCAGATCGACTGGGCGGAACAGGAACTGGAGAAGGCTCGCCACGACGACGCGGCCTGATCCGCGACGACGACCAAAGGGAGCGAACAATGTCGAGCTACACCGCCAACACCAAGGATATGCAGTTCGTACTGCATGAGGTCCTGAAGATCTCGGAGGCCGGCGTGCCGGGCTACGAAGAGCTGGACCGCGACTTCACCGAAGCTGTGCTGGACGCCGCCGGAAAGGTGTCCTCCGAGGTTCTGGCCCCGCTGAACGAAGTGGGCGACAAGGAGGGCTGCGTGCTCGAGAACGGCGTGGTCCGCACGCCCAAGGGCTTCGACGCGGCTTTCGAGGCAATGAAAGAGGGCGGCTGGACCGCGCTCGATTGCGACCCGGACTATGGCGGTCAGGGCATGCCCTACCTGCTCAACTGCGCGGTGGGCGAGATGTTCGTGTCCTCGAACATGGCCTTCAACATGTATCAGGGCCTGACCCACGGTGCCTATTCGGCGATCCACGCCCATGGCACCGACGAGCAGAAGGCGACCTATCTTCCGAAGATGGTCACCTGCGACTGGACCGGCACAATGAACCTGACCGAGCCGCATTGCGGCACCGATCTGGGCATGATGCGCACCAAGGCCGAACCGCAGGACGATGGCTCCTACCTGATCACGGGCACCAAGATCTTCATCTCGGCAGGCGACCATGACCTGTCGGAAAACGTGATCCACCTCGTTCTGGCCAAGGCGCCGGGCGGCGGTGAGGGCACCAAGGGCATCTCGCTCTTCATCGTGCCGAAGTTCCTGGTGAACGAGGACGGCTCGCTCGGTGAACGCAACGGCGTCTCGGTCGGCAAGCTCGAAGAAAAGATGGGCATCCATGGCAATGCCACCTGCGTGATGAACTATGACGGCGCGAAGGGCTGGCTGCTGGGCGACCTGCACAAGGGCATGCGCGCGATGTTCACGATGATGAACGAGGCGCGACTGGGCGTAGGCCTGCAGGGCTACGCCGTGGCCGAGGCCGCCTATCAGGAAGCCGTGGCCTACGCGAAGGACCGCATCCAGGGCCGCGACGTGACCGGTGCGAAAGCGCCCGAGAAAGCCGCCGACCCGATCATCGTGCACCCCGACGTGCGCCGGATGCTGATGGACCAGAAGAGCTTCGTCGAGGGCGCCCGCGCCTTCACCTTCTGGGGCGCGCATCTGATCGACCGGGCGCATAAGCTCGACGACAAGGAGGCCGACGGGCTGATCTCGCTGATGACCCCGGTCATCAAGGGGTTCCTGACCGACAAGGGCTTCGAGACTGCCGTCTCCGCGCAGCAGGTCTTCGGCGGCCACGGCTACACGGAAGACTGGCCGATGTCGCAGCATGTGCGCGATGCGCGTATCGCAATGATCTACGAGGGTGCGAACGGCATTCAGGCGCTCGATCTCGTGGGCCGCAAGCTCGCGCAGGACGGTGGCAAGCACGTCATGGCCTTCTTCGAGATGGTCAAGGCCGAGTGCAAGGCGCATGACGATGACGAGCGCATGAAGCCCTTCACCGATGCGCTGAAGAATGCCTCGAAGCAGCTTCAGGCGGCGGGCATGTTCTTCATGCAAAACGGCATGAAAAACCCCAATGCGGCGCTCTCAGGCTCGTATGACTTCATGCATCTGATGGGCCATGTCTGCCTCGGCCTGATGTGGACGCGGATGGCGAAAGCCGCCTTTACCGCGCTCGACAACGGGGCGTCCGACAAGGACTTCTACGAGGGCAAGATCGCCACGGGCCGCTACTACATGGCCCGCCAGCTTCCAGCCTGCGCGATGCACCTCGCGCGGATCGAGACCGGCGCCGATCCGGTCATGGCGCTGGCCGACGATCAGTTCTGATTGAACAGGCAAGAGACGAGAAAGGGCGCGGATTTCCGCGCCCTTTTGGTTTGGGACTGAGGTATTGCCCCTGCGCCCGGGCGACCAGCCCGGGCAGCGCCCGACCCTCCCCCCGGGAGGGCGCTTTTTCACGCTCATCGCGCGCTCAGGGGTCGGGCGGACTGTGACACGATAAAGCGCGGACCACACAGGTCGCGCCCGCGCCCACCCAGGCTCGGGCGCTGCCCTTCGTGTCCTGCCGGAAAGTATCGGCTCAGAAATGCGCCTTCGGCTCATCCGGCTTGCCCGCGGCCAGTGCCAGCACACCGCCCAGCAGCAAAAAGCCAATCGGGAACATGGTGAAGACGCCGAAGCCGAAGGCGTAATAGACCAGACCGCCCGCGATCAGCATCAGCGCGCCACCCCAAAGCGCCCGGATCTTCGCCATCGCTCCTCCGGCAATCGCCAGAATCGGCGCAAAGAAACTCGCGAAGCGGATCAGTTCGGGCCTGTCGAAATTACCGAACATCTCGCCCACCTCGGAATGGCGCTGGACCACCTCGGTATAGCCATAGCCGAAGAAGCCGACGAGCATGGCGATCAAGCCGCCGATTATCCCGAGCATCAGTGCCGCGTTGCGCATTTCGCTGCCTCCCCGGACGGTTGTCCGTTCACTGTGTGAGTTTCGAAATAGAACCTCCGCACCACAAGGTTCAAGGGGAGAGATCGTGTTTTCTTCTCACTGGTCAGTGCGCCATAGGCCCGATACGCTGCGCCGAACCGCCCCGGAACCGCACCCCGAACCACCCCGAGGAAGCCCGCCTTGACCGACGCCCCGCAAGACCATCCGCAGACCCAAGGCGGCTGCCAATGCGGGGCGATCCGCTTCACCATCACGGCCGGTCCCGGCAAGGCCGGGCTCTGCCATTGCCGGATGTGCCAGCGCGCCACCGGCAACGCCTTCGCGCCGCTCTACGAGGTTCCGGCCGCCCGCGTCTTCTGGGAAGGCGCGGCACCGACGGAATGGGCCAGCTCGAACATCTCGCAGCGCGGCTTCTGCCCGACCTGCGGCACCCCGCTCTACCTGCGCACCGATGACACCTTCGAATTCATGGCCGGGTGCCTGAGCCCGGACTTCCCGTTCCGTCCGCAAGATCAGGGCGGGATGGAGGCCCGCAAGGGCTGGCTCGACGCGCTGCCCTCCCTGCCCGCCCATACCACCCGGCCGGAATTGCTCGCCGTGGTGGTCTCGCACCAATCCAAGGAAAACTGATGCCCAAACGCCTGCGCCTGACGCGCCGCTTTCCGGTCGCGATGACGAATGACGCCTATCGCCAGCTCAACCGCTTTGCCCAGGAGGCCGGGATCACGCCCGACGAGGCGCTGACTTTCCTCTTCGAGCATTTCAACTCGGTCACCGATCACGAAAACCTCAATCACCGGCTGCGGCTCTTCAAGGCCGAGCTCGACGCGCGCAAATCCTGATGGAAGGCCCGACCATGCCCCGTTTCTCCCTTGTCCTCGCCCTGATCCTCGCCTCCGCCCTGCCCGCCGCGGCCTTCGACGCCGCTGATCGCAACGCGGTCACGCAGGAGGTCGCGGGCTTTGAAAAGGCGGTCGAGAAGAAGGATTACGCCGTCTTCTTCGACACTGTTCCGCCGAAGATGATGCAGGTGATCGCCGATCAGGCCGGGATGCCGATCGAGGCGCTCGAGGCGGCGATGTCCAAGCAGATCACCGAGGCGATGGCCACGGTGAAGATGGACAGCTTCAAGATGGATACCGCCGCGATGGAGACGGGCGAAACCTCCTCGGGCCGCGCCTATGCCAAGATCCCGACTGAGTCGGTGATGGAAGCGCCCAATGTCGGCAAGATCCGCGCGACGAACACCACGCTGGCGCTGAAGGATGGCGAGGAATGGTATCTCGTGCGCATCGACAGCCCCGCGCAACTTGCCGTCCTGCGCAAGGTCTATCCCGATTTCGAAGGGATCACCTTCCCCTCGGGCACGATGGAGGCGGTGAACTAGACCGCCACCACCCGGCTTTCGCACCGTTCACCCTGCCGTCACCTCCCGCGACGGAACGCGCGCCTTGCCCTCGCGTTGAACGCAACGTCGTGTTCGAATGACGTTGCGGCGCGAAGCCCGCAAGGGGCTTACGTTCGCGTCACTTAGGGGCCAGATTGGGCCCAGGATCAGGGAGGTCTGTGACGATGGTGGCAAAGCTTTATTGCTTCGGCGAGTCCGGCAATGCCTATAAGGCGGCGCTCACGATGGAGCTTGCGGGCTACGATTGGGAGCCCGTCTATGTCGATTTCTTCAACGGCGAGGCGCGCAGCCCCGAATATCAGGCGCTCAACGAGATGGCCGAGGCGCCGGTGTTCACCGAGGGCGATCTGACGCTGTCGCAGTCCTGCGTGATCCAGCTTCATGTGGCCGAGAAGACCGGGAAGTTCCTTGCGGACGACCGGCAGGAGATGATGCGCTGGCTGTTCTGGGACGCGCAGAAAGGCACGGGCCAGCAGGGCTCGCTCCGCTTCCTGATGAACTTCCTGCCCGAGGCGAAGCGCCCGCAGGAGGCGATCGGCTGGCTGAAGGGCCGCGTGCTGACAGCACTGAAAACTTTGGAGCGCCATATGGAGGGCCGCGACTGGGTTGTGGGTGACGCCCCGAGCCTCGCCGATTTCGCCTGCTGCGGCTACCTCTACTACCCCGAACCCTTTGGGTTCGACCGCAAGGATTTCCCCAATCTCGACCGCTGGCTGGACGGCATCGCCGCCCTGCCCGGTTGGAAACACCCCTATGATTTGATGCCCGGCAACCCTTCCGACCGGGCGTGAGGAGGAACTATGACGGAAGCCTATATCTATGACGCAGCCCGCACGCCGCGGGGCAAGGGCCGCAAGGATGGCTCGCTGCACGAGGTCAGCTCGGTCGCGCTGTCGGCGCGGCTGCTGAACGCGGTCAAGGAGCGCAACGGCCTCGAAGGTCACGCGGTCGAGGACGTGATCTGGGGCAACGCGACCCAGGTGATGGAACAGGGCGGCTGTCTGGCGCGCTCGGCGGTGCTGCTGTCGGATCTCGACGAGCGCATTCCGGGCCTCTCGATCAACCGCTTCTGCGCGAGCGGCATGGAAGCCGTGAACCTCGCCGCGAACCAGATCAAGGGCGGCGCGGGCATGGGCTATATCGCGGGCGGCGTCGAGATGATGGGCCGCGTCGCGATGGGCTCGGACGGGGCGGCGATCGCCGTGGATCCGACGCTGGCGATGAAGACCTATTTCGTCCCGCAGGGCATCTCGGCCGATATCATCGCCACCGAATACGGGTTTAGCCGCGAAGACGTGGACGCGCTCGGCGTGGAATCGCAGCGCCGCGCGGCTGAGGCGATCAAGGACAACCGTTTCGCCAAATCCATCGTGCCGGTGAAGGACCAGAACGGGCTCGTGATCCTCGATCACGACGAATTCGTGCGGCCGGGCACGACGATGGACAGCCTCGGCGCGCTCAAGCCCTCGTTCAAGGACATGGGCGAGGTGATGCCGGGCTTCGACAAGGTCGCGATGCTGAAATACCCCCATCTCGATCATATCAACCACGTCCACCACGCGGGCAACTCGTCGGGCATTGTGGACGGGGCTGCGGCGATCCTGATCGGCAACAAGGAATTCGGCGAGGCCCACGGCCTCAAGCCGCGCGCGCGCATCCGCGCCACCGCGAAGATCGGCACCGATCCGACGATCATGCTGACCGGCCCGGTTCCGGTGACCGAGAAGATCCTGGCCGATAGCGGCATGTCGATCTCGGATATCGACCTCTTCGAGGTGAACGAGGCGTTTGCGGCTGTCGTGCTGCGCTTCATGCAGGCCTTCCAGGTCGATGCCGACAAGGTCAACGTCAATGGCGGCGCGATCGCGCTTGGCCACCCGCTCGGCGCCACCGGCGCGATCATCATCGGCACGCTTCTGGATGAGCTGGAGCGCCGCGACCTGTCGACCGGTCTGGCCACGCTTTGCGTCGCGTCCGGCATGGGCGCCGCGACCATCATCGAGCGCGTGTGAGGGAGGAACAAATGGCTGATTTCAAATACGAACTTGGCAGCGACGGCGTTGCCGTCATCACTTGGGACGTGCCCGAGAAGTCGATGAACGTTATGAGCATGGAGGGCTTCGCGCTTCTCGACAGCTTCATCGACACCGCGCTGGCCGATGACGCCGTGAAGGGCGTAGTCATCACCTCGGGCAAGCCCGATTTCGCGGGCGGCATGGACCTCAACGTCATCGCCGAGATGCGCAAGGGCGGCGCGCAGGCGATCTTCGATGGCGTGATGCAGATGCACCATGTCCTGCGCAAGATCGAGCGCGCGGGCATGGATCCGAAGACAAACAAGGGCGGCAAGCCGATCGCGACCGCGATCCCGGGCACCGCGCTTGGCATTGGTCTGGAACTACCGCTGTCCACGCACCGCATCTTTGCCGCCGACAATCCGAAGGCGAAGATCGGCCTGCCCGAGATCATGGTCGGCATCTTCCCCGGCGGCGGTGGCACGACGCGCCTCGCGCGCAAGCTCGGTGCGATGGTCGCGGCGCCCTTCCTGCTCGAAGGAAAGCTCTCGGACCCGAAGAAGGCGAAAGCCGCGGGCCTGATCGACGAGGTCGTCGAAGATCCGCTCGCGGCCGCGAAAGAATGGGTTTTGGCCGCCAAGGACGCCGATCTGGTGAAGCCGTGGGATGCCAAGGGCTACAAGATGCCCGGCGGCGCACCCTATCACCCGGCGGGCTTCATGACCTTCGTCGGCGCTTCCGCGATGGTGCATGGCAAGACCGCGGGCGTCTATCCGGCGGCCAAGGCGCTGCTGTCGGCGGTCTATGAAGGCGCGCTCGTGCCCTTCGATCAGGCGCTGAAAATCGAGGCGCGCTGGTTCACCAACGTTCTGATGAACCCGTCCTCGACCGCGATGATCCGGTCGCTCTTCATCAACAAGGGCGCGCTGGAGAAAGGCGCGAACCGCCCCGACGTGCCCGATCAGAGGGTGAAGAAGGTCGGTATCCTCGGCGCTGGCATGATGGGCGCGGGTATCGCCTATGTCTCGGCCAAGGCTGGCATCGAGGTCGTGCTGATCGACAACAGCCAGGAAGCCGCCGATCGCGGGAAGTCCTATTCCGAGGGCATCCTCGACAAGGGGATCTCGCGCAAGAAGGTCACCGAGGAAGGCAAGGCGAAGGTGCTGGGCCTGATCAACGCGACCACCGATTACGCCGCGCTGGAAGGCTGCGACCTGATCGTGGAGGCGGTGTTCGAGGATGTCGGCGTCAAGGCCGAGGTCACCAAGAAGGCCGAGGCCGTGATCCCGGCTGACGCGATCTTCGCGACCAACACCTCGACCCTGCCGATCACCGAACTGGCCAAGGCCAGCGCGCGTCCCGAGCAGTTCATCGGCATCCACTTCTTCTCGCCCGTCGACAAGATGATGCTGGTGGAGATCATCAAGGGCGCGCAGACCGGCCCGACAGCCGTGGCGAAGGCGCTCGATTTCGTACGCCAGATCCGCAAGACGCCGATCGTCGTGAACGATGCGCGCTTCTTCTACGCCAACCGCTGCATCATCCCTTACATCAACGAGGGCATCCGCATGGTGTCTGAGGGGGTGAACCCAACGCTGGTGGAACATGCCGCGACGATGGTGGGCATGCCGCTGGGGCCGCTGCAACTGGTCGATGAGACCTCGATCGACCTCGGGGTGAAGATCGCCAAGGCCACCAAGGCCGCGATGGGCGATGCCTACCCGGATGGCGCGGTCGATGACGTGCTGTTCTGGATGGCCGATGAGGGTCGGATGGGCCGCAAGTCCAACGCGGGCTTCTACGACTATGACGAGAAGGGCAAACGTCAGGGTCTCTGGGACGGTCTCGACGCGCAATACCCGCGCGCCGACGAGCAGCCCGATGTGCATCACGTCCAGCATCGCCTGCTGATGGCGCAGGTGCTGGAAGCCGTGCGCGCGTTTGAGCAGGGCGTTCTGGAAGACATCCGCGAAGGCGATGTCGGCGCGATCCTCGGCTGGGGCTTTGCGCCGTGGTCGGGCGGCCCGTTCTCCTGGCTCGACATCATCGGCGCTGGCAAGGCCGTGGAAATCTGCGAGGCGCTCACCGCCCAATACGGGCCGCGCTTCGAGGCCCCGGCCCTGCTGCGCGACATCGCAGCCAAGGGTGAGACCTTCTACGGCCGCTACGGCGAGGGTCAGGCTGCGAAAGCCGCCTGATCGCGGAAGATGGCGGCTCGCGCGGGGCGACGGTTCCCTACCGCCGCGCGGGCCTATTCGAGGCGCCGGGGTCGCAAGGCTCCGGCGTTTTCGGTTTCAGCGGTGGATCGCATGCCAGGTTCTTGCCGCAAATGAGAAACGCCGCGCCCCGAAGGTCACGGCGTCCTGTCTCTCTGCTCGGCCTGTTGGGCTCCTGCGTCTCGCCCGATCACTCCGCCGCGTAGGCGTAAGCGTGCGCGGTCTCCTCCTCGTCGATCAGTCCCGACACGATCGAACGCGCCATCTCGAGCGGCAGCGCCTCATAGCTCGGCATCTCCTCGTCGAAGAGAGCGGCAATCCCGTCTGCATGAACGGAGGCGCAATGGATCAGGCCCGAACCGTTGGCGTAGATCACCTCGTCCTCTTCGAATTCCAGCACCACGACCTCGACGCGCTGGTGCGGCGTGATGCGGTCGATGCCGCGATAGCCTACGAGCGCCGCGGCCGGGATCAGCGCGAAGGGGTCGCCATAGACCGCTTCGGCCATGTCGCTTTCGACCAGCACGCTCTGTTCGGGCAGCAGCAGCATCGCGGTCTTGTTGCCAAGCGCCCCCACCGGAACCGCGAGCGGCTGGAGATGCACCGGGCAAGAGCCGCCACCGATCCAGAGCTGCGACCGCTTCACTCCCGCGACCGGGCGCATGCCGTGATCAAAGGTCATCACCTCGTCGCCCACCGCGATCGCCTCGACCGGACGCCAGCCCATATGGGTCGCGATCCGTGTTCCCGCGACGATCCCCTCGGCGAGGCCGATCTCAGGGCTCTCCGCACCAAAGGCCTCCGCCGCGCGCAACCCATGGGCGATTTTCGCTTCCAAAGCCTTGGCGGTTTTACGGAACATGAGCGTCTTCCTTCTGAAAGGCCTGCTGGGCCACGTTTTCCCGTAATCCCTACTCGAAATGATTCCCGCGCAATTTCCGGGGCCAAAAAAAGGCAGAAACGTGGCAAAGCTAACTTTTAGACAGTAATCGACCTCACGAGACTGTGATTGGTCCGTGAGTCCGTCGCAATTCGCGAAAAACCTTCAGGAAAGCGAGAATCGATAGCCGAAACGCGCGATATCGCCTGCGCAGAGGCGTAAAATCAGCTCCGCATCGGCATCGGAGTAGTATTTCCGCCAGTCGCGATCGCGCTCGGAGACGTTGCAACGCGCAAAGGGCGCGACCGAAAAGCCCAAATGTGTCTCCAAATGGGCGGCGTCCTCGACCTGATTCTCCAATCGGATGAACAGATCGCAGCGCTCCTCTCCCTCGGGGAGAGTCACATAACTCGTATAAGGCGAGTTAACGAGTGCAGCCTGCGTCATGGGATGGTGCAGGAAAGCCGAAAATCCATGCGCCTTGGCCAGCCCAACCGCCGGGTGATCAAAGCTCTGCTCGCGCAGCCAATGGTAATAGCTCACCACCCGGTCCCAGGGGTTGCGCACAAGGGTGAAGGTGAAGAACTCCCGCGCCTCCTGCTCGGTATAGAGCCCCAGCCCGTCGGCCAGCGTCGAATGTTTCCACAGCCGCCCCGCCGTTTCGATCCCCTCGAGCCGCCGCTTGCGCCGGCGTGCCTTCGGCGTATCGCCCACGAGGATATCCTCGGCCATCGCCCGCGCCTCGAGCGCCAGAGCCAATGCCGTGCCGCCGGTTTTCGGGATATGGACGAAGATGAAGCGGCGACCGCGCGAAAGGATCATGCGCGCGAGACTAGCCGTCGCGAAAGATTGCGCAATCCCTCTTCCCTTTCCCCGCGCATGCCCCGAAGATGCGCATCGAATTGAGACGGAGGAGGTTTTCATGGGCTGGCTTGCCGACGAAACGGGTCTGGAGAAATGCGCGGCGAATTTCGTGCCGCTCACGCCGCTGTCGCATCTCAACCGCGCGCTGGAGGTCTTTCCCGAGCGCACGGCACTGGTCTATGGCAAAACGCAGCTGAGCTATCTCGACTACCACGCCCGCGTCAGCCAGCTCGCCTCTGCCCTCAAGGCGCGGGGCGTCAACCCGGGCGACGTTGTCGCCACCATCCTTCCCAACACCCAGCCCCAGATGGAGGCGCATTTCGGTGTGCCCGCCTGTGGCGCGATCCTCAACGCGATCAACACCCGTCTCGATGTCGACACCATCGCCTATATCTTCGCGCATGGCGGCGCGAAGATCGTGCTGTGCGATACCGCCTTCCTGCCACTCGCCGAAGAGGCGGTGAAAAAGATGAAGGGGCCTGCCCCGCAGATCGTCGAGGTGGCCGATCCCCAGCACGGGTTCGACCCCACCGGGCATTATCTCGAATATGAAGAGCTCGTGGCCGAGGGCGATCCGATGTTTTCCTGGATCATGCCCGAAGACGAATGGGAAAGCATCGCGCTCAACTACACCTCCGGGACCACGGGGCGACCGAAGGGCGTCGTCTATCACCACCGCGGGGCCTATCTGTCGACGCAGGCCAATGCGATCTCGTGGCGGATGCAGCTTTACCCGGTGCTGCTGACCATCGTGCCGCTCTTCCATTGCAACTCGTGGACGCATGGCTGGATGATCCCGATGATGGGCGGCACGGTCGTGTGCTGCCGCGATGTGACCGCGAAGGCGATCTATGACGCGATCGCCGATCATGGGGTCACGCATTTCGGCGGCGCCCCGATCGTGCTCAACACGATCATCAACGCGAAAGAGGAGCACCGCCGCCCCTTCGATCATATCGTCGAGGTCTTCACCGCCGGCGCACCGCCGCCCGCCTCGACGCTCGCCGCGATCGAACCTCTGGGCTTCAACGTCACGCAGGTCTACGGGCTGACCGAGACCTACGGCCCGGCCGTCGAATGCACCTGGAAGCCCTCCTGGGAAAGCACCACCGGCGAGGAACGCGCCGATCTCAAGGCGCGCACCGGGGTCTCGATGCCAATGCTCGAACAGGTCACCGTGCATGATCAGGGCCATGAGGTCGCCCGCGACGCCCAGCATCTCGGTGAGATCGTGTTCCGCGGCAACATGGTGATGAAGGGCTATTACAAGAACCCGCAAGCCACGCAGGAAGCCTTCGAGGGCGGCGTGTTCCATTCCGGCGACATCGCCTTCATGCATCCCGACGGCTACATCAAGATCACCGATCGCGCGAAGGACATCATCATCTCGGGCGGCGAGAACGTCTCCTCGGTCGAGGTCGAGGGCGTGATCGCGGCCCACCCGGCGGTCTCGCTGGCCTCCGTGGTCGCCAAACCGGACGAGAAATGGGGCGAGGTGCCCTGCGCCTTCGTCGAACTGAAAGAAGGTGCGGAAGCCAGCGAAGACGAGATCATCAAGTTCTGCCGCGAACGGCTCGCAGGCTTCAAGACCCCGAAACGCGTGGTCTTCGCCGAGCTTCCCAAGACATCCACCGGCAAGATCCAGAAATTCGAGCTGCGTGCGGTGGCCAAGCTCCTCGACCAGTAAGGGGGGCGCCACCCCCGCGCCGGCACGCTCCCCCGGGATATTTCGGACAGTTGAAAAAAGACGTGGTCTTGGTTTCCAACTGCTCCAAATATCCCGGGGGTGAATGGCCGTGAGGCCAGAGGGGGCAGCGCCCCCTGATCCCGCCCTTGAAGGACCCACTCCAGAAGGATTCCGCATTGAGCGACTGGATCATCTCCGTTGCCGGGACCGAGACCGGCAAACATCTCGCCCTCAGCCTCGCGCTGCTCGCAGCCTTCCTGCATGCGCTCTTCGGCGCGTTGCAGAAAGGCCGGCACGATCCCTGGCTCAGCCGGGCGGCGATCGATGCGAGCTATGGCATTATCGCGGCGCCCTTCGCGCTGTTCGTTGTGCCCTGGCCCGAGCCCTTCATGTGGCCGATCTTCGTTGGCGTGTTCTTCATCCATGTCGGCTACAAGCTGCTGCAGGCGATGAGCTATTCGCGCGGCGCCTATACCGTGGTCTACCCGGTGGTGCGCGGCACCGGTCCCCTGTTCGCGGTGATCGGTGCCGGGATCATCTTCGGCGAGCATTTCACGCTGGGGCAATGGGCGGGCGTCGCGGTGCTGCTCTCGGGGATCTACGGTCTTGCGCTTTACAACCTGCGCACCATCACCGTCGATCGTGAGACGATGGTGCCCGCGTTGATGCTGGCTGTGGCGACCGGGGCGTTCGTCGCTCTCTATACCACCTATGACGCCTACGGGATCCGCGCGACCGCCGATCCTTTCACCTTCCTTGCGTGGTTCTTCTTCATCGATGGCTGGTTCATGCCGATCATCACAGCGCGACGCTGGACGAAGCTGCCCAGCTCGGAAATCGTGCCCTTGATGAAAAGGGGTGTTATTGGCGCGATCGTCGCCTATTTCTCCTTCGGAGCGATCATGCTAGCGACCCGGCTCGACAAGGTCGGCGAGGCGGCGGTGCTGCGCGAGACCTCGACGGTCTTTGCCGCGCTCATCGCCTGGCTCGTTCTGGGCGAGAAGGTCGGGCCGCGGCGCACAGCATTGATGGGATTGATCGCCGTGGGCGCGGTGATCGTGGAAATGGCAGGACAATAGGGCAGATGGCAGAAAAGAAGATTTCCCCCTGGGTGAAGGCAGGCCTCGACTGGGGGCCATTGATCGTGTTTTTCATCGCCTTCAACCGGCTCAAGGATGGCAGCTACGAGATCCTCGGGCGGGAGTATTCCGGTTTCGTCGTCGCGACCGCCCTGTTCATCCCGCTCATCGCGTTTTCGACGCTGGTACTGTGGCGGCTGACGGGCAAGCTTTCGGCGATGCAGATCGCGACGCTGGTGCTGGTTCTGATCTTCGGCGGGCTCTCGGTCTGGCTCAACGACCCGACCTTCTTCAAGATGAAGCCTACGATCATCTACCTGCTTTTCGCGGGGATTCTCGGTGCGGGGCTCTTGCGCGGCAAGGCGTGGTTGCAGCTCGTGATGGAGGAGGCCCTGCCGATGGAGCACGCGGGCTGGATGATCCTGACCAAGCGCTTTGTCGGGCTATTTCTCGCGCTCGCGGTCGCCAACGAGGTCGTCTGGCGCACGATGTCGGACGAGATCTGGGTCGATTTCAAGACCTTCGGCCTGCCGATCATCCTGATCGGCTTCATCATGGCGCAGGCGAAGCTCTTCGAGAAATACGGAATCGACAAGGCCGAAGAGGACGGGGCGGAAGAAAAGTGAGGAGGGCCGCGCCCGAGCCTTGGGTGGGCGCTTTGATCCGCATTTGGCTTGGCGCTTTATCTCAAAAGCCCGGAAGTCGCTTGAACCCGCGAGACATCGCCAATGCGCCCTCCCGGGGGGAGGGGTGAGCCGGGACAAAGCGGCCTTCCAGTGGAAGGACGACCCGGCGAACGCCTGAGCATCGCGAAGGCCGGACGGGCGCGGCCCGGGCTGGTCGCCCGAGCCAGACCCAAGACAGTGCTTAGCGCTTGAACAGAACCTTCTGCGCCTCTTTCGATTGCGTGCCGCCGCGGCGATCGGCGGCCAGCGCGCGACCCTTCTGCACCGCAGGGCGCGCCGATAACTCATCGAGCCAGCGCTTCAGGTTCGGTTTGTCATCCAGCGTCTGCTGTTGGCCTTCCCAGAGCGACGCCCAGCCCCAGGCCGCCATATCCGCGATCGAGTAGAAATCGCCCGCGAGATAGCGGGTCTCGGCCAGTTTCCGATCCATCACGCCGTAAAGACGCCCGGTCTCGGTCCGGTAGCGATCCTTGGCATAGGGCAGGTCCTGCGGCGGCTCCAGCCCCGGCGCGTATTTCAGGAAGTGATGCGCCTGTCCCGCCATCGGGCCGAGCCCGCCGACCTGCCAGAACAGCCATTCCTCGACCGCGATCCGTTCGCGCGCGGTCTCGCCGTAGAACTGGCCGGTCTTGCGCGCGAGATATTGCAGGATCGCGCCGCTCTCGAAGATCGAGATCGGCGCGCCATCGGGCCCGTCCGGGTCCACGATCGCAGGCATCCGGTTATTCGGCGAGATCTTCAGAAACTCGGGTTTGAACTGGTCGCCCGCGCCGATATTGATCAGATGGGTCTCATAGGGCAGGCCCATCTCTTCCAGCGCGATCGAGATTTTCCAGCCATTCGGCGTCGGCCAGTAATAGAGATCGATCATGGTCCCTCCGCAGTTGCGTGTCGGGGATCAATCTGCACCGCGCTGGAGCGAAGGCAAGGCGAAGCGCGCTGTGCGTTTGCGCGCAAAAAGTCGTGACCAGCGCGGCGTCTGAGCCTTGGGAAGAGCCTCGGCGAGGAAGGGCAGCGGCAGCCGCTCGGGCTGGCGCAGCACCTGACGGTAGAGATCGAACAGCCCAGAGCGCATGTAGCAGGAGAAATGGCAGATGCGTTTTTCCGGAGCTGCAACGGGGTAGCCCAGACCCTCCAGCACCGCTATCACCTCGGGCGCGTCGATCTGCAGGTCGAGCCAGTTGCGCCGCGGTGCGGACAGGCCATTGCCAAGGCTTTTCTCACGCCCGCGCGCCACGCCCAGTTCGAAGAGGAAATCGAACAGGTCGTTCTCGCGGCTGGTGACGTTGAGCACCTCGCAGCTGCGCCCGGCGGGGCTGTCCATTGCCTCTTCGGCGCGGCTCTGGAACTCGGCCGCGGCGAGCAGCACCATCCGCGCGACCTGCCCGGAATGGGCGTGGCGCAGCGCCCGCAACGCGACCCGGCACCCCATAGAATGGGCGATGATCCCGACCGGCCGCCCGGAGGCCGCATGCAACGCCGCGATCAGCCGGGCAAGGCGCTGCGCCGTGATTTCGGCCATGTCGTAAATCCGGCTCAGCCGCCCCGTCGATTGCCACGAAAAGGCAATGCCCAGCCCCTCGCCCGGATTGCTGCCCGCAAAGCCCAGAGCACGTGGCCAGCTCACCGCGGTGTGCAGGTGATAATTGGGATCGAGCGAGAGGATATGGTCATGCGGATCGCGCCCCTCGACCCCGGCCGCATAGCCGTAGCCGTGGATCATGATCACGATCGGCGCGTCTTCGGGCAGGGCCGCAGCCCGCGCGATTACCTCGGCGGGGAGTTCGGTGCTGGCTTGGACCTCGATGAGCGGCATGACAGAACTCGGATTTCGGGCTCGCGCGGATGCGCTTGGGAAAACTGAATAGCCAACGCAGTTTTCTTTCTCCGGGTTCCCACGGGCTTAAACGCCCGAACGCACAGGGATCTGTGCGAACGGGTATTGAAGCGATCGCCGCGCACGACAAACGGATCCGCTATGCGTTGACCCTGTCTCGCGCCCGCGTTATCGCAACGGCAAGCCGCGACAGAGAGCCGCAGGAGGCATCCATGACCGAGCGCAAGATCCGCACCAAACTCGTCCATGACGGCATTCGCCGCAGCCAGTATGGCGAGATGGCCGAGGCGATGTTCCTGACGCAGGGCTTCGTCTACCCCTCGGCCGAGGCCGCCGAGGCGCGTTTCCTGGCCTCGGGTGATGACGAGTTCATTTATGCGCGCTACGGCAATCCCACGACGCGGATGTTCGAGGACCGCATGGCCGCGATCGAGGGCACCGAGGACGCTTTCGCTTGCGCTTCCGGCATGGCCGCGATCAATGGTGCGCTGACCTGTCAGGTGACGGCGGGTGATCACATCGTCGCCGCGCGGCAGATGTTCGGCTCCTGCCTGCATGTGCTCAAGGTGCTTCAGGGCTTCGGCGTCTCGGTGACGCTGGTTGACGGCACGCAGCTCGATGAGTGGCGCGCCGCGATGCGCCCCGAGACGAAGATCTGTTTCTTCGAGAGCGTCTCGAACCCCGGCCTTGAGGTGATCGACATTGCAGGCGTGGCCAAGATCGCGCACGAGGGCGGCGCAAGCGTCGTGGTGGACAATGCCTTCGCCTCGCCGATCTTCTCGCGCGCGGTGGAGCTGGGCGCAGATGTCATCGTCTATTCCGCGACCAAGCATATCGACGGCGGCGGGCGTGTGCTTGGCGGTGTGGTCTGTGGCACGAAGGAGTTCGTCCGCGGCCCGCTTGAGATGTATCTCAAGCATACCGGCGGCGCGATGAGCCCGTTCCACGCCTGGGTGCTGCTGAACGGGCTGCAGACACTCGATCTGCGCGTGCGCGCGCAAGCGGGCAATGCGGCAGCGGTGGCGGCGGCGGTCGCGGGCCATGAGAAGCTCGCGCGCACCGTCTATCCCGGCCTGATGGATCATCCGCAGCACGGGCTCGCGATGGACCAGATGGGCTCGGGCGGCACGATGCTCGCGCTGGACCTGAAGGGCGGCAAGGAGGCGGCGTTCCGTTTCCTCAACGCGCTGCAGATCGTGTCGATCTCGAACAACCTCGGCGACGCGAAATCCATCGCCACCCACCCGGCGACGACGACGCACAAGAACCTGTCGGACGAGGAGCGCGCCGCGATCAAGATCACGCCGGGTCTGGTGCGGATTTCGATGGGGATCGAGGATGGCTCGGATCTGGTCGCCGATATCAGGCAGGCGCTCGACGCCGTCTGATCCGGTGAACCGATTGCCGCATTTGCACGTATTTCCTTGGACAAAGCCCCTATAACGCCCATATCAGGCGGGACCGGGCCGACCGGAGGACAGGATATGAACGTGCAAGGCAGGATCGAGACCCCCGATAATGACGAGGCCCGCGAGGCGCTCGAGACCTTGCGTGCATGGGCCGCGCAGGCCGATCCCGTCGAGGTGGCGCAGCTTGATCCGGCGATCGCGCGGCTTCTGCCGGGTCATGCCGTGTCGAACTATCCCGATCTTTCGCGCGAGTATGACGAGAGCTTCACCGTCGATCCCGCCTACAAGGCCTCGCTGCCCGATCTGCAGAACGGCCCGTCCTCGCTGATCGTGGGCGCCCATACCCGGATCGAACATGTGGGGATCTCGAATTTCCGCCTGCCGGTGCGCTTCAAGACACGCGACAATGGCGATCTGACGCTGGAGACCTCGGTCACCGGCACGGTCAGCCTCGAGGCGGACAAGAAGGGCATCAACATGAGCCGCGTGATGCGCAGCTTCTATGCCCATGCCGAGAAGAGCTTTTCCTTCGAGGTGATGGAAGCCGCTCTCGACGATTACAAGGACGATCTGGAAAGCTTCGATGCGCGGCTGATGATGCGCGTCTCCTTCCCGGTAAAGCGCCCTTCGCTGCGCTCGGGGCTGGAGGGCTGGCAATATTACGACCTCGCGCTGGAAGTGATCGACGTCGCGGGCGTGCGCACGAAGGTGCTCCATCTCGACTACGTCTATTCCTCGACCTGCCCCTGTTCGCTGGAGCTCTCCGAACACGCGCGTGCCACGCGCGGCCAGCTTGCGACGCCGCATTCGCAGCGCTCCGTCGCGCGGATCTCGGCGGTGGTGGAGCCCGGCAATATTCTCTGGTTCGAGGATCTCATCGACCTTGCCCGCGCCGCCGTACCGACCGAAACGCAGGTGATGGTGAAGCGCGAGGACGAACAGGCCTTCGCCGAGCTGAACGCCGCGAACCCGATCTTCGTCGAGGATGCCGTGCGCGCCTTCGCCGAGCGTCTGCTGGCCGAGCCGCGCGTTGGCGATTTCCGCGTTGTCGCGAGCCATCAGGAAAGCCTGCACAGCCACGACGCGGTGGCGGTGCTGACCGAAGGGCCGACCTTCGCCAGCGCGAGCCTCGATCCGAAGCTGTTCGGCACGCTGATCCATCAGGGCTGACATATCGCTATCACAATGGAAAAAAGGGCGGCCCCTCGCGGAGCCGCCCTTTTTCGATCCTGCTTGGTTCGCTCCAAAGGTGACACGGAGCGCCGATGGCCCGAGCCCCTCAGCCCTTGGCGCGCACCTTGTGCAGAAGCGGCATCAGCTCGCCCATGTCCGGCCCGTGATCCATGCCGGTCACGGCCTTGCGCAGCGGCATGAACAGCCCCTTGCCCTTGCGCCCCGTGGCGTCCTTCACCGCCGAGGTCCAATCCTTCCAGGTGGTCTCGGTGTAAGGCGGCTCGGGCAGCAGGGTCATCGCCTGCGCGATGAACTCGCGATCCTCCTCGGCAATCGCGGGCTCGGCGCCGTTCAGGCACAGATCGGCCCAGCCGGCCAGATCGTCGAGCGTGTCGATATTCTGCGAAGCCACGGCCCAGAAGCGCTCGCGCTGATCCTCGGGGATACCCAGCGCCGCGATGCGGTCGGCCACCACCGAGAAGGGCAGATGCTGGTTGCGCGCGCGGGTCAACGGGATCAGGTCGTTGCGGTCGAACTTGGTGGGGGCCGAGCCGAACTGGCTCAGCTCGAACCCGTCGGCCAGCTCGTCGATCGACATCTTCAGCTCGATCGGCTGGCTCGAGCCCAGACGCGCCATCATCGACAGCAGCGCTTCGGGGGCGATCCCTTCGGCGCGCAGATCGCGGATCGAGAGCGCACCGAGGCGCTTCGACAGCTCTTCACCCTGCGGGCCAGTCAGAAGCGAGTGGTGCGCGAAGGCCGGGACCTTGCCGCCGATCGCTTCGATGATCTGGATCTGGGTCGCGGTGTTGGTGACGTGATCGCCACCGCGCACGATATGGGTGATGCCCATATCCGCGTCGTCCACTGGCGAGGCGAAGGTATAGAGCACCTGCCCCGAGGCCTTGATCAGCACCGGGTCCGACACCGAAGCCGCGTCAATCGACAGATCGCCGAGGATGCCATCGGTCCACTCGATGCGCTCGAGTTCGAGCTTGAAGCGCCAGTAGCCTTCCTTACCCTCGGCGCGCAGCGCCTCTTTCTCGGCTTCCGACAGATGCATCGACGCGCGGTCATAGACCGGCGGCTTGCCCATGTTGAGCTGCTTCTTGCGTTTGAGGTCCAGCTCGGTCGGGCTCTCGAAACACTCGTAGAGCTTGCCTGCCGCCTTCAGCTCTTCGGCCACCTCGGCGTAACGCTCGAGACGCAGCGACTGGCGCTCCTCGCGGTCCCACTCGATGCCGAGCCATTCGAGATCCTGCTTCAGCGCGTCAATATATTCCTGCTTCGAGCGTTCCTGGTCGGTATCGTCGAGGCGCAGGATGAACGTGCCGCCGGTCTTGCGGGCGATCAGGTAGTTCATCAGCGCGGTGCGCAGGTTGCCGACATGGATATAGCCGGTGGGCGACGGGGCGAAACGGGTAACGGTGGTCATCTGGGCAAACTCCTGTTGGCGCCTGCTCTTTCACAGAGCGGCCCGTTTGTCCATATGAGGGGCTATGCGGAGCATGCAGAACGGCTTGGAGAACACGATGGGCGAGAGCGACGATTGGCAGGATGTAATGGCCCCGGGCATCGAGGAGATCGAGGCGCTGGCCGAGGCCGCGCGCGCTGCCCTTCCCGAAGCCTTTGCCAAGGCCGCCGAGGGCGTGGCGGTCCGGGTCGAGGATTTCGCCTCCGAGGAGATGCTCGCCGAACTCGGGATCGAAGACCCGTTCGAACTCACCGGGCTTTATGACGGCATTCCCCTAACCGAGAAATCCGTGATGGATCCGGGCGGGCATGCGGATGTGATCTGGCTCTTCCGCCGGCCGATCCTCGACGAGTGGGTCTCGCGCGGCAACGAGAGCCTCGGCACGCTCGTCACCCATATCTTCGTGCATGAGCTGGCCCATCACCTGGGCTGGTCGGATGAGGATATTTCCGCGATCGACCGCTGGTGGGAGTGAACCAATTCCGCTCACGCTGCGTTCACGACTCTGTAGAAGCGGCGCGATGCGCTAGACTTCGACCATGGGAGACCCAAAACCAACAGGGAGAGACGAGATGACCCGGAGCTTCATGACCCGCCGAACCGCGCTGAAGACCGCCGCCCTCCTGCCGGCAGCCCCCGCCCTTCTCACGGGTAGCGGTGCCGCCGCGCAGACCGGCGAGGCCCCGCCCGCCATTCCGCGCTACCGCCGGATGCAACTGGGCGATCTGACCGTGACGACCCTGCTCGCAGGCACGCGCGAGCTGGAAAACCCGCAGACGATCTTCGGCATGAATGCGAGCCCCGAGGATTTTGCGGCCGTCTCGGAGGCCGCCTATATCCCCGCCGACAAGTCGCTGAATTTCTTCACCCCCACGCTGGTTGAGACCGGCTCGGAAAAGATTCTCTTCGATACGGGCCTCTCGCCCGATGGCATCACCTCGGCGCTCGCCGCCGCGGGTCACTCGGCCGACGAGATCACCCATGTCGTGATCACCCATATGCATGGCGACCATATCGGCGGACTGATGGGAGAGGGTGGCGCGACCTTCGCCAATGCCGCCTATATCACCGGCCAGACCGAATTCGATCACTGGGCCGCCGCGGGCAATGACAATTTTGAGGCCAAGGTGCGCCCGCTGGCCGAGAAGATGAGCTTCCTCAAGGGCGGCGATTCGGTCGTCTCGGGGATCACCGCGGTCGAAGCCTTCGGCCATACGCCGGGCCACATGGCCTTCCGGCTCGAGTCGGGTGGCAAGGGGCTGATGCTCGCGGCCGATACGACCAATCACTATGTCTGGTCGCTTCAGAAGCCCGATTGGGAAGTCAAATTCGACATGGACAAGGAAGCGGCGGCGGCAACGCGCAAATCGCTTCTGGGCATGGTCGCGGCGGATCGGCTGGCCTTCATCGGCTATCACATGCCCTTCCCCGGCGTCGGTCACCTCGAGGCCAAGGGCGACGGGTTCCACTTCCACCCGATGACCTATCAGCTCAATGTCTGAGCGGGACGCATAAGCTCCGAGCAGGCGCGCCGCGCGATCTTCGTGCGGCGCGCTTGTGTTTTCACAACCCTGTCTGCGCCCTTGATCATGGGCGCACAACTGCGATGATCCGGGGCAACCTCAGCCGCGGAGCGCGTAATGACCTCGATCCTGACGATCACGCTGAACCCGACCGTTGATCTCGCGATCGAGGCCGACATGGTGACGCCCGAGCGAAAGCTGCGCTGCACCCGGCCGCTCACCGATCCGGGCGGGGGCGGGCTCAATGTGAGCCGCGCGATCTCCGCGCTCGGGGGCAACTCCACCGCCTTCGTGGCGCTCGGCGGGACCACTGGCGACAAGGTGATGCGGCTTCTGGCAGAGGCCGGGATCGGCCTTTTCCCCTTCCCCGCGCCGGGCGAAACCCGGATGAGCCTGACCGCCACCGATCAGGCCACTGGTGAGCAATACCGCTTCGTCATGCCCGGCCCGGACTGGGGCTCGGCCGATGTCAACAAGGCTCTCGGCCGGATCGCGCGGGCCGCGCCCGAAGGCGGGATCGTGGTGCTTTCGGGCAGCCAGCCGCCCGGCGTGCCCGATGATTTCCCCGCAAGGCTCGCAACGCGGATCTCTCGCACCCGCGCACGGCTCTTTCTCGACACCTCCGGCAAGGCGCTGCACAACCTGCTCAGCGCCGAGGCCAAACCCGCCGACGTGCTGCGCATGGACGATCTGGAGGCCGAGGAACTGGCCGGGCGCACCTTGCCCGAGCGCGCCGACAGCGCGGATTTCGCGCAAAGCCTCGTGACGCGCGGGCTCGCCCATGCGGTGATCGTGGCGCGCGGCGCGGATGGCAATGTGCTGGCCACCCGCGAGGGGCGTTGGTTCGCCAAGGCCGCCCCGGTCAAGGTCGTCTCGAAGGTCGGGGCGGGCGACAGTTTCGTCGCCGCCTTCACGCTGGCGCTCGCGCGCGGCAAATCTCTGCCCGAGGCGCTTCAACATGGCGCCGCAGGGGCCTCGGCCGCCGTCACCACGCCCGCGACCGATCTGTGCAGCGCCGCGATGGTGCGCAAACTGCTGCCCCAGTGCCCGGTCGAGGCGCTCTGACCCCCCTTTGCCTTCGGCGGGCCGCACGCTATGAAGGCGCCAAAGGAGCCCGCCCATGCTGAAGACCCGCATCATCCCCTGCCTCGACGTGGCCGATGGCCGCGTGGTCAAAGGCGTGAACTTCGTCAACCTGATCGACGCGGGCGATCCGGTCGAGGCCGCGAAAGCCTATGACGCGGCGGGCGCCGACGAGCTGTGCTTCCTCGACATCCACGCGACCCATGAGAACCGCGGCACGATGTTCGATCTGGTGACCCGCACCGCCGAGCAATGCTTCATGCCGCTGACCGTGGGCGGCGGGGTGCGCACCCATGACGACGTGCGCGCGCTGCTGCTGGCGGGCGCCGACAAGGTCTCGTTCAACTCAGCCGCCGTGGCCGATCCGAACGTGATCACCGAGGCCGCCGACCGCTTCGGCTCGCAATGCATCGTCTGCGCGATCGACGCCAAGACGGTCGAACCGGGCCGCTGGGAGATCTTCACCCATGGCGGCCGCAAGCCCACCGGCATCGACGCGGTGGAATTCGCCCGTACCGTGACCGCGAAAGGCGCCGGGGAAATCCTGCTGACCTCGATGGATCGCGACGGCACACGCGCGGGGTTCAACCTCGAACTGACGAAGGCGATCTCGGATGCCGTGGACGTGCCGGTGATCGCGAGCGGAGGTGTAGGCAATCTCGACCATCTGGTGGAAGGCGTGACGAAGGGCGGGGCCTCGGCCGTGCTCGCGGCTTCGATCTTCCATTTCGGTGAATACACGATCCGCGAGGCCAAGGAACACATGGCCGCCGCGGGCATCCCGATGAGGCTGCAATGAGCATTCTGGACCAACTCGCCGCGACCATCGAAAGCCGCAAGGGCGCTGACCCCGAGACCTCCTGGACCGCGAAGTTGCTCGCCAAGGGGCCGGAGAAATGCGCGGAGAAATTTGGCGAGGAAGCGGTGGAAGCGATCATCGCTGCTGCGAAGAATGACCGCGAAAACCTCACCTATGAGGCCGCGGATGTCCTCTATCACCTGCTGGTGATGCTGGCCGCGCGCGACGTGGCGCTGGCCGATGTGCTGGCCGAGCTGGAACGTCGCGAAGGCACCTCCGGCATCGCCGAGAAAGCGGCGCGCGGCTAAGGGGCGCTGTCCCCTCTGGCGTCACCATTCACCTCCGGGAGATGGGACGCCGTTGACGGCAGGGATCTGCCCAGCTTCCAATTGCCCGAAATATCCCGGGGGGAGCGCGTCAGCGCGGGGGGCAGCGCCCCCCTTCCTTCGTTCAGTCCTCGAGCCCGACGAGGGCCTGGGCGAACTCTTCGGGATCGAAGGGGGCGAGGTCGTCGATCTGCTCGCCCACGCCGATCGCATGGATCGGCAGTCCGAACTTGTCAGCCAATGCGACGAGCACGCCACCCTTCGCGGTGCCGTCGAGCTTGGTCATAACGAGACCCGAGACATCCGAGATCTTGCGGAAGACCTCGACCTGCTGAAGCGCGTTCTGACCCGTCGTCGCGTCGAGTACGAGGAGCGTGTTATGCGGCGCGCTCTCGTCGACCTTGCGGATCACGCGCACGATCTTGGCGAGCTCCTCCATCAGGTCGGCGCGGTTCTGCAACCGCCCGGCCGTGTCGATCATCAGCAGATCGGCCCCATCGGCCTCGGCCTTTTTCATCGCGTCAAAGGCAAGCGAGGCGGGATCCGAGCCCTCGGGCGCGGTCAGCACCGGAACGCCCGCGCGGGTGCCCCAGACCTGAAGCTGTTCGACGGCCGCCGCGCGGAACGTGTCGCCTGCGGCGATCACCACCTTCTTGCCCGCGGCGCGGAACTGAGAGGCGAGCTTGCCGATCGTGGTGGTTTTGCCCGAGCCATTCACGCCGACGACCAGCACCACCTGCGGCTTTTTGGGATAAAGCGGCAGCGGCTTGGCAACGGGTTCCATGATCCGCGCGATCTCCTGCGCCAGAAGCCCCTTGATCTCGGTCACCGACAGCTTGCGGCCCATCCGTCCTTCCGCGAGGTTGGCGGACACGCGCAGTGCCGTATCCACCCCCATATCGGACGCGATCAACAGCTCTTCGAGGCTTTCGAGCATCTCGTCATCGAGCACCCGGCGCGGCTCGGAAGCTTTCGTCTCGCCGCCGAAGATACGCCCGAAGAGGCCCGGCTTTTTCGGCGAGGGATCGGGGAGTTCCGGGGCGGGCTCGATATCGAGCGGCGCCTTGGCGATCTGCGCGTTTTCCTCTTCGACCGGCTCGGTCACCGGCGCGGGCACATAGCCCGGTGCGGGCGGCGTCGGATCGGGAAGATTGACCGTCTCGGGGGCTGCGGGCAGCTCGGCTTCGGGCGTCTCAGCCTCATCCTCAGGCGCGGCATTCTCCGCCACGATGTCCTCGAGCCCTTGCTCGAGCTTCGAGGAGGAACGCGTCAGGCGCGATTTGAGCTTCTTGAAAAACGACATGGACCAAGCCTTTCCTTCCGTTTTCACCTAGTTCATCGCAGGCAAGGATGGAAGGCTTATCCCGCATTCAACGAAGCCCCGGCGCCCCAGCCGATCAGCGCCTGCCCGCCCCAGTAGAGCACCCAGAGCGCCCTCGAGGCGAACCGCTTCAACCGCGCATCGCGCAGCACGAAAAGTTCGAGCGCAAGAATGAAATCGGACGCGACAAAGGCGACACTGCCCGCAATCACCGGCCAAAGGCTTCCCGGCAAGCCCAGGGCGGCAGCCACCATCGCAACGATGATCCAGATATAACCGCGCACCGGCCAGCACAGCCCACCCGTGCGCGGCAGTAGCCAGAACTCGGCCGAAAGCCCCAGCGCGATCAGCGCGATCGTCCAGCCCGAGGGCATCGCGCCGAGTTCCAGAAAGCCCCAGAGATAGGCGAGATGCCCTGCGGCGAAACCCGCCATCCCGATGAGGAAAGCGCGCTGGCCGTCGCGTGACAGCGCGAAATCGCCCAGTGCTCCGAGGGCGAGCCCGACAAGGATTGGCAACGGCGCTCCGGCCAGCCCCGCCATCGGCACCAGCGCGACCACCGCAGCCGTCTTGCTCACGCTCTTGGCGCGGCTTTGCGGCCCACCTGCATGGCGAAAAAGGTAGATCAGCGCGAAAATAGCGGCGAGCGCGAGACAGATCAGAACAGCGGACATCATTCTCACAACAGGGTCAGTTTTTTCCACAGCCCGCAAGCCCTGCCACAAAAAGGTCGAAATCGCGAGGACAATGCGGGGAAAACGCAAGAGACTGTCATGACGATCGAACCGGACTTGAGGCAGATGCAGGAAAACAAGGAAAACGTAAGGCGCTCCCGCCTGCCGGGGCCGCTTGCGACGCTGTTCGGGTTGCGCCGGGAGATCCCCGAAGTCGATACCTTTGCGATCGTGACTTTCCTGCCGGTACCGCTGCTGATCCTGGCCGGCATCTTCGGCGGGATCGCCGCCTGGGCCGCGCTGATCTGGATCGCGCTCTGCCTCTTCGTGCTCGACGAACTTCTCGCTCGCCCCAGCCCCGACGCCCCCGAGGGCTCGGAATTTCCGGCCGCGGATGCGCTCTCTCTGGCGCTTGGCGGGGTGCATTTCGTACTCCTCTTCCTCGGCGTCGCGGCGCTGTCTGGCTACACGCTGCTCGAAGGGCCGAGCTGGATTGCGGTGCTGCTCGCCTTTGGGCTGTTCTTCGGGCAGGTGTCGAACTCCAACGCGCATGAGCTGATCCACCGCTCCGACCGGCGGCTCTTCGTGCTGGGGAAATGGATCTATATCTCGCTGCTCTACGGCCATCACAGCTCGGCGCACCGGCTGGTGCATCATCGGTTTGTCGCAACCCCGGACGATCCGAACTCGGCGCAGCTGGGCGAGAGCTACTGGGCCTTCCTGCCGCGTGCCTGGGCCGGCAGCTTCATCGCCGGCTACGAGATGGAGCGCGACCGCGCCGCGCGCCTGCCCGAGCCCAACCCGCGCGCGCCTCTGGGCGACCGGGTGCAGGCGTTGCTCGCGCGGATCGGCCCCTACCCGTCCTACGTGATGGGCGGGCTGTGGTTCGTGATGCTCTTCGGCATCCTGTTCGGACTGCGCGGCGCGCTCGCCTACCTGGCCCTTTGCGCCTATGCGCAGTTGCAGATCCTGCTGGCCGATTACGTCCAGCATTACGGGCTCGCGCGCGACCGGCGCGGCGACGGCAGCTATGAGCCGGTCGATAGCCGCCACAGCTGGGATGCGCCTCATCCGGTGACCTCGCTCTGGATGCTCAATGCCCCGCGCCATTCCGACCACCACGCCCATCCGGGGCGCGAATATCCGGCGCTGCGGCTTGGCGATCTCGACGGGCAGAAACGCCCCGTACTGCCGCGCTCGCTACCCGCAATGGCGGCGCTCGCGCTCTTCCCGCCACTCTGGCGCCGGGTCATGGACAAGCGCGTAATGGCTCTTGGCCAGGGCAAGAGCGCGACCTTGCGTCTCTAGGCAAGCGCGGTCCGATCTGGCAGGCTGGCCTTATCGTTACCGAGGAAGCCTTCCCCCATGCGTTCGATTTCCGCCCTCGCCCTCATCCTCTTTCTGCCCGTCTCGGCCCTGGCGCAAGACGCTCTCGGCCCGCCGCTCACCGCCGAGCAGTTCGACGCGCGCACGGTCGGACGCACCATTACCTATTCCGCCTATGGAAAGCCCTACGGGATCGAACAGTACAAACCCGGCCAGAAAGTGATCTGGGCCTTCACCGAAGATGAGTGCAAGGAAGGCGACTGGTACCAGAGCGGGCAATATATCTGCTTCGATTACGGCGAGCAGATCCCCCTGCAATGCTGGACCTTCTATGACGGGCCGCAGGGCCTGGTGGCAAAGTTCAAGGGCGATACCGCCAGCGAGCCGCTCGTTTCACTGAGCGAGAGTCACGAGCCGCTGAGTTGTCAGGGGCCTGATGTCGGCGTCTAGGCGCCAACCGGGATGGCCTTCTTCTTGATGAAAATATCTCGGGGTGAATGGCGCAGCCAGAGGGGGCAGCGCCCCCTGTCTTGCCAATGACAGCCGACTTCCCCCGACTGAAAGGCACCGCCACCGCCCTCTTTGCCAAACGAAAAAGGCCGCCCCGATCGGAGCGGCCTTTCCCAAATCTCTTCGCCTGAGCGATTACGCAGCAGCGGCGGCTTTCGCCTGCTCGACGATCGCGCCGAAAGCTTCGGGCTCGTGCACGGCGAGATCGGCGAGAACCTTGCGGTCCACTTCGATCCCGGCCTTGCCCAGGCCGAAGATGAACTTCGAGTAGCTCAGATCCGCATCGACGGCGCGCACGGCGGCGTTGATACGCTGGATCCAGAGGGCGCGGAAATTGCGCTTGCGGGCCTTGCGGTCGCGCGTGGCGTACTGGTTCGCCTTGTCGACAGCCTGGGTCGCGGTGCGGAAGTTGCGCGAGCGGGCGGCGTAGTAGCCTTTCGCCTTCTTGAGCACTTTCTTGTGCGAGGCGTGGGTGACCTTACCGGATTTGACGCGTGCCATTGTTCAAGTCTCCCGAAATCAGCGGTTATACGGCATGTATTTCTTGACGATCTTCGCGTCCGACTCGCTCAGCACCATGGTGCCAGCGGTCTCGCGGATGAATTTCGTCGAACGTTTGATCATGCCGTGACGTTTGCCGGCCGGACCCACCTTGACCTTGCCGGTCGCAGTGAACTTGAACCGCTTCTTGGCAGCGGATTTCGTCTTCATCTTGGGCATTTACAGCTCCTTTGCAGGGTGTGAAAGCGCGACTCGGCATGCCACATTGGCCGGCCGCGCGGGTTAGAGCGCGCCTGATAGACGGCGCGCGGCTGTTTGGCAAGGGGGAAAACCCCGTTTCGGCCTAGTAATTCGACACCCGCGCGATCGTGCCCGCGATCGCTTCGGGGATCGTGTCGAACCGGTATCCGCCCGGTTTCGACAGCAACGCGAGCAGCACGAGCCCCAGCGCGAGCACCATCGCCACCGAGGCCACGCGCGGTGGGCGTTCATCGGCGAAGGCCGAGAAGGCTGCGGGGATCGCGAAGATCGCGATCCCGAGACCGATCGTCAGGATCAGATCGCTTTCACCGGCGGCGAACTCCATCGCGCGCTCCCTGAAGCAGGTTTCCCGAAGGAAAGCTTACTCGGGGTCGGTGCGATAGATCAATCGCTCGTCGCAGGGCGCCACGCGCAGGATGTTCGTCGTCCCCTGCACGTTGAAGGGCACACCGGCGGTGACCACGATCTGCTGCGTCTCATCGGCGAAGCCGAAATCGCGCGCCGCGCGGGCGGCGTTGACCACGGCCTGCTTGAAGCGTTCGAGCTCGCCGCAATGGACCGCATGCACGCCCCAGTTCAACGAGACCCGGCGCAGCGTCGTATCGATCGGCGAGAGCGCGATGATCGGCACGCGCGGACGCTCGCGCGCGATCAGCGCGACGGTCTTGCCCGATTGCGTATAGGCGCAGATCGCCGCGATGTCGGTGGTCTCGGCGATCTCGCGGGCGGCGGCCACGATCCCGTCGGCGACGGTCTGGCGTGCGGCCGAGCGCGAGGCCTCGATGATCTCGCGATAGGTCGGGTCCTTCTCGACCGAGACGGCGACATTGTTCATCGTCTCGACCGCTTCGACCGGGTAATTGCCCGCCGCGGACTCCGCGCTCAGCATCACCGCATCGGCGCCTTCATAGATCGCGGTCGCCACGTCCGAGACCTCGGCGCGCGTCGGCATCGGGCTCTCGATCATGCTCTCGAGCATCTGCGTCGCCACGATCACCGGTTTGGCCGCGGCGCGGGACTTGCGGATCAGCTGTTTCTGGATCGGCGGCACGGCCTGAACCGGCAGTTCGACGCCCAGATCGCCACGCGCCACCATCACCCCGTCGGAGACCGCGAGGATCTCGTCGAAGCTGCGCACGGCCGAGGGCTTCTCGATCTTCGAGAGCACCGCGGCGCGGCCATTGGCCAGCATCTTGGCCTCTTCCACATCCTCGGGACGCTGCACGAAACTCAGCGCGAGCCAGTCCACGCCCATCTCGCAGGCGAATTCCAGATCCTTGCGGTCCTTGTCCGAGAGCGCCGCGAGCGGCAGCAGCACGTCAGGCACGTTCACGCCCTTGCGGTCCGAGATCGTGCCACCCACCGTCACCACGCAATTGGCGAAATCGGGTCCGCAATCCTCGACCTGAAGGCGGATCTTGCCGTCATTGACCAGAAGCTCCGACCCCTTCTCGAGGGCTGCGAAGATCTCCGGATGCGGCAGGCGCACGCGATGATTGGTGCCCGGCTCCTCCACCAGATCGAAGCGGAAGGCATCGCCCTCCTCCAGATCCGCGGCGCCGGCGGCGAAAGTGCCCACCCGCAGCTTCGGACCCTGAAGATCGGCGAGGATCGCGATCGGGCGGCCATGTTCGGCCTCGAGCTGGCGGATGATGGCATGACGGGCGCGATGCTCGTCATGGGTGCCGTGGCTCATGTTGAGGCGGAACACGTCCGCGCCCGCCACGAACAGGGCTTTGATGCTGTCATAGTCCGAAGAAGAAGGGCCCAGCGTAGCCACGATCTTCACGTTGCGAAGGCGTCTCATGCGTCCTCGTTTTCCGTTCAAAAAGTTGTCATGTCGTGGGCCAAGTAAGCGTATGGCGCAATTTGTCGCGGGCCGCAACTGGCGCCTGCCATTCTTTGCCGTTATCCCGGCGTTATCGACAAAGCGTGAAGAGAAAATGACGCAAAAGGCAGCATATACGATTAGTGGAGAGGCGCGCCCTGCACGTTGGCTCGTCACTTGCGATCATGCGCGCAATACCGTGCCCGACTGGGTGAACGGGGGCGATCTGGGGATTTCGGCCGAGGATATGGCGCGTCATATCGCCTATGACGTGGGCGCGCTGGGGCTTTCGGAGGCGCTGGCCGAGCGGCTCGACGCGCCGATGATCGCCACGGATTTCTCGCGACTGGTGATCGACCCGAACCGCGGTGAGGACGACCCGACGCTGGTGATGAAGCTCTATGACGGCACGATCATCCCCGCGAACCGCCATGCCGACACCGCCGAGGTGGAGAGACGCCTCGACCGGCTGCACCGCCCCTATCACGACGCCTATGAACGGCTCGCCGCGCGGCGCGACGACACGGTGATCTGCGCGATCCACTCCTATACCCCACAGCTGCGGGGCCGCGCGCCGCGCCCGTGGCAGGTCGCCATTCTCCATGCCCCCGCCGATCCGCGCCTTGCCCTGGAGGTGATCGCGGCGCTCGAAGCCGAGGGCGATCTGTGCGTGGGCGACAACCAACCCTATCTGGGCCATCTGGAGGGCGACTCGATCGACCGCCATGCGCTGTCCAAAGGCCGTCCGAACGTGCTCATCGAGGTCCGCAACGACCTGATCGCGACCGAGGCGGGCCAACGCGAATGGGCCGAGCGCCTCGCCCCGATCCTCACACGCGTTCTGGACGAGAGCGGTCTCTGATCGCGGACAATCCGCACTTTGCGTAGCGCATTGTTGCGCAAGGAAAAACGTGAACACACATTCGTGCCATAATCGTTGACGCGTTCGTGAGGGCGCGTGATATCCAATGGTTAATATTTCCATTGGGGGTTTTGGGATGTTCGCGATTCTTCTTCTTTCTTTTCTACCGCTTGCCTTGGTTGCAGTCGCTTTCAACGATGATGATTCCGATCACGAAAATGACGACGAGAACCGTGACGACACCGATCAGGAAACTGGCGAGGGCGAGGAAATCCAGGTCGACGCGCCTGACCAGGTGACGATGGGCACGAATGGCGACGACACGATCCGCGGCACCGACGGCACGGATTTCGTCTTCGGTCTCGCAGGCGAGGACGACATCTATCTCGGCGACGGCGACGACATGGGAACGATCTCGCCCGAGGCCGAGGACGCGATGTGGAATGCCACCACGGCCGAGGAATTCATCGACGCCTACGAAAACTCGGGCTTCTTCGGCGCGGTCGGCGGCACGGGCGACGACTATATCGACGGGGGCCACGGCAATGATGCGATCACCGGCAGCCAGGGCGATGACGTCCTGCGCGGCAATCTCGGGGCCGACACGCTGATCGATTTCGAGGGCTCGAATGAGCTTTATGGCGGCTATGGCAACGACGCCCTGATCGCCAGCGATACCGATCACGCGCCGGACCTGCTCGATGGCGGGGCCAATGACGACTACCTCTATGGCAATGACGGCGACACGATGACCGGCGGCACCGGCTCGGATTTCTTCAGCATCTGGTGGACCGGCGGCGAAGATCCCGTCTCGATCACCGATTTCGGCGATCTCGGCCCGAACCCGGCCCCAGGCACGCCGGGCGAGTTCCTCTCGATCGAGGTGGACGATCTCTCCGCGGTCTCCAACTTCTCAGTCAGCCCGAGCGACTCGGGCGCCGAGGTCTCTCTCAACGGCCAGACCGTGGCTCAGATCGAGGATGTCGATTACGCGGCACTCAAGGCGGCGGGCGCGATCTATGCCGAGGATCTCTACGGCAACGCGATGCTGCCCAGCTACGCGTAAGACGCGAAGCGACCGAATCAAACCCGTAAGAGGCCGCGCCAGACGCGGCCTTTTTCGTGGCAGTCAGCAGCGCCTCCACCTCGCCCCTCTTCGCCCCGCGCGTCAATCCCCCACCCCGCCGCGAATGGTTAACCAGCGATGAACAATCGCGCCGATTCCGCGCCACAAACGCGTTGCCTTGCCGGGTCCGCGTGGGAAGACTTGGAGGCAGGATAGGGGTGAACGATTATGCTTGGACTTTTCATAGCCGTGACGATGGCTCTCTGCCTGCTGAGCTGGGCCGAGCAAATCCCGAATGGGGCGGGATTGGCCAATCCCGAGGCGCGCGCATCAAAGCGTGAGGCGACTGCGCCGACCGCCGCGCCGCGCCGATCGAAATTGGCACTGCCGCGCCTGAAGCTGCGCCTGCCCAAATTCCGGCGCAAACCCGTGGCCGCCGCGCAGGAGCAGGCCGCGCGGATCGCTCCGGTGGCACCGCTCGAAGAGGCGCGTGCCCTGACGCCGCAAGAGGCGGCCGCCGAAGCCCGTGACGCCGAGATCCTCTCGCGCATCTCGGAGATGCTCGCGGCGCCCGATTACATGCCCAAGCCGCGCTACGAAGAGCCGGCCAGCGCCGCGCCGGAGGCCGCAGCTGCACCTGCCGCCGAAACCGCGCCGCCCCAGCGCAGCTTCCCGGAGCTGCCGGTCATCGAGGGCTTCGCGCCCGGCGACGTGATTGCGCTCGAACTGATCGGTCCCGCGCCGCGACCAGAGGATATCCGCTTCTCGCCCTGCGCCAATGGCGCGCTGGTCGAGATCGAGGGCGAGCCCGCCCTGATCATCGCCGATGCCGCACCCGAGGTGCTTGGTCCCGGCATCTTGCAATTCCGCGCTCACGTGGCGGCCTGAGAACCTGCCGACCACGTGAGAGGAAAACGCCCCGGCTGGGCTGGCCGGGGCGTTTTTCGTTTCTCGGAAAGGATCGCGGCCGATCAGATCGCGGCCTTGAGGCTCTCGTCGAGATAGATTTCGCGCAGGCGCGCCGCCACCGGCCCGACCTTGCCCGTCCCGATCGCTTCGCCATCCACTTCGACCACCGGCATCACGAAAGCCGAGGCCGAGGTATAGAAAGCCTCATCGGCCGACTGCGCCTCTTCGATGGTGAAAGGACGCTCCTCGATCTCCATCTGGCTTTCGGCCGCGTATTTCAGCAGCGAGGCACGGGTGATCCCGTGCAGGATATCGTGCGAGAGCTGGCGGGTGATGATCTTGTTGCCCTTCACGATATAGACGTTGTTCGACGAGCCTTCGGTGACGAACCCGTCCTCGACAAACCAGGCATCGTTCTTGCCCGCCTTCTCGGCCGCCATCTTCGCCATCGACGGGTACAGAAGCTGCACCGTCTTGATGTCGCGGCGATGCCAGCGCAGGTCGGGCAGCGAGATCACCTTGATGCCCACCTTCGCCTTCGGATCGTCGGCCAGGTTCTCCTTGGCCTGCGTGTAGAGCACCACGGTCGGCGGCGTGCCTTCCGGCGGATAGTGGAAATCGCGATCGCCCGCATTGCCGCGCGAGACCTGCAGATAGACCATCCCCTCGTCGATATTGTTGCGCTTGATCAGCTCGCGGTGAATCTCGACCCATTCGTCGCGGGTCAGATCGCAGGTCATTTCCAGCTCGGCCATCGAGCGGGCGAGGCGGTTCATGTGACCTTCGAATTCGAGGATCTTGCCGCCGAGGACCGAAGTCACCTCATAGACCGCATCGCCCATCACGAAGCCGCGGTCGAAGATCGAGATCTTCGCCTCCTCTTCGGGCAGATACTCCCCGTTCAGATAGACAATCCGGCTCATCTCGATCTCCTTAGAACTCTCAACCCCAGAGCGCAGGCTCGGGAGGCAAAACCTCGCTGCCGCGATAACGCAACGGCACGTCGCGGTCTTCGGCCAGAAGAAGCGGCCCGTCAAGATCAACATAGTCCGCCCCCTGCGCCACCAGCGTCGCAGGCGCCATGGCAAGGCTCGAGCCGACCATGCAGCCCACCATCACGCCGAACCCTTCGGATCGCGCGATCGCGCGCAGCCGCAGCGCCTCGGTCAGCCCGCCGGTCTTGTCGAGCTTGATGTTGATGACGTCATATTTCCCGCGCAGGTCCAGCAGCCCCTCGCTCGTATGGCAGCTCTCATCGGCACAGATCGGCACCAGCCGTTCGATCCCCGCCAGCGCCTCATCGGCCGCCGCGGGCAGCGGCTGCTCGACCAGCGCCACCCCCAGAGCTTTCAGCTCGGCCTGAATGTCGAGAAAGGTCTCGATCTCCCAGCCCTCGTTGGCGTCCACAATGATGCGCGATGTCGGCGCGCCCTCGCGCACCGCACGCAGCCGCGGCAGATCCTCGGGCGTGCCGAGCTTGATCTTCAACAGCGGTCGCGCCGCCTGCTTCGCCGCCGCCTCGCGCATCTTCTCGGGCGTGTCGAGCGACAGCGTGTAAGCCGTGGTCAGCGAACCGGGTTTCTCGATCCCGGCCAGTTCCCAGACCGGAACGCCTTTCGACTTGGCCTCCCAATCCCACAGCGCACAATCGAGCGCATTGCGCGCCGCCCCCGCGGGCAGTGCCTCCTGCAGCTCGGCGCGCGTGATATCGACGGGCACGCTCTCGATCTGACCCGTGACGCTGTCGAGGCTCTCGCCATAGCGTGCGTAAGGCACGCATTCGCCCCAGCCCTTGACCCCGTCGCGCTCGACCGAAACCGTGACGACCTTCGCCTCGGTCCGCGATCCGCGCGAGATGGTGAAAACCTGCGCGAGCTTGAACGTATCGTGCTGCACCCGGATCATCGGCGCTCCCCCTTCGACTTGGTCTCAAAATCCCCGCCGGAAGCATCCGACGGGGCTCATTGACGAGACAATCAGATCGCGGCGAGCGCGTCCACCAGCTTGCCTGCGCCAAAGCGGAACGGGTCGGTTGCGGGCAGGCCCATCTCGTCCTCGACCTTCGCCAGATAGGCCTTGGCCTCATCTTCACCCATCTTCTGGGTGTTGACCGAGATGCCCACCACCTGACACTCGGGATTCGCCACTTTCGCCAGCGCCAGCGCCATGTCGCGCAGCGCCTCCAGCGAGGGCAGCTGATAGCCCGGAAGCCCGCGCATATTGGCCCGCGTCGGTTCGTGCGAAAGGATCAGCGCGTCGGGCTGACCGCCATGGATCAGCGCCATCGTCACGCCGGAATAGGAGACGTGGAACAGGCTCCCCTGCCCCTCGATCAGATCCCAGTGATCGGCCTCGTTATCGGGCGTCAGGTACTCGATCGAGCCCGCCATGAAATCCGCGATCACCGCATCGAGCGGCACGCCGTCGCCGGTGATCAGGATGCCGGTCTGGCCGGTGGCGCGGAAGGTGGCCTTCATGCCGCGATCGCGCATCTCGCGCTCGAGACACAGCGCGGTATACATCTTGCCGACCGAGCAATCCGTGCCCACGGCGAGGCAACGCTTGCCTTTGCGCTTCTCGCCATTGGCGATCGGGTATTTCACCGCCGGGATGCGCACGTCATGCAGCTGACGCCCGCAGGCCTCGGCCACCGCGACCAGATCGGGCTCGTCGCGCAGCAGGTTGTGCAGCCCCGAGGCCAGGTCGAGCCCCTCTTCGAGCGCTTCGACCAACACCTTCTTCCAGGCTTGGCTGATCACCCCGCCGCGGTTCGCAACGCCGATCACCAGCGTCTTGCAGCCCGCCGCGATCGCTTCTTTGATGTCGAGATCGGGAATGCCCATATCCGCCTGGCACCCCTCCATGCGGTATTGCCCGATGGCAAATTCGGGACGCCAGTCCTTGATCCCCTGCGCCACTTTCGCGGCCAGCGGGTCAGGGGCATCGCCCAGAAACAGCAGATAGGGGGTGTCGATCAGCGCCATGGTGAGCTCCCTGTTTTCTCGTTGCAGAAGATATTAGGGCGCGGCCGGAAAATTTCTTGGGGATTTCCGTGCGTTATTTTGCCCTTTGTGGGAGAATCTTCACCAAAATGCGCCCGAGGCCGAAGATTTGTGCAGTCTGCGTGAAATCAATGCTGCAACGCGGCTCGCGATTCTGCGCCCGCAAAATCGCCTTGCATGAGCGCGCGCAACAATATACCCAATCCGCAACCAAAAACGTAACTTCATTGCGAAAGGCCCGCGCCGATGAGCTTCCGTCTGCAACCGACCGCCCCCGCCCGTCCGAACCGCTGCCAGCTCTTCGGGCCCGGCTCGAACACCAAGCTCTTCCCGAAGATGGCGGCCTCCGCGGCTGATGTCATCAACCTCGACCTCGAGGATTCGGTCGCCCCGAACGACAAGGCTCAGGCGCGCCGCAACATCATCGCCGCCAGCCACGAGATCGACTGGAACACCAAGTATCTCTCGGTCCGCATCAACGGGCTCGACACCCCCTATTGGTATCGCGACGTGGTCGAACTGCTCGAGGAAGGCTCCGAGCGCATCGACCAGATCATGATCCCGAAGGTTGGCTGTGCGGCCGATGTCTATGCCGTGGATGCGCTGGTCACCGCGATCGAGACCGCGAAGGGCCGCACCAAGAAGATCTCGCTCGAAGTGATCATCGAGAGCGCCGCGGGCATCGCCCATGTCGAAGAGATCGCCGCCGCCTCGCCCCGCCTTCAGGCGATGAGCCTCGGCGCGGCCGATTTCGCAGCCTCGATGGGGATGCAGACGACGGGTATCGGCGGGACTCAGGAAAACTACTACATGCTGCGGGATGGCGCCAAATACTGGTCGGACCCCTGGCACTGGGCGCAAGCCGCGATCGTCGCCGCCTGCCGCACCCATGGCATCCTGCCGGTCGACGGCCCGTTTGGCGATTTCTCCGACGATGATGGCTTCCGCGCCCAGGCTCTGCGCTCGGCGACGCTCGGCATGGTCGGCAAATGGGCGATTCACCCGAAGCAAATTGCCCTTGCAAATGAGGTCTTTACGCCTTCTGATGAGGCCGTGACCGAAGCCCGCGAGATCCTCGCCGCAATGGAAGAGGCCAAGGCACGTGGTGAAGGTGCGACCGTGTACAAGGGTCGTCTTGTCGATATCGCTTCGATCAAACAGGCCGAGGTGATTGTCAGACAGGCCGAAATGATTAAAGATTAAGCCCCGTGCGAACGAATCACGGTAAGGTTTGATATCCCGGAGCGGTTGGGAGGGGAGGCCCGACCGCATGAGGGAAGAGGAACGCCCCGGCCCATGGCTGGGGCGTCTCCGTTTCGGCAGCCTGACGTAAACGTCAACCTGCTGCGCCCGTCTTCAGAAGCACGAAACCTCGGACCGCCTCTCACCCCTTCAGCGGCAAGCGGATTTCGGTCAGCAGATCCTCGGGCTTCGTATTGGCGGGGTCGTTGAGATAAACCTCATAGGCTGGCAAGTCACGATGGCGCTGGCCCGAGGCTGGGAACCACTCCTCCGAGAGCCAGCGATAGGCCTCGGGAAGCAGCGAATAGGGCCCTTTCACCCGCATCACCGCGTAATTTCCCGCCGGATAACGGATCTCTTCGAGCGGCGGGAACATCGCAAACCCTTCTCCAACGAGGAAACAGGCATGAGAGCGCAACTCCTCGGGTGCGACCTCGCGCGGATCGTCATGCCCGATCATCGCCGCGCCTTCGACCTCGACCCAGGACGGCTCCGGGATCAGCCCGGCCAGTTCCTGAAAGATCGGACCAATCGTCGGATAAGGCCCCTTGTGGGGCAACCCTGCGAGCCGCACCGAAGGCAGGTGCGTCAACTCAATCTCGAATGCCATCTTCACCCCCATCTGTCGGAGTGCGCGTATCCTGCGATTGCAGCATAGCACCGGGCAGGCATTTCGCAATTGCGGCATGTGTCGCACTGTCCCGCGCGGCCAGTTGCATTTCCCCCCCGACCACGACATACAGTCCCGAGTTTCGGATGCGGAGTGATCCATGACCTATCTTGAATTCGAAAAACCCCTGGCGGAAATCGAAGGCAAGGCCGAAGAGCTGCGTGCGCTCGCCCGGCAGAACGAGGAGATGGATGTCGAGAAAGAGGCCGTGGCCCTCGACAAGAAGGCCGAGCAGATGCTGCGCGACCTCTACAAGGACCTCTCGCCCTGGCGCAAATGCCAGGTCGCGCGCCATCCCGACCGTCCGCATTGCAAGGATTACATCGACCAGCTCTTCACCGAGTTCACGCCGCTCGCAGGCGATCGCAACTTCGCCGACGACCATGCGGTGATGGGCGGGCTCGCACGGCTGGGCGACAAGCCGGTGATGGTGATTGGCCATGAGAAGGGCCATGACACCGCCTCGCGCATCGAGCGTAATTTCGGCATGGCCCGCCCCGAGGGCTACCGCAAGGCGATCCGCCTGATGGACATGGCCGCGCGTTTCGGCCTGCCGGTCGTGGCGCTGATCGACACCCCCGGCGCCTACCCGGGCAAGGGCGCGGAAGAGCGCGGCCAGTCCGAGGCGATCGCCCGCTCGACCGAGAAATGCCTGCAGATCGGCGTCCCGCTGGTCTCGGTGATCATCGGCGAGGGCGGCTCCGGCGGCGCCGTGGCCTTCGCGACCGGCGACCGCGTCGCGATGCTCGAACATTCCGTCTATTCGGTGATCTCGCCCGAAGGCTGCGCCTCGATCCTTTGGAAGGATGCCGAGAAGATGCGCGAAGCCGCCGAAGCGCTGCGCCTGACCGCGCAGGACCTGAAGAAGCTCGGCGTGATCGATCGGATCATCAAGGAACCGATGGGCGGCGCACAGCGCGACAAACAGGCGGCCATCGCCTCGGTCGGCTCGGAAATCTCGCTGATGCTGGCCGAGCTCGAAGGCAAGAAACCCGCCGAGCTGATCAAGGCCCGGCGCAAGAAATTCCTCGACATGGGGTCTCAAGGCCTGTCGTCCTGATCGCCAACCCGCTTACCACATCGTCTTCGCGGCGCGGCCCGGCCAGTCCCGGTCATAGCTGGCGCCGTCGAAATCGCCTTGGGTGATCTCGCGCAGCATATCGCCCACGCTCGGGAGACCCTCTGAAAGGTCGCCATCGCGCCACAGCCCCGCCCGCATCACTGCGCGGGCGCATTGCGAATAGACCTCGGAAATCGCGATCTCGATCACCGTGCGCGGCCGCTTTCCCTGCCGCTCGAAGGAGGCCAGAAGCTCCGGATCGGCCGAGATCCGCGCCCGCCCGTTCACCCGCATCACCGTGTCCGACCCCGCGATCATGAACATCAGCGAGATCCGCGGGTCGCGAAGGATATTGCGCAACGTGTCGATCCGCTCATTGCCGCGCCAGTCGGGCAGCAGCAGGGTCCGCGCATCCGCGATGCGCACCACCGGACCGTCATCGCCGCGCGGGCTGCCATCCGTCCCCTCGGGTCCCACCGTCGAGAGCACGCAGAACCGCGCCCGCTCGATCCAGGCCCGGTAGGCCGCCGTCAGATACGGCGTGACCTTCACCGTCGCGGCCTCGCCCGGCACCCCGTATAGCGCCTCGAGATCTTCCATCCGCGTCAGGTAATGCATGACCTGCCCCCCTTCTTCTTGATGAAAATATCTCCGCCGGAGGCTCCCGCCCGCTGGCCCAGCTCAGGCCTCGGGCAGCTTGAACCCGGCTTCCGCCATCAGCGCATCCGATTGCGGCTCGACCACCGCCTCGATCGCCTTGAGCATCTCGGGCGCGCCGCCGCCCGGCTCGATCGGGTCGAGGAACTCGGTCACCGCCACGCCCGACAGGATCGGCCAGCCGCGCTTCGACCAGAACAGCCCCGCATTGGTCGCGACCGGCACCACCGGCAGACCCGTCGCCTCAGCGATCACGCCCGCGCCCTGCTTGTAGCGACGACGCTCGCCGGGCGGCACGCGGGTGCCCTCGGGATAGATGATGAGCTGGCCAAGCCCATGGCTTGCGCGCGCTTCCTCGACCGCTTCGAGCATCACCTTCATCGCTTCCGAGCCTTTCGAGCGGTCGATCGGGATACAGCCCGCCTTATGCGCGAACCAGCCCATGATCGGCACGCGCAGCAAGACCTTCTTCATCACGAAGGCCCGGCGCGGCAGGTGATTGGCAAGGATCAGGATGTCGAAGAAGCTCTGATGTTTGGCCGCCACGATGCAGTCGCCCGTGGGCGGGGTGCCGCGCAGCTCGTAGCGCAGGCCCAGATAGATCCGCGCCATGTCGAGCAGATGTTTCGTCCAGATCCCCGCCGTGCGATGCACCCCTTCGCGACCGCGCGGCAGCACCTGGAACAGCAGCCCCCAGGTGCCGATCAGCACCGTCGCCAGCGCGATATGGACATAATAGAGCGCCGTCATCACATAGGTCACCGGCGTTGCCTTCCCGGGAAGGCGCGATTTGTCGGCCATCAGCGTATCCTCCTCAGCATCCGCAGCGCGGCGAAACGCGTTGCGGCAAAAGCCACGATTGCGGCGATCGGCGGAATGATCAATGGCCAGAGCCAGCTGAGCCCCGAAAAGCCCAAGCCTGTCAGGAAGCCGCCCGCCGCCTCCGCCGAAGGCAGAAGCGCAATCGCCACCATCCCCAGCACCGTGCCCGCCACCGCGCCAATGAGCCCGCGCGTCGTGAAACGGCGCACGAAGGCGCGCGCGATGAAAGCGTCTTTCGCACCCACCAGCCGCAGCGTCGCGATCACCTGCCCGTTTGCTGCGAGCGCCGCTTGCGCAGCCAGTGTGATCATTCCCGCCATCGCGCCGAAGATCAGCACCAGCGACATCAGCCCCAGCATCCGCAGGCGCTCGGCGGCTGCCACCAGCGGGCGGCGCCAGCGAGTATGGTCATCGAAGATCGCGCCGGGCGCCTCGGCCTGAAGCCGCAGCCGCAGCCCCTCGGCATCCAGGCCATCAGCCGTCTCCGTCACTGCGATCAGCTTCGGCAGCGGCAATGCATCGACCGGCAGGTCGGGGCCGAACCAGGGCTTCAACAGCCCCTTCATCTCCTCGTCGCCCAACACCCGCGAGCTTTCCACCCCCGGCGTCGTCTTGAGTACCTCCTGAACGGCCGCGACCTGCGCCTCCATCTGCTCGGGCGGGGCCGAGATCCGGATCGTGGCAGAGCGCGCGAGGCTGTCAGCCCAGCGATCGGCGAGCCGTCCCGTCGCCAGCGAAAGAGCCAGCGCGAAGACCGCAAGGAAGGCCATCGCCGCGGCGGTAAACAGCGTCAGTCGTGCGGTAAAGCCAGTGGGCGGCACCACGCGGTCGGGGCCGGTCGTCTCGGCGGTCAGGATCGACAGGGTCGCGCGCATTACAAATCGGCCCCCGCCGCCTGCAGATGACGGTTCGCGATCCGCAGAACCCGCGCCGAGACCTGCGCCTTGGCCTGCCGGATCAGGTTCAGGTCATGGGTCGCAATCACCACCGTCTTGCCCATCTTGTTCAGCTCCACCAGCAGCGACAGCAGCCGCAGCGACATCTCCCAGTCGAGATTGCCCGTCGGCTCGTCGGCGAGGATCACATCGGGCGACATGATCACCGCGCGGGCCAGAGCCGCGCGTTGCCGCTCGCCGCCCGAAAGCTGCGGCGGGCGCGCATTCGCCTGATGCTTGAGCCCGACCCAGTTCAGCAATTCGCGCAGCTGATCCATGTCGGGCGCGCGGCTCGACACCGTCATCGGCAGCGCCACGTTCTCTTCTACAGAAAGATGATCGAGGAACTGGCAATCCTGATGCACCACCCCGATACGCTGGCGCAGCCCCGCGATCTCGTCGCGGCTCATCGCGCGCACATCCTTGCCAAAGAGCGACAAATGTCCCGCCGAAGGCAGCAATTCCGCGTAGCACAGTTTGAGAAATGTCGTCTTCCCGGCACCCGAGGGGCCGGTCAGGAAATGAAACGACCCGGGGGCCAGACGCAGGCTCATATCGCTCAGGAGCTCCGCTCCGCTATAGCTCATCGCCACATTTTGCAGCTCGATCACTGCCAGCCCCTTTATTTGGTGCGCGTTTCGCGAATATCCCGCCCGTTTTGCTTGGACATTCGCCCCGCGCTTGCTACAACATAAGATAACTATTGGCCAGAACAGCAAACGGCCAACATGGGCAGGGATGGGACAGGATGCGGTTGGTTTGCCCCAATTGCGGAGCGCAATACGAAGTCGATGACGCGGTCATCCCCGAAGGTGGGCGCGATGTGCAATGCTCGAATTGCGGGCACGGCTGGTTTCAGCCGAGCAAATCCATGCTGGAGGCCGATGCCGATCCGGTAAGCCCCGATCCGGTGCCCGACGAATGGGATGTCGAGCCGGAACCAGAGCCGGAACCGGAAGTCGAGCCCGAACCGGAAGTCGAGCCGGAACCGGAACCGATCGCTGCCACCCCTGAGCCTGAGCCTGAGCCTGAGCCTGAGCCTGAGCCTGAGCCTGAGCCTGAGCCTGAGCCTGAGCCTGAAGAAGATGAGGCCGCCGCGGCCATCTCGGCAATGCTGGGCAACCAGCCCGCGCCGGCGCTCGATGTGCCACCGGAGCCGGACGAAATCGACGAGGAAGACGACCTCTCCCCGGCCCCGCAGCCCGGCGCGACTCCGCGCAAGGCGCTTGATGACGGGCTGCTGTCGATCCTGCGCGAAGAGGCCGAGCGTGAGGCCGCCCATCGCCGCGCCGAGGGCGTGAGCGAGCTCGAGACGCAAGAAGAGATGAACCTCGAAGAGGGCGAAAGCTCTGCCGATGCCGAACAGGCGGCGGCCGCCGCCGCAGCCCAGCTCGCACAGGCGCGCAAATCGCGCTTCGATTTCAGCGACCTGAGCGAAGAGACCGAAGAGGATCGCGTCGCCAACCTCCTTGCCGAGGAGGAGGAAGACCTTCGCGCCGCCCGTGGCCGCGAACGCCTGCCCAATATCGACGAGATCAACTCGACCCTCACCGCCACCTCCGATCGCGAGGGCGACAGCGTGGCCGAATTCTCGCCCGAGATGGCCAAGCGCCGGCGCAGCGGGTTCAGCGCGGGGTTCCTCTTCGTGATGGTGATCGCGTTGCTTCTCGCCGCGCTCTACATCTTCGCGCCGACGATCGTCGCCCGCGTCCCCGCGCTCAAAGCGCCGCTTCAGACCTATGTCGTGACGGTGGACGAGGGGCGGATCTGGCTCGATCTGCAGCTGCGCGGAGCGATCCACCGGCTCCAGCCCGATGACGGAAAGCCCCGGCTGACCGAGTAAGCCCCCAAGCTGTGATCCACCGCGGGCTGCGAAAGCGTCGGGCCGCGCATAAGCTCTGCTTATATTTCGGCGCTGCGCATAAGCTCTTCTTATCGAGCGGCTTCGAAACGCTGCGCCTCAGCCCGCATTCCCGAACTGGTCGAGCAGCCGCTTGAGATAGTCGAGCTCTTCCTCGGGGCGCAGCCGGTCGGCGGAGCGACGGCGGATCTCATCAAGCAGATCCTGCGCCCGGCGATAGACATCCTCGCCCTGCAGCATGTCGCGATCCGTGCCGACCCGGCTCCCATCGCCCTGTGCACGGCCCAGCGGATCGCGCGGCATCTCGCGTCCGCCCATCTGGCCCTGCTGCCCCGCCTGCTGCTGGCCGGATTCGCCCGGGGTGCCCTGCTGACGCGCCTGATCCTGGCGCATCGCCTGACCGAGCGCACGCATGCCTTCGCGCAGCGCCTCGATCGCATCGGCCTGCCGGTCGATGGCGCGGCTATTGTCGCCTTCGCGCAGCGCTTCCTCGGCCTGATCCATCGCACGGCCCGCCTCGTCGAAGCGCTGCTCGGCCTGCTGGCCCGCCTCGTTGCCGAAACCCGGCAACAGGCCGCGCTGGCGGTCGAGCTCGCGGCGCAGGGCGCGCTGGCGATCGGCGAGGCTCTGGCCATCCACGCCGCCCTGCCCGCCTTCGAGACCGGGCTGATCGCCCTGCCCCTGACCGTCGCGCTGCGCCTGACCGTCCTGCCCCTGGCCCTGACCCTGCTGGTCGCCCGGTTGCTGGCCTTGGCCCTGTTGGCCCTGCCCCTCCTGGCCCTCGCCCTGCGGCATTCCCTGACCTTGTTGGCCCTGACCTTGCTGCTGCCCTTGGCCCTGCTCGGCCTGACGCTGGCGCTCCTCGGGCGTCATGAACTGGTCCTGCAAATCGCGGAACGCGTCATCGGACAGCTCCTGCTGCTTGCGCAGCGTGTCCTGCATGTCGCGCATCGCCTGACCGCCGGGCATGTCGCCCTGACCGCCCTGGCCCTGCTGGACCTTGAGGTTCTCCATCATCCGCGCGAGCTGATCCAGCAGCTCTTGCGCCTCGGCCATCCGGCCCTCCTCCATCAGCTTCTGGATCTGGTCCATCATCTGCTGGATCTGGTCGCCGGTGATCTGCTGGCTCGGTTGGTTCTGCTGACCGAATTGCGGGCCTTGATCCTGCTCCTGCGCGCGCTCGGCAAGCATGCGAATGTAATTGTCGGTGGCCTCTTTCAACTCCTGCATCAGCTTTTCGATCTCGTCCTGCGAGGCGCCGTTGCGGATCGCCTCCGAGAGCTTTTGCTGCGCCTGTTGCATCGCGGCCAGCGCGTCGGCGAGCCCGCCATCCTCGATCAACTCGGCGATTTTCCACAGCGCCTCGGCGATCTCGTCGCGCGCCTCGGGGCTCAGGTCGGGGTCGTCCAGACGGCCGATCACGAGGCGGATCATCATGTAGACCTCCTCGCGCTTGATGAAGCCCTCATGCCGGTTCGAGATCGCGCGCAAGAGCTGATCGGAGACGGCGCGGTTGTCGCGCGACCAAAGGAGATCGCGGCGCACCTCGATCAGGGCCGCGGCGAGCGGGTCGAAGAAGCGCTTGCCGGGCAGGATGATTTCCTGAACGCCCGAGCTGCCGGTCTGGCCGCGCCCGTCCTCGACCTCGAGCGTCAGTTTCACCGGCAGGTTCGCCCAAGGATGCTTGGCCGCGTCCTCGACCAGCGTCTCGGTGAACTCGGCGCGCGAGCCCGAGATCGGCAGCGGCAGATCATAGATGAGATCGTCGCGCGGCTCGGGATCGATCTTGAGACCGTAGCGGCGATCGACCTTGGCCAGATCGAGCGAAATCAGCGCCCGGCCCGAGGTCACGGCGTAATCGTCCTGCGCGCTGAAAGGCAGGCTCAGCTTGCCATCGGCGCGACGCTCAGGCGTCCCAGCGAGGCTGACCGAAGGTGCGGTGTCGGGGCGCACGGCGACGTGGAAGGTGCGGCCCGCCGGACCCTTCATCGCAATCAGCCCGCTGCGCACCGCCTCGAATTCGCGGGTCTCGATCCCAGCGGTTTTCTGGGCGGCGCCCTGTTCGGGCAGCGCCGCGGGGTTCGAGACGCTTTCGGAGAAGCCGATCGCGCCCGCCGAACCGTAAAGCCGGATCGAAAAGCGGGTCCCTTCGGGCACGATCACCTCGTCGCCCTCGACCTTGTTGAGATAGAGCCCCGGCTTGCCTGTATAGCGCGGCGGCGAGGCCCAGCCTTCCCAGCTCGGCCCCATCGCAGCCTCGGCCGAACCGCTCGCGCCGGGCAGCCCCTCGGTCGGGTTCAGAAGCCGCTGCGGCACGCCGAAAATCACCGCGATCACCAGCGCCGTCAGCGCGGTGATGCGCAGCGCATAAGGGTCACGGCGGGCGAGATCGGGATCAGGGCGCGGCGCGCGGGCGGCTTTGGCGGCCCTCGTCATACGTTGCAGATGCGCGGCCCAGAGCGCGCGGGCGGCCGGGTCATCCTGACCGAGCGCCATCTCGTCGGTGAGCGCGGAGAACGGCCGTCCGGGCAACGTCGCATCGAGCCGTGCGATCGCCTCGGCACGGCTGGGCCAGCGCAGCTTCCACACCCCCCATCCCAGCGAGATCAGAACCGCAACGAGCGCAACGAGCCAGAACCAGCGCGATAGCGTGCCCAGATAGGCGGGCAGCGCGAAGGCGATCGCGGTGGCGATCAGGGCCAGAAGCGACAGGAGCGGCCAGAAGGCGCGGAGCGAGCGTTCGAGCATCACCCCCGCATGGGTCAGGGCGATCGGACGCGCGAAGGGTATGAGCATCAGCTCCCCTTCCACCACCGTCGCCTGCTTGCGCGGCCCGCGTCTGAACCAGTTCCTGACCGGCATGTCTCCCTATCCGTCGGCCCCGATTCCCTGACTACGGATCAGAGCCACTCAGGGATCGTATCGCGGGAGAGCATTTCCTCAAAGCTCGGTCTTGCCCGGATGAGTGCAAATTCGCCACCTTTGACCAGCACTTCGGGGATCAGGGGGCGGGAGTTGTATTCCGAGGACATGACCGCGCCGTAAGCGCCCGCCGAGCGGAAGGCCACGAGATCGCCCGGACCAAGCGGGGTCAGGTTGCGCGCCTTGGCGAAGGTGTCGCCGGTCTCGCAGACCGGGCCCACGATATCGAAAGGCGCGGATTCGGTGCCGGGCGCGGGCTCGATCACCGGGATGATGTCGTGATGCGCGCCATACATCGAGGGCCGCACGAGATCGTTCATCGCCGCGTCGAGGATGAGGAAATCGCGCCCCTCGCCTTCCTTCAGCCAGATCACCGAGGAGACGAGCAACCCGGCATTGCCCGAGATCAGGCGGCCCGGTTCGATCTCGATCTCGCAGCCCAGATCGCCGACCGCGCGCTGGATCACCTGCCCGTATTCGATCGGCAGCGGCGGCGCGGAGTTCGAACGCTCGTAGGGAATGCCAAGCCCGCCGCCAAGATCGAGACGGCGGATGTCATGGCCGTCTTCGCGCAGTGCGAGCGTGAGATCGCGGACCTTGAGGAAGGCGGCCTCGAAAGGTTCGAGATCGGTCAGCTGCGAGCCGATATGCACGTCGATGCCCACGACTTCGATGCCCGGAAGCTTCGCGGCCTCGGCATAGACGGCGCGGGATTTGGCGATCGGGATGCCGAACTTGTTCTCGGACTTGCCGGTCGCGATCTTCTCATGGGTCTTGGCGTCCACATCGGGGTTCACGCGCAGCGCGATCGGGGCGGTGACGCCCATCGCCGAGGCAATCTCCGAGATCGCCAGCAGCTCCGGCTCGGATTCCACGTTGAACTGGCGAATGCCGTTTTCGAGAACGTAAGCGATCTCCTCGCGGGTCTTGCCGACGCCCGAGAACACCACCCGATCGCCCGGCACGCCTGCGGCCCGCGCCCGGCGATATTCGCCCCCCGAGACCACATCCATGCCCGCGCCCAGATCGCCGAGCGTCTTGAGAACGGCGAGGTTCGAGTTCGACTTGATCGCGAAGCAGATCAGGTGATCGGTCCAGCCCAGAGCCTCCTCGAACAGCTTGAAATGGCGCTCCAGCGTGGCGGTCGAATAGACGTAGAACGGCGTGCCGACAGCGGCCGCGATCTCGGGGATCGGCACGTCCTCGGCATGGAGGATACCGTCACGATAGAGGAAATGATCCATGGGAGGTCTCGATTACTGGGACTGAGGCGTCTGGGACTGGGCGCTGTCGGCTTCGGACGGCGGGACGGGCGGGCCGTCGACACCGCAGGCGGCGAGCGCGAAAAGGGCGAGAAGGGCGAGCGTGGCGGCTTTGCTCATGGCGTCACCGACAGCGTCACGATGCCGACCCGCGCGGTCGCGGCCGGAGTGACATGCACCCCGTCGCGATTGAGGCCGATATTGGTGTGCAGTTCGGGATCGGCGGCGCAGGCGCCGAGCAGGCCAATCAACGCGAACGGTGCGAGGGCTCTCATCCAAGAAGGTCCTTCCAGCGGGCAACCTGGGCGCGCACCTGATCGGGTGCGGTTCCGCCGTAAGATTGCCGCGAGGCGACCGAGTTGTGAACCCCGAGCACGTCGAAGACACTCTCGGTGATGGCGGCGTTGACGGATTGCATCTCGTCTAGGCTTAGATCGGGCAGATCGCAGCCCTTCTCCTCGGCCATCGCGACGAGCGAACCGGTCACGTGGTGGGCGTCGCGGAAGGGCAGCCCCGCCTCGCGCACCAGCCAATCGGCCAGATCGGTCGCGGTCGAGAACCCGCCCGAGGCCGCGGCCTCCAGCTTGTCGGCATTGACCACCATGTCGGAGATCATCCCCGCCATCGCGGCGAGCGCCAGCATCAGGTTGTCGGCGGCGTCGAAGACCTGCTCCTTGTCTTCCTGCATGTCCTTGGAATAGGCGAGCGGCAGGCCCTTCATCACGGTGAACAGCGCGACCGAGGCGCCGAGGATGCGGCCGATCTTGGCGCGGATCAGCTCGGCCGCGTCGGGGTTGCGTTTCTGCGGCATGATCGAGGAGCCCGTCGACCACTTGTCCGACATCGCAACGAAGCGGAACTGCGCGGAGGACCAGATCACCAGCTCTTCGGCGAGGCGCGACAGATGCACCGCGCAGATCGAGGAGGCCGACAGGAATTCCAGCGCGAAATCGCGATCCGAGACCGCATCGAGCGAGTTTGCCATCGGCCGGTCGAAGCCAAGCGCCGCCGCGGTCGCGTGCCGGTCGATCGGGAAACCGGTGCCGGCCAGCGCCGCCGCCCCCAGCGGGCATTCGTTCATCCGCTTGCGCGCGTCTTCAAAGCGGGATTTGTCGCGCGCGAACATCTCGACATAGGCCATCATGTGATGGCCGAAGGTCACGGGCTGCGCGGTCTGCAGATGGGTGAAGCCGGGCATGACCCAATCGGCGCCCTCCTCGGCCCGGCCCAACGCCGCGCGGATCAGCGCGTCGAGCCCGGTGATCGCGGCGTCGCATTGCTCGCGCACCCAGAGCCGGAAATCGGTCGCGACCTGGTCATTGCGCGAGCGCGCGGTATGCAGCCGCCCCGCCGGTTCGCCGACGATTTCCTTCAGCCGCGCCTCGACATTCATGTGGATGTCTTCGAGCGCGGTCGAGAAGGGGAAATCGCCCGCTTCGATTTCTGACAAAACCGTGATCAACCCTTCCCCGATCGCCTCGGCATCCTTATCAGTAATGATGCCTTGCGCAGCGAGCATCGCGGCGTGGGCCCGGCTGCCGCGGATATCTTGCGCGTAGAGCCGCTGGTCGAACCCGATCGAGGCGTTGATCGCCTCCATGATCGCGTCGGGCCCTGCGGCGAAACGCCCGCCCCACATCGCGTTGGAGGCCTTGTTCTCTGCGGTGTCGTCGGTCATGGTTCGGGCCCTTTTACGGAGGCGATATGTTACGATTTCTCGTCCTTTATACGGCGCTGGCGCTGGGTGCAAATGTTGCGCAGGCCGCCGATCTCGATGCGGTCAAGGATGGGCAGATGGAGTCGCTCGTCACCTATTCGAAGCCTCTGCCGCTTCCGCCCTTCTCATTCACCGACGAGACCGGGGCCGAGCATTCGATGAAAGAGTTCGAAGGCAAGGTCGTTCTGATCAACTTCTGGGCCACCTGGTGCCCGCCGTGCCGCGAGGAAATGCCCTCACTGAACGCGCTGCAAAAAGCATTCGGGCCCGACGATTTCAAGGTTCTGACGATCGCGACGGGTGGCTCGAATTCGCCCGCGAAGGTCGCGTCTTTCTTCGACAAGGAAGGCATCGACGCCCTGCCGCGCTTCCATGACGATGCGAATTTTGCCGCGCGCGCGATGGGGGTTCTGGGCCTGCCGGTCTCGGTGCTGATCGACCATAACGGCCATGAGGTCGGGCGGATGATCGGCGGGGCGGAATGGGATTCTCCCGAGGCCAAGAAGGTCATCCAGGCGCTGATCGACGACAAGTAAGCCCTTGGCAGAGCGGGCCTTGGGAGACGGTTCACCGCTGGTGCCATAGCCCGCTGCGAATCCTGAGGGAGCGCGCAGGTCGGCTGGAATGCGCGGAGATTGGACATCTCCGGATCGAAGACGCGAAGGCCGACCCTTCGCGAGGCCACCTTCTCATCCTGTCTCTCGATGTGCTGGTCTATCCGGTCTCTCGATGTGCTGGCGCGGCGCTCCCGCGGGACTTAGCGGACCCGCCTGCCGCCCCGTCGCCTCTGGGGTGCGCCGCGACGCTAGGCCGCGGCTTGTTCAAGCCGCAGATAGCGGGTGAGCGAATGTTTCACCACCTCGGACAGGCGCATGATTGCCTCGAGCCGCGACTTGATATCGTCGTGGAAGCTGTCGAGCTGATCGATCGTGGCGCTCAGCCCTTCGCTCGAATCGCGCATTCGTCCGCATTCGACCCGCCCGAGAACCCGGATCGTGTCGAGCCCGAGCATCTGGCGCCGGATATCGCGGCTTTGCTGAGTCATCTGGGCTGCGAAATCAGCGGCCGATAGCATTGCCGCGCGCGCATCGGAAATCCCCTTCACCTCGAGCTGCGCCAAAAGCGTCCGCTCCTCGGCGAAGTCGATCTTCTCATGCGTCTCTTCTTCGCGGAACTCACGATTCATCTCGGGCAGGACTCGGCTGCACCCGAGCAGGAAGAGTGCGCGCGCCACCTGCCAGGCCATTTGCGCGCAGAGATTGTCGCGCCCGGCCACGAACTGGCGCAACCGCTCGGAAATCACCACCGAAGAGGCTTTGTAATTTTCCGAAATCGCCGAGACCGGGCCGCCGGAGGGTTCGAGCCTCGACGCCACGATGCGCATATTATTGGGCACCGACTGCAAGGCCTCGAAACTGCGCAGCAGTCCAATCTGTTCCTTCGTCAGCTTGGCCATGGCTTCGTTCATCTCGCCGAGCATGCTCGTGCGCGCATCGACCGCGCGCCGCAACTGGCGGTCGCGTTCCGCCAGTTCAAGCGACAGCGCATAGGCCATGAAAGCGGTGTAACTGGCATAGCCGCTGGCTTCTGCCTGGGCGCGCAGGATCGCAACCGACTGCTCCGGATCGAGCGTCTCATCGCGCTCGCGGGCCGAGAGTTCGCTGTAGAATTTTTGAATCCGGCCCGAAAGCTCGCTGACCGGCTTGAGCCGCACCGAGAGATATCCCCCGTCGATCGGCAGCAAGACCGCGAAAACCCAATACCAGCCACCGTTCTTCGCGCGGTTCTTCACATAGGCGCCCATCGGATGGCCCTTCTGGATCGCGTCCCAGAGCAACCGGAACACGCCTTTGGGCGTATCGGGATGGCGCACGATCTTATGCGGCGCGCCAATCAGTTCGGACCAGTCGTAACCCGACACCCGACGAAAGATCTCGTTTCCCGCCTGGATCACTCCGCGCGGATCGGTGCGGGAATAGAAGAGCTCGTGCAGCGCGAACGGCACTTCGTCGCCGAAGCGGTCGTGCGGATCGGTTTCAAGGTTCATGATGCGCGGCATCCTCCCGCCAATGGATTCGCCCCGATCCTAGCGCCCGCATCCTTACGAATTCCTTTAGACCGATGCGCTCAGTCGCTCATTAACCATGGGATGACCCGACCGATACCTCTTTACCGCTTCTTAGCGGCTTGGCGCGATGGTGAGCGACAACGGTGTCGGTCGGAGGGACAGATGACGAATCGCGGCGCGCATACAGCCACGGGGATCAGCCCCGATCTCGACAGCCCGCTGAGCTACGCGGTGGCGGAACAGGATCGTGCGACCATCGCCATGGTCCGGCGCGCGATCGAGCACCGCGAGGTCATGCTGGCCTACCAGCCGGTGATCCAGACCCGACGGCCCGAGCAGCCCGCTTTCTACGAGGGGCTGATCCGCGTGCTCGACGAAACGGGACGGATCATCCCGGCCAAGGATTTCATCGAGACCGTCGAAATGACGGAGCTCGGTCGCAAGCTGGACTGCCTCGCGCTCGAAATGGGATTGCAGGCGCTGCTCGAACAGGAGGATCTGCGCCTCGCGGTCAATATGTCGGCCCGCTCGATCGGATATCCGAACTGGATGAAGACACTCAATCGCGGCCTGGCGATCGACGAAACCATTGCCGACCGGCTGATCCTGGAAATCACCGAAAGCTCGGCCATGCACATGCCCGAACTGGTGACGGTCTTCATGGAGGATCTGCAAGCCCGCGGGGTGAGCTTCGCGCTCGATGATTTCGGCGCCGGCTACACCTCGTTTCGATACCTGCGCGATTTCTATTTCGACATTCTCAAGATCGACGGGCAATTCATTCGTGGTATCGCGATCGACCCCGACAATCAGGCGCTGACGAAGTCGCTGCTCGATATCGCGCGCCATTTCGAGATGTTTACCGTGGCCGAGGCGGTCGAGAGCAGTGCCGATGCCGAATATCTCGCCGCGTTGGGGGTCGATTGCATGCAGGGATACTATTTCGGCGTGCCGACAGTGCATCCACAATGGGAGGCAAAATCGGGGTCGGGACGCAAGACTGCATGAGTTTGAGTGCCCATTTGCGCAATAAAATTACGCTAACAATCGCCTGATACGCGTGATTCGACTTGACCTGACGTCCGCTTTCGCCATGCTGCGCGGCAGCAAGCAGGCGCGTATTGGCGCCGGCTCTCTGAAAGTGATGAGGAGGTTCCCATGACAAATGTCGTCATCGTCTCGGCCGCGCGCACGCCCGTCGGCTCGTTCCTTGGGTCGTTCGCGAACACCCCGGCCCATGACCTGGGCGCAGCGGTGCTCGAGGCGGTCGTCGCCCGCGCCGGGATCGAGAAAGGCGAAGTTTCGGAAACCATCCTCGGTCAGGTCCTGACCGCCGGGCAAGGCCAGAACCCCGCCCGCCAGGCCCATATCAATGCCGGTCTCCCGATCGAATCCGCCGCCTGGTCGATCAACCAGGTTTGCGGCTCGGGTCTGCGCACCGTCGCGCTCGGCGCCCAGCACATCCTGTGCGGCGACGCGGATATCGTGATCGCGGGCGGTCAGGAAAGCATGTCGCTGTCGCCCCATGTCGCGCATCTGCGCGCGGGCCAGAAGATGGGCGACATGAAGATGATCGACTCGATGATCAAGGACGGGCTGTGGGACGCTTTCAACGGCTACCACATGGGCCAGACCGCCGAGAATGTCGCGAACCAGTGGCAGATCTCGCGCGAGATGCAGGACGAATTCGCGCTCGCCTCGCAGAACAAGGCCGAGGCCGCGCAGAAGGCCGGCAAGTTCGCCGACGAGATCATCCCCTTCACCGTGAAGACCCGCAAGGGCGAGACGGTTGTCGATCAGGACGAATATATCCGCCACGGCGCGACACTGGAATCGATGCAGAAGCTGCGCCCGGCCTTCACCAAGGATGGCTCGGTCACCGCGGGCAACGCCTCCGGGATCAATGACGGCGCGGCGGCCGTGCTGCTGATGACCGAAGAAGAGGCCGCCAAGCGCGGGCTGACCCCGCTGGCGCGGATCGCCTCTTACGCGACCGCCGGTCTCGATCCGTCGATCATGGGCTGCGGCCCGATCCCGTCCTCGCGCAAGGCGCTGGAAAAGGCGGGCTGGAAGGCCTCGGATCTCGATCTGATCGAGGCGAACGAAGCCTTCGCAGCGCAGGCCTGCGCGGTGAACAAGGACATGGGCTGGGATACCGACAAGGTGAACGTCAATGGCGGCGCGATCGCCATCGGTCACCCGATCGGCGCGTCTGGCTGCCGCATCCTGAACACGCTGCTGTTCGAAATGAAGCGTCAGAGTGCGAAGAAAGGCCTCGCCACGCTGTGCATCGGCGGCGGCATGGGCGTCGCGATGTGCATCGAAGGGCTCTGATCAAGACGGTCAGCGCGTAATAAATTGCTGCAAAAGCAAAAAAGGCGCGCAACAATGTTGCGCGCCTTTCTCATTTTCGGTAACAGCATTTCAACGGAATTTCACCTGGAGGAGGAATCATGTCCAGAGTTGCATTGGTCACCGGCGGATCGCGCGGCATCGGCGCCGCCATCTCGAAAGCGCTTCAGGCGGCGGGCTACACCGTCGTCGCGAACTATGCCGGCAATGACGAGGCCGCAGCCAAGTTCACCGCGGAAACCGGCATCAAGACCTACAAATGGTCGGTCGCCGATTACGACGCCTGCGCCGCGGGCATCGAGCAGATCGAAGCCGAAGTCGGCCCGATCGACGTGCTGGTCAACAACGCCGGCATCACCCGCGACGCGCCCTTCCACAAGATGAGCCGCGAGCAGTGGAACGAGGTGATCGACACCAACCTCAGCGGTATCTTCAACATGACCCACCCGCTCTGGACGAAGATGCGCGACCGGAAGTTCGGCCGGATCGTGAACATCTCCTCGATCAACGGTCAGAAGGGTCAGTTCGGTCAGGCCAACTACTCGGCGGCGAAGGCGGGCGATCTGGGCTTCACCAAGGCGCTGGCGCAGGAAGGCGCGCGCGCGGGCATCACCGTGAACGCGATCTGCCCCGGCTATATCGCGACCGAGATGGTGATGGCGGTGCCGGAAAAGGTGCGCGAGGCGATCATCGGCCAGATCCCGGTCGGCCGTCTGGGCGAGCCCGAAGAGATCGCACGCTGCGTGGTCTTCCTTTCCTCGGACGATGCGGGCTTCATCACCGGCTCGACGATCACCGCGAATGGCGGTCAGTATTTCGTCTGATTTCGCCTCTTGGCAATCGGACCCGAGGCCCGCATCTTGCGGGCCTCTTTCATTTCGCGGGGACGGCATGACGCGCGGCAAGGCAACCTCCATCGGCTTCACCGCCGTCCTGCTCTGGGCGCTGCTGGCGCTGTTCACCGTGGGCTCGGCCCCGGTGCCGCCGCTGTTGCTCAATGCGCTGTGTTTCGCGGTGGGCGGGGCGATCGGGGTGGTCTGGCTGATCGCGACGGGCAGCATCGGCCAGCTGCGCACGGTGTCGTGGAAGGTCTATGCGGCGGGGACAGCGGGGCTCTTCGGCTATCACCTGTTCTATTTCTCGGCGCTGCGTCTCGCGCCCCCGGCCGAGGCCGGGTTGATCGCCTATCTCTGGCCGCTTCTGATCGTGTTGTTCTCGGGCCTCTTGCCCGGCGAGCGGTTGACGCTTTGGCATATCGCGGGGGCGGCGATGGCGTTTGCGGGCGCGGCGCTGATCCTGGGTGGCGGGCTCTCGGCGGATGCGAGCGCCCTGCCCGGCTATGCGCTCGCGCTGGTCTGCGCGCTGACCTGGTCGAGCTATTCGCTGCTCTCGCGTCGGTTCGGCACGGTGCCGACGGCGGCGGTGGCGGTCTATTGTCTGGCGACCTCGGTGCTGTCGGGGCTGGCCCATCTGGTGCTGGAGCCGACGGTCTGGCCGGAAGACGCGCTCGGCTGGGCCTCCGTTCTCGCGCTGGGGCTGGGACCGGTGGGCTTGGCCTTCTACACTTGGGATCTGGGCGTGAAACGAGGAGATATCCAGCTTCTCGGCACAGCTTCCTATGCGGCGCCTTTGGTCTCAACGCTGGTGCTGGTGGCGGTCGGGATCGCACCGGCAAGCCCGACCCTGCTGATTTCGGCGGCGCTCATCGCAGGCGGTGCAGGGCTGGCGGCGCTTGGCGGGCGGCGAAAGATGCGCCCCGAACCAGGCGTCTGAACACCCCCCTGAAATGCCACGGGCCGCCCCGAAGGACGGCCCGGAAAATTCGTGAGAGGGGCCTCTTTAGGCCGATTCGAGTCGGTTGATCTCCTCTTTCAACCGAAGCTTCTGCTTCTTCATCTGGGCGATTTCGAGATCGTCGATGCCAGGGCGGCGCGCGGCGCGCTCGACCTCCATCGACAGAGCCTCATGTTTTTTGCGAAGTTCGTGGATATGCGAACCAAGCGACATGGCAGTCTCCTCTCTAGTTGTCAGCCTCAATATTGCAGCACAGGATTTGAGTCGTGTCACGGAATTGTCGCAAAAACTCGGGTTATCCCCAGATTTTTCGCGAAATCTTGCGAAAGCGTTAACGCTCGATCGGCAAGATTTGAGCATCGCGCAGGATTGCGCGCGCAATATTCGTTAAATCCTCCGCATCCCGTGAATGCGCGGGCTCTGCATGCAGCACAAAAGGCGCAAGCAGCTTCAGGGGCGTTTTCGCGCCCTTGCGGGCCGTGACAATGACCCGCCGCGCCGCGCGACCTTCGCGCGGGGCTATAGGAAGAATCGTGGTGGCTCCGGCCCGCGATTTCAAGCCGTCGAGCAGATCTCCGAGCCGGTCGGCCTGCTGAATGATGGTGATCCAGCCCTCGGGCTTGAGCCGTTTGAGCCCCGCGTCGATCCAGTCCGAGATCGGGGTCGCCTCGCGCTGCGCCCGCTCGCGGCCCGCGTCAGTTGCGGGCGTGCCGTCGGACGCGCCGAAATAGGGTGGATTGGCAATGACATGGTCGAAACTGCGTGCGCGCAGATCGGGCGGCATCCGAGACAGATCGCCCTCCATGACCTCGAATGCGATCCCGTTGCGCGCGGCATTCTCGCGCGCCAGCGCGGCATAGGCCGGTTGCAGCTCGAGCCCGGTCAGCGCGACACCCGGCACGCGGCAGCCAAGGCACAGACTCGCCACCCCTGCCCCGCAGCCCAGTTCCAGCACCGACTGGCCGGGGCGCGCATGACAGGCCGCCGCCAGAAGAACCGGATCCATCGCCGCGCGATACCCCGCGCGGGGCTGGGCGATCCGCAACCGCCCGCCCAGAAAGCCGTCCTCGGTCAGCTCGTCAGGGGAAAAGGGCGCGACCTGCATCAGTCCGACCGGATCTCGTTGTCGCGCAGAACCGCCTGCGCCATGAACAAATCGCTGTCGCGCACCATCAGCCGGCGCGGCAGAATGCCCAAGGAGCCCTCGAGCACGCTCGTATGGACGTCGAGCTGAAAGGTGCTTATACCCTCGCCCTCGAGAAGGGCGGTGGCCATGGCCAGTTTCACCGGGTCGGTGCTGCGCAGGAGCTCTTTCATATCCCTCACTTACGGCCCCTTGAGAGGGCTGTCGAGATGAGGCAGAGCGAAGGGATGACAATGAGCCTCGACGACAAGGCGGTGAAACCGCATGACAGGCTGGCCGAAGCGCTGGCGAGCGATATGGCGGCTGTGGATGCGCTGATCCTTGAGCGGATGGCCTCGCGCCACGCACCGCGCATCCCCGAAGTGACCGCGCATCTGGTGGGCGCGGGTGGCAAGAAGCTGCGCCCGATGCTGACTGTGGCCGCGGCGCGGATCTGCGGCTACGAGGGCACGCTGCATCACAATCTGGCCGCCGCGGTCGAGTTCATCCACACCGCGACGCTGCTGCATGACGACGTGGTCGACGAGAGCAAGCAGCGCCGGGGCCGCCCGACCGCGAACCTGCTCTGGGACAACAAGTCGAGCGTTCTGGTGGGCGATTACCTCTTCGCCCGGTCCTTCCAGCTGATGACCGATACCAACAATCTGCGGGTTCTCTCGATCCTGTCGAGTGCGAGCGCGGTGATCACCGAGGGTGAGGTTCTGCAACTGAGCGCCGCGGAGGACATGAAGACCTCCGAGGAGACCTATTACACGGTGATCCGCGGCAAGACGGCGGCGCTGTTCTCGGCCTCGACCGAAGCGGGGGCGGTGCTTGCAGGCGCGACGGAGGATCAGGTCGAGGCACTGCGCGATTACGGCGAGGCGCTCGGGATTGCCTTCCAGGTGGTCGACGATCTGCTCGATTATCTCAGCGACGCGAAGACGATGGGCAAGAACGTCGGTGACGATTTCCGCGAGCGCAAGCTGACCCTGCCGGTGATCAAGGCGATCTCGAAAGCCGGTGACGAGGATCGCGCCTTCTGGACCCGTGTGATCGAGAAGGGCGACCAGCGCGAGGGCGATCTGGAACATGCGCTGGATCTGATGCAGGCCAATGGTGCGCTTGACGAGACCCGCGCGGCGGCGCTCGACTGGGCCGATCGGGGTCGCGCGCGTCTGGCGGTTCTGCCCGAGAGCGACCTGCGCGAAATGCTCGACGATCTGGCCGATTACGTGGTGGCGCGGCTGCGCTGAGCGGCGATCGCACGGGGCGTTTCACCCCCGTCGCCGATTGGTTCTCGAACCGATGGGCGCACCGATCGGCGCCACCCGGTGAGATATTTGGATCAAGATGAACAGGCGCGGCTTTGGGGCTGCGCCTTTTGCGTCTGATCGCCGAGGCTCCCGGACGCGATCCACCAGCCGGGATGTTCTGCGGCGAGGCGCGCTTCGGCGGCTTGCGCGGCGTCTTGCGTCTCGAAGAGCGCAAAACAGGTGGCGCCCGAGCCCGACATTCGGGCAAGCCGGCATCCGGGAAGGGCGTCGAGTGCGGTGATGACATCCGCGATCACAGGTGCGGTGGCGATGGCCGGCGCTTGCAGATCGTTGCGCTGCGTGGCCAGCCAGTCGATGCAGTCGGACGCAGCTGAGAAGGTCGGAAGGGTCGCCGGCATGGCCGGGTTATCCTTGCGCGCGAGGGCCTTGAAAACGGCGGGTGTCGGCACCTCGACACGCGGGTTCACGAGAAGTGCGGGCAAAGACGGCAGCTGGGCAAGCGTGAGCTCCTCACCGATGCCACCCACTCGCAGCGGCTGCGGGACCATGCACATCGGCACATCCGCCCCCAGCGTCGCCAGCCCGCCAGAGAGCCCCGCAAGACGGGGCAGCATCTCTGCCAGAAGCGCCTGTTGTTGCGCCGGGTCATGCGCGCACGCCACGAGCGCGGGGGCAAGATCGGCCTCGGGCGAAAGCTCCCAGAAATCCATCAGCCCCCGGATCGCCGCCGCCGCGTCGGACGAGCCGCCACCGATACCCGAGGCGGGCGGCAGGCATTTGTCGAGAAGAAAGGACGCGCCACGTGTCTCTTCCGCCCGCTCGGCCAAGAATGCTGCAGCCTTCAGAACGAGGTTCGACATGTCGGCAGGCACGCCCGCGGCCTCCGGCCCCTCGACGGTCAGCGACAGCGCATTACCGGGCTGGATGACCAGCCGGTCCCCCACCGGCGCGAAGACGACGAGGCTGTCGAGCAGGTGATAGCCATCCGCCCGCTGACCGGTGACATGAAGCGTGAGGTTGATCTTCGCCGGCGCGAAGACGCTAGTTGCTCGCATCGGCACCCTTGCTCGGCCCCAGATCCTTGAGCGGCGGCAGCCCCTCTTCCTCGCGCACCTGGTCCAGACCCACTTCGATCTTGCGGCGGATCTGATCGGGATCGAGCTCTTCGGTGGTCTCGGCATCATCGGTCGCGAAGGAGAGCGCGCGGCGCCACTGGAACTCGGCCTCGCGCTTGCGCCCGACCGCCCAGAGCACATCGCCCAGGTGATCGTTCAGCAGCGGATCACGGGGTTCGAGCTCGACGGCGCGCTCCATCTCGTCGGCGGCTTCCTGGTAGTGGCCCAGCTTGAAGAGCGCCCAGCCGAGACTGTCGATGATGAAGCCCGCATCGGGGCGTTCCTCGGCCGCCTTTCGGATCATCGCGAGCGCCTCGTCGAGGTTCTCGCCCTTGTCCACGTAAGAATAGCCGAGGTAGTTGAGTACCGAGGGCTGGTCGGGCGAGAGCTTGAGCGCTTCGCGGAAGCCCTTTTCGGCCTCGGCCCAATCGCCCGAGCGCTCCTGCGCAATGGCACGCGAATACCAGACAAACCAGTCGTTGGGCTTGGGCTCGCCCAGAAGCTCAATCGCCTTGTCATAAGCCTTGGCGGCCTCGGGGAAGCGGCTCTCGCGGCGCAGCGTATCGCCCAGTGCCGTCCAGACACCGACGAGGTTGGGCCGGATCCGCGACAGGTTCTCCAGCACCTCGATCGCCGCATCGTTGCGGCCCGCGCGCACCATCGATTCCGCGCGGCCGATCTCGGCAGCATGGTAGATCGGGCTCTCGGGCGAGATCGCGGCATAGGTGGAGATCGCCAGGTCATATTGCTTCTGCTGGTCGAGAAGCGAGGCCGTCAGAAGGTTCGAATCGTCGAGACCCGGCGCGACCAGATTGGCCAGACGCGAATGCATCAGGGTGAAGGTATCGGGCGCATCGCCCACCAGCGCCTGGGCGACCGAGTAATAGACCTCGGCCACGCCATCGGTGGCATTGCGCACGATATCATAGGGCAATGTTTCGCCCTTGAGCAGCTTGGCATGCATCGCCTCGAGCTGCGGATCGAGATCCGGACCGAAACTGTCTTCGATCAGTTTCGCCGCCGCGTCGCTCTTCTCGAGCTGCGAGAGGATCTCGGCATGGGCGATCACGCCGCGCCGGGTCGAGGTGATGGTGCCGCCATGCTCGCCGGTGAAGATCTTGTCCGCGCCTTCGTAATCGCCAACCAATGCCAGTGCGAGCGCCTTGTGGAAATCGGCGAACGCGCCGAGGCCCTTCTCCTCACCGACCTTGTCGAAGGCGGCAGCGGCATCTGACATCTTGCCCTCGCCCACCAGCGCCCAGGCCCGCGAAAGCCCCCCCACCAGCGGGCCGGGATCGGCATCACTGTCGAGCAGCTTGAGCGCGCCGGCCCAATCCTTGTCATGCGCCCGCTGCGCGAGGATCGCGAGCGCTGCAATCTGGCTCCCGGTCTCGGCCTCGATCATCTGCTGTGCCAGAGGCACGGCGCTGTCGAAATCGCCGATCGCGATTTCCGAGACCAGAGTCGCCTCGGCGGTCGCCGCGCTGGTATCGCCGCTCGCCATCAGCTTGCGGTAATAATGCGCGGCTTCCGCGAAATCGAATTGTTGCGAGGCGATGCGCGCGGCGAGATAGGCGCCAGCCTCCTGCGGGCTCGGATCATTGGACGTGTCGCCCGCCGCCTGCGCCGCCGCAGCGGCATCGGCCGCATCGGCGGCAGCCTCGGGGCTGTCCGCCTTCGGCGCGTCTTGCGCATGAAGCGGCAGGGCAGCGGTGGAGCCCATCAGGAAAGCAATCAGCGCAAGGCGCAGCGGGGTCGGAAAACTCGGCACGAAACGGTCCTTTCGATCGGTTCGGCGCGAGGGTAACGGGGCGCCCCCGGCAAGGCAATGCGGCGCGCGCTCCCGCGCGGGAAGCCGCCGGTGAGGACACGGCGTTGTGACTGGCGGTGGCACGAGAAAGGGGGCGCCGCCCCCTCTGGGCGGGCGGCCATTCCCCCCCGGGATAGTGGATGCCGTTGAAGGTCAGATACGCTCATCTTCCAACTGCACGAAATATCCCGGGGGGAGCGCCGCGAGGCGCGGGGGGCAGCGCCCCCCCCCTCTCGCTTAGCCGTCGACGCGGATGCGTGCGTTGGTGGGATCGTGCGGGCTGTCCTCGGCCACTTCGGCCGGGTAATCCGCGCCGAGGATACGCACGCTCAGCTTCGTGCCGGGCTCGGCCAGATCGGGGCGGACATAGCCCATGCCGATCTGCTTGCCGAAGGCGACCGACCAGCCGCCGGAGGTCAGACGACCGACGCGCTCGCCATCAAGCTTGATCACTTCCTTGCCCCACGGGTCCGCATCCTCGGGCCCGTCGATCAGCAGCGTCACGCATTTCGAGCGAATGCCGGTGTCGAGCATCGCCTGCTTTCCGGTAAAGTCTTTCTCAAGGTCGATGAAGCGGTCGAGACCGGCTTCCTGCGGGGTGGCGTCGCGTCCGAGCTCGTTGCCGAAGGCGCGGTAGCTCTTTTCCTGACGCAGCCAGTTCTGGGCGCGCGCGCCCACGAGCTTGAGCCCGTGCTTCTCGCCCGCCTTGACCAGCAGTTCCCAGAGGTAGCGCGACATCTCGACGGGGTGATGCAACTCCCAGCCAAGCTCGCCCGTATAGGCCACGCGCACCGCGCGCACCGGGCACATGCCAAGCTCGATATTGCGCATCGACAGCCACGGGAAGCGTTTGTTCGACAGCACGGTTTCCGGATAGGCGTCCTTGACCACCTCCTGAAGGATGGCACGGGCATTCGGCCCCGCCAGCGCGAAGACACCCCATTGCGTGGTGATGTCATGGCAATCGACATAGTCGCCGCCCGCCGCGCGGAAATCCTCGATCGACTTACGCAGGAAATCCCCGTCGTAATCGGCCCAGGCCCCGGCCGAGATCAGGTAATACTCGTCCTCGGCCAGACGCACGATGGTGTATTCGGTGCGCGTGGTGCCCGCTTCGGTCAGCGCGTAGGTCAGGTTGATCCGGCCCACTTTCGGCAGCTTGTTGCAGGTGAACTGATCGAGGAAAGCGGTCGCGCCGGAGCCGCGCACGAGGTGCTTGGCGAAGGCGGTCGCGTCGATCAGACCGGCGGTCTCGCGGATCGCGCGGGCCTCGGCCTCGGCATATTGCCACCAGGCGCCCCGGCGGAAGCTGCGGCTGTCATGATCGAAGCTCGACGGCGCATCCTTGGGCCCGTAATAGTTCGGGCGTTCCCAGCCGTTGACCTGCCCCATCTGCGCGCCCTCGGCGATCTGGCGGTCGTAGTTCGGCGCGGTGCGCAGCGGACGGCAGGCTTCGCGCTCTTCATCGGGGTGGTGCAGGATGAAGACGTGCTCGTAGCATTCCTCGTTCTTGCGCGCCGCGTATTCGGTCGTCATCCACGAGCCGTAACGCTTGGGATCGAGCGACGCCATGTCGATCTCGGCCTCGCCGTTCACCATCATCTGCGCGAGGTAATAGCCGGTGCCGCCCGCGGCGGTGATGCCGAAAGAGAAGCCCTCGGCCAGCCACATGTTGCGCAGCCCCGGCGCGGGGCCGACGAGCGGGTTGCCATCGGGCGTGTAGCAGATCGGGCCGTTGAAATCGTCCTTGAGGCCGACGGTCTCGGAGGTCGGCAGACGATGGATCATCGACATGTATTCTTCCTCGATCCGCTCCAGATCGAGCTGGAACAGGTCGGCGCGGAAGCTCTCGGGCACGTCATAGCAGAACCGCGCGGGCGCGTTGCGCTCGTAAGGGCCGAGGATCCAGCCGCCGCGCTCTTCGCGGACATACCATTTCGCATCGGCGTCGCGCAGAACCGGGTGTTCGGGATTGCCTTCGGCGCGCCATTTGACCAGCGCGGGATCAGGCTCGGTCACGATGAACTGGTGCTCGACCGGGATCGCAGGGATCTTGATGCCCAGCAGGCGCGCAGTGCGCTGCGCGTGGTTGCCGGTGGCAGTCACCACATGCTCGGCGCGGATCTCGATCTCTTCGCCCGAGCCCACGAGGTTGCCGCCCTTCTCGATCATCTTCTCGAGCGTGACGACCCATTCCGAGCCGGTCCAGCGATAGGCGTTGACCTGAAGCTTGCGCGCGATCTCGCAGCCGTGCTGGCGCGCGCCCTTGGCCATCGCCTGGGTCACGTCGGCGGGGTTGATATAGCCATCCTGCGGGTGGAACAGCGCGCCCACGAGGTCTTCGGTGTTCAGAAGCGGCCAGCGCTCCTTCATCTGCGCAGGCGTCAGGAACTCGTGATAGACCTCCGCCGTGTCGGCGACCGAGGAATAAAGCTTGTATTCGTCCATCCGCGCCTGGGTCTGCGCCATGCGCAGGTTGCCGCAGATCGAGAAGCCCGCGTTCAGGCCGGTTTCCGCCTCAAGCGTCTTGTAGAAATCGACCGAGTATTTGTGGATATGGGTCGTCGCGTAGCTCATGTTGAACAAGGGCAGCAGACCGGCCGCGTGCCAGGTCGAGCCCGAGGTCAGCTCATCGCGCTCCACCAGCAGCGTATCCCAGCCCGCCTTGGCCAGGTGATAGGCGATGCCGCAACCGACCGCGCCGCCGCCGACGACCAGAGCTTTGACATGGGTTTTCATCGGGCTGTCTCCTTGAGGATGTCCGAGCACAGATTGCCCCGTTCAGGGCTCCGAGCAATCCGATCCGGGCGACATTCGCGCGACAAAAACGACATTGCGCCATCTGCGCGATGCGCCAGACCGAAACCTGCGGGGTCTCGGGACGCGCGATTGCGCGGCGATCCGCCGGAGGTGGCGAGGGGCGCGCCTGCGGTTTGGGCAGGTTCCCGCCACTTTCCGGCACGGGATATGTCCTGCGACAAACCCAGCCTCGCGATGACGAAAATCCGGCTTCGGTTCCCTGAAAATTGAAAAATATTTGCTGCCTGCACACAGGAACTGCACGGCCTCGCAACGGGTTTGAACACCATCTGACGGCGGCACGCCTTGAGCGACATGAACCGCCCGAAATCGCAAACACTAAGGGAGACGAGAATGAAAAACCTCATCACCACGACGGCCATTGGTCTGATGCTGGCGCTGCCGGCGGCGGCTGAAACGAAAACCGATGTTCAGGTGACCTCGCCGACCGATTCGGCTCAGGTCACCGTCGAGCAGGGCTCGGCCAATGACACTTTCTTCAAGGCGATCCCGCACTCGATCAGCGCTTCGGGGATGATCGGCAAGCGCGTCTATGTCTCGGAAACCGCGATGGACCCGAGCAAGGCGGTCAAGGCCGCCGATCAGAACTGGGAAGATATCGGTGAAGTCAGCGATGTCGTGATCGGCATGGACGGCAATGTCGATGCGGTGCTCGTCGATGTGGGTGGCTTCCTCGGCATTGGCGAGAAGACCGTCGCGATCTCGATGGGCTCGTTGCGCCTGATCCCCGATGGCGACACCGAGAACGCCTATTTCGTCGTCGTGAAGGGCGACAAGGCGATGCTCGATCAGGCGCCCGCCTATGAGGGCGACATGCAGACCAGCTGGGCCGATGTGAGCGAGACCGAGGCCATGAAGGTCAACAACTCCGCCGAAGCGGCGATGCACAAGGCCGGCGATGCGGCCAAGGCCTCGGCGGCGGCTGCGGGACAGGCGATGGATAATGCCGCCGAGGCGACGAAGCAGGCAGCTTCGGATGCGGCCGACAAGACCAAGGCGATGGCCAAGGATGCCGCGCAAAGCACCAAACAGGCGGCCAATGAGGCCGGTCAGGCGATCGACGAGGCCGCTGACAAAGCGGGTGCCGCGACCAAGGAAGCCGCGGCCAAGACCGGCTCGGCGATCGACGACGCGGTCGACAGCACCGCGGCGGCCGTGGGTCAGGTCGGTCAGGCCTCGGCCGAGGACGGCCAGCAGGTTGATATCGCCTCGGTCGATCCCGATGTGCTGCGCGGCGAAGGCGTCTATGGCCCGAACAATGACAAGGTCGGCGATGTCTCGGCGCTCGTGACCGGTTCGGACGGCTCGGTCCAGGGCGTGGTGATCGATGTGGGTGGTTTCCTCGGCATTGGCGCCAAGCCGGTCGAGATCGACACCAACCAGCTTACCGTGCTGCAAGACAACCACTCGATCACGGTCCATACCGGCCTGACTGAGGAACAGCTCAAGACGATGCCGAAATACGAAGGCTGATCGGCGAAAGCGTGACGGAGAGCGGAGGCTTTCCCGCCTCCAAGACGAAGGCCCCGGGGTTCACCCGGGGCCTTTTGTCCTTCACACCATCGAGGGCACGACCAGATCCGGCGGGCGGTGCCCGTCGGCGAAAGTCTTGATATTGACCAGAACCTTTTCGCCCATCTCGATGCGCCCCTCGACCGTGGCCGAGCCCATATGCGGCAGCAGCACGACATTGGGCAGCTCGCGCAGGCGCGGATTGACCTCCGAGCCATGCTCGAACACATCCAGCCCCGCCCCGGCCAGCTCGCCCGCGCGCAGCGCCCGCGTCAGCGCGTTCTCGTCAATCACCTCGCCGCGCGAGGTGTTCACGATCACCGCCTCGGGTTTGAGCATCTTCAGCCGCCGCGCATTGAGCAGATGGAAGGTCGAGGGCGTGTGCGGGCAGTTCACCGAGATCACGTCCATCCGGCTCACCATCTGGTCTAGGCTGTCCCAATAGGTCGCCTCCAGTTCAGCCTCGATATCGGGGTGAACCTTGGTGCGGTTGTGATAGTGGATCTGCATCCCGAAGGCCTTGGCGCGCCGCGCCACCGCCTGCCCGATCCGGCCCATGCCGAGGATCCCCAGCCGCTTGCCGCCGATGCGATGCCCCATGAAGGCCGTGGGCGCCCAGCCCTGCCAGTCGCCCGCCTGCATATGCGCGAGCCCCTCGGGAATGCGCCGCGTCACCGCGAGCATCAGCGCGATCGTCATGTCGGCCGTGTCATCGGTCACCACGCCGGGCGTGTTCGACACCAGAACGCCGCGCTGACGGGCCGAGGACACGTCGATATGATCCACACCGGCGCCGTAATTCGCGATCAGCTTCAGCTTCTCGCCCGCCTGCGTGATCATCGAGGCCTCGATCTTGTCGGTCACGCAAGGCACCAGAACATCCGCGCGTTTCATCGCGTCGACGAGCTCGTCGCGGCTCAGTTTGCGGTCGTCGTGGTTGAGCTCGACATCGAACAATTCCTTCATCCGGGTCTCGACAACCTCGGGCAGGCGTCGCGTCACGACAACACTCAGGCGCGGTGCGGGCATCTCGGGCCTCTCCTCTCTTCCATCGCTGGGCTCTTGGATGCAAACTGCCCATCAACGCGGGCAGGCACAAGGCCCGGAACGAGCAGAAATGGCCCGAATCGACATGAAGGCGCAATTTTATTGCGCGCAGAATGTCGAAGAACCGCGAAGGGCGCGGGATCGGGCCGGGGACATGGGGCAAGCTATGACGGTCAGCAAGATCTTTGCGGCGGTTTCCGGTATCGCGATTCTGGTCGGGGCCGCCTGGAGCGTCTCGGGCAGCAACGCACAGGCGACATCCAAGACGCAAGCCGCGCCACCGACGGAAGAGGCCGCGATCGCGCCTGCGCAGCAACCCAAGCCCCAAGCCAAGCCGACCTCGGTCGCCCCCGCACCGCAAGCGCCACAGGTGCAGCTCTCGACGCCGGTCGCGCGCGGTCCCGTCACCCATCTGCCGATCCCGCGCTATGTCTCGCTCAAGGGCGGCAAGGGCAATGCGCGCCGCGGACCGTCCCTGTCGCATCGTATCGACTGGGTCTTCACCCATCCCGGCATGCCGTTGCGCGTCACCGCCGAGTTCGGCCATTGGCGCCGGGTCGAGGACAGCGAGGGCCAGGGCGGCTGGATTCATTACACGCTGCTTTCGGGCGTGCGCCATGTGATCGTCACCCAAGACATGGTTGACCTCCACGCGCGGCCCGACGAAAAGGCCGAGGTCACCGCCAAGGCCCAGATCGGCGCGATCGCGCGTCTCGGCGCGTGCAATCACGACTGGTGCGAGATCGAAGGCGGCGGGGCCGATGGCTGGCTGCCCAAGGCCGATCTCTGGGGCGTGGACCCCGACGAGACGCGTGACTGACCCGGGCAGCCGCGCTAGGTAAAGCTGCGGCAAGGAGCCCGAACGGACGATGGCCTATAGCGATCAAGAGCAACGGATGAACGCCTCGGCGGGGCTTGCCTCAGTGGGCACGGCCAGCTTGCTTGTCGCGCTCAAGGCCTGGGCGCTGTGGCAGACCGGGGCGCTCTCGGTGGGCGCCTCGCTGGCCGATAGCGCGGTCGATCTGGTGATCTCGGCGGCCGGGCTCGTGGCGATTCTCTATGCCGCGAAACCCGCCGATGACGATCACGCTTTCGGGCATAGCTCGGCCGAGGATCTCGCAGCCCTCGGGCAGGCGCTGATCGTTCTGGGTTCGGCCGCGGCAATCGGGATCGCCGCGATCCGGCGGCTGCTGTCGCCCACCCCGCCCGAACTTGCCGCGCAAGGCGCAGGCATCGCCGTGATGATCGCTTCGGCCCTGATCACCGCCGCGCTGATCTGGTGGCAGGGGCGCGTCGCACGCTCGACCGGCAACAAGGTCGTGGCGGCCGACCGGCTGCATTACGTGGGCGACCTGCTGCCCACGCTGGGCGCGATCCTCGCGCTCTGGCTCTCGCATGATTTCGGCTGGAGCGATGTCGACAGTATCGTTGCACTGATCGCGGCGGCAATCATGCTTTCGGGCGCGGGCAAGATAGGCCTGGGCGCCTGGAACGCGCTGATGGATCGCGCCGCGCCCGATGACGTGGTCGAGGGCATCGCCGCGATTGCGCACGACTGGCCCGGCGTGCGTGGTTTTCATGACCTCAAGACCCGAACAGCGGGGGCGCAGATCTTCGTGAACCTCCATATCGAGCTCGATGGCGATCAGACCCTGACCGAAGCCCACGATATCGGCGCAGCACTCAAACGCGCCATCGTCGAGGCCTATCCGCAGGCCGATGTCATCATCCACAAGGATGTGTATCACGGCTGAGCCCGGAGGGGGCGCTGCCCCCGCGGCTTCCGCCGCCCCCCGGGATATTTGGAGCAGTTGGAAAGCAGATCGCCTTGCTTCCAACTGTCTTAAATATCCCCGCCGGAGGCTCCGGGACCTGCCATCGGCTCAGGCGGCGGGATCGAGCAGCCCACGGCCTTTCAAAAGCGGCTCCACGCCGGGCATCTTGCCACGGAACTCGGTATAGAGTTCTTCGGGCGGGCGCGAATTGCCCGCCGAGAGGATGAAGCGTTCGAGCTTTCCAGCAGTCTCTGGGTCGAACACGTCGCCCGCCTCCTCGAAGGCTTCGAACGCATCGGCATCCATCACTTCCGACCACATGTAGCTGTAATAGCCCGCCGAATAGCCGTCGCCCGAGAAGACATGTGAGAAATGCGGGGTCGCGTGGCGCATCCGGATCGCATGCGGCAGGCCGATTTCGTTGAGGATCTCGGCCTGTTTTGCCATCGGATCTTCCGGGGCCGCGCCCTCGTGGAAGGCCAGATCCACCAGCGCCGAGGCGAGATATTCCACCGTCGAGAAGCCCTGATCGAAAGTCGCTGCCCCTTTCAGTTTTTCGCGCAGCTCCACCGGCATCGACTCGCCCGTCTTGTAGTGGCGGGCATGCTTCTCGAGCGTCGCGGGCACGTCGAGCCAATGTTCGTAAAGCTGACTCGGCAGTTCCACGAAATCGCGCGCGACGGAGGTGCCCGAGAGGAACTGATAGGTCACGTTCGACAGCATCTGGTGCAGCGCATGGCCGAATTCGTGAAACAGCGTGCGCGCATCGTCATGGCTCAGAAGCGCTGGATCGCCCTTGGCGAAGTTGCACACATTGACCACGATCGGTACGGGCGCACCGCCGAGCTTGCGTTGCGAGCGCATCGCCGAGCACCATGCGCCCGAGCGTTTCGAGCCGCGCGCGAAATAATCGCCCAGGAACACCGCCAGCACCTCGCCTTTGCGCGAAACCTCCCAGCCGCGCACATCGGGGTGGTAGAACGGCCCGTCGATCTCCTTGAACTCCAGCCCGAAGAGCCGGTTCGCGGTGTCGAAGGCCGCGCCGATCATCGCGTCGAGCGACAGGTAAGGCTTGATCTGCCCCTCGTCGAAATCATGCTCGGCCACGCGGCGTTTCTCGGCGTAGTAGCGCCAGTCCCAGGGCTCGAGATCGCCATTGACCCCATCCTCGCGCATCATCGCGGTCAGTATTGCGGCATCGGACTCAGCCGCCGCCTTCGCGGGCGCCCAGACCCGCATCAGCAGATCGCGCACGGCCTGCGGGGTCTTCGCCATCTCGGGCTCGAGCTTGTAGGCGGCGAAACTCTCATAGCCCAAAAGCGTCGCGCGTTCCTCGCGCAGCTTCAGGATCTCGGCGGCGATCTCGCGATTGTCGGTCTCGCCGCCATTCGCGCCGCGCGCGGTCCAGGCCTCATAGGCGATCCGGCGCAGCTCGCGATTGGGCGAGAATTGCAGGAAGGGCACGATCAGCGAGCGCGAAAGCGTCAGCACCGGGCCTCCCTCTCCGCGCTCCTCGCCCGCCGCGCGCGCGGTGTCGATGACGAAATCGGGCAGACCTTCGAGCTCGTCTTCGGCCAGCGGGCGGAACCATCCGCTTTCATCGGCGAGCAGGTTCTGGCTGAACTGCGTGGTGATCGAGGCGAAGCGCTGCTTGATCTCCTTCATTCGCTCGGCCGCCGCACCTTCCAGCCCCGCGCCCGCACGGGTGAACATCTGGTGATACTGCTCCAGAAGCCGCGCCTGCTCGTCGCTCAGAGCTAGGCTCTCGCGGGATTGCCAAAGCTGGTCGATGCGCGCGAACAGCGCCTTGTTCATCGTTATCTCGGAGGAAAACACCGCGAGCTTCGGTGCCAGATCGCGCATCAGGGCCTGCCGCGCGGGCGTCGCATCGGCGCCTGCGAGATTGTAGAAGACGCCCGCCACCTTATCGAGCGCGCCCTCGGCCAGTTCCATCGCCTCGATCGTGTTGGGGAAGCTGGGCGGTTCGGCATTCTCGGCAATCGCGGCAATGTTGGCGCGCGCCTCGCTCAGCGCGGCATCGAATGCGGGCGCGAAATCTTCGTCGGTGATCGCGGCGAAAGGCGGCAGTTCGTAGGGGCCGGTCCAGTCGGACAGAAGCGGGTTGGTCATGGCGGGTCTCCTTTGACGGAGAAGCTAGGGCCTGCCCTCAGGAATGACCATCCCCCGCCGCGTGACCCGCGCCGCAAACCGCGCAATCGGCCCGGCGCTTGACGCCGATCTGGCGGCTTTCGCCCCAGAGCGCGTCATAGATCATCAGCCGTCCGCGCGCGGATTGGCCCGCGCCGGTGATCTCCTTGATCGCCTCGGCGGCCATCATCGCGCCGATAACGCCCGGCAACGCGCCCACCACCCCGGCCTCGGCACAGGACGGCGCAAGCCCCGGCGCGGGGGCTTGCGGGAAGACGCAGGCATAGCAGGGCGCCCCCTTCGCGGGATCGTAGAGCGACAGCTGCCCCTCCCATTGCGTGATCGCGCCCGAGATCAGCGGCTTGCCTGTCGCCACGCAGGCGGCGTTCACCAGATAGCGCGTGTCGAAATTGTCGGTGCCGTCGAGGATCAGATCATGCTCGGCGATCAGCGCCTCGGCATCTGCGGCACTCAGACGGCGGTTATAGGGACGCACTTCGATATGCGGGTTGAGCGCAAGCATCGCCTTTTGCGCCGAGAACACCTTCGGCATCCCAATATCGGCGTCACGGTGGATCACCTGCCGCTGCAGGTTGGAATTCGACACCACGTCGTCATCCACGACCCCGATCCGCCCAACGCCTGCCGCTGCGAGGTAAAGCAGCACGGGCGAGCCCAGCCCCCCCGCCCCGATCACCAGAACTTTCGCCTGTTTGAGCCGCTTCTGCCCCGGCCCACCGATCTCGCGCAGCATGATATGGCGCGCATAGCGGTCAAGCTCGGCCTCCGAAAACGCACCGGGGCGCGGCGGTGTTTTCGGTTCAGGTTCCGCAGCGCGGTCGCGGATGGCGCGCAAGACCTTGCGATAGGCCAGAACGAGCGCGGCCAGCACCCCAAGCCCCAGCCAGGCCGCGAGCGAGCCCCCCAGAACCCGGCTGATCGGCACGAAACCGGGCAGCGGCAGATGCGCGAGCACAAGAGCCGCCCAGACCAGTACGAGCATGCCGAACATCGCGCGCGCGGAGGCCTTGAGCACCAGCCCAAGCCCCACGATCGCCGCCATGAGGAGCAACCCGAGCATGGCTCAGCCTTTGCCCGTCGAGCCGAACCCGCCCGCACCGCGCGCGGTCTCGCCGAGCTCTTCCGTGATCTCGAAGCGCGCCTGCACCACGGGCGCAATGATCGCCTGGGCGATGCGCGCGCCATGTTCGATCAGGTAGGGCTCACGTCCAAGGTTGATCAGCAACACCCCGAGCGGCCCGCGATAATCGGCATCAATCGTGCCGGGGGTGTTGGGCAGGCTGATCCCATGCTTCAATGCGAGCCCGGAACGCGGCCGGATCTGCATCTCGAAACCTTCGGGGATTTCGACGCGCAGCCCGGTCGGCACGATCACGCGCTGCATCGGGTAAAGCGTGAAGCCGCTGACGCGATCCTCTGGTGCCAGATTGGCGCGGATATCGGCGCCCGCCGCCCCATGGGTCTCATAGCGCGGCAGCGCGATCTCGGGATCAGCCCAATCCTCGCGCAGAACCTTGATCGTGGGTGTGTTCACTGTCGCTCTCCTGCCCCGCCGCGCGCGGGTGTCACTTGCGGATGCCTCCGGCGGGGATATTTCGGGCAGTTGGAAACTGGGCGCGCAGTCTTGCCTCCAACTGCTCCAAATATCCCCCGCGGAGCGTCCTCACTCTCCAACGGTGCCCAGCGCCCGCGCGATGCGCGCGGCAAGCCCCCGGGCCACTTCGGTCTTGCTCATCCGCTCCCAGGTTTCGGCGCCTTGCGCGTCAATGATCGTCACCGCGTTTTCCGATCCCCCCATGATGCCGGTCGCGGGGCTCACGTCATTGGCGACGATCCAGTCACAGCCCTTGCGGGCGCGTTTTTCGGTGGCGTGGCGGGTAACCTCATGCGTCTCGGCGGCAAAGCCCACGACGAGACCGGGGCGCCCGGTTTCCATCTGCGAGATCGTCGCGAGGATATCGGGGTTCTCGGCGAATTCGAGCGTGGGCAGCTTGCCCGAGCCGTCTTTCTTCATTTTCTTCTCGGCGGCGTTGGCAACGCGCCAGTCGGCGACGGCGGCGGCGAAGATCGCGGCATCGGCGGACAGCGCGCCCTGCACGGCCTCAAGCATTTCACGGGCGGTTTCGACCTTGATCACCTTGACGCCATAGGGCGGCGGCACGGTGGCGGGGCCGGTCACGAAACTCACCTGCGCGCCGAGATCGCGCAGCGCCGCTGCCAGCGCCGTGCCCTGCGCCCCCGAGGAGCGGTTCGCGATGTAGCGCACCGGGTCGATCGGCTCGTGGGTGGGGCCGGAGGTGACGAGGATATGGCGGCCTTTCAGGGGGCCGTCGGCCAGCGCGTCCTCGATCGCGGCGAGGATCTGCGCGGGTTCGACCATCCGGCCCTCGCCGAACTCGCCGCATGCCATGTCGCCCTCCGTCGGGCCGACGAAAAGCACACCATCGGCTTTCAGCGTGGCGATGTTGCGCCGGGTCGCAGCATGCTCCCACATCCGCACGTTCATCGCGGGCGCGATCAGCACGCGTTTGTCGGTCGCGAGCAGCAGGGTCGAGGCAAGGTCATTGGCCAGCCCGTTGGCCATCTTCGCCATCAGATCCGCGGTGGCCGCGACCACGACGACCAGATCAGCGGCGCGCGACAGCTGGATATGGCCGATCTCGGCCTCGTGGGTCAGATCGAAGAGATCGGAATGGACCGCCTCGCCTGCCAGAGAGGACACCGTCAGCGGCGTCACGAATTCGGCCCCGGCCTTGGTCAGGACCGGGCTGACAGTCGCGCCCGCGCCCCGCAGGAGCCGGATCAGCTCGGGCGCCTTGAAGGCGGCGATGCCGCCGCCGATGATCAACAGGATGCGTTTGCCCGCAAGCATTTGCCCCTCCGCGTAAACTCTTCAAAGGGATAAGCGCCGGGGTGGCTCGGCGCAAGGATCACTTGAAGGCGGCGCAGGGGTCTTCGCGTGGCGTGGGGGGGGTTACGATCCACAGATCATAGGGCAGCGCGCCGGGATCGTCGCCCGGCTCGGCCTCGACCTGACCCAGAGCGACCACCTTCGCCGCAGGATCGGCCTTGCGGATCAGGGCCGGCACGGCGAGGTCGGTCCTGGCATGGCCTGAACCGGTGATCACCGCGACCGGGCCACCGGTCTCCTTGAGCGCCTGCACCGCGACGCGGGCGAAGGCGGCATCGCGGAAGCGTTGGGCGGCGACCATGCCGGGCAGCATCGCGGGCGGAAGCGCGTTGCAATGATCGACTTGCGCCTCCTCCTCGAGCTGTTTTTGCAGAGCCTCGGGATAAGGCTGGTCGAGCCCGTAGGCTGCCGCGTCGGCACCGAAAACCTCCGGCAGTGGTTTGCTCATCGCCGCGCGCACCACGTCGCGCGGCTGGGCTGCGCCATAGATCTTCGCGTCGCCCAGCGCGGCGAAAATCGGATAGTAGATCGCGAAGTCAGGCCAGCCAGCCTGTTCCCACCCCAGCGTCATGCCCAGCGCTTTCTCGTCATTCAGAAGCGCCGGCGTAATCTTGGCCGCCTGCCCCGGCGTGAGCTGCTCGAAGACCACGGCTCTGGGTTTCAATGACCGGATCGCGCGGGCCTGATTGAGGTGATGCAGCGGGTTGTCGTGAATCTCGCCCAACACGACGATATCGCCCGAGATCGCATCAAGCGCCTCGGGCGTGACCTCCTCGGCGAGAGCCGGGTAGGCAAAAGCAATTGTGAGAAGACCGAGGAGAAGCCGCTTCATACGAAGAAGCTTTGCACCTCGCCCTGATGCGTTTCAAGGGATTTGCGCATCTTGCCGAAGGCCTGCGCCTCGAGCTGACGAATACGCTCTTTCGAAAGACCCAGTTCGTCGCCGAGGCTTTCCAAGGTGCGCGGATCGTCGATCAGACGGCGTTCGGTGACGATGTAACGTTCCCGATCGGTCAACCCTTGCATCGCTTCGCCGAGCCAGACCCGCATCGTTTCGCCGTCATGGGTCTCGGCCACGGCCTCTTCGGGGCTCGCACCATCATCCTCGAGCGTGTCGACCCATTCGCGACCCTCTTCATCGCTCGACTGGGTGGCGTTGAGCGAAAAATCCGAGCCCGACAGGCGGCCTTCCATCATCTCGACATCGGCGAGCGGGACGCCGATCACTTCGGCAACACGCTGGCGCAGCTGCATCGCATCGAGTTGCTGGCCATCTTGCGCCGCTTCGCGCGACAGCTGTGCCTGCACCCGGCGCATGTTGAAGAACAGCGCCTTTTGCGACGAGGTCGAGCCTGTCCGAACCATCGACCAGTTGCGCATCACGAATTCCTGGATCGAGGCCTTGATCCACCACACTGCATAGGTCGAGAAGCGCACGCCGCGTTCGGGGTCGAACTTGTCGGCCGCTTTCATCAGCCCCAGCGAGGCTTCCTGAATCAGGTCGTTCATCGGAGCGCCGTAGCGACGGAACTTGGAGGCCATGGAGATGGCGAGACGCATATAGGCGGTGACAAGCCGGTGAAGCGCCTGTTCATCGCGTCGATCGCGCCAGGCCCGGGCGAGTTCCGCCTCGGTTTCCGCATCGAGAAACTCCGCGCGCATTGCTTCGCGAGGAAGGGTTTCGTCGGTCATACCATCAAGTGCCATTTACCAATCTCCCTGGGTCTCCCGCCCATTTGGACGCAGCCTAATGCGAGTGGCTGCATTGCTCTTACAATGCGCTTCTCATGAAAAGGTTCCTCACGGAAATGTTGATTTTGAGCTGTAACTTTGTGCATCCCCTGCCCTTGACGCGCGAATTTCGGAAAAAACAAAGAAATTTCAAATTCATAAGCCAAGCTTATCACATGATCTTGAGCGACACATATCGTAAGCCTGCTCACGAACTCTTGACTGACTGTAACGCTGCGGTGCCGAAACTTGCGCAAGAATGCGAAAACCGATGTGCAATCGCGCGCAATATCAAGCAATTGGAGTCTCTCGGCCGGATCGCGCCCTCGGGGTGCGAGAGAGTGAGTCGTGCCAAGAGTCACCCTCACGGGCGCCTTATCAAGCGTTAACCTTTCCTCAACCATGCTCCTCTAGCTCTGGGGTCAGCACCCGGAGGGGATATGGTCAGCCAGAGCTACACGGTCGCATTCGAGGGGGTGGAGGCCCGGCTGGTCGAGGTGCAATGCGCGCTCTCCGACGGGCTTCCGGCCTTCGCTGTCGTCGGCCTGCCCGACAAGGCGGTGCAAGAGGCGCGCGAACGGGTGCGCGCGGCACTCGGCGCGCTGGGCGTGGCGCTTCCGATGCAGCGCATCACCGTCAATCTCTCGCCCGCCGATCTGCCCAAGGAGGGGTCCCATTTCGACCTGCCGATCGCGCTGGCGCTACTGGGGGCAATCGGGCTTGTGCCACGCGACAAGTTGGAAAACCTCGTCGCGCTGGGAGAGCTGTCGCTCGACGGCCGTTTGCTGGCGGTCGCAGGCGCCCTGCCCGCCGCGATGGCCGCCGCGACCAGCGAGCGCAGCCTGATCTGTCCGAAAGGCTCCGGTGCAGAGGCCGCCTGGGTCGGCGCTGCCGAAGTCATCGCGCCCGCCACCCTCTCCGCCGCGATCGACCATCTGAGCGGGCGTACCCCGCTCGATCCGGCCAGTCCCGGCCTCATCTCGCCTGATCCGCACCCACGCGACCTGCGCGACGTGAAGGGGCAGGAACGCGCCAAGCGCGCGCTGGAGATCGCCGCTGCAGGCCGCCACCACCTGATGATGATCGGCGCGCCCGGCTCGGGCAAATCCATGCTCGCCGCGCGACTGCCCTCGATCCTGCCCGAGATGAACCCGGAGGAGATGCTGGAAACCTCGATGATCCACTCGCTTTCGGGGCTGATCGACGAAGGCGGGATTTCGCGTGCACGCCCCTTCCGCGAGCCCCACCACACTGCCTCGATGGCCGCGATGATCGGCGGCGGCCGCGGCGCGCGGCCCGGCGAGGTGAGCCTTGCCCATAACGGGGTGCTGTTCATGGACGAGTTCCCCGAATTTCCGCGCGCTGTCCTCGAGACCCTGCGCCAGCCGATCGAGACCGGCGAGGTCGTCGTCTCACGTGCCAATGCGCATATGCGCTACCCCTGCCGTTTCCTTCTGGTTGCGGCGGCGAACCCGTGCAAATGCGGCTATCTGGGTGATCCCGAACGGGCCTGTTCGCGCGCGCCATCCTGTGGCGAGGATTATCTTGCGCGGATCTCGGGGCCCCTGATGGACCGGTTCGACCTGCGCCTTGAAGTGCCGCCTGTGCGTTATGCCGATCTTGATCTGCCTGCATCGGGCGAGCGATCGGGGACGGTCGCGGCACGCGTGGCGCAGGCCCGTGCGCTGCAATCGCGGCGCTTTGCACACGCCCCGAACGTGCGTGTCAACGCCGAGGCGGAAGGGGCGTTGCTTGAAGAAATCGCGATGCCCGATACCGAAGGGCGCGCATTGCTATCGCGCATGGCCGAACGTGTCGGGCTCTCCGCGCGCGGCTATCACCGGGTGTTGCGGGTCGCACGCACGATCGCAGATCTCGACGGAGAAGATGAAGTGCGTCAGCCCCATATCGCCGAAGCCCTGAGTTATCGGATCACCGCGCAGGCAGGTTGAGCATCGCGCGCGCGGCCTTCGCCGCATCTTCCAGCGCGGCCCGTGCCTCGGGCACGCGCCCATCGAAGAACTGCCAGACATGGGGCGCGTCGGGCCAGCTCTGCACCGTCACCTCGGCATCGAACGCACGAAGCCGATCCGCCATGCGCAATGCATCATCGGCGAGAATCTCCGTCATCGAATGCTGGATCAGAACCGGCGGCGCATTGGGGAAGGTCGCAAAAAGTGGCGAGGCTTCGGGATCGCTGGCGGGATGACCTTGCAACACCAGATCGACCGTGTCCCCGATCCGCTCGACCGGCAGGAGCGCGTCTCTCTTCGCATTCGTGCGCAGGCTGGCCCCCGAACAGGTGAGATCCGTCCAAGGTGAAAACGCGATCACGCCCGCGGGTGCCCGCCCTTGCCCGCACAGCCGGCCCAGAAGTGACAGCGCCAACCCGCCGCCCGCACTGTCGCCCGCCAGAACGATGCACCCGGGCTCGTAGCCCGCAGCAATGAGCGCGTCGAAGCCCGCCTCCGCATCCTCGAGCGCCGCCGGAAAGGGCGCTTCGGGGGCGAGCCGATAGTCGGGGGCGACCACCTCAAGCCCGCTCAGTTGCGCCAAGCGCGCGGCGAGCCCGCGATACATCCAGGGCGAACCCGCGACATAGCCGCCGCCATGGAAGTAAAGGATCACAGCGCCCTGGGCTGTCGGACCCACCCGAAGCGAAAGGGCGGGCCGCTCCCCGAGCCGAGTCTGCAAGAGGCACAGGCCTTTGGGCTCGCGCACCACCCAGCTCGCCATCCGCTCCATTTCGCGCCGCGTCGCAACCGGGTCACGAAAGCGCCGCACCATCGGCTTGGCCGCGATCCGCAGCCAGGCGTTCAGGTATGTGAGCCGGATCGACATATCAGCCTCGCTTCGCCTCGATGGCCTCCCAGATCCGCGCCGCGATGTTCACACCGTCGAACCGCTCGAGCTCCTGGATGCCGGTCGGCGAGGTCACGTTGATCTCCGTGAGCCAGTCTCCGATCACGTCGATCCCGACGAAGATCTGTCCCTTCTCACGCAAAACCGGCCCGATCGTCGCACAGATCTCGCGATCACGCTCGGTCAGCTCGACCTTTTCGGGCCGCCCGCCGACATGCATGTTCGAACGGGTCTCGCCCTCGGCGGGTACCCGGTTGATCGCGCCGACCGCCTCGCCATCGACGAGAATGATCCGCTTGTCGCCCTTCGAGACCGCGGGCAGGAACTTCTGTGCGATCAGCGGCTCGCGATTGATGCCCATGAAGAGCTCATGCAGCGAGGAGAGATTGCGGTCGTTCGGGTCAAGCCGGAACACCCCTGCCCCCCCATTGCCGTAGAGCGGCTTGAGGATGATGTCGCCATGCTTGGCCTTGAAATCGCGAATCACGGAAAGATCCCGTGCGATCAGGGTCGGCGGCGTGAGATCGGGGAAATTCAGCACCAGAAGCTTCTCGGGCGAGTTGCGCACCCAGAACGGATCGTTGACGACGAGCGTCTGCGGATGGATCCGCTCGAGCAGATGGGTCGTGGTGATGTAGCCCATATCGAAGGGCGGGTCCTGACGCAGCCAGACGACATCCCAACCCGCCAGATCGACCTCGATTTCCTCGCCAAGCGTGAAATGATTGCCCCGCTCGCGACGGACCGTCAGCGGCCAGCCTCGTGCAAGAATCCGCCCCTCGCGATAAATCAGCCGGTCAGGCGTATAGTAGAACAGCTCATGTCCCCGCGCCTGCGCCTCCTCGGCGATGCGAAAGGTACTGTCGGCCCCGATATCGATCGCTTCGATCGGGTCCATCTGAATTGCGACTTTCAAACCCATTCGCGCCCCCTTTCATTGCAGCCTTGATGCAATGTGGCGCGCGCCAATGCAATCTCAACTCACATTCCGAGATAGGCATTCTCCAGAACCCGGATCTGGCCAACCTCGTCGACCAGCGCCAGATCGAAGCGGACCTTGCGGTTCGTATTGGCCGGAACCGGATGGCGCATCAGGTATTCCTCGACCGAAACGCAGATCCGCCGCATCTGACGCGGGCTCAGGCGTTCGGCCGCCCGGGCATGGCTGCGCGATTTCTTCACTTCGATGAAAATCAACGTGTCACCGTCGCGCGCGATCAGGTCGATCTCGCCCCCGAAACGACCACGCCAGCGATGTGCGGTCACCTCGCGGCCACCGCGCTCGTAAAGACGCGCCACCTGCTCTTCGGCGGCGAGCCCGGAATAGTAGGACAAAGCTCCGCTCATTGTTCTTTCTCCAGTGCCAGCGCGGCTTGATAGACCTTGCGCCGTGGCAGCCCGGTCTGGGCTACAACCTCATCGACGGCATCGCGCAGGCTTGCCTGCGCCATGACTTCGCGCAGCCGTGCCTCAAGCTCTTCCTCCCCGATCTCCACCGCATGGGCACGATCGATCACGAGGACGATTTCGCCCTTCACCGGGGCCTCAGCCAAACTTTGAGAGATCTCGCTCAGGCTGCCCCGGCGTACCTCTTCGAAGCGTTTGGTCAATTCGCGACACAACGCCGCTTGCCGTTCTCCACCGAACACTTGCACGCAATCCCCTAACATTTCGCGAATGCGTTTGGGGCTCTCATAAAATACCAGCGTCGCGGGGATCGGCTTGAACTCCGCAAGCCAGTTGCGCCGTGCGCCACGTGTGTTCGGGGCGAAACCCGCGAAAAGGAACCGGTCGCTCGGCAGGCCCGAGAGTGTCAGCGCGGTCAGCACCGCCGAAGGCCCCGGGGCGCTGTGCAGCGCAAATCCCGCCTCGATCACCGAGCGTGCGAGCTGATAGCCAGGGTCCGCGACCAGCGGCGTGCCGGCCTCCGAGGCATAGACGACGCTGCGACCCTCTTCGATCGCGCGCAGGATTTTCGGGCGCATCGCCGCCCCGTTATGGTCGTGATAGGCGAGCAGCGGGCGCCCGGCGAGCGACACGCCGTGGATCTCCATAAGGTGGCGCAGGCTGCGCGTGTCTTCGGCAGCCAGCACATCCGCCGAGCGCAGCAGGTCAAGCGCGTGCAGGGTGATGTCGCGCGCGGCCCCGATGGGGGTCGCGATGAAGTAGAGCCCGGGTGCGAGCCCGCCATTGCCGCGCGTTTGCACCTCACCGCTCGGCATGGTCTTGCCGGTTTTGTCTGGCTCCTGCATGGGCCCTCTCATCCGCTGCCTGGATCGTTTACTTCGCGCCGGGTTATGCGTAGGCTCTGGCGCGCGCTGCAGCGCGTTGCGAACCAGTTTTCCCGAACGCCCATAAAGGACGTAGCATGTTTGATCTTCTCCGTAACCCCCGTGCCCTCGCCGCCCGAATCGTCGCAATTTTCGCGCTGTTCTGGCTTGCTGCCTGTCAGCCCGGAGGCACCGGAAATACCGGCCAGCGCATTGACACGAACGCGCCGGTGAAGGTCGCACTGCTGGTGCCGGCAGGGTCGGGCAATGCCGGGGACGAGACGCTTGCCGCCCAGCTGCGCAATGCCGCGAATATGGCGATCGCGGATCTGCAGGGCGTGAAGATCGACCTTCAGGTCTACAACACCGCCGGCAGCCCGGCGCAGGCCGCAGCGATGGCGAGCAAGGCGGTCGATGAGGGTGCGAAGATCATCCTCGGGCCGGTCTATGCGGAATCGGCCAATGCGGCAGGCCTCGCGGTTGCCTCGCGCAACGTCAACGTGCTCGCCTTCTCGAACGTCACCAGCGTTGCCGGTGGCAATGTCTTCGTGCTTGGCCCGACCTTTGAGAATACCGCGAACCGGCTCGTGTCCTACGCGGTGCGTCAGGGCAAGCGTCGGATCATGGTCGTGCACGAGCAGACCACCGCGGGCGAGATCGGCGCACAGGCGATCCAGACCGCGATCTCGCGCCGGGGCGGGTCGCTCGCGGGCGTCGCGTCCTATCCGTTCTCGCAGCAGGGTCTCGTTGATGCGACGCCGCAGATTGCGGGCCGCGTGAAAGCGGGAGATGTGGATGCGGTCTTCATGACCGCCGATACCGCGGGTGCGCTGCCGCTGCTCACGCAGCTGATGTCCGAACAGGGCGTCAACCCGCAGACGACGCAATATATGGGCCTCACGCGCTGGGATATCCCGCCGGCGACGCTGGCGCTTCCGGGCGTGCAGGGCGGCTGGTTCGCCAAGCCCGATCCGGGTCTTCAGGCGCAATTCGCTTCACGCTACCAAGCCGCCTACGGCTCGGCGCCGCTCGCGATCGCAGGGCTCGGCTATGACGGCATCGCTGCGATCGGCGCGCTCGTCAAATCGGGCAACGCGAACGCGCTGACCAAGCAGGCGCTAACCCAGCCCTCGGGCTTTGTCGGCGTGAACGGCGTGTTCCGCCTGCTGCCCGACGGCACCAATGAACGCGGGCTTGCCATCGCGCAGGTCCAGAACGGCCAGGCCGTGGTGATCGACCCCGCGCCGCGCAGCTTCGGTGGGGCCGGGTTCTGATCCCGCGCCCTTCCATATCAGCAGAGGGCCCGAGAAGGGACGAGACCGAGCAGTGAGCACCAAGACCGACATCGCCCCGGACCTTTCCGGGGCGCCCCTCCTTCTGAAGGACGACCTTCTTTTCGACGCGCTCGACACCGCGATCGGCGATCTGAGCGAACCGCGCGAGATCCGCGCCGCGACAGTGGCCTTCCTTGCCGAAGAGCGCGCCCGCGCCAATGACTGGATCGAGACGGACTTCCTGACCCATCCGCGTGCTGCGCGCGCCACTGTTGAGGCCTATGCGCAGATGACCGACGGCATCGTGCGCTCGGTGCTGCGGGTCGCCACGACCCGGCTGCACCGGCTGGGCACGCCGACCGAGGCCGAACGTTTTGCGGTGCTCGCGGTGGGCGGGTATGGCCGCGCCGAAATGGCGCCCCATTCCGATGTCGACCTGCTGTTCCTCACCCCTTACAAGATCACCCCCTGGGCCGAGAGCGTGGTCGAATCCATGCTCTACATCCTGTGGGATCTGAAGCTGAAGGTCGGCCATTCCTCGCGCACGCTCGACGATTGCATCCGGCTCGGTCGCGAGGACATCACGATCCGTACCGCCCTTCTCGAACATCGCTGCGTGGGCGGTGACGAGAAACTGGCCGAGGCGCTTTCGCTGCGGCTGCGTCACGATCTTTTCGAGGGTAGCGAGGCCGAGTTCATCGAGGCGAAACTGGCCGAGCGTTCACAACGCCACCGCCGTCAGGGTGGCCAGCGCTACGTGCTCGAACCCAACGTCAAGGAGGGCAAGGGTGGCCTGCGCGACCTGCAAACCCTCTACTGGATCGGCAAGTATATCCACCATGTCGGCCGCGCTCGCGAGCTGATGGAAATCGGCGCATTCTCGCCCGAGGAATACGACACTTTCCACGATGCCGAAGATTACCTCTGGGCGGTGCGCTGCCATCTCCACCTGATCGCACACCGCGCCGCCGATCAGCTCACCTTCGACATGCAGGTCGAGGTGGCCGAGCGCATGGGCTATCGCGATCTCGCGGGGCGCCGCGCGGTCGAGGTCTTCATGCAGGATTATTTCCGCCATGCGACCGCCGTGGGCGATGTGACGCGGATCTTCCTGACCAAGCTCGAAGCCCAGCACGTCAAGAACGCTCCCGTGCTGCAACGGATCTTCCGCCGCCGGCGCAAGCTCAAGGCACCTTATTTCGAGGAAAACGGGCGCATCAATGTCGCCGATGAAAAGGCTTTCCTCGCCGATCCGGTGAACCTGCTGCGGCTTTTTGAGGAAGGCTTGCGCACGGGGATGCTGATCCACCCCGATGCGATGCGTCTGGTTTCGGCCAATCTCGATCTGATCGACGAAGATATGCGCAACGACCGCGAGGCGCAGCGGATCTTTCTCGATCTGCTGCTGAAACACGGCAACCCGGAGCGCGCGCTGCGGCGGATGAACGAGTTGGGCGTGCTGGCCGCCTTCATCCCGGAATTCGAGCCGATCGTGGCGATGATGCAGTTCAACATGTATCACAGCTACACGGTGGACGAACACACGATCCAGGTCGTCTCGACGCTGGCACAGATCGAGCGGCGCGAGCTGATCGAGGACCTGCCGCTGAGCTCGCATATCCTCGAAGAGGGGATCAATCGCAAGGTGCTCTACGTGGCGCTGCTGCTCCATGACATCGGCAAGGGCCGACCCGAGGATCACTCGATCCTGGGGGCCAAGATTTCGCGCAAGGTCGCGCCGCGGCTTGGGCTCAATCAGGAGGAATGCGAGACGGTCGAATGGCTGGTGCGCCATCACCTGCTGATGTCGGACGTGGCGCAGAAACGCGACCTTTCGGACCCGCGCACGATCCGTGATTTCGCGCGGCAGGTGAAGTCGCGCAAGCGGCTCGATCTGCTGACCGTGCTGACCGTCTGCGACATTCGCGGCGTTGGGCCGAACGTGTGGAACAACTGGAAGGCGACGCTGCTGCGCAAGCTCCATGCCGAGACATCGCTTGCGCTCGAGCACGGGCTCGAGGCGGTCAATCGCGAGCAGCGCACCGACGAGGCCAAACGTGCGCTGCGCGAGGTGCTCGATACGCTGGGCGATTGGGATGCGCGCGAGATCCGCGCCGAACTCGGGCGCCATTACGATCCCTATTGGCAATCGCTCAATACCGCCAATCACGAGATCTTCGCGCGGCTGTTGCGCGGGCTGGGCGATGACGAGATCCGCATCGACCTGCATCCCGATGACGATCACGACGCCACGCGGGCCAGTTTCGCACTGGCCGACCACCCCGGTATCTTCTCGCGTCTTGCGGGCGCGCTGGCGCTGGTCGGGGCGAATGTCGTCGACGCGCGCACTTATACGTCGAAGGACGGCTATGCGACGGCGGTGTTCTGGATTCAGGATGCCGAGGGCCATCCCTACGAGGCCTCCAAGCTGCCCCGCCTGCGCGGCATGATCGAAAAGACGCTGAAGGGCGAAGTGGTCGCGCGCGATGCGCTCAAGGATCGCGACAAGATCAAGAAGCGCGAGCGGGAGTTCAAATTCCCGACCCATATCACCTTCGACAACGAGGGCTCGGATATCTACACGATCATCGAGGTGGATACGCGCGACCGCCCCGGCCTGCTCTATGACCTGACGCGGGCGCTGGCTTCGAACAACATCTCGATCTCCTCGGCGGTGATCGCGACCTACGGGGCGCAGGTGGTCGACAGCTTCTACGTCAAGGACATGTTCGGTCTGAAACTGCATTCACAGTCGCGCCAGGAGGCGCTGGAAAACCGTCTGCGCGACGCGATCGCCTCGGGTGCGAAGCGGGCGGGCAACTGAGATGAAACCGATCCGCCTGGTGCGCGGCTTCATGACGGTGGGCGGCTGGACGATGGCGAGCCGCGTGCTTGGCTTTGCGCGCGACATGATGATCGCGGCTTTCCTGGGCGCGGGCCCAGTGGCCGAGGCCTTCCTCGTGGCCTTCTCTCTGCCGAACCTCTTCCGCCGCTTCTTCGCCGAGGGCGCGTTCAACACCGCCTTCATCCCGATCTTCTCGAAGAAGCTGGAGGGCGGCGAGAACGCGCAAGGGTTTGCGCGCGAGGCGATGGGGGGGCTCGCCTCGGTGCTGATCGTGCTGACGCTGGTGGCCTCGGCCGCGATGCCGTGGCTTGTGCTGGCGATGGCCTCGGGCTTTGCCGCCGATGAGCGCTTCGAGATCGCCACGACCTATGGGCGCATCGCCTTTCCCTATATCCTGTTCATCTCGCTCGGGGCGCTGCTGTCGGGCGTGCTGAACGCGGCCGGTCACTTTGCCGCTGCCGCCGCCGCGCCGGTGCTGCTGAACGTGGTCTTCGTGCTGGCGATGGTGCTGGCCGATCATTTCGGCCTGCCGGTGGGCGATGCGCTCGCGTGGTCCGTGCCGCTTGCGGGCGTGGCGCAGCTGGCGCTGGTCTGGGTGGCGGCATGGCGCGCGGGCTTCAAGATCATCCCCGCCCGGCCCCGCCTGAGCCCCGACATGAAGCGCCTGATCCGCATCGCGATCCCGGCCATGCTCGCGGGGGGCGTGGTGCAGATCAACCTGCTGGTGGGCCGTCAGGTCGCCTCGCATTTCGACGGCGCGATCGCCTGGCTGAACTATGCAGACCGGCTTTACCAGCTGCCGCTCGGCGTGGTGGGCATTGCGATTGGCGTGGTGCTGCTGCCGGACCTGTCGCGCCGCCTGCGCGCCCATGACATGGCGGGCAGCCGCTATTCCTTCTCGCGCGCGGGCGAGTTCGCGCTACTGCTGACCGTGGGCCCCGCCGTGGCGCTTCTGGTCGCCGCGCAGCCCATCGTCTCGGTCCTGTTCGAGCGCGGCCAGTTCACCCATGACGACACCATCGCCACCGCTTGGGCCACCGCGATCTACGGGCTCGGCCTGCCCGCCTTCGTGCTGCAAAAGGTGCTGCAACCGCTCTATTTCGCCCGCGAGAACACCCGCACGCCGTTCAATTACGCGCTGGTCGCGATGGTGGTGAATGCGGTGCTGGCCATCGGACTTTCGCCTTTCATCGGCTATCTCGCCGCCGCCTGCGGCACCACCTTCGCCGCTTGGGCGATGGTCGGGCAGCTCTGGCTCGGCTCCCGGTCGATGGGAGAAGCTGCGCATTTCGATCACCGCTTTCATCGTCGTCTGCCGCGCATCGTGATTTCCGCGGTGGTGATGGGGCTGGCGATCTGGGTCGCGACCTGGGCCATGCCCGGCCTCTTTGCCGTGCCGGGGCTGCGCGCATTGGCGCTGCTGGGGCTCGTGCTGTTCGGAATGGCGGTCTATTTCGGCACCGCGATCGCAATCGGGGCGATGCACATGGCCGATCTCAAGGGTGCGGTGCGCAAGGGGCCGGGCGGCGCCTGACCCCACCCCTCAACGCAGCCAGAGCTTTGCGCGCTTGATCCGGTTGCGCAGCATCTTCTCGGTGCGCGGCATGCCTTCCTCGGCGATGAGCGCGCGCAGCTTGCGGCCCTTGCCCTGATAGATCAGCTTCTTCGCGGGCTCGTAGGCCTTGAGAACCTTCTTGATCGGGTTGGGGGCCACAACCGCCTCGACCATCTCGATTGCCGCATCGCTCTCGCGCGCATAGAGTAACGGCAGCGCGCGGTAATGACAGCTCACCGAACCATCGAGCCCGTCAAGCTCCGGCCCCGGCCGCCCTCCCCCGAAGGAATGGATCACCAGCGGCAGCGCCACCTGATCGAGCCAGGGATCGAGCGACTGGCAGGCCAGTTCGTCAGGCGCCTCGTCGCGGATCTCGCGCGCATAGCGCAGGAAGCGCGCGCCGAACTCTGCCGGGTCCGCCCCGAAGAACCAGCCCGCGTTGAAATACATGTAGCGCCGCCAATACTCGTCGGGCTGGCTTAGATCGAGCGTGTCTTCGAACCCGTCCAAGCCGAACTTATCGTAGAGCGATTTCCAGATCGCGGTATAGCCGGGCCCGTAGAGCGGCGGCTCGGGCCAGGTTCCGGTGCGGCGCATCGAGGCGGAGGGCTTCGTGAAATCGAACCCCACCTCCGAGAGCGCCCCGGTGAAGACCGTATCGGTATCGAAGAAGACAAAAGGTTCGCCCGCGGGCAGCGCCGCGAGAGCCTCGATCTTGTTGCCATAGGGGTAGGACTGGCCGAAGACCTTGCTCTCGAAAGGCACGATCTCGGCCCCCGCCGCTTCGAGAATCGCACGCACCGGCCCCGAGATTCGTACCTCCTCGGACCAGCGCGATCCGGGCTGCGGTTCAGCGACCAAGAGCCGGCCGGCGAAATCGGGATTTGCCGCGCGGAAACTCAGTACGAAAAGGATAGCCTCGTATTCCAGACGACCCGATTGTGCGATGCAGAAGACGTTGAAGGGTTGAGATTTCAGGGGTTTCACCGTCATACTGCCGCCTAGGGAGGATTTTTGCGCAGTATAGCGACAAAGCCCGGGGGTGAAAGTGATGAGCGTGCGGAAGTTGAGCGGGGCCGTTCTGGCAGCGATGCTGGGAGCGGTACCGGTGGCGGCGCAGAATTTCACCACCGCCGCGGAAGTCCGTCCGATCCTCGACATGACGCGCAATTCCTGGGTCGCGATCCGTGAATATGGCGACAATGATCTGGTGTATTTCACCCATCTTCTCGCGTGGCGCTGCGGGCTGAGCGAGATCCGCTACGGCTTCAACGGTGCCGCACCGAAATCGAAGTTCAAGATGGAGAAGTGCCACGAAGGCAGCGCCCAGCCCAATGCGATCGCGGGTGACAACGTCTTCGTGTCGCAACCCAAGGGTTCGGTGAAAGATGTCCGCGTGAAGCTGATCTACGACGATGGCAGCACCGAGGAAGCCCGCTTCAAGCGCAATGCGGTGCTCTCGCGCTAAGATATCTGCAAACCCCGGAGGCTTGCCAGATCACCAGTTCCGAAAAGGGGGAAGTGGTGGGTGACCCTGGAATCGAACCAGGCATGGGTCTCCCCGGCGGAGTTACAGTCCGCTGCCGCACCTTGCAGCACGTCACCCGACGCTGGGCGGGAGATACAAAAGGGGGCGGGGGGCGTCAAGAGCCGGATTTGCGAAAATTCACCCCCCGAGATCGCGGCTTGCCAAAGCCCGGCTTTGCGCGCAGGTAGGGGCCAAAGGAGAGCGCCATGAAAAAACCGGCCTGGGTGATCGAGAAGGAACGTGCCAAGCGCGCGGCGGCATCGGAGACGGTGTGGCTGTTCGGCCTGCACGCGGTGCGCGATGCGCTCCAGAATCCGATGCGCGAGCGGTTGCAGCTGGTCTGTTCCAAGAATGCCGCGGACAAGCTGGCCGACGCGATCGCGGCTTCGGGCATGGAGCCCGAGATCGTCGATGTGCGCAAGTTCGACAAGCATGTGCCGATCTCGCAGGATTCGGTTCACCAAGGGGCCGCGCTCGAGGTCAAACCGCTCGACTGGGGCGCGCTGAAGGATGTCTGCTATGATGCGCGCATCGTGGTGCTGCTCGACCGGGTGACCGACCCGCATAACGTGGGCGCGATCCTGCGGTCAGCCGAAGTCTTCGGCGCAGCCGCCGTAATTGCCCCGCATCGCCATTCCGCGCCCGAGACCGGGGCGCTGGCCAAGACCGCAAGCGGCGCGCTGGAGCGGCAGCCCTATCTGCGCGTGAAGAACCTCTCCGACGCGATGGAGGAGTTGCGCGCGATGGGCTTCCGCCTGGTGGGGCTTGCGGGAGAGGCGAGCATGAGCCTGCAAGACGGGCTGAGCGAAGCGGGCGTGGAGCCGGTGGCGCTGGTGCTCGGCGCCGAAGGTCCGGGCCTGCGCGAAAAGACCCGCGAGACCTGCGACCGGCTGGTGCGCATCCCCTTCGCCGGGGAGTTCGGCTCGCTCAACGTCTCGAATGCGGCGGCGGTATCGCTCTATGCGGCGGCAAACCGCTGATTTTCACAAACACGCGAGCTTTTGTCGCAAAGGTCTTTAAGACCGGCGAGGGCCTCCCTATCTCTTTAACAGAAGCGCCGCTCCGGAACCGCAGCGCTTCTAGTTCACTGTCCCTCGTTCCGCCACTTATGCGCCCCTGCTTCATGCTCGGGCGCATTTTTCTTGGCCTGGGAAGGTGCCCGGCCTATCGCATGAATGCCTTGCCCGATACGCGTTCTTGAAGCGATCCGGCATTTCTCCCTATATCGGAACGGCAAGACAGGAGGGCCCCATGCAAGACGAGATTCGCGATATTCTGCGCGAGGCGAAGGTGATCGCCGTGGTGGGGATTTCGCACAAGCCCGAGCGCCCGTCCTACGATGTCGCGCGCTATCTGCAATCGAAGGGCTATCGGGTGATCCCGGTCAATCCCGGCCTCGCGGGGCAGGAATTGCTGGGCGAGACGGTCTATGCCGATCTCGGCGCGATCCCGGATGAGATCGAGGTCGATATGGTCGACGTGTTCCGCCGCTCCGAGGCCGTGCCCGAGGTGGTCGAGGACGCGCTGGCCCATCTTCCCAAGCTGCGCACGATCTGGATGCAGCTCGGCGTCCGGCATGACGAGGCCGCGGAAAAGGCCCGTGCAAAGGGCGTGCGCGTGGTGATGAACCGCTGTCCGAAGATCGACTATCCGCGCCTGATGATGGGCTGAGGGGGCAAGCCGCCCCCTCCCATTTCGATCAGCGCGAGCGGATCATCCCCATGATTTCAAGCGTCTTGCCGAGGATCGGCTGCGCGATCTCGTCGGCACGGTTCGCGCCATCGCCGAGGGTCCGGTCGATCTCGGCGGGGTCGTTCATCAGCCGGGTCATTTCGTCCGAGATCGGCGCGAGTTTCGCGACTGCGAGGTCCGCCAACGCCGGTTTGAACTTGCCGAAGCCCTCGCCACCGAACTCGCCCAGCACCTGGTCCGGCGTCATGTCCGCCAGCGCCGCGTAGATGTTCACGAGGTTGCGTGCCTCGGCCCGGTCCTTGAGCCCGTCCAGCTCGGAGGGCAGCGGCTCGGGATCGGTCACGGCCTTGCGGATCTTCTTCGCGATCGTGTCGGCATCGTCGGTCAGGTTGATGCGGCTTGCATCCGAGGGGTCGGATTTCGACATCTTCTTCGTGCCGTCGCGCAAGGACATCACGCGGGTCGCGGCGCCCTCGATCAGCGGCTCGGGCGATGGGAAGAACTCGGTCTTGAAGTCATGGTTGAACTTCGCCGCGATGTCGCGGGTCAGTTCGACATGCTGCTTCTGATCCTCGCCCACCGGCACCATCGTCGCGTGATAGAGCAGAATGTCAGCCGCCATCAGCGCGGGATAGGCGTAAAGGCCAAGCGAGGCTTTCTCGGCATTCTTGCCGGCCTTGTCCTTGAACTGGGTCATCCGGTTCATCCAGCCCAGACGGGCGACGCAGTTGAGCGCCCAGGCCAGTTCGGCATGGGCCGAGACCTGGCTTTGGTTGAACAGGATCGAGCGCTTCGGGTCGACGCCCGAGGCGATGAAGGCGGCGGCGGCTTCGCGGGTGTTGCGGCGCAGCGCTTCGGGCTCTTGCCAGACCGTGATCGCATGCAGGTCGACGAGGCAGTAGATCGTCTCGATCCCTTCGTCCTGCTTCTGGGCGAAACGCTTGAGCGCGCCCAGATAGTTGCCCAGCGTCAGCCCACCCGAGGGCTGGATGCCGGAGAAGATCCGCGGTTTGAAATTGGCGTTCGGGGTCTGCGCTTGCTCGCTCATCTGATGCTCCTGATCTGCGGGGGGTGGAAGCCCGCCGTAAGGATCTCCCGGGGTGGAAATCCGCTCCCCGCTCGCTTATCGCTAAAGCGCAAAGGGCGCAACTGAGCCCGCGAGCAGGAGAGGCCAGATATGCGCGACGGTTATGACGAACACCCGGTGAACCCGCTCCCCCCGGTGGTCTGGCTGCTCGCGCTGCCGATCATCGCGACCGAACTGTTCTTCGCGATGGGCGGAAGCGGGCTGATCGGCGGGCCGGGCGCTGCGGGCTGGCGGCTCGATGCGCTCCAGACATTCGCCTTCTCGCCGCAACTGATGCGCGCGATGGTCGAGACCGGGCAATACCCGCCAGAACAGCTGATGCGACTGGTGACCTATCCCTTCGTGAACGCCTCGGTGACGCAGGCGATTTTCGTACTCGTTTTCCTGCTGGCGCTCGGCAAGATGGTGGGCGAGGTCTTCTCGAACCTCGCGGTGGCCGTGGTGTTTCTCGGTTCGAGCATCGTCGGCGCGCTGGTCTATGCCGCGCTGCCCTTCACCGAGATCGGGCTCTATGGCGGCTATCCGGGCGATTACGGGTTGATTGGCGCTTTCACCTGGATCCTGTGGACGCGGCTCGGGCAGGAAAACGCGAACCAGATGCGGGCCTTTTCGCTGATCGGCGCGCTGATGGGGATCCAGCTGATCTTCGCGATGATCTTCGGCGCGCGGCCTGACTGGATCGCCGATCTCGTGGGGTTCGCGACCGGCTTCGTGCTGAGCTTCCTCGTCGCTCCGGGGGGAATGAAACGCACGTTGCAGCGGTTGCGGCGGCGCTAAGCCAACCGGACGCGCGCTACCGTCAGTATCCAAGCCAAGCCAGCCGCCCGGCCTCCCATTGCCGAAAACGAATGTGTTTGAAGCCCCTCGGGCGCACCGCTAACGTCGCGCCCGAGAACAGAGGAGCCCCGAGATGTCCGACTACAAATTCGACACGCTTCAGATCCACGCCGCCGCCGCACCCGATCCGGCGACCGGCGCGCTGCAGGTGCCGATCTACCTGACCACCGCTTACGCCTTCAAGGATGCCGACCATGCGGCGCGGCTCTTCAACCTCGAAGAGGTGGGCTACATCTATTCGCGCCTGACCAACCCGACGGTGATGAAGCTCGCCGAGAAGGTCGCCGTGCTCGAAGGCGGCGCGGGCGGGGTGGCCTGTTCCTCGGGACACGCGGCGCAGATCATGGCGCTCTTCCCGCTGATGGGACCGGGACTGAACGTCGTCGCGTCGACCCGGCTTTATGGCGGTACGATCACCCAGTTCAGCCAGACGATCAAACGCTTCGGCTGGTCGGCCAAATTCGTCGATTTCGACGATCTCGACGCGCTGGAAGCGGCGGTGGACGAGAACACCCGCGCGATCTTCTGCGAGTCGATCTCGAACCCGGGCGGCTACATCACCGATATCCCGGCAGTGGCAAAACTGGCCGACAAGCTCGGCCTGCCGCTGATCGTCGACAACACGCTCGCCACGCCCTACCTGTGCCGGCCGATCGAGATGGGCGCGACGCTCGTCGTCCATTCGCTGACGAAATATATGACCGGCAACGGCACCGTCACTGGCGGCTGCGTGATCGACAGCGGCAAGTTCGACTGGTCGGCCTCGGACAAGTTCCCCTCGCTCAGCGCCCCCGAGCCCGCCTATCACGGCCTGAAGTTCCACGAGGCGCTGGGGCCGATGGCCTTCACCTTCCACTCGATCGCGGTGGGCCTGCGCGACCTCGGCATGACGATGAACCCGCAAGGGGCGCATTACACGATGATGGGCCTCGAGACGCTCAGCCTGCGCATGGACAAGCATGTCGCCAACGCCAAGGCCGTGGCCGAATGGCTCGAGAACGATCCGCGCATCGATTTCGTGACCTATGCCGGGCTCGAGAGCTCGCCCTGGCACGATCGCGTCGCCAAGGTCTGCCCGAAAGGTGCCGGCGCACTTTTCACCGTCGCGGTGAAGGGCGGCTATGAGGCCTGCGTGAAGCTGGTGAACAATCTCAAGCTTTTCAGCCATGTCGCGAATCTGGGCGATGCCCGCTCGCTGATCATCCATTCCGCCTCGACCACGCACCGCCAGCTGACCGAGGCGCAACAGATCGCCGCAGGAGCCGCGCCGAACGTGGTCCGGCTCTCGATCGGGATCGAGAATGCCGAAGATCTGATCGCAGATCTCGATCAGGCGCTGGCAGCGGCAACCGCCTGATCCGCAAGGGTCCGAGCGCAGATTTTCACAATTTGGCCCGCCCCGGATCCGCTCCGGGGCGGGTTCACTGTGGAAAACCGGCAATCTGCCGCTCGCCCCCTCCGCGACGCTTTTCAGGGGGCGCAAACTACTTTACGAAGATGTGAGTATCCCGCGTTCCTGACGGCCCAAGCCCATCGAAATGAAACCCGATTTTGCATTGATCCTTTCGCATGACGGCATCGCCTTGGTGCATCGCGCGAAGGAGGGTTGGCGGCTTCTGGGCGAGGTTTCGCTGGAAGGCGACGATCCCGGCCCCGCAATCGAGGCACTGCGCGACAAGGCGCGCGCAATCGCGCCGCGCGGATTTGCGACCAAGCTCGTCCTGCCGGATTCTCAGATCCTCTACAGCGCGATCTACGCGCCCGGCCCCAGCCCCGCGCAGCGCCGCCGCCAGATCGAAACCGCGCTTGAAGGCATGACCCCTTATCCGGTTTCGGATCTGGTCTATGATTTCGCGGGCGGCGGGCAGACCGTGCAGGTCGCTGTGATCGCGCGCGAGACCTTGGGCGAGGCGGAAGGCTTCGCGGAAAGCTACGGCTTCAACCCGATCAGCTTCGTCGCGGCGCCCGAGCCCGCGGATTTCCCTGCCGAGCCGCATTTCGGCCTGACCTCCGTCGCCGCGCGCTACATACCCGAAGGCGCGCGCGTCGATCCCGACCCGCAGGTCATCGTGCTGCTGCCGCCCGAGCCCGCTGCGGCCCCCGCGCCTGCGCCGGAGCCCGCGCCTGCGCCGGAGCCCGTCCCGGAGCCAAACACCCCATCCGTTGCGGAGACGCCCGAGCCCGCCGCCCCTCTCGTTCTGGAGGCGGAAACCGGCAAGGACATACCAGCGCCCGCGCCGGTCCTTGACGCCGATGGTGCATCCGATCAGGAACCTGCGCCGGAAACTCTCGAAACAGAGCCTGAGCCTGAGCCTGAGCCTGAGCCTGAGCCTGAGCCTGAGCCTGAGCCTGAGCCTGAGCCTGAGCCTGAGCCTGAGCCTGAGCCTGAGCCTGAGCCTGAGCCTGAGCCTGAGCCTGAGCCTGAGCCTGAGCCTGAGCCTGAGCCTGAGCCTGAGCCTGAGCCTGAGCCTGAGCCTGAGCCTGAGCCTGAGCCTGAGCCTGAGCCTGAGCCTGAGCCTGAGCCTGAGCCTGAGCCTGAGCCTGAGCCTGAGCCTGAGCCTGAGCCTGAGCCTGAGCCTGAGCCTGAGCCTGAGCCTGAGCCTGAGCCTGAGCCTGAGCCTGAGCCTGAGCCTGAGCCTGAGCCTGAGCCTGAGCCTGAGCCTGAGCCTGAGCCTGAGCCTGAGCCTGAGCCTGAGCCTGAGCCTGAGCCTGAGCCTGAGCCTGAGCCTGAGCCTGAGCCTGAGCCTGAGCCTGAGCCTGAGCCTGAGCCTGAGCCTGAGCCTGAGCCTGAGCCTGAGCCTGAGCCTGAGCCTGAGCCTGAGCCTGAGCCTGAGCCTGAGCCTGAGCCTGAGCCTGAGCCTGAGCCTGAGCCTGAGCCTGAGCCTGAGCCTGAGCCTGAGCCTGAGCCTGAGCCTGAGCCTGAGCCTGAGCCTGAGCCTGAGCCTGAGCCTGAGCCTGAGCCTGAGCCTGAGCCTGAGCCTGAGCCTGAGCCTGAGCCTGAGCCTGAGAACGCTGCGGCTGACGCAGCCGCCGAGCAAGAGCCTGTCGAACTCGTGGAGCCCGAAGAAGACGGGATCGCGCCAGAGGAATTGGCCGAGCTTGGCGCGCTCGATCTGCCGCCCGAGCCTGTCGCGGAACTGCCGCAGGAAGCCGACATGCTGGACGGTCTGCTCGACGAGCCGGCGCCAGAGGACGCGCAGCCTGAGATCGTCGACCGCGAAATTCCCTCGTCGCAGGCCAGCGACGCCCCTTCGAGCGACAACGCTGCGTCCGAGACCACGCCTTCGGACACGCCTGACGAGGCCGTCTCCGATCGCGCCGAGGATCTGCCGCCCAAGCCGCCCGAGAAACTTATTGCCGCCTTTGCGACGCGCCGCGAAGGGGACGCCGCTCTGGATGAAACTGTGGCCCCGCGCCTCGGCGGCGTTGGCCGCCTGAGCCCGCCGCAGCCCGACCGCAAGAAGATCCTGACCGGCGAGGCCGGGATCACTGCGCCCAAGCTTGATCTGCCCGAACCCGATCCGCGCTTTGCCCCGCCTGAACCCAAGGTGGCGGAAAAGGCCGCGAAGGCGATGGGTCGCGCCGCGCGCAAGGGGCTTGGCGGCACAGCGGCCCTTGGCCAGAAAACCGCGAATGCTTTGGCCAAATCGCGTCCGGCGAAGCCCGCGCAAGCACAATCGGCTGCCGAGGCGCAGCCGGAAAAAACCGTCTTTGGAGGCGAGAAACGTGCGCCCGTGGGTGGCAAACCGCGCTATCTCGGGGCGATGCTCACCGGTGCGCTGGTGATCTTGCTGGCGATTATCGCGCTCTGGTCAAGCCTGCTCAAAGATCCGGTCGGCCCCGAAGAGATCGCGCAGATCCCCGCTGCACCAAGTGCACCGCCCGAGGTCTCGCAGCCTGTCGACACCGCAACCGCGCCGGAAGCGACCTCACCCGCTGAAACGACGCCCGAGCCGGAACCTGCGACGCCTGAACCCGCGCCGCAGCCCGAGGCCGAAGCTCCTGCGCCCGAGCCGGACACGCCGCCGGCCGAGATGCCCGCGCTTCCGCAGGTCACGCTCGCCCCCCCGCAGCCAGCAACTGCCCCCGAGGCCGCAGCGGAGCCCGCGCCGCAAGCCGAGCCTGCCGCGGATCCTTCCGGCACTCTGTCGACGGCGAGCCCTACGACCCTGCCTCCCTTCGACGCGACACCGCTGCCGCCGCCGGTGGCCGAACCCGCGCCCGAACCGGAAGTCACCCCCACGCCCGAGGGCACCGAGATGCCGGGCGGCTTCACGCTTTACGCGGGCAAACCTGACATCGTGCCGGCACCGCGCCCCGATGTGGTGAGCGATGCCTATGCCGCGACCTTGCCGCCAACACCCGAAGCGACCTTCGAGGCGCTCCCGGCACTCAGCGGTTTCACCCCGAAGCCCCGGCCGGATGATCTGACCGGCGCGGCACCCGACGCGACCCCGGAACCCGCCCCGGCGACGCCTCCGGCGGATCAGACCGCCCCACCGACCCCCACGCCGCCGGTCGATCAGGGCGCGCTCGATCCCGCGCTTCAACCGAACCCGGAGCTGCAAGACACGCGCCCGACGGCGCGCCCCGAGGACGTAACCCGGCTCGCGGCAAGCCAGGCGCCGTCCGCAGAACCGGCGGCCGCCGCCAATCCCGAACTCGCCGCCGTCCGCCCCGAGCGTCGCCCCGCGACGATTCAGGATGCGGTTCAGGGGGCGGTCGCCGCGCAGGATGCCGCTGCCGCTGCCAATAGCGACCCGTTTGCAGGCGCGACCACACTCGCCGTCGCCCGCTCGGCCAATCCGCCGGAGAAACCGCGCAACTTCTCGCGCTCGGTCGAGCGCGCGCTGGCCGCGGCGATCGCAGCCGAGCCCGCGCCCTCCGTCGCCGTAGCGGCAGCCGCAGCCCCCGCCCCGGCCCCCAAGGCCCAGCCGGTCGAGATCGACGAGCCCGAGCCCGTTGCGCCCGCGCCAAAACTGCCGACCTCGGCCTCGGTCGCCAAACAGGCCACCGAAAAGAACGCGATCAACCTGCGCAAGATCAACCTGATCGGGCTTTACGGCTCCTCATCGAACCGTCGCGCGCTGGTGCGCCTGTCCAACGGGCGCTTCGTGAAGGTGGGTGTGGGCGACCGGCTCGATGGCGGTAAGGTCACGGCGATCGGCTCGGGCCAGCTCACCTACAAGAAGGGCTCGCGCAGCTACACGCTCAAGCTGCTCGAAGGCAGCTGACGCAAGGCCGCCCCGCAACCGCTGCATGCCCGGCGACGCCGCGCCCTCTTGAACCCGCCCGCCCCGAAGCTAGGCTAGGATAAACCGTTATTTCTCCGGGCGCGCATCGCGCCCCAACCCGAGGATGCAAGCCCCGCGATGGAAAGCTTCCTGTTCCAAGCCACGCTCTATCTCGTCGCGATGGTCATCGCGGTGCCGCTGGCCTCGCGTGCAGGGCTCGGCTCGGTGCTTGGTTACCTGATCGCGGGGATCCTGATCGGCCCCGTTACCGGGCTGTCGGGCTCCGAGATGAGCGACTTGCAGCATTTCGCCGAGTTCGGCGTGGTGATGATGCTTTTCCTGATCGGGCTGGAGCTGGAACCGCGCGCGCTCTGGGCGATGCGCGACAAGCTGCTGGGCCTCGGCGGGATGCAGGTACTGATCACGATGGTTCTGGTCACCGCGATCGTGATGGCGATGGGCGAGGATTTCCGCGTCTCTTTGGCGATCGGGATGACGCTGTCGCTGTCATCTACCGCGATCGTCCTACAGACGCTCAATGAAAAGCAGCTGATGCAGACGGCGGGCGGGCGGTCCTCTTTTGCGGTGCTGCTGACGCAGGATATCGCGGTGATCCCGATGCTGGCGCTGATGCCGCTTCTGGCGCTGCCGGGGGCGCGGGCGGTCGCGAAGGCCGATCACGGTGATCACGTCGTCGCGCGCCTGATCGACGCGCTGCCCGCCTGGGGGGTGACGCTGATCACGCTGGCGGCGGTGGTCTTCACGGTACTGATCGGTCACTACGTGGTGCGCCCGCTGTTTCGCTTCGTTCAGGGCGCTCGGCTGCGCGAGATCAACACCGCGATGGCGCTGCTGATCGTCGTCGGCATCGCGAGCTTGATGAACCTCGTGGGACTTTCGCCCGCGCTTGGCACCTTCCTCGCCGGGGTGGTTCTCGCGGACAGCGAGTTCAAGCACGAGATGGAATCCGACATCGAGCCCTTCAAAGGGCTCTTGATGGGGCTCTTCTTCATTACCGTCGGAGCGGGTATCAACTTCGCTGTCATCACAGCCCAGCCCTGGAACATCTTCGCGCTCGTGGCGCTGCTGGTCGGTCTGAAATCGGCTATCCTTTATGGCCTCGCCCGTGTCTTCAAGCTGCGCGGCAAGGACCGATCTCTGTTCACGCTAAGCCTCGCGCAGGCAGGTGAATTCGGCTTCGTGCTCGTCTCCTTCGCGGTCGGGCAACGCATCCTGCCCAATGCGCTTGCCGAGAAGCTGCTGGTGGTCATCGCGCTGTCGATGCTGATCACGCCCCTGCTGTTCATCCTGCACGAACAGATCGGCAAGCGGCTGCGCAGCGCAGACGCCCCCGATCCCGACGCGATCGACGAACAGCAGCCGATCATCATCGCGGGCGTCGGCCGGTTCGGCCAGGTGGTGAACCGGCTGGTGACCATGTCCGGGCTGCGCACGACGGTTCTGGATTCCGACCTCAAGACGATCCAGCTGATGCGCACCTTCGGCTTCAAGGGCTATTTCGGGGATCCGACGCGGCCGGACCTTCTGGCCGCCGCCGGGATCAATCAGGCGCGGGTTCTGGTGGTCGCGCTCGACGGGCGCGAGCAGACTACGAAACTGGTGGAATACGCCCGCCGGATCCGGCCCGATCTGCATATCGTGGCGCGGGCGCGCGACCGGACGCATGTGTTCGATCTTTACCGGGCCGGGGCGAACGATATCGTACGGGAGATGTTCGACAGCTCGCTGCGCGCGGGCCGCTACGTGCTGGAAAACGCGGGCCTGTCGGAATTCGAGGCCGCAGAGCTCGAGAAGCTGTTCTTCAAGCTCGACCGGGCGGCCGTGCGCGACCTTGCGAAACTGTGGAAGCCGGGTGTGCCGATGGAGCAGAACACCGATTACATCGCGCGCACGAAGGAGCTGAACGCCGATCTCGAAGCCGCGATGATGGAGCAGTTCCGCCGCCGCGGCGAGCGCGACGAGAGCGACCGGGAGACGCCGGGAACCGTCGAGGGAGGCCCGGACGCGTGAAGTCCGGCTGAGCACGCGCCCCTTATCGCCTAAAACCGAAAAGTCTCTTTGCAATAAGAAACGCGAGGCCCGAGAGCCTCGCGTTTCAACATTTCATCTGTCGTCGAATCAGGCGGCGCGGCTGACCAGAACTTCGTCGACGGTCTTCGCGGCGCGGGCCTCATCGGTGCCCGACACGGCAGCGACTTCGCGGGTCAGACGCTCGAGCGCGGCCTCATAGAGCTGACGCTCCGAGTAGGACTGTTCGCGCTGATCATCGTTGCGGTGCAGATCGCGCACCACTTCGGCGATCGACAGCAGGTCGCCCGAATTGATCTTCTGTTCGTATTCCTGAGCCCGACGCGACCACATCGCACGCTTGACCTTTGCCTTGCCCTTCAGGGTCTCAAGGGCCTTGGTCACGATATCGGGCGAGGACAGGCTGCGCATGCCCACTTCCGTCGCCTTGTTCGTCGGGACGCGCAGGGTCATCTTGTCCTTCTCGAAAGAGATCACGAACAGCTCGAGCTTAAGCCCGGCAATTTCCTGTTCTTCGATGGACATGATTTTACCCACCCCATGCGCCGGATAGACGACGAAATCATTGGGGCGGAATTCGGTCTTCTTGGTCTTGGTCATGCGGTTCGTTTCCTTGCAGCCGGCTTCGAACCTCGGTATCAGGCGAGCATAAGACGCCCACGGGGCGCCTTGGCTCCGCGTTCGTCTATTCATCGCGAGATCGCATTCGCAGGCGAGCAGGTCACTGCGAACGGTGGGGTCGAAACTCTTATATGACAGAAATATAGCAGAAAACGCATGTATTTCAAAGCGTCATGCGCTCGCGCTTCGGTGAGCGCCTTGTTTCCCAATGGGTTAGTCGCCAAAACCCGTCAAGATGCCGCAGCGTCACCTGACCCGGAACACCTCGAATCGACCCCGGAACGCCAGAATCAGGGGATCAGCCGTCGCCCTCGCCCGGGTTCTCCGAGAAGTATTTCTCCAGCTTGCCCGTCTCGCCGTCATATTTCTCGGCCTCAGGCATCGGGTCTTTCTTCTGGGTGATGACCGGCCAGAGCTCGGAATATTTCCGGTTCATCTCGACCCAGCTTTCCATTCCCGGCTCGGTATCGGGACGGATCGCATCGGCGGGGCATTCGGGTTCGCAGACGCCGCAGTCGATGCATTCGTCGGGATGGATCACCAGCGTGTTCTCACCCTCGTAGAAACAGTCCACCGGGCAGACTTCGACACAATCGGTATATTTGCAGTTGATGCAGTTATCGATGACGACATAGGTCATTGCGAAACCCCGGTTTGTCAGCTTCCTGACCCGTCCTAGCGGGGGAAGCGCCGCGTTTCAAGGGAGCGTGCGGCCTTTTCGCTGCGGCATGGCGCGCAGGGTTCAAACCTCGGGCGCGATCTCCTCATAGAGCCCTTGCGCCTCGCTGGCCGGACCGCGCCGTGTGCCGCATTCAAGGATGCGCAACACCCGCACATGCGCCCCGAGCCGCACCGTCAGAACATCGCCCGGGCCGACACCGCGGCCCGGCTTCTCGATGCGCTGTCCGTTCAGACGCACCTTGCCGCCCTGCACCGCATCCTGCGCGAGGCCGCGGGTCTTGCAGAACCGCGCCTGCCAGAGCCACTTGTCGATGCGGATGCGCTCGGGCGCGTCCATGTCCGGAACTTACTTCTTGTCCTTGAGGGCTGCGAGCACCGCGAACGGATTGTCCGGATCGATCGGCTTGTCCTTCTTCGGCGGGCGCGCCTCGAAGTTGCGCGCGCCTTGCGGCTTGCCGCCTTTCTTCCCGCCCTTGTGACCGTCGCGCTTGCCGTGCGGCTTGCCGCCCCCTTTGCGCTCGCCACGTTCACCGCCGGGCTTGCCGCCCTGCCCCGCTTCGCGGCGCGGCGGGCGATTGCCGCGCGGACGTGGGGCCCAGGTGAAGGTGTAGAAGGTCTCGATCTCGTCGCCTGCAACCTCTTCGGCCGAGATCATGTCGCCGCCCGCCTCGGCAGCGGCTTCCGCTTCGGGATGGATCTCGGCGGTCTCGTCGCCACCACCAGCCTCGGCCTTCGCCTCGTCGGCCAGCTCGGCCTTCAGCGCCTCGGCGCCAGCGGCCTCCTCGGCCTTCTCGATATCGGCGGCTTTCACCTTCGCGCGCTCGCCCTTCTCGGCCTTGTAGCCGAGACCTTCCATCAGGTCGGCAAACTGCTCGAGCGTCATGCCGGTGATCGAGAGCATATCCGGGTTTGCCTCGAACCCGCCCCGGCTGTCCTGCCCGCGCAGCAGATCGGCCAGACGTTCGAGCATGTCGATGCGGATCGCGCGCGAACCCGAGGGGCGGTAGCCCGACAGGCGATAGGTCTCGGCATCGAACGTATCGATATTGGGAATGGTCACGAGGCCCGGAGGCGGGCTTTCGGGGAATTCGTCCGCGCCCGACCAGAGCGAAGCCAGCACCAGCCGCAGTCGGGTCGGCGCGGGCTTCAGAAGCGCGGGCATGAAGATCGTATATTGGCCGAAACGCACGCCATGCTTGCGCAGGGAGCCGCGCGCGTCCTGATCGAGGTCTTTCACCTCGGCGGCGATCTGCTCGCGCGGGATGATGCCGAGAGCTTCGACCATGCGGAAGGCGAAACCACGCGCAAGGCCCGTGAGCGCCTCGTCACGGCTCATCGCGAGGAGCGGCTCGAACAGGGCCGCGACCTTGCGGTCGATGAAATGCTGAAGGCGGCGGGTGACCTTCTCGGCCACATCCGAACCGGCCTCTTCGTCGACGAAGGCCTGGACCGAGGGACGCAACAGATCGGCGCCCTTCACCAGCTTGCCCACGGCGAGTTCGCCCCACATCAGGCCGCCCTGTTCGGTGAAATCCATCTCCGTATCGGGGGCGTTGTAGAAGCGATCCGCACGCAGAGAAAACTCGGGCGCGAGCGCCTCATAGGCCGCGCGGGCAAGCATCTTCGCCTCGTCGGGCGATCCGGTTTCGTCCTGCTTGAAGCGGAATCCTTCCAGACGGCCTGCGAATTCGCCTTCAACCGTCACTTCGCCCTTGTCGTTCACCTCGGCCACGAGGGTCTCCTTCTGCTTGAGCCGGCGCAGCAACACCGATGTGCGCCGGTCCACAAATCTTTGCGTCAGCGCGCCATGCAGCGCATCCGACAGGCGGTCTTCTACAGCGCGGGTCGCCTCGCGCCAATGACTTTCGTCATCGACCCAGCCCTTGCGTTGCGCAACGTAAGTCCAGGTGCGGATGAAGGCGAGACGGCGGCTCAGCGTATCGATATCGCCGCCCGTCCGGTCGATGCGCTCGATCTGGCGCGCGAGCCAGTCCGAGGGCACGCCTTTGCCCGTTTGCAGAAACTCGAAGATGCGCGCGAGAAGCGTGGCATGTTCGGCCTCGGAAATCGAACGAAAATCGGGGATTCGACAGACATCCCAGAGAAGCTGCACATCCTTTGGGCTGTTGACCCGGTCGCGGATCGCCGGATCGTCGCCCAGCATCTTGAGCGCGCGCAGATCGTCGGCCTCGCGCCCCTTGGTCAGCCATTCGCCTTCCGGCCGCGCCTCGAGCGAGGCGATCAGCCGGTCGAGCGAGCCGAATTCAAGCCGTGCGCTGCGCCATTGCAGGCGCTGGAGCGGCGCGAACCGGTGGTTCTCGATCGCCTCGATCACCTCGGGCTGGAGGGGGCGCGCCTCGCCTGTCACCCCGAAGGTGCCGTCCGAAGTATGCCGCCCTGCCCGGCCCGCGATCTGCGCCAGCTCATGCGGGAAGAGCGCGCGCATCCTGCGCCCGTCGAATTTCGAGGTGGCCGAGAAGGCGACATGGTCAATATCGAGGTTCAGCCCCATCCCGATCGCATCGGTGGCCACCAGATAATCCACGTCGCCATTTTGATACATCGCCACCTGCGCGTTGCGGGTGCGGGGCGACAGCGCCCCCATCACCACTGCACAGCCGCCCTTCTGGCGGCGGATCAGTTCGGCGATGGCATAAGTATTCTCGACCGAAAAGCCGACGATGGCCGAGCGCGGCTTCATCCGGGAAATCTTCTTCGAACCGGAATAGGTCAGCTCCGAGAACCGCTCGCGCTTGGTGAACTGCACCTTCGGCACCAGCGCGGCAATCGCGCCCCGCATGGTTTCAGACCCAAGAAACAGCGTCTCATGCAGCCCGCGCGCGTGCAAAAGCCGGTCGGTGAAGACATGGCCCCGCTCGGGATCGCCGCAAAGCTGGATCTCGTCGATGGCCAGAAAATCCGCGCCGATCCCCGTCGGCATCGCCTCGACCGTGCAGACCCAATATTGCGTGCGCTCGGGCACGATGCGCTCTTCGCCTGTGACAAGCGCCACCACCGAGGGCCCGCGCTGCGCCACGATCCGGTCATAGACCTCGCGCGCCAGAAGCCGCAAAGGCAGACCGATAACGCCGGTGCGATGTGCCAGCATCCGCTCGATCGCGTAATGCGTCTTGCCGGTATTGGTCGGCCCCAGAACGGCCGTGATCCGCCCGCTTTGCATCGCTGCTCCGTTCCGGCCTCAGAGAGCCGTACCCTGATGCGCCTTCTCGAGACGCGCAATGGCGTCTTTCACATCCTGTTGATGCGGGTTCAAGGCGAAAGAGGCGCGGTAGGCTTCCAGCGCACGCGCGTCATCGCCCATCTCCTCGAGAATCGCACCGAGGCCTGCGAGCGCGCCCCAGTGGCGCGGTTCCAGCTTCAGCGTATGCGCGATATCGGAGGCCGCGGGGCCATAGAGACCAGCCATGAAATAAGCCGTGGCGCGCCCGTTCCAGCCCGCCGCGAAATCCGGCGCATGATCGGTGAGCGCGGTAAAATGCTCGATCGCGGCATCTGCATCGCCATCGTCAAGCGCCTGTTCCCCGCGCTTGAGCAGCAGATCCATCGTTGCCGATCCCGAACGCGACCACGCCCTACGGATATCGGCTTCGGCGCGCGCCCAGCCCTGTTCGGATGGGTCGGCAAGCTCCTTGAAATAGGGTTCGAGCCCCTCCGTCTCGGCCCGGGCGGGGAAAGCCGCCATTGTCGCAAGCGTGAGGCTTACGCAAAATGCCGTGACGACACATTTGTATCTGTGAATTCGGTGCCACATAGTCTCGACTGTAACGCAAATGCCGGAGAAAGCGAGAGCCCGGCCATCAAAACTGGAGGACTTCCATGAGCGAGGTGATCGACAAGGCTGTCGAGGCGCTGCAGGCGAAATTGCCGGACGGTTTTTCGTCCACCGCGAAATTCGTGATCGAGGATGAAGGCTCGATCATCGTCGATGAAGACGGCGTGCGCGCCGGCGACGACGAAGCGGAAGTGGTGCTGACCGCTGACCGCGACACGTTCGAGGGCATGCTCAACGGCGATGTGAACCCGACGGCGGCCTTCATGTCGGGCAAGCTGAAGATCGACGGCGCGATGGGCCTCGCAATGCAGCTGGGTGCGGCGCTGGCCTGATGGAGCGCGCGCCCTTTTACGAACAGATCGCGCGCGGCCCCGAGGGCGGCGCGGCCTATTGGCTGACAGCACGCGACGGCGTTCGCATCCGCTTCGGTCACTGGCCCAGCCCCCCTCAGCCACGCGGGACCGTGTTCCTGTTATGCGGGCGCACCGAGTATGTCGAAAAATATGGACCTGCCGCGGCGGATTTCGCCGCGCGGGGCTATGCGATGCTGGCCATCGACTGGCGCGGCCAGGGACTGGCCGATCGCATCCTGCCCGACGCCCCCGAAAAAGGGCATGTCGGCGGGCTTCAGGATTACCAGTGGGATCTGCATGCGGTGATTGACGCCGCCGATGAGCTGGGCTTGCCGCAGCCCTATTTCCTGCTTGGCCATTCGATGGGTGGCGCGATCGGGCTGCGCGCGATCGAGCACCAGAATCACCGTTTTGCCGCCGCCGCCTTCTCTGCTCCGATGTGGGGGATCAAGGCACCTGCGCTGCTGCATCCGTTCCGCATCCTGCTCGCGCAGCTTCTGGGAGACTCTTTCCTTGCAGAGGCCTACCCGCCCGGGATGAACGGGACGACCTATGTCTATCGCGACAGCTTTCTCACGAACCGGCTGACGCGCGATCCCGAGATGTGGGCCTGGCTGATCGAGCAAGCCGCGAAGCATCCCGAACTGACGCTGGCTGGCCCCACGATCCACTGGGTCGCCGAGAGCCTGCTGGAATGCGAGGCCCTCGCCTCGTTGCCTTCACCCGATCTGCCCTGTTATTGCGGGCTCGGGGCTGAGGAGAAGATCGTGCATTGCCCGGCGGTGCATGACCGGATGAATCGCTGGCCCAAGGGCAGGCTCGACCTCATCCCCGGGGCTGAGCACGAACTCATGATGGAAATCCCCACCACCCGCGCACGGTTCTATGACGGCTGCGCGGCGCTGTTCGATGCAGCCGGCGGGCTCGAGGCCCGCGACAAACTCACAGCTGAATCTGCGTGAACCCTTCGCGCAGCGCGTTCGACCACGCTTCGGACATGCGCGCGAAATCGGGATCGCCCGCCTCGATCCGGCGGCGCGCACCGATCGTGCATTCATCCTTGCGGATCACCGCAAGATCGAGCGGCATCCCCACCGAGAGGTTCGAGCGCAGCGTCGAATCCATCGACAGCAGGACCGCCTTCTGCGCGTCTTCGAGGCTCGTTTCGGGGCGCACGACACGATCGAGGATCGGCTTGCCGTATTTGTGCTCACCGATCTGGAGGAAGGGCGTGTCCTCGGTCGCTTCGATGAAATTGCCTTCCGGGTAGATGAGAAACATCCGCATCTCGCCGCCGGCACGCTGGCCCGCGACAATCATCGAGGCGGAGGTCGAGACCCGCTCTGCATCCATGCGGCTGACGATATCCTTGCGCACGCCCGCCATCGTATTGCCGATGATCTCGGCCACTTTCAGCATCGTCGGCGCTTCCATGATCGAGGTCTCGCCGGTGGCGTCGGATGCATCGACCGCTTCGCGCAGCCGCGCCAGCGTCGTCTGCGTGACCGAGAGCGAGCCTGCAGTCATGATCGCGATGACGCGCTCGCCGGGATCTTCGAAGGTGAACATCTTGCGATAGGTCGCGATATTATCGAGCCCACCATTCGTCCGGGTATCGGACAGCAAAACCATGCCTTCATTCAGCAGAAGGCCCACACAGTAGGTCATCTTTGTCCCCTGGATCCCTGACAGGCGCGCAATCTATTGCTGGAGCTGTTCTAACGCAACTGTGACGTCCAGTCGCTCCTCGCCCGCGCCCTGGGTGATGCCGCGGATCGGTGCGGCCTCGCGCGCATCAAGCCCGGAGCCAAGGCGGATATAGCGCTCGTCGGGGCAGCATTCATTGGCCGGGTCGAAGCCGATCCAGCCGATCCCCTCAACCCAGATCTCGGCCCAGGCATGGGCGGCCTCGTGCGGCGCGCCATCCTCGGTCGCAAACAGATAGCCCGAGACGTAGCGCGCAGGCATATCCACCGCACGCGCTGCGGCGACCAGCGCGTGAGCGTGGTCCTGACAGACCCCCTCCCCCTGCGCCAGCGCCTCGGCGGCGGTGGTGTGGGTATGGGTCACGCCGGGCTTGTAGGCGATCGCCTCGGCGACAGCCGCGCTGAGCCGGTGCGCCCGGTCGAGCATGTCAGAGGCACCCTCAATTGCACTTTCGCCCAGCTCCTGAAGCGCGTCGTCGATCCAGGTGGCGACGGTCTCGCGCAGATAGGCCATCGGGTGAACGAGCTCACGATGGCCGCGCAGCACGCCCGAGGTATCAAAGGTCTCGACCTGCCCGGTGACGGTGATGGTGACGGCCTCGACCGGCGGACGGATCGACCACCCCTCGACCCGGTCGCCCGCGCCATCGCGGAACGAGCCGCCTTTGACGCCGCCTTCGACAGCCACCGACCAGTCGATCGTGCGCTGCCCGTCGAAGCGCGACGGGAAGAGGCGCAGCGATTGCACTGCGGTCCCCATCGGCGCGTCGTAATCATAGGTGGTGACGTGATTGACAGTGAGGATCATCGCGCATCTCCCGACAGGTAGTTGCGTTGCACCATCCCCGCCAGATCACCGATATCGCCGATGAAGCGGGTCAGGAACTCGTGAAGGCCTTCGTCGAAAATCTCGGTCACCTGGGTCTGATCGAGCTCGCGCACGAGGCCGCGCGCGCGCAGCTGAACCGGGCCCGTGGCCCCTTCGTCGCCGTAGAAGCGCGCGATATTCTCGAGATGATGCAGCGCCTTGCGCATGGCCGACATCAGCGAGCGCGGGCTCGCCGGGTTCAGGATCAGGAAATCGACAATCTTCGAAGCGGTGATGTCACCGCCATAGGCCCAGTGGAAGGCACGGTAGGATTGCAGGGCGCGCAGCAGCACCTGCCATTGGTAATTGTCGAACCCGGTGCCGACCATTTCGACCGAGGGCAGCAGCACGAAATACTTTACGTCGATGAGGCGTGCGGTGTTGTCGGCCCGCTCCAGCGCATAGCCGAGATTCATGAAGAAGAACCCGTCATTGCGCAGCATCGTCGCGTCCATCGCCCCGCGCATCATCGCGGATTGACGCGCGACCCATTCGCAAAGCTCCGTCGTCTCCCATTCCGAGCGCGGCTGACGCTCGATCTGGCGGATTTCCTGAAACGCGGTGTTGAGCGTGTCCCAGACCTGCCCAGTGATCGCGGTGCGCACGATGCGCGCATTCTCGCGGGCGCGCTCGATACAGGAGATCACCGAGGAGGGGTTGTCGCGATCGAAGAACAGGTAGCTCTCGATATTGCGCTGTACCGGGTCGCCATATTTCTCGGCAAAGCCCTCGGCCGTGCCCGAGGCCTGCAAGAGGCTCTCCCACTCCGAGCGATAGCCGTGCCCCGCCGAGGGGGTCAGCGCGATCCGGGCACCCACCTCGAGCAGGCGCGCCATGGTTTCCGCGCGCTCCATGTAGCGCGCAATCCAGAAGAGGTTTTCCGCCGTCCGGCTCAGCATGTCACAATCACTCCGCCAGAACCCAGGTATCTTTGACCCCGCCGCCCTGCGACGAGTTCACCACGAGCGAGCCTTCGGTCAACGCAACGCGCGTCAGCCCGCCCGGCACCAGCTCGACCTTCTCGCCCACGAGGCAATAGGGCCGCAGGTCGACATGGCGCGGTGCCACGCCCTCCTCAACGAAGGTCGGTGTCGTCGAGAGCGCCAGCGTCGGCTGGGCAATGTAGTTCACCGGGTTTTCCTTGATCTTGATGCGGAAGGTCTCGATCTGCTCCTTCGTGGCTTTCGGGCCCACCAGCATCCCGTAACCGCCCGATCCGTGCACTTCCTTCACCACCAGCTCGGGCAGGTGATCGAGCACATATTTCAGATCATCGGGCTTGGCGCATTGCCAGGTCGGCACATTCTCCAGCAGCGGCTCTTCGCCGAGATAGAAACGCACCATCTCCGGCACGAAGGTATAGATCGCCTTGTCATCGGCCACGCCCGCGCCCGGCGCCGAGCAGATCGTGACGCCGCCCGAACGGTAGACATCCATCAGCCCCGGCACGCCCAGCATCGAGTCGGGACGGAAGCAGAGCGGGTCGATGAAAGCGTCATCGATCCGACGATAGATCACGTCGAGTTTCTTCGGGCCTTCGGTTGTGCGCATCCAGCAGAAGCCGCCTTCGCAGAACAGATCCGCCCCCTCGACCAGTTCGACCCCCATCAGGTCGGCGAGGAAGGAATGTTCGTAATAGGCAGAGTTGAAATGGCCCGGCGTGAGGATCGCAATCGTTGGCTCGCGGTCACATTTCGCAGGCGCCACCGAGGCCAGCGTGCGGCGCAGCGCATCGGGATAACCATCGACCGGCTCGATCCGGTTCTCACGGAAAAGCTGCGGGAACATGCGCATCATGATCTCGCGATTTTCCAGCATGTAGGAAACGCCCGAAGGCGTGCGGCAGTTGTCTTCCAGCACGTAGAACTGGTCCGGCCCGGTCCGGACGAGGTCAATCCCGACGATATGGCTGTAGATGCCGCGCGGCGGGATGAAGCCCGAAACCGCGCGCTCATAAGCCTCGTTCTGATAGACAAGCCGCGCGGGGATACGCCCGGCACGCACGATTTCGCCCCGACCATAAACATCGAGAAGGAACGCGTTAAGCGCGCGCGCACGCTGCTTGATGCCGCGCTCCAGCTTGCGCCATTCGGTCTGGGTGAAGACACGGGGGAACATGTCGAAGGGGATCAGGCGATCCGGATCTCCGCCCTCGCCATAGACGGCAAAGGTGATCCCGATCCGTCGGAACAGCGCCTCGGCCTCGGCCTGCTTCATCGCGCGCAGCTCTGCCGGCATATCGCGCATCCAGCCGTCGAGCCCACCGTAAGGCTGGCGGACTTTCCCGCCATCGAACATCTCGTTGAAATACTCGGTCATCGCGAACGCATTCACTCCCCTGCTCTTTCCTCATCTCTAGGTCGTGATTGCGGCGAGGAAAAGCCGATCCCCAATGTTAACGTTCCCAATCCCGTCAGGGAAACGTCATTTGACAGGCATTGCCTAAAATTTGTGCGCCCCATTGCGCTTGCCTTGCCCTTGCCAGTCCGGCCTCGCTGCCCCTATCTGATTGGTAACGCAAAACGCCAAGAGGATAGCATGACCATTTCGCCCCGCCGCCCCGTCTTCGATGCCAACGCAAACTCAGGCGCGTTCGGAGATCTGCCCGAGTGGGACCTCAGCGACCTCTACACGGCCCCCGACGCGCCCGAACTGGCCGAGGACATGGCGTGGCTGGAGAAAGCCTGTGCCGCCTTCGCTGCCGATTACGAAGGCAAACTCGCCGATCTCGATGCCGCCGGCATGGCCGAGTGCATCGCCCGCTACGAGGCGATCGACGAGAAAGCCGGTCGCGTGATGTCCTATACCGGCCTGCGTTATTACCAGAACACGGTCGATGCGGGCCGGGTAAAACTGCTGTCGGATGCGCAGGACAAGATCACGACTTACACCACGCCGCTCGTCTTCTTCAGCCTCGAATTCAACCGCATCCCGGATGAGACCTACGAGGCCGTCTTCGCCGATCCGAAAGTGTCGCGCTACAAGCCCGTCTTCGACCGGATGCGCGCGATGAAGCCCTACCAGCTCTCCGACGAGCTGGAGAAATTCCTGCACGATCAATCGGTCGTGGGCGCGGCCGCCTGGAACCGGCTGTTCGACGAGACCACCGCGGCGCTGGAATTCGAGGTGCAGGGCGAGACGCTCTCGCTCGAAGCCACGACGACGCTTCTGTCCGATCACGACCGCGCCAAACGCGAAGCGGCGGCGCACGCACTCGCCAAGGTCTTCGGTGAGAACATCCGCACCTTCTCGCGCATCCACAACACGCTGGCCAAGGAAAAGGAAATCGAGGATCGCTGGCGCAAGATGCCGACCCCGCAAACCGGTCGGCACCTGTCGAACGATGTCGAGCCCGAAGTGGTCGAGGCGCTGCGCAATGCCGTGGTCACCGCCTATCCGCGCCTGTCACATCGCTACTACAAGCTGAAGGCGAAGTGGCTCGGCCTCGACACGCTGCAGATCTGGGACCGCAACGCGCCGCTGCCGACCGAGGCCCCGCGCGACATCCAGTGGGACGAGGCGAAAGAGACCGTGCTCGACGCCTATGCGGGCTTCGATCCGCGCATGGCCGAGATCGCCCAGCCCTTCTTCGAGAAAGGCTGGATCGACGCGGGCGTGAAACCGGGCAAGGCGCCGGGCGCCTTCGCGCATCCGACCGTGACGACCGTGCACCCTTATGTGATGCTCAACTATCTGGGCAAACCGCGCGACGTGATGACGCTCGCGCATGAGCTGGGCCACGGCGTCCATCAGGTGCTGGCGGCGGGTCAGGGCGAGATGCTCGCCTCGACCCAGCTGACGCTCGCGGAAACCGCGTCGGTCTTCGGCGAGATGCTGACCTTCCGCAAACTGCTCGCCGCCGCGAAGACCAAAGAGGAGCGCAAGACCCTTCTCGCCGGCAAGGTCGAGGACATGATCAACACGGTCGTCCGGCAAATCGCCTTCTACGATTTCGAATGCAAACTGCACGCGGCGCGCGCCCAGGGCGAACTGACGCCCGAGGATATCAACGCGCTCTGGATGTCGGTGCAGGGCGAAAGCCTCGGCCCGGCCTTCGAATTCATGGACGGCTACGAGACCTTCTGGTCCTACATCCCGCATTTCGTCCACTCGCCCTTCTACGTCTACGCCTATGCTTTCGGCGACGGGCTGGTGAATGCGCTCTACGCCGCCTACGAGGCCGAACCGCAGGGTTTCCAGGACAAGTATTTCTCGATGCTGGAAGCCGGTGGCTCGATGCATCACAAGGAACTGCTCGCCCCCTTCGGCCTCGACGCCTCGGACCCGGCCTTCTGGGACAAGGGCCTGTCGATGATCGAAGGCTTCATCGACGAGCTGGAGGCGATGGAAGAAGCCTGATCGCCGCTTCTTCTTGATCCAAATATCTCGGGGGTGAGGCGCATCGCGCCGAGGGGGCGGCGCCCCCTTCGCCTACCCCCTAAAAAACAAACGCCCGCGCTTGGATCATCGGCGCGGGCGTTCTGTATGCTCGGCTGCCCGGACAGGGGTCAGATCAGCATTTCCTCGACCTCGAACCGGGTCAGGCGCGGCGCGCAAAGCGGGCCGAAATCGCGCAAACGTTCGATTTGCGGGAAAAGCGCGGTGAACAGCTCGGCCATGCGCGGGTCGATCATTCGCTCGATCCCCTCGCCGGGGTGATAGCTCTCGATCTCCATACCGCCGACCTTGAGCGAGCCGTGACGCTCGAGCACGACGTGATAGGCGCTGACCGGCGAAACCGGCGAGACCTCGATCACGCTGACACCGTCGACGAACCCCGCGATCGGCGCATAGGCGGCCTCGATTCCCATCCGCGCCCGCAGTCTCGCATCGCGCAGGCAAAGCCGTGCATGCGGGCCCAGCACGAGATCAGGCATCGGGCGGCCATGGCCGAAGGCTTCGGCGGTGACACGGATCAGCTTGTGCGCCTCTTCGGCCGAAGCCGGGAACAGCGTCATCGAGCCAATCCAGGTCACGGTTTCGACGCGCTCGTCAGCGGTGATCACCCGCATCCCCGGCACGAGATCCTCGACGGCGACCGGGCCGTCCTCGGTTGCAAGAACGGAGCCGCGCGCCAGCGCGGAGAAGGCTTCCTCGAACAGAGGGATCGCCGGGGCGATGCGAAGTTCTTCCTCAATGAGCCCGGTGGGACCGAGCCACATCGTGGAGTAGCGCCGCGTCATCGCCGAAGCGCGCAGCGTGCGCTTCGGCGAAGGCGGTGTGGCACGCAAGACGCGAGGTGCCTGCGTGTCAGTCGCAGTGCGGAGAGAACCTGCCTCCGCGGACCGGTGGGTCATATTCATGCGATCAGCCTTTCGGTCTGGTCACATCTGCTACGGCCCCCACCGGTTGCAGAGAGACGCCCCCAACATGCGCAGCGCAGGGCTTTCCGTCAAATTTTCTCGATTATTGTCCCCGTGTGGCCAGAGAGTCTGCGGCCCACCCCTGCGAGTGTTTCCCCAGCGCGAACGCGCGGCCACAGTCTCGACACACTCCAGATACGAATCACCCGCGCCTCGGGAGCAGACCGGGACGCGGGTGACGGTGGTCGGACTTGGCAGCGTCCGACCGGGTCTCGCCCCGCCCACCGGCATGACCAAAAGCGGTGCGCGGACGAGGTTCGGATCAGCGTGCGGCGGAGCGCGTGCGCTGCGGCCGCTCGACGGCGCGGCGCTCGGCCAGCGGCTTGCGGGTGGCGCGCGCCCAGGGCATGGGCGTTTCGCAGCGGGCGGCTTCGGCCAGCACCGATTTCATCCAACGGCGCGTCGGGTTTTTCTGGGTCATTGCTCTATACCTCGTCTTCGGACCGGCTTGATCCGGCTCGACCCTGTTATCGCGATCCAATGGGGCCAGCGTGAGGCGCAGGGATAAATTTTTGCGCGCCGCGCAGGCGTGGATTGTGGCGTCGACGCATTGTTTCAAATTCCCGTGAAATCAGAGGGATTTCGGCCGGTTTGGCGTCAGACCCGTCACAAGTAGGGCGTCATTCGGACCGCTGAGCCCGCATTCGCGCCTCAATCACAGTCGAATCGCAGAGATCAGGCGACCGTAATCAACCTCGCCCGCATGGGTGGTCCGGCGATAGGAATAGAAGCGGTCGGGATCGCGATATGTGCACTGGCGGATCCATTCCGCCTGGCCCACGCCCGCCGCGCGCAAGCGATCGAGCGAGAAGCTCGGCAGATCGAAATGCGGCTTCCCGCTTGGCCCGCCCGAGAAGAACCGCGCATAGGCCGGGTCTTCGATGATGAAGCGCTCCATGAACTCCTCGCCCACCTCATAGGCATGCACGGAGATGCAAGGCCCGATAACCGCGACCGTATCCTCGCGATGCGCGCCAAGCGCCTCCATCGCGTCGAGCGTGTTCTCGAGCACCCCTTCGAGCGCCCCGCGCCAGCCCGCATGAGCCGCGCCGATCACGCCTGCCTTGGCATCGGCAAAGAGAACGGGCTGGCAATCGGCGGTCAGTACGGAAATCGCAACACCCGGCGTGGCGGTGACGATCGCGTCGGCCTCGATCGGCCCGACAGGCGGGCCGTCAAGCGTCGCGACATCGGGGGAATGAACCTGATTGACACCAAGCAGCGCCTCGGGGGCAACGCCCAATGCATCGGCGGCGCGGGCGCGGTTGGTGCGCACGGCTTCGGACTGATCCGACGATCCGGGCCCGCAATTGAGCCCCGAAAAGATCCCGGACGATGCTCCGCCACGGCGCGTGAAGAAGCCGTGCCGAACGCCGTTCAGCGCAGGGGAGGTCAGGATTTCGAGCGTAGTCGCCATCGCGTCCTCTCGGGCTCAGGGTCGGGCGGGATCGAATCCGGGCGGCAGCGCCGCACCCGGCGCAACGATCGCCAGAGACTGAAACAGGTGACCCATTTCCTCGGGGTGGGTCAAGCGGCGATGCGCGGCGATATGGCCCTCAAGCGCCGCGCCGTCCAAGCTTTGAGCAAGCGCCTGCGCCCGTGCCGTAATCCCGAGCCGCTCGAGCAGGACGCCTTGCGGCGTCATCGCGGAAACCTGCGCGCCAGCTGCGCGCGCGGCCGAGGCGAGCGGCTCGAAATCGACATGGGCCGTCAGATCCGCTTCACCGGGCGCCTCAAAGGGATCGACGGGCTGATGCGCCTTGAGCGCCTGGAACGTATCGCCAAGGCTGTGCCAGTTGCCGTAATCGATCAGCAGCGCCGCGCCACCCTGCGCGGCAATCCGGGAGGCCAGCGTTTCGGCAATGCTCACCGCGGGGGCACAGGTCTCGACCACGTCACCGAATTGCGTGTCGGCGATGCGCGGCTCCAACGCCTCAAGCCGCACGGGCGGGGCGAGACCGGGCACAAGCACGCGATCAGGGCCAAGACCCACCTGACGCTCGGCCCAGCCCTTTTCAACCCGCTGGAATTGCCGGATCGGCAGCGCGTCGATAAATTCGTTGGCGACGAAAAACAAAGGCGCTGCGGGCAATGTGTCGATGCTGTCGTGCCATGTGACCTTGTGCCCTTCGAGCCGCGCGCGCTGGATCTCGCGCAGGGTGGCAGAGGCCTCGATCAGGTGGACCCGAGCTGCCTCGAGCATTCCCGGCACCGAGCGCATCGCGCGCAGCATATCGGCCATCAGCGTGCCCCGCCCCGGCCCGGCCTCCGCCAGCACAAACGGCTCGGGCCGCCCCTGATCGAGCCAGGACTGCGCCAGACACAGGCCCAACATCTCGCCGAACATCTGCGAAATCTCGGGCGCGGTGATGAAATCGCCCTGCCCCCCGAACGGATCGCGGGTCGCGTAATAGCCATGCTCGGGATGCAGCAGGCACGCGCCCATGTAGCGGTCGAGCCGCATCGGCCCTTCGGCGGCGATCTGCGCCGCGAGTATTTCGCCCAGCGGTGTCACGAGGCTTTCGGCGCGCGCAGCGCCCGGATCACGAAGAACAGCCCCACCGCGATCATTGGCAACGACAGCACCTGCCCCATCGTCAGCCCCAGCCCATCGGTGAAGCGGATCACGTGGCCATAGGGATTGTCGACGGTCACGAACTGCGCATCTCCTTGGCGGAACAGCTCAACGAAGGCACGCGCGGCCCCGTAGCCCATCAGGAAGATCCCGAGGCTCAGGCCCGGACGTTTGAGCGAGCGCGCGAACCGCACCAGTCCCCAGAGGATTACCCCGAGAAGCAGCCCTTCCAGCCCCGCTTCGTAAAGCTGCGACGGGTGGCGGGCACAGCTGCCATCCACCTGCCCCGCGATGCCCAGACAAGTCTGCGCCGCATCGCCGGGGAATATAACGCCCCAAGACACATCGGTTGGGCGCCCCCAAAGCTCGGGCTTGATGAAATTCGCGATCCGCCCGAGGAACAGCCCGATCGGCGCGACCAGCGCCATCGCGTCGGCCAGTTGCAGCTTTGGGATCGCGTGGCGGCGTGCGAACCACCAGCCCGCGACCAGCGTGCCGAGGAAGCCGCCATGGAAGGACATGCCGCCCTCCCAGACCTTCAGAATGTCGAGCGGATGCGAGAGATACCAAGCAGGCTCGTAGAACAGAACGAAGCCGAGCCGTCCGCCCAGCACGACCCCGAGGATCACCGCCGTCAGCAGATCCTCGACCTTGCCCGCCTCCATCGGTGCGCGGTCGCCAGGCCAGAGGCCGGGGCGCTTCATCAGCGCGACAATGATCCGCCAGCCCGCCACCAGCCCCGCGATATAGGCCAGCGCATACCAACGGATCGGCAGGCCGAGCCCTGGAATGGTGAAGGCAACCGGATCGAATTGCGGAAAGGGGATGGCAAGGGGCAGCACGCTTGTCTCCTGTCATGGGCCGCGGCGAGAAAGCCCTGCGCGGGTCGGGAAGTCAACCTTGCCTCCGCCGCGCGCACAGCCCATATAAGCGGGGAACCTGAATTTGACCGCGAGGGGATGGACATGCAGCCGCCCAACAAGATTTTCGATGAGATGTCCAAGCTGATGACCAACGCGATGGGCGTGGCCCAGGGCGCGAAGGACGAGGCCGAGACCGCGATGAAGAGCTGGATGGATCGCTGGCTCGCCGATCGTGACTTCGTTACCCGCGAAGAATTCGACGCGGTGCGCGCAATGGCCCAGAAAGCCCGTGAGGAAAACGAGGCGCTGAAGGCCCGGATCGAGGCGCTCGAAGGCAATAAAAAGGGCTAACCTTTGCCCCCTTTGGAAATTTGAAACGCCCGGTCGCGATGACCGGGCGTTTTTCATTGCAGCCAGCGACCGGCGAGCCGTTCTCCCCCTTGAAGGCTCCTCAGTAGGTATGCGGAGCGCGGTCTGATAGACTGTCGGCGTGACGTGCCAAAATTCGGCGAAGCTGGCTTGGTGGTTCGATGACAATGACTGCCCGACGATATCTGCTGCGAACTTGCTCCGGGTTTCTCGCCGTACTGCTGCTGGCCGGTGAAATATCTGCGCAGACCTTTGATGCGGGACAGGCCGCTTACGAGGCGGGGCAGTATCAAGTCGCAATCGAGAACTGGGAGCCCTTGTCGGAACAGGGCGATGCGAGGGCTCAAGCCAGTCTCGGCCTGATGTATGCGAAAGGCCTCGGCGTCGAGAGAGATGACAAGCGGGCCATCCAGTTGTTCCGGCTCTCGGCAGAGCAGGGCTTTGTGGATGCTCAGTACTATCTCGGCATCGGCTATCGCAACGGGCTTGGGGTGCCGCGGGACGACTGGGTCGCCGGTCTGTGGTTTCGGCGCGCAGCCGATCAGGGACATGCCAAGGCCAGTGCTGTCCTCGGCTATCTTCTGCTCGCGAAAAAGCTTTTGCCGGTTGATGAAAACGAGGCCTTCACGCGCATAAGCTTTGCGGCGAAGGCGGGCGAGCCACCGGCGCAATTCAACCTTGGGCTCATGCACGCTGGCGGAGATGGCGCCCCGCAGGATTTCGTTACGGCCTATATGTGGATCGAGATCGCGAAGGCGAACGGTCTGGAGGACACCGACACCTATCTGCGCAGGATCGAGAACGAACTCTCTGCCGAAGAGCTGGAGGACGCAAAGGCGCGGGCGGTCAGATGCAGAACTTCGGATTACGCGGATTGCGAGTGAGATCCGGTGCGTTTTCGATCAGCGATCCGGCCAATCCTCATAGCCAAACCACACCTTTTCGCCACAGGACGGGCATTTCCCGAAGGTCCGCTTGCGCCTCGATTTCGCGCCCCAGCGGATCCCTCCGGCATCCCAGACGGATACCGAGTAACTGCAACTCGGGCAGGTGATCTTCCAGTCCTGTGAGGAGCGATAAAGGCTCTCGCCCCAGCGCGCTGGCAGGAGCGAGAGGAAGAGCCGCTGGACGGCGTTATTCGGCTTCGGCCCTGTCATAGGCCTCGATCACCTTGGCGACCATCGGATGGCGCACCACGTCCTTGGCGGTGAAGTAGTTGAAGCTGATCCCCTCGACAGCGCCCAGGATCCGCTCGGCATCGGCCAGCCCCGAGGGCATGCCGCGCGGCAGGTCGACCTGAGACCGGTCGCCGGTGATCACCATGCGCGAGCCTTGGCCCAGGCGGGTGAGGAACATCTTCATCTGCATCGTGGTCGCGTTCTGCGCCTCGTCGAGCACCACGAAGGCGTTCGACAGCGTCCGACCCCGCATGAAGGCGAGCGGCGCGATCTCGATGCGCTTTTCCTCCATCAGCTTCGCAAGTTGCTTGGCGGGAAGGAAGTCGTTCAGCGCGTCATAGAGCGGCTGCATGTAGGGGTCGACCTTCTCCTTCATGTCGCCGGGCAGGAAGCCCAGACGCTCGCCCGCCTCGACGGCCGGACGGCTCAGGATGATCTTGTCGACATGACCGCCCACCAGCATCGTCACGCCGACGGCGACGGCGAGATAGGTCTTGCCGGTGCCTGCCGGGCCGATCCCGAAGGCCAGCTCGTTCTCGAACAGATGTTTTACGTAGGCTTTCTGCGCCTCGGTGCGGGGCTCGACCTGTTTCTTGCGGGTGCGGATCTCGTATTTGCCGGCTTCGAACATCTCGAGCTGTTCGTCCATCGAAGTCCCGGCCCCGCCCAGATCAGCCATGCGCAGCGCGGCGTCCACCTCTTCGGCGTCGATCGGCTTGCCCTGTTCGAGCCGCTGGTAGAGCTGATGGAGGACCGAGGCTGCCTGAAGCTGGGCCTCTTGCTCGCCGACCACGGCCAATTGGTTGCCACGTCGCAGGATGTGCACCTGAAGCTTGTGCTCTATCTGGGCCAGGTTGCGGTCAAATTCACCGCAAAGGTCGATCAACAGCCGGTTGTCGGGGAACTCAAGAAGCGTCTCGTGAGCATCCTGAGTGCGGGGCGGGGGTGTGATCGCGCTGAAGCCCAAAAACAGTGTCTCCCTAGCTGGTATGGTAAAGATATGGTGCCTGCGACCGGAGATTCACGCAAGCACTGGTTTCGTGAGCTCACGCCAACCGAGCGCAGATTTCATCAAACTGAAACGAAAAGGCCCGCGCGAGGGTTCGCACGGGCCTTTTGCACAAATTTTGTGCAGAACCATTTCCGCTCAGAGCGGATCGCCGATCGAAGAGCCGGATTTGAACGGTCCGACGGCGGTGTCGACCGGACCCGCGCCCGAGCAGATCGGGCGGCCGTAATCGTCCACACGCGCGGTCAGGTAGCCCTCGACGCCATCGTCGATGATCCAGTGATCGCAGCCTTCGGGGTCGATCCAGACCCCGGCCTTGAGTTGGCTAAGATGCTTGGAGTCGAGGCCCCGGTCGATGGATTTGTCGGGGCCCACATCGCCCAGATCGAGCGCCGCACAACCCGAGATCGAAAGCGCAGCCGCGGCCAGCGTCAGGTATTTCACAATTGCCATGTCCCCAGCCCTCACTTCACGCAGATGATCTCGACCCGGCGGTTCTGGGCCATGCCCGCCGCCGTCTTGTTGGTCGCACGCGGCATCCGCTCGCCATACCAGTTCACGGCCAGAACCGATGCACCGACCGATTTGGCCACCGAGGCGACCGCCTCGGCCCGACGCTTGGACAGGCGCAGATTATACTCGTCCGAGGCGCGGCTGTCGGTATGGCCGGTGATGATGAAAGCGCGTGCCTGCGCGGTGCTGAAGAACTTGCGCAGATAGTCGCGCCCGGAAGCCGAGATCGCCGAACGATCGGTCGCGAAAAGCTGGTCGGTCGGGACGATGCCGCAGACGTTACGGTGACACACCGGACGACCGTCGCGGGTCTTGCGCGCATCCATATAGCCCTCGGCGCCGTCATCCATCACCCAATGCTCGCACCCATCGGGATCAATCCAGATCGTCGGCTTGTAGGTCTCCGCGGTTGCCCCCATCTGCTGCGCCGCAACCGGCAGCGGCGCTGTTGCGAGCGCGACCATGGCCACCCCCAACACACCCGCAAAACGCGTTACAAAGGAAGAAAATATCATATCCGCGAGCGTCCCTTGCTACGAGAGCCCGCGCGGCAAAATACGCGCTGCTGGCCCCAAATTGTTAACTCTCGATATTGTAACGAAATTTTGTGAACAAGGAAGGAATAATCTCCAGATATTGTGTTCGAGTCGGCGCGAGGCGCGACACTCAGGTCACAGGGCATCCGGGCAGAGCTGTGTCACTCATGCGCCGATCATTTCCGGTGCGGCGAGCGAATCGCGCAGGCCGCGCCGGAAATCGCCTCTCGCGCGGCGAAAATTCAGGTGCGCAAATGCCTCAAAATTCACCTTATACGGGAAAACTGTCGCCGGTCGAAAAACATCGCGCCGATTTGATCAGCATTGTTCCCCGAAGAGACCCAAATACCGACAAAGTCTCGCCAAATTGGAAAAATAGCGGAAGAATATGAAGGATGGCGCCTGCGCTTCAGGGGTGAAGGGTGCTGGGATTATTTTCGCTGCCCGAAAGAGGGCTGCCCGACCAGGAGAGTCTCTGAGATGAAGTTCATTGCAATCACCGCTTCCGTGCTGTTGTCCGGCATGGTGCTCGCCGACAGCGCGCAGGCTGGCTCGAGCTGCTATACCGGCCCTGTCGGGCGCGAGCACGCCAACAACGTCACCGCCTGCGGCCCGGTGCGCAAGCAGCCCATTCACATCGACTGCTTCCGCGGCCCCTGGCGAGAGACGATCTGGGATCACCCGCAGGGCAGCTTCGTCAATGACCTCGTGAAATTCGGTTACGATTACGGCGACGCGATGGGGATCGCGACCGATATCTGCAAGAACGTCGATCTCGTGGGCGATGCCGAGGGGCTGCGCCGCGCGCTCATTCAGGCGATCGCGGCCGACCCGCCGGGCTCGAAGTAAAACTGACGCCGCGCGGCGGGCTCAGACGAGCTCGCCGGCGAGCGAATTGGGGGCCGATGCGGTGATCCGCACCCGTGCCAGAACGCCCGGAGCCAACCCCTCGCCGGTCACATGGACGGCCTGAAGGTAATCGGATTTCCCGACCCACTGGCCTTCCAGCCGACCCGGCTTTTCAAACAACACGCCGACTTCTCGTCCGACCATCGCACTCTGGCAGGCGCGTTGCTGCTCGGTCAGCAGCGCCTGAACGTCTTGAAGCCGCGCATCGGCGATCTCGGACGGCACGGCGCCCTTCGCACCGGCCGCGGGTGTGCCAGGGCGCGGCGAATATTTGAACGAATAGGCCATGCCGTAATTGACCTCACGGATCAGCGCCATCGTGTCGGCGAAGTCCTGATCCGTCTCGCCCGGGAAGCCCACGATGAAATCGCCCGAGATCACCATATCGGGGCGCGCGGCGCGGATACGTTCGATCAACCGGATATAGTCTTCAGCAGTGTGCTTGCGGTTCATCGCCTTTAGGATCTTGTCCGAGCCCGACTGCACCGGCAGATGCAGGTACGGCATCAGCTTGGGCTCTTCGGCATGGGCCGCGATCAGATCGTCTTCCATGTCATTCGGGTGCGAGGTGGTGTAGCGGATCCGCTCCAGCCCGTCGATCTTCGCAAGTGCGCGGGCGAGCCGTGCGAGCGACCAGTCGCCCCCCTCCCCTTCCCCGTGATAGGCATTGACGTTCTGGCCCAGCAGAGTGATCTCGCGCACGCCTTTTTCGACCAGTGCCCGCGCTTCGCGCAGGATCTTTTCTGCAGGGCGCGACACCTCGGCGCCGCGCGTATAGGGGACAACGCAGAAGGCACAGAACTTGTCGCAGCCTTCCTGCACGGTGAGAAACGCGGTCGGGCGCGCCTGCACGGGACGCGCGGGCAGGTGATCGAACTTGTCCTCGGCGGGAAACTCGGTCTCGACGGGACGCGCGCCATTGTCGGTCCGCGCGACCAGCTCCGGCAGCTTGTGATAGCTTTGCGAGCCCACGACCAGATCGACCAGATCCGAGCGGCGCAGAATCTCCTCGCCCTCGGCCTGTGCGACACAGCCCGCCACACCGATCTTCAGGTCGGGCTTGGCTTCCTTGAAGGGGCGCAGACGACCCAGATCCGAATAGACCTTTTCAGCCGCTTTCTCGCGGATGTGGCAGGTGTTGAGCAAAACCATATCCGCCGCCGCCACATCATCAGTCAGCTCATAGCCCTTGGCGCCCATCGCCTCGGCCATGCGCTCGCTGTCATAGACATTCATCTGACAGCCGTAGGTCTTGATATGCAGCTTTTTCGGAGCGTCGCTCATCGCCAGTCCTCGCGCGTCTTTCCAGCGGGCCTGATACAGCCAAAAGCCCCTTTGCCGCAAGGCCGCGCGGAGAAGCCAGGCCTAAACGCTTGATTTCGCGCGGGGCTTACCCGATCCTGCGGCGAAAGACCCCGCGAAAGGGCCGGATCGGGCATGAAACACACCTCTCTCAGCGAGTTTCTCAATCTCCATAGGGCCGCCTTGGCGAAAGGTCCGGTCGGCATCATTCTCGCTGAGGACGCGGTCGAGCTGGAGGGCACGATCCGCCATCACCTCAAGCTCGGCTTCCCGGTGCTTCTCGTGATCGGTCGCGCAGCGATGGCTCTCGACGAAAGCCTCTTCGCGGAGAGCCCCGCAAAGCTCCATTGCATCGACTTCAATCTCGCACGGCGCGATGCGGCGCCGATGGCGCTCAATCCGATCATCGCGGCGCTGCCCGAGGGGACTTGGGCCTATTACTGCTTCAACGCGGAATATCTGTTCTTCCCGTTCTGCGAGACTCGCTCGATCGGCGAACTGCTGACTTTCCACACCGAGGAGCGCCGCTCGGCGATGCTGAGCTATGTGATCGATCTCTATGCCGGCAACCTGGAAACGCATCCGGGCGGGGTCGATGTCGAGGACGCGATGTTCGACAAGGCGGGCTATTACGCGCTCGCGCGCCCCGATCCGGACAACCACAACCACCCCAAGGAGCGGCAGCTCGATTTCTTCGGCGGGCTACGCTGGCGATTCGAGGAGCACGTCCCCAAACTGCGCCGCAAGATCGACCGGATCGCACTGTTCCGGGCCAAGCGCGGGCTGGTGCTGCGCAACGACCACACGTTCAACGACGAGGAGTACAATACCTACTCCTGTCCCTGGCACCACAACCTGACCTGCGCGATCGCGTCCTTCCGGGTCGCCAAGGCGCTGAAATTCAACCCCGGCTCGACCTATGATGTCCAAAGCTTCACCTGGGTGAATTCGGCGCGGTTCGACTGGTCGAGCCAGCAGTTGATGGATTTCGGGCTCATGGAACCCGGCCAGTGGTTCTGATCATCCCCCGCCGCTCTGTGCATCGGCGCAGAGGCTTCCGTGCAAAATCCGACTGAAAGAATCAACTTTACAATCCCGATCATTTCACTCAGGTTATTCGCATCAGCCAGTCGATCCCCGACCAGCCCGATGCAATGAAGGAGACCGGAGATGAAACGCGCCCCCATTCCCGGCCCCCGTTTCGGGGCCGACCCTTATCACGACACCGAACCGCCGCTGAGCCTGCGCGATATCGTCGATGCGCTGTGCTGCGGGTTGAACCCTGCCCCGAGCGCGCTCGAAGCCGCACTCGACCGGATCGAGGGAGCCTGCAGATGAGCATCAACGAACAGTTCACCTCTGCCCTCCCCGTGCATGACGCGCTGGCACTGACGGGTCAGGGAAATCTCGCCCATATCGTTCTGGGTGGACAGGTCTACACCCTGCGCATCACCAAGGCTGGCAAGCTGATCCTGACGAAATGAGATCGGGCCGCGCGCGTCCCTCGTCCCAATCACCGCGCGCCCGCCACGAGAAACCGCCCGGGAAGTCCCCCCGGGCGGTTTCTTCATGCCGATCACCGCGCGAAGGCAGCCTCTGCGCAGATTATCCGGCGATGTCTCGGGAAGAGTGGAGCGGGTGATGGGAATCGAACCCACGTCTTCAGCTTGGAAGGCTGCGGCTCTACCATTGAGCTACACCCGCACTCTGGCCTCTCCTTAGCGGCCCGCGCGGCAGCGTTCAAGCGGGATTGGCAAGCGGCTCGCGCAAACCCGGCCCCGAAGCCCGGTTGGAATTGACCTCCGTGCCCACCCGCCAGGCCTGCAAGACCCCTTCGGGCCGCGGCGTCATCAGAAGCGCCGCGCCACGGCCTTCCTCGCCCAACCATTTCGCCCAATCCTCTTTCTCGAGCACCAGCGGCTCGCGGTGGTGGATCGGCGCGAGCGTCGGTCCCGCCTCGACCGTGACGATCGCGCAAGTGGTGAGCAACTCACCGCCCCGCTCCCAAGCCTGCCAGAGCCCGCCAAAGACCATCGGCGCGCCATCACGGCGCGAAACGTAGAAGGGCAGCTTGGCCTCCCCCTCGCGGTGCCATTCGTAAAAGCCATCGGCCGGGATCAGGCAGCGCCGCGCCCGGATCGCATCGCGGAAGGCGGGCTTCTCCGCCACCGTTTCGGAGCGCGCATTGATCAGCAGCGGCCCATCCGTCGGGGTCTTGTACCAATGCGGAACGAAGCCCCAGCGCATCGCGCGCAGCTGGCGCTGGCCTTCGGACGAGACGCAAACCGGCAGGCTCTCGGTCGGACAGATATTGAACCGCGCGCCATCCGGCACGTCATTGCCCGGCACGGCCTTGAATAGCCGCGCCATCGCATCGACGGGAAGGGTATTGGCCATGCGTCCACACATGGGCCTCAGCCTATCCCGGGCGAGGCGCCGCTTGAAGCCCCGCGCTTGACCGGACGCCCCCTTTTCGGGCATGGGAAACCCATGCTGATCTACAAGATTTTCCGTCGCCCCGAATGGGATGCGTTTCGCGAGGCCGGGCACACTCTCGGTGCGCCTGTCGATCTGGCCGATGGCTATATCCATTTCTCCACCGCCGAGCAGGTCGTCGAGACTGCCGCCAAGCATTTCGCCGGTGAATCCGACTTGGTGCTTGTGGCCTTCGCGCCCGAGGCGATGGGCGCGGACCTGAAATGGGAGCCCTCGCGCGGCGACCAGCTTTTCCCCCATCTCTACCGCCCGCTCCAAATGAGCGAAGTGGTCTGGGATCACGCCCTGCCCCTTGGGGCGGCGGGCCATATCTTTCCGAAGGAAATGTCGTGACCTCCCTGATCGAGCGCGCGGGTCTCGCCGCCCTTCACAAGATCGACCCCGAAACCGCCCACGGCCTGTCGATCCGCGCATTGCGCATGGGGCTGGTGCCCCTGCCGGGGCCCATTTCCTCGTCGCGACTGAAAACCGATCTGGCGGGGCTGGCGCTGCCCAATCCGGTGGGCCTTGCCGCGGGCTTCGACAAGAATGCTGAGGCGGTGGCGCAACTGATGCGCGCGGGCTTCGGCTTTATCGAAGTCGGCGCCGCCACGCCGCGTGCGCAGGAAGGCAACCCGCGCCCGCGGCTATGGCGGCTTACGCCCGACCGCGCCGCGATCAACCGCTTCGGCTTCAACAACCAAGGCATGGAGCCGATCACCAAGCGGCTGGCTGCGCGCCCGCAAGGTATCCCCGTTGGCCTCAATCTCGGCGCCAACAAGGACGCCGCCGATCGCGCGAAGGATTTCGCGACCGTGCTGGCCCATGCGGGGGCCCATCTCGATTTTGCGACCGTCAACGTCTCCTCGCCCAATACCGAGAAGCTGCGCGACCTGCAGGGCAAGGCGGCGCTCTCCGCGCTGCTCGCCGGCGTGATCGAGACCCGCGATACCCTTGCACGTCGCATCCCGGTCTTCCTGAAGATCGCCCCCGATCTGGGCGCAGAGGAACTGGCCGAGATTGCCGAGGTCGCGCTGGAAAGCGGCATCGACGGGATCATCGCGACCAACACGACGCTCTCGCGCGAGGGGCTGACCTCCCCCAGCCCGTCCGATCAGGGCGGTCTCTCGGGCGCGCCCTTGTTCGAGAAATCGACCCGCGTGCTCGCGCAGCTCTCCAAGCTCACCGAAGGCAAGTTGCCGCTGATCGGCGTGGGTGGCGTGGGCTCGGCGGAGCAGGCCTATGAGAAAATCCGCGCCGGGGCCTCGGCCGTGCAGCTTTACACCGCGATGGTCTTCTCGGGGCTCTCGCTCGCCGCCGAGATCGCGCGCGGCCTCGATGCGCTTCTGGAACGCGACGGGTTCGCCAGCGTGGCAGATGCCGTCGGCACCGGGAGGGACGCATGGCTCTGACGATCTGGCACAATCCGCGCTGCTCGAAATCGCGCCAGACGCTGGCGCTGCTGCAAGAGCGCGGGCTCGACCCGGTGATCCGCGATTACCAGAAAGAGCCGCCCACCATGGCCGAGCTGCAAGACGCAATGATGAAGCTTGACCAGCCCGCGGCGGCCCTGATGCGCTGGAAGGATACCGACCTTTCGAAAGACGCGGGCGAAAACGCGATCCTCTCGGCCCTTGCTGCCAATCCCAAACTGATCGAGCGCCCGCTTGTGCTGACCGACACCGCCGCGCGGATCGGCCGCCCGCCCGAGGCGGTTCTGGAAATCCTCTGAGATCAGGGGCGCTGCCCCTCTTCGGCTTTGCCGAATTCACCCCGAGATATTTCTCTCAAGAAGAAGAAAAATCGCGCTTCTTCTTGAGAGAAATATCTCGGGGGGCCCGAAGGGCGGGGGCAGAGCCCCCTAGTCGTTCAGATCCTTGATCAGCCGCCCGTGCTTGCGCAGCTCCGCGACCAGATCGCCGAAGGTGGTCAGGCCACGCGCCTGAAGCGCCGGCATCATCTTCAAGAACGCATCCGCTGTCGCCACAGTATCGCCGATTGCCGTATGGCGCGCCTCTTCCGGGATGGTGATGCCGAGCCGGTGGGTCAATGCATCAAGCGTGTGGGTTTCCGACTGCCCGAAGACCACCGCAGAGAGCAGGACCGTGTCGAGGATCGGATGCTCGAACCGCTCGCCGATCACGCTTTCCTTGCGATGCAGGAACTCCATGTCGAAGGGTGCGTTATGGGCGATCAGAACCGCCCCTTCCGCGAATTTGTGGAAGTTGCGTCCCACCTCGGCGATATCGGGCGCACCCTGCACCATCGCGTTGGAGATCCCGTGCACCTCGGTCGAGCCGGGCGGGATCGGGCGCTTCGGGTCGACGAGCGTGTCGAAGACCTCGGTGTCGATGCGACGCCCGTTGACGATGCGCACGGCGGCGATCTGCACGATCTCATCACCCTCGGTGGGCAGGAGCCCCGTCGTTTCGGTGTCGAAAACGACATAGGTCAGATCGGCCAGCGGCGTATCGGCGATCTCGGCCACGCGCTCACGGCCCAGCAGATCGAAATCATAGACCACGGCGCGCGGCACCGGTTTCGGGCGCTTCGTGACATGGCGCGCCTCGCGTAGCGGCAGGCAGAGCCTTGCACGGGTTTCGCTCAGCTTCTCGGGCCATATCTCGGCGGCATGGGTTGTCAGTACCCGGTGCCCCGTGACGTCCTCGAGCCCCACGTCGAGTGGCTGATCGAGCCAGCTCTCCAATTCCGTGATGGGGACGGGTGCGCCTTCCCATTCCAGAGCGATCAGGGCGCCGGGGCCGTCCTCGGTGATCTCGAGGCGGAAATCGTGGCGACCCTTGAGATTGCGCACGAGCCCGGCGAGAAGCGCGACCATTTCGAACCCCTCGCAGCGCAGCATCAGCGCGGCGGCCACAGGCAGGATCTTGCCCCCTTCGGCCTCGACGCGCGCAGCCACGGCCTGCCCCAGATCGGAGGCGCGGATCATCGCGAGCGGCCACCAATCGGCGCGGTTGGCCTCGTGGCGCTCGAAGAATTCGTGGATCGCGGCGGAGAGATGGATCGCCTCGGAATTGGCGGCCTCGCGCACGCGGTCACGCTCGGGGCCCGGGGCGGGACCATCATCGGCCGTCAGCACCCCGATCAGCGATTGCAGCGCGGCGGCGGGGCGGCGGATGCGGTCGAAAAGCTCGTCCATGAGCTGCTCGCGCTGCGCGTGAGACGCCATGTCACCTGACACATCGCGGAGCGTCAGAACGTAGCCGGGGCGGGTCGCGAGGTGATGATCCTCGCCCTCGGACAGAAGTCGCATCCGCGCCGCCAGCACCCGGCCATCGGCCTTGGTCGAACAGAGCAGATCCGAGGCCGCATCGGGGTCTTCGGTCGCCAGAAGCCGGTCATAGGCATGGGCGATCGGCGGTTGGTTGAGATAGTCGAAGACGCGGCGGTCGAGCCCCGGTGCATGGGCCGATCCGAGCAGTTCCACCGCCTGCCCGTTATAGAAGGCCAACTGGTGATCGGAAGTGCAGAGCAGCACGCCCACGGGCACATCCGACAACAGCGCCTCGAGCCGTTCCTTTTCCTGCGCGAGCCGCGTGGTCTCGCGCTGCACGGCCTCGGTCAGGGCGTTGCGGGTTTCCGACAGGTGCCGTGTGACAGATGCGGCGGCGGGAGCGAGATCGCCAAGGTAGCGGGCGATGTCTTCGTCCATCTCGCCTTCGATCTCGGCGGTGGTGCGGGCGCGCAGAAGGCCCGAGAGACGCTCGATCGGCTTGGCGACGTTTTCATCGAACAGGAACCAGACCCAGACGATCAGGCCGAGGATCACGAAACCGGCGACCGCGCCGCCGATCACCATTGCATTGAGGATCTGCGGATCGCCAATCCGGGTGAAACCGAACCACAACCCCGCCACGAGCGCCACCAGATTGCCAACCGCCAGCGCGGCGAAGAAGAGGAACACCCGGGTGCGAAGGGAAAGCCGGGTGAGGTCCATCAGGCTGTCTCCCCGTCGAGAATGCGATGCACCTCCTCGCGCAATTCACGCAGTTCGAAGGGCTTGGCGATGAAACCATCGGCACCCAGTGCGAGGCCCTTGCGGCGCTCCATCGCGGAGCCGCGCGCGGTCATCATCAGGATCTTCACATCGCCCAGCCCCTTGTCGGCGCGGACCTCCTGGCAGATCTCGTAGCCCGAGACCTCCGGCAACATCACGTCGAGCAGCACGAGATCGGGGCGGGTCTCGCGGATGCGCTCCAGCGCGCCGCGCCCAGTGTCGATCCGGTCATGCTCGTAGCCCTCGCGGCTCATCAGATAGTCGAGCGCGATGGCGATATTGTCCTCATCCTCCACGATCAGGACGCGGTGTTTCCTCCCCCCAGGCATTCACTCATCCTCCTGCACACACCGCCTTGAGACCCGGATCCTCCGGGGGCAGCTTCAACCAAGCGCCACCGGTGAGTTCTCCTGCATCGGAGAGCTCCGCGCCGCTCACCAGATCGGCGCGGCTACCGGTTGCGCAATCATAGACCGTGGGCACCGTCATCAGCGGTTGCCAGCGCCCGATCAGCAGCAGGTCGGTCTCGACCAGCTCGGGCTTTTCGGCGACGGGCCGTTTGACCTCGGCCGCGTCAATCGCCATGAAACGCGTGACCATCGGCACCAGGTAGGTCCAGGGGCGCCACGGCACGCTCTCATCGACGGCCTGAAGCACCACGACCGTATCGGGCATGCCGCCGCGCACCGACGGATACCAGCTGTATTCGTTCCAGATCGTATAGCCGATAAGCGCCAGACCGATCGCCGCCGGCATCACCACCTTGGGCAGTTTCTCGCCGCGGAACTTCTTGCTCAGTTGATTGAGCAGGAAGACCACGAGGGCGGCGAGCGCCCCGGCTGCCATGGTCGAGATGAAGTCGTTGGTCATAGGCTCTCCTTAGCTGACCGGGCCTTTTCCGTGCCCGGCCGCCGATTGCATTGTGCGCACCACGACAAAGGCGTCGCGCAGGTGCGAGCGCTCGAAATCCGACAGATCGGAGGGTGCGAGGTAATTGTCCGGCTTGCGCCCCGAGCGCGCGAGATGCGCCTGGTTCTCCAGTCGCATCGCGGCGATCAGGTCATAGGCCTCGATCAGATCGCGCGCCCCGGAATGGCTCAGCACGCCCGCATGTTCGGCCTCGACGAGCCGCGCACGGGTGTTCACCTCGGGCAGGCGAGCGCGCAGCGCGTAAACGCGCGCGAGATCGGTGACCGGAACGACGCCGTTATGCTTCATGTCGATATGGTTGCGATGCTCGCCCGAACGGATCGTTGCAAAGCCCCGGATCAGGCCAAGCGGCGGCGTATGCTTGAGTGAATTGGCAATCATATGCGCGACGAAGATCGAGTTCTTCGCGGCCTTCGCCAGCGTGTCTTCCTGCAGTTTCTGGAACAGCCCAACGCCCGTGCCGCCGATCGCACGCAGGTCGAACATCACCGAAGCGAGCATCTGCGCTTCCGGGTTGGGCTTGTTGATCCAACCGTCGAAATACTCGCGCCAGACCCGAACCGGCTGGCACCAGCGCGGGTTCGTCGCCATCATGTCGCCCGGGCAATAAACATAACCGCAGGCATCCAGGCCATCCGAGACGATCTTCGCGAGCTGGCGGAAATAGCCCATGTCATCCTCGGTCACGGCATCGTCGAGGATCATGCAATTGTCCTGATCGGAAACGCCGGTCTGCTCCTGGCGCCCCTGCGATCCGCAGGCCAGCCACAGATAGGGCACAGGCGCCGGGCCAAGCTCGGCCTCGGCCATTGCCAAAAGCCTGCGCGTCACCGCATCGGCGATATCGGTGATCAGCCGCGTCACCACCTCATGTGCGTGATGCCCGCCCACGAGCTGTACCAGAAGCTGCGGGATCTGCGCCGTCACGGCCGCCATCTCGGCCACCGTCTTCGCGCCAGCCACATCGCGGATCAGCACCGCCGAGCTCACCGCCTGGAAGCGCGTGAGGTCGGTCTGGGTGATCATCCCGACGAAGCGCCCGTGATCGGTGATCGGCAGGTGGCCGATCCGCTTCTCGAGCATGATATGCAACAGGTCCGAGCCCAGCCCATCGGGTGTCAGCGTGATCGGATCGGGGGTCATCACGTCGCGCACGGGCGTCTCCAGGGACATCTCGCCGGCAAGCACCTTGTTCGACAGGTCGCGCACCGTGACGATGCCTTCGAGCTGCCCTTCCGGTCCCGCCACACCGAGCGAGGAGATATGCGCGTCACGCATCGTGCGCGCGGCCTCGGCCACGGTGGTCTCGGGCGCGCAGGAGACAGGCTCATGGGCGAGAAGATCGGCAATCTTCATCGTCGCGATGGAATTGGTCCGGGTCTCGCCCCCGCGCACACGGTTGAAGAAGCGCGCGAAGGCGGGCTCGTTTTGCGACAACTCGCGAAATTCCTCGGCGGGAAGCTCGAGCAGCACCGTGTCGGAGGTCACCCGCGCCGTGGTCGCGGCCAGCCCGTCGCGCATCAGGCCACGCTCGCCGAAGGTATTGCGCGGGCCAAGAATGGAGACCAGCGCCCCGTTCTGATCGGTCACCTCGACCGAGCCCTTCTTGATCAGGTAGATGCCCTTGAGGGGTTCGCGGAAGGCGTAAACGACATCGCCTTCGGAGAATTCCCTGCGGCGGAAGCAGCTGGCGACATGCTCCAGCTCGTTGCGCGGCAGGTTGTCGTAAGGGTGGACGCCTTCGAGAAATGCGAGGATCGGGGTCAGATCGGCGGCCATGATCTTGTCCTTTGGGTGGTGGCGGCGCCCCGAGGGGCGCCTGCCGAAAGTCAGAGGGTTCGGGACGAGGTTACCCCCGTCCCGCACCACTGTCTCAGTGGTCGACTGCCGCACCGGCGCCTTTCGGCACGCGGATCGACTCGACGAGCTCCTGGATATCTTCCGGGGTCTCTTTGGTCGCATTCGACACAACATAGGCGACGATGAAGTTCAGGATCGCGCCGATCACACCGAAGGACGTCGACTTGATCGAGAGGATCATCGGGTTCGCGTCGGTGAAGGTGTTGGTGTCCGGAATGAAGAACCAGCCCTTGTGCAGGAAGATGTAGACGAGCGTGGTGATCAGGCCGGTCAGCATCCCTGCAACCGCCCCGGTGTTGTTGATGCGCTTCGTGAAGATGCCCATCATCAGTGCCGGGAAGATCGAGCTTGCCGCCAGACCGAAGGCCAGTGCCACCGTCTGCGCCGCGAAGCCGGGCGGGTTCAGACCCAGATAGGTCGCCACCGCGATCGCAACGGCCATCGAGATACGGGCGGCCAGAAGCTCGCCTTTTTCCGAGATGCCCGGGTTGATCTGCGACTTGATCAGGTCGTGCGAAACCGCCGAGGAGATCGCCATCAGCAGGCCCGCTGCCGTCGACAGAGCCGCGGCGAGACCACCGGCCGCCACCAGCGCGATCACCCAACCCGGCAGGTTGGCGATCTCGGGGTTGGCGAGGGTGATGATGTCGCGGTTCACGGTCAGTTCGTTGGTGTCGCCGTTCTTGTACTCGATACGGCCATCGCCGTTCTTGTCGTCGAAGCTCAGCAGGCCGGTCTTGGCCCAGTTGCGCACCCAGGAGAGGTTCTGATCGTTCTCGATCGCAGTCATCTCCACGGCCGGCTGATCGACGCCGTTCGGGTAGAAGGTCTGCACGAGGTTCAGACGCGCCATCGCACCCACAGCCGGAGCGGTGAGGTAGAGGAGCGCGATGAACACCAGGGCCCAACCAGCGGACGAACGTGCATCGGCCACACGCGGAACGGTGAAGAAGCGCACGATGACGTGGGGCAGACCGGCGGTGCCGATCATCAGCGTCATGGTGAACAGGAACATGTTCAGCGTGGTGTCATGCTGGCCGGTATAGGACTTGAAGCCCAGAGCCTCGACCGTGTCGTTCAGCGTCGACAGGATCGGCGCACCGGTGTTGGCGTCGTTCGAGAACAGGCCCAGGCCCGGGATCGGGTTGCCGGTCAGCTGCAGCGAGATGAAGATCGCCGGGATGGTGTAGGCGATGATGAGAACCACATACTGCGCAACCTGCGTGTAGGTGATGCCCTTCATGCCGCCGAGAACGGCATACATGAACACGATCGCCGCACCGATGAAGAGGCCGGTGGTGTTCGACACTTCGAGGAAGCGCGAGAACGCAACGCCCACACCGGTCATCTGGCCGATAACGTAGGTGATCGACGCAACGATAAGGCAGATAACGGCCACGGTGCGCGCGGTTTGCGAGTAGAAACGGTCGCCGATGAATTCCGGAACCGTGAACTTGCCGAACTTGCGCAGGTAGGGCGCAAGCAGCATCGCCAGCAGCACGTAGCCGCCGGTCCAGCCCATCAGGTAGGCCGAGGTGTCATAACCGCCGAAGGCGATGATACCGGCCATCGAGATGAACGAGGCGGCCGACATCCAGTCAGCGCCCGTAGCCATCCCGTTGATGACCGGGTGAACGCCGCGACCTGCGGCGTAGAATTCCGACGTGGAACCCGCACGGGCCCAGATCGCGATGCCGATGTAGAGCACGAAGGTCGCGCCCACCACCAGCAAGTTGAGGGTAAACTGATCCATGTCCCTCTAGTCCTCCCTGAATCTTATTCTTCGACGCCGTGTTCGCGATCGAGCTTATTCATCCGCCATGCGTAGGCGAAGATCAGCACGAGGAACACGAGGATCGAGCCCTGCTGGGCAAACCAGAAGCCGAGATCGGTGCCACCGATCTTGATGCCTGCCAGCATCGGGCGAAGCAGGATACCGAAGCCGAAGGAACAGACGAACCAGATCACCAGAAACAGCTGGATCGTCCGGATATTCGCCTTCCAGTAGGCATTGGAAGAGGATTTGTCCGCCATGAGCGTAACTCCCTTTTCGTTTCTCTCCAGACGGGCCCCTCATGGGCCCGCCCCTCCCCAAAATCAGGCCGAGACGCGCTCTACGATCGACCCAAGCCCCGAGGCGATCGCGTCGATGGAGCCCATCGCGTCGATTTCCTCGAGAACGCCGAGCGCCTTGTAATGGGCGATCAGCGGCGCCGTTTGCGCGTGGTAGGCTTCGAGCCTCGCACGCGCCGTCTCGGCATTGTCGTCGGCACGGCGCTTGAACTCCGTGCCTCCGCATTTGTCGCAAACGCCCGCAACTTCGGGCTGTTTGAATTCGTCGTGATAGCCTTCGCCGCATTTGGCGCAGGTGTAGCGGCCGGCGACGCGGGCGATCATCGCCTCGTCATCGACCTCGAGGCTGATCGCCGCGGTGACCGACTGGCCGGTCGAGGCCAGCAGGTCATCGAGCGCGGCCGCCTGACCGGCGGTGCGCGGGAAGCCATCAAGGATGACGCCCTTGGCGACATCGGGCTCGGCCATGCGGTCCTTGAGGATCGCCAGCACGATCTCGTCCGAGACGAGGCCGCCCTGCTCCATCACCGCCTTCGCGGCAAGGCCAGCTTCGGTGCCCTGCGCGACGGCAGCGCGCAGCAGGTCGCCGGTCGAGAGCTGCACGAGGCCGAATTTATCCTCGAGCATCCGCGCCTGGGTGCCCTTGCCCGCGCCCGGAGGCCCGAGCAGGATCAGAACGGCAGGTTTCGTTTGCGTCATCGTCTCGCCCATCACTTGTTGCCGCGATTGGCGATCAGGTCATCGACGACCGAAGGATCCGCCAGCGTCGAGGTGTCGCCCAGCGCGCCGAAATCATTCTCGGCAATCTTGCGCAGGATACGACGCATGATCTTGCCCGAGCGGGTCTTCGGCAGGCCCGGCGCCCATTGGATGACATCGGGTTTCGCGATCGGACCGATCTCGGTGCGCACCCACTTCTCGAGCTCCTTGCGCAGCTCGTCGGTCGGTTCGACATCGTTCATCAGCGTGACATAGGCGTAGATGCCTTGGCCCTTCAGCTCGTGCGGGTAACCCACAACGGCGGCCTCGGCGACGGCCTGGTGCGCGACCAGAGCGGATTCGACTTCCGCCGTACCCATGCGGTGGCCCGAAACGTTGATCACGTCATCGACGCGGCCGGTGATCCAGTAATAGCCATCGCTGTCGCGGCGGCAGCCGTCACCGGTGAAGTAATAGCCCTTGTACTGGCTGAAATAGGTGTCCTGGAAACGCTCGTGATCGCCCCAGATCGTGCGCATCTGGCCCGGCCAGCTGTCCGAGATGCACAGCACGCCCTCGGCCTCGGTCTCGTCTTGCTTGACGGCCGTTTGCGGGTCGAGCACGACCGGCTTCACGCCGAAGAACGGGCGGGTCGCCGAGCCGGGTTTGGTAGGCGTCGCGCCCGGAAGCGGGGTCAGCATGTGACCGCCGGTCTCGGTCTGCCAGAACGTGTCGACGATCGGGCATTTGCCCTTTCCGACGTACTTGTCGTACCAGGCCCAGGCTTCGGGGTTGATCGGTTCACCAACCGACCCAAGCACCTTGAGGTCGGACAGGTCATATTTCTCGACCCATTCCGGCCCCTGGCCCATCAGCGAGCGGATCGCCGTCGGCGCGGTGTAGAACTGGTTGACCTTGTGCTTTTCGCACACGGCCCAGAAGCGGCCCGCATCCGGATAGGTCGGCACGCCTTCGAACATGATCGTGGTCGCACCATTGGCGAGCGGACCGTAGACGATGTAGCTGTGGCCGGTGACCCAACCCACATCCGCGGTGCACCAGAACACGTCGCCATCATGGTAGTCGAACGTGTATTGATGGGTCATCGAGGCATAGACGAGATAGCCGCCGGTCGAGTGCACGACGCCCTTCGGTTTGCCGGTCGAGCCCGAGGTGTAGAGGATGAAGAGCGGATCTTCCGCATTCATCGGACGCGGCGGACATTCGGGAGAGACGCTCTCCATCATCGCCTTCACATCCACGTCGCGGCCGTCGATCCAGGTGGTCTGGTCGCCGGTGTGCTTCACGACGAGGCAGCGCACCTTGTCCGAGCAGTGCAGCAGCGCGGCATCGGCATTGGCCTTGAGCGGGGTGCGGCGACCGCCGCGCGGCGCGGTGTCGGCGGTGATAACGACCTTCGCGCCCGAGTCGTTAATGCGGTTGGCCAGCGCGTCAGGCGAGAAACCCGCGAAAACGATCGAATGGATCGCGCCGATGCGCGCACAGGCGAGCATCGCGTAAGCGGCTTCCGGGATCATCGGCAGGTAAATAACGACGCGATCGCCGCGCATCACGCCCTGGCTCAGCAGGACGTTGGCGAAGCGGTTCACCTTTTCCGAGAGCTGGTTGTAGGTGATGTGCTGCGCGGGCGTCTCCGGGTCATCGGGCTCGAAGATGATCGCGGTCTGCTCGCCACGGGTCGCGAGGTGACGGTCGATACAGTTCACGGCGACGTTGAGCACGCCATCCTCGAACCACTTGATATTAACGTGGCCGAAGGTGAAGTCGGTGTTCTTCACCTTGGTGTAGGGGGTGATCCAGTCGAGGCGCTTGCCCTCACGGCCCCAGAATTTCTCGGGGTCGGTGATCGATTCCTGATACATCGCGCGATATTTCGCGGCATCGGCATGGGCATTCTCGAACCCCGGCGGGACTTCTTTCACGTCCGGAACCTGAGAAACCTGTTCTTGAGCAGCCATCGGCTTCCTCCCAACAATTTTCGACATGCGGCGCAATGGCCGCCAATCAGCCCACGACAGGTCGCGGGCGCTCTACCCCACGGACACTGTAACTCAAACGTTAATGTTCATGTAAGCCCCTTTGTGTATTGAATTTTTTTGTTAAGTTTTTCACACCGATTGCGCTAACTGTGTAAATTTAGTGAAAGATGGCAGAAAATAGGCGAAGGGTTTCAGGGGGTTGCCTGTTCACCACGGATGCAAAATCACCGTTCTGTAAATTTGACTGCCGGGTAAAGACTTCCGCGAAGGTGGAGTCCCCGCCGCCTTGGCCCGAATTTGATTCGATCCCGCGACCCAAACCGAAGCAGGCTGTGGATAAGTCTTCCGGGCTCGCCAGCTTGCTGGCGCGCAACGCAGGGCTTACCTGTGAAAGACCGCCCTCGCCTCAACCAGCAGTGCCCCATGTCGCAAACACCACCCCCCTCCCCCGCGAACCCGATCCGTCCCACCGATGACGAGGCGCGACGCCTCGCGCGCCGACTGATCGCCGAGGCACGGTTCGGCGCGATTGGCACACTCGATCCCGCTACCGGCCACCCGGCAGTGACGCGCATCGCCCTCGGACCTGGCCCCGAGAGTGAAATCCTGACACTCGTCTCCGGCCTCTCAGCCCATACAAATGCCCTGCGCGCCGATCCACGGGCAGGTCTTCTACTGGGCGAGCCCGGCCCCAAGGGTGATCCGCTCACCCACCCGCGCCTGTCGCTTCAGGTCGAGGCCCATCCGATCTACCGCGACAATCCGCGGTTCGTAGCGATGCACGCGCGCTGGCGCTCCGATCATCCCAAATCGACACTCTATATCGACCTGCCTGACTTCTTCTTCTTCGAACTCCGCCCCCTCGCCGGAGCGCTCAATGGCGGCTTTGGCCGCGCCTACAGCCTCACCCCCGGCGATCTCGCATAAAAAAGGCGCGCGAGATTTCTCCCGCGCGCCCAGATCATTCCAAATCCTGCCGATCAGATCGGGTTGTCCATCCGCAACGTGACTTGCAACCGCCCTTTCGCTGCATCCGGCCAGTTGATCACCGCAAGCGTCTTATCGGCGCCCTGCTCGACCGCGACATAAGGCATCGCCGTGACCCGCGCGCCCGAAGCATTGGTTACCGCGCCTTCGGCCACGAGACTCTGGACGTTGCGCGCCCATCCCCCGAAGGGCAGGTAATCCCCCGCATCGACCGTCCAGACTGTCTGCGCCGTGCCCTGGTTGACCTCGACCATCACAGGGTTCTGGGTAACCTGGTTCACCGCATTGAACATGTTGGCCTCGAAGACCACGTTGCGCATCCGTCCTCGATCGAGATCGGCAAAGCTCGTATCCACCGTCTCGATCCGGTCGATATTCCCGTTGAGCGACTTGAAGACATTATTCGTCACGCTCAGCCCCTGCACGAAATGCCCTGTGCCATAGGGCTTGATCGACAGCCAATGGAACCACGGAGCCACGTTGATGCACACGCATGTATTGCCGGTGACCGTCAGCCCGCCGAAGCTGTACTCATTCGAGAACTCCGGGAAGGCGTCGTGCTCGTTCGTCCACTCGATCACCGAGTTGTCGATGTAATTGCCGGTCACCGCCGATTGCACATTGGTCTGAGTGAAGACGAGCCCCGCGACACGCACGCCGCTCGTTTCCTCGTCGCCTTGGAACCAGTGATTGCCCACCAGAAGATGCCCCGAACCGTTCAGAACGAAAGTCGTGCCGAAGCGCACGAAGCGCGAGTCCCTGATCTTGGTGTCATTGGCATTGACGTTGAGCACCATCGACACCCGATCCTGCGCCGGGACAAGCATCTCGTTCGAGAGGAACTGGCAACCGTCGATCAGCAGATCCTGACACCCGCGCCCAATCGAGGTGATCACCCGGTCCTTGGGGCGCACGACATAGCTGTCGCGGATCTGGAACATCTGTCCCTCGGGCGCGAGCATGATGCAGCTCGCCGCACCGTTGCAGAGGAATTCGACATTGGCGATGTTGAACCGGTCGAGCTTGTCCATGCCCGAGAAATCGAGCACGTATTGGTAGCGCGTGAAGGTATAGGTCCGCGTCCCCGAGCCTCCATATAGCGGCTGCGAAAGATAAAGCGTCCCCGCCCCCACATTTTTCGACTTCACGTAGACTTCTCGCCCGACGCCGGTTCCGCTCACGCGCGCGCCTACCGGGACATTCGCGATATTGGCGACATTCGTCAGCTGCATCGACAGCGAGGTCGAATAGGTCGCCTGTGACGTGACCACCTCATCATCCCAAGCCGCACCTTCGATCACGTTGAACTGCCCGTTCTGCAAGACGCGGCGGTTCGAGAAGCTCGCGAGATCGGGCGCGAGCTCCTCGATCCGGATCGGCTCGCTCACCTCCACGCGCCGTCCCTTGAGGTCGAGCACATTGTGATCGGTATAGCCAAAGAGCGCCTGCAACGCCTTCTTGAACCCGGTCAGCTCGTCGCCGAATGCCTCCGCATAGGTCGGGAAATTGAACGAGGACATCAACGACAGTTTCGCCGCGGCGGGCATCGCCAGCGTGCCCACGAACTCGATCGGCGCCGAGATGGAGATCGAACTCCCGATGTAATAGTTGCCCTCCGGAACGAGGATCTTGCGCCCGTCCGCAGCCTGATCGGCAGCGTTGAAAGCGGCAGCGTCATCGCTCACGCCATCGCCCTTCGCGCCGAAATCGCGCACGTCGACCCAAGCCATCATGTCGCGCAGGAACGCCTCGGTCACATCCTCGATCTCGATATCGTCGATGCGCACGACGGCACCATTCGCGCCCGTCAGGTCGAGCCCGAAATGGCCATAAACAGCATCGAGCCCCCAGGCCATATCGACGCCGCCGCGACTGCCCGTGCCAACAATCGCCGACACTTCGACAACCGTGCCGTAGCTTTGCAGCGTCACGGTAGGCCCGATTTCGATCAACCCGCTCACATGCGCGCCGCTCCCGCTGACCGCATAGCCCGCGATGCGCACGTCCGGAAGGTTGCCGCTCACCGCCTTCACCCGCGCGCGGATGCGCAGATACGTTCCCGGCAGAATCGGCGTGTCACCCATATAGCGCAGCTTTTGCAGCGTCTGGGTCTTGAGCATTTCCAGACAGCCACCGAAATCAGCATCGGCGGGCACCAGTACAGCATTGGCCGCGCCCTCATATGTGGTCGAGCCCGGCATCCCGTCCTCGCTCGACCATTGATCGAGCCCTTCTGCGAAAGCGGCCGGGTTCAGCACCAGCCCTTCGGTAATCGCGACGTTCATCAGCAATCCTCTTGTCCAAGTTCCCGCCCGCCCCGTCCGCCGCGCCGCTGCGATCGAAACCGGGATCCGCCGAGAGCACCCGCCTCGACCGGACAAGAGCTACGGGCAAAGGTTAAAGAAGCACTGAGACGAGCGTGCGCTGACAACGTCATGCCGCTGTCATATGCTAGTAAGAGAAGGGAGCCGCACTGGACGGAGAGCCCGATGGCCTACGCGATTTCCCGCGACGACAAAAGCCCGACGAAATCCCTGCGCCGCATCGCGCGCGACGAGCTTGGCGCGGCCTGCAAACAGGCCACGAGCGAAGCCCCGTCGGTGCACGCCATGCGCAAGTCGATCAAGAAGACCCGTGGCTTGCTGCGCCTCTTCGCACCGCGCTTCGATGACTTCGCCCCGGCCAATGCGGCGCTGTCCGAGGCCGCGCGCGGGATCTCGGGACTACGCGATGCCGAGGTGCTGCGTACCACCCTCGCCCGTCTTGGGCGGGAGGGACCTGATCTCGACGGCGCGACCGCTGCTGGTGCACTGCTTGAAACGCTGCCCCCGCTCGAAACCCTGGCGCAAGCCGACGATCTTGCGCGTTTTGTCGAGCAGGTGAGCGACATCCGTCGTCAGGCGAAGCACTGGAAGGTGACCGGCAAGGGCTGGCCCGCCTATCAGGACGGGCTCCTCAAGACCCTTTCGGATTGCCGCAAACGGATGAAGACCGCGCGCGCCTCAGGCTGCGAGGAAGATTTCCACGCCTGGCGCACACGGGTTAAGCAACACTGGTATCACACCCGTCTGCTCGCGCCGATCTGGCCAGAGATGCTGCACCCGCGCGAGGACGCGCTCGACATGTTGGGCGAACTGATCGGCGACCATCATGACCTGCATGTGCTGCGCGGCGCGATCCCCGAGAGTTTCGACCCCGACCATTCGGCGGCGCTCGCGCAGCTGATTTCGGCCGAGCAGACCCGGCTCGAAACAGAGGCCCTCACCCTCGGCGCCCGGCTCTTCGCCGAAAAACCCGAGGCGCTTGCCGTACGCTGGGGCGCTTGGTACCGGCTCTGGCGGGGTTAACCCGCCAGTTCGCCTGCCAGCGCCCGCTCGATCAGAGCAACCGTTTCATCAACACCGTAAAGCGCGATGAACCCGCCGAAGCGCGGCCCCTGGCTCTGGCCAAGCAGCACCTCGTAGAGTGCCTTGAACCAGTCGCGCAGGTTGGCAAAGCCGTGGTTCTTGCCGACCGCGAAAACGACCGTCTGCAGGAATTCGTCGCTGTGGAAATCGGCCTCCGGCAGTGCCTCGTCGCTGCCCGCCGCCGCATTCTTGCGTGCGATCTGATCGAGAGCCGCCTGTTCCGATTGCAGCGCCTTGGCCAAATCTTCCAGCGCCGCGCGCTCCTGATCGGTGGGTTCGCGGAAGACCAGGGTCGGCTTCACAAAATCTTCGAAGTATTTCAGCGCGAAACCCGCCGCCTGATCGAGATCGGGATTGCCTTCCGGGCTCGCCTCGGGCGCGTAACGCTTGATGAAGCCCCATAGCCCTTCCTTCTCGATCGCCCCCGCGACGCTCGCGAGGTTCAGCAGCATCGAGAACGGCACGACCATTTTGCTCTCGGGCGGGTTGCCGCCGTGGATGTGCCAGACGGGGTTGTTGACCTGCGCGTCGATTTCCTGATCGGGATAGGCCCGCAGCTGTTGGTGATATTCGTCCACCATTTTCGGGATCACATCCCACCAAAGGCGCTTCGCGGTCTTGGGCTTGAGATACATGAAGTAGCTCAGGCTCTCGGTCGCCGCATAGGTCAGCCATTCGTCGATCGACAGGCCATTGCCCTTCGATTTCGAGATCTTCTCGCCATTGGCATCAAGGAACAGCTCGTAGGTGAAATGCTCCGGCGCACGCCCGCCCAACACGCGGCAGATGCCGTCATAGATCGGCGTGTTGGTCGAATGGTCCTTGCCATACATTTCGAAATCAACGTCGAGCGCGGCCCAACGCATCCCGAAATCGGGCTTCCACTGCAGTTTCACATTGCCGCCGGTGACCGGCAGCGTCCACTCGCGCCCGTCCTCGTCGTCGAAGGTCACGGTGCCATCCTTGGCATTGACCTCCTTCATCGGAACATAAAGCACGCGGCCGGTTTCGGGGTGGATCGGCAGGAAGCACGAATAGGTCTGCTGACGCTCTTCGCGCAGCGATTTCAGCATGATCGCCATGATCTCATCATACTTTTCCGCCGAGCGGATCAGCATGTCGTCGAACTTTCCCGACTTGTAATATTCGGTCGCCGAAGCGAATTCGTAATCGAATCCGAACGTATCGAGGAACCGGCGCAGCATCGCGTTGTTGTGGTTGCCGAAGCTGTCGAACTCGCCGAACGGATCGGGCACGGCGGTCAGCGGCTTCTGCTCGTGCTGACGCAGCATGACCTGATTGGGCACGTTGCTCGGCACCTTGCGCATCCCGTCCATATCGTCCGAGAAGCACAGCAGCTTCGTCGGGATATCCGAGATCACCTCGAAGGCGCGGCGGATCATCGTGGTGCGCGCGACCTCGCCGAAGGTGCCGATATGGGGCAGACCCGAGGGGCCGTAACCCGTCTCGAAGAGCACGAAACCCTTCTCGGGATCCTTCTTTTCGTAACGCTTGAGCACCCGGCGCGCCTCTTCAAAGGGCCAGGCCTTGGATTTCATCGCAGCGTCACGCAAGCTCGTCATGGCATACCTCATGAGGGCGCCCCATGCGCCCGGTCGCGCTCCACCTATTGAAGCGGAGGAGGACAGTCAATAATTTGCACCCCAACCACAGTCAGGAGCCTCAAAACCGTGCCCGATATCCTCGCCTCGCTCTCGCCCCAGGATGCCCTTGTCGCCGTGATGGTCGCGGTCTCCGCGGCAGACGAGGACGTACCGACCTCCGAACTCGTTGCGATTGAGCGTATTGTGAACCACATGCCGATCTTCGCCGGCTATGATTTCGACCGGATCGCACGGGTCTCGCGCTCGGTCTTCGCGCTGTTCGAGGAGGAAGACGGTCTTGAGGCCCTCTTCGGGCTGATCCGCGACTCGCTTCCAGAACGGCTTTTCGAGACCGCCTATGCGTTGGCATGTGATGTGGCGGCTGCCGATGGCACGATCCGTCAGACCGAGCTGCGCCTGCTTGAGGAGATCCGAGGCGAACTGGCGATCGACCGGCTGCATGCCGTCGCGATCGAATGGGGCGCGAAGGTGCGGCACGTCACCCTCTGAGGTGCAAGTTAATCACGCAGGATTCGGCAAGTGCTAAACCGGTTCGGTTTCCGGACCGGATCCCTTCCGATGTGATCCCGATCCAGCGCTTTCACCCCCCGCCAAGCATCGCCGCGTGCGAGACTTTACGCTTGGGGCGACCTACGCCTCCTGCTCGCTCCGGGTCAGGACTGCCGGTCGCTTCGGTCAATCGGCCTCTGTGACATCGCCCAAGTGTCGACATCGCCCAAGTGTCCGGGGCGCGGCGCGAGCAACCCGAAGCGGTGATGAACGACCACCTCGAACGATAAGCACGCTCAGCGCCCATAAATCGCAGCCCAGCGTTCAAGCAACCGACTTTGCAATATCTTGGACGCTTTCACCCAGGCCCGCCCGCCCGGTGGCTGTGGATCTGTTCCGGCCTTGCGTCGCCGTGCCAAGTCACCCGTGAAGATCGCAAAGACCAGTTCCGTCCCGTCCGGTGCCGTCATGTAACCCGCGAGGGTCGAGACGAAATTCAGCGTACCGGTCTTGGCGTCGACCGCGAAAGGCTGCGTTTTCATCGGCCGGCCACTCGCATCGCGCAGCTGGAAAGGCTTCATCAGACCGCGCAGCCCCATCGGCGCCCCGAGCAACCGTAACGCTCCGACCATGTCCTGCGGCGAAATCTTCGCATCGACGCCAAGGCCGGAGTGATCGGTAAAGCGGGCCGAGCGCGCGCCCGTGCGCTGCACCAGCCACTCCGTCATTGCCCGCCCGGAAGCCCCAAGCGAACTATCCGCGCCCAGCCTTGCGCTCGCCGTCATCCCCACCGCCTCGGCCGTGATATTGGTCGAATATTTCATCATCGACCGAAGGAGCGGCACCAAGGCCTCACTCGCATGGCTCACCAGAACCGTCCCGCCGGGGAGATTGCGAACCTCCTCGGGCGTGGGCAACGGCACGCCCTGGGCACGCGCGAGCGTCTGGAACACGTCGCCCGCATAAGCCGCCGGGTGGCGCACCGGAAGCCAGCGTGAGCCACCCTTGCCGAGCGCTGTCGAGGCGACCGTCCAGGTCTCAACCCCGCCTCTGTCAGAATAGGTGAAGGTTGGCCGCGCGCGGTTCGCGATCCCGACCTTGGCGGTATAGGCGCGCGGCTGCACGTCGCGCCCGCGTGCATCCATGCTCAGCGCCCAGCCCCCACCCGCGCGTTTCCACTGAAAATGCACGCGGTTGAAATTCAGCATCAGCCCCGAGATCGATGGGTTGTAGCCAGCATAGACCGGCTGATCATCCGCAATCTCGCGCTCATAAGGCAGCGCCCCGGCCCAGGTCAGGAACCGCCCTGTCACACCGCGCACGCCCTTACTCGCCAGCGCCTTCGCCATCGCCTGCAAATCGTCGGTCGACAGGGTCGGATCCCCGCCGCCCGCCAGAACCAGATCGCCCTGAATCAAGCCACCTGCGACCGGCCCCGTCGCGATAAGACGCGTCCCGAAACGAAAATCGGAGCCGAGTTGCTCGAGCGCATAAAGCGAGGTGATCGACTTGAGCGCAGAGGCCGGAGGCATCGCCTTGCCGCCCCACCGCTGCTCCAGCACCTGACCGCTGCGAAGATCCGCGACAACGAAACCGATATCGCCGCTCAACCCCGCGGCGCGAACAAGCTCGGCGCTCGATGCGATCCCCTGTGCCTTAAGCAGCGACGGGCAGGCAAGCAGACCGGCCCCTCCGGCGAGAGCCTGCAAAACCTTCCGCCGCGACAGCGCGTCCATGATGCGATTCCCCCTGTTTGCAAGGGTCAGCCTAGCGTCTCGTGCTGCCGCTTCAAGCGCTCGAAAGCCGCAGTTGACCCGCGGCCGTTGGCTTTACCCGTTCCGCCAGTCGCCGCGCTTACGGATCTCGCTCGAAGACAGGCCCGACATCGGGATATTGATGAAGCACCAGCGCGGCGCGGGCCCGTCGGCGAGGCGGGAGGATTGCGATGGAGGCAGTTCGGCCTGCGCGTAAATGCGCGCCGCGCGCGCATGGCGCCCCGGCATCCGCCAGCCAGGACGCGCGAGAACACCGATCGGCACGGTCTCGATGATGTCGCGCCAATGATCCCAGCGGTCGAATTGCACGAGGTTATCCGCCCCCATCAGCCAGACAAAGCGCACCCCGGGATAAAGTCGGCGCAGGTGCGAAAGCGTGTCGGCGGTGAACCGCGTACCCAGCCGCGCCTCCAGATCGCTGACCACCACGCGGGGGTCGCCGCGCAGGATCTGGCGCGCATGCTCGACCCGCTGTGCAAGCGGTGCGGGCCCGTGCGCCTTCAAAGGATTGCCGGGGCTCACCATCCACCAGACCCGGTCGAGACCAAAGCGGCGCAGCGCCTCACGCGTGATCAGCGCATGCCCTTGGTGGGCAGGATCGAATGATCCGCCCAGCAAGCCGATCTTTTGGCCCGGTTTCGCGATGGGAAAGCCCTTTTTCATGGGCTCTGCCCTTACCCCATCGCCCCGTGGCAGGAAAAGAGGAAACCCGCGCTCTTCGTGACCCGGCGCGTGAGATAAACGTCCCCGCGGGCATCTCAGTTATCGGTTGATCGCGCGAACCGCACGCAGCCGCGCCCCGCGTCCTTGGCAGAATAGGTTGCCGCATCCGCGTCGGCCTGCATCACCTCAAGGTCGGGAGGCCCATAATCGCCCGAGAACACAACACCAATCGAGCCGGAGATCAGGCATTCGTGACCGGAGAACCATTTCGGCTCCTCGAGACGGGCAATGATCCGCCGCGCCAAAGCCTTCACGGCGTGGCGCTCAATCGGACCGCGCAGCAGAAGCAGGAATTCGTCACCGCCCACGCGTCCGGCCATGTCGCCATGGCGCACCGTTTCTCGCAGGATCCGCGCGACCGATTGAAGTACGTAATCACCCGCCGCATGTCCGTGGCTATCGTTCACCCGCTTGAAATGATCGAGATCGATCTGCATCAACGCAAACGGCGCGCCTCCCTGAGCCGCACCGCTGACCGCCTGCGACAGCGCCTGTTCCATCGCGCGCCGGTTCGACAGGCGGGTGAGCGGATCGGTCAGGGCCAGCCGTTCTGCCTCCTGCCGCGCCTGATCGAGCCTTGCGGTAAGGGCGCGCAGCTCGCCCATCACAAGCGATTTCGCCTCCTGCAGATAGAGCATTTCCATCGCCAAATCGGCTGCGGCGAAATCGCGCTCGGTCAGCCCGAGGGTCGCCACCACCTCGCTCAGGTAGATACCAAAGCTCAGGTTCATCAACACGCCTCCGCCCTCGGTCGTAGGCAGGCTGAGCACATCACCGCGCAGGCCGATCTTGGGACGGGTCTGCAAGGTGAGGTGTATGCTCCGCCGGTCGCGCAAATGCCGGAGCGAAAACCCGCAGGCCCCAATCTGATGCGAGCAATTCTCAAATTCGCATTGAGGGCTGAGCCCATCGGGACATCGCAGCAAGTCGCCTTCCCGACGGCCGACCGAAAAATGGCGGGTAAAGGTGTCCCCGATCAACACGCCCTCACCCAAGACCTTTTTCAGGGTGCGCCCGAGCGCGCGAATCCGCGCCTGCCCGTCGATCCAGAGAAACATCGGCATTAACGCGCAGAAAAGGGGTTCGGCCTGCGCCAGAGCACCGGTCAAGCTGGTGCGCCCGGAACTCATGCCAACGCCCGATCCCACTGAGTTCTTCGGCGGAGGCGGCAGCAGATCGCGGCCCTGCGTGTCGCGCATCGCGTCGGTCATAAGCTGCCCTCCGCTGCGCGGGACAGCGCGAAGTTCCGCGCCTGCGCGTGGTAACTGTCCAGCAGACGGATCGTGACGCTTTCACCGGTCTCTTCCGGTTCGATCAACGCAAGAACGCCGTAGTCATCGGCCATTGCGCGCAGGATGCCAGCGAAGACCGTCGCCCAGCCCGACAGGTTTCCCACGACCATCAATCGATACTCCCCGGCGCCCGAGGTCGAAAGCGACAACTCCGGCAGGTCGAGATCCGCCAGCGCCATCCGTGCGCGGTCATGCAGATCCTCGAGGGTGTTGAGAAAATCCGTGTAATCACAGCCGCCGTAGCGCAGCAGGCGGCGCACTGGCTCGCGCGTCGCGAGATAAGTTCCCAGATCTTCCAGCAGATCGGTGCAACTTCGCCCCAGCTCCGTACAGGCTGCCTCGATCAGCGACAGGGTCTGCGCATCGTCATATTGCAGCATCGGCTCAAACCCGGCGGGTGGCAGCCCCAGACGGGATGCCACGTGATGCCAAACCTCGGCGCCATGCGTGTCGGTCAGGAAATTCTGGATCGAGCGGTTAATCAGGCCAAGCATGGTCCCTCCTGCCGGGAACCCTAGCGACCGGAGGTTAAGGAAGACCGAAAATCCGATAGCTTAGCGCGACAGCGGCAAGATCATCTGCCCACCGGCGCGCAACCCGAGAATTCCACTGGGGACAATTTCGAGCGCGCCCTTCGCGATCGCCGCAATGACCGGATCGAGTTCTCCCCGCGCAGCCCCGGTCTCGACGACGGGCTGCCCGCGAGACGCGCGCTGCCAGTTGCCGTTCCTCTCGGCATAAAGATCAATCACGCCGGAATAATCTTCCTGACGGATGATCATCGCCTCGTCTCCCGGTAGATCTGGGAGAAAATCGGCGCGCACCAGCGCACAGCTCGGCCGGCCGTCGGCATGCGGCGAACAAAGGCTCGCAGCGCGCGGACCCGCATCTTGCAACAGCGTCTTGAGCAAGGCTTCGGGTGGCGCCTCCGCAGTGGGCGGCACGACGATATCCTCGCGCAGACTGGTCAGGCGGGCATCGCTTTCGACAGGGGCCTTGCCGCGGGAAAGGACCGCTGCAAGAGCAGGGTCCCTGTCGGCCAGTGCCTGCAATCGGGCGATCCCGGCCTGCCCGGCCAAGCCCCATTCGGTCTCCATCGCGTAGACAGGCAGGCGCGCGGCCTCGATGCGCCCCTCCTCGTAGAGGGCGATCTGCGAGCGCGTCGCGATCTTGTACGGGGCGATCAACGGGGTCAGCCAGAGCAGCGCGGCCGTCAACAGAACCAGCGCCATCGCGATATTGACGCGCCGCACCCGCTCCATCCAGTTGCGACCGCTGAGCGTCGACAGCGCGTAGCCGGTACCATACCCCGCCAACAGCGCCGTCAGGACGAATTCTGCGACCCGCGCGGGCGTCCAACCCGAGCCCACGATGCGTTGCCACTCGATCCAGAGGGCGACCGCAATCATAACGGGCAGGATCAGGGCCAGCCCGCGTGCCGAAAGCCGCAGCACCGGTGCCTCGACCGCCTCATGATCTTCGCGTTCGACGCCGATAGAGATCAGCGTCACCGCCGCCACGGCCATCGCGAGCAGAGTTTCGGTCTCGGGAAAATCGCCCGCCGCGCCCTGCACCCGGCGCAGGACGAGACCGATCAGAAAGACCGCGACCACAATGACCACAGCCGGCAGCAAAAGCCGCAACAGGCGCAGGATCAGCGCGGGCGAAATCATCTCCTCAAGCTCGGTGACCACCGCAAGACCAAGCCCGAGGATGGCGCCCGAAAGCGGCAGCGCGATCTCGGCGCGTCGGAAAAAGACCCGCAGAATATCGATATCGACGCTTTCCAGCAGTCGCGAGGAGAGGAACAGAACGAGCCAGACCAGCCCCAGGAACAACCACGCCGCGCCATAGCGTACGACGATGTTCCAGCTGTGGGTAAAGAGCTCGGGATAGTCGGCCCAGTGGCCACGCCCCCGCGTCAGAGACACCATCGCGAAGGGGATCGGCACAGTCGCCAGAACGAAAATCGCCAGCAGGCCGAAGCGCATCTGCGATGCGATCGGGCGCTCGGGGCCGAAAGCCGCTGCATCCCACCAACCGAGGAAAGCGACCGGGACCGCGATCACGATCGCTGCACCAAGCGCCTTTCGCGCGCCGATCTCGCCCAGCATCGCAAGCGCCGCTCCGAAGAAGACCGTGCCCAGAACCGCCAAAGCAAAGAACCCACGCGGGTCGAGAGCGAGCGCATCCCACGGCCCCTCCTGAAGCGACCAGAAGAAGAGACCCGCCAGAGCCCCGAGCAGACTGTGCTGCAATCTCGAATGCATCGCTCCTCCTCGGGTCGCTCAGCGACCGCTCTGCGTCAGCCAGTCCGGCAGGCCACCGATATGATCGAGCACCGCATCGGCGGCCGGTTCAAGCTCCGCACGACCCGCTGGACCGCTCAGCACCGCCACAGCAATCATGCCCGCCGCGCGCGCGGCATTCATATCATGCAGGCTGTCACCGACCATCACCACCTCGGACGGGTCGATCCCGAGCCCGTCGGCAAAGGCGAGCAACGGGCGCGGCGTGGGCTTGGCGCCATGGCCACTATCGTAGCCAATGATCGCGTCGAACATCTGCGACACACCCGCGCGTTCCGCATGGGCACGCGCTGTCGATTCCGCATCATTTGTGCAGATACCGAGCCGCAGCCCACGCGCTTTCAACCCACCGAGCAGTTCAGCGAGCGGTACCGGCGCGACCAGCGGCACCTCACGCGCCGCCTCCTCTAGCTCCTCGACCAGCCCGGATAACTCGCGTCCGGGCAGATGCGGCAACAAGAGCGTGGCCGCCTCCTCCACAGTGCCCGCAATCACCGCCGAATGAGGATCGAATTCCGTAATTTCCAGATCGAATCCGATCGCCTCGGCCATCGCCTGCGCATGCGCGGGATCCTCGGCCATCGCCTCGATGCGCGCTTTCGCCCAAGCGCCCCAGGTCGCGTCGAAATCGAACAACGTGCCGTCCTTGTCGAAAAGAACCGCACGAATCCTACCGCCTGCCATGCCGTCTCCTGCCCCCCTCTTTGCGGGCCAGACTGCCCCGCGCCCGCGCTCAGGTCCAGTGGCGCAAATCGCCCCGACCCAGAACCGCACGTGCCTGCATAAATGCCTCGGGCGCCTCACCCAAATCGCTCGAGCAATCAAGCACCCAGCGATCCTCCATCAACAGGTAATCGAGTACCCCCGCAAGAAAATCCGAATCCTGTGCCTGCGCGCGCAGATCTTCGACACTCGCCCCCGAGACCGAGAGGAACCCCTCGATCAGTCCCTCCTGTGCCGCCATCCAGCCCAGCGCGCGGATCGCGAGGATTTGGGCGGATTCCTGCCGCATAAAGCTCTTCCCCCTATCGTCGGAAACCCTTTGTTAACCGATCGCCCGATATCTTCAAGACACGGGCAAGCGGAGCCCGGAACCAATAGGGAGCAAGCGGGCAATGGCGGGGTCCATCCTCATCGTCGATGATGTCGCGACCAATCGCATCGTTCTCAAGGCAAAGCTGTCCGGGGCGCGTTATACCACATTGCAGGCGGCCGATGGGCGCGCGGCACTTGCGCTCGCCATGACTGAGAAACCCGGCCTGATCCTGCTCGACACCAACCTGCCTGACATGCGGGGCAGCGAAGTGATCGCCCGGCTGCGCGCCGAACCCGAAACCCGCCGAATCCCGGTGATCGCCATGACGGTGCATGACGATCCCGCGCTACGCATCGAATTGCTCAAGGCGGGCGCGAACGAGATCCTGACCAAGCCCTTCGACGAGCTGGTTCTGCTCGCCCGGCTGCGCAGCCTGCTGCGCGCCCATGCCAGCGCCGACGAAACAGCGCTGCGCGCCCTGACCTGTCATGAGCTGGGCTTTGCCGAGTCGTTTCACGACTTTGCCCCGCCCGCACGCATCGCGCTGATCGCGCATCGACCCGAAAGGGCGCTGCACTGGAAAGCCGCGCTTGCACGCTGTTTGCCCACCGAGCGCATCCAAGTTCTCTCCGGAGACATGCCTCTTGATGATCCGCGTGCCGGAGAGGTGCCGGACATCTTCGTGATCGAGGCCGATCTGGCACGCAATGGAGACGGGCTGCGCCTGATGTCCGAACTGCGCTCGCGCGCCGTAACCCGCGACTCCGTAATCGCGATCGCGACCGTGCGCACGGCCCGCGAGACGCAGGCGACAGCACTCGATCTGGGCGCAGACGAACTGCTGCCTTGCGACCTATCTGGCCCAGCAGCGCAAGAGGCCGCCTTGCGCTTGCGCGCCCAGCTCGGGCAGAAACGCCTGCGCGACAGGCTCCGCGTCTCGGTCGATGAGGGGCTTCGTCTCGCGATGGTCGACCCACTGACGGGTCTTTACAATCGCCGCTATGCCAATGCTCACCTCGCGCGCATGTCCCAGCGCGCGCGCCGCACCGGACGCGCAAGCGTGGTGATGGTGCTCGATCTCGACCGGTTCAAACGGGTCAATGATTCCTATGGCCATCGCGCAGGCGACCACGTTCTCACCGCTTTCGCCAAGGCGCTGCGGGCCAATCTGCGCGGCGCCGACCTGATCGCACGCATCGGCGGAGAGGAGTTCCTCGTCGTGCTGCCCGACACAACGCTAGATGACGGTTACCGCACCGCCGAGCGGCTGCGTCGCGCGATTGAGACGCAGTCGATCCGGCTTCCCAGTGGCGAGAATATCTCGATCACGCTCTCTATCGGGCTCGCGCTTGGCGGCACGCGCGACACCGACCCGCAGCATCTCGTCGACGAAGCCGATGCAGCACTGCTGAACGCCAAGGCGACAGGCCGCAATCAGGTCGCTGTCGCCCAAACGAGCAATGCGGCCTGAGCAGGGCTGATCTTTACATGAAATCGCTTTGCGCCGTCAGGGCTTCGCGGGACGATCATCGTCATGTTCGACGCGCTTGTCGAACCTTTGGGCCCCCTGCAAGAGCCGTTCGGCAAAGGCGTGCCGCTCTTCGGGCGACATTTCCTCGAGCCGGTCGAAGATCAGCGTTTCGCCGATATCCACGCGCTCGATCGTCCGCGCCTTGTGCCGTGCGAGGATCTTCTCGACCTCGGCACGGTTCCAGGGATCGGCCTGAAGCGCACCGATAAGCGCCGTCATATCCGCCCGAGCCGCACGGCGCATGTCGCGGAAATCACCACCACGCTTCTGCGCCGCTCGGCGCAGAGCGTCGCGATCCTCAGGGCTGAGCGCCTCGGTAAATGCGCCCAAACTCACATCGCCCACCACAGGACGCGGGGGATGGCGATCATGCGCGACGAAGCCGCCGACGATCACCCCAGCTACCAGCAGGTTGAGCGTGACCGACCCGATCAGCGCCCAGCGCAGCCCGCGGCAGTTCTTGGTTTCGCTGTCCGCCATCAGAACCCTCCTTCATCGACGAAGGCAAAGGCCTCGCCCTCGGGCATCAGGTTCACCGTTCCGAGGCTTTCGGTCGTGCTGCCGTAAAGAGCGGAAAAGCTCGCCACATCTTCGGCACCGACAAACCCGATCCAGACCCCGGCCAGCGCCGCGGTCACCAGACCACCCATCGGCGCCCATCCCCCGAACGCGCCACGCAGCGCCTCCCAGATCCCGGCCAGAACACCCGGGCCATCATCGCCCGAAGCAGCCACAGGGGCCGCAAACCCCGCCTGAACCGCCGCGGCATCCGCCATCACCCGCGCGAGAAAATCTGCGCCCGGTTCGGGCGCCTGCGCGCGCGCGTCGGCGAAAACCGCCTCGAGCAGCGCCTCTTCGCTCCGTCCATCTGTCTCGCGATAGACCCGTTTGTCACTCATCGCCAAACCCCAATTCTTCCCGCCGCCCCGCAAGGAGCTTGCCAAGAGCGCGCTTCCCACGCGCTGTCAGACTTTCTACGGCCTCCACCCCGGTTTCCATCGCTGCCGCGATCTCGGGATTGGACAAACCGTCAATATGTCGCAGCGTAACCGCGATCCGTTGCCGCTCCGGCAGTTCGGCCAGCGCAGCCTCAAGCGCCGCCACACGGTCCCGCGCCATCAGATCATCAAGCGCCGAGGCCCGGTCGTCGGCGACCTCGGGCGCCTCGTCTAGCCCGACCCCGCGCCGCTTGCGCAACCGGTCGGTCGCGAGATTGGCCACCACCCGATACAGCCAAGTCGAGACCTTCGCCTCACCGGCCCGCCAGTCGGGAGCAATCTTCCACAGCCGCAGCAGCGCCTCTTGCGCCACGTCCTCGGCTTCGGCCCCATCGCGCAGATAGCGAAAGGCCAGCCGATAGGCCAAGGGGCCCATCCGCAGCGTCAATGCGCGCGCCGCCGAGGGGTCGCCTTGCGCATACAGCTCCAGAAGAGCCTCGTCGGAAGCTTCAGTCATCGCATCCAGCGCCATTGTCTCTCCGCCAAACGCCTATCGCGGCAAAGCCGCGGGTGCAATTCGGCAATGGGCCGAGGCGTGCCTGTCGCGCCCCGGCCCCTGCTCTACGCGATCAGTTCGCGCCGTTTTGCTGCTGCGCGCCCGGACCGTTGCCCGGCACCATCGGGCCGTTACCCATCGGCCCCTGACCCATCGGACCTTGGCCCATCGGACCTTGGCCCATCGGACCCTGACCCTGGCGCATCATCCGGCCGTGACCGTCGTGATCGCCCATGCGGTTCATCCCGCATTCGCCGCCACGACCGCCCATCTTGGCCATGCGCCCCTGACGATCACGATCGCCCATCCGGCCATGCCCGTCGCGGTCACCCATGCGGCCGCCGCCATCGCGATCGCCCATGCGCTGCATCATCTTGCGAGCCATCTGCAATTCGTCGGCGCTCAGCGCCCCATCGCCATCGCGATCCAGACGCGAGAACATCTGCTCGGGCATCGGCCGCGCGATCAGCTCAGCCGCCGAAAGCTGGCCATCACCATTCACGTCCTGCGTGGCAAAGCGCGCTTTCACGCGGGCCTCGATCCGGGCCTTGGACTTGGAAAGCTCGGAGTTGACCAGTTCCTCCTCAGAGATCAGGCCGTCGCCATTGGCATCGAGCGCCTTGGCGTCGGCTTCGCGCTTGGCCTGAATTTCTTCGAGCGTCACCTGCCCGTCGCCATCGGTATCGAAGATGGTGATGTCGAAGCCGAACCCGTCGCGCATCCCGTCGCGATCACCCATCATGCCGCCCATCTTGCCCATCATGGGCATGCCATTGCCCGGACCTGCGGGCTGGGCCTGCGGGGCGGGCTGCCCCGCGCCTGCCGCACTGTCCTGCGCCACGGCCGGAAGGGTGAAGGCAAGGCCGGTCCCGGCCAGAAGGGCTGCAATAACAGTCTGTCTGCTCAACAGTTTCATCTCTTTACTCCTCATAACTTTCCCCAGACGCGCGTCGCGCCGTCGATATTCACCAAACGGGGAGCGCCAGGTTTTCCGTCGCGCGGATTGTCGCCTCACGCAGCCGTGATCGGCGGGCCGCCCTTTCCAAGCCCCGCCTTCCCCGCCATACTGCGCCGCGACGGCGCGTCCCGAAGGCGCGCCACGGGAGAGAGGCGCAATGTATTCAGACGAGTCTTTTCACGACGATCGACCGCTTGGCCGGTCGATCCTGCGCGGGCTGATGTGCCGCTGCCCGGCCTGCGGAAAGGGGCGCGTGCTGCACAGCTACCTCAAGGTGCGCGATGCTTGCCCGAGCTGCGGCGAGGATCTCTCGCATCAACGCGCCGATGACGGCCCCGCCTATCTCACGATCCTGATCGTGGGGCATCTGATGATCCCGCTGATGGCGGCCTATTTCATCGCCTTCCGGCCCGAGCCCTGGCAGATGATCGCACTTTTCGGGTCCGGTTCGATTTTGCTGTCGGCACTGCTTTTGCCGCTGATGAAGGGAATGCTCGTCGGGATTCAATGGTCCAGGCGGATGCATGGCTTCGGCGAGGGCGAAATCGCGCATGACTGATACGACGCCTCCGGTCGACAAGACCGCGCTGCGTGATGCAGCAAGCGTGATCGTACTGCGCCGCGAGGCGGGTGATGCTCCGCGCGTGCTGATGGGGCAGCGCGGTGCGGGGGCGGCCTTCATGCCGTCGAAATACGTTTTTCCGGGCGGCGCGCTCGATGCCGATGACTGGGATGTCCCGCTCGCCCAGCCACTTCCCCAACCCGATGCCGCGCGGCTCGAAGAGGACGCGCCTCATGGGATTGCGGCGGCGCTGGCCGCGGCGGCCCTACGTGAGCTCTGGGAGGAAACCGGGCTGGTCCTCGGCCAACGCGCAGGCTGGCCCGGCGCAGTTCCAAGCGACTGGCAGGGCTTCGCCGATCTCGGCTTTGCCCCTTCGGCGGCCGATCTTCGTTTCGTCTTCCGCGCGATCACGCCACCCGGGCGCCCGCGCCGCTTCGATGCGCGGTTCTTCCTGATCGACGCGGGCGCGATCCATGGCGATCTCGATGATTTCTCGCGCGCTTGCGACGAGCTTTCGCATCTGCACTGGGTACCGCTTGCCGAGGCCCGCGCGCTGAACCTGCCCTTCATCACCGAAGTGGTCCTGGCCGAGATCGCAGCGCTAATCACCACCGAACACGCGCGCGGCGCGCCTCATTCGGTGCCGTTCTTCGATAACCGCGGCCCGCGCTCGGAGTTTCGCCGGATCGGGCTTTAACGTCCGGCCAGCACGATCACGATCAGAGAAACGACCACGAGCGCGATCCCGATGCCTTCGCGCTTGTGCAGCTTCTCTTGAAAAACCAGCGCCGAGATCACCAGCGTGAACACGATCTCGACCTGCCCCAAGGCCCGAACGAAGGCCGCGTTTTGGAGCGAGAAGGCGGTGAACCAGCCCGCCGAGCCCATGACCCCGGTGATCCCTACCAGCACCGTGCGCCGCCAAGCGCCGAAAACGCGGGTCAGTTCACCGGGCTCGCGCAGCCGCAGATAGAGCCCCATCCCGATCGACTGGGCGAAGGTCGTGCAGGCAAGCGCCACGATCGCCCGGCCGAAGAATTCCATCGGTTCGAGTTCCAGCGTCGCGCCGCGATAGAAGATCGACGACAGCCCGAACAGTGCCCCCGCCCCGATGCCATAGAGGGCCGCGCGCGGATTGAATTGTCCCTCAGGTGGCCTTGTCAGAAACAGCACTCCCGCCATGCCGATCACGATGCCGACCCAACCCAGTGGCCCCACGACTTCGCTCAGGATCACTGCGGAGAACAGGGCGACCTGCACCGTTTCAGTCTTGGTGAAGGCGACGCCCACGGCGAAATTGCGCAGCCCGAACAGAGCGACCGTCAGAAAGGTCGCCGCCACCTGCCCCGCGCCGCCCGCAAGTATGAAGCCCCAGAAGGCCCAGCTAAGATCTGGCCAGGGCGTCCCGGTCGCGGCGAGAAAGACCAGCGCCACGGCAGCGGCGAGCGGAAACCCGAAAAGAAAGCGCGAGAATGTCGCTCCGCCCACCGAGAGCTGTGCCCCGGCAAGGAGCTTCTGGAGCATGAAGCGCACCGTCTGCACAGCGGCGGCAAAGAGCGTCACCCAAATCCACAGATGGGCGGGTGCCTCGGTCACGGCCGCATCCTTGCCAGATCGTAGCCGTTGAAATCGAGCACTTCGCGGGCCGCCTTCAACAGATCGGGACGTGCCGGTGTCTGGCGCGACAGGATCACGCCCCAGCTCCCCGAGGGCGTGCCCAGCGCCGCGATCCGATAGTCGTAATCGACCCAGAGCACCCAGATCGGCTCTCCGCCAAAGCTTGCGCGCCCGATCATTCGCCCGCCCGGCCCGGTCAGCACAATCCGATCTTCGAGCTGCGCGGTCGCGCCGGTGCAATCGGCGCCCTTCACCTCATAGGCGGCCTGGCCGTCCCACGCCCAATTCTGCGCGCCGGAACAGCCCGACACGCCGCTTTGGACGACATGCCATTGCCCCGCGAAACGCGCCGGATCGAACAGGGCCGCCGACGAGATCAGCCCCTTGGGGTCGCGCAACGGCACGGTTTTCTCGGGCACGCAAGCCGCGAGCGCCAGCGTCGCGATCAGACCCGCGATTACTGCACGCATGTCTGCATCGGGAAGCCCGCCTCGGTCAGAACCTCATTGCAACCCAGAAGCGGGGTCACCGGCGCGCAGGTTCCCGAACGCGCGAGGCAAGCGCCCTCGCAATCGCTGCTGGCGCGGCAGGCCTTGCCCGCATCCTTCGTCACTTTCTGGCAGATCCAGCCGCCATTATTCGCAACCCAATTGCCGCCACGTGCGACGCATTCGAACTTCTCGGCATCCTGCTTTTCCTGACCCACGAGCGGCAGATCGCCACCCTCGGGCCCGGAGGGTTTACAAGCCGCAAGCGCGAGCGTCGCGAGAAGGATGAGAGCCGGGGCGCGCATCAGAAGGGCATCGGATGGTGCTGGTGGATCACCGCGATCTTGTCGAGAAGTTCCTTGGACAGCTCCATCCCCGCCGCGTCGAGATTGGGCTTGAGCTGATCGACCGATGTCGCACCCACGATCGGGATCACCGGGAAGGGTCGGCTCATCACCCATGCGATCGCCATCGTCACCGGATCGAGGCCGGCCTCTTGCGCAAGCCCGGTATAGACATCGGCCACATCGAAGGCGCGCGGATTGGCCCGCCCGCCGAGGTTGTGAACCAGCGCGCGGCGCGTACCCTCGGGGATCACATCGCCCGAATACTTGCCCGTCAGGATGCCCGCGGCGAGCGGCGAATAGGCCAGCAGCGTGACCTGCTCGTGATAGCCAAGCTCTCCCAGATCGAGATCGTAGTAGCGGCACATCAGCGAATATTCGTTCTGGATCGCCTGCACCCGCGGCCCCTTGCCCGCCTCGGCCAGATCGAGCCATTGCGCGGTGCCCCAGGCGGTCTCGTTCGACAGGCCGAACTCGCGGATCTTGCCTTCTTTCTGCAACTCGGTGAGCGTCTCGAGACAGGCGCTCATATCGTCGCGGACCTGCGCCTTGGAGGGTTGTTTCGACGGATCCCAGCGCCAGGTCTTGCGGAAATGGTAGGAGCCGCGATTGGGCCAGTGGAATTGGTAGAGATCGACGTAATCGGTTTGCAGGCGGCGCAGCGAATCCTCGATCGCCTGCCGGATGCGGGACGGCGAGATTTCAGGACCGCCGGGGATCGCGTTCGAGCCCTCGCCGGTGATCTTCGTCGCGATCACCAGATCGTCGCGCTTGCCACGCTTGGCCAGATAGGTCCCGACGATCTCTTCGGTGCGGCCGGCCGTCTCGGCCTTGACCGGGTTGACCGGGTACATCTCGGCCGTGTCGAGGAAGTTGACCCCGCGATCGAGTGCGAAATCGATCTGGGCATGACCCTCGGCCTCGGTGTTCTGGCTGCCCCAGGTCATCGTGCCGAGGCAGATCTCCGAGACCATGATCCCGCTTTGGCCAAGTTCGAGCTTGCGCATTCCCGCGCCCCCTTTTCGAATGTGAAGTTGAACGGACCCTGCCACCGGGGTCCGGGAAGGTAAAGTCCCCTGCCCTAATTCGGGCTCATTCGACCTTGTCGATCAAATCGCCATAGCCCTCGGCCTCCATCTCCTCGAGCGGAATGAAGCGCAGCGAGGCAGAGTTGATGCAGTAGCGCAGACCGCCCTGATCGCGCGGCCCGTCGGGGAAGACATGGCCCAGATGACTGTCTCCATGTTTCGAGCGCACCTCGATCCGCATCATGCCATGCGTGGTGTCCGTCAGCTCAACGATATGATCGTCAAAAAGCGGGCGGGTGAAGGAGGGCCAGCCGCAGCCGGATTCGTATTTCGTCGAGGAAGCGAAGAGCGGCTCGCCAGAGACCACGTCGACGTAAATCCCCTTCGCCTTGTTCTCGGTATACTCCCCCGTCCAGGGGCGCTCGGTGCCGTTTTGCTGCGTGACGCGATATTGCTCGGGGGTGAGCTTCGCGAGGGCGGCGTCGGTTTTTTGCCATTTGCTCATCTTGGATCTCCCTTTCGCGACTGATTTAGGCGTTACGCCGCGCGAGGAAAGCCCCGCGAGCTTGCTTTTACTGGTTCTGGCCGACGTGGTGGCTCTGCTAGGCTCACGTCAGGTGCGCGCCGGACGGATGGATTGCCTCCGGCAGAGATATTTAAAGCAGTTGAAGGAGAGCGCCATGAATGAAGACCGTTATCTGATCCGCGCGGAGGAAATCGCCGCGATGGAGGGGCTCTCGAAGGCGCATTTCCTCAACCCCAATGCGCGGCGGATCAACAAGTCGCTGGGCGATACGACCGGGCTGACAGGGCTCGGTTTTCACATCATTGAAGTCGCACCCGGCTGCGAAACGACCGAGTATCACCGTCACTATCACGAAGACGAGGCGGTCTTCGTGCTGTCGGGCCAAGCGACGGCTCGGATCGGGGAAGAGCGCCACGAGATCGGGCCCGGTGATTTCATCGGCTACCGTGCCGGTGGTGCGGCCCATACGATCGAGAATACCGGATCAGAACTGTTGCGGCTGATCGTCGTCGGGCAGCGTCTGCCCCATGACGTGGGCGATTACCCCGACAAGGGCAAGCGGATCTATCGCAACGAGGGCATGGCCTGGCAGCTGGTGGATTTGATGGCGGTGGACGAGATCAAGGCGGGGGCGAAGAAATGAACGCCCCCGGCGCCCGTCATGCGTTGAACAGGAAGTGCAGAACGTCGCCGTCCTTGACCTCGTAGGTCTTGCCCTCGACGCGGAACTTGCCCGCCTCTTTCGCGCCCGCTTCGCCCTTGTTGGCGACGTAGTCGTCGAAAGCGACGGTCTCGGCGCGGATGAAGCCGCGTTCGAAATCGCCGTGGATGACACCGGCGGCCGCCGGGGCCAGCGTGCCCTTGCGGATCGTCCAGGCGCGGGCCTCTTTCGGGCCGACGGTGAAATAGGTCTGCAGGCCGAGCAGGTCGTAGCCCGCACGGATCAGGCGGTCGAGACCGGCCTCTTCCAGCCCCATCTCTTCGAGGAACATCGACGCTTCCTCAGCGTCGAGCTGAGAGATTTCCTCTTCGATCTTGGCCGAGATCACCACGGTGCCCGCGCCCTGCTCGGCGGCCATCTTGGCGACGGCCTCGGATTTGGCGTTGCCGGTGGAGGCGGAGCTTTCCTCGACGTTGCAAACATAGAGGACCGGCTTGGCGGTCAGCAGTTGCAGCATGTTCCACGCCTTGCGGTCGTCGTCGGAGACTTCCACGGTGCGCGCGGGGCGACCGGCTTCCAGCGCCTCTTTCGCCTGTTCGAGAAGGCGCATCGCTTCCTTCGCTTCCTTGTCGCCGGATTTCACCTTGCGCGCGAGGTTCGCAATGCGCTTATCGAGGCTTTCGAGATCGGCGATCATCAGCTCGGTCTCGATGGTCTCGGCATCGGCCACCGGATCGACGCGGCCTTCCACATGGGTCACGTCGCCGTCTTCGAAACACCGCAGCACATGGGCGATGGCGTCCACTTCGCGGATATTGGCGAGGAACTGGTTGCCGAGGCCTTCACCCTTGGAGGCGCCTTTCACGAGACCCGCGATATCAACGAAGGTCATGCGGGTCGGGATGATCTCTTTCGAGCCCGCGATGGCGGCAAGCTGGTCGAGGCGCTCATCGGGAACGGCCACTTCGCCCACATTGGGCTCGATGGTGCAGAAGGGGAAATTCGCCGCCTGCGCGGCCGCCGTCTTGGTCAGCGCGTTGAAGAGGGTCGATTTGCCCACATTCGGCAGACCCACGATACCCATCTTGAAACCCATTTCGCCCTCCTGATTACGGCTTCGCGCTTCTTATTCACTGGCCGCGCCCGGCGCAAGCGCGCGAAAGGGCCGGAATCGTGATAGGCTGCAGACCTGACAGGGAGGATTCCACGATGAGTTTCGAACCCTACATCCACTTTCAGGGAAATTGCGAAGAGGCGATGCGCTTCTATGCCGATCTCTTCGGCACCGAGCCGCCCTTTCTCATGCGCTATGGCGATATGCCCGAAGCGAGCGAGGGCATGAGCGAGGCCGGCAAGGCGCGGGTCATGCATGCGCTGATCAAGCTGGGCGATGGCGCGCTGATGGCCTCGGACTGGCCTGAGGGGCGCGACCGCCCGCAAAGCTCGGTCTCGATCTCGCATGTCTCGGACAGTCGCGCCGCGGCGCAGGCGATCTTCGAGCGCCTGCTGGACCGGGCCGAGGAGATGATGATGCCATTTGGTGAGACCTTCTGGGCCGACGGGTTCGGAATGCTCCGCGACCGCTTCGGCACCGCCTGGATGATCAACGGCCCCACGAAGATGTAACCGTGCCGCGAGGCATTGATTTTCCCGCGCCCATCGCGCAAACCCCTTCGGGACCATCCGGAGGGACGCCATGACTCGCATCGACGCCAAATTCGCCAGCCTCAAGGCCGAGGGCAAGAAAGCCTTCGTCTCTTACATCATGGCGGGCGACCCGGATCTGGAGACCTCGCTGGAGGTGATGAAGGGCCTGCCGGGTGCAGGCGTGGACATCATCGAGCTGGGCGTGCCCTTCACCGATCCGATGGCAGACGGCCCGACGATCCAGCTCGCGGGACAGCGTGCGCTCGATGGCGGCCAGACGCTGCAGAAGACGCTCGATATGGCGGCGGAGTTCCGCAAGAGTGACGACACGACGCCGATCGTGCTGATGGGGTATTACAATCCGATCTACAATCGCGGTGTCGACAAGTTCCTCGAAGACGCCAAGGCCGCCGGGATCGACGGGCTGATCGTGGTGGACCTGCCGCCCGAGGAGGATGTGGAGCTGTGCATCCCAGCGCGCGATGCCGGGATCAACTTCATCCGCCTCGCGACGCCGACGACCGATGACAAGCGCCTGCCGAAGGTTCTGCAGAACACGTCGGGCTTCGTCTATTACGTTTCGGTCACGGGGATCACCGGCGCGCAGGCGGCACAGGCCGCCGAGGTCGGCCCCGAGGTCGCGCGGATCAAGGCGCAAACCGATCTGCCGGTGATCGTGGGCTTCGGCATCACCACGCCTGAGGCCGCGAAGACCATCGCGGGCGTGGCGGATGGTTGTGTCGTCGGCTCGGCCATCGTGAAGGAAATCGCGGATGGCAAGCCGGTAGCGGAGGTGCTCGAGTTCGTATCGGGCCTCGCAGGCGGCGCGCATTCGGCCTGAGGCCTGACGCGCCTGCGCCCTGCCCTCAGGGCTTCATGCGATAGCCGGTGCGCAGCCAGTACCAGCCCAGACCCAGCACCAGAACGAGTGCCGCGCAGATCACGGCGAGCCCGTGCCAGGGCGAGGCGTCGGACACGCCCAAGAAGCCGAAACGGGCCATGTCGATCAGGTAGAAGACCGGGTTGTAATGGGTCAGGATCTGGAAGGCCGGCGGCAGCGCCTTGGCCGAATAGAAGGTGCCCGACAGGAACGAGAGCGGCGTGATGATAAAGTTGGTGATCGCCGCCATCTGATCGAACTTGTCCGCAAAGACGGCCGCCAGAATGCCCAAGCCGCCAAGGAACGCCGCGCCGAGCACGACCGCGGCAATCGCCCAGAACGGATGCGCGATCCCCTGCCCCAGCACCGCGAACAGCCCCAGCCAGATCACGACCGCGACGATGAGCGCACGCGCCACCGCACCCGTCAGATAGCCCACGAGAATCTCCCATGGTGCCAGCGGCGGCATCAGCGTATCGACGATATTGCCCTGCACCTTCGCGATCACGATCGAACTGGAGGTGTTGGCAAAGGCGTTCTGGATCACCGTCATCATCAGGATGCCCGGCGCGATAAAATGCAGGAAATCGACGCCCATCACATCGGCGCGGTTGCGTCCGAAAGCCAGCGCGAAAACCGTCAGGAACAGGCCCGCAGTGATCAGCGGAGCCAGCACGGTCTGCTGCCAAACGGCAAGAAACCGGCGGATTTCGCGCCAGCCGAGCATCCGTAGGCCCATCCAATTCACCGCGCCGAAGCGGCGCACGCCCATCTCGTACATCTTCATCTCCCTTGGCTGTGCGCCCCCTACCACCGCATGGCTGCGATCTCAACGCAGCCAACGCACAGAGGGTTTCATAACCGGGCAGAGGCAGTGTGCCGCGTGCAGCGGCCCTTGAAATGCAAGGGCCGCGATTGTATCTGTGCGCTCTCCCGTTAGAATGCGGGTCGATCGAGGGTGCCTGCTGCGCCTGATCGCAGGAAACAAGGAAAGGATGCCCATGTCCTGGACCGATGAACGCGTCGAGTTGCTCAAGAAGATGTGGACCGAGGGCCAGTCGGCCAGCCAGATCGCGAAGGAGCTTGGCGGCGTCACGCGCAATGCGGTGATCGGCAAGGTGCACCGCCTTGGTCTGTCGAACCGTGCTGGCGGTGCGGCTGAACCCGCAAAGCCCGAACCGAAGGCGAAGGCTGAAAAGGTAGAGGCGAAGGCCGAGAAGCCCGCAGCCCAGCCCGCGGCCGAAGCGCCCGAGCCGAAACCCGCGGCAAAGCCCGCAGCCCCCGCACAGGCGGCAGCCCCCGCTGCCGCGCCTGCGCGCAAGGCGATCATCCCCGCCGGACAGCCGCTGCCGCCACAGCCCTCGGCCAACGAGATCGATCCGGCCGCGCTCGCCAAGGTCGGCGAGATCGAAAAGCATTCGAAGAAGCTGAGTCTGATGGAACTGACCGAGCGCACCTGCAAATGGCCGATCGGTGATCCGGCGACCGAGGATTTCTGGTTCTGCGGTCTGCCGAGCCAGGCAGGCAAGCCCTATTGCGAGGCTCATGTGGGCGTGGCCTTCCAACCGATGAGCGCGCGGCGCGACCGCCGCCGCTGAGTTCTTGCGGCCAGGCAGATATTTCAAAGGGCGCCCGAGGGCGCCCTTCGTTAATTCCGGTGGATGGACCGCTCAGAAGCGACGCGACCAGCCAATCGAGGCGGAGATCTGCTTCATCTCCAGTTCGACTTCGCTGCCATCCGGGTAAAGGAAGGACGGCCCCTTCACCTTGTGCGGCAGCACGTAGTTCACAGCAAAATCAAGCGTGTCGCGGTCGTTGAGCTTCTTTGCGCCGCCGAAGCTGATGTGATGTTCCACAACGCCCGGAGCGAGCACACCCAGAACGACATCTTCAGGCCCGATCGGGTTGGTCGCATGGGCATAGCCGAAGCGCCAGGTCATGTCGGGGCTCTGCTGCCATTCCGCGCCGATGCGGAGCACATCCACATCATCCCAGCCGAAGCCCGCACCCCCCGGAGCCCCGAAGGGAAGCGCCGTATTCGGATTGCCCACCGCGCCGATCGCGCTGTAGAAAATCTTCTGGTAGTCGAGCATCACCGTCAGGTCGCTGCGCGGCTTGAACGCCACACCCGCAGTGACCGATGCGGGGATATCAAACGAGCCGTTCCCCTCGAAGAGGCCCGCATATTTGTCGAATTTCGACATCTTGAAGCGGGTCTGCCCCGACAGGCCAATCGTGAACTGCGGATTGATCTCGTATTTGATACCAGCCCGCAGGCCGATCCCGGTCGAGAAGTCATATCCGTTACCCGTAAGCTTGCCCGGCGATGCGGTGTAGCCTTCCTGATCGAACATGTTCAGGCCGCGCGCCGAGAAGCGTTGAACGGCGACGGTCGGGGCGATACCCCAGCTGAAATTGCCGTCCTTGCGACCGTAGCCCACCGACGCGAAAAGCTGCATCAGGTCCACGCCCGCCTTGCCGGCGCAGAAGACGCCATAGCCGCCGCCGTCGCCACAGTAAGGATTGAAGACGGCCGGGTAGCTCGTGTTCATGCCGCCATTGCCATAGACCATGACGTTGAGCGCCCCGCCGTTCGCAAGTGGACGGTTGTAGCCGAAATTCGGAATCGGGAACCATTCATGGCCCGACTCGACCTTGCCCTCTGGCAGCGGCGGCGCGCCGGTCGCGGTGAAGCCACGCCGGGGCGAGAATGCTTCGACCCCGAAGGTCATTTGATGGCCGATATCGGCGATGTTCGCAGGGTTGATTGCCGCCGACATGGGGTCGACCGAATAGGCAACGCCGGCACCGCCGACGCCACGTTGCGCAGGTCCGTAGGCGAGCGCGAAATACCCTTCCGTAGCGCTTGCGACGCTTGGAACGGCCGCCGCCAGGCATAAAGCGGCTAGCCCCGAAAAACGGGGTGTCTTCAGTTTTGTCATTTTTCTCTCCCTGAGGGGCGCTTCCCTCTCTCCTGCGGGCTCTCCCTTCCCGCAGACGCATGCCATGCTGCCGATTTACGGCTTTGAATATTCAACTTTATTAATACGACAGGTGGCAAGCATTTTCTTTGCATGGCCGAAAAGCCCTATTCGCAAGGGCTTTTCGCGGCCATTCGCACAAGCTATATCGCGTCAATGAGCACGAACCCACCAAACCTGCGCCCCGATCTGGCGCCCCGCGCACGCATCACGGATGCGCCCCGTCCCGGTCAGCCGGTGATCGGAATGGTCTCGCTTGGCTGCCCGAAGGCGCTGGTCGACAGTGAACGTATCCTGACGCGTCTGCGCGCCGAAGGCTACGCGATTTCCCCCGATTACGCCGGCGCGGATGCGGTGATCGTGAACACCTGCGGTTTTCTCGACAGCGCCAAGGCGGAAAGCCTCGAGGCGATCGGCGAGGCCTTGAAAGAGAACGGCCGCGTCATCGTGACAGGCTGTCTCGGCGCCGAGCCCGATTACATTACCGGCGCGCACCCCTCCGTGCTGGCGGTGACGGGCCCGCATCAATATGAACAAGTGCTTGATGCCGTGCATGGCGCGGTGCCGCCCGATCCCGATCCTTTCGTGGATCTGCTGCCGGCGGCGGGGGTGAAACTGACCCCGCGCCATTACAGCTATCTGAAGATTTCCGAGGGCTGCAATCACCACTGCAAGTTCTGCATCATCCCCGACATGCGCGGGCGTCTCGTCAGCCGCCCGGCCCATGCGGTCGTGCGCGAGGCCGAGAAGCTCGTCGATGCGGGCGTGCGCGAACTGCTGGTGATCTCGCAGGACACCTCGGCCTATGGCGTCGATCTCAAACATGCGACCGAGCGCGACCACCGCGCCCATATCAGCGATCTGGCGCGCGATCTCGGACAACTCGGCGCCTGGGTGCGGCTGCATTACGTCTACCCCTACCCCCATGTGCGCGACCTGATCCCGCTGATGGCGGAGGCCCATGAGAACGGCGGCGGCGTGCTGCCCTATCTGGATATCCCCTTCCAGCACGCGCATCCGGACACGCTCAAGCGCATGGCGAGGCCCGCGGCCTCCGCCAAGACGCTCGACGAGATCGCGGCATGGCGGGCGACCTGCCCCGACATCACGCTGCGTTCGACCTTCATCGTGGGCTATCCCGGCGAGACCGAGGAAGAGTTCCAATACCTGCTCGACTGGATGGATGAGGCGCAGCTCGATCGCGTGGGTTGCTTCCAATACGAGAATGTCGAAGGCGCGCGCTCGAACGCTCTGCCCGATCATGTGCCCGACGAGGTGAAGCAGGACCGCTGGGATCGCTTCATGCAGAAGGCGCAGGCGATTTCCGAGGCGAAGCTGCAGTCCAAGGTCGGCACCATTCAGCAGGTGATCGTGGATGAGGTGGACGAGCAAGGCGCGACCTGCCGCACCAAGGCGGATGCGCCCGAGATCGACGGCAATCTCTTCATCGACGAAGGCTTTGAGGCGCTCAACCCCGGTGATATCGTGACCGTCGAGGTCGACGAGGCCTCGGAATACGATCTCTGGGGGAGGCTCGTTTGATCCGCATTCTCGCCGCGCTGGCGTTCCTTATGCCCGCCGCCCTCCTGCCCGCCGCGGCGCAGGCCAATGGCTGCTATATCAATGACGGGCTGGGCTGGGTGATCGCGAAGGCGACCTCGCAGCAACGGCAAGTCAACGGGCTCGGCCCGGTCGAGATGGACCCGCGCCTGATCCTCGCCGCCGAGGCACAGGCCTGCGACATGGCGCAGAAGGGCTTTTTCGATCATGCGGGCTCGGACGGTTCCACGGTAATGATCCGGGCCAAGCGCGAAGGCTATCGCGCTTGCCTGATCGCCGAGAATATCGCGATGGGCCAGCGCAATCCGCGCGTGACCTTCGACGACTGGATGAAATCGCCCGGCCATCGCCGCAACATCCTGCTCAAGGACGTGACCCAGATTGGCGTCGCCGTCGTGCCCAAGCGCGGCGGCAAGGGGCCGTGGTATGTGATGGTGCTGGCGCGGCCCTGCGAATGAGCCTCGCCCGTCGTCAGGTCAGCCCCTCGGTGTCGATATGCACCACTGCCCCGCAATGCTTGCAGTGGATCGCGTCGGCATCATGCAGGCTCAGCCCGCATTTCTTGCACTCGTAACGCACTTTCGAAGGCCGGAAGAGAACCTGCGCGAGCCGCAAGAACAGCGTCACCCCGAAGATCATGATCGCGACCGAGATCATCCGCCCCCACTCGCCCTTCGGCGTGATATCCCCGAAACCGGTCGTGGTCAGCGTGGTCACGGTGAAATAGAGCGCGTCGGCATAGTTGTTGATCTGCGGGTTGATCCGCACCTGCGTTGCGTAGATAAGCCCCGTCATTACAAAGAGAAACACGCCGAGATTGATCCCCGCAATCACCACGTCCTCGTGGCGGCGGAAGAAGGCGAAATCGCGCCGCAGCCGGGCCAGAAGCTGATAGGTGCGCAAGAGACGCAAGGTGCGCAAGATCCGCAGAAAGCCAAGTCCTTCCCCAGTGATCGGCGCGAGGAAGGAAATCACTGCGATGATGTCGGCCCAGGTCGCGGGTCGCGCCCAGAAACGGATCTTCTCGTTTGAAATTGCATAGCGCGCGGCGAAATCTGCCACGATCACCACGCCGATCAGCGCGTCGATGATCTCGATCCAGATCGTATGCGGGAAGAAAGAGGTGATGATCACGAATGCGATCGTCACGAAATCGAAGATCAGCAGCCCGTATCGGAACGCATGTGCACGCGGCGTGTCGGCTTCGTAGAGATGGTGCAGGCGCTTGATCATCGAAATTCCCCAAGTCTCGCTCAGGGATACAGGCTTTCGTCCAGCTGTCAAAGCGTGCAAGAAGCGGCCCCCTCGCGGGAGCCGCCTCTGAAAAGATCCATCGCGGATCGGGTTGTGAGTATCACTTCACGACAACGGGGACGAAAACCAGCCGGCCACCCGATGCCGAGTTGCCCTGCGCGGCGATCAGCTTCGCGGTTTCGAAATCATCGTGGCGCACCGCTTGCGCGATCTCTTCGAGCTGCGCGGTCGTGTAAGCCTTCGGGTTCAGCCCCAGCTCGGCCGCGAGCTGCGCCTTGCCCTGATTGGTTGCGCCGACACCCGGACCGCCCGGCAGGCGGTCCTCATGGCCACGGTAGAAATTGACCTTGCTCAGATCGCCCTTGCGTGCGGCGTGCAGCATGTTCGTCAGCTCGGCGACCGTGTACGCGCGCGGGTCGACATCGCTCAGGCCCGGGAATGTTTGAAGCTCGGCCGCGATCTGGGTCTTGCCCTGGTTCGTGGCCCCCGACGCCATCGGGCCCGAAGCGGGCGAGCTGGTCGACATCGGCACGGCGATCACGCCCTGACCGGAGTCATTGGTCGAATGGGAAAAGCCCGCGGCAGACGCGATCCCGGCGGAACCGGCGGTCAGGGCGAGAGCGGCGATAGCGGTAGTGAAAAGCTTACGGGTCATGATGAACTCCTTCTCATCAAATGGATTGTCTTCTTGGCGCCATTGGCGTCGGTGAGCCTCATCTAAGTGTTCAAAATGGAGATCAAAGGCCGTTATTGACCCGTAGTATGTTTGATTTTGCACATATAAATCGGGAACCTTTTTTCGCAGCCCCCGATCACATCCCCTTGAATAAAATATAAAAATAGGCGGCCTTCCGATTGGAAGGCCGCCTATCACGATTGGCTCAGGGGTTAAGTCAGTTCGCGACCACCGGGACGAACACGATGTAGCCATAGGGGGCCGGGTCACCATGGGTCGCGGTAAAATTCGCCGCGTCCATATGCCCGCGCTGAACGTCGTTCTGCATCTGATCGAGCTGACCAGTCGTGTAGTTGCCAGGGTCGGCGCCAAGCTGCGCGGCGAGCTGCGATTTGCCTTGATCGGTCGCGCCGATCCCCGGGCCGCCGGGCATCAGGTTCTCATGGTTGGCGAAATAGAGCGCCACATCCATCCGACCGCGACGCGCGGCGTGCAGCATGTTGGTCAGCTCAGCGACCGTGTAATCGCTCGCCTTGATGCCGCTCAACTGCGGGAAGGTCTGAAGCTCGGCCGCGATCTGGGTCTTGCCCTGGTTGGTCCAGCCGATTCCGGGGCCGCCCGAAGCCTGAACACTGCCTCCCATAGGTGCGATGATCACACCTTGCGATGCGCCGGGCGTGCCAGTCTCCCGCGCAGCGGCGATACCAGCAGAACCGACAGTGAGCCCGAGGGCGGCGAGAAGAGCGATAAGCGGTTTACGTGTCATGACAAACTCCTTTCATGACTTTGATTTTGAAAATGACTTTCGGCGCAATGCGTCGTCGGTGGGATTGAGGTGTGCTCGGGTCGGGGTGGTGAAAAGGATATTAATTAGCCTGCTAATTGTGAGCCGACGCACATAACTCAGGGGAACTCGGTGCAAAATGGAACAGCTCTGACGGCCCGACGAGTCAGACCGAATAAAACCGCATTGATTACAAACGAAAAAAGCAAAGCGGCCCTCGCTTTGAGGGCCGCTCGCATGCAGTTCAACTTGTGGGGACTCAGCTATCGCGGCCCATCACGGGTTGCGGAGCCACGTCGACAGGTTTCCGGTTCTCATGCGAAATCACGAAATTCGCGGTGTCGACATCGTTGTTATAAAGCGCCGACTGGATGCGGGTAAGCTCGGCCGAGGTATATTTCGCGGCATCCAGGCCCAGCTGGGCGGCGAGCTGAGCCTTGCCCGGGGTGACCTCACCGACCGAAGAGCCCGTGCTCGAGCTGTAGGATTTCGCCATCGACGGCGCGATGGAGCCATAACCGTTGCCACCGGCGGCGGCGAAGGTGGTGCTCAGGGCCAGAGCGGCGATGGCGGTGCTGATGATCGTTTTCATTCTCTCTCTCCAATGATGAAGCAATTAGCGTTGTTTCCGCGGGCAACCGTCGACAGGGGGAGGCGTCGGTCCCGCGATGGAGATGGATTTAGGATCGTTCTCTGGTGCAGGAAAGATCACAAATTGACATCTTTCTGCGCATTTATGCACATTGAAATCCGCCAGAGACGCGACAGAAACCGCAGCCTCCTACGTTGCGGCCCACGGCCCCTTTCCCTGCCGCCCCTTTCCGACTAGAAGGCGCCCAAACCCCTTATTCCAAACGAGGTCGACAATGGCGTCCTATCAATATGTCTATCACATGGATGGTGTCTCGAAGACCTATCCCGGTGGAAAGAAATGCTTCGAGAACATCCGCCTGTCCTTCCTGCCCGGCGTGAAGATCGGCGTCGTGGGCGTCAACGGCGCGGGTAAATCCACGCTGCTGCGCATCATGGCGGGCATCGACAAGGATTTCTCCGGCGAGGCCTGGGCTGCGAAAGGCGCGAAGGTCGGCTACCTCCCGCAGGAGCCCGATCTGGACCCGGCGCTCAACGTGCGCGGCAACGTCATGGAAGGCGTGGCCGCCAAGAAGGCAAAGCTCGACCGCTTCAATGAACTGGCGATGAACTACTCGGACGAGACCGCCGACGAGATGGCGCAGCTTCAGGACGAGATCGATTCCGAGAACCTCTGGGATCTCGACAGCCAGGTGGACGTGGCGATGGAAGCCCTGCGCTGCCCGCCCGACGACGCCGATGTCGAAACCCTCTCGGGCGGTGAGCGCCGCCGGGTCGCGCTGTGCAAGCTGCTGCTTGAAGCGCCCGACATGCTGCTCTTGGACGAACCGACCAACCACCTCGACGCGGAAACCATCGCCTGGCTGCAAAAGCACCTGATCGAGTACAAGGGCACGATCCTCTGCGTCACGCACGACCGTTACTTCCTCGACGACATCACCTCGTGGATTCTCGAGCTCGAGCGCGGCCGCGGCATCCCCTACGAGGGCAACTACTCCGCATGGCTCGAACAGAAGGCCAAGCGCCTCGAGCAGGAAGCCCGCGAGGACAAGGCCAAGCAGAAAGTTCTCGAGAAGGAACTTCAGTGGATCCGCGCCGGTGCCAAGGCCCGTCAGGCGAAATCCAAGGCCCGTATCGCGGCCTATGAGAAGATGGCGGACCAGTCCGAGCGCGAGCGCGTCGGCAAGGCCCAGATCATCATCCCGAACGGCCCGCGTCTGGGCGGCAAGGTGATCGAGGTCGAGGGCATCTCGAAGCATTACGGTGACAAGCAGCTGATCGAGAACCTCAGCTTCTCGATCCCGCCGGGCGCCATCGTCGGCGTCATCGGCCCGAACGGCGCCGGTAAATCCACGCTGTTTCGGATGATCACCGGGCAGGACACGCCCGACAGCGGCGAGATCACGCTGGGCGATACGGTGAAGCTGGCCTATGTCGACCAGTCGCGCGATGCGCTCGACCCGAACAAGACCGTCTGGGAGGAAATCTCGGGCGGTGCCGAGCTGATCGAGCTGGGCGACGCGCAGGTCAACTCGCGCGCCTATTGCGGCGCGTTCAACTTCAAGGGCGGCGACCAGCAGAAGAAAGTGGGCCTGCTGTCGGGTGGTGAGCGCAACCGGGTCCACATGGCGAAACTGCTGAAAGAGGGCGGCAACGTGCTGCTGCTCGACGAACCGACCAACGATCTGGACGTCGAAACCCTGCAGGCGCTGGAAGCCGCGATCGAGGACTTCGCCGGCAACGCGATCATCATCTCGCACGACCGCTTCTTCCTCGACCGCCTCTGCACCCACATCCTCGCCTTCGAGGGCGAGGCCCATGTGGAATTCTTCGAGGGCAACTTCGAGGATTACGAGGAAGACAAGATCCGCCGTCTGGGCCCCGATGCGGTCGAGCCGAAGCGGGTGAAGTACAAGAAGTTCAGTCGGTGAGATAATTTAAGTTGCAGTCAACCTAGTCCGTCTCGATGATAGCGAGGCGGACTTTTCTTTATGGGAGCAGCAATGTCCGGCAATGACAATGATTTCGTAAGAATGGGACTTATTGAGCGTCTAGCAACGACGCTTGGAAATTACGCTTCTTCAAACTTTGGAGCACGATTTTACAGCGACGATTACCTTGAGGGGCTAGTAAAAATCCGCCTCGCCAACGACCACAAACTTAGCCGAATTATCGTAAGTGTAATATTGGCAACGCTTGGCGTCACTTTCTTTCAGCAAGTTTCTGGAAACATCAGTCTTTGGGGCCTTTCTCTACCCTTGCCTGCTTATGGCGTTTACCTTTTCTGCTTATACCTTGCGAGCTCGCTCTTTGTCCTGACTGCGACCTTTATTGACTCAATCATCATTGATCGGCTTTTAAACAGGCTTGGACAACGGCAAGGGATATACCAATTTCAGCTGCTGACACTCTCATTCGGGGTAAGCAACCTTTGGTCGATTGCTTTCACTCCCACCTACTTCGGCCCGCGGTCCACTTGGGCACATAAGTTCTTGCATGGACTGTTCGCAGCATTGCTTCTCTCAACGTCTCTTGCATTATACGCTTTTCCCGCAATCATCCTATTAAATAAGGTTCTTGAAAAAAGTTGGAGCGAGCTGCCCATCTTTGCCGTCTTCATGCTTCTAATGAGCTCGCTGCTACTGCTTACCACCCTCGTGCTTGGTCTAGCATTTCTCCTACGATTCAGGTTTAACTCGGCCCTATTGCCAGAGCCCGCAGACCCATTCATTCCAGAAAACTGGAAAGAACTCGGAGACCCCCGCGCCTTCGATCCTCTGGAAGACGACGAACAAGGCTAACCCCCGACCAAAACCACACACCCCTCCCCCATCTGACCGCGCCGGTCACTCCCCGCCTTCCCCCTCCCTCCTGAGCCATCTATAGTGGTCCGCAAGGGACAAGACACAAGACAAGGCAGGGATAGCGAAGTGGCGCATATCATCGTGATGGGCAACGAAAAGGGTGGGTCGGGTAAGTCCACCACCTCGATGCATGTGGCGACCGCACTGGCGCGGATGGGCTGGAAAGTGGGTGCGCTCGATCTCGATCTGCGCCAGCGCAGCTTCGGGCGGTATGTCGAAAACCGTCTCGCGTTCATGGATCGCGAGGGGCTCGACCTGCCCACTCCGGATTACCGCGAACTGCCCGAGGTGGATGCGGCGACGCTGGCGCCGGGGGAGAACCCCTATGACCATCGCCTTTCCACCGCCGTGGCCGAGATGGAGCCCTCGTGCGATTTCATCCTGATCGACTGCCCCGGCTCGCATACGCGCCTGAGCCAGGTCGCGCATTCGCTGGCCGACACGCTGGTCACGCCGCTCAATGACAGTTTCATCGACTTCGACCTGCTGGCGCGGATCGACCCGGTGACCTCGAAGGTGATCGGCCCGTCGATCTATTCCGAGATGGTCTGGTCGGCGCGGCAGCTGCGCGCCAAGGCGGGGCTGAAGCCGATCGACTGGGTGGTGCTGCGCAACCGCGTGGGCGCCCAGCAGATGCACAACAAGCGCAAGGTGGGTGCGGCGCTGGAGCAGCTCTCGAAGCGCATCGGCTTCCGCGTGGCACCGGGTTTCTCCGAGCGCGTGATCTTCCGCGAGCTGTTCCCGCGCGGGCTGACCCTGCTGGATCTGAAGGATCTGGGCGTCGAAAGCCTCAACATCTCGAACGTGGCTGCACGTCAGGAACTGCGCGACCTGATGAAGGAGCTCGACTTGCCGGGCGTCACGATCGACTTCTGAGCGCGCAGAGCCGCTCTGTAACCTCTCTGGAAACGCAGAACGCCCGGGCATTGCCCGGGCGTCTTGCTTACGCGCCTGAACTCAGGAGGAAGAGGCCGACGCTCAGGCCGCGCGCTGCAACTGGGTGAAGGGGGAGACATGCAGGCGATGCTTCTTCGGCTCGGGAGAAGCGCGCAGGGCATCGTAACGCGCATCGAGAACATTATCGCGACGCTTGCTGAACAGCTTGAAGATCGAAACGAAGGTGCGGGGCATCGTTGGCTCCTAAGATGTCTGTTGCTTTCCGTTAAGTACAACCTGACGCTGAATTGCGGCCGACAAATGGCGCGAGCAGGGAATGTGCGGGGCCAAGTCACGGCGACAGCGTGCTTGTTGAAAACCGTGGAACAATCACCTCCGGCAGCCAGGATTTGCCCTGCAATTGCGCCGGAAATGCGACAAGGGTCGATTTGCTCTCCCCGGAACGGGCAGGCGCACAGACGACAGGAGAATCAAAATGCACGCACACGTAAAAGGTGTGCGGATGGCGGCGTGACACGCGCTGCATCGATTTTGGGGGGGGAAATGGCGGACCCGGAGCGATTCGAACGCCCGACCCCTTGATTCGTAGTCAAGTGCTCTATCCAGCTGAGCTACGGGTCCGCTTGTGGGGGGCGATTTAGCCTTCGCGCCGGGGCATTGCAAGGGCAAAACGCGACCTATTTCGGAATTTCGCCGAAAAATTCCGCAGCCCCCTGATTTGCCTAGCTCTCGGCGCAAGCGGCCTTTTCGAAGCCGCCGTCGAAGCTGATATCGGAGGGCAGGAAGATGCGAAATTCGGTACCGGTCTCATCGGTGCGCACCAGATCGAGCCGCCCGCCATGGCCGCGCACCAGCTCTGCCGCGATTGCGAGACCGAGACCGGTGCCGCCCGCACGGGTGCCCCCGGTAAAGGGCTGGAAGAGGTGCTCACGGGCGCGCTCTGGCAGGCCCGGGCCGCTGTCCTGAACGCGGATCCACCAGCCGTCGCTATTCTCCCCTGCCCCGATCTCGATCGTGCCGACCTGCCCCGTCGCCTCGATCGCCTGACGCGCATTGCGCGCGAGATTGTTGAGGACGCGATAGAGCTGTTCGCGATCGGCGCGGATCACAAGGTTGGGCGGGACATCGGTGATGAACTCGACCGCGGGCCCGTCGCTGGGATGTTCCTCGTTCTCGAGGACTTCCTGCGCCAGTTCGCTGAACATGAAGCGCGAGAGCGTCGGCGGCGGCTCTTTCGCCTTTCCGAAGGCGAGCGTCGTCTCGCACAGATTGATCGCCCGCCCGATCGACCCCATCAGCTTCGGCGCGGCGCGCTGCACACCCGGATCCTCCGAGCTCTCCATCCTGTCCGCGAAGAGCTGGGCCGTGGTAAGGATGTTGCGCAGGTCATGGCTGATCTTCGCAACCGCCTGACCGAGCTGGGCGAGACGTTCCTTCTGGCGCAGTGAAGATGTGAGCTGTGTCTGCATCGAAGCCAGTGCCTCTTCTGCCACGCGCAACTCCTCGACGCTGGCCTGAGGGGTGATGATGCGCCGTGCATCCTCGGGCGCTTCGGCATAGGCCGCCATATGCGCAACCAGCCGTTTGATCGGCACCACCATCAAGCGTCGCACCAGGAAGAACAGCAAGACGGCGGTGATCACCGAGAACACCGCCGAGATCGACAGCAGCCTCAGCCCGTATTCCACCATCGCGATCCGCATCGGCTCGGTGGCGAGCGTGACTTCGATCACGATGCCGCCTTTCTGGACCGGCTCGCCGAGCACGCGGATCACCTTGTTATCGACATCGAAGAGCGCATGGACCGCATCGCGAATCCGGGTCCATTCCGTCGAGTTGCGCAGATCGTAGGTCTCGGTCACCGGCGAGGGAATCGGTGAGGACAACACGAGCTGGCGCACCGCATCGCGCCGAAGCACCACGTTGAACACGCCCGCATTAGCCAGAAGCTCCTTTTCGAGGTCCGGCGCGATGGTGGTGTCGGTGGTCAGAAGGGCGAGCGAGGCAATCTGGGCGCGCTCGAGGCGGGTCAGCAGATAGTCCTCGCGGAAATTGGCGAGACCCGGCAGAAGGATCAACGCTTCGGCGAGCACGACGAATACCGTCGTCAGGATCAGAAACCGCCCTGAAAGAGTGTTTACTTTCATCGCCTATCTAACGTTGGGGCGGCGTTGTGCCATCCCGTCCCTCGCCTCTTTACGCCCCAGAACGCGCTTGACGCAACCAGAGTGCTTTGCCGACAAGATAGGCGGCTCGCGAAAAAGGCAAAACCCCGTGAGCCATCACGTTTCGCGCATGGACCCGAATAAAGCGCGAAAAAAGCGCTTCAGGCGAATTGACTTGGCGCGGAGAGGCCACTAAAGACCGGGCTTCGAATGATATCAGGCCTCGAATCCCAATTCAGGGGCCCGAACCGGAGTGACAACGATGAAACGCACGTTCCAGCCGTCGAACCTCGTTCGCGCCCGTCGCCACGGCTTCCGTAGCCGTATGGCGACCAAGGGTGGCCGCAAGGTTCTCAACGCCCGCCGCGCGAAGGGTCGTAAGCGTCTGTCGGCCTAAGGCCGTCTGCGCCGCGACAGGCTTTTGACGCCGCCGGTAGCTTTTCGGGATCAGGCCTCGTGCCCCGATCACGGATCGCGCCCGGCGGTTTCGCTATTTGCGCCCCCGATCCGCGAGGTGCCGTGATGGCCGCCATCCGCTCTTCCGATCCTGCTCGTCCGACCGCGATTCTGCGCCAGCGCGCGGATTACCTGCGGGCGGCCTCGGCGCAGCGCAAGAGCATGCCCGGTTTTCTGTTGCAGGCGCGCGCACGGCGCGAAGACGAACCCGTCGCGCCCGATCTGATCCGCGTGGGCTTCACGTGCTCGAAGAAGCTCGGCAATGCGGTCGCCCGCAACCGCGCGAAGCGCCGCCTGCGCGAACTCGCCCGCGCCGTGCTGTCTGATGCCGGCCGTCCGGGCTGGGATTACGTTCTGGTCGGACGCCCCGAGGCCACTGCCACCCGCGAGTTCGCGCAGCTGCTCGCTGAGTTTGCCTCTGCCCTCGCGGTGATCCACGATCTGCCCATCGCACCGCCGCGCCCGCGCAAACCCAGAGGCAAGAAAAAATGAGCCCCTTCGCCCATATCCTCGCCCTACCGGTACGCGCCTATCGCCTGCTGCTCAGCCCGTGGATGGGTCACGGCTGCCGCTATCAGCCGACCTGCTCGGTCTATGCGCTGGAGGCACTTGAGCGCCACGGCGCGATCAAGGGGGGCTGGCTTGCAGGCAAGCGGCTTCTGAGCTGCCACCCCTGGGGCGGGCATGGCTATGATCCGGTGCCCGGTGCCGATCCCGATTTCGACGCCGCTCATCGCGGCTGTTCGCACAAGGACCATTCCGATGCTTGACGACGAAGAGAGCCCGATCCACCCGCTTTTCGCAGGCGCGCCCTCTACGACCGAGTTCAAGAAGCTGCGCAAGCGTATCGTCCGCGAGACCCGCGAGGCGATCGAGAAATACGGCATGATCGAGCGTGGCGCGAAATGGCTCGTCTGCCTGTCAGGCGGCAAGGACAGCTACACCCTGCTCGCCGTACTGCACGAGCTGCAATGGCGCGGCTTGCTGCCGGTCGAACTGCTGGCCTGCAATCTCGATCAGGGCCAGCCGGGGTTCCCCGCGACCGTGCTGCCTGAGTTTCTGGAGAACATGGGCGTTCCGCACCGGATCGAGTATCAAGACACCTATTCGATCGTGATGGACAAGGTTCCCCAGGGCCGCACCTACTGCGCGCTGTGCTCGCGCCTGCGCCGGGGCAACCTCTATCGCATCGCGCGCGAGGAAGGCTGCTCGGCGGTCGTGCTCGGCCATCACCGCGACGACATCCTCGAGACTTTCTTCATGAACCTCTTCCACGGCGCGCGCCTCGCGACGATGCCGCCGAAACTGGTGAACGAAGAGGGCGATCTTTTCGTCTATCGCCCGCTTGCATTCGTGGCTGAATCCGATTGCGAGAAATTCGCGACCCAGATGAATTACCCGATCATCCCCTGCGATCTATGCGGCTCGCAGGACGGGCTGCAGCGCCAGCAGGTCAAGGCGATGCTCGACGGCTGGGAGAAGAACGCGCCGGGCCGGCGCAACAAGATGTTCAAGGCGCTGATGAACGCGCGCCCCTCGCATCTGTGCGACACTTCGATCTTCGACTTCGCGGGGCTGGAGCTGCGCACTGGCGATAAGGCGGATTTTAACGAAAACGTCCCGGTTTTGCGCGAGAGCGATTAACGCCCCGGCTACCAATTGACCCTAGCCTGCAAGCGATCCGGTTCGGCTCATCGGTCGGACCAACGCCACGGGGGTAGGTGTCATGGGGAAAACCGCAAAACCGCGTTATGCGCGGAAATCACAACTGCGCGCATGGGCACTCGGCAAGGCCGGGCCGGTTCTCTTGCGGCGTGAAATGATCGCTTTTCTGCCTGCCTGCGGGCTGGCGCTGCTCTGGATCGGGCCGGAGGCGATGGTGCTTCTGGGATTCACCGCGGTTCTCGTGGGCTGGATGACGCGCCCGCTCCCGATTCCTCCCGAAGAAGACGACGACAGCTGCGATCCGGCAACGGGCCTTCCAATGAAAACGGCCGCGGTCGAAGCGTTCGGGGACACCATGGAAGAGGCGCGCGATCGAATGCGTCCGACCGCATGCCTGATCCTCGGCCCCGATTCACCCGATCAGCTTTTGCGGCACCTCCATGGCGACGAGTTCGACCTTCTTCTGCGCCGGATGGGCGAGCGGCTGGGGGCGCAGATACGCGCAGGCGATCGGGTCGCGCGCTGGGACGGGGCGATGTTCGCGATTCTGCTCAAGCCGACGCCACGGCTCGATCTCGAGGGGATGATCCAGCTCGCTGGGCGTTTGCAGGACGCTCTGGCCGAGCCCTATTCGATCGGGGCGCGAGAAATCACGCTCGACACCCATATCGGATTCCGGCTCGTGCGGCGACAGGATCTCGAAACCCGCGCGCCGCTCGAAGCAGGTGCCCTGCTGGCCGAGGCGGAAGCGGCCGCCCGCGACGCGCGACGCGCCGGCTCAGGCGCGATCCGCGCCTTCGCACAGGCGGCGGGGGCAATCGAACCGAACGAACACAGCCTCGCCCGCGAATGCAGCGACTCTCTTGAAGCTGGTCAGATCAAGGCATTCTTCTGCCCGCAGATCTCGACCGATACCGGCGCAATCTGCGGCATCCAGGCGATGCCGCGCTGGCTACACCGCGAATGCGGCTTGCTCGATGAAAGCCAGGTACTGCCCGCGATCGAGGCCGCCGGATTGATCGAGCGATTTTCCGAAGTCATGCTGTTCGAAACCTTTGGTGCCCTGCGCGATTTCGATCGGCTTGGCGACGAGGTCGGCCCCGCCTCCCTCCCATTGCCACTCGCCCAGCTCGACAATCCGAAATTGGTCGAACGGCTCGCCTGGGAATGCGACCGGTTCACAATTGCGCCTGAAAGGCTGTGTTTCGTAGTGCCACAAGCCGCCGCTGCGCGGCTTTCCGAAGAGTTGATCGACCACAACCTGCGTGCCCTGCACCGTCTCGGCTGCCGGATTGAGCTGGCAGGCTTCGGCACAGGCCCCGTCTCGGCGGAGACGATCCGCAAACTCGCCCCTGAGCGGCTGCGCATCCACCGCTCTCTCGTGGCAAAAATCGATCAGAGCCCCGACAACCAGAAACTCGTGGCGGCGATCGTCTCGATGGCCGAAAGCCTCGAACTGAGCACACTGGCCGATGGCACGTCGAGCATCGCTGAACACGCCATGCTCGGCCAGCTCGGCTGCTCTGTCGTGCAAGGCCCCGCGATCGCCGCGCCGATGCCGCTAGAGGAATTCCACGACTGGGCCGAGCGACACCGCGCCAAGCTCGACGCGACGCCACGCCTTGATCTTGGGAACGGGTGAACGGTGGCGCGCATCGCCCTGCACCACCGCCAACGCGAGCGCAAAGTGTCATCAGTAGGGGCGCCGCTCGCGGTATTCGCTGCGCGCACCCGCGCCTGCGCTCAAGGGCCAAAGTGATCGCGCGGCAGGGCAAGCCGCCGCCTCTCGAACACCAATGCGAAACAGGCCGGCCTGCCCACCGATATCCGGGCGGAGCCCATTCCCTGACCAGCGCGCAGCACGCCGCCGGCACCCAATCGTCACCGCTTTCATGCCAAAGCTTTCACAAACCGGGCTCGCGACCCTGTTTTAAGGGAAAATGGCTTGACCTTTGCCTGCCCCTTCTGTTGAACCTCCCCAAGTTTTCGACAGGCTGGTGGACTAGGGGCTTCATGGATAATCAGAACAAGAACCTCATTCTCGCCGTCGTGCTTTCGGCACTGGTGCTCGGCGTCTGGACCTATTTCTTCCCCCCCGAGCAAACCGTCGTGCCGCCGCAGGGCGAGAATGTCTCCGATCAGGTCGCTTCGCCCGAGGCCCCTGACATCACTCCGAATACCGCCGCGCTGGACAGCCAGACCGTCGATGCCGACATGATGTCGAAGGCCACGGGCGCTGCCGTTCAGGCCGCCCCCCGCATCGAGATCGACACCCCCGATCTCAAGGGCTCGATCTCGCTTCTCGGTGGCCGTCTCGATGACCTTCAGCTGAAGAAGTACAAGGAGACGCTGGACGAGGATTCGCCCGATGTGCGCCTTCTGGCTCCGGTCGGCGGTGCCCAAGGCGATGCCACCAAGCCCTATTATGTCGTCTATGGCTGGATGCCCGCGGGCGGGCTGCCCGCCGATCAGGTGCCGGGGCCGAACACGCCCTGGACGCAGATCGGTAGCGGCACGCTGACTCCCGAAAGCCCTGTCACGCTGCAATGGAACAACGGCCACGGGCTGACCTTCCAGCGCGAGATCTCGGTCGACGACAAATATCTCTTCACCATCAAGCAGACCGTGCAGAACGGCACCGATCAGCTGGTGAAACTCGCCCCCTACGGGATCATTGCGCGCCACGGCATTCCCGAGGAGCGCCGCGTCTATGTGCTTCACGAGGGCGCCGTGCGGATGACCGATGGCGAGCTCGAAGAGATCAAGTACAAGAATATCACGAAGCTCGATCCGCAGGGCGCCGAGGGCCAGGCGGAGCTGCTGCAGGCCACGGATGCTGGCTGGACCGGCTTCACCGACAAATACTGGATGACGGTGCTCGCGCCGATCTCGGGCCCCTTCACCTCGGTGGTGAAATACTCGGGCGAGAACTCGGATATCTACCAGACCGAGACCCGCCTGCCGGTCATCGAGGTCGCGCCGGGTGCGATCGGTGATGCGCAGACCCATCTCTTTGCCGGCGCGAAGGAATGGGAGACCATCCGTAACTATCAGGACAACGTCCCGATCCAGAACTTCGTCGACTCGATCGACTGGGGCTGGTTCTACTTCCTGACGAAACCGATGTTCCGCCTGCTGCACTGGCTGCATGGCGCGATCGGCAACATGGGGTGGGCGATCATTGCGCTGACCTTCATCATCAAGCTGATCGTCTTCCCGCTCGCGCGCAAATCCTACATCTCGATGGCCAAGATGAAGGAACTCCAGCCCGAGATGGAGAAAATGAAGGAAGCTGCTGGCGATGACCGCCAAAAGATGCAGCAGGGCATGATGGAGCTCTACAAGAAGAACAAGGTCAACCCGGCCGCGGGCTGTCTGCCGCTTCTGATCCAGATCCCGATCTTCTTCTCGCTCTACAAGGTGATCTACGTCACGATCGAACTGTATCACGCGCCGTGGATCGGCTGGATCCACGACCTGTCCGCGCCCGATCCGACGTCGATCCTGAACCTCTTCGGCCTGCTGCCCTTCAATCCTCCGGATCCGGGCTCGCCGTTGTTCATCCTCTCGCTCGGCGTGCTGCCGATCCTGCTGGGTGTCTCGATGTGGTTCCAGCAGAAGCTGAACCCGGCGCCGACCGACGCGACCCAGGCGATGATCTTCGCCTGGATGCCTTGGGTCTTCATGTTCATGCTGGGAAGCTTCGCGTCTGGCCTGGTGCTCTACTGGATCACGAACAACACGATCACCTTCATCCAGCAGTACACGATCATGTCGATGCACGGGAAACGCCCCGATCTCTTCGGCAATATCAAGTCGAGCTTCCAGAAGAAGAAACCGGCGGCTGACGAGAAGAAATGACGGCGAACCTCGCCCATATCTACCGCCACCCGATCAAGTCGATCGGGGTGGAGGAGTTGGAAAACGCGTCCCTCCAGGAGGGGCGCGTTTTGCCCTTTGACCGGGAATGGGCAGTGCTGCACGAGCGCTCGAAGATCGGCGCAGGCCCGGACGGGCGCGCCGCGGGCTGGGGGCCGAAGATCAATTTCGTGATCGGGCGCTCCGCGCCCGAACTGATGGGCGTCACCTCGCGGTTGTTGGAGGATGGGCGCATCGCGCTTGATCATCCCCGGCAAGCCCCCCTCGAGATCAATCCCGCGCAAGACGCCGATCAGCGCAGGCTATTCGACTGGCTGCGCCCTTTCTGGCCCGAAACCGCACCGCGCCCGACAGCGCTCGTGCGCGCGGGCGAGCGGGCACTGACCGACGATCCGCTGCCTTACGTCTCGTTGATCGGGCAGGCCTCGCTCGACGATCTGTCGAAGCGCGTCGGCAAAGATCTCGACCGCCGCCGCTTCCGCGCCAATCTCTGGGTCGAGGGCTGGGAACCCTTCGCCGAGTTTGATCTGGTCGGAAAGACCCTGAGGATCGGCGAGGCCGAGATGCAGGTGCGTGCCTGCGTCGAGCGCTGCCGCGCCACAGATGCAAATATTGAAACTGGCATGCGCGATGTCGACATGCTGGCCGAGCTGGAGCGCCATTACGATCATCGCGATTTTGGTGTCTTCTGCCTCGTGACCACGCCGGGCCGGATCGGTCGCGGCGACAAGGTGGAGGTGCTCTGATGGAGCTGAATTTCCCGCTGGCCGAAGAGCCCGACGACTTCGCCCGCGAGGCCGGGCGCAAGCTCTTTGCGGCGCCGGTCGAGTTCCTCAAGGGTGTCGTCGCGATGTCCGGCCTGCCACCTGCGGACCGGATCGAAGTCTGCTTCGCGGGTCGCTCGAATGTCGGCAAGTCGAGCCTGATCAACGCGCTGACGAACCGCCGCAACCTCGCGCGCGCCTCGAACACGCCCGGGCGTACGCAGGAGATCAACTATTTCACCACGCAGGACGGCCCCTACCTGGTGGACCTCCCGGGCTACGGGTTCGCGCAGGCCCCTGTCGCGGTCGTCGCGAAGTGGCAGGCGCTGCTGAAGAGCTATCTCTCGGGCCGCGCCACGCTGCGCCGCGCCTTCGTGCTGATCGACACGCGCCACGGGGTAAAGGCTGTGGACGAAGAGATCCTGAAGCTCCTCGACCGCTCGGCCGTGACCTTCCAGGTGGTGATGACGAAGGCCGACAAGGTCTCGGCCAAGGATCGCGAAAAGGTACTGACGCAGGTTCGGCAGGCGCTGTCGAAGCATCCGGCTGCCTATCCCGAGATCGTTCTGACCTCGTCGGAAAAAGGCGAAGGGATCGAGACCCTGCGCGCCATCATCGCCGGGCTCGACTGAGCCGAACGCGACAGGACCGGGCAAGGCAAGCGCCCTGCCCGGCCGAAAGCCTTACACGCCGAGGCAGTAGCGCATGACCGCCTTCTGCGCATGCAGACGGTTCTCGGCCTCGTCGAAGATCACCGAATTCGGCCCGTCCATGACACCGCTCGTGGCCTCGTCATTGCGATGCGCGGGCAGGCAATGCATGAACAGCGCATCCGGTTTGGCGTGGCTCATCAGCTCTTCGTTGACCTGATAGGGGCGCAGCTGGTTGTGCCGGCGCTCCTTGGCGGATTCCGGATCGTGCATCGACACCCAGGTATCGGTCACGACGAGATCGGCGCCCTCGACCGCCTTGACCGGATCGCGCTCGATGGTAACCGGATGGCCCGCCTTCGCGGCCAGGTCGAGCCAAACGCGCTCGGGATCGAGCGTTTCCGGCCCGGTGAACGTCAGATCGAACCCGAATTGCGCAGCGGCATGAGCGAAGGAAGCAAAGACGTTATTGCCGTCGCCCGACCAGACCACCTTCTTGCCTGCGATGGGGCCGCGATGTTCCTCATAGGTCATCACATCAGCCATGATCTGGCAGGGATGGGTGCGATCCGTCAGCCCGTTGATCACCGGCACGGAGGCATATTCCGCCATCTCGAGCAGGGTTTCTTCCTCGAAGGTGCGGATCATGATCAGATCGACATAGCGCGAGAGCACGCGGGCCGTGTCGGCGATGGTCTCGCCATGGCCGAGCTGCATATCCGCCCCCGAGAGAACCATCGACTGCCCGCCCATCTGGCGCACACCCACATCGAAGCTCACGCGGGTCCGGGTCGAAGGTTTCTCGAAGATCAGCGCGACCATGCGGCCAGCCAGCGGCTGATCGTCATCAAGCGCGCCTTTCGGGCGATCGGCGCGCGCCTGTTTCATCGCGATGCCTTGGTCGATCATCGATCTGAGAGCGGCGGGATCGGTTTTGTGGATATCGAGGAAGTGGTTCATTACGTCGTCTTTCTTGGAGGGGTTCGGAGGGGCTGTCCGCCCCACTGCGCTGGCGCGCAGCCCCCGAGGATATTGCGAGCAGTTGGAAGATCAGCTCTCGAGTTGCGTGGCGGCAGCGTCGAGGCGCTTCACCGCCTCGCTCAGATCCGCTTCGGAAATGTTGAGCGCGGGCAGCAGGCGCAGCACGTTGTCGGCGGCCGGCACGGTCAGAAGCTCCTGATCATACGCGGCAGCCACGACATCCGCGGGCGCTCGCTTGCATTTCAGGCCGAGCATTAGGCCTGCGCCTCGCACGCTTTCGAACGTGTCGGGATGGGCGGCGACGAGCCCTTCGAGTTTCTGGCGCAGCAAGCCCGCCTTGGCGTTTACCTGAGCAAGAAATGCGGGATCGGAGACGATCTCCATCACCTTCGCGCCCACCGCGCAGCCCAGCGGGTTGCCGCCATAGGTCGAGCCATGCGTGCCCGCGGTCATACCCGAGGCCGCGTTTTCCGTAGCCAGAACCGCGCCGAGCGGGAAGCCCCCGCCGATGCCCTTCGCGACCATCATGATATCGGGCGTGATCCCCGCCCATTCATGCGCGAAGAGCTTGCCGGTCCGACCGACGCCGCATTGCACCTCGTCGAAGATCAGCAGCGCGCCGGTCTCGTCGCACAGATCGCGCAGTCCTTTCAGGCATTGGTCGGGCACGGGGCGGATGCCGCCCTCGCCCTGCACCGGCTCGATCAGGATCGCGGCGGTCTTGTCGGTGACGGCAGCGCGCAGGGCCTCGTGATCGGCCCAAGGGAGCTGGGTGAAACCGGGCAGCAGGGGCCCGAAGCCCTTCACCATCTTTTCCGATTTCGGGGTGGCCGAGATCGCGCCGGTGGAACGGCCGTGAAACGCACCCTCGAAGGTGATGATCTCGATCCGGTCCTCGCCCTTCGACGACCAATATTTCCGCGCCATCTTGATCGCAAGCTCGGCAGCCTCGGTGCCCGAGTTGGTGAAGAAAACCGTATCGGCAAAGCTGTTCTCGACCAGCGCATCGGCCAGCGCCTGCTGCTGGGGGATCTGGTAGAGGTTCGAGACATGCCAAAGCTTGCCCGCCTGCTCGGTCAGCGCCTGCACCAGTTCGGGGGCCGCATGACCCAGCGCGTTCACCGCGATGCCGGCCCCCATGTCGAGATATCGGGTGCCATCCGCCGTCTCCAGCCAGGAGCCCTCGCCCTTCACGAAGGCAAGCGGCGCGCGATTATAGGTCGGCAGAACGGAGGGGATCATCGGGTCAAACTCCAATAAGAGAAGGCAAATGCGTGCAACAGTCCCGTGGGGCTGTCAACATTCAGGGGCCTTCGGTCAGCGATTTGAGAGGGTTTGTGGCGCTATGCCACGGCAGATCGGACGTCAGGCGCGCGAGCGGCGACGTCGGGGACGGGCGATATGGTTGGTCCGTGCGATCATGCGACGGCGATTACGCCGGGTCAGTCACAAAGTAAAGAGGGAACATATCCCCCTCCTGCGCGGCTCAGCCCAGGGTCACGTCGAGGAACATCATCAGGATGAGCCCGAAGAGAAGCCCGGCAGTAGCCCTGTTCTGGTGTCCGTTGCGATGGGTCTCGGGCAAGATCTCATGGCTGATAATGTAGAGCATCGCGCCGGCGGCGAAGGTGAGCCCCCAAGGCAGCAGCGCGCCCGATACCGAGACCGCAGTCGCGCCGATGAGCGCACCAAGAGGCTCGACCGCGCCAGTCATCGCGGTGACGAAGAACGCCTTACGTCTGGTATAGCCTTGCCCGATCAGCGCCACGGCGACGGCCAGACCCTCAGGGATGTCTTGCAGCGAGATCCCGGTCATCACCGAGAACCCGTTGTCGGTTCCCGCGCCGAAGGCAACACCGATCGAAAGACCTTCGGGGAAATTATGGATGGTGATTGCGATCACGAAGAGCCAGATCCGGGCAAGCTGCGCGGCATCCGCACCTTCGCGCCCAGTGGTGAAATGCTCATGCGGCAAGGCGCCGTTGAGCCAGGCCACGAACCCTGCGCCGAGCGCGATCCCGATCGCCGCGATCGCAGCCGCGACCCAGACCGAGCCGAACATCGTCTCGGCCACATCAATGCCGGGCAGGATCAGCGAGAAATAGGAGGCCGAGAGCATCACACCTGCGGCGAAGCCCAGCATCGTGTCGGCGGTACGTTGGCTCATCGAGCGACCGAGCAGCGCAGGGATCGCCCCGGCGGCCGTCGCCCCGGCGGCCACCATGCCGCCCATCAGTCCAAGCCAGATTTCAGGCACGTATCACTCCTCTGTTCTTCCGTTGCTCAGATGGGCGCGGATTACGCGTTTTTGCAAGAACGGCGAAGAAAGATTGCTCTTTTAGCGCATGATTGGTAAGGAAACCTGACCACAGATAGGGAGCATCCCATGCCCGTCATCACCTCCATTGCCGATCTCAAGCGCCTGCACAAACGCCGCACGCCGAAGATGTTCTATGATTACGCCGAAAGCGGCTCCTACACCGAGCAGACCTTCCGCGAGAACACCGAGGATTTCGCTCAGATCCGGCTCAACCAGCGCGTTGCGGTGGACATGACAGGGCGGTCGACGAAATCGACCATGCTGGGTCAGGAGGTCGCGATGCCGGTGGCGCTCGCCCCGGTCGGGCTGACCGGTATGCAGCGCGCCGATGGCGAGATCAAAGCGAACCGCGCGGCGGGGAAGTTCGGCGTGCCCTTCACGCTTTCGACGATGTCGATCTGCTCGATCGAGGATGTGGCGGAGAATTCCGATGCGCCCTTCTGGTTCCAGATCTACACGCTCACCGATGATGATTATAACAAGAAGGTTCTGGCGCGCGCAAAGGCGGCGGGCTGCTCCGCTCTGGTGATCACGGTCGATCTGCAACTGCTGGGCCAGCGGCACAAGGATCTCAAGAACGGCCTCACCGCGCCGCCGAAATTCACCCTGCCGGTGCTGATGGACCTCGCGACCAAATGGCGTTGGGGCATCGAGATGCTGCAAACCAAGCGGCGCTTCTTCGGCAATATCGTTGGCCATGTCGAAAGTGCTGCGGACCCTGCGTCGCTGTCGAGCTGGACCGCGGAGAAATTCGACCAGTCGCTGAACTGGGACCGGATCAAGCAGCTGATGGACATGTGGGGCGGCAAGGTGATCCTGAAGGGCATCCTCACCCCCGAAGATGCCGAGATGGCCGCCGCCACGGGCGCCGACGCGATCGTGGTGTCGAACCATGGCGGGCGCCAGCTCGACGGCGCGCTGAGCTCGATCCGGGTGCTACCTTCGATCGTCTCGGCCGTTGGCGACAAAACCGAGGTGTGGCTCGATAGCGGCATCCGCTCGGGTCAGGATGTGCTTAAAGCGCTGGCGCTTGGGGCGAAGGGCGTGATGATCGGGCGGGCCTATGTGAACGGGCTTGGCGCGATGGGTGAGCAAGGCGTGACCAAGGCGCTTGAGGTGATCCAGAAGGAACTCGACACCTCGATGGCGCTTTGCGGCGAACGCCGGATCGACGCGCTTGGCCGCCATAATGTGCTTCTGCCGAAGGATTTCCTCGACAATTACACCTGATCGAGGCGACTGACTTCGCACCATTTCCCCGAATCCCCTTGCCTTTCGGGGCGATCCGGTCTATCGGCAGCCGTTCTTGGGCCCGACACCCTTGGAGGCGGCCCATCACTTTGACTTATTTGGAGACCAATCATGGCCAAAGAGATCGAAACGATCGAAGCCGTGGCGCGTACGGGGACAGGCAAGGGGGCCGCTCGGCAAGCGCGTCGCGAGGGCTACGTGCCCGGCATCATCTACGGCGACGGCAAAGACCCGCAGCCGATCAACCTCGACTATAACAAGCTGCTCACCCGCCTGCGCAAGGGCCGCTTCATGTCGACCCTGTTCAACCTGACCCTCGAAGGCCAGGAAGATCAGCGCGTGATCTGCCGCGGCGTGCAGAAAGACGTGGTCAAGGACCTGCCGACCCATGTCGACTTCATGCGCACCCACCGCAACTCGCGCATCTCGCTCTTCGTGCATGTCGAGTTCATCAACCACGAGAAAGCTCCGGGCCTCAAGCGCGGCGGTACCCTCGTCGTGGTGCGTCAGGAAGTCGAACTCAACGTTCTCGCGGGCGATATTCCCGAGCAGATCGTGGTCGACCTCGACGGCAAGCAGATCGGTGACACGATCCACATCTCGGACGTGACCCTGCCGGCTGGCGCGAAGCCCACGATCGACCGTGACTTCGTGATCGCCAACGTCGCCCCGCCGAAAGGCTTTGGTGGCGGCTCCTCGGACGAGGAAGAAGGCGAAGAGGCTGCTGCGGAGGAATAATCCTCTTTCGCAGACTGCAACTCTCGATGAAAAAATGAGCAAACGGAGCCCTCGGGCTCCGTTTTTCGTTTTTCTTGTTGTCGAACATTAATTCTCAACTACTTGTGATCTCAAGGATGTCGCGTTCTGCGGTACAAAATGAAAAAAATACACCTATGAGGCGAAATAGATGCAGACACAGGCCATGCAGATCTTTGCAGCCATGACGGCGCTTGCAATTTGCTACAGGGAACGGCGCGGATTCGCGCAGGTTTTCGAAGAGATCAAAGCGCGTCGCTCGGACCGGTCGATCGTGGATCGCATGGTCTGGGGCACGGGTCAGCGCAAATTGCAAACCCCGCCCGCAGATCACAGAGAACCTCCGGTAAGCCGCAAGGAACCGTTGGTCGATCGCCTCATGGAAGAGGTCGCGCGGCGCGAGAAGACAGACGAGGCACATCGCAACTTCTCCGGCGTCTCGATCTCGCGCGTGGCACGGGCGACGATCCGATCCAATGGGCGTGACGACACCCTGCTCTGACACCCCCTTTCCGTTTGCGCCCGCATCCAATATCCCAAAGGGGTGAGGATGACGCCGACGCGCAATGATGAGAAAGGTGGCGGATGCAACTCTGGGTGGGTCTCGGGAATCCGGGCGCAAAATATGCCGGGAACCGGCACAATATCGGGTTCATGGCGCTTGACCGGATCGCCGCGGATCACGGCTTCGGCCCGTGGCGCGCGAAATTTCAGGGACAGGTGAGCGAGGGGCGCTTCGGCTCGACCCGGGTGGTGCTGTTGAAACCCGAAACCTTCATGAACTTGTCGGGACAATCTGTGCGCGCGGCGGCCGATTTCTATAAGGTCGAGCCCTCCGACATTACCGTTTTCCATGACGAGCTGGACCTCGCCCCGGGAAAATGCCGCCTCAAGCAGGGCGGAGGTCACGCGGGCCATAACGGATTACGCTCGATCCATCAGCATATTAGCCCCGATTACGCGCGGGTGCGTCTCGGCATTGGGCATCCCGGCCACAAAGATCGGGTGGCGGGCTATGTGCTCAATGACTTCCCGAAGGCGGAACAGGAGATGCTCGACGATCTGCTGCGGGGGCTCTCCGACGGGGCTCCGGCACTGGCTGCGGGCGAGGGGTCAAAATTCCTCAATGCGGTGAGCCTGCGCGTCGCCCCCCCGCGGTCCTCGACAGGCACGAAAGCACCCGAGAAGACCGACGTCCCTGCCCCGCAACAAGCGGCCACGCAAAAGAAAGAGGCTGCGGAAGACACTCGCAGCCCCTTCGACAAGCTCAAGGATCACTTCCGCAAGTGATCCGGGCGCGTCTCCCTCACCAGTGTCCGGTGTTTTCCATGCTGGCCCATGGCTCCTGTGCAGGCAGCGCATCGCCCATCTGCAACAGCTCCACCGAGATATTGTCAGGCGAGCGCACGAAGGCCATGTGCCCGTCGCGCGGCGGCCGGTTGATCGTCACGCCGTTGTCCATCAGGTGCTGGCACATCTCGTAGATATTCTCGACCCGGTAGGCGAGATGCCCGAAATGGCGGCTGTCCGAGGGCAGCCCGGTATCGCCGTCCCAGTTCCAGGTCAGCTCCAGATCGGCGCGCCCGTCCTCCTGGCCCGGCGGGCAAAGGTAGACCAGCGTGAAGCGGCCCTGCTCGCTCTCGTAGCGCTTGCGCTCCTTCAAGCCGAGCAGTTCATAGAAAGCGATGGATTTCTCGAGATCGAGCACGCGAACCATCGTGTGCAGATATTCGATTTTCATCGGTTGGGGTCTCCTCATGTCTTGGCGTCCCCCCGAGGATAGCCCACCACCGCGCCCGGGCAAGAAGAAGGATTTATCCACAGGATATGGCGGTTCCTAGAGCGCACCATCGCAGATATAGTAAATCCGATTCGAGAGCTGCGGAGGATGAAATGGCGCTTACCCCGGAACAGAAAGCCGAGATCGAGGCGCAGCGCGCCGAGACGCAAATGACCGCGCGGGCGGTCTCGCCGGGGATGGAGAAGCGCCTCTATACCGCCCATGAGGTGCTCGATCACGGGCTGGTCCGCGTCATCGACTATATGGGCGACGATGCCGCGATCTGTCAGGCCGCGCGCGTCTCCTATGGCCGCGGCACCAAGGCGGTGAGCAACGATACCGGGCTGATCCGCTACCTGATGCGCCACTGGCACTCGACCCCGTTCGAGATGTGCGAGGTCAAGTTCCACGTCAAACTGCCGGTCTTCGTCGCCCGCCAATGGATCCGCCACCGCACCGCGAACGTCAACGAATACTCCGCGCGCTACTCGATCCTCGACCGTGAATTCTACATCCCCGCCCCCGATCAGCTCGCCGCGCAATCGACGGTGAACAACCAGGGCCGCGGCGCGGTGCTGGAAGGCGCCGAGGCCGCCCGCGTGCTCGACATCCTGCGCGAGGACGCGATGCGCGCCTATGACCATTACGAGGACATGCTGACCCCGGACGAGGACGCGGGCAAACAGGGCCTCGCGCGCGAGCTGGCGCGGATGAACCTGCCCGCGAATGTCTACACGCAGTGGTATTGGAAGATCGACCTGCACAACCTCTTCCACTTCCTGCGCCTGCGCGCCGACCACCACGCGCAATACGAGATCCGCGTCTATGCCGAGGTGATGTGCGATATCGTAAAGGACTGGGTGCCCGCCGCCTATTCGGCCTTCGAGGATTACCGTCTGGGCGGGGTGAACCTGTCAGGCAAGTCGGTGGAACTGCTCAAGCGCCGTCTCGCCGGTGAGGTGGTCACGCAGGAGAACTCCGGCATGAGCAAGGGCGAGTGGCGTGAGTTTGTGGAGGTTTGGGGGTAAGCCATGGCTTTTCGCCAACGAGGATCCGCACGCGCTGTGTTGTTCCTGAGCTCCGCTTTTCCAGTTTATCGTGTTGTCAGCTCTGGCTTTTCTTGGTGAGAATTCTGCGATGGCAATCTACTCGCTATGGTATCAGGGATTTGAGCAGGCGCCCGAGATGATCCAGCGTCTGCATCGGATCTGGCAGGAGACCCACGGTATCAGAGAGGTCAAACTCCTCGCTGGCGCCGAAGCGGATGATCTGATTGCTGCTGAAGGCATCGATCCGTCGAATCTGTCCATGCAAATCCGGTCAGACCTCCTGCGATTGATCCTTCTGGCGGATCGGGGTGGTGTATGGGTAGACGCAACCCTGTTGCCTTCGGCACGATTGGACAGTTGGCTGCCCAATGCGCTGGGACCATCGGGCTTCTTCGCCTATTTTAACGAGAATCCAGATCGATTGATTTCAAGTTGGTTTCTTGCTGCGCATGAAGGGAATCCGCTGGTGCGTCATTGGCGCGATCAGTTCGTGGATTATCTAAAAACCCCTCGCAAGTTGAATAAGACTGCGCCGATTTGGGCACGTCTATCACAGGAACTCCGGCGCGCTATCAATCCCGCTTCATTTGCAAGCAAGCAAGCCGCAACACGGACAAAATACTACCCCTACTTCATTCTCCATTATCACTTCGATTATCTCCTCCGAAAAAATCCTGTCTCGGCTGAAATCTGGAAGAACACCCCCAAACTGTCCGGAAAACCCGGCGGCAGACTGAAATCCGCGTGCAATTCAGCCAAAGGCGATCTCGACATGTCGACGATGTCTTCGTTGTTCTATTCGGCCCCCGTCCATAAGCTGAATTGGCGAAAGCCGGAGATGTTTGCAAAAATTCTCGATTTTGCCGAAGCCGAGTTTGGGATAGCCTAAGAGGCGAGCCATTACACAAGAAGCGGGCGCATCTTCATGACCCAACGCTTCCACGCCCCCCAGGCCCGCGACTTCCCCACCGCTCTGGCGGAGCTTCGCCAAGGTCGCAAGACCACCCATTGGATCTGGTGGATCTTCCCGCAACTGGCCTCGCTCGGGCGCTCTCCGCGCGCGCGGGACTACGGGATCGCGGATCTCGGTGAAGCGCGGGACTATCTCGCCGACCCGGTGCTACGGGCGCGGTTGGTGGAGGCGTCGGAGGCGGTGCTGACCCACGCGGACACGCCGATCGAGGAGATCATGGGACCGGTCGATGCGCTGAAGCTGCGCTCCTGCGCGACGTTGTTCGAGGCCGCCTCAAATGGAAAGGAGCCGGTGTTCACCCGGCTCCTTGAAACGTTCTACGAGGGCGAGCGTTGCCCATTGACGCTGGACGCCTTAGCCCGGTGACATCCCGCGCAGCTTCTCGGAGCGGCGGCGCAGCAATTCCACCGTGGTCAGAAGCGCGATCGACACGAAGACGAGGATCGTGGCCACGGCGAGGATCGCGGGTGAGATCTGCTCGCGGATACCGTTCCACATCTGACGCGGGATCGTCTGCTGGTCGTAGCCCGCCACGAAGAGCACCACCACCACTTCGTCGAACGAGGTCACGAAGGCAAACAGTGCGCCCGAGACCACGCCCGGCAGAATGAGCGGCATGACGATCTTGAAGAAGGTCGTGCGCGGATCGGCCCCGAGGTTCGCGGCCGCGCGGCTGAGCGAGTGGTCAAAGCCCACCAGAGTCGCCGTCACCGTGATGATCACGAAGGGAATGCCCAAGGTCGCGTGGGCCATAATGATACCGGGATAGGTATGGGCGAGACCGGTCTTCGAGTAGAAGAAGAACAGCCCCGTCGCGGTGATGATGATCGGCACGATCATCGGCGAGATCAGCACCGCCATCACGGCGCGGCGGAAGGGCATCTCAGGGCGCGACAGGCCAAGAGCTGCGAGCGTGCCCAGCACAGTCGCGAGGATCGTCGAGAAGAAACCGATGATGATCGAGTTCTTCGCCACGTCGATCCAGGTCGCGTGATGCCAAACATCCATCCACCAAGACCAACCGCGCTCGGCCTGCGGCTCCTGCATCCCGAAGGTCAGCAGCATGTCATACCAGCGCATCGAATAGCCGGACGGATCGAAGCTGAGCATCTTCTCCGTGAAGGTGAAATAGGGCTCCGCGTTGAAGGACAGCGGAATGATCACGATGATCGGCGCGATCAGGAAGAAGAAGATCAGGCCACAGATCACCAGATAGGTGTAGTGCCATGTTCTTTCGAGCGGGCTTGCATATGCGGGAACGGCCATGTGTCTCTCCTCAGCCCAGCTTCATGTTGTCGATGCCCACCAGCCGGTCATAGAGCCAGTAGAGGATGATAACGCCGCCCAGCAGAAGCGAGGCAAGTGCGGCGGCCAACGACCAGTTGAGCGATTTTTGCATGTGGAAGGCGATCATGTTCGAGATCAGCTGACCATCGGCGCCACCAACAAGGGCGGGGGTGATGTAGTAGCCAACCGACAGGATGAACACGAGAAGCGCACCTGCACCGATCCCCGGCAGGGTCTGCGGCAGGTAAATGCGGCGGAACGCGGTCCAGGAGGTCGCGCCGAGGCTGCGGGCTGCGCGCACATAGCTGACCGGGATGGTCCGCATCACCGAATAGAGCGGCAGTACCATGAAGGGCAGCAGGATGTGTGTCATCGCGACGATCGTGCCGGTCTTGTTGTACATCATCTCGAGGCGGCCGTTGTCGCTGACAATTCCCAGCCAGACCATGATGTCATTGAGAACGCCTTGCTGTTGGAGCAGCACCATCCATGAGGTCGTGCGCACCAGCAGCGAGGTCCAGAACGGCAGCAGCACGAAGATCATCAGCAGGTTCGATTTCGCCAGTGGCAGCGAGGCCAGCAGATGCGCGATCGGGAAGGCGAGGATCATGCAGAGCACGGTGATGACCAGAGACAGGATCGCCGTCCGCATGAAAAGCGTACCGTAGATCGAACGCGTCTCATCGACCGAGACGATGTTGTCGTCCTTGTCGCGGGTCATATCGAGCGCGGCGAGGTAGAAGTCGATGGTGTAGGGATGCGATGCGGAGCGCATCGCGCGCCACAGGTTGGGATCGCTCCAGCCCTCGTTGATGTCGAGGATCGCTTCCTTGTAGGGCGGCTCGAGCTTGTCAGCCTTGCGCGCCGTCGAGGTGAACAGCGAGCGCGTACCGGCAACGTCATAGTTGATCCGGGTGCCGGCTTCGCCCTGCGTACGGTTCGCCTTCATCTCCTTGAGATCGGCCGCAAGCGCGGCATAGGCGCTCTCGTCGATGGGCGTACCAAGCGGATGCTCAGAGAACCATTGGCCAAGCGCCGGGGCGTTCTTCGAGAAACTGTCGTTATAGACCGACTGGAGCAGCATCTGCCCGATCGGCACCACGAAGGTGATCAGGACGAACAGGAACAGCGGTGCGACCAGCAGGAAGGCGCGTCGCTTCGCCCGCGCCTGAGATTTCGCCAGCGCCTTCTTGAGCGGCAGGCCGTCGGCTGTTCTCAGCTCTGTTGGTTCCATCGTGGCGTCGCTCATTATCTCTCCTTTGCCGCTCAGGGCAGCGGGGCCAGAATCGCGCGCAGACGCGCCGCCTGATCCTGGGGTATCTCGGGCAGCATCACCCGGGTCGTGTAATTACCATGGAGCTTGCCGTCGCGGCGGTAGCTCCAATCCGAAATCTGATCGGGCGAGAAGGTGATTTCGTCACCGACATGGCCCTCGAAATAGACCGCCTCATTGACGAGCTCTGCCGTGATCTCGGTCGATGAGATCGAGACCGGCGCAGTCCAGATATGCTCGCGCCCGTTGCCGGGCGTGTCGATGCCCGCCTTGAGGAGGAAGTCTTCACCCTCGCGCGCACGGATCGCACCAAGGAAGGCGGTCGAATAGCTCTCGCGGGCGGCTGCCATTGCAGCGTTCATCTGCGCGTCACTCGTCGCGTACCCCACAACCGGATCCCCGGCCCGGACCACCTGCGGCGCGAAGGGCACCGTAAGGCAGAGGCAGACGGATAAAATCCGGAGGGTCGACATCGCCAGACGCTTCCTTACGCGAGAAGAAGTCGGGCCGCGCGAGAGGATCGCGCGGCCCGGTTTGGCATCAGCCGGCGAGCCAGGCGTTGAAGCGCTCGCTCAGCTCGGTGTCGTGGTCAGCCCAGAACTCGGAGTCGTTGACCAGAGCGTTGGTCAGGTTGTCCGGCGAGGTGGGCATGTGCGGACCCATCTCGGTCTTGCCGTCCTGATACATGCCGACCATCGGAGCCGAGGACTTACGTGCCGGGCCGTAGGAGATCCACTTCGCCTGGTTGGCGAGCTGCGCGGTCTCGGTGGCGAACTTCAGGTAAGCCTTCGCGGCGTCCATATTCGGCGCGCCTTTCGGGATCACGAAGAAGTCGAAGTCCATCAGCTGACCGTCCCAGACGATCTTGAAGGGCTGGCCTTCAGCGACCTCTGCGTTGAAGATACGGCCGTTATAGGCGGTCGACATCACAACTTCGCCATCGGCGAGAAGCTGCGGCGGCTGCGCACCGGCGTCCCACCACACGACATCGCTCTTGATCTTGTCGAGCTCGGCGAAAGCCTTGTCCACACCTTCCGGGGTGGCCAGTTCCTTGTAGACATCCGCTGCCGGGACGCCCGCGCCCATCAGAGCGAATTCCAGCGTGCCCTTGGCCGATTTGCGCAGACCGCGCTTGCCCGGATATTTCGCGGTGTCGAAGAAGTCCGCGATGGTGGCGGGCGAGCCGTCAACCTTCGAGGTGTTGTAGGCCATCACGGTCGACCACACGATGTTCGCAACACCGCAATCGGTGAAGGAACCATCGATGAAGTCTTCCGAAGCCGGAGTTCCGTCGGGCGCAGCGGCCAGATCGGTGTCCGGGTCGATCGGCTCGAGCAGACCTTCGTCGCACAGACGGATCGCGTCGGATTTCTCGACGTCGGCCACATCGACCGAAACGTTGCCCGCTTCAACCTGCGCCTTGATCGGGGTCGCCGGGTTATCGGCGGCTTCCATGTTCACGTCGATGCCGGTCGATTCGGTGAAGGGCTTGTTATAGGCCTCGACCTGGCTCTTCTCGTAAGCGCCGCCCCAGGAAAGGACGGTCACGCTTTCCGCCTGTGCGGCGGCGGCGGTGAAGCCAGCAAGCGCGGTGCTCAGGATCAGAAGTTTCTTCATTCTTGGTTACTCCCAGTTGGTTTAGTCTGTTGTTGTCTCGACGTTTCGTCGATTGGCCGCCTTCGGGCGGCGGATCAGGGCGCGCGGGTCGCACGCGCCCGGAATGCTGTGGCTCACATCGGATCGAGCGCGCGGGCGTCCTGAGGGTGCCAGCCGATCTTGACCGTATCACCTTCCTTGAGGCGCACCTGATCGAGCGTATTGCGCGATTTCATCACGAAATCATCCGATCCCGCAACACGCATGCGCGTGCGAAGAATATCGCCCATGTAGATCACCTCGAGCACCTCGGCGTTGATCGTATGGGCGCCCGAGGGCATCATCTCGGGTTTGAACTCGACGCGCTCGGGGCGGATCGAGACCAGCGTGTCCTGACCGGCTTCGCGGATATTGACCGCGGTGGCGTCGATCAGTTCACCGGTACTCAGCCGCACCGTACAGCCGTCGCCGTCGAGGGTCTCGACCTTGCCCGGCAGCTTGTTGTTCTCGCCAATGAACTGCGCGACGAAGCTGTTCTGCGGCCGCTCGTAAAGTTCATCGGGCGGCGCGAGCTGCTGAATGCGGCCATCGTTGAACACGGCGACGCGGTCCGACATGGTGAGCGCTTCGCCCTGGTCGTGGGTCACGTAGACCACGGTGATGCCAAGGCTTTCATGCAGGTGCTTGATCTCGAACTGCATATGCTCACGCAACTGCTTGTCGAGTGCGCCAAGCGGCTCATCCATGAGGACCAGCTCGGGATCGAACACCAGCGCGCGGGCCAGAGCGATCCGCTGTTGCTGGCCACCCGAAAGCTGTGCCGGCCGTCGATTGATGAAAGTGCCCATCTGGACCATGTCGAGCGCGCGCTTGACCTTGGTCTCGCGCTCGTCCTTGCCCATGCCCCGCACTTCGAGCGGGAAGGCGAGGTTCTCGCCAACCGTCATGTGCGGGAAGAGTGCGTAGTTCTGGAACACCATGCCGATCCCGCGCTTGTGCGGCGGAACCATGTTGATGTTGCGGCCATCCAGCCGGATCTCGCCATTGGTCGCGGTCTCGAAACCGGCCAGCATCATCAGGCAAGTTGTCTTGCCCGACCCCGACGGCCCCAACATGGTGAGAAACTCACCCTTGCCGATCGAGAGATTGAGATCCTTCACGACGAGCGTCTCGCCGTCATAGCTTTTCTGCACGCGGTCGAATACGACGAATCCTTCGCCGTCAGCTGCGTTGGTCAAAGCGGGCTCCCCGTTGTTTTTGTCTTTGGTCATTTCCCGTGCATGTGACTAAAGCAAGGGCAATTCTGGATTTCAACCCGGAATCCAAAAACTCCGAACATATGCCTATCGCAGCACAGAACCGCCCGAAAAACCGCCGCTTTGCGGCATTTGCCGCGCAACTAGCGACCATTTCCTGCACTTGTCGCGCGTAACTTGACGCGAGGTCACCTTCGGGCAAGCGGAGGGACCGTAGACGGATTCAACCTCTGCGGAAGCCCAGTGCACCAGCGCCAGACGGGGATAGACTCGGAATAGCGCCGCGAGTTGATCCGGGGGAAGCGCACCAAGCGCCTGTCGCCCGGGCCAGAAGCTTTCGACCCATACGCCCTCGGCGCGCACCAGCGCATGGCGCGGCAGAAGAAGATGGTGATAGCGCGCGGTGCGACGCCCCTGCATAACCCGCGCACCGCCCCAGCCTGTCGCCGCCAGATGGCGCGCCCGGACCAGCGCCCCGCCCTCTTCGGAAACATAGAGACAATGCTGGCCCGACAGCCGCAGCGGACGGGAATTGCCGAATGCCTCCGCCCGGATCTCGACCGGGCGGAGGCGGGTATCCGCGCGCAACTGACTTTCCGTTACCGCCCGCAGCCCATGCCAGAGCACGGGTTGCGCAGGCCCGTCGCGGGTGATGACCAGATCGCCCGGACACAACGCTTCGACCTTGCGCGGCCCGCGCGGCGTCTCGATCTCGGTGCCTTCGAGGAAACAGGGGATTCCCATCGCAAAAAGCTGTGGCGCGGTGGAGACCTCTTCGGGACTGACCCCGATCAGGGTCACGCTTTCGCCATTGGGGAAGCTGAGAATCGCATTTCCCGAGGCATCGGCGCTTACGCTGACATCCCAGGCATTGACCGGCGCCCCCGTGGCATCGGTAAGATCCGTCACGTCGAGTTGATCGGTGGTAAAACCCGACCCGTCATCGCTCATGTCGAAATCGGTGATCGTGTCGGCCCCGCCGCCATCCGCGAAGACGAGCGTGTCCGCTCCGTCGCCGCCCGAGAGCATGTCATCCTGGGCCGAGCCGATCAGCGTATCATCGCCGCCCCCTGCCGCGATCGAGACGCCCGTCGCCGCGTCACTGGCATCGAACCTGTCGGCGGCGGCAGTCCCCTGGATCGCCTCGACTTCCCAGAAATAGCTGAGCGTCGTGCCGCCGTCATAGCTGATCGTGCCGCTTTCCCACCCGGTCCAGACGACATCGGCACCGCCACCAATGAGCCTGATTGTATCCCAGTCATCCCCACCCTCACCGCCATAGATCGAACTGGCGCCGTCGGTTTCGTAGAGAAGGAAAGTATCGGCATCGTCGCCGCCATGCAGCTCATCTGCCCCGTCACCGCCCCAGAGCGTGTCGGCGCCGGCGGCCCCCTGTAGCGTGTCATCGCCCGTGCCACCGGTGATGAGGTCATCGCCCTCGCCCGCCCAGATCGTATCCGCGCCCGCGCCGCCCGACAGCGTATCATCTCCCGCACCGCCGGTGATCGTGTCATCGCCGCCGCCGCCTTCGAGATAGACGCTGGCGTTGCTCGCGGATGCGTCGAGCAAATCGGAAAGCGCGCTGCCGGTGATCCCTTCGATCTCCGAGAAATCGACCCGCTCGGCGCCAGCCGTGACGCTTCCGCTTTCGTCCCCCCCGTAGATCGCGGTGATGCCGGTCGTCGTGACTGCGCTGAAATCGAGCTGGTCGAAATCGGTGCCGCTGGTGACCGTCTCTCCGCCCAGGACGACGTCAACGCCCCAGCCGTCATCGAAGAAGAACGTGTCGTCATCCGCCCCGCCCAGAAGCAGGTCATTGCCGCCATCGCCCCAGAGCGTGTCTGCGCCATCGCCGCCCGACACGGTATCATCGCCCGCATCGCCATGCAGCGAATCCTCGCCGCCCTCGCCTAGAATGGAATCGTTGCCATCCCCACCCGAGAGCGTGTCATTGCCCGCGCCGCCAAGCAGCGTGTCATTGCCGCCCTCGCCGAAAATCAGATCATTGTCGTCACCACCCTCGACGTAATCATCGCCTCCCCCGGCCCAGATCGTGTCATCCCCGGAACCGCCATAGATCGTGTCCCGGTAGTCGTATGCGACCCCGGAGGCATCGTCGATCAGGTCATTTCCGGCCCCACCATGGACGAGATCGCCATCGGTCCCGCTGGCGCCGCCGGTGCCGTAATAGATGACATCATCGCCATCGCCGCCGTCGATCGTATCCGCCCCGGCGCCCGCTGAGATCGTGTCATCAAGCGCGCCGCCCTGAAGCGAGTCCGCATAAATCCCGCCCTCGATGTAATTCGGATCATCGGGATCGTAGCTGGCAGACACGATCGAACTATAGGCCGGACCGGTCGTGATATTGGTGACGGCCGTGACCTCATAGGTGACGCCGGGCTGGAGCGGCGCGCTCGTCACCTCGCCGACGACGACACCGTTCACCTCGAGAATATAGACCTGGATCGAACTGCCATCGGGCGCGGAGAGCGTGATGGAACTCTCGATATAGACCTTGCCCGACGCGATCACTGATCCATCAGGATTGGTAACGGTGACATATTGGTTTGAGTCGTTGCCGACCTCGTCGGCAAGTAGATCGCTGTCGCCCGAAAGATTGGGGTCGTCATCGGTGAAGGTGAAGGTGCGGCTCGACTCGTCGACATCCCAGGAGGGATCGATCATCAATCGAGAGCCAACGACGACGGTTGAGCCGCCGCCCTCGACGATGAAGTTATCACCGTAATAGCCTGTGAAGACGTAAGTCGCCATCCACCGATAGCCCCAAAAAGGCCCGCCCTCGTGGCAGGCTCACCCGGAGCCACTTTGGGGCGCGGTTCTTCAAGACGCGGTTAATAAAGGCGCGAAACTCGGGAGCATTTGTTTCAAACACGTCCGAATGGCGATGGGGGGACGAAAACGACAAAGCCCGGGCACTTGGCCCGGGCTCTGTCGGATGAATGGTGCGGTCGAGAAGACTCGAACTTCCACGGGAGTTACCCCACAGCGACCTCAACGCTGCGCGTCTACCAATTCCGCCACGACCGCACTGTCTTGGCTTGGTGTGGCGCGTATTAGCCAAAGGCCGGGGGGAAGAAAAGGGGGTATTTCGGGATTGCCGCGAATTTTTCGCCCCGTGTGAGCGCGGGCCGAGTTTCCCCGGCCCGCGTGCCATGCTCATTGCGGCGCGGCGGTCTCGATCAGCGCTGCGGCCTTGGACGCAAAGCCCGAAAGAGCCGCGGCAGGACCAGAGGCGGGCTTGGGGGCGGCGCTCGCATCGGCGCGGCCATTCATCATCAGCGCAGCCTTGTGGATCAGGCTATTCCGCTCGGGCTGGCCCGGTGCGAAGACCGGCGTGGCCTTGATCCCTGATTCGTACCACCCCAGCGCCAGATCGGGCCGTTCCTCGGTACCGATCCCCTGCATCAGGTGATGGCCGACAAGCTCGTCATAGCCGCCCTCGCCGATCGCGCCGAGCACGAGCGCCGAGCCCAGCGCAACGGGCATGTCATCGGTGCGGTAGCCGACCGAAAGGCAGACCTTGGCCGTGCCCGATAGCTGAGCGGGGCTCATGCCCGAGCTGGCAACGAAGCCCTTCACCTTCTCGATCATCGCGGGCTGCGGGGTGGACCCTACCGCCGCGACCTCGTCTGAAAGCAGCGCGCCGAAATCGCTGCATTGCGCCGCGATCTGCTCGGGGGTGAATCCGGTGATCTTCGCGGCCATCGCCTCGCCCTCGTCGATCGCATAGCCCCGCGCGAGGCAGAATTGCTCGCCCAGCGCCTGCTCCGGATCGGTCAGGCTTGCCTCGGTGAGGAACCCCCCGTTCGAAGATGTCACCAGCCCGACCTTCGCGCAGTAGGAGGCCAGCGAGACCGGGACCGGTTCGGGCATCGCCGCGAAGGACGGCATCGCTGGAGCCGGTTGCGCGGCCAGTTGCGTGCCAAAGGAAGGCGCCTGTGGCTGCGGCTGCGGGGCCACCGCCATCGTCGTGGGCGGCAGGCTCGCCGTCGGGGTGGCGCTGCCAGTCATCTGGCACGCGCCCGCCTGGCAGGTGAACATCGCCGGCGTCGCGTTATATGCTTGGAAGTCGTTGCGCGCGAAACCGCTCGGGGTCGAGGCGAAGACCCGCACCGCACAGCTCTTGTCATTGCACCAGAAGCCCGGACCAAGGACCGACGTGTCGAGCAGGTAATCGGTCCGCCCGTCATTGTTCAGATCCGCCAGCTGCACGAAGCCCGACCGCGCGATCAGTTGCTGCGGCTCGACGTTGGAGCTGCGCGCGATCTCGTAGACCGCTTCGGAGATCTGCGGCGGCAGCCCCCCGATCGAGCCGCCCGCATAGGTCGCTCCGCCAGTGCCCAACATCTGCGCCCGCGTCTCGAGAAGCAGTCCCCGCATGCCCTGCGGATGGGTCGAGATCGTCTGCGTCACTGCGGAGCCCCCCAACATCGCCTTCTGATAGGCAGTGGTTAGGATGGTACGCTCCATATCATTGAGCTGCCCGGTGATCGGGAATTCCATGAAGGCCTGATATTGCGAAATCCCGGCACGCGATTTGGGCCCGAGCGAGCCATCTGGCCTTCCGACATTCCAGCCGAAATGGTTGAGCGCGACCTGTACCTCGCGGTTGGCCTCGCGCTGCGCCGAGGACACGCGCGGCGCGGTATAGGTGCGCGTGGTCGTGGTGCGGCGCTGGTTGCTGCGATTCGCCTCGTTCACGATCGCGCCGCCGATGATGCCGCCGATCACGCCACCTACGATATCTGACCCGCCCGCGAGCGCTGGCGCGCCAGGCCCGCCCGTGACCATAAGCACGGCAAGCCCCGTCAACAGAAACTTGTGTTTCATCCCTGAACCCTCCAATCAATATCTTCCGGTTTTGCCTGTCGCCCCGCAGTTCCCACTCTTCGACTGCGCGATAGGTCCGACCCTGAAAACGGTCGGTGCGGTGGCGGCGACCTCACGAATGGGTGAAGTCTGCGCCCTAAGTCGCATCGCGGGCAAGAAATATTGATGTTGGGTAAGGAATTCCCGCGCTGGAGGTTAAGAATGGTTGAATGGCGCATCAGCGAGACCCCCGTCCCTTACGAGGAGGCGCTCGCCTTCATGGAGCACCGTGTCGCGCAGATCGCCGCCGGCGAGGCTGACGAAATGGTCTGGCTCCTTGAACATCCGCCGCTTTACACCGCGGGCACCTCAGCCAAGCGCGAGGATCTCGTCGATCCCGACCGTTTCCCGGTCTACGAGGCCGGGCGCGGCGGGCAATACACCTATCACGGGCCGGGCCAGCGCATCGCCTATGTCATGCTTGATCTCAACAAGCGCGGGCGTGACGTACGCTGCTTCGTGCGCAGGCTCGAGGATTGGGTGATCGCGGCGCTGGCCGAGTTCAATGTGAAAGGGGAGATCCGTGACGGGCGCGTCGGCGTCTGGGTGACCCGACCGGACAAGCCCAAGGCGGCCGATGGAACGCTGCGCGAGGACAAAATCGCCGCGATAGGGGTGAAGCTGCGCAAGTGGGTAAGCTTTCACGGAATCTCGATCAATCTCGAACCCGAACTCGAACATTTCAGCGGAATCGTGCCCTGTGGAATCCGTGACCACGGGGTCACCAGCCTGGTCGATCTCGGCATTCCCGCGACGATGGTCGACCTTGACGTTGCGTTGCGTGCGACATTCGACCGCACACTTGGCGATTCCTCACGCACAAACACAGAAAGTTGCTGACAACTCCCCGTTCACACATGTTACAACGCCTTTCAAGGCAGCGTGACTGCCCGTGAAGGCGAGGTCGGGAGGACCTGCGCCAACGCAAAAACAAAGAGGACGCGATGAAACTCAGCCTGATTGCCACGATCGCCGCAGTCTCCCTGGCCGCTCCCGCCTTCGCGCAGGACGCCGCCAAGGGCGAAAAAGAATTCAAGAAGTGCAAGGCCTGCCACTCGATTGTTGCCCCGGACGGGACGGCGATCTTCAAGGGCGGCAAGGTCGGCCCGAACCTCTATAACGTCATCGGCCGTCCGGTCGCGTCGGAAGAGGGCTTCAGCTACAAAGACGGCATCAAGGAATATGCCGCGACCGGCGCGGTCTGGACCGAAGAGTTGATCGCAGAATACATCACCGATCCCTCGAAATTCCTCGAGGAAAAGACCGGCGACCCCAAAGCGAAGTCGGGCATGAGCTACAAGCAGAAGAAGGATCAGGCGGATGTCGCCGCCTATCTCGGCTCTGCGGACGTTTCGCCGGACAACCCGGCCAACAAGTAATCCGCAAGCTGCGGAGAACAGATCGAGGCGGGCCCGACGGCCCGCCTTTTGCGTTCGAAAGGATTGCGATGCACCGGGAAAGCGCGATCTTCCTGATGATCAACCTCGTGTTGCCTTGGGCGCTTTCGATGCCGCTGCGCGCGCTTCCGGTGGCGCAGGGACAGCTTGCCCTGCTTTTCGCCTGCGCCGCCCTGATCGCCGCGCTCAACTTCGCCCGGGCGCGGCGCGCTCGCGTCCTGAAGCCACTTTACTGGGTCATTCTGCCCGCCAACCTTCTGGCGCTCTGGCTGACCGGAACGCTCGCCGCGATGACAGCCGCGCTGCGCCTCGCGCCGATGCTGTGGCAAGCTTGGTCGTGACCCCAACTCACGCCGCTGCGACAATTTTTCACGGACGCGTGCGTGAAATCCTTGCCCTGCTGGAAATTCGCTCCTAACCTTTGCCTGTTCAGGCCAATCGGGACGGGAGACCCGGGTCTGTAGGGAGAAATGGGAGATCACTATGGCGGACGCAGCCGTTCACGGCGAGGGTGCGCATGACAAGCGTGGATTTTTCACGCGCTGGTTCATGTCCACCAACCACAAGGATATCGGGATCCTCTACCTGTTTACGGCAGGTTTTGTAGGGCTGATCTCGGTTCTCTTCACCGTATATATGCGCCTCGAGCTCATGGAGCCGGGCGTACAATACATGTGCGCCGAAGGCGCGCGCTTCGTCGCCAATGCGGCAGAGGAATGTACGCCCGACGGGCATCTTTGGAACGTGATGATTACCTATCACGGCGTCCTGATGATGTTCTTCGTGGTGATTCCCGCGCTGTTCGGGGGGTTCGGCAATTACTTCATGCCGCTTCAGATCGGCGCGCCGGACATGGCCTTCCCGCGGATGAACAACCTCAGCTACTGGCTCTATGTTGCAGGCACGGGCCTCGGCATTGCCTCGCTGCTCGCCCCGGGTGGCGGTGGCGGCTCGGGTTCGGGCGTCGGCTGGGTGCTGTACCCGCCGCTCTCGACCAACGAGGCAGGCTACTCGATGGATCTCGCGATCTTCGCCGTGCACGTCTCGGGCGCGAGCTCGATTCTCGGCGCGATCAACATGATCACGACCTTCCTCAACATGCGCGCACCGGGCATGACGCTGCACAAGGTGCCGCTGTTCGCCTGGTCGATCTTCGTGACTTCCTGGCTGATCCTGCTCTCGCTGCCGGTTCTGGCGGGCGCGATCACCATGCTGCTGATGGATCGCAACTTCGGCACCACCTTCTTCGACCCTTCGGGCGGCGGTGATCCGATCCTCTATCAGCACATCCTGTGGTTCTTCGGCCATCCGGAAGTCTACATCATCATCCTGCCCGGCTTCGGCATCATCAGCCACGTGATCGCGACCTTCTCGCGCAAACCGGTCTTCGGCTATCTGCCGATGGTCTACGCGATGGTGGCAATCGGCGTGCTCGGCTTCGTCGTCTGGGCGCACCACATGTACACCGTGGGCCTGTCGCTGACCCAGCAAAGCTACTTCATGGTGGCGACGATGGTGATCGCGGTACCAACGGGCGTGAAGGTCTTCAGCTGGATCGCGACGATGTGGGGCGGCTCGATCGAGTTCAAGACACCGATGCTCTGGGCGATCGGCTTCCTGTTCCTGTTCACCATCGGCGGCGTGACCGGCGTGGTGCTGAGCCAGGCGCCGCTCGACCGTGTCTATCACGACACCTACTACGTCGTGGCGCACTTCCACTACGTGATGTCGCTGGGGGCGGTGTTTGCGATCTTCGCGGGCATCTACTTCTGGATCGGCAAGATGTCGGGTCGCCAGTATCCTGAATGGGCGGGCAAGCTGCACTTCTGGATGATGTTCATCGGGTCCAACCTGATCTTTTTCCCGCAGCACTTCCTGGGCCGTCAGGGCATGCCGCGCCGCTATATCGACTATCCGGAGGCTTTCGCCACCTGGAACTACATCAGCTCGATCGGCGCGTTCATCTCGTTCGCCAGCTTCGTGTTCTTCATCGGCGTCGTGTTCTACACCCTGTTCAAGGGCAAGCGCGTTACCGAGAACAACTACTGGAACGAATACGCCGACACGCTGGAGTGGACCCTGCCCTCCCCGCCGCCGGAGCACACTTTCGAGCAGCTCCCCAAGCGCGAGGATTGGGATCACGCCCACGCGCACTAGCGATCTCCATCTCCTGAGAACGAGAGCGGCCCCGGAGCGATCCGGGGCCGTTTGCAACAGGAAGCCCGACATGCCCTATCGCTGGACAGATGCCAAAGGTCACCCAGTGCCGCCCCCTGCGTCGGGAGAGGCTCAGGCGGCCGATCAACTGCACCTCTGGCCCTATCGCTCGCTGCCGCGCAAGGGTTTCGTCTTCTTCATCGTAGCAACGGTCGCGATGATCAGCCTGCCGTTGTTCGCGGTGCTCGGGCGGGTTGAATTATGGTGGCTATTGCCCTTCATCGCGCTGGCCGTGGCTGGTGTCTGGTGGGCGATCTCGCATAGTTACCGGACCGGCGAAGTGCTCGAAGTGCTCAGCTTCCGCGGGCCCGAACTCCACCTGATCCGCCACGACCCCGGCAAGCCACCGCGCGACTGGGAGGCCAACCCCCACTGGGTTCGTGTCGAGCTACACAAGGCCGGAGGGCCAGTTCCCGATTACCTGACACTGCGTGGAGGCACCCGCGAAGTCGAGATTGGCGCGTTTCTGACGCCCGAGGAGCGGCGCCAGCTTCACCGCGAATTGCAGGCACGGCTCGATGTGGCGCGCGCGCCGGCCGTCTCCTGATCAACCTCCTAGTCCGACGCCGGGAGCTGCCACCGGCAGGCATTGATACTCCGCTTCGATCTTCAGTGCCGCCTTGCGCGCCCAGGCATCGCTCTCGCGATTGACTTTGCGCGTCGCGGTGCTCGGAGCCGCCCCAGATTTCAATGCCCCCACCAATTCCTGCGCGAAGGTGTCACCGTAGCTGCCGATCTCGGCCTCGTAAGCGCCATGCGCCTTGGCCGCGCGGGCCTTCGTTGCCGCAGCAGTCTCACCGGGGGCGCAGAGGTAACTCATCTCCCCACCCGCGACATTGGAATGGAAATGGAAGAGCTGCCGGTCTGGATAGCTGCGCTTGAGATCGCCCGGCCCCGCCGAAGGCACACAGCCCGTCAGCAAAAGAACAGCCACAGGCAGGCCAACCGAAAGTGCGCGAACCCGACGCATCGCTCTCCTCCACTCGTTACTCACTGAAAACTATAGAGCCCGGGCCGGGCCCGGCCAGTTCAGCTCTTGCGTTCGGGCAGATCTTCGCGGGCCGTCCCGGCCATTTCCTCGAGCTCGCCCTCGGTCATCGTCTCGTACATATCCTTCGAGGCACCTTGCAGATCCTTGACCTTGGCCTCCCCGCGCTTGGCCGCGAGCGCGGCCCCGGCAGCTTTCTGCTGAACTTGCGATTGCGCTTTCATGTCGTCTCCTTTCCGCATGAGTTGCGAAAAGAAAAACGCCCCCGAGGGGGCGCTGTTCCGTATTCATCTGCGGCGTGGCGGCGTACCGCCCATGGCTCAGGAGGCGAGGCGGTCCTTCACCATCGGACCGGCCTTCGAGAAGTCCATCTGGCCGGTATACTGGCCCTTCAGCTCTCCCATCACCCGGCCCATGTCGCGGATCGAGTTCGCGCCGAGCTTGGCGATCGCGGCGTCGATTGCCGCGTTGACCTCTTCCTCGCTCAGCTGGCGCGGCAGGAACTCCTCGATCACCTTGATTTCGGACTGTTCCTTCTCTGCAAGTTCAAGCCGCCCACCTTCTTCATAAGCGCGAGCGCTTTCCTGACGTTGCTTGACCATCTTGCCCATGATCGTGAGCACCTCGGCATCGCCGACGGTGCCATCGCCATCGCCTTCCGAGCGCATCGCGATTTCGCGGTCCTTGATGGCGGCATTGATCAGTCGCAGCGTCGACAACCGCTCCTGATCCTTTTCCTTCATCGCCGTTTTCAGCGCGGCGGCGATCTTTTCGCGCATTTCCATCGGTTCTCGTGTCCCTACTTGCGTCAAGGCGCCAGAATAGCTGCATTGCGAAACGCGCACAACGTTTGCAAGTTATTGATAAATATGGAAAAGACAAATCTGCCGCAGGGCCTTGACCCGCGAACGAGAGCCGTCTAGGTTCCGGCGAATTTTGACCTCGGGGGAGTCGCGCCATGCCTGCCAGCCAGTCCGCATCGGAAAAGCCCACCGCGCTGATCGCGCTCGCCGATGGACAGCTCTTCTACGGCAAGGGTTTCGGCGCCACCGGCGATACGGTGGCCGAACTGGTCTTCAACACCGCGATGACCGGCTATCAGGAAATCATGACCGACCCTTCCTATGCAGGCCAGGTCGTGACCTTCACCTTCCCCCATGTCGGCAATGTCGGCGTGAACCCCGATGACGACGAGACCGGCGACCCCGTCGCGGCCGGAATGATCGTGAAATGGGATCCGACCGAGCCCTCCAACTGGCGCGCCACCGAGAACCTCGTCGAGTGGCTCGAAAAGCGTGGCCGGATCGGTATCGGCGGTGTCGACACCCGTCGCCTGACCCGCGCAATCCGGCAGCAGGGCGCGCCGCATGTCGCGATCGCCCACCATCCCGATGGCATCTTCGATATCGAGGCGCTGGTGAAGAAGGCACGCGATTGGAAAGGCCTTGTCGGGCTCGACCTCGCCAAAGACGTGACCTGCGCGCAGAGCTATCGCTGGGACGAGATGCGCTGGGCCTGGCCCGAAGGCTACAAATCGGCCGAGGGAAATGATCTCAAGGTCGTCGCGATCGACTTCGGCGCCAAGCGCAACATCCTGCGCTGCCTCGCCTCGGCAGGCTGCGACGTGACGGTTCTGCCCGCGACCGCGACCGCCGAAGAAGTACTCGCGCTTAACCCCGATGGCGTGTTCCTGTCGAACGGCCCGGGCGACCCGGCGGCAACCGGCGAATATGCCGTTCCGATGATCAAGGGTGTTCTGGAAACCGAACTGCCGGTCTTTGGCATCTGCCTCGGCCACCAGATGCTGGCCCTGGCGCTGGGTGCGAAGACGATCAAGATGAATCACGGTCATCACGGCGCGAACCACCCGGTGAAGGATCTCACCACCGGCAAGGTCGAAATCACCTCGATGAACCACGGCTTCGCGGTCGACAGCCAGACCCTGCCCAAGGGCGTCGCCGAGACTCATATCTCGCTCTTCGACGGTTCGAATTGCGGGATCTCGATGGAAAACCGCCCGGTCTTCTCGGTGCAGTATCACCCCGAGGCAAGCCCCGGCCCGCAGGACAGCTACTACCTGTTCGACCGCTTCGCCGAGGCCATGCGCGCCCGCAAGAGCGCCTGACCCCTCACGGGCCACCGAGGTTTTCTTTCCGGTTAACCAAGCCTTAACCATCCGCACGCATCTTGTCCTGCGGGACAGATATGAGGTTGGACATGGGCTCGACGCCGCTCAGGATCGTCGATTTTCCGGCGGCGCAGCCGGTTGTTTGCGCGCGCGCCGCCAAGCCGGAGATCAAGCCTCTTCAGGTGACGCCGCAGAAGGCCGATCCCGCACGACGAAAACCGCTTGGCCAGCTCCTGCTCGAGATGAACGCGATCGAGCCCGGCAATCTTCTCAAGGCACTCGCCCTGCGCAAGCGTGAGGATGTGCGGCTTGGCGATATCCTGCTCAGCCATGGTTGGGTGAGCGAGGCCGACCTGATGGCGGCGCTGGCGCTACAATGGCAAAGCTCAGTCGTCGATCTGTATCAGGAGCCCCCCGATCCCCGGCTGATCGACGCGATTGGCGCGGAACGTTGTCTCGCCAATGCGATGGTGCCCTGGCGCCGTGTCGGCGGCGTGACCCTGATCGCGACCGCGCGGCCCGAAGCCTTCCTGCGCCTGCGTGACAGCCTGCCCGCGTGCTTCGCCCCCTATCGAATGATGATCGCACCCGAGCGCGACGTGCATGATAGCCTGCTCGTGCGCCGTCAGACCGCCCTGATCCGCCGCGCCGAAACCAAGGGCGATCCGGCTGAGAGCTGCCGCAGCCGCAACGAACGCCGGACCGCCTTGATTGCGTCAGGCTTCACCGGGGGCTCTCTCCTCGGGTTGATTATCGCGCCGCAAATGGTGATGTGGGCACTCTTTCTCTGGACGATGCTGACGCTCGTGACGGCGATGGCGCTCAAACTTGCCGCCGTCAGCAGCGAGATCGCCGCGCAGCGCCGCGCCCGTACGCCGAGCGAGCCGCAGCCCCAGCTCGGTGCTCCGCCGCTCATGCCGATCATCTCGGTGATGGTGCCACTCTTTCATGAGACTGACATCGCCCCGCGCTTGGTCGAACGGCTCGGGCGGTTGCGTTATCCGCGCGAATTGCTCGATGTCGTGCTGGTGGTCGAGGAAACCGATCAGATGACCCGCGTGGCGCTCGCGGGCAGCCGCCTTCCACGCTGGATGCGGGTGGTGACTGTGCCCGACGGGCCGATAAAGACCAAGCCCCGCGCACTCAATTACGCGCTGAGCTTTTGTCGCGGTTCGGTGATCGGGGTCTGGGATGCCGAGGACGCGCCCGAACCCGACCAGCTCCAGATCGTCGCGCGCCATTTCGCAGCGGCCTCGCCAGAGGTCGCCTGCCTGCAAGGCATTCTCGACTATTACAACCCGCGCACCAACTGGCTCGCACGCTGCTTCACCATCGAATACGCGGTCTGGTTTCGCGCCTTCCTTCCTGGCCTCGCGCGACTTGGATTCGTCGTGCCCTTGGGCGGCACGACCCTCTTCTTCCGTCGCGAGGCTCTGGAGCGGCTCGGCGGCTGGGATGCGCATAACGTGACAGAGGATGCCGATCTGGGCGTGCGCCTCGCGCGGCACGGCTATCGCACCGAGCTGATCCCCGCCGTCACCTATGAGGAAGCGAATTGCCGCGCGCTGCCCTGGGTCAAGCAACGCTCACGCTGGCTCAAGGGCTACGCGATGACCTGGGCGGTGCATATGCGCAACCCGCGCAGGCTCTGGCGCGAACTCGGCGCGAAACGCTTCATCGGGGTGCAGATCCTGATCCTCGGTTCGCTCTCGCAATATGTGCTCGCGCCAGTGCTCTGGAGCTTCTGGCTCGCGCTTTTCGGTCTCTGGCATCCGATCGCGAGCGTGCTGCCCGAACCGGCTTTCCTTGCCGTGATGGGCACCTTCCTGCTCTCCGAGATCGTTTCGATCCTTGCCGGGGTCTGGGCCACGCGTGACCGGGCACATCGCCACCTGATCAAATGGGTACCCACGCTGCATCTCTATTTTCCGCTCGGCGCTCTGGCGGGATGGAAAGCGCTCTACGAGCTGATCGCAAAGCCCTTCTATTGGGACAAGACGCATCACGGCATCTTCGATGCCGGACAAGCGCAAACGGTTCCGCGAAAGCCCACCCGCTCGACATTGATGCCCGCAATCCGCGCCGCCACCGCGCGGGCGCGCAGCCCGCGGGCGCGCACGGCACGCGCGCCGCTCATCGACTGATGATCAGAGCGCCTCTGCCCAATGGCCTGCCGTGCCGTGGCGCGTGGCATCCAGCTTGAGCCGCGTCTCGAAGGCGCGGGAAATATGGGCGCGCAGCGCCTGCGCGGCGGCCTCGCCATCGCCGTCGCGGATCGCATCGACGATCGCCTGATGCTCGTCGAGCGCGGCCGTGCCACGCCCTTTCACCGCCAGCGAAGTCGTCGCGAGCAGCGCCATCGAGCGATGCACGAGGTCAAGTTGCTGAACGAGGTAACGATTGTGCGAGGCGAGATGGATCTGGTGGTGAAAACGCCGGTTCGCCCGGCTCAACGCCTCGGGATCCTCAAGCTGGCCACGATCCTCATCGATCATGTTTTGCAGCACGCGCACCTCCTCGGGGGCCGCATGTTTCGCCGCCAGACGCGCCGCCAGAGCCTCCAGCTCCGCGCGCACCACATAGAGCTCGGCGAGTTGGTTGTGATCCAGCGAGGCCACGATCAGCGAACGTCCGTCGCGCGCCAGCATTTGTTGGGTTTCAAGCCGCTGCAGCGCCTCGCGCACCGGCGTGCGCGACACGCCGAAACGTTCGGCCAGTTCGGATTCCACGAGCCGGTCGCCGGGACGGTAGATCCCTTCGTCGATCGCGTCGAGAATGAGGGTATAGGCGTCTTTTTGCATTGGTCCTGCCTTGTCTTGCCGCAAGATTAGGCGCGCGCGCCGTCCGCTGACAAGCAGATTGCGCTCGCTCGCCCCCCCGCTTAGCCTGCGCGCCATGACAATGTCTCGCTCCCCAGCCGATCCGAAACCCGATTTCGACCACGTCACCAACTGGGTCTTCGATCTCGACAACACGCTCTATCCCCCCTCGGCGCGCCTCTTCGACCAGATCGAGGTGAAGATGACCGAGTATGTGATGCGCTCGCTTGGCGTAGATCGTCTCGAGGCCGATCACCTGCGCGACCATTACTGGAAGCTCTATGGCACGACGCTCGCGGGTCTGATGCACGAGCATGATGTCGACCCGTCCCCCTATCTGCACGAGGTGCATGACATCTCGCTCGCGCATCTTGACCCCGACCCCGCGTTGCGGGCCGGGATCGCGGCGCTGCCCGGGCGCAAGATCGTCTATACGAACGGTTCAGCGCCTTATGCCGAGCGGGTTCTGGAAGCGCGCGGGCTCAGCGGGTTGTTTGACGGGATCTTCGGGGTCGAGCATGCCGAGTTCCACCCCAAACCCCACCCTCAGGCCTTCGACACAGTGTTCGCCCGCGCCGGGATCACCCCCGAACGGGGCGCGATGTTCGAGGATGATATCCGCAATCTGCGCCACCCCCATGCGATCGGGATGAAGACAGTCCATGTGGCCCCGACCCCTGCGCCGGAGGATCACATCCACCATCACACCGATGATCTTGCGCGGTTCCTCGCCAATCTCACGAAGACCTGACCCGGATGTGACACAGATGCGACAATTTGGCACGGGGATGTGTCTTTAAACCACGCCCCCGGCTCGCTAAGTCGAAGGGGCTATCAGGGAGATAGTCTCGGGAGATTCGATATGACCATGACGACCGCCGACACCGGCGCGGCGACCTACGTCGCCGACCACCACGACACCGACGCGAAAGAAGTTTCGCGTGGCTTCATGTACACCCTCGCGCTCGTGATCCTCGGCCTCGCAGCCGGCATGACCGCAATCATGGGCCTCGGTGGCCTGATCCTCTGGGCCGTTGGCGCCACCTGGATCATGCTTGCCGTTCTGGTGGTGATGACCGCCGGCGGCTGAGCCGTCGCGTCTGGCCTTCGGCCAAAGCACCTATTTCCGCTCATGCGGCCAAAGGCCCGGATCGCCCGATCCGGGCCTTCAACATGCGACAAGATGCGTCCTGTCCGAAAAAGTTATGTCATAATATAACATGAATGCGCAACAGACCTTTTCCCTGTTTTGCATTGGAGGACATCATGAGCGCCACCGCGACCCCCGCTGACACCACCAGCCCCGTCACCTTCTACATCATCGCCGCGATCATCGTGCTCGGGCTCGTTGTCGGCACCGCGCTTTATGGCCTGCTCGGCCTGACGGTCTGGATGGTTGTCCTGACGCTGGCGATCTTCGTCATCCTCGTCGGCATCTCGATCAGTTGACGCCGCGAAGGATCGCCGCAGGGCGGTTCGGGCGATTGCCTCTTTCGGACGCGCGCGGCATGGTATGCGCGCAACAGTCGGAGCCGAGCCATGCCTGAGCAATCCAAGATCCTCGAAACCGATATCCTGATTTCCGGCGGCGGCGTCGCGGGTCTCACCGCGGCCGCGGCCTTCGGGAGCGCGGGTTTCACGACGATCTGCGTTGATCCGACCCCGCCCGTCACGGAAGAGGGCGCCAGCGGTGCCGATATGCGCTCAACCGCCTTCCTGCATCCTTCGCGCGGCGTTCTTGAGGCGTCCGGCCTTTGGGCCCGGCTCGCGCCCCATGCGGCACCGTTGCAGATCATGCGCATCATCGACGCAGGCGGCGAAGAGCATGAAGCGCGGCTGACCCGTGATTTCGACGCGGCCGACCTGTCGGACGAGCCCTTCGGCTGGAACTTCCCGAACTGGCTTCTGCGCCGCGAGATGGTCGCGCACCTGGCCGAGATCCCGCAGGTCGATTTCCGCCCCGGCGTGGCGACGACCGGGCTTGTGACTCGCGAAAGCGGGGCCGAGGTGACGCTGTCGGATGGCTCCCATGTGCGCGCGCGGCTCGTCGTCGCCGCAGACGGGCGCAACTCCTTCGTGCGCGAAGCCGCCGGGATTGGCGTCAAGACGGTCCGCTACGGGCAGAAGGCGCTGGCCTTCTCGGTCACGCATCCGATCCCGCATGGCAATGTCTCGACCGAAATCCACCGCTCGGGTGGCCCCTTCACGCTGGTCCCGCTGCCCGACCGGGACGGCTCGCCGTCGTCGGCCATCGTCTGGATGGAGCGCGCCGCCGAGGCCGAACGCCTCGCCGCCCTGCCCGTCGAGGAGTTCGAGGCCGCGATGATGGAGCGCTCGACCGGTATTCTGGGCCCGCTGAAGCTGGTGACCCGCCGCGCGGTCTGGCCGATGATGACCCAGATCGCGGATCGGTTCTCGGCGCAGCGCGTGGCGCTGATCGCGGAAGCCGCGCATGTAATTCCGCCGATCGGCGCGCAGGGGCTCAACATGAGCCTCGCCGATCTCACATTCCTTCTGAAACTGGCCGAAGAAGATCCGGCGCATCTGGGCGAGGCGAAGATGCTCGACGCCTATCACCGCCGCCGTTGGCCCGAGGTGAAAGCGCGCGAGATCGGGATCGACCTGCTCAACCGTGCCTCCATGGTCGAGGCGCGCCCGCTGCGCGATCTGCGCGCAGGCGTTCTGGGCGCGCTCTATTCGCTCAAGCCGGTGCGCAAGACGTTGATGCGGGCGGGGCTCGGCGTGCGCTAAATCCACGGGGGCAGAACGGGGTGCGCCTCGCTCAGCCCTCCAGCCAAGGTCCGCGCCAGAAGCGCCACATCATGAGCCCGCCCGCCGAGGCCAGGCCGAGCACCAGACCGAACCAAAGCCCGACGCCGCCATAGCCCAGCACGAAGGCGAGCAGATAGCTCGCCGGGATACCGATCAGCCAATAGCTCAGGCCCGCCATCCACATCGGCACGCGCGTGTCCTGCACCCCGCGCAACAGCCCCAGCGCCATCACCTGCATCAGATCAAAAAGCTGAAAAATCCCTGCGACCATCAGGAAGCGCACGCCATAAGTGACGATCTCGGCGGAGGCCGGGTTCGCCTCGTCGAGAAACAGCTCCGTCAGCCATTTGCCTGCAAAGACAAAGGCCAGAACCGTCAGCAGCCCGACCCCCAGCGACAGTGCAACGGAGACCAGAGCCCCGTCGCGCAACAGCCGCACGTCGCGCGCACCATGCGCCCGCCCCGCGCGTACCGTGGCGGCATTCGACAGGCCCATATGCACCATGAAAACGATCGAGGCGATCTGGAGCGCGATCCCATGCGCGGCCAGTTCCACCGTGCCGATCCAGCCCATCATCAGCGCCGAGGCCTGAAACATCGACCCTTCCGCCACAGCAGTCAGCCCGACTGGCAGGCCGACCCGCGCCACCGCCCAGAACGTTTCCCAATCGGGACGCCAGAAGCGCTGGAAGAGCTGTACATGCTCGAGTCCCCGTGCCCGGCTCGCATAAATCGCCTGCGCGAGAAGGCTGATCAGGTTCACCAGCAGCGAGGCCAGCGCCGCGCCGCGCACGCCCATTTCGGGCACCCCCCAATTGCCGAAGATGAAGATCCAGTTCAGACCAGCATTCACCACCACACCGACAAGCGTGATCCACAGCAACACCGCCGTGCGCTCCTGCGCCGAGAGATAGGCGCGGATCACCATCATCACCAGCGCGGGCGCCAGTCCGAACCCCAGGATACGCAGGTAATCCTGCGCCAGCGCCGCGATTGCGGGTTGCTGGCCCAGCGCGCGCAGGATCGCGGCCGAGTTCCAGAATACCGGCAGCATGGCGAGCCCGAAGAGGATTGAGAGCCACATCCCCATCCGCGTATCGCGCCGAGCCTGTAGCTCATCCCCCGCGCCGAGCGACGCCGAGACCCTCCCCATCATCGCCAGCGCGATGCCGTTCCCGAGCATGAAGATCGAGAAAAAGAACGAAGTGCCCAGCACCAGCGCCGCCAGCGCCTCTACGCCATACCACCCCACCATCACCGTATCGGTGACATTGAGCAGCATTTGCGCGAGGTTCGACCCGATCAGCGGCAGGCCAAGCAAAAGGATCGCCCGCAGGTGACGGGCGATCGACATCGGCTCGGTGGCTATCGGAGTGGGTGCATGCATTCCGGTTCGCTAGCCCTGCAAACCGGACCGGTCAAGAGAGGGTTATTCCTCCTCGACCTCCTTCTTGCCGGTGATCATCGGCTTGACGAGGTTCTCGCCCTTCCAACGCTTGTAGAAGACGATCGCGCCGATATGGACCACGACGACGATCAGCAGAAGCGTCGAAACGATCTCGTGGATCTGCGGGGCGAGATCGACGCTGAAGCTTTCAGGCACGTAGCCGGCGAGCGGGCCAACATTGATGTAATCCTTCGGATCGGCCGTCAGCCCGGTCACGACCTGCACGATCAAAAGACCCAGCATCACCAGGACCGACCAGCCACCGAGCGGGTTGTGCCCCACCCAGTTCGAAGGGGAGCGGTCAGGCAAGTGGCGCAGGTACTCCACCACCTTGCCCGGACCGTAGAGGAAGTTCGCGAAGCGCGCGTTGCGCGTCCCCACGAACCCCCAGATCAAGCGGATCACCACCAGCGCTCCGACCGTGTAGCCGAAATAGAAATGCCAGGTCATCTGGTTCGGGCCCCACTCGCCCAGCCCCCATGCCGCCGCGAAGGCGAGCACCAGAAGCCAGTGAAAGGACCGGACAACCGGATCCCAGACTTTCACGACACGGGTCTTCATGCCTTGGGTGTCCTTCATCGCGCTTACTTCGCGCGGAACTCGTCGTGGCAGCCTTTGCAGCTGCCGCCGAGCTTGCCAACCGCCGGCTGCAGCGTCTCGAGGCTGCCCGCGGCTGCGGAGATCTCAGCAGCGGCCTCGTGGAAGGCGGTCGCCTTCTCACCGAAGAGCTCCATGTTCGACCAGATTTCGGGCTTGGCCTTGGTGTCGGCCATGTCATCGGTCGAAGTGCCTTCCATGAAGAGCGGCGCGACGTTCACCTTGGCGAGTGCCGCGATGTTGTCAGTAGCGATCTGGGCCTTGGTGGCGTCGAAGTCGATCTTGCCTTGGGCCATCGGGCCAAGCACCGCCATCTGGGCACCGAGCATTTCAAAATAGCCCTGACGCGCCTTCACCGCGTCTTCGGGCGATTGCGCCAGAACGGCAGTAGCGGGCAGCAGGAAGGTAAGAGCGAGGAGGGACTTGCGCATTGTGATGATCTCCCAATCAATTCGTTACGTCAGACGTTTCCCGGAATGAGTGTTACACATTACCGTGAAAGCCTAAAGACACCCGTTTTGTGCGCGAAAGCACATGCGACCTGCTGACGCTGTCAGGAACCCATTGGTATTCGGCGCTTTTACGCCGAACGAGGCCCGGCCCGAAATCGCAAGCGACGGAACCCCGCGAGCTCGGCGTAGAATGAGGTTACGAGACGTTCAGACGCGCTCAGCGCACGGGCTTTCTGGCGACGAAATCAACCAGAGCGGCAAGGCCGGAATGGCCATCTCCTTCATCCAGTTCACCGTCATAATCGGCCTGATGGAGCACCTCCCAGCGTGGGAAGGCATCGCGAAGAAGGTCGAGATCGTAAAGTTGCTCGACGATGCCGGGCCCTCCAGTGCCGTAGCGCGGCTGGCGGCGCGCGAACCCATGGATCAGCGCGATCCCGCCGGGTTTCAGCGCTTTCGCGATCCCATCGAAAATCTCGGCGCGGAAAGCCGGGTCGGCAAACTGGATGAAACAGGCGAGCACGGCGTCATATTCCGCCTCGGGCCAGTCGAAGCCGCGCAGGTCGGCCGGGGTGATTTCAAGCGACACGCCGCGTTCATCTGCGAGCGCCACCGCCTTGCGCCGCGCATTCGGCGCCCCTTCCAGTGCCGTGACATGCACGCCAAGGCTTGCGAGGTAGGTGCCGTTACGGCCTTCCCCCTCGGCCACGCTCAGCAGTTTAGAACCCGGCGCAATGCGCCAGGCTTGCCGCGCGACAAAAGCCGCGGGCGCTTTGCCATAGAGGTAATCCGCACCTGCGAAGCGCTCATTCCAACCCATTACGTCCTCCAACTCTTCAACCAGAGATGGATCGCGAAGACCGGCGCGGCAAGACCTCTTTGCCTCACGCGCCGGTCACGGGCGGGTCATTGCTCAGTTGCTGCCGCGCCGCTGATCAGGATGAAGCGATGCGCCCAAAATGTGATCAGCTGAATGCACGACATGGCTCGCATGGCCGACGATCAGCGGATCGGGCGGCGTTGCGATCGACGGATCCTTGTCGGGATAGTCGAGCGTCGAAAGGAAATGCTTCATGCAGTTCAGCCGCGCGCGCTTCTTGTCGTTCGACTTCACGATGGTCCAGGGCGCATCGGCGGTGTCGGTGTAGAAGAACATCGCCTCCTTCGCCTCGGTGTAATCGTCCCAGCGGTTCAGGCTGGCGATATCGATCGGCGAAAGCTTCCAACGCTTGAGCGGATCGGTCTCGCGCGATTTGAACCGCCGGCGCTGTTCCTCGCGGGTAACCGAGAACCAGTATTTGTAGAGCCGTATTCCCGAGCGCGCCAACATCCGTTCCAGTTCGGGCGTCTGGCGCATGAATTCGAGGTAATCATTGGGTTTGCAGAACCCCATCACGCGTTCGACGCCTGCGCGGTTGTACCAGCTGCGGTCATAGAAGGTCATCTCCCCGGCAGTCGGCAGGTGTTCGATATAGCGCTGGAAATACCACTGGCCGAGCTCTGCCTCAGAGGGTTTGTTGAGCGCCACGACACGCGCGAAACGCGGGTTGAGATGTTCGGTGAAGCGCTTGATCGTGCCGCCCTTGCCCGCCGCATCGCGGCCCTCGAACAGGATCACGAATTTCTCGCCCGTCTCCTGCGCCCATTTCTGGACCTTCAGAAGCTCGGCCTGAAGCTGCGCCTTCTCCTTTTCGTAGGCGGGACGGCCCATCTTGCGGGAATAGGGGTATTTGCCGGTTTCGAAGGCCAGCCGCACCGCGTCGGGATCGACGCGCGGGAAGCTCTTCGCACCGCTCGCCCCCGGCTTTCCGGGCTGGATCGCCGGATGCGCATCCGCCGGATCGGCGGGCTTTTCGACCACCGCCACAGGCACCGCCACTTTCGACTCAGGGGCCTCGTCTTCGGTCTTGCTTTTCTTCTCGGTCACGACCTGATCCTTCATGCACATCCCTCCGATTTCAAATCGCGAAAGCTTTAGCGCAAATGTCGATTATCCGCCTTGATACGCATCAAAAACGCGTGTCTGCTGGCTTTCCCTGATGCATTCGGGCGCCAGATTGCGGGGACGGACCGGAGGGACAGATGATCACGATCTACGGCAACTATCATTCCCGGGCGAGCCGCGCGCTGTGGCTGCTCGAAGAGCTCGGCCTGCCTTTCAAGCTGCGCTTCGTCGCACAGGCCAATCGCTTCAAGGATCCGCTCGCGCCGGATGCGCCGCTCAATACGCACTCGCCGGAGTTTCGAAAGCTCTCGCCGATGGGCGCGATCCCGGTGCTCGAAGACGACGGGTTGCTTCTGACCGAGTCGCTCGCGATCAACCTGCATCTTGCGCGCAAGGCGGGCGGGCCGCTTGCGCCAGCCCATGAGAACGAGCTGGCCCAGATGGAGCAATGGGCGCTCTTCGCCGCAACCTGGGTCGAGACCGACGCACTCGCGCTGAGCTTCATCTACCGCCGCAAGGAACAGGACACGCCCGAGGGCAAAGCCGAAATCGCCGCGCTCTGCTCGAAGCTCGCCCGTCCGCTGCTCGCGCTTGAGGCCCATCTGGGCAGCCACAGCAACATGGTCGGCGGTCGCTTCACCGTGGCCGATCTCAACCTCGCCGAGATCCTGCGCTACGGACAGGATCACCCGCCCTTCCTCGATCCCTATCCGCGGCTGCAAAGCTGGATCGCGCTGTGCCAGAAACGGCCCGCCTTCCGCGCGATGTGGGCCAAGCGCGAGGCCGAAAAAGTCTGAACGATTCGGAGCAAATTCGGGTGAAATCACGCGCCGCCCACAAACGCTCGCCCAGTCCTTGAGCAATCCTCCAAAACGGACATGACTTTTTAGTCAGGTCATCCTTACCAAGCGGTCAGGATTTCCCTACCAACGCCTGTTTCGCGCTTGGTGGAACAGCTGCCCCTGCGTCATGTTGATCGGGTGAAGTGGAGTGGTGTGTGATGTCTGCCTTGCTCGGATACGGTCTGTGCCTCGGTGCGACGCTTGTAGTGATTGCTGGCGATTTCGTTTTGAAAACCGCCGTTGATAGGGGTCATGCGTTGCATTCGCCGGCTGTCTTCCTCGGCTGCGCGCTTTATGCGGCATCGGCGGCAGGTTGGTTTCTTGCATTGCGTCACGTTTCGCTGGCGCAAACGGGCGTTGCCTCCGCTCTCTTCACACTGATGGCTCTGGTGACGATGGGAGTCGTCCTGTTCGGCGAGAAAGTCGCCATGCGGGAGGTTCTCGGAATCGCGATGGCGGTGGGGTCGATGCTGCTAATGGCGCGCGTTGCCTAAGAGCTACTTTTCCGTGGGGGTGGGGCCTACGGAGAGGACCGGGACGGAGGGGCAATCTTGCCCCTCCGCCCCAACCTGCTGTATCTCTTGAACTGACAACTACAAGAGAAAGCGAGCAGCATGGCCGACGATCTTCTGACGCCCAAGGATGAGAAAGCCTATGACGCCTCCTCGATCGAGGTGCTCGAAGGTCTCGAGCCCGTGCGCAAACGCCCCGGCATGTATATCGGCGGCACCGATGAGCGCGCGCTGCATCACATGGTGGCCGAAATCCTCGACAACTCAATGGACGAGGCCGTCGCCGGTCACGCGTCGCGCATCGAAGTCGAACTGCTCGCCGATCACTCGATTGTCGTGCGCGATAACGGGCGCGGCATCCCTATCGACCCGCATCCGAAATTTCCCGGCAAATCCGCGCTGGAGGTGATCCTCTGTACGCTGCACGCAGGCGGCAAATTTTCGGGCGATGCCTATGAGACTTCGGGCGGTCTGCACGGGGTGGGCGCCTCGGTCGTGAACGCGCTGTCGGATCTGATGGTCGTGCAGGTCGCGAAGAACAAGGAGCTCTACGAGCAACGTTTCTCGCGCGGCATCCCCGAAGGCCCGGTGCAGAAGATCGGCGCCGCCCCGAACCGCCGCGGCACCACCGTGACCTTCCATGCCGACGAACAGATCTTCGGCCATCACCGCTTCAAGCCCGCGCGCCTGCTGAAGATGGTGCGCTCGAAGGCCTATCTGTTCTCGGGCGTCGAGATCCGCTGGAAATCCGAGATTGACGATGGCGAGACCCCGACCGAAGCCACCTTCCATTTCCCCGGCGGTCTGGCCGATTACCTGACCGAGACGCTGAGCGGCGCGTCCACCTATGCCGACCGTCCGTTTTCGGGCAAGGTCGAGTTCCGCGAGAAGTTCAACGTACCGGGCTCGGTCGAATGGGCGATCAACTGGACGCCCTCGCGCGACGGCTTCATCCAGTCTTACTGTAACACCGTGCCGACGCCTGAGGGCGGCACCCATGAGGCGGGCTTCTGGGCCGCGATCCTCAAGGGTATCCGCGCCTATGGCGAGCTGGTGAACAACAAGAAGGCCGCGCAGATCACCCGCGACGACCTGATCACCGGGGGCTGCGCGCTGGTGTCGTGTTTCATCCGCGAGCCGGAATTCGTGGGCCAGACCAAGGACCGCCTCGCCACCGTCGAGGCGCATCGTCTGGTCGAGGGCGCGGTACGCGACCATTTCGACAACTGGCTGGCCTCGGACACGAAATCGGCCGGCGCGATCCTCGATTTCCTCGTGCTGCGCGCCGAGGAGCGCCTGCGCCGCCGGCAGGAGAAGGAAACCCAGCGCAAAACGGCCACCAAGAAGCTGCGCCTGCCCGGCAAGCTGGTCGATTGCTCGGCCACCAATCGCGAGGGCACGGAGCTGTTCATCGTCGAGGGCGACTCGGCGGGCGGCTCGGCCAAGATGGCCCGCGACCGCAAGCATCAGGCGCTGCTGCCCCTGCGCGGCAAGATCCTCAACGTGCTGGGCGCGGCGAGCTCGAAACTGGGTTCGAACCAGGAAATCAACGATCTGACTCAGGCACTGGGCGTTGGCCTCGGCACCAAGTTCAACGTCGACGACCTGCGCTATGACAAGGTCATCATCATGACCGACGCGGATGTGGACGGGGCGCACATCGCCTCGCTCCTGATGACCTTCTTCTTCACCCAGATGCGTCCGATGATCGACCAGGGGCACCTCTATCTGGCCTGCCCGCCACTCTATCGCCTGACCCAAGGCGCGAAGCGTATCTACGTGGCCGACGACGCCGAGAAAGAGGCGATGCTCGCCAAGGGCCTCGGTGGTAAGGGCAAGATCGACGTGCAGCGCTTCAAGGGTCTGGGCGAGATGGACGCGAAGGACCTCAAGGACACCACGATGAACCCCGAGACGCGCAAGCTGATCCGGGTGACGATCCACGACGACGAGCCGGGGGAAACCGGCGATCTGGTGGAGCGTCTGATGGGGAAAAAGCCCGAGCTGCGGTTCCAGTATATTCAGGAGAACGCGCAGTTCGTGGAGGAGCTGGATGTTTGAGGAGGCGCGGTGACGGAGCCTCGCTATCAGGTCCAAGAAGATCTACCTGACGACTATTTGCTAGCGCTCGGAATCTACGTGCAGACTTGCGCGCGGATCGAGTTGTGGGCAGCCCGTCTCGTCTGTCTGGTGGAAGGTTTAGAACCGACTTCTCCAGAGTTTACGAAAAGAACTGACGAACTAAGGCAACGGACCAAGCAATTAGCAGACAAATTGAAATCTACTTTAGATTCGCTTTCGCCCAGTGAAAAAGCGAAGCCAGAACTATTGTAACTTGGACAACAAATCCTGAGAAGCTTAGACGATCGACACAGAGCAGTGCACGGAGTTCATTTCATCCATGAGGGCCGTCTAGTGATCGAAGCAGGCACAAAAGGAAACAGCGAGCGGTTAAAGATAGCTGCATACGACCCAGTGCTCATACAGATGGCCATCACAAATGCCGATCGGGTGCTTTGCCTCCTGAAAGAGTATTGCGAGATGCATAGATGATATGCTCGCCCGGGCGACCAGCCCGGGCAGCGCCCGACCCTCCCCCCGGGAGGGCGCATTGGCGATGTCGAACACCGCTCGCCCCGCGTCCGGGCTTTCGAGATAAATCGCCCATCACGAGCGACGGGAAAGCGCCCACCCAAGGCTCGGGCGCTGCCCTCATCGCAAAACACAAGCGCCCCCTGCGCCGCGACGCGCGGCGCGTTCGCCGCTGAAGGCTTCCACTGGAAGCCTTCCGAAACGCAGCTCACCCCAAGGCTCGGGCGCTGCCCTCATCGCGCGACACAGGCGCCCGCGATATCGCGACGGTCTCTTCTCGCCAGCACGCGCCCCCGCTAGAGTGCACGCATGACGCTCCCCTACCTCGCCTACGGTTCGAACCTTCTCACATCGCGCCTTGCTGCACGCTGTCCCTCGGCGCGGGCTATCGGGAGGGCCATGATCCCCGGCCATGCGCTCGATTTCTCGAAACATGGCCGCGACGGGACCGGCAAGGCGACGATCACGCAAGGGGCGGCGACAGCGCCGGGCGTTCTGTTCGAGATCTCGGCGGCGGACATCCCCGCGCTCGATGCGGCCGAGGGAGCGGGGATGCATTACGAGAAGATCGAGATCATGCTCGCGACCGGCCAGCGCGCTTTCACCTATCGCGCACTGATGCGGCAGGTGGGGCTAACGCCGTTCGAGTGGTATCTCGCGCTGATCCGGGCGGGGCGGCGCGAGCATGGGCTGGGCCTCGACGATCTCGCCGCCATCACGCCGATCCCGGATCCGCAGCCTGACCGCCCCGGTTTCATTGCCGCGCGCGAGGCGCTGGAACGGGCCGGTTATCGCGACTGGCGCGCGGCGCTCTGACCGATCGGGCGCACGGGCATTCCCGGCCCGGTCAGCACCGCGATCCCCGGCCCGACCAGCGCGCGCAGCTCGGGCCCGTCGCAATCCAGACCCCCGGTATAGGTGCCGAAGGCAGGCAGGATCAGGTGCTCGCGCCCCACGAGAAACGCCCGGTGCGAGCGCCGCGCGATCTGCGCTTTCGGGTGGTAATGCCCCGAGAGATCCGGCCCGTCGCCCGCGATATGGCGCAGGGTGAGCGGGCCGAGGCGCATCTCTTCGAGAGCGCGGCCCAGCCCGACGGGGTCATGGTTGCCCGCGATCCAGATCAGCTCGGTCTGCGCGGCGACACCGGCGAGGCATTCGGCAATCTCGGGCGCGATCTCGCTCGCGGCGGTATCATCGTCGAAAGCATCGCCGAGGCTGATGAGACGCGAGGGCTTGAGTCGCGCCACCTCCGCCTCGAGCCGCGCGACCGTGTCGAGGCTCTCGAAGGGCGGCAGCAGCGCCCCGCCGCGCCGCGCCATCCGCGCCGATTTCCCCAGATGCAAATCGGCGACGATCAGCGCGCCCTCGTCAGGCCAGTAGAGCGCGCCCGAGGGCTGCGCGATCAGCCGGACCCCCGCGAAGGTGATCTCTCTCATGCCAGCCCCGCCTCGCGCATCATCGCCTGCGCCTCTTCCTCCATCAGCCGCGCCTCGCCCGTGCCGCCGCGAATGCCGACCTGCCCGTGCTCGAGCAGCAGCGGCGCAGCGAGCGGCGTCACATGCGGGGCGCGGATATGCACGATTTCGCGGCCTTGGGCCAGCATCTCCTCGATCCGGTCGAAATCGACAAGGCCGCGGCTTGCCTCTTCGCGGGTGATGCGCAGCAGCAGGTGGTCGGGGTCGTAGCGACGCAGCGTGTCATAGAGGATATCGGACGAAAACGTCGCCTGTTTGCCGGATTTGCGCTGCCCCGGCAGGTTGCGCTGGATGAGCCCCGCGATGGTCGCGATGGAGCGGAAGGCGCGCTTCATCACCGCGTTGCTTTCCAGCCAGTCGCGCAGCCCCTCCCGCAGCCCTTCGGCCGAGAGCAGCGGCGCGGGATCCTCGACCGGGTCGATCGACCAGATCAGCAGCGCGTAATCGGTGGCAACAAACCCGAGCGGCCCGAGCCCCGCCTGCTCCATCCGATGGGTCAGCAGCAGCGCGAGCGTCTGATGTGCGTTGCGCCCCGCGAAGCCGTAGAGGCAGAAGAACGCCCGCCCGCCGCGCAGAAAGGTCTCGCAGGTGAGCGTGCCGGGGGCGGGCAGGGTCGAGATTTCGCGTTGCAGCGCCAGCCAGTCGCGAGTGTCGGGCGGCAGTTGGTCCCAGTGCTCGGGCGTGGCGATCAGGCGCTGCACCCGCTGCGACAGCTCCAACGAGGTCGCCATCTTCAGGCCCGAGAAGACCGCGATCTTCGGCTCGCGGGTGGCGGCATCGGTGACTTCGACGACCATCTCGCGCAGGCCCTCGTAGCGCACGACCTGACCGCCGATCAGGAAGGTGTCGCCGGGTGACAGCGAGGCGGCGAAACCTTCCTCGACCTCACCCAGAGGCGTGCCGCCGCGCCGGGATTTGCGGCGGACCTTCAGCTTCTCGGTCTCGGTGATCGTGCCGATATTCATCCGCAGATCACGCGTCGCGCGCGGGTCGCGCAGCTGCCATTTGCCCTCGCGCTGCAACAGGCGCTGCCAGCGATCATAGGCGCGCAGCGCGTAACCGCCGGTGGCGCAGAACTCCAGGCAATCGTCGAAATCGGCGCGCGGCAGGCGCGCGTAGGGCCCGGCCCGCAGCACTTCCGCATAAAGCGCATCGGCCTCGAACGGCCCGGCGCAGGCAGTCAGCAGGATATGCTGGCACAGCACGTCGAGCGGCCCGCGCCAGCGCCGCCCGCCGCCATCCAGATCGCTCTCGCGCACGGCCTCCAAAGCCGCCGCGCATTCGACCACCTCGAAGCGATTGGCCGGCACGATGCGGGCGCGCGAGGGTTCATCATAGCGGTGATTGGCGCGTCCGATCCGCTGCACCAGCCGCTTGACGTTCTTCGGCGCGCCGACCTGCAGCACCAGATCGACATCGCCCCAGTCGAGCCCGAGATCGAGCGAGCCGGTGCAAACCACCGCGCGCAAATTGCCCTCCGCCATCGCCTCTTCGACCTTGTGGCGAGCCTCGCGCGACAGCGAGCCGTGATGCAGCCCGATCGGCAGGGCGGCGTCGTTGACCTCCCAGAGCGCCTGGAAGAACAGCTCGGCCTGCGCGCGGGTATTCAGGAAAACGAGGCTGAGCCGCGAGGCCTCGATCGCCGCCATCACGTCGCGGGCCGCGTGCCGCCCGCCGCCGCCCGCCCAAGGCGCAGGGCGCTCGGTCGGCAGCATCGCGATGTCAGGAGGCGGCCCGGGATCGGCCATGATCACCCGCGCACCGCCCATGAAAGCGGCCAGCGCTTCCGGGGCCTCGACCGTGGCCGACAGGCCCGTGACCGTGAGACCCGGCGAGAGACTGCGCAGACGCGCGACGCCCAACATCAGCTGATCGCCGCGCTTGCTCTCGGCCAGCGCGTGGATCTCGTCGAGCACCACGCGCCGGACGCCTGCGAAGATTTTCGGCGCCTCCGGGTAGGACAGCATCAGCGCGAGGCTCTCGGGCGTCGTCAGCAGGATCTGCGGCGGGTCCACGCGCTGGCGACGACGCTGGCTCGCGGGAGTGTCGCCCGTGCGATCCTCGATGCGCAGGTCCAAACCGATCTCGTCCACCGGCGCGCGCAGGTTGCGGGCGATGTCCTTGGACAGCGCTTTGAGTGGAGAAACATAGAGCGTGTGCAGCCCGTCATGTCCCTCGGCCAGATCGACGAGCGAGGGCAGGAACCCCGCGAGCGTCTTGCCGCCCCCTGTCGGCGCGATCAGCAGCGTGTCTTCGCGCGCCGCCAGCACCTCCAATTGATGCCTGTGCGGCTGCCAGCCGCGGCTGGCGAACCAGTCGGCAAAACGTTGCGGCAGGAGAGGCATGGCGGTGGTGTCGGGCATCGGGTGATAGGTAGGCGTGAGCGCGCGACGCGCAAGAGATCGCAACTGCTACGAGTTCACCCCGCACCGCGATCACATCGCCCCCCGGAAAGATCCCGCAAGACCGCACAGCCCCCGCGCCATCTCGCCACTGTTCATCGCCGCGCCCATGCTATATTCAGGCCCGCGACAGGAAATTGCCCGAGTCCCCTCGGGCGCGACAGAAACGGAAATCTCATGGCCTTTTATCGTTCCCGTAGATCCACCCATGGCCGTAACATGGCGGGCGCGCGCGGTCTGTGGCGCGCCACCGGCATGACAGATGACGACTTCGGCAAGCCGATCATCGCGGTCGTGAACTCCTTCACCCAATTCGTGCCCGGCCACGTCCATCTCAAGGATCTGGGCCAGATGGTCGCCCGCGAGATCGAGAGCGCGGGCGGTGTCGCGAAGGAATTCAACACCATCGCCGTCGATGACGGCATCGCGATGGGCCATGACGGGATGCTCTATTCGCTGCCCTCGCGTGAAGTGATCGCGGACTCGGTCGAATACATGGTCAACGCGCATTGCGCCGATGCGATGGTCTGCATCTCGAACTGCGACAAGATCACCCCCGGCATGATGATGGCCGCGATGCGCCTGAACATCCCCGTCATCTTCGTCTCGGGCGGCCCGATGGAGGCCGGCAAGGAAGGCGCCGAGATCATCGGCCACGACCTCGATCTGGTCGATGCGATGGTGGCGGCGGCCGATGACAAATATACCGACGAGGAAGTGCTCGCGATCGAGAAGGCCGCCTGCCCGACCTGCGGGTCGTGCTCGGGCATGTTCACCGCGAACTCGATGAACTGTCTGGCCGAGGCGCTGGGTCTGGCGCTGCCGGGCAACGGCTCGATGCTGGCGACCCATGCCGACCGCAAGGAGCTGTTCCTCGAAGCGGGCCGCAAGATCGTCGAGATCACGCGCCGCCATTACGAGCTGGAAGACAAGGGCCTGCTGCCGCGCGAGATCGCGACATTCGAGGCTTTCGAGAACGCGATGAGCCTCGATATCGCGATGGGCGGGTCCACGAATACCGTGCTGCACCTGCTGGCGATCGCGCATGAGGGCAAGGTCGATTTCACGATGGAGGATATCGACCGTCTGAGCCGCAAGGTGCCGGTGCTGTGCAAGGTCGCGCCCGCCAAGCAGGACGTTCACATGGAAGACGTGCACCGCGCGGGCGGCATCATGGGCATCCTCGGCGAGATGAACCGGGCAGGGCTGATCCACGACGGCGTGCGCACCGTGCATTCCGACACGATGGCCGAGGCGCTCGCGAAATGGGACGTGATGGTCGCCAATGACGACAGCGTGGACGAATTCTACCGCGCGGCTCCGGGTGGCGTGCGCACGACCGAAGCCTTCTCGACCCAGAACCGCTACAAGGAGCTCGACCGCGACCGCAAATCCGGCGTGATCCGCACCGCCGAACATGCCTTCTCGCAGGATGGCGGTCTGGCCGTTCTCTATGGCAATATCGCCGAGCAGGGCTGCATCGTGAAGACCGCAGGCGTGGACGACTCGATCCTGAAATTCTCCGGCCCGGCGAAGGTGTTCGAAAGCCAGGATGACGCGGTCTCGGGCATCCTCACCGGCAAGGTGGTCGAGGGCGAAGTGGTGGTGATCCGCTACGAGGGCCCGCGCGGCGGTCCGGGGATGCAGGAAATGCTCTACCCGACCTCGTACCTGAAATCGAAAGGCCTCGGCGCGAAATGCGCGCTGCTGACCGATGGACGGTTCTCGGGCGGCACCTCGGGCCTCTCGATCGGCCATGTCAGCCCCGAAGCGGAAGAGGGCGGCCTGATCGGCCTCGTCGAGACCGGCGATATCGTCGAGATCGACATCCCGAACCGCACGATCAACCTCGCCGTGGCGGACAACGTTCTGGCCGCGCGCCGCGAGGCGAAAGGCCCGCTGCCGTGGAAACCGGCAGAGCCGCGCAAGCGTCAGGTTTCGACCGCGCTGAAGGCCTATGCGCTGCTGGCCTCCTCGGCGGCCAAGGGCGGCGTGCGTATCCTGCCGGAGTGATCGACTGACTTAGCGAATTGAAACGGCCGTCCCTCGGGGCGGCCGTTTTCATCTGGCGGCGGCGCAGAGAGTATCAGCGCCAATCACACCCCAAGCCGATCCAGCAGCCCCGCGACCATCCCGTGATAGCCCGCCCCGAAGAGCCGTACATGCACCAACGCGGGCCAGAGCTGGTAGATCGCACGGCGCGTTTCCCAGCCGGGGGAGAGCGCGCCATAGGCTGCGATAAACTCCGGTCCGGGCGCGCCGAATAGGTGCAGCATGGCCAGATCGACTTCCCCATCCCCGTAATAGCTTGCCGGGTCGATCAACCCGCTCAGACGCCCGCCCGAGGCCAGCACATTCCCCGCCCAAAGATCACCGTGGAGCAAGGCTGGAGCGGGGCACGCAGGCAGGCGGTCGGGCAGTTGCCCAGCGAGCCCGTCGATCCGACGTGCGAGATCGACGGGCAGGAACGGCTGTGCCGGCAAGAGCCGTCGCTCGCCCCAGAAGGACGACCAGTCCGAAAGTGGCGCATTGGGGATCGCGACCGGGCCGAAGGCGTAATCCTCGACCCAGCCATAGGGGGTGATGCGAACGAAACCGGGATCGGAGGGTGGCGCATCATGCAGGGCACTCAGCATCGTGCCAAGCTCCGCCCAACCGGAAGCTGCAAGCGCACCCTGATCGGGCAGCGCCTCCATCACGAGACAGTCTTCGCACGCGGCGAGAACGGCGGGCACCCGTGCGCCGGCCGTCCCCAAGGCGCGAAGCATCCGCGCCTCGATCTGCGGCGCGGGGCCGCCCTTCGCGATCACTCGGCGCCCATCGGCAAGAGAGAGCGCCGCGACCGGGCTCAGATCCCCACCCGCAAGCAGGCGCGCCGCGACCAATTCCACGCCGAGCATGTCTGCCGCCTGCCTCGCCAGATCCATCACTTGTTTACCCGCTCACAGATTTTCACGCCCCATCACAACCTTTCGCAACGCACTCGTCCCGGCACCGTTCAGCCTACCTGCAGGGCGTAACGTAACAAGGATAGTTTTGATGATCGCCCTACCCGCCTGTGCCGTCTCCCCAGATTTTCCGGCCCGTCACGCACGGCAAGCCCACGCCAAGGTGACGCTGCGGACCGGCAAAGTTTCGCCGGTGACGGGGGCGAACACTGTTGCACTCACCACAACTATAAGTGCAAATGCGGCGAATTGCGCGGTGGCACTCGACGTGCTTTTGCGAACAATCGAAACCGAATGGAACGCAACAAGAATCAAGAACGTGTTTTTCCGGGCGCTCGCACCGGCGGGCCGCAGCACAACGACACCCAAGGGCAGAACATCAACAACGATTTCGCGCAATAGCCGCGCCTTTCGGGGCGTCACGAGATCCTGACGGAGATTCCCCACACAAGTCTCCGTCAGGCAGCAGCCGCCGCATCCCCTTTGCGGCGGCTGCGACCTTTTTAAAGGGCGCTCGATTGGGGCTCTGCCCCCGGCGCTGTCGCGCCTCCCCCGAGATATTTTCATCAAGAAGAAGGCTCAGCGCAGGAAGTTGTCGCGCATCAGCGAGACGACCTCATCCGCGCGCCCGTTGAGCACCGCCTTCACCCCGAAAAGTGCGGTCGAGGCGATCTGTGAGGGTTCGATCTTCGGCGGCATCACCAGCTCCATCCGGTTCACCTTCACATCGAGCAACGCCGGGCCCGGGGCGGCGAGCCATTCGTGCATCGCAGTTTCGAGATCATCGGCAGTCTCGACCCGTGCGCCCTGCATTCCGATCGCCCGCGCCATCGCCCCGAAATCGGGATTGTGCAACTCGGTGAAAGCGTCGAGCATGCCCTCGACCCGCTGCTCCATCTCGACGAAGCCCAGAGAGGCGTTGTTGAAGATCAAAAGCTTCACGGGCAGTTTCTCCTGCACCAGCGTCAGAAGATCGCCCATCAGCATCGTCATGCCACCATCGCCGCACATCGCAATCACCTGACGGTCGGGATAAGCGTTCTGAATGCCCAGAGCCTGCGGATAGGCATTGGCCATTGTGCCGTGCAGAAGGCTCGTCAGGAAGCGCCGCTCGCCATTGGCCGAGAGGTGGCGCAGCAGCCAGACCATAGGCGAGCCGCCATCGGCGGTGAAGATCGCGTCCTGCGCCGCCAGGCGGTCGAGCATCTCGGTGAGGTGCTGGGGATGGATCAGGCTCGGATCAGGCTCCTCAGCGCTTTCCAGGTAGCCTTTGAGGTCTTCGGCATAGCCCTTGAGCGCCCGGTTGAGATGTTTGCCATGTTCGCGCGGCGCGAGCCGCGGCAGGAGCGCGTCGATCGTGTCACCGACATCGCCCACGAGCCCCAGATCGACCGGCATGCGGCGGCCAAGACGGGTGGGCTCGATATCCACCTGCACGATCCGGGCCTTGCCGGGATAGAATTGCGTATAGGCAAAATCGGAGCCGAGGCAGAGCAGAAGATCGCAGTCGCCCACCGCCTGCATACCGGCGCGATTGCCGAGGATTCCGGTCATGCCGACATTGTTGGGCATATCGGGTTCGATGAATTCCTTCGCGCGGGTGGTGTGGGCCACCGGCGCCGCGAGACGCTCGGAGAGCGCGCGGATCTGCGCCGCCGCACCGCGCGCACCGATGCCCGCATAGATCGTGATGCGTTCGGCCCCCGCGATCATCGCGGCAAGCGCCTCGATTTCCGCCTCGCTGGGGCGGATCACCGGGGCGGGGCGATGCACAGCCCAGGGCAGGTCGTCCGATGAGATCTCGCGGAACATGTCGCCATTGACGATCACCACCGCCACGCCATGAAGGGTCAGCGCCGCCTGCGCGGCCTTTGCCACGATCCGGCGGGCCTGATCGGGATGCGAGATCTTCTCGCAGAATACCGAGCACTGCTCGTAGATCTTCTTCTGATCGACCTCCTGCGGAAAGCCCAACCCCTCCTCGGCGCGCGCGATATTGGAGGCGATCAGCACGACCGGCGCGCCGTTGCGGTGGCTCTCGAAGATGCCGTTGACGAAATGGAGGCTCCCCGGCCCGGTGGTGCCCGCGCAGACCGACAGCTCGCCGGTCATGTAGCTCTCTCCGCCCGCGGCCAGCGCGCCGACCTCTTCGTGGCGCACATGAACCCAGTCGAGATCGGAGCGGCGCACGGCATCGGTGAAATGGTTGATCGTGTCGCCCACGATGCCATAGACGCGCCGCGCGCCCGCCGAGACCAGCGTGTCGGCGATGATGTCGGAAACGGTCTTGCTCATATCAGGCCTCTCTCAAATGCGAATTGTGGTGAAGGCTGGTACGCGCGCGGCCCAGATCGGTGCGCGGCTTGAAACTGTCGGGATCGGCCGCCGCCCACCAATCGGCATAATCGGTGCTGCCGGGATCATCGGTAAGGATGCCCTCGGGCAAGAAAGGATAGACCTTGTCGATGGTGCGGGCCTGCGTCACCCCGATCCGGTGCACGATGTGATGCGGTTCGAGTTCGCTCGGATGGGTGAGGCCAGCCGAGGCGGTGATCTCGCTCAGAGCCTCGACGGTCTTGCGGTGAAATCGTGCGGCGCGTTCGCCCTGCACTTCGGGCACGAGACCGCGCTGGCGACGCGGATCTTGCGTGGTGACTCCGGTCGGGCAAGTGCCCAGATGGCAACGTTGCGCCTGAATACAGCCGATCGAGAACATGAAGGCGCGCGCCGCGTTGCACCAATCGGCGCCGATGGCGAGGTTATGGGCGAGCCCATAGCCCGAATAGACCTTGCCTGAGGCTGCAAGGCGCACCTTGTCCTTGACCCCCGCGCCGACCAGCGCGTTGCGCATCAGGATCAGACCGTCGATCAGTGGCATCCCCACATGATCTGACAGCTCGAGCGGTGCCGCGCCGGTGCCGCCCTCGGCCCCGTCGACAACGATGAAATCGGGGAAGATGCCGGTCTTCCGCATCGCCTTCACAAGCGCGAAGGCTTCATGCGGCTGGCCGATGCAAAGTTTCAGTCCAACCGGCTTGCCCCCGGAGAGATCGCGCATCTTGGCTGCGAATTCCATCATCTCGGCGGGCGTATTGAAGGCCTTGTGACCGCGCGGGCTCAGACAATCCTGATGGGCGGGAACCTTGCGGGTTTCGGCGATTTCCTGCGTGACCTTTGCCGCGGGAAGTAACCCGCCATGACCGGGCTTCGCACCTTGACTGAGCTTGATTTCCGTCATCTTGACCTGATCGCGGCTGGCCTGTTCCGCAAAGAGGTTCGGCTCGAAATTGCCGTCGTCGTCGCGCGCGCCGAAATAGCCCGAGCCCAGCTCCCACACGATGTCGCCGCCATGTTTGCGGTGATAGGGCGAGAAGCCGCCCTCACCCGTATCATGGTAGAAGCCGCCGCGCTTGGCGCCCCAGTTGAGCGCCTCGACCGCATTGGCTGACAGCGCACCGAAGCTCATCGCCGAGATGTTGAGCACCGAGGCCGAATAGGGTTTGGCGCATTGCTCATTGCCAACCGTCACGCGCGGATCGGTATCGGGATCGGCCGTGGGGGCGATCGAATGGTTCACCCATTGATACTCCTCCCCTGCGACATCGCGCTCGGTCCCGAAAGGGTGAGTGTCCGTCTCGCCGCGCGCGCGGGCATGGACAAGATTGCGCGCCTCGTAAGAGTAGGGTTTGCCCTCCAGATCCCCCTCGACGATGTAGGCGCGCAGGAAGGGTCGCAGATCGTAGAACAGCCAGCGCAGGCGGGCCGCGACCGGGTAGTTGCGGGTGATCGTCCAGCGTTTCTGGAAATAGTCATACAGACCGAGCGCCACGATCGGCAGAGTGAACAGCAAAAGGATCAGCCACCAGGGGCTGATCCAGGCCAGCGCGAGCGCCAGCAGGCTCAGGGCGAGAGCCGCGAGGGGGACGATGTTGCGCAAGATCGCGTTCATGATGTCCTCCTCGCGGCTCTCTTTTTCAGGATCAGGCGAGCGCCTGCTTGCCTTTCGGGCCAGCGACGAGCCAGATCACGAAGCCGAGGATCGGCAGAATGACGATCAACAGGATCCAGAGGACTTTGGAACCGGTGGATGCACCGGAGCTCAGGATCGAAACGATGGCCCAGATATCGAGAATGAGGACGACGAGGCCCCCGATCATGCTCAGCATGGGGTATCTCCTTTCCGTGTCAGGTTGGAAAGGAAACCCCCGGGCGGCGCGGTTAGTTCCGCGCAAATGCCCGCTCAAGCCGAAGTGATCGGTTCACCGGGGCTCAGCGCCCCGGGGTCAGCTTGCGCACAATGACGTAGAAGGCGGGGACCATGAAGACACCGATGAAGGTCGCCGCCGCCATGCCGCCCAGCACGCCGATACCGATCGCGTTCTGCGCCGCGGCCCCTGCCCCGGTCGCGATCGCCAGCGGCACCACGCCCAGCATGAAGGCGAGCGAGGTCATCAGGATCGGACGCAGGCGCAGGCGTGCGGCTTCGACCGTTGCCGCGATCAGCTCCTTGCCCTCGGCCTCGAGATTGCGGGCAAATTCCACGATCAGGATCGCGTTCTTCGCCGCCAGACCGATGGTCGTCAGGATACCCACCTTGAAATAAACATCGTTCGACTGCCCGAAGACCCAGGCCGCACCCAATGCACCCAAGATCCCCACCGGCACAGCGAGCATTACGGAAAGCGGGATCGACCAGCTCTCGTAAAGCGCCGCGAGACAGAGGAAGACCACCAGCACCGAAAGCGCATAAAGGTACGGGGCCTGATCGCCCGATTGACGTTCCTGGTAGCTCAGCCCCGTCCAGGCGATGCCGTAGCCGCCGGGCAGATCACTCACCAGCTGCTCCATCGCATCCATCGCCGCGCCAGAGCTTGCGTTCTCCGAGGCCTGCCCCGAGATCTCGATCGCATTGGTGGCGTTGTAGCGCGAGAGCTTCGGCGCGACCGAGACCCATTTCGTCGTCATGAAGGCCGAGAACGGCACCATCTCTCCGCTTGAGTTGCGCGCATACCAGCCGTCGATATCCTCGGGCTGCATCCGATAGGGCGCATCCGCCTGCACGATCACCGGGCGCAGATTGCCGTCGAGATCGAAATCGTTGACCGACTTGCCCGCAAAGATCACCGAAAGCATCGAATTGAGATTGCTCAACGTCAGCCCGAAGCTCTCGGCCTTCTGCTGGTCGATATCGAGCTGAAGCGCCGCTTTGTTCTCGTCGCCGCTGACGCGGACATTGCTCAGGCTTGTGTTGCTCTTGGCCGCGGCCACGAGTTGATCCGCGGCCTCCTTGAGCGCCTCGGTTCCGTTATTGGCCTGATCGACCAGATACATCTGGAAGCCCGAGGTATTGCCGATGCCGCGGATCGCGGGCGGTTGCAGGAAAAACACCTGCCCCGCGCGCAGCCCCGCGAAATGGGCATTGGCGCGCGCTGCAATCGCCTCGGCGGTCTGGCTCGCGCCGGTGCGTTCATCGAAATCCTTGAGCTTGGCAAAGACCATCGCCGTATTCTGCCCGCTGCCTCCAAAGGCGAAGCCAAGCGTCGCAAAGACCGAGGACACGTCGGATTTCTCCTGCGTGAGCATGTAATCGGTGATCTGGTCCACCACATCCGAGGTCTGCGCCGTGGTCGACCCTTCCGAGAGCGTCACCATAGCCATCAACACGCCCTGATCCTCGCTGGGCAGGAAAGACGAAGGCAGCCGCGTGGCCACGCCCCAGGCTGAGGCCAGCACGAGGACCAGCACCAGCGCCATCGCGAACGGCTTGCGCAGGATGCGGCGCACCGCGCCCGAATAGCCCGATTGCACCTTGCCGAAGCCGGTATTGAAGGCCCGCGCGGGCGCGATGGCGCGGCCCGTCGAGGGGCGCAGCAGCTTTGCCGCGAGCGCGGGCGTCAGGATCAGAGCCACGACGGCCGAGAGCACCATCGCGCTGATGATCGTCACCGAAAACTGCCGGTAGATCACACCTGTCGAGCCCGGAAAGAACGCCATCGGCAGGAACACCGCCGAAAGCACCAGCGCCACGCCCACCAGCGCGCCGGTGATCTGAGACATGCTCTTTTCGGTCGCCTTGAGCGGGGAAAGGCCTTCTTCCTCCATCACGCGCTCGACGTTTTCCACCACGACGATCGCATCATCGACCAGCAAGCCGATCGCCAGCACCATCGCGAACATCGTCAGCGTGTTGATCGAGTAGCCCGCAACCAGAAGCACCGCGAAAGTGCCCATCAAAACCACCGGAACCGCGACGATCGGGATCAGCGTCGCGCGCCATTTCTGCAAGAAGACGAGGATCACCAGCAGGACCAGAACGATTGCTTCGGCCAGCGTGCGATAGACCTTCTCGATCGACAGCTCGACAAATGGCGAGGTGTCATAGGCCACCTGGAACTCGACGCCTTCGGGAAGCGAGGGCGCCAAGCGCGCAAGCGTCGCGCGAACCGCCGCCGCCGTATCGACCGCGTTCGCGCCATTGGCGAGGTTCACCCCGAAGCCTGCCGCGTTCATCCCGTTATAGCGGGAATTGGTGCCGTAATCCTCCTGCCCGATCTCGATCCGTGCCACATCGCCGAGATAGACCGCCGAACCGTCGGCCTCGGTCTTGAGCAGGATCTTCTCGAATTCCTCGACCGAGGTGAGCTGGCTCTGCGCGGTGATGGTCGCGGTGAATTGCTGCCCTTCGGTCGTCGGCAGATCACCGAGCGAGCCGACCGAGACGGTCGTGTTCTGCGCCTGCACCGCCGAGGTCACGTCATTGGGCGTCAGCTGATATTGTTCGAGCTTGTAGGGATCGAGCCAGACCCGCATCGCATAGCCCGAGCCAAAGACATTCAGCCCGCCGACGCCGCTGGTACGCTCGATCGCCCCTTTTATCTCGGTGTCGAGGATGTTGCCCAGTTCAACGGTCGAGAACCGCCCGTCGGTCGAGACGAGCGCGCCGACCATCAGGATGTCGGAGGACGAGCGCGAGACGCTCACCCCGGAGCTCTGCACCGCATCGGGCAGCGAGCTTTCGACCTTGCGGATCTTGGTCTGCACCTCGTTCTCGGCGTCGATCGGATCGACAGAACCGTCGAACGTGATCGTGACGCGCGACGAGCCCTGCTGCGACGAGCTCTCCATGTAGAGCATCCCGTCGAGCCCGGTCAGCGCATCCTCGATCGGTGTGGTGACCGAGTTCTCGACCGCCTCGGCAGTGGCGCCCGAATAGCTGGCCGAAATGCGGATCGTGGTCGGCGCGACCTCGGGATATTGCGACACGGGCAATTGGGTAATCGCGTAACCGCCAGCGAGGATCGTCACCAGTGCGAGCACGATCGCGAAAACGGGGCGGTGAATGAAGAAGCGGATCATGTCGGGATTACTCCGCCGTTGCGGCGGCATCCGCCGGCGCCGCGTCTTTCACAACGCCCTCTGCATTGATCGTCACCGGCACCGTCTTGATCTCGGCCCCGTCGCGCAGGTTCTTGAGCCCGTCGAGGATCACCTGATCACCGCTCGCGATTCCGTCCGTCACGATCCACGCATTCTGATACGTCCCTGCCGTGCTCAGCGTCACCTTTTTCGCCTTGCCGTCGGCCGCGACGAAGGCCGAAAGCGAACCGTCGCTCTCCCGCGTCGTCGCGCGCTGCGGCACAAGGATTGCCTGCGTCGTGCCCAGCGTGATCTTCGCGCGCAGGAATTGCCCGGGCAGGATCAGCCGGTCGGGATTGTCGAACCTGAAGCGGAAATCGACCGTTCCGGTGGTCGAGGAGACCGTCGCGCCGGGGCTGACCAGCGTGCCGGTCCCGTCATATTCCTCGCCCGTTTCCAGCAGCAGCGAGACCTTGAGCTGCTCGCCGCGCTGGAGCGTGCCCTGGCTGATACGCTGACGCACGCGCATGATCCGCGCCGAGCTTTCCGACACATCGACATAGATCGGATCAAGCCGCGTCACCGTGGTCAGCGCGTCGGTCTGGTTCGCCGTCACGAGCGAACCCACCGAGACCTGCGCCACATCCGGCACCCCATCAATGGGTGAGCGGATCACCGTGCGGTCGAGATTGAGCTGAGCGGTTTGCAGATCGGCTTGTGCGGTCAGAAGCGACGCCTTGGCCTGCGCCAGCGTGACCTGCGCGCTTTCCAGATCGCTGATCGAGACGGAGGTTTGTTCAAGCTTGGTGTAGCGATCCACCTGGGCCTGCGCCGCTTTTACATTCGCCTCGGCGCTGACTTTCTCGGCCTGCGCGGCGGTGAGTTCGGCCCGGTAGGTATCGTCGTCGATATGGAATAGCGGATCGCCGGCTTTCAGCTTGTGACCGGCGTCATAGTCGATCGAGGCGATGGTGCCCGCCACGCGGGGACGGATATCGGTCTGCTCATAGGCAACCGCGCGGCCCGGAAGCGTGACGACATAGGGCACGGGTTGGGCATCGACCTGCATCACGCCGACCTCGGTAGCCCCCGAGCCGCCCGCGCCGGACATCCCTTGCGCAAGGGCCGCGACACTCATCACACCGCTCGCGAGCGCCCCAAATGCCGCGCGCCGCGTCACCAAACCAAAGCCCATACGTCCGTTCTCCCTGTCCGCATGCCGGTGCGTTCCGGCGAATTGACCTGTCTTACGATAGCGGTCCGATTATCTGTCGCCACTCTGTCAAGAGCCGCCATGCGCTGGGAACATGGCTCAAAAACACGAAAGGGGCGCCGAAGCGCCCCGTTCATTCTTTCCATATCATAGACTTACAGCGTGATCCGGTAGAGCGCGAAGCCCCCTTCTCCGTCTCCGGCCGGTTCGATTTTCAGCCCGCGCGACTTCACGTCTTCGAGATAAGCCTGCGCTTTCGGCCCGGTCTCGAACAGAACCGTCGCGCCCCCCGCAGGCGCGAAGGACCAGTTCGCATCGGCCTTGGGGTTGATCGTGCCAGCCTCGTGGATGTAGCGCACGATCACGTCGCGGTTGGTATCGGGCGCGCGGTAGATCACCGTCGAGCCATCCGCACCGGGGAAACTACCCCCGCCCGAGGCACGGTAATTGTTCGTCGCGATCACGAATTCGGCCTGCGGGTCGATCGGCTTGCCCTGATAGTGCAGATCGACGATCCGGTTCGCGTCCGCATTCACCAGATTGCCGTCGCTGTCGTATTTCGAGGGCTGGGTGATGTCGATCTGATAGGTCACCCCGTCGATCACGTCGAAATTGTAGGACGGGAAATCGGGGTTCAGGAGCGTGGCATCCTTCGCGCCCGGTTCGATCTGGTTGAACATCCCCGCCGAGCGTTCCAGCCAGTCCTTCACCTGCGCGCCGGTCACTTTCACCACCTGCAGCGTGTTCGGGTAGAGGTAGAGATCGGCCACGTTCTTGATTGCGACCGGACCCGCCGGAACATCGGTGTAATAATCCGGACCGCCGCGCCCGCCCGCCTTGAACGGCGCCGCCGCCGACAGGAGCGGCAGCTTGCCCTCGGGCGTGCCTTCGAGCAGCGTCTTCACATACCAGATCTGCGCATTCGAGACGATCTGCACCGACGGGTCATCCGCCACCAGCGCGAAATAGGAATAGAGCGGCACCGAGGTCTCGCCCACCTTCGCGCGAACATATTTCAGCGTCTCTTCATGCACCTGATTGGAGCTCGCCAAGACCGGCTCGTAATCGGTGGTGAGCGCTGTGATCGAACGGTCCTCGCCGCGCGAGAAGATCGGGCGGATCTCGGAGCTATGCGCCGCGATCTGCCACTTGCCGCCGTCATGGCTAAGCATCAGGTCGATCAGGCCCATATGGTTGCCCCAGAAGCCCGCCTGCACCGCCGGTTTGCCCTGCAGCGTGCCCTTCTCGTTGTCGATACCGGGGCCGTCGAAATCCTTGCCGGGGAAGTTGCGGTGCTGGTGACCGGTGATGACCGCGTCGATCCCGTCGACACCGGCGAGATAGAAGGCCGCGTTCTCCATGCCGTCGCTTTGCGGGCCGTTGTCGATGCCGGTATGGGCGAGCGCGACGATCAGGTCGACACCGTCCTCGCGCATCTGCGGCACCCAGGCGCGGGCGGCCTCGACGATGTCGCGGGTCTGGTAATTGCCCTCCAGATGCGGGCGGTCCCATTGCATGATCTGCGGCGGCACGAAGCCGATCACGCCGATGCGGATCGGCATCTTGTTCCCCGCCCCGTCGGTCAGGTCCCGGTCAAGGATCAGGTAGGGCGGCAGATACAGGTCATCCTCGCGCGGGGAGGCCCCGAGCTTATGGGCGAAATTCGCGCAGACCATCGGGAAGTTCGCGCGATCGTTCACCTTCTTCAGGAAATCCATCCCGTAGTTGAACTCGTGGTTCCCGAGCGTGCCGCAATCATAGCCGAGGATATTCATCGCCGCGATGACCGGGTGGGTGTCGCCCTCCTTCATCCCCTTCGAATAGGCGATGTAATCGGCCATCGGGTTGCCCTGCATGTAATCGCCATTGTCGAAGGTCATCGTATTGGCGGCTTCCGATCGCACCGCCTCGATCAGCGAGGCCGTGCGCGACAGCCCGACCGTATCGACGGGCTTGTCGGCGTAATAATCATAGGGGCGGATATGGCAGTGAATATCGGTCGTGCAGAGCAGGCGCAGGTGGGCCTGCCCCGCCGCGGCTTGCGCGGTGAAGGGGTGGACCATCACCAACCCGCCAGCAGCAGTGGTGGTAAGCAGGAAATGACGGCGCGAAATAAGCGACATGGGGGTCCTCCGGGACAATGGCTCCTTGTCGGAGCGCTCTATCCCGGAAGCGTAACAGCGATTTGACCGATCGGAAAAATACCTTCGCGTCAATCGGCGCAAAATGGCGTGAGCGGGCAGGGTCGCGCCCGCCCGACGCCCAAGTTTTCAGCTTTCGGCCAGAACCGCCTGCACTTCGGCCGCAGGTCCGGGATGGTGGCAGAAGACCTGCCGTCCCGCGACCTCTTCGGTCGGCGGCTTGCTCGCGCAGATCTCGCTCGCGCGCGGACAGCGCGTGCGCAGCGGACAGCCCGAGGGCGGGTTGAGCGGGCTTGGCAGGTCGCCTTCCAGCGCGATCAGGGTCTTGTTGCGCTCGACCTCCGGATCGGGGATCGGCACCGCCGACAGAAGCGCCTGCGTATAGGGGTGCTGCGGCTCGGTGAAGAGCTTCTCGGTCGCGCCCGCCTCCATCATCTGGCCCAGATAGAGCACCATCACCTCGTCGCAGACATGGCGCACGACGCTGAGGTCATGGGCGATGAAGATGATCGTGAGGCCCAGATCGCGGCGCAGGTCTTCGAGCAGCGCGATCACCTGCGCCTGGATCGACACGTCGAGCGCCGAGACGGGTTCGTCGCAGATCAGCAGCTTCGGCTCTACCACCAGCGCGCGGGCGATGCCGATGCGCTGACACTGACCGCCCGAGAACTCGTGTGGATAGCGGTTGATCTGGTTCGGCAGCAGACCGACCTTCTCCATCATCTCGCGGACTTTTTCCTTGCGCGCCGCACGGCCCATTTTCGGGCGATGCGTGCGCAGGGGTTCCGCGATGATCTCGCCCACCGTCATGCGCGGGTCGAGCGAAGCCAGCGGGTCCTGGAAGATCATCTGGATATCGGAGCGGTATTTGAGCATCTGCCGCGGCGAGAGGGTGAGCAGATCGGTCTTGCCCTCCCAGAGCACCTCGCCTTCGGCGGGCAGCATCCGGATCAGCGCGCGGGCCAGCGTGGACTTACCGCAACCGGACTCGCCCACGATGCCGAGCGTCTTGCCCTGCTCGAGCTTGAAGCTCACGCCATTCACCGCGCGCAGCTTCGGCGGCTCGGTCCAGGGCAGGTCCGAAGCGCGGCGGATGTCGAAAGTGACCCGAATGTCGCGGGCCTCGATCAGCGGGGTCGTCATGCGGCGGCCTCCTCGATCGTTTCAATGGAACGGTGACAGGCGCGGGCGCGCCCCTCGCTGAATTGCGTCAGCGCCGGCATATCCTGCGCGCAAATCTCCTCGGCAAAGTCGCAGCGCGGGCAGAACGGGCAGCCCTTCGGCGCGCCCGTCATGTTCGGCGGATTGCCCCGGATCGGGGTCATCGCATTGCCCGCGTCAAGCCGCGGCAACGCGCCCAGCAAGCCTCGCGTGTAAGGGTGGGTCGGGTTAGCGAAGAGCGGATCGACGGGCGATTGCTCCATCACCTGACCACCATACATAACGATCGCACGCTCGCAGAAGCCCGCGACCACGCCGAGGTCATGAGTGATCAGCACCGTGGCCATTCCCAGCTCGCGCCGCAGCTCTCCCAGCAGGTCCATGATCTGCGCCTGCACCGTCACGTCGAGCGCCGTGGTCGGCTCGTCCGCGATCAGCACATCGGGTTTGCACAAAAGCGCCATCGCGATCATCACGCGCTGACGCATCCCGCCCGAGAATTCATGCGGGAACAGCCGCACCCGGTTCTTCGCATCCGGGATCTTCACCAGATCGAGCATATGCGCGGCCTCGGCCACCGCATCGCGCTTGGAAAGCCCCTTGTGCAGCATCAGCACCTCGGCCATCTGGTCCGAGATCCGCATATAGGGGTTGAGCGCCGTCATCGGGTCCTGAAACACCATCGCGATCCGGTCGGCGCGGATCTTGTTCAGCTCGCGCTCGGACAGGTTCAGGATCTCCCGCCCCTCGAATTCCACCGAACCCGAGGCTTTCCCGTTCGCGGCCAGCAGCCCGAGGATCGAAAAGCTGAGCTGCGACTTGCCCGATCCGGATTCGCCCACGATGCCGAGCGCCTCGCCCTTTTCCAGCGCGAAGCTGACGCCGTTGACCGCATGGATTTCGCCCTCGGGCGTCTCGAAACGGACATTGAGGTCTTTTACGTCCAGCAAGGCCATATCAGCGCTCCTTCGGGTCGAGCGCGTCACGCAGCCCGTCCCCCACGAAATAGAAACCGAAGAGGGTGATGACGAAGAAGAAAAGCGGGAAGGCCAGCTGCCACAGCGTGCCATAGCTCATCGTCCCCGCCCCTTCCGAGATCAGCGCGCCCAGCGAGGTCTGCGGTTCCTGCACGCCGAGGCCAAGGAAGGAGATGAAGCTCTCGGTCAGGATCATCAGCGGCACCAGCAGCGTCGCGAAGACCACCACCACGCCCACGAGGTTCGGCAGGATATGGCGGCGGATGATCGTGGGTGCAGGCACGCCGATGGCGCGCGCGGCCTCGACATATTCGCGGTTCTTCAGGGTCAGGGTCTGGCCGCGCACGATCCGCGCCATCTCCAGCCAGGATATCAGGCCTACCCCCACGAAAAGCATCCCGATCGAGCGGCCATACATGACCAGCAGCAGGATCAGCACGAACATGTAGGGGATCGCCAGTAGGATATCGACGAGGCGCATCATGAACCCGTCGACGCGGCCGCCGAAATAGCCCGAGATCGCACCATAGACCGTGCCCACCGAGACCGCGATCAGCGTGCCGATCACGCCCACCAGCAACGAGATCTGGGTGCCTTGCACGGTGCGCGCGAACAGGTCGCGCCCCAGATCGTCGGCGCCGAAATAATGCCCGTTGGCGAGTGACGGCGCCGAGGCCGTCGCATCGCCCATCACGTTATAGTCGATGTCGGAATTGTTCCACGCCGCCAGAAGGTTGCCGAACAGCGCGAAGCTCACGACGAAGATCAGCAGCCCCAGCCCGAAGATCGCGGCCTTGTTGCGGAAGAAGCGGCGGCGCGCATCGGCCCAGAGCGAGCGGCCCGCCACGTCTTCGCGGCTCGTTGCCTCGGCGAGCGAGGTCATCTTGGTTTCATCTATGACCATCTCAATACCGGATTTTCGGGTCGATCCATCCGTAGATGATGTCGACGACAAGGTTGAACAGGATGGTGAGCGTGCCCAGTAGGATCGTGATCCCCATCATCACCGCGTAATCGCGGTTGAGCGCGCTATCGACGAAGCTTTTGCCGATCCCGCCGGTGGTGAAATACACGTCCACGATCACCGAGCCGGTGATCATCGAAACGAAGGCCGGCCCGAGATAGGAAATCACCGGCAGCAGCGCGGGTTTGAGCGCGTGGCGCAGGATGATCTTGCGCTTCGGCAAGCCCTTGGCGCGGGCCGTGCGGATGTGGTTCGAGCTCAGCGTCTCCAGCATGGACGAGCGCGTGATCCGCGCGATCGAGGCCATGTAGGAGGTCGAGAGCGCGATCACCGGCATGATCCAGAACCGCGGATCGTCGAAGCTCCAGCCACCACCGGGCAGCCAGTGCAGCGACAGCGTGAAGATCAGCACGAGGATCGGCGCCATCACGAAATTCGGCAGCACCTGCGCGCCGATCGAGATGCCGACGGCGAGATAGTCGAGCCAGGAATTGCGCTTGATCGCGGCCGTCACACCGAGGCTCACCCCGACCAGAACGGCGGTGATGAAGCTCAGGAAGCCATAGGTCAGCGTCACCGGAAAGCCCTGCGCGATGATGTCGTTCACCGAGCGGTCCTTGTAGGTGAAAGAGGGTCCGAAATCGAAATGGGCGACCACGTTCCACAGATAGGTGGCGATCTGGCGCCACAGCGGCTGGTCGAGCCCGTATTTCGCGTTCAGGTTGGCAAGCACTTCGGGCGGCACGGCGCGCTCGGCGGTGAACGGCCCGCCCGGCGCCACATGCATCAGCACGAAGCTCGCGATGATGAGCGTGAGCAGCGTCGGGATCGCAATGGCCAGACGCTTGAGAATATAGACGATCATACGATTACCCCGGAATGGCTCGGGCGGGCCGATCGCTCAGCCCGCCCGATTTGGGTCCGCGCGGCTTAATTCGCCGTGCGATACATGTTCTTCGCATACCAGTTCAGCTCCACGTTCTCGAACGGGTAGCCCTTGATATGCGAGTTGAGCAGCATCGGCAGCGAGTAGTGGTAGACCGGCGCGAGCGGCATCTGCTCGGCGAGGATCTGCTCGGCCTTGGTGTAATCGGCCTGCGGATCGGCGGCGGTCTTGCTGTCTTTCAGCAGCGCGTCATAGGCCGGGTCCTTCCACTCGCCCACATCCTGATCCGACCACGAGGTCAGCACGTCGAGATAGGTCGAGGGTTCGTTGTAATCGGCACACCAGCCATAGCGCGAAATGTCGAAATCGTGCTGCTGCTGTTTCTCGAGATAGACCTTCCACTCGTAATTCTCGAGCGTGACCTCGACCCCGAGCGGCTTCCAGAACTGCTGTACCGCGATGGCGAGCTTCTTGTGATCCGACGAGGTGTTATACATCAGGCGCAGCTTGAGCGGGTGGTCGGGGCCGTAGCCAGCCTCTTTCAGCAGCTCCTTGGCCTTCGCCATTCGCTCGGCCTGGGTCATCTTCGAGTAATCCGTCTCGGGCATGGTGAAGCCCGCGGTCGCCCAGTGGGTCCAGCTATAGGCCGGCTTCTGGCCACCCTTGAGGATCTTGTCGACGATGATGTCGCGGTCGATCGCGTAGCTGAGCGCCTTGCGCACGCGCACGTCTTTCAGCGCCTCGGGGCCGCTGTCACCCACGTTGAAGATGTAGGAATAGGAACACGAGCGCGGCGGTGCGAAGGCCTGATCCGGATACTCGTCCTTGAGGCGCGGATACTGGCCCGCCGGGGTCTGCACGAAATCGAGCTCGCCCGCCTCGTAGCGCGTCAGCGCCTGGTTGAGATCGGTGATCGGGACGAATTTCAGATCGGTCAGCGTGGTATTCGCCGCATCCCAGTAGCTGTCGCTCTTCACCAGCTCGATGCTCTCGCCGATCTTCCACGACTTGAGATTATAGGCCCCGTTCGAGACCATGTTCTCGGGCTTCGTCCAGTCCGAGCCGAATTTCTCGACGACCTTTTGCGGCACCGGGAAGGTCGAGGAGTTCACCAGCATCTGACGGAAATAGGGGATCGGGGTCTCAAGCTGGACCTGCAGCGTCATGTCGTCGAGCGCCTTCACGCCCAGATCGGTCACCGGCTTCTCGCCCGCGATCACCGCATGGGCGTTCTGGACCTGCATCAGCTCCATATACCAGGCGTAGTCCGAAGCGGTCTTCGGATCGGCCAGACGCTGCCAGGCATAGACGAAATCCTGCGCGGTGACCGGATCGCCGTTCGACCATTTCGCGCCTTCGCGCAGGTGGAACGTGTAGGTCATCTTGTCGTCCGAGACGTCGAAGCTGGTTGCGAGCGCGGGTACAAGATTGCCCTCCGCATCCTGATCGTAGAGCCCCTCGAAGAGCTGGTGGAGCACGTCGTTGCCATCCTTCGACGTGTTCAGATCGGGATCGAGCGTCTTGAGATCGTCCTGCATCCAGTATGTGAAGGTCTGGTTCGCGGCGAGCTTGGTGCCTTCGGGAACATGGCTCGACTGGGCAAGAACGGGCACGGCGCTGCCCAGCATCAGGGCAAGGGCGGAAATCGCGGCTATGGATTTCAAGGGATACCTCCGATTTGTCCGGGGTCGGAGCGTCGCAGCACACAACCTCAGGGTGATCCCGACGCCCCCCGGTTTTTCATTGATGCATCATCAAGAGTGAAGTTTCCCGCACGCGCAAGTCTGACGTCGCGACGGTCACACCCATGTGAGAAGGCTTTCGCGCAAGCCCCAAGAAGCTTGGCGAAACTTGCGCGGCACACGCGCAAAGCGAAACGAATGATCGGGCTCAGGCGTGTCCGGCGGCAGATGAGAGAGTCCGCGGATCGATTCCCATACCTTCAAGAGCGCGCGTCCACTTGGTCGCGTGATCGCCATCAAGCGCAAGATCGGCATCGCTGTCGGCGATGAGCCAGCCATTGTCGAGGATCTCCTCCTCGAGCTGTCCCGGTCCCCAGCCCGCATAGCCAAGGGCCATCAGTGCCTGATCGGGCCCACGGCCCATCGCGATATCTTCGAGAATGTCGCGCGTGCCGGTCATCCGCAGCCGGTCCGTCACTTCCATCTGACCTTCGCTGCGCCGCCAGTCGGGCGAATGCAACACGAAGCCACGCCCGGTCTCGACCGGGCCGCCGAACAGGATCGGACGGTTGAGGCGGATATCGGAGCCCGGTCCCTCGATGCCGAGCGTCTCGAGCAGTTCGGAAAAGTCGGGCTTGGGCAGCGGCTTGTTGACGATCAGCCCCATCGCGCCCTCCGGCGAATGTGCGCAGACCGCGATCACCGAATGCTCGAAGCGCGGATCGCCCATGCCCGGCATCGCGATCAGGAATTTGCCCGTGAGATCCATTGTCGCAGTCCTTTGCGATCCATAGCTGCTATCTAAAGGTGGCGTCGCGGGAGGCAGGGTTCAAGGCCGTTTCGCCAGCCGAGCCTGATCGCGGGTCAATTGTTGCAACGCCCTGTCGCGTTTGTGACTTTGGCAGGCACGCCGCAGAGGCTAGGGAAAGAGTATGACACGTCTGTTACCAGTTCTGAGCCTTGCGCTTGCCACCTTGCCCTTTGCCGCGCCCGCGCAGCAGAGCGTTCTTCCGGCGCCGCCTCCGCCCCCGGGCTTGGAGAATGCCGAATTGCTGCCCGGCTGGCAGCGTAAGGACGGCTCGCGGATGGCCGGGCTCGAGATCTCGCTGGCACCGGGCTGGAAGACCTATTGGCGCGCGCCGGGCGATGCGGGCATTCCGCCGCAGATCACCTTCGCGGGCTCGCAGAATGTGGCCGATGTGAAACTGCATTGGCCCGCACCCGAAATTTTTCTTTCCGCCGGGATGCGCACGATCGGCTATCACGACGGGGTGCTGCTACCGGTCTCGATCACACCCGCTGATCCGACGAAACCGGTGACGCTGAAGGCCGAAGCAACGATCGGGATCTGCGACCAGATCTGTGTGCCGGTGACGCTGAACCTCGAGGCCGAGCTTTCGGGAAAAGGCGCGCTCGACCCGCGGATCGAGCAGGCGCTGGCCGCGGAGCCGAAACCGGTCGATGCCGTTACCCGCTGCCAGACCGAAGCGGTGCGCGACGGGGTCAAAGTCACCGCGCGGATCGACCTGCCGCCGGCCATTGGCCCGGAAGAGACGTTGTTCGAGCTGGCCTCGCGCCCGGTCTGGGTTTCGGAGGCGACCAGCCATCGCGAGGGTGATGCCCTCGTGGCTTCGGCCGATTTCGTGCCCCCTGAGGCGAAACCTTTCGATCTCGATCTCCGCGACGTGCGCATCACCGTGCTCTCGGATCGCGGACCTGTGCAGATCGAGGGCTGCACCGAGTAAGCCGGTCCGAGGCCGATCAGGCCTCGGGCGGCGCCATGTGCCGGACGTGACCGCGCAGCAGACGCGGTGCGATCAGCCCCGCCGCCAGCACGATCATCGTCGCGATCAGCGCAAAGCCTCCGAAGGCGGGCATCATCGCCTGACCCGTCAGCATCGCGCGGCCCAGCGTAATCGCGAAAGCCACGATCAGGAGCGCCGCGACACCGCCCAGAATGCCGCGCAGCTTCACCACCCGAGCGCCATGGCGCACGGCCGTGATCTGGCGCCCGAAATCGAGCTGGATCGCGAGCATCGCAGGCACGACCAGCAGCACGATCACCATGCCGAAGCCCAAGCCATAGACCAGCGTGATGACGGTCGATTTCAGGAACAGCGCCGAACTCGATTGTTCGTAAAGGAGCGGCGCAAGGCCCAGCACTGTCGTCAGCGTGGTCAGCAGAACCGGGCGCAGACGATCGGAGACCGCATCGACGATGGCCGGGACGATGCCGCGCCTCTCGGCATATTCGTCCACGGTCGAGATCAGCACGATCGCATCGTTGATGATGATCCCCACCATGCCGATTCCGCCGACTACGGCGAACATCGACATCGGCAGGTTCCAGACATAATGGCCCCAGATCGCACCGACCGCGCCGAAGGGGATCACCGACATCACCACCAGCGGCCGGGTCCAGCTCGCGAAGATCCAGGCGAGCACGATATAGATCCCGATCACCACCATCGACAGGCCGACCGTCGCATCGGACATGAAATCGCGTTCCTGCTCGGCCTGACCCGACATCACATAGGCCACACCGCGTTCCTCGGCGATACGCGGCAGGATCTCGGTCTCGACCTGGGACAGAATCGCATTGGCCCGCGCGGGATCGTCCTCGGAGACATCGCCCGTCACCGAGACCTGCCGCACGCCATCCTCGCGCCGGATCGTCGAGAAGCCGGTCTGGCTGCGCACCGAGACGATATCGGCCAGCGGCACCCATTGACCTGCGGGCGTGCGCAGCTGCATCCGGTCGATGAAGTCGGCGGCCAGTTCCTCGGGCGGCAGTTCCACCCGGATCGTGGCCGAGCGCACACCATCGGGGAAGCTCGCCGCTTCGGTACCGTTGAGCCGCGCGCGCAGCTCGCGTCCGAGCGTCGCGATATCGAAGCCCAGCGCATCGCCCTGCGGGGTGAGGTCGAGCACCAGCTCCTGCTTGTCATAAGCGAGGTTATCCTCGACCGCCGAAACCTCGGGGAATTGCGCCAGTGCCGTCTTGAGATCCTCGGCGGCCTCCTTGAGCACGCGCGTTTCCGCACCGGAGAATTGCACCGCGATCCCGTCGCCTGCGCCACCCATCGAGAAGCGCCGGAAGCTGATCTCTTCGACCAGAGGCAGGCGTGGCGTTTCCTGTTGCAGCCGCGAGACGAAATCGAAGCTCGAATAAGGACGGTAATCGGGGTCGATCACCTCGATCGAGATCGAGCCGAGCAGATCTGTATCCTTGGTGTCGGCCGAGGCCAGCGCACGCCCAGACGCCCCGCCGATTTGCGCGATGGCGTATTCGACCGGGTTCACGCCGTATTCGTCCTCGAACTCCTTGGCGACGCGCGTCACCGTCGCCTGCATCGCGCGCATCATCGCCTCGGTGTCAGCGCGCGTCGCGCCCTCGACCATCGAGAAGGAGCCGTTGACGGTGGATTGCTCGGGCGGATTGAAGAAGCGCCACTGCACCTTGCCCGACATCACGAAGGAGACCTGCCACAAGAGCAACGCGATCGCCGCTGCGATGACCGGATAGCGCGCGGTGACGACTGCCCGCGTCAGCGGCTTCATTACCTTGCGGCGGAACCAGTCGAGCCCACGGTTCACCTGCCGCGAGGGCCAGTCATACCACTTGCCTTCAGAGGTATGCCGCAGCGCGTGGCTCATGTGATTGGGCAGGATGATGAAGCATTCGACCAGCGAGGCCATCAGCACCGCGATCACCGTGTAGGGAATATCGACGATCATGTTGCCCATGCGCCCGCCGATCACGGTCAGGCCCGCGAAGGCGATGACGGTCGTCAGGGTCGAGGCAAAGACGGGGGCGGCCATGCGCCGCGCACCATTCTCGGCGGCCAGCGTGGGATGCTCACCCAGATGGCGCGCGCGGAAATCGGCATGTTCGCCCACCACGATTGCATCATCGACCACGATCCCCAGCGTCAGGATGAGCGCAAAGATCGAGATCATGTTCAGCGTCATGCCGGAGAAATACATCACCGCCAGAGCCGCAGCCATCGAGGTGGGGATGCCCATCGCCACCCAGAACGCGGTACGCGCATTGAGAAACAGGAACAGCAGCCCCAGCACCAGCCCGAGACCGAGCACCCCGTTATTCACCAGCAGGTCGAGGCGCTGCGTGATCCGCTCGGAGCGCGTGCGCACAAGGTCCATCGTGGTCCCGGCGGGTAGGGTCGGCTGCATCTGCGCGACAACCGCCTGCACCTTCTTCTGGATCGCGATTGCATCGCCCGCGGCCGAGCGCGCGACATTGATCACCACGGCCGGATTGTCACCGACGAAATAGGCCTTGTTGCGATCGCCGCCCGCGACATGGATGCGCGCGACATCGCCCACAGTAAGCTGCGAGCCATCAGGTTCGGTCCGGATCACGAGGGCCGCGATCTCGGGAGCGGACCGGCGTTCCTCACCGGTTGTTACGCGGGTCGCGCCGCCCGCCACATCGCCTGCGGGATCGGTCGCGGCCTCGGCGGCGATCACGTTGATGATCTCCGTGAGCGTCACATCATGGGCCATCATCGAGACGGTCGGCACTTCGACGACGGTCTCGGGCGCGGCGATCCCGGCCAACGCGGTGCGCGTGACACCTTGCTGATAAAGCCGCACCACCGCCTCGTCGCCCAAACGTCCGAGCTGTTCGGTCGAAAGCGGCCCGGTGATCACCAGATCGGTCACCGTATCGCGCCAGACGCCCCGCGTGACCTCGGGTTCCTCGGCCCCTTCGGGCAGATCTCCCGCCGTCGCCAGCGCGTTCTCGACATCGTTGACCGCGCGCGACATGTCCCAGCCCGGTTCGAAATCGAGGCTGATGCGGGCCGAGCCCTCAGACGCGCGGCTTTCGGAATTCTCGACCCCCTCGACCGCGATCAGCGAAGGTTCGAGCACCTGCACGATGGCGCGATCGACCTCTTCGGCCCCCGCCCCTTCCCAGGTGACCGAGACGGAGACCGATTCCTCGACCGAGTCGGGAAAGAACTGCGCCCTCATCCTCGGCAGGGCGATCAGACCGGCGCAGATCATCACCACGAGCACGATATTGGCGAGCGTGGCGTGACGGGTGAACATGCCGATCAGCCCGCGTCCGGGCGGCAATTCCCTCGGGTCCAGATTTGCTGCCATCTCAGCCCCCGATCCGCGATTCGAGTTTCTCGACGGTCGCGACCGGCACTTCTTCCTGCTTCAGTTCGGCAAGGAAGCGCTGCTTGGCGCGGTCGGGCATGGCGGGGTTTGTCTCGACATAGTCGATCAGCTTGGCGCGCCGCTCCGGGTCGAGCTTCATCATCTCGGGTCCGGTGGCTGCCTCGGGCTGGCCGGGCCGCATCGGACGCAGCTTGATACCGCGGCCCAGAAGCGGTGTACGTTCGGTCACGATCTCCGTGCCGGGGGCGAGGTCCCCACGGATGATCACCGCATCGCCCTGACGGCGCAGAATGGTGACGGGCGCCTCATCGAGCCGGTCCTCCGCCCCGAGCACGAGCACGGTGCTTTTCGCATCGGCCGCCGCCGAGGGGATCTCGGCTACATTGTCGAGCGCGGGCTCGCTTAGACGCACGGTGACGAAATCGCCCGGGCGCAGGTTCGCAGCGCCCGTTTCGATCCGTGCGAAGAGAAGCCGCCCCGTCACGCCATCATCGACGGCAGCGGAAACGCGCGAGAGCTGCCCTTGGGCGGTCAGCGTCTCTTCTCCGGCGACCAGTTCCACCGTGACCGGAAGGTCGCGCAGCTCGCCCCGCGCATCGCTCAGCCGCGCGAATTGCGCGGTCGAGACGCGGAAGGCGATCTCCAACGCGGTCGGGTCGATCAGCTTGCCCAGCATCTCGTTGGTCGACACCAAGCCGCCAGCCACCGCGTTCACCTCCGCTAGGCGGCCTGCGAACTCGGCCCGGACCTCGGTATCGGAGAGCTTTCGCTCCGCCTCCGAGAGCGTGATCTTCGCACGGGTCAGCCCGGTGCGCGCGGTATCAAGCTGTGCCTGTGCGGTCGAAAGGGCCGAGCGACGGTTGAGCACCGCCTGATCTGCGGCAGAGGCCGCAAGCTCCGCCGTCTCCAGCGTCGCAGCAGACCCCACGCCCCGATCCGAAAGCGATTGCTGACGGTCGAGCGCCTTGCGCCGCAGATCGGCCTGACGCTGCGCCGCGCTCACATCATCGCGGGCGATAAGCAAGGCGCGCTCGGCCTGCGCCAATGCGGCTTCCGCCTCAGCGACCGATGCCGCAGCACTGTCGCGGGTCGCCTGCGCCTCGGCCGGATCGAGCTTCACCAGAAGCTGCCCCCTCTCGACCTCCGCGCCATCTTCAAAATCGGACGCGAGCTCCACGATCGTTCCGGCCGCCGAAGCGCGCAATTCCAGCTCGCGCGTCGAGCGCACCTCGCCATAGGCGGTCAGCACCGGCGCGATGGTGCCGAACTCGACCGGCATCACGTTGGCCGCGAAGACCCGCTCGCGCTGCATCTGCGCATTTCCACCCCGCGCCTTGCGCGCCTCGACCGCCTTGTAGATCGAGAACCCGCCCATCGCGAGCAGGCCCAGCGTCAAGGCCAGTAGAAACAGCCCCATCAGGGAGCGGGTCAGAAACCGCATATCGACTCCAGTCTCAATATTGGGCGGGCGCTCACCGGCGCCCACAATCGCGCGAGATCATGTTACCCCGCCCAAATAGGCTCGGGGAATGGTTTTCTCTACGTGGCAGGGCGCCGCGTCCGTCACTTTTTCACGGATCTGCGACGGTTTGGCGCGATTTTCAGCCCTGATCGAGCCGCGCGCGCAGCGACAGGAGATCCGCCCAGGCCTCGCGCTTGGCCGCAGGGTTGCGCAGCAGATAGGCGGGGTGGGTCATCGGCAGGCAGGGCCGTCCGAAGGCCTCGGCCCAGGTCCCGCGCAACCGCAGGATGCCGCGCTTGCCCAGCGCGGCCGAACAGGCGGCATTGCCCATCAGCACGATCAGGTCGGGATCGGCCAGATCGACATGGCGGGCGAGGAAGGGCAGCATCTGCGCGATCTCGGCAGGTTCGGGATCGCGATTGCCCGGCGGGCGCCAGGGCAGGACATTGGTGATATAGAGCGCGGCTTCGGCATCGGGGGATTGCCGGGACAGACCGATCGCGGCGAACATCTTGTCGAGCAGGTGCCCCGCGCGCCCCACGAAAGGCAGCCCCTTTTGGTCCTCGTCGCGCCCCGGCGCCTCGCCGATGATCATCACCCGCGCGGCAGGCTTGCCATCGGCAAAGACCGTGTTGCGCGCACCCATCTTCAAGTCGCACAGATCATAGGCCTCGATCGCGGCACGCAGTGCTTCGAGAGTCTGGGCCTTGCCCGCAGCCTCGCGTGCCACCGCGACCGGATCGGGCCCCTCGACCAGAGCCACCTGCGCGACCGGAGGCAGGGCCGGATCGGGCTGAACCGGTGCCTCGGGGGCGCGTGCCTTCGCCTGCGCGGATTTCTCGGGCAATTCGTAGCAATCGAAGGGCTCATCCGCGATCGCGGTATCGACGCCCATCTCGAGCTGCCATTCGAGGGCAGCCAGAGCAGCGTGATAGTCGATTTCCGGGGTCGGCCGAGTCTCCATTGCGCCACCCTAAGCCGCCGCCCCGCGGCGGTAAAGCGGCTGGACGCCCGCCCCCCTCTTTGCCATAAGCGAACCAGTCTAATCGGAGCATCGCGCAATGGCTTTTCGCCCAAGGCACCTGCTGGGGATCGAGCATCTGAGCCCCGAGGATATCCTCACCGTTCTCGACCTTGCCGAACAATATGTCGATCTCAACCGCCGCACGGTGAAGAAAACCGACGCACTGGCAGGGCTGACCGCGATCAACATGTTCTTCGAGAACTCGACCCGGACGCAATCGAGCTTCGAGCTCGCGGGCAAGCGGCTCGGCGCGGATGTGATGAACATGTCGATGCAGACATCGAGCGTGAAAAAAGGCGAGACGCTGATCGACACGGCATTGACGCTCAACGCGATGCACCCGGATCTTCTGGTGGTGCGGCATGGCTCCTCGGGGGCGGTGGACCTGCTGGCGCAGAAGGTCGAATGCGCGGTCATCAATGCGGGCGACGGCAAGCATGAACACCCAACGCAGGCGCTTCTGGATGCTCTGACAATCCGGCGCGAGAAGGGCCGCATCCAGCGTCTGACCGTCGCGATCTGCGGCGACGTGGCCCATAGCCGGGTCGCGCGCTCGAACCTGATCCTGCTCGGCAAGATGGAAAACCGCGTGCGCCTGATCGCGCCGCCGACCCTGATGCCCTCGGGCGTGTCCGAGTTCGGCTGCGAGGTCTATCACGACATGCGCGAGGGGCTGAAAGACGCCGACGTGGTGATGATGCTGCGGCTTCAGAAAGAGCGCATGGACGGCGGCTTCATCCCGTCGGAGCGCGAATATTTCCACCGCTACGGGCTCGACGCCGAAAAGCTCGCCTTTGCCAAGGACGATGCGATCGTGATGCATCCCGGGCCGATGAATCGCGGCGTCGAGATTGACGGCACCATCGCCGACGACATCAACCGCTCTGTCATTCAGGAACAGGTCGAGATGGGCGTGGCGGTGCGCATGGCGGTGATGGACCTGCTCGCGCGCAACCTGCGCGCCGAACGCGGCCGCGCGCTTGCAGGAGACACCTATGTCTAAGATCGAACGCGACGAGGTTCTTAACTACCGGCCCGGCCCCGAGAGCGAATTGCCGCTCGATGAGGGCGAGAAGGTTCTGGCCGTCTTCAGCGCCGATCAAAAGCGCTACTGGACGGATCATGCTGTGCTTGCGGTGATCGGTGCGGTGCTCGTCTCGGCGGTGCTGTTCTGGCTCGACAAAGGACATCAGGTGACCATCGCCGCCTTTGCCATTGTGCTCGGCATGGCGTTGCGCGGGCTCTATTTCCGTTCGGAGGCCTTCGCGCGGCGCTGGCAGCTGACCGACAAGCGACTGATCGGGCCACAGGGCAAACAGGTGATGCTGCTCGAAATCCAGACCGTGCGCTCGCTGATGGGCGATGTGCAGATCGTGACGAAAGCCGGCGACAAGCACCTGATCCGCCACCTCGCCGACGCGGCGCCGGTGGTGCGTGAAATCGAAAGCGCGCAAGCCGCGCGCAAGCTGGTGGCGAAGTGAGGCGAGAGCGATGACCCTGTTTCTGCAAAACGCCAAGCTGATCGACCCCGAGGCGCTGACCGAGACCGTCGGCAACGTGGTCATCGACGCCGGCAAGATCGCCGCTATCGGCGACATGTCTGCGCCCGCCGATGCCGAGGTGATCGACTGCGGCGGCAAATGCCTCGCGCCTGGGATCGTGGATCTGGGCGTGAAGATCGGTGAGCCGGGGGAGCGGCACATGGAGAGCTTCCGCTCGGCGGCCCTTGCAGCTGCCGCAGGCGGCGTGACCACCATCGTCGCGCGGCCCGATACCGCGCCTGCCATCGACAATCCCGAGACGCTGGAATTCGTGCGTCGCCGGGCGGCGGACGCCCCGGTGCGTATCCTGCATATGGCGGCGCTGACGAAAAGCCGCGACGGGCAGGAGATGACCGAGATCGGCTTTCTCAAGGATGCGGGCGCGGTGGCCTTCACCGATGTCGCCCGCGTCTCGGACCAGACCAAGGCCCTGCAGCGCGCCTTCACCTACGCCGCCCATCTGGGCGTTCTGGTGATCGGTCATCCGCAGGAACCGGGCCTGTCGAAAGGCGCGGCCGTCACTTCTGGCAAGTTCGCCAGCCTGCGCGGGTTGCCGGGCGTCTCGCCGATGGCTGAGCGTATGGGGCTGGAGCGCGACCTGGCGCTGGTCGAGATGACGGGCCTTGCCTATCACGCCGATCAGATCACTACGGCGAAGGCCTTGCCCGCGCTCAAACGCGCGAAAGCGGCGGGGCTGGATGTGACGGCAGGCGTCTCGATCCATCACCTGACGCTCAACGCGCTCGACGTGGGCGATTACCGGACCTTCTTCAAGCTCACCCCGCCCTTGCGCGACGAGGAGGATCGCCTTGCGGTGATCGGCGCGGTGGCCGACGGGGTGATCGACGTGATCTGTTCGATGCACACGCCCGCTGACGAGGAATCCAAGCGCTTGCCCTTCGAGGAAGCGGCTTCCGGCGCAGTGGGACTGGAGACGATCCTGCCCGCAGCGATGCGGCTGTATCATGCCGGACAGCTGAGCCTGCCGCAGTTGTTCCGGGCGATGTCGCTGAATCCGGCGAAACGTCTCGGGCTGCCGCAGGGGCGGCTTTGCGAGGGCGCACCGGCCGATCTCGTACTCTTCGATCCGGACGCGCCCTTCGTGATGGATCGCTTCAAACTGCGCTCAAAATCTAAGAACACCCCCTTCGATACTGCTCGAATGGAAGGCAAAACGCTTGCCACATTCGTCGCGGGGGTGCAGGTTTATAGCAACAATAACGACTCATAAACGAGGCGAGGGCAGGCTTATGCCGGGAATTGAGAACGGGTCCGCTTGGCTCGGGCTGGTGGCTGCACTGGGCTACCTGCTCGGTTCCGTGCCCTTTGGCCTCGTGATCACGAAGCTCTTCGGCCTTGGCGATTTACGCAAGATCGGCTCGGGCAATATCGGCGCAACGAACGTTCTGCGGACCGGCAACAAGCCCGCCGCGCTCGCAACGCTGCTGCTCGACAGCGGCAAAGGGGCGATTGCGGTCCTGATCGCGCGCTATACGCTTGGCGAGACGGCAGCGCAGATCGCAGGTGCGGCAGCCTTTATCGGTCATATTTATCCCGTCTGGCTGCGTTTTCAGGGCGGCAAGGGGGTTGCGACCTTCCTCGGCACGATGATCGCGCTCGCCTGGCCGGTAGGGCTGGCGTCTTGCGCGGTCTGGTTGGCCACGGCGGTGGTAACGCGGATCTCTTCGCTTTCGGCGCTGGTCGCGGCGGCGGCAACGGTTCCGCTCGCCTATTTCCTCGACCATCGCGACCTGATGATGCTGGCGGCGGGCCTGTCGGTGCTGATCTTCTGGCGTCACCGCTCCAATATCGCGCGCCTCGCGATGGGCACCGAGCCCCGGATCGGCAAGAAGGCCTGAACGCCTCAGACGTGCTGACCGGCATTCACCTCGATCTCGGTGCCGGTGACGTAGCTCGACGCGTCCGAGCACAGGAACCAGATGACATCGGCCACTTCCGAGGGCTGGCCAAGGCGGCGCAGCGGCAGCTTCTCGACGATCTTCTCGGTGCCGGGGCTGAGGATCGAGGTCTCGATCTCGCCCGGTGCAATCGCGTTCACCCGCACACCCAGCGGCCCGAAATCATGCGCCATCTCGCGCGTCAACGCCTTGAGCGCGGCTTTCGAGGTCGCATAGGCCGCGCCTGCGAAAGGATGGACGCGCGACCCCGCGATCGAGGTCACATTGACCACCGCGCCTCGCGCCGCTGACAGCTCCTCCATCAATCCGCGCGCCAGCACGATCGAAGAGAAGAAATTGACGTGGAACACCTGCCCCCAGGTGCGCAGATCGGTATCGAGCGTGTTCAGTCGCTCCCCCTCCGGCCCTTTCGGCGAAATCCCCGCATTGTTGACCAGCGCGTGCAACTGCCCGTCGATCCGCTCGCGGATATCGGCGATTGCATCAATGACCTCGTCTGGTTTCGCCAGGTCCACCTGGATGTGATCCTCGCGGCCGCCGCCCCAGGGACATTTCTCGGGGAAGGGCTGCCGCGAGCAGGTGATCACCCGCCATCCTTCGGCCGCGAAACGTTTTACCGTGGCGTGGCCGATCCCTCGGCTTGCCCCCGTCAGCAGCATCACCTTGCGATCATCCATGATCCTGACTCCCGTTCTCGCGCTTGCCCCGACCCTAGACGCTTTTGATCCGAGCGCAACGGGCGTTCCAACGGGGCTCTTCCAAACGCCGCGCGAACGGTCTAGCAAGATGGGGCCACCCTGCCCGAGGACCAGCAGATGAGAAAACAGACCATGGATCGTGACTGGATCGCCACCGCCCGCACCCTCTCCGAAGCCCTGCCCTATCTGCAACGCTACACGGGCGCGGTCGTCGTGGTGAAATTCGGCGGCAACGCGATGGGCGACGACGAGGCGATGGCAGAGTTTGCGCGTGATATCGTGCTGATGCGGCAGGTCGGGATGAACCCGGTCGTGGTGCATGGCGGCGGCCCGATGATCAACGACATGCTGAAAAAGCTCGGCATCGAGAGCGAATGGGTGCGCGGCAAGCGCGTCACCGACAAGGCCACCGTCGAGGTCGTCGAGATGATCCTCTCGGGTCTCGTCAACAAGCGCATCGTGCAGGCGATCAACGATCAGGGCGGTCGCGCGGTCGGTATTTCCGGTAAGGATGACGACCTGATGGTCTGCGAGGCCGACGACCCGGAACTGGGCTTCGTCGGCAAGCCGGTCGAGATGAACGTGCAGATCGTGCGTGACCTCTACAATGCGGGGCTGATCCCGGTGATCGCGCCGGTTGCGACCGGCGTCGCCGACAACGAGACCTTCAACGTCAATGGCGACACGGCGGCCGGCGCCATCGCGGGCGCGCTACAGGCTGACCGCCTGCTGCTGCTCACCGACGTAGCCGGCGTGAAGAACAAGCAGGGCGAGGTCATCACCCAGCTCACCCCCGAGGACGTCGCCGCGCTGATCGAGGACGGGACCATCGCGGGTGGCATGATCCCGAAAGTCGAGACCGCATTGCAGGCCGTCAAGGAAGGCGTGCGCGCCGTGGTCATCGTCGACGGCCGGGTCGCCAATGCCTGCCTGCTCGAACTGTTCACCGAACATGGGGCGGGCTCGATGATCCGCTCCACGATCCCGCGCGTGCTGCCGCGCGGACGGTGATCGCGGCACTCGAAGAGGCGCTCGGTGCGCATCGGCTCTTCGTCTCGGGGCTCCTGCATGACGGGGCCGAGACGATCGCCCTGATCTCGCCTGACGAGCCGGGCTTTTGGGCCCATGTCACTGCGCAGCCCGAGTTTTCCGACGACGGCCCCGACCCGCTCGATCGCTGGTCGGAACGGGTGATCGGCGCGCTGGCGCCCCGGTTCGGTGCACGCGCCCTCTACCCTTTCACCGGCCCACCCTGGCAGCCCTTCGTCAGCTGGGCGCTGCAGAGCGGACAGAGCTTCGCTTCGCCGCTGCACCTGATGTGTCATACGCGTATGGGGCTCTGGGCCTCGGTTCGGGGCGCGCTCGCGCTGCCGGGGCTTCTCCCCCTGCCCAAACCCGCCGAAAACACCTGCGCAACCTGCCCTGCACCCTGCACCGCCGCCTGCCCGGTTGAGGCGCTTGGACCCGACGGTTACGACACCGAGGCGTGCCACGCCCATCTCGATGCGCCCGAAGGGGCGGATTGCCGCAATCTCGGCTGTCTGGCACGCCGCGCTTGCCCGGTGGGCGAAAGCTATGGCAGGCTGCCCGCACAATCGGCCTGGCATATGAGGCAATTCCATCCATGACCCCGCTCGGACACCACCGCCTGATCCTGACGCGCCACGCGAAATCGAGCTGGGACGACCCGCTCATGGAAGATCGCGATCGGCCCCTGAACGCCCGCGGTCGCGCCGCGGCGCTGGAACTGGGCGATTTCCTCGCCTCGCGGGGCCTCGAACCCGAAGAAGTGCTGTGCTCCTCGGCGCAGCGTACCCGCGAGACCTGGGATCAGGTCGCGGCTGCGGTGATCGAAACCCGGCCCGAGGTGAGCTATGTCGAAAGCCTCTACCACGCCGCGCCCGAGATGATGCTGCAAGTGCTGCGCACGGCCTCAGCGCCGACGGTGATGATGCTCGGCCACAATCCCGGCATCGCCGAATTCGCGCACCAGCTTCCCGCCCGGCCCATCCACGATCCCGATTTCCGCCGATTTCCGACCTGTGCCACCCTGATCGTCGATTTCCAGATCGCGGACTGGTCCGAGGTGATGCCGGGCCAGGGTTCGGTGCTTGATTTTTTCACGCCCACGCGGCGTGGCTGACTGGAGGAGACTGAATGGGCTATCTGAAATCCACCCCCGATGCGCAGGGGTTCTTTGGTGACTATGGTGGGGCGGAGCTGCCGCCGCCGCTGGTCCCGCATTTCAAGGAAATCACCGAGGCCTATGAGCGCCTTGCCCATTCCGCCGAATTCATCCGCGACCTGCGCTATATCCGCAAACATTTCCAAGGCCGCCCCACCCCGGTGAGCTACCTGCGCAACCTCTCTGACATGTGCGGTGGGGCGCAGATCTATGCCAAGCGCGAAGACCTGAACCATACCGGGGCCCACAAGCTGAACCATTGCATGGCCGAGGCTCTGCTGGCCAAATTCATGGGCAAGACCAAGCTCATGGCCGAAACCGGCGCGGGTCAGCATGGCGTGGCACTGGCCACCGCTGCGGCCTATTTCGGTCTCGAATGCGAGATCCACATGGGTGAGATCGACATCGCCAAAGAAGCGCCGAACGTGACCCGGATGAAATTGCTCGGCGCCGAGGTGGTGCCGGTAGGCTTTGGCGGGCGCTCGCTGAAGGAAGCCGTCGACAGCTGCTTCCAGAGCTATGTCGCCCAGGCCGATACCGCGCTCTTTGCGATCGGCTCGGTCGTCGGCCCCCATCCCTTCCCGCGCATGGTTCGCGATTTCCAGCATGTGGTGGGGATCGAGGCGCGCGAGCAATTCCTCGAAATGACCGGCCAGCTGCCCGACATGGTCGCGGCCTGCGTGGGCGGCGGTTCGAATGCGATGGGGATTTTCGCAGGTTTCATCGACGATGAGGACGTGTCCCTGCACGGGGTCGAACCGATGGGCACCTCCTCGAAACTCGGCGATCACGCCGCCACAATCACCTACGGCAAGGACGGGATGATCCACGGCTTCCGCACCATGGTGCTCGAGGATGAAAACGGCGATCCCGCTCCGGTTCACACCATCGCTTCGGGGCTCGATTATCCTGGCGTTGGCCCGGAACATGCCCATCTCTACCGCACCGGCCGCGTGAACTATTCGGCTGCCGACGATAAGGAAGCGCTCGACGCCTTCTACAAGCTCTCGCGCCACGAGGGGATCATCCCGGCGCTCGAAAGCTCTCATGCGGTGGCCTTCGCGATGCGTGAAGCAAAGGCGAACCCGGGCAAGTCGATCCTGATCAATCTCTCCGGCCGCGGCGACAAGGATATCGACTATGTCACCGAGACCTTCGGCTTCGGCGAAAGCTGATCGCGCCATTGATGGCTAATGATAAAGGGGCCGGTACACCACCGGCCCCTTCTTCTTGATCAAAATATCTCGGGGGGTGAATGGCCGCGAGGCCAGAGGGGGGCAGCGCCCCCCTGCCCCGATCAGTGCCCGAGGATCTGGCTCAGGAACTGCTTGGTGCGCTCGGATTGCGGGTTGTTGAAGAAGTCATGCGGGTTGTTCTGCTCGACGATCTGACCGTCAGCCATGAAGATCACCCGGTTCGCCACCGCCTGCGCGAAGCCCATTTCGTGGGTCACGCAGAGCATGGTCATGCCCTCTTCGGCGAGCTCGATCATCGTGTCGAGCACTTCCTTGATCATCTCCGGATCGAGCGCCGAGGTCGGTTCGTCGAACAGCATGATCCGCGGCTTCATGCACAGTGAGCGCGCGATCGCCACACGCTGCTGCTGACCGCCCGAGAGCTGGCCGGGATATTTGTCGGCCTGTTCGGGGATCTTCACCTTCTCGAGGAAATGCATCGCCGTCTCGATGGCTTCCTTCTTGGGCGTCTTGCGCACCCAGATCGGGGCCAGGGTCAGGTTCTCGAGGATCGTCAGATGCGGGAACAGGTTGAAGTGCTGGAACACCATTCCCACCTCGCGGCGGATCTTGTCGATGTTCTTCAGGTCATTCGTTAGTTCGATCCCGTCGACAACGATCTTGCCCGCCTGGTGCTCCTCCAGACGGTTGATGCAGCGGATCAAGGTCGATTTCCCCGAGCCCGAAGGCCCGGCGATGACGATCCGTTCACCGCGCTGCACGGTCAGGTCGATGTCACGCAGAACGTGGAACTGGCCATACCACTTGTTCATGTTCTCGATCTGGATCGCGACCTCGTCACTCACCGTCATGTGGCTGCGGTCGATATTCGCGTCGAAATGCGGTTCGGTCATTAGGTTTTCTCCCTTAGCGATGGTCGCGCTTGAGCCGGTTCTCGAGATACATCGAGTAACGCGACATCGCGAAGTTCAGGATGAAGAAGATGGCGCCGACGAAGATGAAGGGCTCCCAGTAGATGCCCTTCCACGCGAAATCGGCGCGAATGAAGTCCGGGATGCCCTTGAGCGGGTCGAACAGACCCACGAAGGCCACGAGGGTCGTGTCCTTGAACATGCCGATGAAGGTCGAGACGATCCCCGGGATCGAGATCTTGAGCGCCTGCGGCAGGATGATCAGCCGCTGCGCCTTCCAGTAGTCGAGCCCGAGTGCGTCAGCTGCCTCGTACTGCCCGCGCGGCAAGGCCGCGAGACCGCCCCGGATCACCTCCGCGATATAGGCGGCGGCGAACATGGTCACGAGGATCATCACCCGCAGGATGATGTCGAAATTCGTGCCCGGCGGCAGGAAGTAGTTCAGCAGCAGAGACGCCACGAACAGCAGCGTGATCAGCGGCACGCCCCGGATGAACTCGATGAAGATCACTGAGAAGGTCCGGATCAGGAACATGTCCGACTGTCGTCCGAGCGCGAGGATCACCCCCAGGGGCAGCGACATCGCGATGCCGCCCGCGCCCAGCGTGATCGCCAGCAGGAAGCCACCGAACTTCGCCGATTCCACCGGCTCGATACCAAGCGGGATAATCGCATGCAGCACACCAGCCAGCGGCGAGACGCCGAACAGCCAGAACAGGATCGCAACGATCGCACCGGCAGCAAAGCCCCCGATTGTGCCGAAGCGCGCCACGTAGTTGAAGACGACAAACGCCAGCACGAAACCGAGCGCGACAAGCACCGGCCCCCAGATCGAGCCGCCCCAGAGCAGCCAGACCGCGAGGAACGGGTAGATCGGCGTGAACCAGATCAGCTTGCGCGGCACCCATTGGAACAGCACCGGTCCAACCGCTGCGAAGAGCAGCAGGAAGGTCAGGATCGGGCGCCAATACAGCTCCGGCGGATAGAAGCCGAAGATGAACTGGTGCCAGCGATCACGGATGACGCCCCAGCAGGCGCCGGTCGCGCCGTCGCCGTATTCGGTCGTGATGATCTGACGGCACTCGGCGAGCGAGTTTGCATTCCAGACGCCGTGCAGGAACCAGGCGTAGAAATGCGAGAAGAAACCGTAGATCGCCAGGATCCCGAGAATCGTCAGCAGCGTGTTGAGCCAGCCCGAGAACAGGTTCTCGCGCAGCCATTGGATTGCGCCGGATTGGCTTGCCGGAGCCGGTTTCGGGTCCAGCATCGTGTCGCGGACATAGGCGACGGATTGGGCGTGGGTATCGCTCATCTCACCGCTCCTTCAGCTTCACGCGATTGTTGTAGACGTTCATGGCGCCCGAGATCGACAGCGAGATCGCGAGGTAGATCAGCATCATAAGCGAGATCGCCTCGAGCTCCCGGCCCGTCTGGTTGAGCGTGATCCCCCCGAGCGTCCCGCGCAGTTCAAGATAGCCGACCGCGATGGCGAGCGAGGAGTTCTTCGTCAGGTTCAGATATTGCGAGATCAGCGGCGGGATGATGACCCGCAGCGCCTGCGGCAAGATCACGAGGTTCATCGTGCGATTGGGGCGCAGCCCCAGCGCATAGGCCGCCTCGGTCTGCCCCTTGGAAATCGCGAGAATACCGGCGCGGACGATCTCGGCGATGAAGGCCGCGGTGTAGAGCGTCAGGCCGAGCCAGAGCGGGACAAAGGAGTTCGAGACATTCGTGCCGTTCTTGAAGTTGAAGCCCTGAAGGACCGGCTCGTCGGGGTTGAACCCGAGCGCGATTAGCAGCGCGAGCATCGGCACGATCAGGATCAGCGCACTTTTCCACCAGGTGGTCGGGCGCACGCCCGTCGCTTCCTGGATCTTCGCCGCGCTGGCCAGAACCCGTTTGTTCACCCAGATCGAGGCAATCAGCACCAGAACAATCGCGAGGAAGTTCAGCGAGATCGGCGCAAGCGCGGTGTCGAGAGAGCCCAGAGAGCGATCGAAATGGATCGAGGGGATCGCGGTGTAGCGATTGGTGAAGGCGATCGAGTCGAACAGCATGCTCGCGCTCGCCTCGCCCGTCGTCGGGTTGATCTTGTAGGCGTTCGGGGACGGCGCGGCCTCGGTCAGCAAGGCGATCGCCACGAGGATCCACAGCAGCAGCGGGATGTTGCGGAACACCTCGACATAGACCGTCATCAGGCGCCCCACGAGCCAGTTCTTCGACAGGCGCAGCACGCCCACGAAAATCCCAAGGATCGTCGCCGCGACACAGCCCAGGAACGAGATCCAGAGCGTGTTGATCAGCCCGACGAGAAGCGCCCGGCCATGTGTCATGTCGTTGTTATAGGGGATGATAGCGTTGCCGATATCGTAGCCTGCGCGCTGCGACAGGAAGGAGAAATTGAAGTCCTTGCCCAGAGCGCTGAGGTTCTGAATGGTGTTGTCTACGAGCCAGCCGACGAACGCCATCACGATGAAGAACACGACGACCTGAATCGTCAGCGACCTGTATCGCGTATCGTAAATGAGCTGGCTGAGCCGGAAGCCTTGGCTCTCCGGCGCGTCATGCGCGGTTGTCATTGCGTATTTCCCCTGTCGCCGCGTGCTTATCTTTGTCTGGCCGTTTTATCCCGGCCTTCGGAGGATTGGTCCCCCGCCCACGGTCTTTTGAAATTTGGTCAGGGCGCGGTTTGACCCGCGCCCTGCCAGGCCCTCCTTAGCGGAAGGGCGGAGCGTACATCAGGCCGCCCTGGGTCCACTGGGCATTGAGCCCGCGGGCCAGACCGATCGGCGTTTGCTCACCGATGGTGGCGGCGAAGATTTCACCGTAGTTGCCGTTCGCCTTGATGGCGTTGACAGCCCAGGTCTTGTCGAGGCCGATCATCGCGCCGAGGTCACCCTCGGTGCCGAGCAGGCGGTTGACTTCCGGGTTGTCGGTGCCCTTGGCCAGCTCGTCGATATTGGCCGAGGTCACGCCGTATTCTTCGGCCGCGATCAGCGCGAAGACGGTCCAGCGCACGATGTCGGTCCACTGGTCGTCACCCTGGCGCACGGCCGGAGCCAGCGGCTCTTTCGAGATGATTTCCGGAAGGATCACGTAATCCGACGGGTTGGCGAAAGCGGCGCGGGTGGCCGCGAGGCCCGACGCGTCGGTGGTGTAGGCGTCACAAGCGCCGGCGAGGAACTGCTGTTCGCCTTCGGCGTTCGAATCAACCGTGATCGGCTGATAGGACATGTTGTTGGCCTTGAAGTAGTCGGCGAGGTTGAGCTCGGTGGTGGTGCCGGTCTGAATACAAACCGAAGCGCCGTCGAGTTCCTTGGCCGAGGTCACGCCCGAATCCTTGCGGACCATGAAGCCCTGACCGTCGTAGTAGTTGGTCGCGGTGAACTGAAGCTTCAGGTCGGTGTCGCGCGAGAAGGTCCAGGTGGTGTTACGAGCCAGCAGGTCGACTTCGCCCGAGCCGAGCGCGGTGAAGCGGGTCTGACCGGTGGTCGGGACATATTTCACTTTCGACGCATCGCCGAGGACCGCCGCAGCGACCGCCTGGCAGATCGCCACGTCGAAGCCGGACCAGTTGCCGTTCGCATCCGGCGCCGCGAAGCCGACGAGACCGGTGTTCACGCCGCAGATCAGTTCGCCGCGCGACTTGACATCGTCAAGCGTGGCAGCACCCGCCAGACCAGCGGTCAGCGTGGCGGCCGTCAGCGCGCCGAAAAAGACGGATTTCTTCATTTTTACCTCTTCCTGTTTCGCCACCCTCTCGGGGCGGTTCTTTGGCCCGGTTCGGACCTGGTCGATCGTGTCTCATGACACGGAGTAACAAAAGAGTGGTCCAATTGATCAAAGAAGGTCAAGCCCACTTTCCAATTTCCGCGAGCGCAACTGCACATTTGATCAGCAGGTGCCAATGACTTCGGCAAAACCTCGGGCAGAGTGCGAAATCGCACATGCTCACCTTTGGGCGAGCTCCCAGATTCGTCCCGCGTCACACAGGGCCTCACGCTTGAGCGATGCGATCTCCGCCGCCTCTTCGTCCTCGCCCCATTGCGCGATCTGCCAATCCTCGTCGAGACGCGAGAGTTCCCAGGCCTCCAAGGCCGTCAGACGCCCCCGCGCCACCGCGAGCCCGAGCACCAGCGAGCCGGTGATGCCGACGAGATCGTGCAGAGCTGCCAGCGCGAAGGGATCGCAAGCCGCAACCTCGGCGCGAAGCCGGGCCAGCGCGTCCTGAGATTGCGCCACAGGCAGAACTCCTGCTGTGACAGTCAGTCGCAACCCGTAGGTCTGCGCCGCCCAATCGAGCAACGGGTCCCATTTCTCGGCCTGAAGCGCGACCAGTTCGGCCGGTTTGTCGGCGCGGTAGCACAGCAGATCGGTCTCTCCATATTCCGCGACATGGGTGACGACCTCGTCATGCTGATGTGTGACTTTGTCGATCGCGGCATTGGCCGAGCGGGTGACGGGCATCGTGTGAGGCGCGATCTTGTCCTCCTGTGCGTCCCATTCGGCGGCGATCGCCTCGGCTAGCGCGCGGGTCGGCACGACGAGCGGCGCCTTGGCGGGGGTCTTCACCGCGCGCCCGTCGAGCGCCACGCCGAAGCCGCCCTCGGCCTCCGTCACCGAGGTCTCCTTCCAGAACCGCTTCGCCGCCCATTCGCTCATGCACTCATCTCCCACAGTTCGAGAAGCGCCGCCTCCAGCGCCTCGAAATCACTCACCATGCGATGCGCGCCCGCGGCCTCCAACTCGGCGTGCGGGTGATAGCCCCAGCGCACGCCGATCGTGGCGACGCCCGCGCTGCGGCCCATCTCGATATCGAAGGTCGTATCGCCGATCATCACCGCATCCGCGGCACTCACCCCGGCATCGGCCAGCGCCGCGCCGATCATCGAGGGGTGCGGCTTCGAGGGGTGATCGTCGGCGGTCTGGGCGCTGATGAACAGCCCCTCGAGCCCGTGATGGGTCAGGAGCGCACGCAGCCCGCGGCGCGATTTGCCGGTGGCCACCGCCAGCAGCATGTCGTCGCGCGCGGCGAGCTTGCGCAGCAGTTCCGCCGCGCCGGGGTAGAGCGGCGCGGGGCTCGCGGCGCGCTGGGTGAAATAGCTCTGCTTGTAGCCTTCGACGATCTGCTCCTGCGTGGCGGCGTCCAGTTCCGGCGCGAGCCGCGCCACTGCGAGCGGCAGCGACAGACCGACGATCTGCAAGACCGAGGATGCAGGCGGCGCGGGCAGGCCCGCCGCCTCGAAGCCCAGCGTCATCGCATGGGTGATATGGGTCTGGCTGTCCGAGATCGTGCCGTCGACATCAAAGATCGCGAGCTTCATTTCAGATCCTCGAACGGGTCGGCGGGCACGTCATTCTCGTGCCAGTCCAGCAGATCCCAGGTCCGTTTCATATGCTCGGGCAGCGGCGCGGTGAGCGTGATGCGCTTGCCGGTCACCGGATGATCGAAGCTGATCTGCCGGGCATGCAAGTGCAGCTTGCGGGAAATCTCGCCGCCCAGTTGCGCGCCCCAGCCATCACCGAGATTCTCCTGCCCCGAGCCGCCATATTTGCCATCGCCGATGATCGGGTGGCCGATCTCGGCCATATGCGCGCGTAACTGGTGCGTGCGCCCGGTGATCGGCACCAGCGCGACCCAGCTCACCCGCTGCCCGAGGATGTGCAGCGTGAAGTAATCGGTCGTGGCGCGCTTGGCACCTTCGGTTTTGTCGATCTTGGCGGGGTGGATGCAGATCATCTTCTCGCCCTCGCCACCACGGCCATGGCCCGGAGCCTTCACGAGGCCGAAGCGGATCGTGCCGGTCTTGGGCTCGGGCGCGCCAGCGACGGCGGCCCAGTAGATCTTGCGGGTGGTCTTGGCGCGGAAGGCTTCCGACAGGCGGCGCGCGACGCGGTCGGTGCGCGCCAGCAGCAGCACGCCCGACGTGTCCTTGTCGAGGCGATGCACCAGCTTCGGCTTATCCTTGTAGCCGAACATCAGCGCCTCGCTCAGCCCGTCGACATGGCGGTTGCCCTGCCCCGAGCCGCCCTGCGAGGGTAGACCCGGCGGTTTGTTGAGCGCGATGATATGCTCGTCCTTCCAGAGCACGCAGCTCTGGATGAATTTCGCATCGGCGTCGGAAATACCCTCGTGCTTCGGCTTCGGCGCTTCATCGGGGATCGGCGGCACGCGGATCTCCTGACCCGGCGCCACGCGCGCATTGGCCTTCACACGACCCTTGTCGACGCGCAGATCGCCCTTGCGGCAGAACTTCTCGATCATGCCCTGCGAAAGCTGCGGAAACTTCTTCTTCAGGAACCGGTCGAGACGCTGCTCGCCATCTTCTTCGGTCACCGTGATATGTTGCACACCGCTCATAGCATTGCCCGCATCATATGAACGCCCGCGATCAGGCCGATCAGCGCCGCGACCAGCGTGAGGCCGACATAGAAGGCCGCGAGGCCCGTCTGGCCCCGCTCGATCAGCGTCCATGTTTCAAGAGAGAAGGAGGAATAGGTGGTGAAGCCGCCCAGCACCCCGGTCGCGAGAAACGCGTTCCAATGGGTCAGCTGCTTGTCACCGAGGAAGGTGATCAGCATCCCCATCAGGAAGGACCCGAGAACGTTGACCGTGATCACGCCAAGCGGCATCGGCTGCGGGCCGAAGCTGCGCATCAGCCCCACACCCACCAGATAACGTCCCGAGGCGCCGATCGCACCGCCAAGCGCGACCTGCAAAACCGTTGAAAGCATCGCTGTCTCCTTTGGGCGCCCTTGGACCTGCGACGGGCGAAAATGTCAAGTTTGGCGGCGCTCGCGCTGCTTGGAGAACCAGTCGAGGCGCTTTTTCAGCTCGCGCTCGAAGCCGCGTTCGACGGGCTGATACAGGACGGGGCGCTTCATCGTGTCGGGGAAGAAGTTCTGCCCCGAGAACCCGTCCTCGGCATCGTGGTCGTATTGATAGCCCGCGCCGAAGCCCTGTTCCTCCATCAGCTTCGTCGGTGCGTTCAGGATATGCATCGGCGGCGGCTCGGAGCCGGTGCGCTTGGCCTCCTTGCGCGCGGCCTTGTAGGCGATGTAGCCCGCATTGGATTTCGGCGCGAGCGCGAGATAGAGCACCGCCTGCGCCAGCGCCAGCTCCCCCTCGGGCGAGCCGAGCCGTTCGTAGGTGTTCCACGCGTCGATGCAGAGCACCTGCGCCTGCGGATCGGCCAGCCCGATATCCTCGACGGCCATGCGGGTGATGCGCCGGGCGAGGTAGCGCGGGTCCTCCCCACCCTCGAGCATCCGCGCAAACCAATAGAGCGCGGCATCGGGGTCCGAGCCGCGCACCGATTTATGCAGCGCCGAGATCAGGTTGTAATGCTCGTCGCCCGACTTGTCGTATTTCGCGGCGCGCTTCATCAGCCGGGTCGAGAGCGCGTCAGTATCGAGATTGCCCGTCACCTTCCAAGCCGCGACCTGCTCGATCAGGTTCAGAAGCGCCCGCCCGTCGCCATCGGCCATCTCCAGCAGCGCCTCGCGCGCCTTGCCGGTCAGCGGCAGCGGCTTGCCAAGCGCTTTCTCGGCCCGCTGCGCGAGCCGTTCGAGATCGGCCAGATCGAGCCGTTGCAGGATCATCACCTGCGCGCGGCTCAGCACAGCGGCGTTCAGCTCGAAGCTCGGGTTCTCGGTGGTGGCGCCGACCAGCAGGATCGTGCCGTCCTCCATATGCGGCAGGAAGCTGTCCTGCTGCGCCTTGTTGAAGCGGTGGATCTCGTCGACGAACAGGAGCGTTCCCCGGCCTTGGGTGCGGCGCAGCTTGGCGGCCTCGAAGACCTTTCGCAGCTCGGGCACGCCAGTGAAGATCGCGGAAATCTGCACGAAGGCACGGTCGGACGCATCGGCCAGCAGCCGCGCGATCGTCGTCTTGCCCACACCGGGCGGCCCCCAGAGGATCAGCGATCCAAGGCTACCCGCCGCAAGCATCGCCCCCAGCGGCCCGTCGGGACCGAGTACCTGCTCCTGCCCGATCACCTCGGAGAGCGATTTCGGACGAATTCGATCCGCCAGCGGACGAGGTGCCTCGGCTGCGGGTCGGGAAGGGGTTGGAGAGTCGAAGAGATCGGCCATGATGGTCGTGAAGGTAGTGCCTCGGCCGGTGCTCGAAAAGCCCCCGCGCGTGTGGGCGCGCGGGGGCCTTGTCTGCAATCAGTGGAGGTTCTGCGAGAAGTCCATCGAGACGACCTGGTTATTGATGCCGTCGATCTCGAGAACCGGGCCCATCGCGGTCATGTCCACGCCGACGCGCCCCGCCCAACGCGGCCAGTTCGCATTGAGCAACGTGAGCGCCGAACGTGCGCCCAGACGACGCGCAGCATTGCCGATCTCCATCACCAGCTTGGCATGGACCCGGCGGCGCATCGAGGCGGGCACATCATGGGCCACGAAGAGGCGCGAGCTTTCCCAAACCGTCTCGGCGACAGGCGCTTCTTCGTAGAGAAGATGCGACGGGATCGTGTCGAGCAAGCCGCGCTGCGCATCGCGGATCATGTAGGTATAGATGCCGCATTTGGTGGTGGTGGGCGTCAGGCGATTGCCCGCGAGCACCTTGCCCAACTCGTCATGGACGACGACCCAGCGGCTGGCCGGCGTGTCATATTGGTCGTATTCCATGCCCATCGCCTCGGGCAGGTTCCATTTGTTATGGACGATGAAAAGCTCACGCCGAGCGCGAAGCATGTTCGCAAACAGCTCGCCATGGTTGTGGAAATTGGTGAACGAAAGCGTAGTGGTCTGCATGTCTTCCTCCTGCAGGGTTGGTCGGTCAAATCAGCCGTGCGGAGGGCGACAGCCACTAGAGCAGTCGAAAGTCCTTGGCGCGCTGGATGGCTTCGGCCGTAGTCCGGGCCATTAGCCGTGTTCGCGCAGAGTTCAGACGCGCCTTGAGAGCGCTTTCAGAAATACCCAGTTTCGCGGCTGCTGCCGCATGTCGGTCGCCCCCAGCAACACAGCGCAAAGCCTCGATCTGGGCCTTGGTGAGCTCCTCGGGGGGTTCGGTCATCCCGTGCAACTCGCACACGATCTTCTCGAACATACCGATCTCTTCGTCGAAGAATTCCCGATCGTCGCGGGCAAAGCTCGCGATGGTGCGGGACCGGATAGGTCCACAGGAGACCGTAACCCCGTATACGAGGCCATATTTCCGGGCTTCATCGAAGAGGTGGAACGGATCCGGAAGGCGCGGGTCGCTCCACCGGATCGATCCGGTCTCGCTAAACCCCCACGCGGTCATCGGGTCTCGCAGCACATATCCATTCTCGGTGTAATGATCGAGCCAGGCCTTGTCATAGGTCTGGAAGGTCATCAACGGCGCCGTGAAGCGGATATGCAACCCAACAAAAAAGCCGCGCGGAGCCAAACGGCCCAACTCTCTCAGCTTCAGATCGATTCTGCTCTGTATCGACATACCTTTTTAGACAGGTTGGGAAAAATCCGGTCAACTTAAAAGTGTTAACCGATTTACGGCTTCCGTTGGGTCACCGCAGCGAAGGGGATAATCTGGGCAGAAGCCGGATGCTGGGGGTGTCTCCGGTACTGCGAACCCAATCTGCCCGACGAGAAGGGCGAAATGAGGGCAATAAAGAAAAATCCCGCCTCGAAAGGCGGGATTTTGTGGTCTTTTCATGGTCCGATTGGGACGGGCGCGAGGATCAATCCTCAGCGGCCTCCTCGGCTTCGACACGCGCCTTGTCGGCAGCGCCTTTGGCAGCCGGGTCGCGGTCGACGAATTCGATGATCGCCATCGGCGCCATGTCACCATAGCGGAAGCCGGCCTTCAGGACGCGGACGTAACCGCCCTGACGCTCGGCATAGCGCGGGCCCAGGATGTCGAACAGCTTCGAGACGTACTGGTCCTGCTTGAGCTGTGCGGCAGCCTGACGGCGGGCATGCAGATCGCCACGCTTGGCGAGCGTGATCAGCTTCTCGATGACCGGACGGAGTTCTTTCGCCTTCGGCAGGGTCGTCTTGATCTGCTCGTGCTCGATCAGCGAGCCAGCCATGTTGGCGAAGAGCGCCTTGCGGTGCTCATGAGTACGGTTGAGGCGGCGGTAGCCACGTGCGTGACGCATTGTCATTCTCCAATCTTGCGTTTTGCTTTGTCAGGCCGGCGATGCGTGTCACCGGCTCACCTTGGGGCCTCTCGACCCAGATCGTCCCCGGCAGCCCGGGCATTTCGTGAGGGGCGTTTAGCCAACGCCCCTCAAATCGTCAATCAGAACTGGTCTTCGAAACGCTTGGCCAGATCTTCGATGTTCTCCGGCGGCCAATCCTCGACTTCCATTCCGAGGTGCAGGCCCATGCCCGAGAGCACTTCCTTGATCTCGTTGAGCGACTTGCGGCCGAAGTTCGGGGTGCGGAGCATCTCGGCTTCGGTCTTCTGGATCAGGTCGCCGATGTAGACGATATTGTCGTTCTTCAGGCAGTTCGCCGAACGCACCGAAAGCTCCAGCTCGTCCACTTTCTTCAGAAGAAGCGGGTTGAACTCGAGACCGTCGTCCGCGTCCTGCTTCGAAGCCGATTCCGGCTCTTCGAAGTTCACGAAGATCGACAGCTGATCCTGGAGAATGCGGGCAGCGAAGGCCACCGCGTCTTCCGCCGAGATCGAACCATCGGTTTCGACCTTCATGGTCAGCTTGTCATAGTCGAGAACCTGACCTTCGCGGGTCGGTTGCACTTCGTAAGCGACTTTCTTGACCGGCGAGTAGATCGCATCGACCGGGATCAGGCCGATCGGCGCATCCTCGGGACGGTTCTTGTCAGCGGCGACGTAGCCTTTGCCGGTGTTCACGGTCAGCTCCATGAACAGGTCGGCGCCATCGTCAAGGTGACAGATCACGTGATCCTTGTTCAGGACCTCGATACCGGCGGTCTCGGTGATGTCGCCAGCGGTCACGACACCCGGGCCCTTGGCCGAGATCGAGAGACGCTTCGGACCTTCGACATCCATGCGCAGCGCGACGCCCTTGAGGTTCAGCACGATGTCGGTGACGTCTTCACGCACACCGGCGACCGAGGAGAACTCGTGCAGGACGTTGTCGATCTGAACGCTGGTGATCGCGGCGCCCTGGAGCGACGAGAGCAGCACGCGGCGCAGCGCGTTGCCGAGCGTCAGGCCGAAGCCACGCTCGAGCGGTTCGGCGACGATGGTCGCCTGGCGCAGCGGGTCGTTGCCGGGCTTGATTTCAAGCTGCGTCGGCTTGATGAGTTCGGCCCAATTCTTGTGGATCATGCGTTTGCCTCCATACCAGTCCCAGACCCATGCCCAAAGTCGGGGACGCCCGAGGATAAAACCGAAAAATGCGGCAGGGCCGCGCGGAGAATCCGCACGGCCCGACCGTCGTAATCTAGATCAGACGCGGCGACGCTTCGGCGGGCGGCAGCCGTTGTGAGCGATCGGGGTCACGTCACGGATCGAGGTGACGGTGAGACCGACAGCAGCCAGCGCGCGCAGCGCCGATTCACGACCCGAACCGGGGCCCTGAACTTCGACGTCCACGGTGCGCAGACCGTGTTCCTGAGCCTTCTTGGCCGCATCTTCTGCAGCCATCTGGGCGGCATAGGGGGTCGACTTACGCGAACCCTTGAAGCCCATCGTGCCAGCCGACGACCACGAGATCGCATTGCCCTGCACGTCCGAGATCAGGATCTTGGTGTTGTTGAACGAGGAGTTCACATGAACGACGCCAGCGGCGATGTTCTTGCGTTCCTTGCGCTTAGCGCGAACCTTATCACGAGCCATTGTTCCTGCCTCCCCTTACTTCTTCTTGCCGGCGATCGGCTTGGCCGGGCCCTTGCGGGTACGGGCGTTGGTATGGGTGCGCTGACCGCGCACGGGCAGGTTGCGGCGATGACGCAGGCCACGGTAGCAGCCGAGGTCCATCAGGCGCTTGATGTTCATCTGAACTTCACGGCGCAGGTCGCCTTCGACGGTGTGGTTGGCGTCGATGTATTCGCGGATCGCGAGCACTTCGGCGTCCGAAAGCTCGTTCACGCGGCGGGTCTGGTCGATGCCGGTGGCTTCGCAGATCTGCTTGGCCGAGTGGGGACCGATCCCGGTGATGTAGGTGAGTGCGATCGGGACGCGTTTCCCGGTCGGAATGTTGACGCCAGCAATACGTGCCAAAGCGCTTATCCTTTCGTTGCGAGCCCGTAACCCCAGGCCCTTTTTTCACAACACAAGGCCCGAAACTGGCGCTTCGGGCCCGCGACTGTTTCCCGTCAGGGAATCTTCCCCTTGCGGAAACGATTCTCAGAAGAGACGCCGTGACCTAGAGGGAAACGCCCTCCGGGTCAAGACTTGATTCACGATTGCGAGACGCCGTCGAGAATTCCTGCGATCGCGCCCGCCACGTCCTCGATTTCGGCGAGGCCGTCGACGGTCGAAAGATCGCCCGCGTGGTAGTAGTAACCGATCAGCGGAGAGGTCTTCTTGTAGTACTCCATCAGACGGGTGCGCAGGCTGTCCTCGTTGTCGTCGGCACGGCGTTTGACATCCGTGCTGCCGCATTTGGCGCATTTGCCATCGGCGGGCCAGGGCTTGGTTTCGTCGTGATAGACCTCGCCGCACCCGCCACAGGTCGAGCGACCGGTGATGCGCGAGACGAGCGCCTCGTCATCGACCTGCATCTCGATCACCGCGTCGAGCTTGGCCCCCATCTTCGCGAGCAGCTCCCCAAGCGCGTCGGCTTGTGCCAGCGTGCGGGGGAAGCCGTCGAAGATGAAGCCCTCGCCGCCACCGGCGAGTTTCTCTTCGATCAGACCGATCACGATTTCGTCGGTCACGAGCTGGCCCTTGGCCATCACCTCTGCGACGCGGTTGCCCATCTCGGTGCCCGAGTCCTTCGCCTCGCGCAGCATGTCACCGGTCGAGAGCTGGACCATGCCGCGCTCTTCCACGAGACGGCGGGCCTGCGTGCCTTTACCGGCGCCCGGCGGGCCAAGAAGAATGATGTTGGCCATATCGGTTCCTTCCTGAAATCGCTTGAGCGTGCTTAGCGGCGCGCGGGCGGCTTGCGCGGCCCCTTCTTCTTCGAACGACCCCGCAGCTGCGAGCGCTCGATCAGGCCTTCATACTGATGGGCCAGAAGATGCGACTGGATCTGGTTGATCGTGTCCATCGACACGGTCACAACGATCAGCACCGAGGTGCCGCCGAAATAAAACGGGATCGACAGCTGCGAACGCAGGATCTCGGGCAGGAGGCAGACCGCGGCAAGATAGGCCGCACCGATGACCAGCACACGGCTGACGACGTAATCGAGGTAATCCTCGGTCTTCTTGCCGGGACGGATACCGGGAACGAAGCCCCCCTGGCTCTTGAGGTTGTCTGCCACCTCGTCCGATTTGAACGAGACGTTCGCCGTGTAGAAATAGGCGAAGAAGACGATCATCGCGACGTAGAACAGCAGGTAGAGCGGCTGGCCGGGGCCGAAATAGGCGAGGATCGTCGACATCACCGGGCCGGTATTCTGGCCCGAGAAGGTCGCGATCGTCGTCGGCAGCAGCAGCAGCGAGGAGGCGAAGATCGCCGGGATGACGCCCGCCGGGTTCACCTTGATCGGCAGGTGGCTCGAGCCACCGTCATAGACCTTCATCCCCACCTGGCGGCGCGGATACTGGATATGGATCTTGCGCAGTGCGCGCTCCATGAACACAACGAAGGTAATCACCACGGCGATCATCACGATCACGCCCAGGATCACCGGGGTCGAGATCGCACCCGCACGGCCCTGCTCGAGGAAGCGGGCGAGAGCTGCCGGGATTTCCGCGACGATACCGACAAAGATGATCAGCGAGATGCCGTTGCCGATGCCGCGCGCGGTGATCTGCTCGCCCAGCCACATCAGGAACATCGTGCCGCCGACGAGCGTGATCACGACGGCCGCAATGAAGAACAGGCCCGGATCATGGGCGAGATCGCCCTTTTCGAGCGACACGGCCAGGCCCCAGGCCTGGAAGGTCGCAAGCGCAACGGTCGAGTAGCGCGTGATCTGGTTGATCTTCTTGCGGCCCTGCTCGCCTTCTTTCTTCATCTGCTCAAGCGCGGGCACGAGGGCCGTCAGAAGCTGGATGATGATCGAGGCGGAAATGTAGGGCATGATGCCGAGCGCGAAGACACCCATGCGCCCCAGAGCGCCGCCGGTGAACATCGACAGCACGCCGCCCAGGCCAGAGCCCGCGCTTTGCATGAATTCGCGCAGCGCCTGCGCGTCGATGCCCGGGACCGGAATGTAGGTGCCGAGGCGGTAGATGATCAGCAAACCGATGGTGAAGAAGATGCGCTGGCGCAGCTCGGTGGCTTTGCCCAGGGCGTCCCAGCTCAGGTTCGCCGCCATTTGCTCTGCAGCAGATGCCATATGCTCGTCTCTTTCATGTAAAGCGCCGCCCAACCGGTTCCCGGTCGGCGGCGCCTAGAAAACCTTCGCCTATGTAATCGGGCCGGAGCCCGCTCACAACAGCTTATTCAGCAGCCTGCGCCACCGTGATCGAGCCGCCAGCCTTCTCGATGGCCTCGATGGCCGACTTCGAAGCGCCGGTGACGTTGAGCGTCACTTTCGACTTGATGTCACCCTTGGCGAGAACGCGCACGCCGTCGAGCTTGCGGCGAACGACACCGGCCGCGACCAGCGCGTCTTCGGTGATCTCCGCCTTCGCGTCGAGCTTGCCGGCTTCGATGAATTTCTCGATCTGGCCGAGGTTCACCACGTTGAACTTCTTCGCGTTCGGCTTGGTGAAGCCACGCTTCGGAAGACGACGGTAGAGCGGCATCTGGCCGCCTTCGTAGCCGTTCAGGGCCACACCCGAACGCGACTTCTGACCTTTGATACCACGGCCAGCCATCTTGCCCTTGCCCGAACCGGGGCCGCGGGCAACGCGTTTTTGTTTCTTGGCAGCGCCGGGATTGTCGCGCAGTTCGTTGAGTTTCATATCGCTTCTCCTTGCCGGAGCACCTTCCCGAAGCGAGTGCGGAAGGGACACGGCTTTTCTTGGTTGATTCTGATGCGGCCTCGCGGCCACCGGGGGCGTATAGAGCGTTTGTTCACGCCTTGCAACTCCTGCCTGCACAGGCCGCGCGGGCTGTTGCGCGCACCAGCGCACGCAGCTCCAACCCTTTTCTAAGTCCCGCTTTGCACGATTGCCGCGACGCCGAAATCCTTATCCAGAAGCGGAGCCAGACGATGACCAATCCTTTCCACAACCGCGCGCCTTCCCTCTCGGGCCCGGCCCTCGACATCGTGCCCGTGGCGCCCGATGACGCGACCGACCTGCCGACGGTGGCGGTGGCGCTCTATGTCGAAACCGGCGGCGTGGTGAGCTTCGTCACTGCGAAGGGCAATGCGCGCACGGTCACGGTCGCCGATTTCGTGATCCTGCCGGTCGGGGCCGAGCGAGTGCTCGCCACCGGCACCACGGCCACGGGCATCCACGCGCTAACGGTGGTGTGATGCTGGGCTTCGGTTTCGACACGTTAACATTAGCGGGGCAACGGCGCGCGGGGGGCTGGTCGCCCGCCGCGCTCGCGCCGATCGCATGGTACGAGCCCGCCGATCGCGCGACGCTGTACCAGGACGCAGCAATGACGGTGCCGGTGCTCGCCGATGGCGATCCGGTCGGCGCGATGCGCGACAAGTCGGGTCACGGGCGCGACCTGATCCAGAGCATCGACGCCCGCCGCCCGCTCTATCGCACCGATGGCACGACGCATTGGCTCGAATATGACGGGATCGATGATGCGCTGAGCGTGGTGCAACTGCCCTTCTCCACCGAGGCGACGGTGGGTCTGGCCTTCTCGGTCCTGTCCAATCCCAGCGGCTACCCGCCGGTACTACGCAACGGCACGGCGGCGACAGATGGCTCGGGTCGCCAGCCGATGATCTATCTCGACGCCAATGCGCCACAGGTGGTCAAGACCTGGTGGGGCAATCGCGGACTTGCGGTCACCTTGCCCGCGCAGGTGACACAGATGGGGCCGCTCTCGCTGGTCAGCTCGACCGCGGGCGGAGCGGCGCAGATGCGTATCGGCGCGCTGAGCGCAAGCACGACCGGCATCAGCATGACACCGGACATGAGCGGCAACTTCGCGGTCGGCATGGCCGGTTTCGTCGGACGGATCTATGGCGTGGTCATCTGCGATACCGAGCAGCCGCCCGAAGCCCTCGACGCGCTGACGGCCCATCTGGGCACATTGTCGGCGGGATAGGCAGCCCCACTGAGAGACCAAGACGCCCCCGCAGCAAACCGTTGCGGGGGTTTTCTGATGGCACACACACGCAATAGTTGCATTTCGTCGAGCCACACCACAGGATTACCGGCATAGCCGCGGCCAAAAGGAGGGCGCACATTGCCGATCGCTCTGACGGCTTATGCTTTGACCCTGATCGCTGCTTTGGCGGGGCTGGCCTTGCTCTATCGCGCTGGCATGCTGAGCGCGCTGGCGATGCTCCTCTATCTGAGCGCTCTGCTCCTGATCCGCCCGATGATGCTCTTTACCGGTCTGGATGTGCCGCAACCGGCGAATGCCTTTGACGATGTGGCGCTCGATGCGGCGGCGGCGTTGCTCGCCGCGGTTCTCTGGATCGGGCTATTCACCCTCTGCGCACTGGCGATGCGCGCCTATCTGCCCCGCATCGGCACGGCGCTGCTGCCACGTCCGGTCAGCGCCCCCGACCTCGCACGGGTACGCCTGCTTGCGGCGGGACTCGCGTTGCTCTCAGGCGTGATCACGGCGGGGTTCGTGATCCAGTCCGGATCGCTTGGCGCTTTCCTTTACCGGGTGAAGGTCGCGCGCGAGATGTCGGGCCTTTTCCTCTTTCTCCATCTCGCGGTGCTCAGCCTGATGCTGAGCCTCTACGGTCTGCTCGAGGAAATCCGCCGCGCCGAGAGCACAGCACACCGCCGCTCCGCCCTCATCTACTACGGGCCGCTGATGCTCATCGCGATGGGGGCGAGCTTTGCCTGGGGCAATCGCGGCAACATCGCCTATATCCTGATCGCGGGCGCGCTGTCCTGGCATGTGCTGATCGCGCCGCTGCGGCCAATGCGCGTGCTGATCGGTGCGGCCGTGCTGTTCGTGGCACTTTTCGCAATGGGCAATCTGCGCGAGGCCCGGCTCGAAGCTCTCACCGGTACGCCCTATTCCGAACGCAGCCTGACGCGCAGCCTCTCGAGCTCCCTGCATCTGGCGGAATTCGACGCACTCAGCCTCGCGATCAAGGATGCGGGCAGCCGCTACGAACTGCGCAACGGCGCCGATTTCCGTAACGGGGTTCTCGGCATGGTGCCGCGCCAGATTCTGCCCGAGCGCGAGATCTTCAATGTCGGCGGCTGGTTCCGGCAGGTCTACGAGCCCGGCAAGGTCAATGGCTGGCCGGTCACGGTGATCGGCGACTGGTTCGTGAATTTCGGCTGGATCGGGGTGGTTCTCGGCGCCGCGCTCTCAGGCGCGGTCGCGGGACTTTTCGACAGCGCCTATGGCCAAGTGCGCAGCCGGACATGGGACGCGGTCCTTGCACCCGCGCTCGGCATCCTGATCCTCAAGGGCGGGGTGGGAACGGGAGCGCCCCAACAGATCGTGCTGACGCTGATCCCGCTTGCCATTCTGTCGCTGGCATTACGCCTGCGCGGGAAAACTGGTCGAGCCAGCGCGCGATGGCGGTCCGGGGAAGTTTGACCTTCATCGGCGCCTCTTGCGCGATCCGCGCTGCAATCTCTTCCTCGGGCGCGTCGCGCGCGATCACCGGGAGGCCGGTGTCACGGGCGATCTCGGCCGCGCGGTTGTCGATCGCCAGGATCAGCGCACGCCGCCCCCTTTGCAGCGCCCGAATGCCGCCATGCAGCCGGTTGCCGACATAGTCGAGCCCCTGCCCGCTTTCGAGAAGTGCATCATAAGCCTCGAGCGTGGGCGCGAGAATTTCGGCGCGGCCTTGCGTGAGCTGCGCGACATAGTCGAGATCGTCGATCCCCTGCGGCCAGACATGAACCTTGCGATAGCTGCGCGCGAGCAGATCGAAGACACGGGCATCAGCCGGTGACGGCTTTCGCATGGTGAACGTCGTGACGACTTCCTCGGCCTTACCCTGCGGGATGCACGAGAGACGTACAGGCTCCAGCCCCCACATCGTGACACAAGCCGTCACCTCGACATTCTCGATCCCGGCCTGCGCGAGCATCTCCTTGGTATGACTGTCACGCACCGAATGGATCGCGTCGCGCGACAGCAAGCGCCGTAGCATCGCCGCCGTCATCGCACTGGGCGGGCGCTCGTAATCGCGCCAGCCTGCGGCAAGCAGCACCAGCTTGTTGACCAGCACCATGTCGCGCAGCCCGACCCTCCAACCGCGATCAAAAAGCAGCCGCGACGTCAGCAGATTGCTCCCCCCGACAATCGCGTAGTCGGCCTGCCGGATCAGCCGGTGCGAGCGGATGCCCATGCGCTCATGCGTCGGCAGATGCGTCAGGAAATGCCCCGGCAGGGCCTGTCGGATCCAGTGGCGGGCGGCCTGCGAAATGATCTCGTCGCCCGCATTGCGCGTGGCGATCGCCGGGTCGAGGATCGCCACGGCGCGGCGCGCGGCAAAGAAAGTGTCAGACATGGGCAGGCTCCTTTGGCTGGCGAGAGGTGGCGGGCCGGACCAGCACGATGAGTAGCGGCAACTGCCCGGCCGAGACGGCGAGAAGAGCAAGCGCCACCCCGTCGAGACCGCCGAATTGCGCGCCCGTCGCCGTGCCTGCGAGAATTGCGAGCGTCGCCCCGAACCGGAGCCGCGCCAGGCAGGCAAAGCGGCGCTGAGCGACAAGCCCGGTTTGCAGCGCCGCAATCGGCAGGCGCAGCGCCAGAACAGCAGTCATGAGGGTAAGCAGCCGTGTCTCGGTCACGAAGGAGGGCCCGAAGACAAGGGTGAGAACCGGACCGCCAAAGAGCGAAACGATCACCAGCGCCGCGATGCCCAGTGCCGCGAGCGATCCGGCAAAGCGCGCCACCATCGGGCCAAACGTGCCCGACCCGTCACTTATCGCGCGGGCAAGTCGCATCGCCATCGCCTGGCTCAGCGCCGCGGCGAAGGCAGTGCCGAGCACCAGCACATAGCCGACCGCCGTATAGATCCCGGCGAGCGCCAGAGGCAGCAACGTCCCCACGATCAACCGCGGCGCGGCGGTTCCGATCTCGCCCAGCAGCATCGCGAGGCCGAGCGCCCGGCCCTCGCGCAGCAAAGCCCAGAGCCGCGCGCGTGTGAAATCGGGACGCATGCGAACGAAGCGCGCGGCTTGTGGCAAATCGTGGCCCAGCGCCACCGCGCCCCAAGCGGCCGCCTGCCCAGCGACGGCCAACGCCACCGACCCGCTCGCCAGAAGAAGCGCAACAAAGACGGACAGTCCTCCCAGGCCGCGCAGCACGAGCGAGCGCGCGACCGGGTCCATCCGCCCTGCCGACTGGAAGGCGCCATAGCTCAGATCGCTGAGCGCATCGGCTGTGCGCGCCAACGCCACCATCGCCAGGATCATTCCCAGTGCCGGATCGCGCAAACCCAGCGCCAGTGCCGTCACCGCGATCACCGCCAGCGCTGCACCCGTCGTCAGCCCGCGCAGACCCAGATACACCCCGAACCGCGCGCGACCCTCGGGATCGGTCGCAAGACCCATGCGCAATCCCAGCCCCGCCGCGAGGAAGGTGATCGAGGCCAGCGACACCGCGATGCCATAGCGCCCGACATCTTCGAGCGGCGCCAGCCGCGCCAGCGCTACGACCAGCCCGGCCTGCGCCAGAAGGAACATCCCCTGCCCCAGCAGCGACCAGCCAAGATCCGCGCGGATCGAGTTCATCGGCGCCGGGAGGGAGAGGGACGACCGCGCCGCCACGCTCACTCCGCCGTCTTGCTGATCGAGGCGCTCAGCATCCGCGGCATGATCGCGTTGACCACGTTGCTCCAATGCGTGACCTTCTGCGCCGCGACGAAGACCACGTCATTCGGGCGCAGCTCGAACCGGGTCGCGAGCAAGAGCCCCGCCGCATTGCCCGCATCGAGATGCCAGGCGGTGACCTGCCCTCGCGACTCGCGCTCCTCTGCGGCCCGCAGCACGTAGATCTGGCGTGGGTCGGCGGTCTGAGTGAAGATCCCGCCCGCCTCGTCGAACAACGCATCGGCAAGCGAAGCGGTCTGGCCGAAGGGGAGCGCATAGCGGCTCTGTTTCGGCAGTTCGCCCGCAATATAGACATAGTCACGCTTCTCCGCGCCCAACTCCAGCCGCGCGGCGAAGCTGTCGCGTTTCTCTTTCAACGCGGCGCGGCGCAACTCGATCTGCGTCGCGAGCATCTTCGTCTCGCTCTCCCGGAACCCGCCAAGCTTGAGCTGCTGCTCGAAATAGGCTGCCGCCTTATCGAGATCGTATTCCGAACCAACAAAAACACTGTCGCCCGGTGCGAGCCGGATTCTCTGTGCACCCGAGCGCTTGAAGAGATCGACGAGCGGGATCTGGTAAAGCTTGCCCGAGCGGAAGATCCGAACCAGCGCATAATCGGGATCGGCGCCGCGCAACCCGCCGCGCTCTGCCAGCGCCTCATCGAGAAAGAGTGGGCTCAGACCGATCGCGATCACGCCGGGATCTGCGACCGCGCCCCCGATGGTCACTTTCTGCGAGTGGAACTCCGCCAGTTCGACCGAGAAATTCGGGTTCGCATTCTTGTCGAGGAACTGGCGGAAGAGTGCAGCCTCAGCCTCCTCAATCGTCATGCCCGAGATCTCGACGCGCCCGATACCGGGGATCGAAATCGTGCCGTCATCCTGCACGGTGTAGCCCTGCCGCGCGTTCTGCGCCGCGAGCAGCCCCGAGAGTTCCTCGACGCTCGACCCGGTCTTCGGCGTGGCGAGCAGCACCACGTCACCAACCCCGATCCGGTAGCTGTCGGAGGTGACCGGCGGCGGCAGGATCGTCACAAGCTGCACCGGGCGCGCGGGCCGATCGATTGCTGGAGCGGGCGCTGCACCCGCGCCCCGCAGCCCTTCGCTCCCCGCGCTTTGCACGAAATAGGCGGGCAGCGCGCGCGGCGAATAGCCCGCGCCGTTGGCCTCGAGCACCGCTTGCGGGGTGATCTCGCGCACGGTCACATCACCTTGCGCGCTTTGCCCCGGCACGACCGCACTCTTGTTATAGACGACGCCACAGCCTGACAGCATCAGAACGAGGGCCAGCGTCGGCCCCCGCCACAACTCCGTTTTCCAATCCCGCATCTGCCCTTGCCTCATTCGTTTTTATATTTTTGACCTGCGCTGGCGCGCTCACTGCCCCGTTCACTGCCCCGTGCGCGCCAGCACCACCGCGACCGTGCGCAACAAAATCCCCAGATCGTGCAGCAGCGAGCAGCGCATGAAATACCAGACATCGAAGGCGACCCGTGCCTCGTAGGAGACCGCGTTGCGCCCCGAGACCTGCCAGAGCCCGGTCAATCCAGGGCGCTGAACCTCGTAGACGGGGCGGAACCGGCCGTAGAACCCAAGCTCCTCATGCGTCACGGGGCGCGGCCCCACGAGGCTCATCTCGCCGCGCCACACATTCCAGAGCTGGGGCAGTTCATCGAGGCTTGAGGTACGCAGGAAACGGCCCAACCGTGTCACGCGCGGATCGTTGTCGAGCTTGCGCGCGTTTTGCCATTGCGCCGCCGCCGCCGGATCCTGCCCGAGATGGGCTTCCAGACGCGCCTCGGCGTCGGGTACCATTGTGCGCAGCTTCCAGCACCGGAAACTCCGCCCGCCGCGCCCGACCCGGGGGTGGGCGTAAAACCCCGCTCCCCCGTCGCGCCGCACCGCGAGCCAGATCAGCCCGATCAGCGGCAACGCCACCGGTGCGAGCAAGAGCACGCCGATCAGGTCGAAAAGACGTTTGCCACTACGGAAATAAACAGGACGCCAGCCGCCTGGTGCGGCCAGCCCCGGCGGAACCGGGATCGCATCCTGAGAATAGAAGCCTTGCACATCGAAGGTGCTCATCAGCCTCTCCTCGCCCAGAACACCCCTGCCCCACGGTAGCGAGACCCGTGCACGGCGCGGTCTGTCCCCGATCGCTCCGTTCACAAGTTGTTTATCCATTGCGAAATTCTGCGAGTCGGTCAACTATAAGTTGTGGCGCTGATTGATTTTCTGTTTTTGGTTGCGCCATTTTCGAATCCATTGCCGCGCGGAGACCCCGTTGAAGAAGTTTCAGATGCCTCGCGCCTCCGGCTCAACGAGCCGCCCCTCCCGCTTCGAGACCGAGACCGTCGATCCGCTTGTGACGCTGACGATGCTCGGGCGCGGCTGGCGGGTGATCCTTGTGACGCTCATTCTCGCACTGGCCGCGGCAGCGCTTTATCTCGCCATGCTCGCCACCCCGAGCTACGTGGCGCGCGCGACGGTGATCCTCGAGACGCATCGCAGCGAAGTCGTCGATTTCAACGGTGTGGTCGACGGGCTTCGCGGCGATGCGGATGAGCTTAACAGCGAGGTCGAGGTGCTGCGCTCGCGCGGCCTGCTCAACCGGGTCGTCGGGACGCTCGATCTGGTGCAGGATCCCGAGTTCAACACCCGCCTTGCACCGCCCTCGCTTCTAGATCGGGCTCTCTCGCTCCTGCGTTCCGCGCCGCCCGCCCCGTCGGCGCAGCAAATCCGCGATGCGACCACGACCGCGCTGATCGAGGCGCTGAAGGTGCGCAACCTGCCCTCCAGCTATGTCTTCGAGATCGCCGTCACCTCGGAAGATCCCGCGAAGGCGGCGCGGATCGCGGACACGATCGCCAACCTCTACATCCGCAACCAGATCGAGGTGAAGTTCGAGGCAACGGAGACCGCGACGAGCTGGCTGACCGAACGGGTCGGGACACTCAAACAGGAACTGGAGACCGCCGAGGGGCGGGTGAAGGCCTTCAACACCCAAAGCCCGCTGATCTCGCCCACGGCCCTCGCTGCGCTCGAGGTTCAACTCAAGGACATCCGCGAACGGCTGACCCGAATGCGGCAGGAACGCGATGCCCGCGAAACCTATCTGCGCGCGCTGAGCGAAGCCGCGAGCCCGGAGGACAAGCGCGCCGCCGCCGCCGATCCCACGCTCAATCGGATCGCGCCCGACGACCGGGCCGCTTTCGATGCCCGTTTCACCACTCTTGTCGCGCAGGCCGAAACCGACCTGCTGCGCGCCGAGGATCAGATCGCGGCGCTCGAAACCTCGGACGTGGCGCTTCAGGGCCAGATCTCGCGTCAGGGCGAGGACATGATCGAGCTGCAACAGCTCTCGCGTGAAGCCGAGGCGAGCCGGATGCTCTACGAATTCTTCCTCAATCGGCTCAAGGAGACCTCGGCGCAAAACGGCATCCAGCAGGCGGATGCGCGCATCCTCTCGCAAGCGGTGATCCCCGACGCCCCCGCGAGCCCGCGAAAGGGGCTGGTGATCGGGCTTGCCGCGGCCCTCGGGATCGTCGTGGGGATCGCGCTCATCGCCGCCCGCGAATTGCGCAACACCGCCTTCCGCACCGCGCGCGAGCTGGAGGCTGCAAGCGACACTCTGGTAATGGGGCAGATCCCGCTACTGCGCGCCCGCACCCGCCCCGAGATGCTACGCTTCCTGCTCGACGCCCCCGGCGCACCCGCGATGGAAGCAGTGCGCAACCTGCGCACTTCGCTCATGCTCGCCAATGTCGATGCGCCGCCGCGCGTAATCCTGACCACCTCGGCATTGCCCGGCGAAGGAAAGACCACCACGGCGATCGCGCTGGCGGTGAACCTCGCCGCCTCGGGCAAGGCGGTCCTGCTCGTCGAGGGAGATCTGCGCCGCCGCACCCTGAGCGACTACTTTCCTGGCCTGGCAGGCGGGGCGGGGCTCGCCTCGGTCCTCTCGGGTCAAGTGGAGTTGGACGAGGCTGTGCAGAACGATCCCGAAAGCGGGCTGTCCCTGTTGATCGGCGAGGAGAGCGCAGCCAATGGCGCCGATCTCTTCGCCTCTGCGGCCTATCGCCATTTCCTCGAGGAGGCCCGGCGCCATTACGACCATGTCATCATCGACACGCCTCCGGTACTCATCGTTCCCGACGCCCGCATCCAGGCGCAGGCAGCCGATGCGGTTCTCTTCGCGGTGCGCTGGAACGCCACCACGCAGGGACAGCTCGAGGAAGCGCTGCGCATGTTCGAGACGGTACACCGGCCCGTGACGGGGCTGGTGCTGACGCAGGTCGACATGGCCAAGATGCGCCGCTATGCGCAGGACAGTTCCGAGCTTCGTTATGGCAGCTATGCTGCCTATGGCGCGGCGGAATAAGGATGGGCGCTTGACCTTCCGCACCGGCCCTCGCTACTGCGGGGCAAGTGAAGCGAAGGGCAGCAGACATGACGCGCATCCTGATCACCGGCACCGCCGGCTTCATCGGCTACCATCTGGCGAAGCTGCTGCTCGACGAGGGCTTCCGGGTGCATGGCTATGACGGGATGACCGACTATTACGATGTCGCCCTGAAAAAGCGCCGCCACGCGATGCTGCTGCAAAACCCGAATTTCACCGTGACCGAAGGGATGCTCGAGGATCTCGAGACCTTTGACGCGATGGCCGACGACTTCAAACCCGAGATCATCGTCCATCTCGCAGCCCAGGCGGGCGTGCGCTACAGCCTCGAACAGCCCCGCGCCTATATCGACGCGAATGTCGTCGGCACCTTCAACGTGATGGAGGCCGCGCGCCGCCATGAGGTGCAGCACCTTCTGATGGCCTCGACCTCGTCGGTTTACGGTGCGAACGAGGACATGCCCTATGCCGAGACCGACAAGGCCGACACGCAGCTGACGATCTATGCCGCGACGAAGAAGGCGACCGAGGCGATGGGCCATTCCTACGCCCATCTGTGGAATATCCCCACCACCATGTTCCGCTTCTTCACCGTTTACGGCCCCTGGGGGCGGCCCGACATGGCGCTGTTCAAATTCACCGATGCGATCCTCGATGGGCGCCCGATCGACATCTACAATCACGGCGAGATGTATCGCGACTTCACCTATGTCGAAGATCTCGTGCGCGGCATCCGCCTGCTGATCGACGCGGCGCCCGAACGCCCCGCCTCGCGCGAAGACATCCCCGAGGGCGACAGCCTCTCGCCCGTGGCCCCTTACCGGATCGTCAATATCGGCAATTCGGACAAGGTGAAGCTGTTGGATTTCGTCGATGCACTCGAGGCGGAACTCGGCCGCCCCGCGATCCGCAATTACATGGAGATGCAAAAAGGCGACGTGCCCGCAACCTGGGCGGATGCCTCGCTGCTGCAACGTCTGACGGGGTATCGACCGCAAACGGATGTGCGCGACGGGATCGCGAAATTCGTGGCGTGGTTCCGCGACTATTACGGGAAATGACGCCGCGCCCTCTTGCCGCTCCGCGGCATGAGCCTAGATCGCGGGCTTGATACCTTCGATATATTCGACCTTCCGGAGACCTCCCATGACCCTCGAACCCCGCCACGCGCGGGCCGTGATCCTGTCGCTGGCCCTCGGCACCTTCGGTATCGGCGTGATCGAGTTCGCGTCGATGGGGCTCTTGCCCTATTACGCCGCCGAGTTCGGGGTGAGCGAGGCGCAAGCGGGCCATGCGATCTCGGCCTATGCGCTTGGCGTGGTCATTGGTGCGCCGGTTCTCGCGGTAGTGGGCGCCAAGATCCCGCGCAAGCAGTTTCTGATCGGGCTGATGGGGTTCTATGCGGTGGCGAACCTGCTCGCGGGATTTGCCCCGAACATGGAGGCTTTCATGATTGCGCGCTTTGCCTCTGGCTTGCCGCATGGCGCCTATTTCGGGATGGCAATGCTGTTCGCTGCCGATCTGATGCCCAAGGGCAAACGCGCGCAGGGCGTTGCTTGGGTGATCACCGGGCTAACGATCGCGAATGTGGTAGGCGTGCCGCTCGCGGGCGCGATCGGGCAGAATTTCGGCTGGCGCTGGGGCTTTGCCATCGTCGCGGTGATCTGCGGGGCTTCGGCCGCGATGATCTGGCGCGTGGCCCCCGTCACCCCGCGTGATCCGAACGCAAGCCCGATGCGCGAGCTTGGCGCGCTGGCCAACCGCTCGGTCTGGCTGACGCTGCTGGTCGGATCGGTCGGCTTCGGCGGCATCTTCGCGGTCTATTCCTACCTGTCGGCGGCGATGATCGACACCCATGCCGGACCTGACTGGACGATCCCGGTCGCGCTTTCGGCCTTTGGGGTGGGCGGAACGATCGGCAACATGATCGCGGGCAAGCTCTCGGACTGGTCGCGATTTGGCGCGGGTTTCATCCTGCTTTGTGGGATGATCGTGATGGTGCTGCTCTATACGCTGACCATCGGCAATTGGGTGGCGATGTCGGTTGCGATGGTGGCACTCGGCTCGACCGCCGGGATGGTGATCCCGATGCAGGTGCGCCTGATGGAGGTCGCGGGCGAGGCGCAGACGCTGGCCGCCGCCCTCAACCACGCCGCCTTCAACCTCGCCAATGCGATCGGGCCGTTCCTTGCGGGGATCGCTCTGGCGAAGGGCTATGGCTGGGAAGCGACGGGCTATGTCGGCGCGGGGCTGGCCGTTGCGGGTCTCGCGTTCCTCGGCATTGCCTGGCTCGACAGCCGCCGCCCGGCCCCCTGCCCCGCCTGATCTGTCTCGCCTGATCTGTCTCGCCTGATCTGTCTCGCCTGATCCGTCCGGCAAAAAAAGCGCGCGCCCCGAAGGACGCGCGCAGGCCAGACCGGCCGGAGGTACAGATCAGAGGGAAAGGCTCTGTTCCGGTAAGCAGGACGCATCGCCTCGCCCCGCTCGCCGGTCGGTCCGGGTCGTCTCAGTAGTGATGCTCATGCTCCGAGGTCTTCCCGCGGAAGACATAATAGGCATAGGCCGTGTAAGCGAGGATGATCGGCAGGAAGATCACCGCGCCAACGAGGATGAAACCCTGCGAAATCGGCGGCGTCGCGGCCTCGCGGATCGTGATCGACATCGGCACGATATAGGGGAAGATCGAGAGGCCCAGCCCCGCGAAACACAGCACGAAGATCGCGATCCCCGAGAGATAAGCCATCACGCCCCGGTCCGAACGGATCCCCTTCCAGTAGCCGTAACCCGCCGCGAGCAGCAGCAGCGGCACCACCGCGCTCAGGATGATCCCCGGCCAGGCGAACCAGCGCTGGAAATACTCCGGATGCAGGAAGGGCGTGGCGAGCGAGGCCAGCCCGATGAAGCCCAGCGTGATGATCAGCGACCACTCGCCAACCCGACGCGCACGGTCGTAAAGGTCATGCGAGGTCTTGATCACCAGCCAGGCCGCGCCCAGCATGATGTAGCCCGCGACCAGCGCCAGCGCCGTGCCCAGCGAGAAGAAGCTCACCCAGTCGAGCGGTCCGCCGGTGAAGGTGCGCCCGGTCACCTCGGGACCACGCAGCAGGCCCCCGAGGATCGCGCCCTGCGCCAGTGTCGCCACCAGCGAGCCGCCGAAGAAGGCCTTGTCCCAGAGCGGCTTCCAGCGCCGGGTCTTGCCGCGGAACTCGAAGGCCACGCCGCGGAAGGCCAAGGCCAGCAGCATGATGATAATCGGCACGTAGAGCGCGTTCAGGATCACCCCATAGGCCAGCGGGAAAACGGCAAGCAGACCGCCGCCGCCCATCACGAGCCAGGTCTCGTTGCCGTCCCAGACCGGCGCGACCGAATTCATCGCGCGGGTCCGGTTCTCGTCCGAGCCGAGGAAGGGGAAGAGGATGCCGATGCCAAGGTCGAACCCGTCGAGCACGACATAGGTCATGATGGCAAAGGCGATGATCGCGGCCCAGATATCGGGCAGGTAGTGGGCGAAGCCGCTCATGCGTGGGCCTCCGATTTATCAGTGGTGACATCCTTGGCGAGCATCGCGCCCGCCACGCCGGCCGCGCGCTGCGGCGTGTTCTCGACGGGCTCGGCGCCCTCGGGGCCGCGCTTCATCAGCCGCCCGAGGTAGAAGATCCCCGAGCCGAAGAGGAAGGCGTAGACCAGCACGAAGCCGATCAGCCCCGCCCAGGCCGCCGTGTGGCTGAGGTTCGATACCGATTCAGCCGTCGTGAAATGGCCGTAGACCGTGTAGGGCTGGCGGCCGAATTCGGTGGTGAACCAGCCCATGATGATCGCGAGGAAGCCGCCCGGCGCGAAGACCAGCGCCACCTTGTGATAGAGCCCCGGCGCGTGCAGGCGCTTCCGCCACATCAGCCAGGCGCCCCAGAAGCCGATCCCGGCAAAGGCGAAACCAAGCCCCACCATGATCCGGAACGTGAAGAACACGATCGTCATCGGCGGGCGCTCATCCTTCAGGAAATCGCCCAGACCAGGCACCTCGCCATCGAGCGAGTGGGTCAGGATCAGCGACGAGGCATAGGGGATCTCGATCTTGTAATCGGTGGTCTCGGTCTTGTCGTTCGGAATGCCGAAGAGGATCAGCCCCGCGCCCTTGCTCGTCTCCCAGTGACCTTCCATCGCGGCTATCTTCGCGGGTTGATGCTCGAGCGTGTTGAGCCCGTGCTGGTCGCCGGCAAGGATCTGGATCGGCGCGGTCACGAGGATCATCGCCACCGCCATGCGGAACATCGTGCGTACCGCGTCATCCGCCGTGCCCTTGATATGATGCCACGCGCCCACGCCGGCCACGACGAGCGCGGTGGTCAGGTAGGCCGCCAGCACCATATGCACGAAGCGATAGGGCAGCGAGGGGTTGAAGATGATCTCCCACCAGTCCTTCGGAATGAACTGGCCGACATCGTTCATCGCAAAACCTGCGGGCGTCTGCATCCAGCTGTTGACCGAGAGGATCCAGAAGGCCGAGAGCAGCGTGCCAAAGGCCACCATCACCACCGCGAACATGTAGATCCACCTGTTCACCCGGTTGCGCCCGAACAGCATGATCCCGAGGAAACCCGCCTCGAGGAAGAAGGCCGTCATCACCTCGTAGCCCATCAGCGGCCCGATCACCGGCCCCGCCTTATCCGCGAAATGCGCGAAGTTCAGGCCGAACTCGTAGGACATCACGACGCCCGAGACGACGCCCATCCCGAAGACCACTGCAAAGATGTGTTTCCAGAACTCGAAGACCCTCAGATAGACCTCTTTGCCGGTGATCATCCGCAAGGCTTCGAGCACCATGAGGAAGCTCGCCGTGCCGATCGAGAAGGCCGGGAAAACGATATGTGCCGATACGACGAAGGCGAATTGCGCCCGCGCCAGATCGAGTGTCGGTATGTCGAAAATACTCATGTCCGTCCGCGTTTCTGCTTTGATTGAGGGGCCAGCTAGACTTGCCGTTAACTACGGCAACCGCGGGGTCGTGGTTCACCTTGTCGCACTGTGGCGGCTTGTCGCAGACTCAATGAAATAAGCCCGCGCGGGGTTCCGCACGGGCTTTCAACGATCATTGGGTTTTGGGCGCTCAGGCGGCCTGTTTCAGGTCAACTCGCGACGGGATGAACTCTCCGTGAAGCGCCTTGATGACGGGCTTCAGATCGTCGCGTTCGAGCACGAATTGCACATCCACATTGCGCGGACCCTGCGTGGCGCCAAGGCTTTCCATGCCGGCATTGGCGATCGCCTGCAGGCCCCGGGTCAGCACCGAGAGCCCCTTCAGATCGCGCCCGATGACCGAGGCCATCGCCAGCATCCGCGCCGAGATCTCGGCCGAGGGGTAGAGCTTGTTGAGGTCTTTCTCGACCTTTTGCAGCACCTCGATCGGGGCATCGACGTAATGGGTGATCGTGTTCGCGTTCGACGCCTTCGAAATGATGCGCACGTCATGGCGCGTCAGCACCTCAAGGATTGCCGCGTCATAGCCCTTCACCCCGACCATATCCTGTTCGAACACCTCGAGCGCGATGATCTCGAGCCCGGTCACCATCTCGACGGCGGCCTGTTCGGCGGGCTTGTCGTCGATCAGCGTGCCCGGATCGCCCGGATCGAAGGCGTTGGTCACGCGCAGCGGCACATCGGCCTGGCGCAGGGTCTTGGCGGCTTTCGGGTGGATCGCCTCCATGCCCATGTTCGACATCTGGTCGGCCACGTCATAGTTCGTGTGACCGAGCTTGCGCACGCGGCCCTCGCCCACCAGCTTCGGATCGGCCGAGGACAGGTGGAATTCCTTGTGGATGATCGCTTCGCGCGCGCCGGTGAGGGCCGCGAGCTTCGAGAAGGTCACCTCGGAATAGCCACGGTCGAATTCCCGCATCAACCCTTCGGCGCATTGCGCATAGCCCGTCACGATCGGCATCTCGGTTGCGGGATCGACGTCTTTCATCGCCCCCAGGATCCGGCCTTCGAGGTCGTGATCGGTCTCGTCGCGCCAGCCCGACAGGTCCACGAGCCGCGCATTCACGCCATTGCGCTGCAGCAGGAGCGTGGTGACGAAGGCCGAATGCGCCTCGCCCAGACCCGACAGCAACTCGCGGATTTGCAGCATATGCTCGGAGAGGCGGAAATGCCCGTAAGAGCACAGCCGCTGCAGGTCGATTAGGCAGTTGCGTGCGCCCTCGATGCGCTCGCGCACGAATTCGGTGGCCTGGGCCACATCGCCCGGATGCTCGAGCACTTTCTCATGGGCCTCGATCATCGCCGCCGAGACGCGGCTGAGCGCCTCGTGCCAGCCATGCTCGCTATCGGCCTTGGCGAATTGCGCATAGACCCCCGCCTCGCCCGACTTCTTATGTTCGAGCAGCAGGTTGGTGATGCCACCGAAGGCCGAGACGACGAAGATGCGGTTGTAAAGATCAGCGCCTTTGCGGTCCCCGATGAACAGCGTGTCGAGCAGCTCATCGACGCGGCTCATCGAGGTGCCACCGATCTTTTCGACGGTATGGGCAGGTTGGGTCATATTGGCCCCCTTACGAATTTTCGAGTTCCTCGGCCGGCGCGTAGGAGCCATCCTCGCGGTGCACTTCCTTGCCGGTCACCGGCGGGTTGAAGCAGCAGGCCATGACGAGGTCTTCGTCGCCCGCAACGAGGCGGTGATGGTCATGCAGGTTCAGCGCATACATCACGCCGGGCTTGATCTCGTGGCGGGTGCCATTGTCGAGCTCAGTGATATGGCCATTGCCCGAGATGCAGTAGACGCTCTCGAAATGGTGCTTGTAGTGGAAGGTATGGTCCGACCCGGCCTTCAGCGTGGTGATGTGAAAGCTGAAGCCCATCTTGTCATCGGCCAGCAGCATCCGCACGCTGGTCCAGTCGGCATCGGCCACGGCGCGGTCGGTGTTTTTCAGTTCGTTGAAGTCGCGAACGATCATTGTCGTTTCTCCGTCTTTTAAGTCGTCAGGGTTGCTGGGGGAGGCAGCGGCGGATCATTCCGCCGCGATCTGCGTGCGCCCGGCCATGATTTCTTCGGCGGCATCGCGCAGGATCTGCAGCCCCTTGCGGAATTGCTCCATCGGCGTGGTCAGCGGCGCAAGCACCTTCACGACCTGATCGTCATTGCCCGAAGTCTCGATCACGAGACCCTTTTCGAAGCAGCGACCACAGATCTCGGAGGCCAGTTCACCGGTGCCGACATCGACACCCTGCATCAGGCCACGGCCTTTCAGGAAGGCGCCCGGCACCAGATCGGCGACGGCAGCGAGACCTTCGCGCAGGACATCCGACTTCACGGCCAGTTCGCGCTGGAACGCATCATCGGCCCAGAACTTCTTGATCGCGACGGTGGCGGTCACGAAGGCATGGGTGTTGCCGCGGAAGGTGCCGTTGTGCTCGGCCGGGCCGAACACGTCGTAATCGGGACGCACCAGAACCAGCGCCATCGGCAGGCCGAAGCCCGAGATCGACTTTGCCTGGGTCACGACATCCGGCATCACGCCCATCTCCTCGAAGGAGAAGAAGGTGCCAGTGCGGCCGCAGCCTGCCTGAATGTCGTCGATGATGAAGAGCGCGCCGTGTTTGCGGGCGACCTTCTCGACACCTTGGATGAATTCGGGGCTGGCGGCGTTGAGGCCACCCTCGCCCTGCACCGTCTCGAGCATGATCGCGGCGGGCGCGTCGATGCCGCCCGAGTTGTCCGAGAGCATCTGGTCGAGCAGCGCGACCGAATCCACGCCCTCGGCATAGGCATCATAGGGCATGCGGGTCACGCCCTGCGTGTCCATGCCCGCGCCGCCCCGGTGATAGCCGTTGCCGGTCGCGGCCAGCGCGCCCATCGTCACGCCATGGAAGCCGTTGGTGAAGGCGATGATATTGGTGCGGCCGGTGGCCTTGCGCGCGATCTTCATCGCGGCCTCGACGGCATTCGCGCCGGTCGGGCCCACGAACATCAGCTTATGATCCATCCCGCGCGGGGCGAGGATATGCTCCTCATAGGCGCGCAGGAAATCGCCCTTGGAGTCGGTATGCAGGTCGAGCGCGTGACCCATCTTGTTTTCCAGAAGATGGTTGATAAGCGCCTCTTTCATGTCCGGGTCGTTGTGCCCGTAGTTCAGCGACGAGCAGCCGGCGAGGAAGTCGATATAGGTGTTGCCCTCGGCATCGGTCAGTTCCGAGCCCTGAGCGCTGGTGAAAACGGTATCGAAGCCACGGCAGTAGGAGCGGGCTTCCGATTCGCGTTGGGTAAAGATCGTCTTATCCGTCGAATGAACGGTCATTGGGTATCTCCGTAATTTTGGGAAGGCAGGGCGGCAGCCGCAGCGTCAGGCTGCGGCGCGGGCCTCTTGCGCGAAGGTGATCGTGACCATGTGCTCGGTCGCGGCATGGCCGTCGAAGTGGTCGTCTTCGTGGAAATGAGCCTCGTCGGTCAGCTCACCGCCGATGGAGCGGGCGAAGGACCGGAACAGGGCCCAGCTCGCCTCGTTGCTTTCAGTGATCGTGGTCTTGAGCTGCGTGCATTCCGCGGCCTCGTCGCGGTCGATCAGGTGACGCAGCATCCGCTTGCCAAGTCCGAGTCCGCGCGCCTCGGGCGCGACCGCAACCTGCCAGACGAAGAAGGTCTGCGGCTCGGAGGGCGCAATATAGCCCGAAATCCAGCCGACCGCCTGACCGTCACGCTCAACGAGCACGCAGGTATCGCTGAAGTGGTCGCATTGCAGCAGGTTGCAATACATCGAATTCTCATCAAGCGGCTTGCAGCGGCGGATCAGCTTCCAGATCTCGCTGCCATCCTCGGCCTCCGGCTTACGGAAGACCAGCTTGGACCCTTTCTTGATCGACTCGACTTGCGGCACGTTCCTGCTCCTCTCACTTGCTTCGGGAGACTAAGTAGTTCATCGCTCCAAAAATTTCAACTACCTAACTAAACGACTCTCAGAAAGTTCCGCTTTCGGCCTTAAATTATTGCTTAAAGGCCCTAAATACGATTAGCATGACAAAGCATATAAACACAAACGAAGCGGATAAACTTAGCAAGCCCAAGCAATTGCAGAGCGCAGAGCTCTCTGCGATACTTGGCCGTCTGGACAAAAAAGGGGCCCGCCGCCTGATGGAGCGTGTTGATACGAGTCTGATCGCTCTGCGCCGAATTCTGCGCGCAACCGAAATGTTCGGACGCGACCTTGCGAAAGCGGCCGGGCTGACGCCCGCGCAGTTCCGTGTGCTTCAGGTCGTCTCTGAAAAAGGCTGGTCGACACCGAAGGCGATTTCGCAGCGCATGGGCGTGAGCCAGGCGACGATGACGGCGCTGATCGACAAGCTTGAGAAGAAAGGCATGGTGACGCGCCAGCGCTCGGAGCGCGACCGGCGGCAGACCGATATCGTCATTACCGAAAAAGGCGCGGGAGCCATCGATGAAGCCCCGGACGCGCTGCAACAGATCTTCGTGCGCCGTTTCGAGGCGCTTGAGGATTGGGAACAGGCGCAGCTTATCGCGTCGCTCGAGCGCGTGGCCGCGATGCTCGACGCACATGAGATCGACGCAGCCCCCGTTCTCGACTGGGGTGATATTTCCGGCAAACCGAACTGAGGCTCACGGTCCGACCCAGGCCCCCGTTTCATCACGCATGAAGCTTTGTGGGGCACGCGGCCCGAAGGTCATCCCCTCGGCCTCGTAACGCGTGATCGTGAGCGCCCTGCGTGTGCCTTCGATCAGGCTGAACATGTTCGGCGCCCCCCTCAGCCGCGACGACAGCCCCGTACCCGCCTGCACGAAAAGAATACCGGGAACCGCAGAAAACGGCGCGGCGGAGCCCAGATGCAGGTGTCCAGAAAGCACCAGATCGGCGCCGCAGGCCCGCAAGCCGTCCAACGCGTCTCTGGCCCCATCCATCAGCGATTTGTCGACGTCAGGCCCGTGTTCGAGCGGGTGGTGCATCACCGCGAGGCGCAGCTTCTCCCCTGCATCGGCGAAGGCCGCGCACAGTCTCGAAACCGCGCGCTTCGGCACACGTCCGCGCTGCCAGGCGAAGCGGTTGACGGTATTCACCCCGACCACCTTCGTCTGCGCATCCTCGAAGACCGGCTCCAGTTCGGTGTCGATCGCAGCCTTGTATCGCCCGAAGGGGTTGAAGAGGCGCAGCGCGAGATTGTCGAGCGGCGTGTCGTGATTGCCCGGCACCGAAAGCGTGGGCGCTTCGATCCGGCGCAGGAACATACGTGCCTGATCGAACTGGCCTCGCCGTGCGCGCTGGGTGAAATCGCCCGAAATCACCACCAGATCCGGCGCGAGCCCGTTGACCGCACGCAGCAAGGGCGCCTCGAGCGAGGGCAGACTGCGGCCGAAATGTAGGTCGGAAAGATGAACGATGCGGCTCATGCCGGGGTACCCTGCGCAGCATCGGCAGGCTTCACGATCCAGAGCGGCGCATCGCTCATCGCAAAGTGAAACGGGCTCGCTTCGCGCCGCTTCTCGCCGTCGAAAGCCAGAAGCGCGCGGGTCCTGCCGGTGTCGAGCTCGAGATCATGCGCGCGCACCAAATCGTAATCGCGACCCTCGCGCGCACGCCGCCGCACAAGACGCCAGGCGAGGCGGAACAGATCGCTCCGTGTGCGTCCCTTCGCGACCAGAACCGCGAAGGCGTCCTCGCCGATCACCTTCGCTCCGTCGAGACCGAAGAAATCGAGCTGATAGGCCGAGCGCGCGACGAAAATGAGCGGCGTACGATGCTGGCTGGTTTTGCCATCGGCGGTGAGGCGCAAGCGCATCGGGCGTTGGAACCGCAGGAAGGTTTTGACCACCGACCAATGCGCGACGATGCGGCGCCGACCCCAGCGGGCATAGATATCCTCGCGTGCTTCGAGGATCTCCGGATAGATGCCGAGCGAGGCATTGTTAAGAAAGACCTGCCCGTTGACGCGGCCCACCCGGATCGGGTGCGCCTCACCCTCACGGATCGCGCGGGCCGCCTCGACGGGATCTTCGGAAAGCCGCAGGCCACGGGCAAAGAAGTTGAACGTGCCCAACGGCAGAACCGCCATAGGCACGTCGCGCCCGAGCAGCGCCCCCGCCACGGCCATCGCTGTCCCGTCTCCGCCCGCCGCAACGATCATCTCGGCCCCGTCATCGAGCGCCTTGTGCACCGTCGCTACGATATCAGCCTCGGGCGACCATCGGTAAAGCGTCGCCCCCTCACCCAGTGCCTCCATCGCACGCACGATCGAGGCTTCGTCCTTGGCGTTCCCGCCCGATTCGGGGTTCGCGATCAGTGCGACGCTTTCGCGACGCAGCGCAGCGCGCGGCGAGGGCGGCTCAGGCGACGCCGCGGCGGATTGCATGGCGGGTTGGCTCATCGGTTTTCCTTTCCTCGCGGCTCAACGCCGCAAGCGCCGGGAAAGGTCCGCGAAAACCTTGCACCTCGGGCATTGTAGTTTTACGACATAGGTGTGTCGTATTTTGACAATTTCCTGCGGCGCCCCATCTGGGGTCGAAACATGCCGCTTACCGCCCGGGCCCTGGCACCGGGCGCAAAGGGTCGAACGCGCGGTGGTAGCCCGCCCGACCCGAAACCCGGACGCTGCCACTACAGGAGGACTGTATGAACAAACTCAAACTCGCGGGCCTTGCCCTGGCCTTCCCGCTCACCGCGCTTGCCGCCCCCGCTTTCGCAGCGGATGGCGAATGCGGCTCGGTGACCGAAGCGGAGATGAACTGGGCCTCGGCTGGCGTCGCCGCGTGGGTCGACAAGATCATTCTCGAAAACGGCTATGGCTGTGACGTGACGCTGGTGACCGGCGACACGATGCCCACCTTCACCTCGATGAACGAAAAGGGTGAGCCCGACATCGCCCCCGAGCTCTGGGTGAACGCGGTGAAGGTCGCACTCGACAAGGCCGTGAGCGAGGACCGCCTCGTGATCGCCGCCGAGATCCTCAAGGACGGCGGTGAAGAGGGCTGGTGGATTCCGAAATACGTCGCCGACGCCCACCCCGAGATCAAGACGGTCGATGATGCGCTCGCTCATCCCGAGCTGTTCCCCGATCCCGAAGAGCCTTCGATGGGCGGCGTCTACAATTGCCCGTCGGGATGGAACTGCCAGATTTCGACCGCGAACCGTTTCAAGGCGCACAAGGCAGAGGAAAAGGGCTTCAAGCTGGTCGATACCGGTTCGGCTGCGGGCCTCGACGGCTCGATCGCCAATGCCTACGAGTCGAAGAAAGGCTGGCTGGGCTATTACTGGGCGCCGACCGCGATCCTCGGCAAATACCCGATGGTCAAGCTCGATGCAGGCGTGCCCAACGACAAGCAAGCCTGGGATGAGTGCAACTCGCAGGCCGATTGCGTCGATCCCAAGCCGAACGCCTACCCGACTTCGGATGTCTACACCGTCGTGACCAAGGAGTTCTCCGAGAAGAACGCGATCGCGATGGACTACCTGTCGAAGCGTGAATGGTCGAACAAGACCGTGGGTGAATTCCTCGCCTGGCAGGCCGACAACCAAGGCACCAATGAGGACACCGCCTACTACTTCCTCGAGAACTATCCGGATGTCTGGAAAGCCTGGGTCTCCGAGGACGTTGCCAAGAAAGTCGAGGACGCGCTCTGAGCGCCCTAAGGCAGAAAATGACGCGCGCGAAGACCTCTTCGCGCGCGTTTTTGCATTAACCGGCGCCAAAAATCGACCGGAGGACATAAGAAGATGGCTTCATCCTGCTGGGGGCTCCCTGAACTGCTATGCGAGTTCCCGTCCCTTCCCAACAAGACCCTGCGCCACATGCGCATGGGGATCGATGACGGGTTTCGCGGTATCGTCCGCGCCTATTCCGATCAGATCGACGCGGCCACGCGGCCGCTTCAATGGTTTCTCAACATGCTCGAACATGCGTTCGTGGATACGCCCTGGTTCATCATCTTCGCGCTGATCCTGGTGGTTGTCTGGTTCGCTTCGCGCAGCGTGAAGATCGTGATCGGCTCGGCCATCGGCCTTGCGCTGATCGGCGTCTTCGGCCTTTGGGAGGACACGATGACGACGCTCGCGATGGTCACCGTGGCCACGATGATCGCGATCATCCTCGGCCTGCCCATCGGCATCCTGATGGCCCGCTCCGACCGGATGCAGAAGATCCTGACTCCGGTGCTCGACGTGATGCAGACCATGCCGTCTTTCGTGTACCTCATCCCGGTCGTGGTGATCTTCGGGATCGGCAAGGTGCCGGGCGTGATCGCCGTGGTGATCTACGCGATCCCGCCGATGATCCGCCTGACCAATCTGGGCATCCGGCTGGTCGACAAGGAAGTCATCGAAGCCGCCGATGCCTTCGGCGCCAACCCGCGCCAGAAGCTCTGGGGCGTGCAGCTGCCGCTGTCGCTGCCGACGATCATGGCGGGCGTCAACCAGACCATCATGATGGCGCTGGCGATGGTCGTCGTGGCCTCGATGGTCGGCGTTGGCGGTCTCGGCAAGAACGTGCTGCAGGCGATCAACAACCAGTTCTTCACCATCGGCTTCCTGAACGGCTTCGCGCTTGTCGCGATCGCGATCATCTTCGACCGCGCAAGCCAGGCCTTCGGCAAGCGGCTGCAGAAACATTCGGAGGCTGGCCATGACTGATGCGACGACGAATGCAGGCACCGAGCAGCGCTCGGGCATCGAGATCCGCAACCTCTACAAGATCTTCGGCGCGAACCCCTCGGCCTATGTCGAGAAGGTACAGGCCGGGATGGGCAAGGAAGAGCTGAACGACAAGCACAACCACGTGCTTGGCCTTCAGGACATCAATCTCGACCTGCCGCCGGGCAAGATCTCGGTGATCATGGGCCTGTCGGGCTCGGGCAAATCGACCCTGATCCGCCATATCAACGGGCTGATCATGCCGACCTCGGGCGAGATCCTCTACAATGGTCGCGACGTGGTGAAGATGAACACCGAGGAGTTGCGCGAATTCCGCCGTCATGAAACGGCGATGGTGTTCCAGAAATTCGCGCTGCTGCCGCACCGAACCGTTCTGGAGAACACGTGCTACGGGCTGGATATCCAAGGCGTTCCGCGCTCGAAATCCGAGCCCATCGCCAAGAAGTGGATCGATCGGGTCGGCCTTGCGGGCTACGAGGATTACTACCCCAACCAGCTCTCGGGCGGCATGCAACAGCGGGTGGGGCTTGCTCGCGCTCTGGCCAACGATGCCGATATCCTGCTGATGGACGAGGCATTTTCGGCGCTCGATCCTCTGATCCGCATGGATATGCAGAAGGTGCTTCTGGACCTTCAGGCGGAGCTGCAAAAGACCATCGTCTTTATCACTCACGACCTCGACGAGGCGCTGCGTCTGGGTGACAAGATCGCGATCCTGCGCGATGGCGCGCTCAATCAGGTCGGCAGCGGTCAGGAGATCGTGCTGCGCCCCGCGAATGAATATATCGCCGAGTTCGTGCGCGAGGTGAACCGCGGCCGGGTCATCCGCGCCGAAACCATCGCCATGCCCCTGCCCGAAGGCGAGCTGCCGAAGATGAAGGTCAAGGCCAGCTCCGTCCTCGAGAAGATTGCGCGGCGAATGGCCGATGCCGAGGTGCGCATGGCCACGGTCGTCGACAAGGCGAACAAACCGATCGGCGTGGTCGACATGCCGACGATCCTGACCGCCATGGTCACGCCCGCCAGCGTCGAAGAGGGCGATGACGCGGTCGAGGAAGAAAGCGCCGCCTGATCGGTCGCTTCCGTGGGAGGGGCGGATCGCTCAACCGGTCTCAGACCGGTGCGATCCGCCCCCACCGACGCGCGCTCGGCGCACTCCCTTCGTCCCGGTGGGAAGGACGGGGATCGGATGATCTGGATATGGGAAGGCGGCGCTGCGCGCAAAGCCCCGGTCGTCAGAGTGTGATAGCGCGCGACCGGACGCGATCAGGCCCAGCTCGGACCACGGCGCGACAGGCGCGCGAGATTGGCACTGGTATGGCGTCCGATTTCGGACATCGAGGCCGAGATCGCCCGATCCGCGCTATGGCCTTTCAGGATCGCCCAGGCTGCGGCCTCGGTCGCCTCGACCACCGCAACAGGCTTTTCATGCAACATCTGGAAAGTCTCGTGCACAGGCACGTCCCAGAGACCTGCCATACCCGCCAGTCGCATCGCGATCACCGCCTGAGCTTCGACACCAATTCGCGCGGCTTCGAAGCCGATGCGCACCAACGAGAGGGGATCCATTTGAAATCCTTCCAAAACTCACAACGCCAAGGCGAAAACGCGCCGCATACGCTAACATTCAAGAGTTAATATATTGCCCGGATTCGGAAGGTCGAGCCATCCAAAGGTCGCATAACGGCTACCCAGCGCGCGCAGGCGCACAGGGGACTTGTCGCACGCGCGCCAAGCGATGCTTGAATTCACAGCCACGTGAACCATCATCTGTGCGAAATGGAGCGGATTGACTCCGGGAAAAAAATTGAACCATCTGGTTCAGAACAAATGCGCCGTCTTTTCTGGCCGGACGCTCAGGTAAATTCGACGGGACTCCTCATGATCAAACGTCTTCTCATCGCCATTGTCGCGCTCATTCTCGTCGTGGGCGGCATCGTCGGCTACAATATGTTCCGCTCGAAAATGATCGCGCAGTTCTTCGCGAACATGCAACAACCGCCCGTCGCGGTCTCGGTGAGCGAGGTGAAGCCTGTGACCTGGACGCCGGGTCTCGAAGCGATCGGCACCGCCTCGGCCGTGCGCGGGACCGAACTGGCCGTCGAGATGGGCGGCACGGTTCAGGAAATCCATTTCAAGGCCAATGACCGGGTCGAGAAAGGCCAGCTTCTGCTGCAAATCGACGACCGCTCCGAACGCGCCGATCTGACCTCGGCCAAGGCGGCGCTCGATCTGGCGGAGACCAATCTCAAGCGCGCACGTCAACTGGCCGAGCGCGGCGTGTCGGCCACCTCTAACCTCGATCAGGCCGAAGCCTCGGCGCAGGAGGCCCGCGCCACCGTCGCCAAGCTGCAAGCCGTGCTTGAGAAGAAACGCCTCGTCGCGCCCTTCGCTGGCGTGATCGGCATCCCGCAGGTCGAGATCGGCCAATATGCCGCCACCGGCACCGCCTTTGCCACGTTGCAGGACCGCGATCACATGCGCGTCGATTTCACGCTGTCCGAACAGCAAGCGCGACAGGCGAAGGTCGGCCAGAAGGTCGAGGTCTCGACCGAGGACGGCACGCTGAACCTGACCGGTGAGATCACCGGGATCGAGCCCAAGATCGACCCGAACTCGCGCCTCGTGACGCTCCGCGCCGAAGTCGGCAATGATGGCAACCAGCTCACGCCGGGCCAGTTCGTCCATGTCCGCGTCGTGCTGCCCGCCGAGGATGGCGTGATCGCGCTGCCGCAGACGGTCGTCAGCTCGAACCTCTATGGCGACTCGGTCTTCGTGATCCGCAAGGAAACCCCGGAAGGCGCGGACGCTCCGAAACTCATCGCCAAACAGGTCTTCGTCACGCTCGGGCGTCGCTCGGGTCCGCTGGTCGAGATCACCAAGGGGCTGACTGCGGGCGACATGGTCGTTAATGCGGGCCAGAACAAGCTCAATTCCGGGGCTGCGGTGGCTATCGACAACACGATCTCGCCCGACCCGGATGCGCCCACGACCGCCGAGGTCATGAAGGCTTTCGACATGCCCGCCCCGGCGGCGGCGCAGTAAGGGCGATCCCATGAACATTTCGGAAATCTTCATCCGCCGCCCTGTCCTGTCGATGGTGTTGGGCGCCTTCATGCTCCTGCTGGGCGCGCAGGCCTATTTCAACCTACCCGTCCGCGAATATCCGGAGGTCGAGGAGACGGTGGTCACCATTACCACGACCTATCCCGGCGCCTCGCCCGAGCTGATCCAGGGTTTCATTACCTCTCCCATCGCGGCGGCTGTCGCGACGACCGAAAACGTCGATTACGTCACTACCCAGTCGCGCCCCTCGGCCTCGGTGATCTCGGTTCATATGAAGCTCGGCTCCAACTCCGACGCGGCGATGACCGAGGTGCTCTCGAAAGTGCAGCAGGTGAAGGGCCAGCTGCCCTCGGCGGCGAAAGACCCGGTGATCGTGAAAGGCACGGGGCGGCAATTCGCGCTCATGTATCTTGCTGCGATCAACCCCAACATGACGCCCGAGCAGCTGACCGAATATCTGCGCCGGGTGATCCGTCCGCGCATGTCGACGATTCCGGGCGTGGCGCAGACCCAGATCATCGGCGCCTCCGATTACGCGATGCGGATCTGGATCGACCCGGACAAGCTGGCCGCACGCGGCGTGACCGCCTCGGAAGTGCTGGGCGCGATCCAGGCGTCGAACTTCCTCTCGGCGCCGGGCAAGACGAAGAACGAATATGTGGCGCAGTCGATCACGCTGCAATCGACCCTGCAGACGCCCGAGGCCTTCGGCAAGCTGCCGATCCGGTCGTCTGGCGACGAGGTCGTGCGGTTGCGCGATGTCGCGAAGATCGAGCTGTCGAAAGCCGCCGACAACGAGATCGTCACCTTCGACGGCAAGCAGGGGACCTTCCTCGGCGTCTTCCCGACACCTGCCGCGAACCCGCTCGACACGGCGGCCGCGGTGCGCAAGGAACTGCCCGCGATCAACGCCACCCTCCCCGAGGGCATGAAGATCGAACTGGTCTACGACTCGACCGAGACGATCTCGGCCTCGATCGACGAGGTCTTCAAGACCATCGCCGAGGCGGTCGCGATCGTGACCGTGGTGATCTTGCTGTTCCTCGGCTCCTTCCGCTCGGTGGCGATGCCGATCGTGACCATTCCGCTCTCGCTGATCGGGGTGCTCGCGGTGCTGATGGCGCTTGGCTACTCGATCAACCTGCTGACGCTGCTGGCGATGGTGCTCGCGATCGGCCTCGTGGTCGATGACGCGATCGTGGTGGTGGAGAACATCCACCGACATATCGAGGACGGGATGAAACCGATCCCGGCCGCCGTGCAGGGGATGAAGGAAATCACCGGCCCGGTGATCGCGATGACGATCACGCTGGCGGCGGTGCTGGCGCCTCTGGGCTTCACCGGCGGGCTGACCGGGCAGCTCTTCCGCGAATTCGCATTCGCCTTGGCAGGCTCCGTGATCCTCTCGGGCGTGATCGCACTGACGATTACGCCGATGATGTCGGGGCGCTTGCTGAAACATGGCGAGGCGAAGGGCTTTCAGGCTTTCATCGACCGCAATTTCGACCGGCTCGCTGGCTGGTATGGGCGACGCGTGAATGGCTCGCTCGATCTGCGCGGCATCACGATCATGATCGTCGTCTCGCTGATCGGCGTCACCGGCTTCATGCTGATGAACACCAATACCGAACTGGCCCCGGAGGAAGACAATGGCGCGCTTTTCGCGATCCTCAACGGGCCGCGCTACGCGACCAGCGACTATACCCAGAAATATATCGACCAGGTGAGCAAGGATACCGCCGGCATCCCCGAAGTGCGCACCGATTTCTCGATCGCGGGCTTCGGCGGCGACAGCTCGCAGGGCATCTATATCTGGGCGCTGAAGGACTGGTCCGAGCGCGAGCGCAGCCAGAAACAGATCCAGCAGGAGATCCAGGGCGATCTGGGCAAGTCGACGGGCCTCAAGGGCTTCGCCTTCGCGCCGCCGTCGCTGCCGGGCACCGGGGGCGGTCTGCCGATCTCGGTGGTGATCCAGTCGATCCACTCCTCGAAACGGGTGGCCGAGGTCGCCGAGGAGATCAAGAACAAGGCGATGGCCTCGGGCAAGTTCATCATCGTACAGAACTCGCTCAATTTCGACAGCCCGCAGGTCGATGTCACCATCGACCGCGACCGGGCGGCGGCGCTGAATGTGCCGGTCTCGGATATCGGTTCGACCCTTGGCCTTCTCGTAGGCGAAGCCTCGGTCGCGCAATTCGACCGCGACTCGAACAGCTATGACATCATCCCGCAGGTGCCGCAGAAATTCCGCGCCAATCCTGAAGAGCTGGGCCGTTACTACGTGCGCTCGGCATCGGGAGAGATGGTGCCGCTTTCGGCGCTGGTGAAGATCGAAACCGGGGTGAACGCGGCCTCGATCGAGCAATTCGACCAGCTCAACGCGGCGACGATCACAGCGCTGCCGCTGCCGGGTCAATCGACCGGTGCGGGGCTGCAAACCATCGTCGATATCGCCAATCAGGTAATGCCCGAGGGGTTCTTCATCAACTATTCCGGCCAGTCCCGGATCGAGACCCAGCAAGGCAACACGATCCTGATCGCCTTCGCGGCTGCCGTTCTGGTGATCTATCTCGTGCTCGCCGCGCAGTTCGAGAGCTTCCGCGATCCCTTCATCATCATGATGACAGTGCCGCTGACGATCTTCGGCGCGGTGTTGCCGCTCAATCTCGGGCTGGGCACGCTCAACATCTATTCCGAGGTCGGGCTGATCACGCTTGTCGGCCTGATCACCAAACACGGGATCCTGATGGTGGAGTTTGCCAACCAGCAGCGCGAGACCGCAGGGCTCACCCGCCGACAGGCGATCGTGAAGGCCGCCCAGATCCGTCTGCGCCCGATCCTGATGACCACAGCCGCGATGGCGCTCGCGGTGGTGCCGCTTATCCTTGCCCAAGGCGCCGGTGCCGCGGCGCGTCAGGCGATGGGGCTGGTGATCTTCTCGGGGCTTCTGATCGGGACGATGTTCACGCTCTTCGTGGTGCCGATGTTCTACAGCTTCATCGCGCCCTCGGATGCGGCCTTCGATGCGGCGGCGAAGAAGCGCGCCGAGGCGGGCTGAGGCAATGACATGAGAGGCACGGGGAACCCCGTGCCTCTCATCTTCACCCGGCCGGTTTCTCACCCGCCTTCCACGCTTGAAGCGCCGCGTTTTCTTCGGAGGCATCGGGCGTTTGCAACGTGGCGGGCGGCGGCGCCACCGCCTTGTTCATCCGGAAATAAAAGGCCTCGCGGGCGCCGAAATAGAAGCTCACAACCGCGCCCAGCAACCACCAGAGCGGCTCGGGCACGTAGTTCAGCCCAACCATTCGCTGAGCGAAGCCAACCGGATCGACCATCGCATAGACGAAGAGCCCGACGATGCCGAAAGCCAGCGCCGGACGCGGCAGGCGGTTGATGCCGTTCACGATCCGATCGAAGCGGCCAGGGCGGATATATTGGAACTCCGCGCCATGCTCCTCGAGGGCCGCAAGATAGGCGGCCTGCGTAGCTTCCAGCTTTTTCGTGGCGTTGGGCACGAAGACCTCTGCCACCGAGGTCGCTGCCTCGCCCACGGCCTTTGCGGCGGCGGCTCCACCAACGAGCCTGTCGATCACGCCCATGCAGACACCCGCTTGCGATGTTCGGCCTCTGTGAGATGGAAGCGCGGCGAGATGAATTCTTCCGCGCGGCGGATCCAGCCCCCCTTCTGTCCCGCGCGCGTGTTCGCGTATTTGCGGCTCGAGGGGCGGGCATCGGCAACGCGGTAATAGTAATTGCGCCGGGCGATCCCGTAGGCATCGGCGAAATACCCCGGCGCCGTAGCATCCGCGATCTCGGCGGCCGCTATGGTCTGCGGACCGATGACCCCGTCCACCACAACGCGCTGACCCATATCGCCCAGCAGCCGCTGAAGGATCACAACCGCATTGCCGCCCGCATTCACATACATGTCGAAAACCGAGGGCTGAATCGCAGCCGGGAGCCGGTCTATACGCGGCGCCTCGAAATAATGCTGGATGAAGATCTCGGAGGCCTGCGCGGGATCGAGCGCGCGCACATCCATCTCGTCGATCCGCCCGTCACCGGTAATATCGCGCCCGAGCCTTTTGAGCGTGCCGAGCGTCACCCCGTGCTTCGTCGCCCCGCCCGGATCGTCCGGGTCATCGACATAGCCCCCTTCGCGCGCGACGATCTCCGCCGCGATCTGCGTGACCGTTTTCATGGCCTGCCTCCGTTACTGCGAACGGCGACAGGCTCAGATTTCGGGATTAATCCTCAGGCAAACCAGCGCGCGCTGGTGCAAGGATCGAGACGCGGATCAGGACGAGGGCGGCTCGTAGATGCCCTGCTCCTTGAGCGCGTCCACGACTTCCTTGGGCATGTAATTCTCGTCATGCTTGGCAAGGATCTCGGAGGCAACGAAGGTATCGCCTTCCATCTTGCCGGTGCCGATCATGCCCTGACCTTCCTTGAAGAGATCCGGAAGCACGCCTGCGAATTTCACCGGGACGGTCGCGCCGCCATCGGTAACGTTGAATTCGATCACTTCGCCCTGACCACGCTTGAGCGAACCGGTCTCGACCAGACCGCCGAGACGGAACACCTCGCCGGGCTGCGGCGGTTCGGTCGCGAGCTGCGAAGGCGCGCGGAAGAAGTTGATCCCGTTGCGCATGGAATAGCCGATCGTGCCGGTGGCGATCACCAACGCGAGCGCGGCCACGGCCAACACCTGAATACGACGTTTCTTCTTCAGACTCTTCATCGTCTTGCCTCCTCGGATGCCGCTTCGTCTACCTTCACCGGTCTGGCCGCGCCATGACCCTGGTCAAGGGAAGACGGGGGCGAGCATCAGCCCTTCGCTTTCCTCCAGCCCGAGCATCAGGTTCGCGTTCTGGATCGCTTGTCCCGACGACCCCTTGCAGAGGTTGTCGATAGCCACGACCACGAGCGCGCGCCCGGGGATCCTGTCTCCTGATACACCAATATGGGCATAATTGGAGCCAGTTACAGACCTCGTCGACGGAACTGCGCCGAAAGGTAGCATCTCAATGAAGATTTCCGAGGCATAGCGATCCGCCAGCGCCTTGTAGACGGCCTCCGGGTCGCCCTTCACATAGGCCGAGGCAAGGATGCCGCGGTTGAAGGGCGCGAGATGCGGGGTGAACTGCACCAGCACGGGACGGCCCGCCAAGGCACTGAATTCTTGATCGAATTCGCCCAGATGGCGGTGCTTGCCGCCCTGCGAATAGGGGGCCACGCCGCCCGAGAGCTCGGCATGAAGCAGGTTTTCCTTCAGCGAACGGCCCGCCCCCGACACCCCGTTCTTCAGATCGAGGATGATGTCGTCGAGGTCGATCACGCCCGCTTCGATCAGCGGACGGATCGCGAATTGGCCGGCCGCCGCGTTACAGCCCGTGCCCGCGACCAGCCGTGCCTCGCGAATCGCGTCGCGGTAGAACTCGGTCAGCCCGTAGACCGCCTCTTTCTGAAGCTCGACCGCGGCGTGGGGCTTGCCATACCATTTTTCGTATTCGGCCGGATCGCGCAGTCGGAAATCGGCCGAGAGGTCGACGATCTTCAGGTCGCGCGGCAGTTCCTTGATCACCGCCTGCGAGGTCGCATGGGGCAGCGCGCAGAAGGCAAGATCGACATCCGAGAAATCAATGTCTTCGATTTTCACCAGATCGGGCAGCCCGAGATGACGCAGATGCGGGAAGACATCGCCCATCGCCATGCCGGCCTTACGCTCGCCCGACAGCGCCACGATCTCCATACCGGGATGGGTGGCGATGAGCCGGACCAGCTCCGCGCCGGTGTACCCCGATGCGCCCAGAATTGCGATTTTCTTGGTCATGTCTTTCTCCGCGCTTGTCGCTTGGCATTTCATTACCCTAAGCTCACGCTCAAATAAACTCCGCGTGAAGACGGGGCGAGCAGGTATTTGGACAGGTATTTTTGATGGCCCAAGACTGGTTTTACGCGGACGGACAAGCGCCCACCGGGCCGCATACGAGCGAACAGATCGAAGATATGATCCGCGCGGGTCGGATCAAGCCTGACACCCTCGTCTGGCATGAGGGAATGGCGGGCTGGGAGCCTGCCGCGGATCACTTCTTCAAGACCCGGGTCGAGGGCGACGACACAGCCAAGGACGATCTGTCGCAAAATTATGCGCATCCCGGCGTCGATCATGGCGGCGCGACCAATTACGCCGCGCGCGTCGCCCAGCGCCATCAGGCCGAGGGCAAGCTCGAGACCAATGATCCGCGCGCCTACGCCGATGCCTCGATCGAAACCGAACGGGCGAAGCGCGGCATCGGCCCGGACGGGCTTTACATCGAGGCGCCTTCTCGCGGTCCCATCGAAGCGGTGAAGGTTTGCTTTCGCAAATACGCGACGTTCAAGGGCCGGGCGAGCCGGTCGGAATATTGGTGGTTCATCCTGTTCGTGGCGATTGCCAGCGTGATCGGAGAATTCGCTGAAGGCGCGATGGGCTCGGATGGGGCCGCAATCAACGGCGTGATCGCGATCGCCACCTTCATGCCTTCGATCTCGGCTCAGGTGCGGCGCATCCATGACACCAATCGCTCGGGTTGGTGGGTCGGGGGCTACTGGCTGCTGTCGAGTGGCGGCGGCGCCTATATTGGTTATCTCGCCTGGGAGACCGGCGCAGTGGCGACGCCTTCGGGCGGCGTCGCAATGATGGCGCTGTTGTCGCTCTGGGGGATCGCGATGCTGATCTATTCGCTCACGCTATTTGTTTTCAGCGTGCGCCGAGGTACCTACGGCAAGAACGATTACGGTTGAGCTCAGGCGGCTTCGAAGCGGATCGGGTAGCGCAGGAACTGTGTCGCGTGGCTCGATACCGAGGCCGGATCGCCGGTGGTCAGGAATTTCGATGTCGTGCCGGCACCGATGAATTCGGGCCTCCGGGTGAGGTAGTCGGCCAGGCTCTCGGCCACGAGGTTGGCCTGACTGTAGACATCGACATTCGCGCCCAAAGCTTCCTGGAAGGTCTTCTGCATCAGCGGGTAATGGGTGCAGCCAAGGATCGCCGCCTCCGGATGCGGCATCCGCCGCTTGAGCGCCTCGACATGGGATTTCACCAGCGCCTCGGCGAGGATCTCGTCGCCCGTCTCGATCGCATCGACCACACCGCCGCAGGGTTGCGCCTCGACATCAACGCCGATCGCGCGGAAGGCCAGCTCGCGCTGGAACGCGCGAGACGCCACCGTTGCAGGCGTTGCAAACAGCGCCACATGCTTCACGGCCACTTCGCGCGGCGGGGAATTGTCGCCCCATTTGCGCTCGGTGAGCGCCTCGATCATCGGCACGAAGACGCCCAGCACGCGCTTGCCCTCGGGGATCCAGGTCTCCTGCATCCGCTTGAGCGCGGCGGCCGAGGCCGTGTTACAGGCGAGGATCACCAGATCGCAGCCCTCGTCCCAGAGCCGCTCCACCCCCGCGCAGGTCAGGTTGAAGATGTCATCGGCATCGCGCACCCCGTACGGCGCATGCGCATTGTCGCCGTAATAGCAGAAGGCCACGTCGGGCAGTCGCTTCGCGCAGGCATCATAGACCGTCAGCCCGCCCAGACCCGAATCGAACACACCTACCGCCATGGCACTCCCCGCGCGAAAACCCGGCGCGGAACTCGCACCGGGTAGGCATCATTTACGCCCAAGTTTTCGCGAAAGAAACGCCTTTTAGGTCACTCGGCCGCGAGCGCCTGCGGGCTTCCGCCTTCACGGAACGCCGCGAGCAACTCCTCGCGCCGCTTCGCCGCCATCTGTTCGGCCTGCGCCTTGACCGGACCGAAGCCCCGGATGCTCAGCGGCAGCTCGGCCAGTTCGCGCGCAATCTCGAGCGTCTCGGGCGTGACCTTGGGCAGCACTTCGGCCATGTCGGCCTCGTATTGCTTGATCAGGGCGCGCTCCATCTTGCGCTCGTCCGAGTAGCCGAAGATGTCGAACGGCGTGCCGCGCAGGCCTTTCAACTTGGCCAGAAGGCGGAAGTTGCGCTCCATGCCGGGGCCGAATTCGCGCTTCTTCGGGCGACCGTCCGGGCCTTGCTTGGACAGGATCGGAGGGGCGAGATGGAAGTGCATCTCGAAATCACCGTCGAACTCGGCACGCGCCTTCTCGGCCGTTTCCAGATGCAGCCGCGCGACCTCGTATTCGTCCTTATAGGCCAGAAGCTTGTGATAGCCCTTCGCGACCGCCTCGCGCAGGTCCGACGGCGCTGCATCGACCAGCTTGCGGAACCGCTTGGCGAGGCGATTGTTCTGATACTCCACCAGATGCGCCGCCCGGAACTCGATCGGATCGACGGGGGCCTTCACCACCTCCGAGGCCATCGCTTTCGCGGCCTCCTCGGGGAAGGCCATGGCCCAGCGGCCCAGCTCGAAGGCCCGCTTGTTTTCCTCGGGCTTGGCGCCGTTCAGCTCGATCGCGCGGAAGATCGCTTCATGGCTCAGGGGCACATATCCCTGCTGCCACGCGGCCCCCAGCACGACCATGTTCGAGTAGATCGAGTCGCCCAGCATCCGCCGCGCCAGCTCCGAGGTATCGGCAAAGGCCACGCGGTCCTTCAGCCGCGCCTCAAGGCTCAGCTTGAGCTGTTCGCCCGGCAGGCGGAAATCGCGGTTGCGGGTGAACTCGCCGGTGACGATCTCGTGGCTGTTGATGACGGCACCGGTGCGGCCCGTGGTCATCAGCCCCAGCGTCTTGGCCCCGGCCGAGACCACCAGATCCCCGCCGATCACGCAATCGGCCTCGCCCACGGCGACGCGGATCGCCGAGATATCCTCGGGCTTGTTCGCGAGCCGCAGGTGGATATGCACCGCCCCGCCCTTCTGGGCGAGACCGGCCATCTCCATCATGCCCGCACCCTTGCCGTCGATATGGGCGGCCATCGCCAGCACCGCGCCCACGGTCACGACGCCCGTGCCACCAACCCCGGTGATGACCACGTTATGCGTGCCCTCAATCGCGGGCAGCGCAGGTTGCGGCAGATCCGGCAGGTCAAGCGCCTGCGCCTTGGCCTTCTTCACCTTCGCGCCTTTCAGCGTCACGAAGCTCGGGCAGAACCCGTCGAGGCAGCGGAAGTCCTTGTTGCACGACGACTGGTCGATCGCACGCTTGGTGCCAAGTTCCGTCTCCACCGGAACGATCGAGACGCAGTTCGACTGCACGCCGCAATCGCCGCAGCCTTCGCAGACATCGGTGTTGATGAAGACGCGCTTGTCCGGGTCGGGGAACTGACCGCGCTTACGGCGGCGGCGTTTCTCGGCCGCGCAGGTCTGGACGTAGATCAGCGCCGAGACGCCTTTCGTCTTCGCCAGCCGCTTCTGCACCGGCATCAGCTCGGCGCGTTCGACCTTCTCGACGCCCGCCGGGAAGGCGGACAGGTCCAGCTCTTCCTTCTCGTCATAGACCACCACGACCGGCTTCACGCCCATCGCCACGATCTCGGCGGCGATCTGCTGCGCGGTCAGCCCGCCCTCGTTCTCCTGCCCGCCGGTCATTGCGACCGCATCGTTGAACAGGATCTTGTAGGTGATGTTCGTGCCCGCCGCCAAAGCCGCCCGGATCGCCTGCGCGCCCGAGTGGTTATAGGTGCCGTCGCCGAGGTTCTGGAACATATGCTCGCGCGTCGAGAACGGGGCCTCGCCGACCCAGTTCACGCCCTCGCCGCCCATATGGGTGAAGCCTTCGGTGTTCCGACCCATCCATTGCACCATGTAGTGACAGCCGATCCCGGCATAGGCGCGCTCGCCCTCGGGAACCTTGGTCGAGCTGTTATGCGGGCAGCCCGAGCAATACCAAGGTGTGCGGGTCGCGATCTCGGGCGCGTTGTCGGCACGCTGCGCGGCCTCGATCTTGGCAATCCCCGCCTTGATCGCGTCCGTGCCCCGGCCTTCCTCGATGAAGATATCGCCCAGCTTGCGCGCGATCATCACCGGATCGAGTGCGTAGCGCGTCGGGAACAGCTCTACCTGACGGCCATTCTTCCAATTGTCGCCCTTGTGCCAGCCATAGACGCGCCGTCCGCGGCGATCGTCGAAGATCGCCTCCTTGACCTGCACCTCGATCAGCTTGCGCTTTTCCTCGACGACGATGATCAGCTCCAGCCCCTCGGCCCATTCATGGAAGCTTTCCATGTCGAGCGGGAAGGTCTGGCCGATCTTGTAGGTGGTGATGCCGAGCCGTTCGGCCTCGGCCTCGTCGATGCCCAGCAAGCTCAGCGCATGAACCAGATCGAGCCAGTTCTTGCCTGCCGCCACCAGACCGATCTTCGCACCGGGCTTGCCCCAGACGCGATTGTCGATGCGGTTCGCGCGGGCAAAGGCCTCAGCGGCGAAACGCTTGTAGTCGATCATCCGCGCTTCCTGCGCGACCGGCGTGTCGCCGAGCCGGATATTCAGCCCGCCCTCGGGCATCTTGCACTCCGGGATCACGAATTGCTGGCGGAAGGGATCGCCATCGACGACCGCCGTGGCCTCGACCGTGTCTTTCATCGTCTTGAGACCGACCCAGACCCCGGCGAAACGGCTCAGCGCGTAGCCATACAGCCCGTAATCGAGGATTTCCTGCACGCCCGCGGGCGAGAGCACCGGCATATAGGCATCGACCATCGCCCAGTCGGACTGGTGCAGCACGGTCGAGGATTCGCCCGTGTGGTCGTCACCCATCGCCATGATCACGCCGCCATGGGGCGAGGTGCCCGCCATATTGGCGTGGCGCATCACATCGCCCGAGCGGTCCACGCCCGGCCCCTTGCCATACCAGAGGCCGAAGACACCGTCATATTTGCCTTCGCCGCGCAGCTCCGCCTGTTGCGAACCCCAGAGCGCAGTCGCCGCGAGGTCCTCGTTCAAGCCCGGCTCGAAGCGAACCTGGCTCTCTTCAAGCACCTTTCGCGCCCGCGCCATCTGCAAATCGACCGCCCCCAAGGGCGAGCCGCGATAGCCAGTCACATAGCCGGCTGTATTCAGACCCGCCGCCTTGTCGCGCGCCGCCTGAGCCAGAACCAGACGCACCAAAGCCTGCGTCCCGTTCAGCAAAACCGGAGATTTCGTAAGGTCAAACCGATCCGCGAGGGATATTTCTTGCCTTCCCATTAAGCACCTCCCCTTGCTAATTGGGCATAGGGCAATGATAGGTCACAAACTCTGACCTAGAAAGCGAAAAATTGTTGCGAAGCGGTTTCTTAAATTGCCCGGAGTAATGTAAAGAAACTTGCGCAGGCAGTCTTCGCGACGAACCGAAAGTGACCGGAATGGATTGGGACAAGCTCAGAATCTTCCACGCAGTGGCCGATGCGGGGTCTCTCACCCATGCTGGTGACGCGCTGCATCTTTCTCAATCTGCCGTGAGCAGACAGATTCGCGCGCTCGAAGAAGCGCTCGGAACGACGCTGTTTCACCGCCATGCCCGCGGACTGATTCTCACCGAACAGGGGGAGCTTCTGTTCGAGGCGACCTCGGCGATGGCGAAAAAGCTCGACAGCGCCTCTGCGCGAATCCGCGATAGTGAAGAGGAAGTCTTCGGCGAGCTGCGCGTGACGACCACGACCGGCTTTGGCACGCTCTGGCTCGCGCCTCGCCTGACGAAGCTCTACGAGAAATATCCCGATCTGAAGATCGACCTGATGCTGGAAGAGCGCGTTCTCGACCTTCCGATGCGTGAGGCCGATGTGGCGATCCGCATGAAGGAGCCCGCGCAGGCGGACCTGATCCGCAAGCGCCTGCTGAATATCCGGATGCGGCTTTATGCGACGCCGGAATACCTCGAAAAATCGGGCCGACCCGAAAAAATCGAGGATTTGCAGAACCATAGACTGATCTGCCAGACGCCGCGCACCCCGCAGGTGCAGGCGGGTGCGCAGCTTGCCCGGCAAGTTCTGGCCTTCGATCAAAGCTCGACGCTGACGGTGAACAACTATTTCGGCGTGCTGCAAGCGGTGCTCAATCACATCGGAATCGGCATCCTGCCCGACTACCTGACCGCCGACTTCCCCGGCATCGAGCAGGTGCTACCGGAAGTGGAATCGGTCGAGATCCCGATCTTCCTCGCCTACCCCGAGGAGCTGCGCTCATCGCGCCGGGTGACCGCATTCCGCGACTTCATCCAGGAAGAAATCCTGTCCTATCGCCGCCATCAGGCAGGGGATTCAGCCTAAGGTTGCACCGCGACATTACCGCAACGCATACCGGCCATGATGCGCTTGCAGCATGTTTTCCCTTGATGCGTTCACAAACCGCCCATAAATGAGGCGAAGAAGGGTTGGACGCGCTTCTTGGCGCATCACCTTCTACCTCCCTGTTGGACTTTGGCCGAGCTTCGTCTCGGCCTTTTTTTTATCCCGCCCCGTCTGATCCCGAAGCCGCCTTCTACCAGAGGGGTCAAATCTCACGCTCCTTCACGCGGGCGTGTGGCGCGCAGCCGCGCTGTACGCGAGACTTCAGCCTCGGTTCATTATTTTCAGACCTCCGCTGGTCACAATTATTTCAGTGAACTTTCTGCCAAACGACCTCGTTGCCTTTCCAGACGCCACGACGGCGCAAGTGATTGAATGTCACGCCAAAACCGAAAGGAGATTGACATGACCAACCAGAAAAAACTTCTCGCTGCCTCGACCACTCTCATCGGCGCGTTCGCGATCGCAGGCTCGGCCTCCGCGCTCGACCTGACGAACGTTTCGGCTACCAACAACGGTGCGGGCCAATATTACGGCATCGCCGATTATCGCAGCGGCACCGTTCCCGCACAGGAAACGTCGGCTGGCACGCCGCCCGCAGTGACCGCGGCCAACACTTCGGCCTTCACCAATGAATACGGTATTACCGACGTGACCACCGGCACCGCAAATCTGCCCGAGACGTCGAAAGGCGAAATGGCGATTCCCGCGCAGAACCAGCTGACCGATCAGGCCGGCATCGCTGGGATGAAGGTTGCAGCGCATGCGGAAGACGCGGTGATGAGCGTTAATGGCAACGTGATCGGTTCGATCGAGAAGGTCGAAAGTCACGACGGCTACGATACGATCTACGTGCGCACCTCGAACAAGCTCGACACCACCGTGTCGATGTTCAAGCTGAACGTGCCGAAGACCGCCGCGATGGACGGCAAGGTCAAACTGGGCTGGACCGTTTCGGAGCTGCTGACCTCGCTCGAAAAGCAGGTCGACATGCGCTCGTAACGCGACACACCTTCCCTCGACAGAACGCGGGGCCTTCGGGCCTCGCGTTTTTTATTGCCGCAACGTCCGGCAAATCCCTTTTCCCCTTGCCCGGATTGGCCTAATAGGAGCCCAAACCCGATGCCCGGAGGCCCTCCCATGAACGAGCCGCAGATTACGCCCGATCTCATCGCAGCCCATGGCCTGAAACCCGATGAGTACGAGCGGATCCTCGAGATCATCGGCCGCGAGCCGACTTTCACCGAGCTCGGCATCTTCTCGGCCATGTGGAACGAGCACTGCTCTTACAAGTCGTCGAAAAAATGGCTGCGCACGCTGCACACCACCGGCGATCAGGTCATCTGCGGCCCCGGCGAGAATGCGGGCGTCGTGGATATCGGCGACGGGCAGGCCGTGGTCTTCAAGATGGAGAGCCACAACCACCCCTCCTATATCGAACCGCATCAGGGCGCCGCGACCGGCGTGGGCGGCATCCTGCGCGACGTGTTCACCATGGGCGCGCGCCCGGTGGCCGCGATGGACAGCCTCAGCTTCGGCATGCCCGATCACCCCAAGACCTCGCATATCGTGAAGGGCGTGGTCGAGGGCGTCGGCGGTTACGGCAACTGCTTCGGCGTGCCGAATGTCGGCGGCGAAGTGCGCTTCCACCCCTCCTATAACGGCAATTGCCTTGTGAACGCCTTTGCGGCAGGGCTCGCGGATGCCGACAAGATCTTCTATTCGGCGGCCTCGGGCATCGGCATGCCGGTCGTCTATCTCGGCGCGAAGACGGGCCGCGACGGCGTGGGCGGTGCGACGATGGCCTCGGCCGAGTTCGACGACACGATCGAGGAGAAGCGCCCCACCGTTCAGGTCGGAGACCCCTTCACCGAGAAATGCCTGCTCGAGGCCTGCCTCGAACTGATGCAGACCGGCGCCGTGATCTCGATCCAGGACATGGGCGCCGCGGGCCTGACCTGTTCCGCCGTGGAAATGGGTGACAAGGGCGGCCTTGGCGTTCAGCTCAACCTCGACGCCGTGCCGCAGCGCGAAACCAACATGACCGCCTATGAGATGATGCTGTCGGAGAGCCAGGAGCGCATGCTCATGGTGCTCAACCCCGAGAAGGAAGAGATCGCGCGCGAGATTTTCGTGAAATGGGATCTCGACTTCGCCATCGTCGGCGAAACGATCGCGGAAGACCGCTTCCTGATCGTGCATGGCAATGAGGTGAAGGCCGATCTGCCGCTCTCGAAACTCTCCTCGGAAGCGCCCGAATATGACCGCCCCTGGGTTCCCACGCCCGAGGCGACCGCTGGCGCGGCCCTGCCCGAGATCGGTGCGATCGACGCGCTCAAGGCGCTGATCGGCTCGCCGAACTATGCCGACAAGAGCTGGGTCTACGAGCAATACGACACGCAGGTGATGGGCGACACGGTGCGCCGTCCGGGCCTCGGCGCGGGCGTGGTGCGCGTGCATGGCACGCAAAAAGCACTGGCCTTCACCTCGGACGTGACGCCCCGCTACGTCAAGGCGAACCCGTTTGAGGGCGGCAAGCAGGCCGTGGCCGAAGCTTATCGCAACCTGACGGCGGTGGGCGCCAAGCCGCTCGCCTCGACCGACAACCTGAACTTCGGCAACCCCGAAAAGCCCGAGATCATGGGCCAGTTCGTGGGCGCCATCAAAGGCATCGACGCCGCCGTGCGCGCGCTCGACATGCCGATCGTTTCGGGCAACGTCTCGCTTTACAACGAGACCGACGGCACCGGCATTCTGCCCACGCCGACGATCGGCGCCGTGGGGCTGCTGAACTCGCTCGACGAGCTGATCGCGGGTCTGCCCACGGCGGGCGACGTGGCGATGGTGATCGGTGAGACGAAGGGCCACCTAGATCAATCCGCGCTGGCCTTCGAGGCCTTCGGGATCGAGTCGGGCGATGCTCCGGCGGTCGATCTCGACGCCGAGAAACGCAATGGCGAGTTCCTGCGCGAGAACCGCGCGCTGGTCAAAGCTGCGACGGACCTCTCCGATGGCGGCCTCGCGCTCGCGGCCTTCGAAATGGCCGAAGCCGCCGGTCTGGGTGTGACGCTCGACGCCTCCGACATCCCGATGCTGTTTGGCGAGGATCAGGCGCGCTATCTCGTGGCCTGTTCCTTCGATCAGGCCGAGGCGCTGATGGTCGCCGCCCGCAAGGCCGAGGTGCCGCTCTATACCGTGGGCCGTTTCGGCGGTGACACGATCAGCTTCGGGGCGGAAAGCGCGCCGATGGCGGAACTCGTGAGCCTCTACAAATCCGCCTTCAAGGCAGCGGTGGACGCCTGATCTCTGTGAGCTGATGCAGATCGGCCATGCGCGCGGGGGCAGTTTTCTTCGCCCGCGCGCAGACTATCCTGTAGCGAGACCCAGATGATCAGGATTTTCCTTTGCCCGCATCGACGCTTGCCTATGCCGCGCGGCTTTTTCTTGCCGCGACACTTGCCCTGACCTTTGCCCGCTGGCTCGGGCTAAGCAATATCTACTGGGCGGCGATGCCGGTCTGGGTGGTGATCCAGCCCAATCGCGAGGATATGGCGTTGCGCGCGGTGCTGCGCGTGGCCGGAACGCTGGTTGGCGCCGGCATCGGGATCGCGGCGCTGCGCTGGCTTCTCGTGCCGGGGATCGCGCTGACCGTGGCGCTGACTGCGGCCACCGGGGTCGGAATCGCCTACCGGATCGGCACGCATTGGGCCTATGGCTTCACACTCATGGCAATCACCATCGGCGTCGTGGTGATGCCCGCGCTCGGCATGGGGGCCGACGCGATCCCGCTCGCACTTGACCGGGTTTATTGCACGCTGATCGGGGTCGCCTCGGTCACTGCCGTCAACTGGCTCTTCACCCCGGCACGCGCCGCCCCGATGGCACCCCGCCCGAACCCGCATTTCGCGCAACAGCTCTGGATACGCATGGCGGCGGTCGCGGTGATGACGGGGGCTGCGACTTTGCTCGACGCCTATTTCAGCCATCCCGCGGCAACTGCAGCGGGATTGTCGGTGGTCGTGTTCTCGGCGGTGCTGGGCTCGATGCCCAATCCACGCCCAGCCGTGCGCTTTCTCGTACCCGGCGTGGCGCTCGGGGTGCTGGCCGCGGTCAGTTATCGGACGCTTGCCCCGCTTACCGGAGGCGACCCGACCGAGCTGTTGATCCTCGCCTTCGCCTTCATCGCAGGCGGCGCCCTGCTGCGCGCGCACCCGCGCACGTCGCTGATGGGGATCGACATCAACATGTGCTTCCTGCTCGCCGGAGAGATCGGCGCTCCGGGCCATTCCCTGCCCGTCACCGCCGCCGGAGCCGCCACGATGTTCGCCAGCAGCGTGGCCATCGCGACGATCATGTTTTTCCTCTCGCGGCTGCATCCGCCGCTCGAGACCGCATGAGCATCCCCTTGCGGCCAGCCGCTCCCCCGCCTAAGTTTGCCGCAAAGGACGAGGAGCCCTATTTATGCCGATGGAAGCGCATGACATCGAAGCCCTGATCCGGGCGGAATTCCCCGATGCCAAGATCACGATCACCGACCTGGCCGGCGACGGCAATCACTGGGCGGCGGAAGTGATCGACGAAAGCTTTCGCGGCCAGAACCGCGTCCAGCAGCAACGCGCGGTCTATGCCGCGCTCAAAGGGGCGATGGACGGACCGGACGGGGCGCTGCATGCGCTCGCGCTGACCACCAAGGCGCCCGACTGACTTCACACGCATCCCCCAGACGGGATGGAGAAAGGACAAAGCGATGACCGCGCAAGACCAGATCGCCCAGCAGATCGCCGAGAATGATGTCGTGCTCTACATGAAGGGCACCCGCGACATGCCGCAATGCGGGTTCTCGAGCCGAGTCGCGGGCGTGCTCAACTTCATGGGCGTGACCTACAAGGACGTGAACGTTCTGGCCGATCAGGAGATCCGTCAGGGCATCAAGGATTACTCGGACTGGCCGACAATCCCGCAGCTCTATGTCAAAGGCGAGTTTGTCGGCGGCTGCGATATCGTGACCGAGATGACGCTCTCGGGCGAGCTCGACCAGCTCTTCGAGACCAAGGGCGTGAGCTTCAACAAGGAAGCGGCCGAGCAGATCCGCGCCGCCAACGCCTGAACCCGGCAAGATCATTCTGGAAAAGCCCCGCTCCGGCGGGGCTTTTCGTTTCTGGACAGCGAAGAGACGGAGGCATCTCGCCCCACGCAATCACAGCCGATCGAAAAACGGGTCGATCTGCCAATAGGGGTGAAAATCCGAGGCCGTCGCGCGTGCCATCCCCAAAAGCTCCATCGCATAGATATCCATGCTCACGAGGGCGGCGAGGCGGTAGCCGCGGGCGGCCCCCTCCCCCGCGGGCCCCGTACCCGAGAAGTTGCTCTCGATCGCGGCGGCAGCCGCCACAAGTGCGAAGCCGATCTCGAAAATCGGACAATCGGGCCAACGATCCACCAGATCGCGTACGAGCGTGCGCCAGCCGTCGCCCGGCTCGATCAGCCGCTCGATCGCAAACGCCACCCGCGCATCCTCGTTACCAAACGTCATCACCCCAGCCCGTTTCGGCTGCCACCCGGACCAGAGTTGCCGAAATTCCTTTTCACGCAAGCGTTTCGCTTCAATTTTCAAATCAATGACGTTTGAGACGGCAGGAAACCGCCTTTGACCAAATGGTTGAAGGATCTCGTGCCCTTCGCTAGCCTCTTGGCAAATCTCCAGTCGGGTTCGCTCATGACTTCCCCCACAATCGACCTTCATCCGCCGCGCAATCCGGGCATGCCGCTCGACCTGTCCTGGTTCGACCGGATCGCGGTGAATACGCCTGCGGCGCAAGCCCGTGCCGCACAGTTGAGCACGCGGCGTTCGCTCAAGAAGGAATGGCAGGCGGCCTGGCTCGTGAACGCCATCCGCTGCATCGACCTCACGACGCTCGCAGGCGACGATACCGAGGCGCGCGTGGCCCGGCTTTGCGCCAAGGCGCGCCGCCCGCTGGCCGATCATATCCTCGACGGGCTCGGGCTCGATCACGTCCAGACCGGGGCTGTCTGCGTTTATCCGACGATGGTGCGCGCCGCGGTGCGCGCGCTGGAAGGCTCGGGCATTCCCGTCGCCTCGGTTGCAACCGGCTTCCCGGCGGGGCTGATGCCGATGAACCTGCGACTGGCCGAGATCCTCTACGCCGTCGAGGAAGGCGCCGCCGAGATCGACATCGTGATCTCCCGCGCCCATGTGCTCGAAGGCAACTGGCAGGCGCTTTACGACGAGATCGCCGCTATGCGCGAGGCCTGTGGCGACGCCCATCTCAAGGCGATCCTCGCCACCGGTGAGCTCGGCTCGCTGCGCAATGTCTACAAGGCCTCGATGGTCGCGATGCTGGCGGGCGCCGATTTCATCAAGACCTCGACCGGCAAGGAAGGCGTGAACGCCACCCTGCCCGTCAGCCTGACGATGGTCCGCGCGCTGCGCGATTACGGCGCGAAGACCGGCTACAAGATCGGGTTCAAGCCCGCGGGTGGTCTCAAGACCGCCAAGGACGCGCTCGCCTGGCAGATCCTGATGCGCGAGGAGATGGGGACCGAATGGCTCCAGCCGCACCTGTTCCGTATCGGCGCCAGCTCGCTTCTGGGCGATATCGAGCGTCAGCTCGAACACCATGTCACCGGGCGCTATGCGTCCTCGTCCCGCCACGCACTCGCCTGAGGGAAAGATGCCGACCGTGAAAGAAATCCTTGAGACGATGGATTATGGCCCCGCCCCCGAGAGTGCCTCGGAGGTGATGGCCTGGCTGAAGGACCGGGACGATTTCGGTCACTTCATCGATGGCGGCTTCACCAAGCCGGGCGATGGGTTCGCAACCGAGAACCCGGCCACGGGCGAGGTGCTGGCCAAGGTCACCCAAGGCAGCGCGCAGGATATCGAGGCCGCGGTGAAGGCCGCCCGCCGCGCCGCGCCGAAATGGGCGGGGCTCTCGGGCCATGAGCGCGCGAAATACCTCTACGCGATCGCGCGCCACCTGCAAAAACGCGCGCGCTTCCTCGCGGTGCTGGAAACGCTCGACAACGGCAAGCCGATCCGCGAGAGCCGCGACATCGACATCCCGCTGGCGATCCGCCACTTCTACCACCATGCGGGCTGGGCCGAACTGGTGGCCGAGGAATTCCCGAACCACGCGCCGCACGGCGTCTGCGGCCAGATCATCCCGTGGAACTTCCCGCTGCTGATGCTGGCCTGGAAAGTCGCACCCGCGCTGGCCGCCGGGAACACGGTCGTGCTGAAACCCGCCGAATACACGCCGCTGACCGCGCTGGCCTTCGCCGAGATCTGCGCCGAGATCGGCCTGCCCAAAGGCGTCGTGAACATCGTGACCGGCGACGGCGCGACCGGTGCGGCGCTGGTGGATGCAGAGGTCGACAAGATCGCCTTCACCGGCTCGACCGAGGTCGGCCGCATCATCCGTCGCGCCACCGCCGGGACGGGCAAGGCGCTGACGCTGGAGCTGGGCGGGAAATCCCCCTTCATCGTCTTCCCCGATGCCGATCTCGATGCCGCCGTCGAAGGCGTGGTCGATGCGATATGGTTCAACCAGGGGCAGGTCTGCTGCGCGGGCTCGCGCATCCTCGTCTCCGAGGCCGTGGCGCAGGAGTTCACCGCGCGGCTGACCGCGCGGCTGCACAAGCTGCGCGTGGGCGACCCGCTGGACAAATGCACCGATATGGGCGCGATCGTGCATCCGACCCAGCTGGCCCGCATCCGCGAGCTGGTCTCGCAAGGCGAGGCCGCAGGTGCGACGCTCGTCCAGCCCGAGACGCAACTGCCCGCGAAAGGCTCGTTCTTCGCGCCCGGCCTGCTGACCGGCGCGGAACCCGCGAACCCGGCCAGCGTCGAGGAGATCTTCGGCCCCGTCGCCACGCTCACGACCTTCCGCACCCCCGCCGAGGCCGTGCAACTGGCCAACACCACCCGCTACGGGCTGTCGGCCTCGATCTGGTCGGAGAACGTGACGCTCGCGATGGATATCGCGGCGCAGGTCAAGGCGGGCGTGGTCTGGATCAACTGCACCAACCAATTCGACGCGGGCGCCGGGTTTGGCGGGATGCGCGAAAGCGGCTTTGGCCGCGAGGGCGGGCGCGAGGGGATGCTGGCCTATCTCAAGACCCCCGAGCCGAAAGCGAAACCCGAAGCGAAGGCTCCCGATTTCGCCGCCCAACCCTCGCCTGACACCCCGAGTACCGCCACGATCGACCGCACGCCGAAGCTCTATATCGGCGGCAAACAGGCGCGCCCCGATAGCGGGCAAAGCTACACGATTGCCGTGAAGGGCCGCGAACTGGGCCTCGCCCCGCTCGGCTCTCGCAAGGACATTCGCAACGCGGTCGAGGCCGCGCATAAGGCCGGCGGCTGGGGCAAGCAGACCGGGCATAACCGGGCGCAGGTGCTCTATTACATCGCCGAGAACCTCGCCGCGCGCGCCGGGGAATTCGCAGCACGGCTGAAAGAGGCCGGCCATGACCCGAAAGAGGCCGAGGCCACCGTGCAGCGCGCCTTCTACTACGCCGCCTGGGCAGACAAGCTCGACGGCGCGGTGAAATCGACCCAAAGCGCCAAGGTGACCGTTGCGATGAACGAGCCCTGGGGCGTGATGGGCATTGCCTGCCCCGATGCGGCCCCGCTTCTGGGCTTCGCCTCGCTGGTGCTGCCCGCGATTGCGATGGGCAACCGCGTAATCGCGGTCCCGGCCCAGTCGATGCCGCTGATGGCCACCGACCTCTATCAGGTCTTCGACACCTCCGACCTGCCCGGCGGCGTGGTCAATATCGTCACCGGCCCGCGCGACGAGCTGGCCAAGACGCTCGCCCAGCACGACGATGTGGCGGCGATGTGGTATTGCGGCGGGCCCGAGGGCCGCGCGATGGTCGAGGCGGAAAGCGCCGGGAACCTGAAAGCGACCTGGGTGATGGAGAACCGTGACTGGGCGCAGGCGCAGGGCCGCGCGTTCCTGACCCGCGCGACCCAGATAAAAACGATCTGGGTGCCATACGGGGAGTGAGGGGGCGCTGCCCCCTCGGGCTTCGCCCTCACCCCCGGGATATTGGGAGCAGTTGGAAATGAGGGCCGGAACACGCAACCTGATCACCGATATCGCAGGGCTGCGCGTGGGTAATGCGCAGGATGAGGCCTTACGCTCAGGCGTGAGCGTGCTGATCGGCGAACGCCCCTTCACGGCCGCTGTGCAGGTCATGGGCGGCGCGCCCGGCACGCGCGAGAGCGACCTTCTGGCGCCCGACAAGCTGGTTCAGGAGGTCGATGCGCTCGTGCTCTCGGGCGGGTCGGCCTTCGGGCTGGCGTCTTGCGACGGGGTGATGGCGGGGCTGCGCGATCAGGGGCGCGGCTTTGCGGTGGGCGACCAGCGCGTGCCGATCGTGCCCGGCGCGATCGTCTTCGATCTGCTCAATGGCGGGGCGAAGGATTGGCGCGACAATCCCTATCCCGGGTTGGGCCGTGCGGCGCTGGAGCGGGCGGCGGAGGATTTCGAGATCGGCACCGCTGGCGCGGGCTATGGCGCGATGACCGGGACGCTGAAGGGCGGGCTTGGCTCCGCCTCGGCGGTTCTGGAGAGCGGGTTCACGGTCGGCGCCATGGTGGTGGTGAATGCGCTTGGCGCGGTGACGGTGGGCGAAGACGGACGCTTCTGGGCTGCGCCTTGGGAAATGGGCTGCGAATTCGGCGGTCTAGGAGCTGCGCGGAGCTATGCGCTCGGGTTTGAACCCGAACCGATGAAGCGACAGGGCGAGGCCACGACCATCGCGATCGTTGCGACCGACGCCACGCTGACCCAGGCGCAGGCGCAGCGCTTGGCGGTGGCGGCCCATGACGGGATGGCCCGCGCCATCGTGCCCTCGCATACGCTGCTCGACGGGGATCTCGTCTTTGCCGCCGCGACGGGGGAAAAGCCACTTACCGATCCAATCCGCGATCCGTTCCAGCTGGGCCATGCCGCTGCCTGCGTGCTGGCCCGGGCGATCGCGCGCGCCATCTATGAGGCCAGGCCCAAATCCGGCGATCTGCAACCTTGCTGGCAGAGCCGTTACGGAACACAGTCGCCGCCGGGGCATTGACCCGGTGAGACACCAATACCTTCGGGAGGACACCATGCTTGACGACAAGACTGATCTCAAATCCATCCTCAAGGACCCCTCGCTGCTCGCGACCAAAGCCTTCGTCGCGGGCGAATGGGTCGATGCCGATGACGGCACCACCTTCGAGGTCACCAACCCTGCGCGGGGCGACGTGATCTGCACCGTCCCCGATCTGGGCCGCGCCGAGACCGCCCGCGCCATCGAGGCCGCTCGCGTCGCGATGAAGGACTGGGCCGCGCGCACCGGCAAGGAACGCGCCGCCGTGCTGCGCAAATGGTATGACCTGATGATGGAGAACCAGGACGACCTCGGCGCGATCCTGACCGCCGAGATGGGAAAGCCCCTGGCCGAGGCGAAGGGCGAGATCGCCTATGGCGCGGGCTTCATCGAGTGGTTCGGCGAAGAGGCCAAGCGCGTCTATGGCGAGACCATCCCGGGCCATCAGCGCGACAAGCGGATCACCGTCATCAAGCAGCCGATCGGGGTCGCGGCCTCGATCACGCCGTGGAATTTCCCCAACGCGATGATCGCGCGCAAGGCGGGCCCGGCGCTGGCCGTGGGCTGCGGTTTCGTCTGTCGTCCGGCCTCCGAAACCCCGCTCTCTGCGCTCGCGATGGCGGTGCTGGGCGAGCGCGCGGGTCTGCCGAAGGGGATCCTGTCGGTGATCACCTCGGGCAAGGCTTCCGATATCGGCAAGGAGTTTTGCGAGAACCATACCGTGCGCAAGCTGACCTTCACCGGCTCGACCGAGGTCGGCCGCATCCTGCTGCGTCAGGCCGCCGATCAGGTGATGAAATGCTCGATGGAGCTGGGCGGCAACGCGCCCTTCATCGTCTTTGACGACGCCGATCTCGACGCTGCCGTGCAGGGCGCGATGGCCTCGAAATTCCGCAATAACGGGCAGACCTGCGTCTGCGCGAACCGGATCTATGTGCAGGCCGGGGTCTATGACGCTTTCGCCGAAAAACTCGCCAAGGCGGTCGAGGCGCTGAAAGTGGGCGACGGTCTCGACGAGGGCACAGAGGCCGGGCCGCTCATCAACGAAGAGGCCGTCGAGAAGGTGCAGGAGCATATCAAGGACGTGCTCGACCGGGGCGGCGCGGTCGTCACCGGCGGCGAACGGCACGAGATGGGCGGCACGTTCTTCAAGCCGACCGTGCTGACCGGGGTGACGCAGGACGCCAAGGTCTCGCATGAGGAAACCTTCGGCCCCGTGGCGCCGCTCTTCAAGTTCGAGACCGAGGAGGAAGCCATCGAGAAGGCCAACGCCACGATCTTCGGCCTCGCGAGCTATTTCTACGCCCGCGATATCGGCCGCATCACACGCGTGCAGGAAGGGCTCGAATACGGGATCGTCGGGGTGAATACCGGCATCATCTCGACCGAGGTCGCACCCTTCGGCGGGGTCAAGCAATCGGGGCTGGGTCGCGAGGGCAGCCATCACGGGATCGAGGATTACCTCGAGATGAAATATATCTGCCTCGCGGTCTGAGGTGGAACAGGCAGAGGGCGGGGCACAATCCCGCCCTCTCTTTTATTAGTGCCCTCCGCCGCTTATCTTGACTGCAACGAGAGCGAGAGAGGCATCCTTTGGGCATTTCCGACATTGCGGACGGGATCACGCGCGGGATCGAGGGCATCGGCCATTCGGTTTCCGAGGCGCTGTTCGAACCGGTGATCCGGCTCGGCGTGACGGGGCTGTCGCGCGCGGGCAAGACGGTGTTCATCACCTCGCTGGTTGCGAACCTGCTCGACCGGGGGCGTATGCCCGCGCTGGGGGCGGCCTCGGATATCACGGCGGCCTTCCTGCAGCCGCAGCCCGACGATACCGTGCCGCGTTTCGACTATGAAAGCCACCTCGCCGCGCTGACCGGCCCGTCGCCGCATTGGCCCGAGGGGACGCGCGCGGTCTCGGAACTGAGGCTCTCCTTCCGTATCCAGCCGCGCGGCATGCTGGGCGCCGTGCGTGGCCCGCGCGTCGTGCATCTCGACATCGTCGATTACCCCGGCGAATGGCTGCTCGATCTGGGGCTGATGGACAAAAGCTATGCCGAGTGGTCGGCCGAGGTGCTGGCCCGCCTGCCGAACCGCCCGCAAGGCGCGGGCTATCTGGCGCAGGCCGGGGCGGCGGATGGCGCGGCCGAGTTCACCGAGCCGCTGGCCAAGGCGCTCGCCGCCGGTTTCACCGACTATCTGGTCGAGGCACGGAAGGCAGGCTTTTCCGACTGCACCCCGGGCCGCTTCCTGCTGCCCGGAGAGATGGCGGGATCACCCGCCCTGACCTTCGCGCCGCTGCCCGAAGGCGCGGCCCCTCGCGGCTCGCTGCGCCGCGAGATGGAACGCCGCTACGACGCCTATAAGCGCGAGGTGGTCAAACCCTTCTTCCGCGACCATTTCGCCAAGATCGACCGGCAGGTGGTGCTGGTCGATGTGCTGGGCGCGATCCATGCCGGCCCCGCAGCCCTTGATGATCTGCGCCAGTCGATGGCCGATATTCTGGCGGCCTTCCGCCCCGGTCGCGCCGGGTGGCTGACCTCGCTTCTGGGCGGCAAACGGGTCGAGAAGATCCTCTTCGCTGCCACTAAGGCCGACCATCTGCACCACACGCAACATGCCCGCCTCACCGCGATCACCGGGGCGCTTTTGCGCGAGGCCAAGGACCGCGCCGATTTCGCGGGCGCCAAGACGCTGGCGCTTTCCATCGCCGCGCTGCGCACCACGACCGAAGAGGTCATCACCCATGACGGGGCCGAGCTCCAGGCCGTGCGCGGTCGGCTTGAGGGCGGCAAATCCGTGGCGCTCTATCCCGGCGAATTGCCCGCCGATCCGGCGCAGCTTCTCTCGCCCGCCGCCCAGGGCGCCGCGAACTGGCTCGACGAGGATTATGCGATCATGAATTTCGCCCCCGCTCCGGTGATCCTCAAACCGGGCGAAGGCCCGCCGCATATCCGGCTCGACCGCGCGGCCGATTTCCTGATCGGGGACAAGCTATGAGAAAACCGGTGATGATCGAGATCGAGGACGCACCCTCGCCCGCCGAGGCCGCGCCGATCGAAGATGCGCCCTTGGGCGAAGAGCGCCTCGAAGGCCGCGCCATGCAGATCGCGACCCGGCTCGGCGCGCGCCGAACCTCCCCCATCGTGCGCTTCTTCTGGCGCGCGACGGTGGCGCTGGTGGGCTTCCTGATTTCGGTCGCGCTCTGGCGTTTCATCGACGGGCTCTTCGCCACCCACCCGATCCTCGGCTGGATCGGCACCGGGCTTGTCGCGGCCTTCGCGCTGGCCGCGCTGCTGATCGCCGCGCGCGAGATCGCCGCCTTCTCGCGACTGGCGCGGCTCGACAAGGTTCATAAGGAAGTCTCCGAGGCGCTGACCACCGACGACCTCAGCCGCGCCCGCAAGGTTGTCACCCATGTCTCCGGCCTCTACGCCGCCCGCCCCGAGATGGACTGGGCACGCAAGCGGCTGGCTGAGCGCTCCGACGAAGTGCTCGACACCGAGACGCTGATGGGGCTGGCCGAGGCCGAGCTGATGGCCCCGCTCGACGCTGCCGCCCGGCTGGAGATCGAGGCCGCCGCACGCACCGTCGCCACGGTCACCGCGATCGTCCCGCTGGCGCTCGCGGATGTCTTCACCGCGCTTACCGCGAACCTGCGGATGATCCGGCGCATCGCGGAAATCTATGGCGGGCGTGCGGGCTCTCTGGGCTCGATCCGGCTGGCCCGAACCGTGATGACCCATCTCGTTGCCACCGGCGCGGTCGCGGCGGGCGACGACCTGATCGAGACCGTCACCGGCGGCCATCTCGTCTCGAAACTCTCGCGCCGCTTCGGCGAAGGCGTCATCAACGGCGCGCTGACCGCGCGCGTCGGTATCGCGGCCCTCGAAGTCTGCCGCCCCATGCCCTTCCGCAAGCTGCAAAAGCCGCGCGTGACGAACCTGATCGGACGCTCGCTGACGGGCGTCTTCGGCAAGAAAGACGACTAACCCTTCTTCTTGATCAAAATATCTCGGGGGGCGCGTCAGCGCGGGGGCAGAGCCCCCTCTCACTTGAGCTTGCGCGCCTGCGCGCGGGTCACTTCAGCTTCGGAATTCCACCCGAAAAAGTCTCGCGTTCGACCACGCCTTGGCGCAGGCTCATCCCGATCCGGTGCGCCAGCGCCGACCAGCCCTCGGCCTGCGCGGGCGAAAGCTCCGCGCGCAGCACCTTGTCGAATTCCGCAAGCCAGGTCGAGAACATCCCCGGGCGCACATTGCCCGCCGCGCGATGGACCTGCATCGGCGAGCCGTCATAGCCCGGCTTGCGCAGGATCGCGTTCTTCCAGAACCGCGCGACCTTCGCCTCGTGTTCCGGCCAGTCCTCGACATGCGCCGCGAAAACGGGTCCGAGCATCGAATGACCGCGCACCCGTTCGTAGAACCGGGTCACGACGCGGTCGATCTCGTCTTCGGAAATGTCGATGCGGGCCAAGGGGGTGCTCATGAGGCGCAGATAGGCCGGGCGGGCGCGGCGATCAAGCGGACAGCTTGCCTCACCCGTCGCCGAAGAGGTCCGTCTGCGGCGCGGCGGGACACGGCGCTTCCAGCCCCAGATGCCGCCAGGCGCGCGCCCCGAGCATCCGGCCGCGCGGCGTGCGGCTGATCAGACCCTGTTGCAGCAGGTAAGGCTCGATGACTTCTTCGATCGCGTCGCGCGCCTCGGATAGCGCGGCCGAAAGCGTCTCCACCCCCACCGGGCCGCCGCCGTAATGCTCGGCCATCAGCATCATGTAACGCCGGTCGGCCCCATCGAGACCCAGATTGTCGACACCGAGCCGTGTCAGCGCCCGGTCCGCGATCTCGCGGGTGAGCCGTCCGTCGCCCTCGACCAGTGCGAAATCGACGACCCGGCGCAGCAGGCGTCCCGCGATGCGCGGAGTGCCACGGGCGCGCTTGGCGATCTCGCGCGTGCCCGCAGGATCGGCGGGAATACCCAGCAGCCGCGCGCCGCGCGAGACGATCAGATCGAGCTCGTCCTCAGTGTAGAATTGCAGCCGGGTCGGAATACCGAACCGGTCGCGCAGAGGCGTGGTCAGCAGGCCGAGCCGCGTGGTCGCGCCGACCAGCGTGAAGGGCTGCAGCTCGATGCGCACGGTGCGCGCGGCCGGGCCTTCGCCAATCACCAGATCGAGCTCGAAATCCTCCATCGCGGGATAGAGCACCTCTTCGACGGCCGGGTTCATCCGGTGGATCTCGTCGATGAAGAGCACGTCACGCGCTTCGAGGTTCGTCAGGATCGCGGCCAGATCGCCCGCCTTGGCCAGAACCGGGCCCGAGGTCATCTTGAAATTCACGCCCAGCTCGCGCGCCATGATCTGAGCGAGCGTCGTCTTGCCCAGACCGGGGGGGCCATGGAATAGCGTGTGATCCATCGCCTGCCCACGCATCTTCGCGCTTTCGATGAAGACACGCAGGTTGGCACGGGCTTCGGCCTGACCGACGAATTCCTCCAGAGCCTGCGGACGCAGGGCGCGGTCGGCATCTTCGGGCAGGCGCTCGGGCCGCAGGGTTGGGTCGGGTTCGCTCATCATCATCTACTGTCGCGCCTTTGGAGAGGCGGGGCAAGCGGGGGCTCTGCCCCCTGCACCCCCGAGATATTTAGATCAAGAAGAAGGGGTCAATCCTTTGGAGCCAGAAGCCGCAGGGCCGCCCGGATGAGTTTCGCGGTATCTGTGACCTCCGGGTCGTCGCTGGCCTGAGCCACGGCGCCTGCCGCATCCGAAGGCGCATAGCCGAGATTGGTCAGCGCCGAGATTGCCTCGGCGGTGAAATTCACCTTCGGTTGGACAGCGGGCGCAGGTTTCCTGGCAGGCTTTCTCGCAGGAGCGTCCTCGATCACGTCGGGAGCAGCATCTACGGTCAGCTCTGCGCCCATCGCCATCACCGTGGGAGCTTTCTCTTTCAGCTCCATCACCACGCGCTGCGCGAGTTTCGGGCCGACGCCGGGCGCAGATTTCACCGCAGACCAGTCGCCCAGCGCGATCGCGCGGCCCAGACCTTCTGCGCCGAGCGTGCCGAGGATCGCGAGCGAGGCTTTCGCGCCGATCCCCTGCACGGAGGTCAGCAGCCGGTGCCATTCCTTTTCCAAGAGCGTCGGGAAGCCGAAGAGCTGCAACAGGTCCTCGCGCACCAGAAGGTCGGTATAGAGCGCGCAGGCCTCGCCCACGGGCGGCAGCGATTGCGCGGTGCGCTGGCTGACATGGACGATATAGCCCACGCCACGCACGTCGATCATGACGTGATCGAGCGCACGGTGAATGATGATGCCTGCGATGCGACCGATCATGCGCGCCTCCGTTGCGAGGTGCCGAGAGCTGCGCGCGAGAGTTGCGCCGCGTTCATGCGGGCCGCCGATTGCAGGTGGAAGGCGTGGCAGATCGCGATGGCGAGCGCGTCGGCCGCGTCCGGGCCTTCGAATGTCACGCCGGGAAGCTGGTGGCGTACCATGTGCTGCACCTGGACCTTGTCGGCGTGACCGACACCCACGACCGTTTTCTTGATCGCGTTCGGGGCATATTCACCGACCTCGAGCCCCGCCTGCGCGGGCGCAAGCAGCGCTATGCCGCGCGCTTGACCCAGCTTCAGCGTTGCCACGGCGTCCTTGTTGACGAAGGTCTGTTCGACAGCGGCAGCCTGAGGCGCGTGGGTGGCGATCACCGCCGTCAGCCCCTCATGCAGCACAAGCAGGCGACGTGCCAAATCCTTGCCTTCGGAATGGAGGATGCCGTTCGCGACGTGGCGCAGCCGCGAGCCCTCCATCTCGATCACGCCCCATCCGAGGTTGCGCAATCCCGGATCGATCCCGATCACCCGCATCCAGCTCGTGCCCCGCTTTGTTTTCGTTGTTCCACGATTAGCACGAAAAGTGAACATCGGCCAGAGGCATGCGTGCAGTGGCCGCCGAGCTCATGCGATTCCTGCATGGCGGGGCTGTCGAAACTGCGATTGTTTTCACAAACCGCCCATCATATCTGCGGTTCAGAAAGTGAAATGACCGAAACTTGAGCAGTTTGTGAACGAAGGAACCTCCCCATGTCCTCGATCGATATCAACGCCCGCATGTCGCGCAATGTGCGTCTGGGCTTCATCTCCTCGGTGATCGCCGCGCTCCATGACTGGAACGATGCCCGCGTGACCCGCAAGGCGCTGTCGAAACTCTCCGACCGTGCGCTGGACGATATCGGCCTGACGCGGTTCGATGTGGCGCATATGCGCTGAACCGCCTTCTGGCGATGCGAAAAGGGCTGCACCGGCAACGGCGCGGCCCTTTTTCATGTTCCGGTGATGCCGATCAGTGCAACAGCGGCCAGATCATCCGGGCGATCATCTGCGTCGCCGGATCCGCATGCATCACCCAGGCGCCGATCTGCTCGAAGACCGAGCCTTCGGCGAGACTCGTGACGCGCGCGGTGTAATCCTCCTGCCCGACCTCTGCCAGCATCAGTCCCTTGAAGAGGAGCACCCCGGCCAGAAGCAGCGCGATGCCGCGCAGAGGAATGGTACGGCGGGCCTTGGGGCGAACAGAATCAAAATAGCTGCGCCCGAGCGAGCCACTGGCTTCGAAAGCGCCACCGGCCTGATGGATCTGGTCGATCCGGTGCAGGCGTTTTTCAAACTCGTTGAACTGTGGATCGCGCATCGCTGTTCTCACTGACTAATCAAGCCCCGACAGACCGGAGCCTATGAGAACAGGGTAAAACGAAACTTACCGCAATCTGAGCGAATTTGTGGCAGATTATCCCCGCCGCATCACCAATGTCGTCCAATCGCCGAACTCCTTGCGCGAATGGAGAACAAAGCCTTGGGTTTCATAGGCGGCGATCACTTCATCGGCCTGCTCGTTGAGCAAACCGCTCAGGATCACGAAGCCCGATTCGGCACAGTGACGGGCCATATCGGGGGCGAGCGAAACAAGCGGGCCTTTGAGGATATTGGCAAAAATCAGATCATAGGGCGCCGCCTGTTCGAGCTGCGGGTGGTTGAACCCGGCCGCCTCGAGGCAGATCACACGCCCCTCAAGATCATTGAGCGCAACATTGGCCGCCGCCGTCTCGACCGCGACCGGGTCGATATCGGAGGCCAGAACCGGCTCCGGCCAGAGCTTTGCTGCCGCCATCGCAAGCACCGCCGTGCCGCACCCGATATCGGCGACCTTGTGGAATGCATGGCCTTCGGTGGCGAGTTGATCGAGGGCACTCAGGCAGCCTGACGTGGTGCCGTGATGGCCGGTTCCGAAGGCCATCGCCGCATCGATGCGCAGAGCCACCGCATCGGCGGGCACCTTGTCTGCATCGTGGCTGCCATAGAGGAAGAAGCGACCCGCCTGCACCGGAGCGAGCTCACGCCGAACATGGGCGACCCAATCGGTTTCGGGCAGTTCCGAGACCGCGAAGGGTTGTGCGCCATGGGCGATCGCCAGCAGGTCAAGTGCGACCCCATCGGGTTCCTCGAGGAAATAACCCGACACCTCGTAGCGCCCCGATCCGTCCTCGATCTCGAACACGCCGGTGCCGTAGGGGCCGGGATCCAGATCCTCGAGCCGCTGCGACAGCGCCTCGGCCGCGTCGCGACTGGCCAGCGTGGTGAAGGCGGTGAAGGTGGTCATGGGCGCGCTCCTCGGGATGGGTTGCGCCGGGATTAGGGCCGCAGGCGAGACGCGTCAAGCGCGGGAGGGGCACTGCCCCGCTCCTGCGGGCCCTTCGCTTGCGCTCCGGGCATTCGGCGGGGCGTCCTTGCACTGGAAGGCTGCAAATCCCGCCTCACCCCCCGGGATATTTGGGTCAAGAAGAAGGGATCAGGCCTTGAGCCCGATCGGGCAGCTCACGCCGGTTCCGCCAATGCCACAATAACCGGCGGGGTTCTTCTCCAGATATTGCTGGTGGTAATCCTCGGCATAGTAGAAGGGCGGGGCGTCGATGATCTCGGTGGTGATCGCGCCATAGCCAGCCTGCGAAAGGCGCTCGGCATAGGCCGCGCGCGAGGCCTCGGCCGCTTCGGCCTGTGCGGGGGTGTAGGTGTAGATGCCCGAGCGATATTGCGTGCCGCGATCATTGCCCTGGCGCATTCCTTGCGTGGGGTCGTGGTTTTCCCAGAACACCCGCAGCAGGTCGTCATACGAAACCTTGGCGGGGTCATAGATCACGCGCACCACCTCGTTATGGCCGGTCATGCCGGTGCAGACCTCGCGATAGGTGGGGTTTGGCGTGTGACCGCCCGCATAGCCGACCATGCTCAGCCAGACGCCCTCGGTGTTCCAGAAGATCCGCTCGACGCCCCAGAAACAGCCCATGCCGAACATCGCCTCTTCCATGCCCTCGGGCACGGGCGCGCGCAGGTCGCGGCCCCAGAGGAAATGCGGCTCGGCAAGAGGCATCGCCTCGGGGCGGCCGGGCAGTGCTTCGGATTTCGAGGGGATAGTGGCAGGTTTTCCAAACAGCATGGCGGATCTCCCTATTCGCGCCCCTTTCAGATAGGCCGGGCGCGCGGGGATTTCCAGATCAGGCAGGCACCGGGCCGAGACCTTGCAAGACCGTCTCGTAGCCTTTCGAGGGGTGACGCGGCACCAGAAGCGCGAGCCCCAGCGAGACCACGGCCATCCCGGCTGCCAGCCCGAACACCGCGCCGGGCGAGACCATCCAGAGATAGCCCAGCGTCGCGGGCAGGAACACGGCGGCGATATGGTTGATCGTGAAGGCCACGGCGGCGGTCGGCGCGATATCCTGCGGATCGCAGATCTTCTGGAAATAGGTCTTCTGCGCGAAGGCCAGCGCGAACAGCAGGTGGTCGATCACGTAAAGCGCGGCGGCCAGCCACAGCCCCCAGCCGAACCAGTAGATCCCGCCATAGGCGAGGAAGAGCAGCGTCAGGCCGGTATATTCGAAGACCAGCGCGCGGCGCTCTCCGAAGCGCCCGACGAACCGACCCATCGCAGGGGCGGCGGCCATATTGACCGCGAAATTGATCAGGAACAGCGCCGAGATCTCATCGACCCGCAGGCCAAACCGCTCGACCATCATGAAGGCCGCGAAGACGACGAAGATCTGCCGCCGCGCCCCCGCCATGAAGGTGATCGCGTAATAGAGCCAGTAGCGCTTGCGCAGCACGAATTTCTTCGATTGCGGTTCGCGGGTGTGGAATTGCGGATAGATCAGCGCCGCGGCCCCGATCATCACCATCGTCGTCAGCCCCGCCGCCGCATAGACGAATTCGTAGCTGAGGTTGAAGGTCTTCCAGGTCAGCACCAACAGCGCATAGGCCGCCAGCGACGCGCCCGAACCGATCGCCACGATCCGTCCCAGCGTCTGCGGCGCCTCCGACTTGTCGATCCATTGCAGCTGGAGCGACTGGTTTACCGCCTGGAAATAGTGAAACCCGATCGAGGAGAGCAGCGTCACGATGATCAGCCCGGCAAAACTCGGGAACAGCGCGGTCACCGCCGTCGCCGCGCCCAGCAGCAGCAGCGACAGGATCGCCAGCGTCTGCTCGCGCATCACCCAGAGCACCACGATCACCCCGATCGCAAGGAAGCCCGGCACTTCGCGGAAACTCTGCAGCCAGCCGATATCGACCCCGTCGAAATTCACCACGTCGATGACGAAGTTATTGAGCAGCGCCGACCATGTCGCGAAGGAAATCGGCATCGCCGCCGCCATGACGTAGAGAAGGGCCTCGGGCCTGCGCCAGCGCGGCAGGGTGTGGGCCTCGTCGAGATGGACGTCGCGCAGTTTGATCATGCGCACCTTAGACGCGAAGCCTTACGCTCGGGCAAGGACGCATAGGTGCATTCTGATACAGATCAATGTGCATTTCTGTGGAATCTGTCAAAAACCGCCCGCGAACGGGAGATCTGCCATGGACATCATCGAGCTTGTAGAACGGATTGGCGAAGGGCCGACGGCCGCTGTTTTCGGCCTGATCACCGGGCTGATTTTCGGGGTCGCGGCGCAACGCTCGAATTTCTGCCTGCGTGCGGCGACTGTGGAATTCGCCCGCGGCAAGCTCGGCGGCAAGGTCGCGGTCTGGTTCCTGACCTTCTCGACCGCGCTCGTCTGGGTGCAATCGGCGCAGCTTATGGGCCTGTTCCGTCAAGCTGACAGCCGGGTGATGTCGGTGCCGGGCTCGTGGTCGGGCGCGATCATCGGAGGGCTTCTCTTCGGCGTGGGCATGGTACTCTCGCGCGGCTGTTCGGGCCGTCTGCTGGTGCTGGCGGCGACGGGCAATCTGCGCTCTGTCGTCTCGGGGCTGATCTTTGCCGTGACCGCCACGATGAGCCTCAAGGGGATTCTCGCGCCCGTGCGTGACAAGCTCGCGAGCCTCTGGATCACCGGGGCGGAGAACGTGAATATCCTCGCCGCGCTGCACCTGCCCGACTGGACGGGGCTTGCCGTGGGCATCGTCTTCGCCATCGCGGGCATGTATCTCGCCGCGCGCAACCAGATCGGGGTGAAGACCTGGATCTTTGCCTCGGGTGTCGGATTTGCCGTGGCCGTGGGCTGGGTTCTGACCTTCACGCTGAGCCAGGTCGCCTTTGAGCCGGTCCCGGTCAATTCGGTCACCTTCTCGGGCCCCTCGGCCAACACGCTTCTGTTCTTCCTCGATCGCGGCGCGGTGCTGGAATTCGATGTCGGCCTCGTGCCCGGCGTGGTGCTTGGTGCCTTTCTCAGCTCGCTCGCCGCGCGCCAGTTCGCCTGGCAGGCCTTCGATTCCGTGCCGGTGATGCGGCGTTCGATGATCGGCGCGGTGCTGATGGGCTTCGGCGCGATGCTCGCGGGCGGCTGCGCGATCGGCAACGGCGTGACGGGCACCTCGGTTCTGGCGGGCACGGCGTGGCTGGCGCTCTTTTGCATGTGGATCGGCGCGATGCTCACCGATTTCCTGCTCGACCAGCGCGCGATGACCCCCGCCGAGGCCTGCTGAAACTTTTTTCTGCAAAGACGGGATTATTCCTGCCCCTGTCGCGTCATTGCTATCGGGTCCCACAAGAACGGGCCCGATACGCATCACCGACAAGGAGCCAAGAAATGACTTTCCGTTCGCTGACCCTGCCGCTCGCATTCGCGCTGAGCCTGCCCGCAGCATTGGCCATGGCCGCCCCGACGATGACCGCCGCAAGCGGCAAGGGCAACATTCTGACCGATGACGCCGGGATGACCCTCTATATCTTCGACAAGGACGCCAACAGCCGCTCGGCCTGCAATGGCGACTGCGCCACCAAATGGCCGCCGCTCGCCGCCTCGACGGGTGACAAGCCCACGGGCGACTACGCGATCATCGCCCGTGATGACGGCACGCTGCAATGGAGCTACAAGGGCAAACCGCTCTATGCGTGGTTCAAGGACGCGAAACCGGGCGATCTGACAGGCGATGGCGTCAACGGTGTGTGGCACCTCGCGCGGCCCTGACGCGAGGACACCATGCCGGTTCTGGACGAGATCGAAGCCGAAATCCCCGCTCTGCGTCGATATGCGCGTGCGTTGCTGCGCGATGCCGACGCGGCTGACGATCTCGTCCAGGATTGCCTGGAGCGCGCGGTGGCCCGACGCCGCGACTGGCGCGGCGAAGGACCGCTACGCGCCTGGCTGTTCCGAATCCTGCTCAACCGGTTGCGCGACCTGCAACGCCGCGCGCCCCGCCCCGGACATCTGGTTCCGGTCGAGGATCTCTACCCCGAGCCCGGCCAGCCCGCTGCGCAAGAGGATCATATGGCGCTGAGCGAGGTGCGCGCCGCGATGGCGCGCCTGCCCGAGGACCAGCGCCGCGCGCTCCTGCTCGTGGCGCTCGAAGGGTTCAGCTTCGACGAGGCGGCGCTGGCGCTCGAAATTCCGAAGGGCACATTGATGTCGCGCCTCGCACGCGCACGTGAGACATTGCGCGAAATGACCGGGCGCGCGGGCAAGACGAAAGGCATCCTGAGATGAGCGACGAAGAGCTTCTGGCCTATCACGCTGGCGCGTTGGATGCGGCGGCGCGTGCACGCGTCGAGGCCCGGCTGGCAGGCGACCCCGAGGCGCGTGCCCGGCTCGCCGATTGGGCGGCTCAGGATGCGGCCCTGACGCAAGCCTTCGGCGACCCGGCCTCGGAGCCCGTGCCCGAACGGCTTAGCGCGGTGATCGCCGAAGCGCGCAACACCGCCGCGCCGTCTCCGGCGTGGACTTTCGGCCTCTCTCGGATCGCGGCCGCCGTCGCCCTTCTGGCAGTTGGCGCCGCAGGTGGGTGGTTCGCGCATGGCCCGGCCGCGCCGCAGCCCGGCACCTCGCTCGCGCAGGCCGCGACCACGGCCTATCGCACCTATGTCACCGAGGTCGTCCACCCGGTCGAAGTCCCCGCAAGCGACGCGGCGCATCTGACCTCCTGGGTCTCGAAACGGCTCGGCCACCCGATCCACGCCCCCGATTTCGCCACGCTGGGCTTCAGGTTGATGGGCGGGCGCGTCCTGCCCGGCGAACCCGGCACGGCGGCGCAATTCATGTATGAAAACGACCTCGGACAGCGCATCACCCTCTACGTAACGCAGCGCGCGCAAGGCGAGGACGACACCGCCTTCCGCTTCTTCGACGAAGGCCGCGAAAGCGGCTTCTGGTGGGTCGATGGCCCGTTCGGCTATGCGCTCGTCGGCGATATCAGCCGCGACGCGCTGCGCAAGATCGCCACCGCCGCCTATGAGCAGCTGATCTAGAGGAAACTCTGCGGGTCGATATCCACGGCGAGCCGCGCATTGGGCGGCAGTTTCAGCCCTTTCAACCAGCCCTTGAGTGCCGCCTGCAGCGGCGCGCCCTTTTCGGCCTTCACCAACATTCGCACCCGATGCCGCCCGCGCACGCGCGCGATCGGGGCGGGCGCGGGCCCGAAGACCTGCGCCCCGATCCGGCGCAACGCGGCGTCGTTGCGCGCAAGATGATTGCCGATCTCGAAGAGCGGCTGCAGATCCGGCCCCGACAGGATGATCCCCGCCATCCGGCCGTAAGGCGGCACGCCCTGCGCCTGCCGCGCGGTGGCCTCCTGCGCCCAAAAGGCTTCCTCGTCACCACCGAGGATCGCGCGGATCACCGGGTGCTCGGGCTGATAGGTCTGCAACAGCGCCACGCCCTTCTCCTCGGCCCGCCCCGCACGCCCCGCCACCTGCCGCATCAGCTGGAAGGTCTTTTCCGCCGCGCGCAGGTCCGAGCCTTGCAGCCCGAGATCAGCATCAATCACCCCAACCAGCGTCAGGCGCGGAAAGTTGTGCCCTTTCGCCACGATCTGCGTGCCGATGATGATATCGGCCTCCCCTTCCGCGATCTCGGCGATCTTCTCCTTCAGCGCACGGGCCGAGCCGAAGAGATCCGAGGACAGCACCGCAACCCGCGCATCGGGAAAGCGCTCCGCGACCTCTTCGGCCAACCGCTCCACCCCCGGCCCGACCGGCGCAAGTTTGCCCTCCACCTCACAGCTCGGGCATTTGGTCGGGATCGGTTTCGTCTCGCCGCATTGATGGCAGACGAGCCGCTTGAGGAACCGATGCTCCACCATCCGCGCATCGCAATGATCGCAGCCGATCTGATGCCCGCAGGCGCGGCAGATCGTGACCGGCGCATAGCCGCGGCGGTTGAGAAACAGCATCGCCTGCTGGCCAAGCGCGATCCGCGACACCACCTCTTTCACGAGGCTCGGCCCGATCCAATGCGCGCTCTCGATCGCCTCGTCGCGCATGTCGATCGCGGCCATCTCGGGCAGCTCCGCCGTGCCGAACCGCGCGCCGAGATCGAGGCGCTTGTATTTCCCGGCCTCCGCATTGGCCCAGGTCTCGAGGCTTGGCGTGGCCGAGGCCAGCACCACCTGCGCCGAACAGCCCGAGGCGCGCAGCACAGCCATGTCGCGGGCATTATAGAGAACCCCCTCTTCCTGCTTGTAAGAACTGTCATGCTCCTCATCGACCACGATCAGCCCCAGATCGCGGAAAGGCAGGAACAGCGCCGAACGCGCACCTACGACCAGCTGCACCTCGCCCGCCCCGCAGGCCTTCCACAACCGTCGCCGCTCAGATTGCGTCACCCCGGAATGCCACTCGCCGGGCAACGCGCCGAACCTCGCCTCGACCCGCGAAAGGAATTCCGAACTCAGCGCGATCTCGGGCAAAAGCACCAAGGCCTGACGGCCCTTGCGCAGACATTCCGCCACTGCTTCCAGATAAACCTCGGTCTTGCCCGAGCCCGTCACCCCTTTCAGGAGTGTCGTCGAATACCGCCCGCAGCCCGCGCGCAAAGCCTCCGCCGCAGAGGCCTGCGCCTTCGACAACTTCTTGCCCGGCAGATCCGGATCGAGCAGCGGGAAGGGCAGATCGCGCGGAACTTCGGCCTCGATCAGCGCGCCGGTCTTCACCAGCCCCTTCACCACCTGCGTCGTCACCCCGGCCAGATGCGCCAACTCGCCCAGGTGGAACCCCGCCCCGCCATGTTCGTGCAGCACGTCCAGAACCCGCACCCGCGCATCGGTCATCCGCGACGGCTCCTGATCCCCGAGCCGGTAGATCTTGCGCATCCCCGGCGGATCGCCCAAGCCCGGCGCGCGGGTCGCCAGCCGCAAGACCTGCGGCAAGGGCGTCATCGTGTAATCCGCCATCCGCACCAGAAACTCACGCAATTCAGCCCGCATCGGTGCCACGTCGAAGACCCGCGTGACCGAGCGCAGCTTGGCCGCGTCGAACCCGCCTTCACCCGGCCCCCAGACCACGCCCAACACCTTGCGCGGCCCCAGCGGCACCTCGACGAAGGCACCCTCGCGACAGCCGCCCTCGGGGGCGCGGTAATCCAGCGGACGCCCGATCGGCTCGGCCGTCAGAACCGCCACGCGGCTTCCTTCCGCGAACCAGCCCGGCTCAGACATCGCCTTGCCTTCCAACTGCTCCAAATATCCCGGGGTGAGGCCGCAGGCCGAGGGGCAGAGCCCCTTTTCGGGCCTGCCGGCAATGGCAGGCAATCGACCCTTTCGCACGGGCAGCATTTGCGCTAACAGGCTCGCGTCTGCCGCCAAGGAGTGCTGCCATGAAATTCTTCGTCGATACCGCTGACACCGCCGCGATCCGCGAGCTCAACGATCTGGGCATGGTCGATGGCGTGACCACCAACCCCTCGCTGATCCTGAAATCGGGCCGCGACATTCTCGAGGTGACCAAGGAGATCTGCGAGATGGTCTCGGGTCCGGTCTCGGCCGAAGTCGTCGCGACCGAAGCCAAGGACATGATCGAAGAAGGTCTGAAACTTGCCAAGATCGCCCCCAATATCGCGATCAAGGTTCCGCTGACCTGGGATGGCCTGACCGCCTGCAAGGCTTTCGCATCCGAAGGCCATATGGTCAATGTCACGCTGTGCTTCTCGGCCGCGCAGGCGATCCTCGCCGCGAAGGCGGGCGCGACCTTCATCTCGCCCTTCATCGGTCGTCTCGACGACATCAACCTCGACGGGATGCAGCTGATCGAAGACATCCGCGCGATCTACGACAATTACGATTTCTCGACGCAGATCCTCGCCGCCTCGATCCGTTCGGTCAACCACATCACCGATGCCGCCCGCATCGGCGCCGACGTGATCACCGCGCCGCCTGCCGTGATCAAGGCGATGGCGAACCACCCGCTGACCGACAAGGGTCTGGACCAGTTCCTCAAGGACTGGGCAGCGACCGGGCAGAAGATCCTCTGATCACGCGCCACGCGAAGACAGCTATGAAGGCCCGCCCCCCGGCGGGTCTTTTTCGTCCAGCGCGGGGGATTTTTTCGACTGCATGGGCGCGCTCTTCGTGTATGCTTTGGAAAAATGACAACCGATCCGAGCGACGAGACAGGCATGACCGAGACGGCCCTCGTGGAGCAACTCCGCGACAAGATCATTTCCGACCCCGATGTGATTCTCGAAGATCGCGACCTGATGCGTGCGCTGATCGCCGCGAACGAGTCGGCGATGGGCAGCAACATCGTCGATCTGCGCGGCGCGGCCATGGCCCGGCTCGAGGCAAGGCTCGACCGGCTCGAAGATACCCATCGTTCGGTGATCGCGGCGGCCTATGAAAACCTCGCCGGTACGAACCAGATCCATCGCGCCGTTCTCAAGATGCTCGACCCGCATGAATTCGAGAGCTTCCTGAAGAACCTCTCCACCGAGGTCGCCGAGATCCTTCGCGTCGATGCGGTGCGCCTCGTGCTGGAAAGCCACCAGAACGAGGACGACCCTGCGCTGCGCGTTCTCGGCGAGGTGCTTTGCGTCGCCGAACCGGGTTTCATCACCGAATACATGCGCGGCGGGCGCGGCGGGCAACCGCGCGGCGTCGTGCTGCGCCAGACCGTTCCGGGGTCCGAGGCGATCTATGGAGAGGCGGCAGACTGGGTCCGCTCCGAGGCGCTGATGCAGCTTGATCTGGGACCGGGGCGACTGCCCGGGATGCTGGTGATGGGGGCCGAAGACCCGCACCAGTTCAAACCTTCGCAGGGCACCGATCTTCTCGCTTTCTTCGCCGGCGTGTTCGAACGCACGATGCGCCGCTGGCTCGAGTGATGGCGGCGCCCTCGGAAGGGTTGCAGGCAGCACTGGCCGAATGGCTCACGCATCTGCGCGGGCTGCGCGACGCTTCAGATCACACCCTCACCGCCTATCAGCGCGATGTCGCGGGATTTCTGGGCTTCTTGCAACACCATCACGGCGAGAGCCTCGGAACGGCGCGGATCGCTTCGCTCGGCCCTTCGGAAATGCGCGCCTGGATGGCCCATGAACGTACGCGCGGCCTCTCGGCACGCTCGTTGGCCCGGGCGCTCTCCTCGGTGAAGAGTTTCATCCGCTGGCTCGCAGATCGCGACGGGTTCGACGCCAGCCACATCCTCTCGGCGCGCAGCCCGAAATATCAGCGCAAACTGCCCCGCCCCCTCAGCGAGAGCGCCGCCGCCGAAATGATCGATCAGGTCGACACGCAGGCGATGGAGCCGTGGATCGCGGCCCGCGATGCGGCCGTGCTCACGCTGCTCTATGGCTGCGGCTTGCGTATTTCGGAGGCGCTTGGTCTGACCGGGGAGGCCCATCCCCTGCCCGAGGTGCTGCGTATCCGCGGCAAGGGCGACAAGGAGCGGCTGGTGCCGGTCGTGCCCGCCGCGCGCGAGGCGGTGGCGGAATATGTGCGGCTCTGCCCCTACCCGTTAGAACCGGGAGCGCCGCTCTTTTACGGCGCGCGCGGCAAGGCGCTCAATCCACGCATGATCTCGAAGGCGATGGAGCGCGCGCGCATGTCGCTTGGGCTGCCCTCGACCGCCACGCCGCACGCGATGCGTCACAGCTTCGCGACCCATCTTCTGGCCGCCGGCGGCGACCTGCGCGCAATCCAGGAATTGCTGGGCCATGCGAGCCTTGGCACGACCCAGATCTACACCGCCGTCGACGCGGCGCGGCTGATGGAGATCTACGACCGGTCGCATCCGCGCGCCTGAAGGCTTTGCTTGCCCCTACGTCCCGAATGCGTCATCAGGGGCGCATGGATATCCGCATCAAAGCCCTTTTCGTTCACCTTCTGACCGCCACCGGCGCGGTGCTCTCGATGCTGGCACTTCTGGCCGCCGCCGACGGGCAATGGAGCATGATGTTCCTCTGGCTGGTCGTGGCCTTCTTCGTCGACGGGATCGATGGCCCCCTGGCCCGCCGCTACGACGTGAAAGCCAATGCGCCGGTCTATGACGGGGTGCTGATGGATCTGATCGTGGACTATCTGACCTATGTCTTCATCCCGGCTTTCGCGCTGTTCAAATCGGGGCTTCTGCCGGGCTGGACAGGCTGGCTCGCGATCATCGCCATCACCTATACGAGCGTCGTCTATTTTTCTGACACGCGCATGAAAATGAAGGATAATTCCTTCTCGGGCTTCCCCGGATGCTGGAACATGCTCGTGCTCGTCCTTTTCGCGCTCAAGCCGGGCTATTGGACGAGCCTGATCGTTGTCCTCGCGCTGGCAGTGGCGATGTTCCTGCCGCTGAAATTCATCCATCCCGTGCGCACGCAGCGCTGGCGCGGCCTGTCGCTGCCGATCGCGCTCTTGTGGACCTTCTTCGCGGGCTGGGCCGCGTGGGTCGATTTCGATCCGGCAAGCTGGGCGCATTGGGGGCTCGTCGTGACCTCGTTCTACCTGCTTTTCGTGGGCATCGCGCAGCAGATCATCCCCGAGCGTGCCTGAGACACCGAGCGCGATTTGCTCGCCGGTTGCGGGCGACCGTGACCACAAGACAGGAGGTCTGATGCGCCGCCTTTTCGCTCCGCTCTTAATCGCCCTGACCGCCCAGGCCGCCGTGGCCGAACCGGCCTATCTCGACAATCGCTCGACCCCGGCAGATCTGGTCCGGTCTCTCTACAACGCGATTGCCCTGCACCAATACGCCCGCGCCTGGAGCTATTTCGCCCATCACGATCAGATCGACGACTACGGCGTGTTCGCCAAAGGCTACGCCGAGACAGTCGACGTGTCAGTCGAGATTGGCACCGTCACCTCGGAAGCCGCCGCCGGGTCGATCTACGCGCGCGTGCCGGTGACAGTGCGCTCGACGCAAAGCGACGGCAGCAAACGGCTCTATGGCGGCTGCTATATACTGCGCCAGATCGCGCCGACGATCCAAGAGCCGCCCTTCACGCCATTGCAAATCGTCACCGGCCATCTGCTGTTGCGGGCGCCCGGCGAACAAGCGATGCCAAGCGGCTGCGATGAGCAGGGACGTCCCCAGTTCTGAGCGATCAGACCCTGGTCAGGACAACGCCGACCACGATGAGACCCGCAGCGATCGCTTTGCTGGTACGCATTTTCTCTCCGAAGACCAGCCAGCCGATCAGTACTGCGAAGAGGATCGAGGTCTCGCGCAGCGTCGCCACCAGCGCGATCGGCGCGCGCGTCATCGCCCAGATCGAGATCGCATAGGCCCCGTAGGAGGCCGCAGCCCCAACCCCCGCGATCCCCCATTCGCGCCCGCTCGCCCGCAGCATCGCCGAACCGCGTTGGGCGATCATCACCGCCGCGAAGAAAACCCCGCCCAGCACCATGACCCAGGCAACATACCCCACCGGCTCGCCCGAAACTCGCGCACCGATGCCGTCGACAAGTGTGTAGGTGGCCGTGGCGAGTGCGGATCCCATCGCGTAGGGCAGCAGGCGACGGCTCTCGCCATCGGTAAAAACCCCGCGCGCCATCAGCGCAATCCCGAGGCCCAGAACGGCAATGCCTGCATATTCGATGCCCGAAATCGCGTCGATCGCGAGGGCCGCGCTGACGATCGCGACCATCATCGGCGCGGAACCGCGCGCGATCGGATAGACCCGGCTCAGATCCCCCTGCTCATAGGCATGGGCAAGGAAGAACTTGTAGCCGAAATGCACGACACCCGCGCCAAGGATCCACCAGATCGCCTCCAGATGCGGCATCGGGCGGGACAAAGCGACGACGAGACCCACCACCGCTTCCATCAGCGAAAGCATCACCATGGCACGGATCTTCGAGCCACCCAGACGGATCAGCGCATTCCAGAGCGCGTGCAGGAAGGCCGCCCCCAGCACCGCGAGCATGATCGAAAGGCTCATCCTGTCTCGTCCCGTGATCCACGACCCGCCATCGGTAGCCGCACGCAGCGGGGCTGGCAAGGCGGGTTCGGATGCAACAGGGGATTGCGAAAGCGGCGGGGCTCGGGCTATGGCCCACCCATGCCCAGATATGCTTTCAAGATCGAATATGACGGAGGCCCCTTTGCCGGCTGGCAAAGGCAAGCCGATCAGCCCTCGGTGCAGGGTACGATCGAGGCGGCGCTCGCGCGTCTTGAACCTGGCGCCCACACGATCGCCGCGGCAGGCCGGACCGATGCAGGGGTTCATGCGACGGCGCAGGTGGCCCATGTCGATCTTGAAAAGGACTGGGATCCGTTCCGACTGTCAGAAGCACTGAACTATCACCTGCGCCCCGATCCTGTCTCAATCCTTGCCTGCGCGCGGGTGGCGGATGACTTTCACGCCCGGTTTTCCGCGCAGGAACGGCGCTACCGCTTTCGGCTTGTGCAGCGCCGCGCGCCGATGACCCATGATCGCGGCCTGGTCTGGCGGGTGCAGAACGCGCTCGACCTTGAAGCGATGCGTGAAGGGGCGGCCCATCTTGTCGGGCATCATGACTTCACCACCTTCCGATCGACCATGTGCCAGTCGAACTCGCCGGTGAAGACGCTCGACGAGATCTCGATCGAGGAGATCGCGATCCCGCATGGGCGCGAATACCGCTTCCACCTGCGCGCGCGGAGTTTTCTACACAATCAAGTCCGCTCGATCGTCGGAACGCTCGAGCGCGTTGGCGCGGGCGCCTGGTCACCCGCGCGCGTGGCCACTGCGCTTGATGCACGTGACCGCGCCGCTTGCGGTCCGGTCTGCCCGCCCCAGGGGCTCTATCTCTGCGGGGTCGGCTATCCCGATGATCCCTTCACTCCGCCGGGCACATCCTGAATTCTTCGTCCGCCAAGGCGGGGCTCGGGTCCGGCTCAGGGATAGCGGCCTCGGGCAGACGCGCCAGAAAGCGATCCAATCGGAACGGCTCCGGCGCCTCGATCGCTTCGCGCAAATCCCGCAAAAGGGCCGCGATCCCGAGCTCTGACAGAGACGGGGGATGAATTCTCCCGATCTTTGGATGCGCAGTCGGCGCCGTCATCGGGCCCGTCATCGGCGCCTCGTGGAGCTTCTCTCCCGGTCGAAGACCGATTTCGACGATCTCGATCTCGCCGTCAGGCGTCGATGCGTCCCGAAGCCTCAGACCTCGCGCCGCGATCATCTGGCGCGCCAGATCGAACATTCGGATCGGACGCCCCATATCGAGCGCATAGACACCGCAGCCGTCGTCCCACGTACTGCACAGTAAAACGAGCCGCGCCGCCTCGGCGATGGTCATGAAATAACGTGTGGCGCGACGATCAGTCAGCGTGAGCGGTCCGCCTGCCTGGATCTGCTCTTCAAAGAGCGGAACCACCGAGCCGGACGAACCCAGCACATTTCCAAAGCGCACAATCGCGAAACTCGTTCGGTCCGCGCGCAAGGCGAGATCCTGAATAACCAGTTCGGCCATTCGTTTCGAAGCCCCCATGACAGAGCGTGGTGCAACAGCCTTGTCCGATGAAATCAAAACGAAACGGGCGACATCGGCCTCCAGCACCGCGCGGGCGAGACAGGCTGTCGCAAAGACATTGTTGGACAGGCCTGCGCTTGGGTTGGCCTCGACGATGGGGACATGTTTATAAGCTGCCGCATGCAGGACCACATCGACGCGATGTTGCGCGAAGATCGCACGCAGAAGCAACGGATCGCCTGCCGATCCGAGTTTCGGGACCAGCACTGCGCCGACCTCTTCTGCCAACCCTCTCAGCTCCGCCTCAGCGTGATAAAGTGCGGATTCCGACAGTTCGAGCAGGATCAGCCGGGCCGGGCCCGCTGCGAGAACCTGACGGCAAAGTTCGCGCCCGATCGAACCGCCGCCACCCGTGACGAGAACCGTCTTGCCTGCGTAGTAGCTGTGAACAGGCTGGACGGTATCGTCTAGCTCGGCGCGATGCAGAAGCGCCGTGCCGGAAACCGGCTCGAGCCGTGCAGCAAGATCGCGATCTTCGATAAGCTGCGTGAATGCGGGCAAGGATTCCGTTTGCAAGCCTGCAGCCGCAAGCCTGCGCGACAGCGCGTCGCGGCGCGCCCTCGAAAGGGCGGGATCGGCCAGAATGACCCGGTCGATATTGTAGTCACGCCGCAGCCGCTCGGCCTCTGCGGGCGAAAAGATTGGCAAACCATCGAGCTGGGCACCGCGCAAGGCGGGGCTCTCGTCGACAAACGCGCAGGTGAGAATGCCGGAGCGATCCCTGAGCGCATTGGACAGGGCGATCCCCGAGGGGCTCGCGCCGTAGATGGCGACGCGCGAGACGACACGGGAATGGCGATAGATCCGGGCCATGAGCCGCAAAAGCAGCGTTCGCTGACCGAGCTGAGCCAGAAAGTAGAGCAGACCAAAAAAGACCGGCAGGGCCCAGTCGACATGCCCCGTCGTCATTCGCAGACCGAGCCCGGTTGCAACGACAAGACTGAGCGACAGCAGCGCTGCACGGCCCAGTCCCTCGCTCGCGAAGGACTTCAGACGAATGCGGGTCAGTCCGCTCAGATGGCTTACGAAACTCGCTGCGAGCACAAGACCCGGCGCGCTCATCCCGAGGGCGTGTCCGATCTCGGGATGCGTCGGGCTAAACAGTTGGGCCGTCAGCGCAATAAGCGGCAGCACCAGCGTGCCATCGAGAACCAGAAGGATCAGCGCCTTGCGTGAACGTGGCAGGGCGATCAGCCACTCCAGCATGCCGGTCTGGGATTGCGCCGCACTCATGCGAAGGCTCCCCGCAGGGTTTGCCAGATCAGCAGCAGATCGAGCCTGCGCGAGGCGTGGCGGAGGTAGATCAGGTCGAGCCGCGCCTTCACCGGAACGCAGCGGCGATCATACATGGACTGGGCCTGCACCGGATCGGCACAGTCAGACATGATCCGCGCCTCCCGGGCGTGGAAGCGCAGCGTGGCGAGCCCCGTGACACCGGGCGGGGCAGCCAGAACCCGCGCGTAGAGAGCGGGAAAGCGCGCCACGACCTCGGGCAAGGGCGGGCGAGGACCGACGAAACTCATATCGCCGCGTAAAATGTTCCAGATCTGGGGCAATTCATCGGCTCTGCTATGGCGCAAAACCCGCCCGAGCGGGGTGATCCGCGCAGCCTTGTGCCCGCCCGAGACCCCGCGATCGTTGGGCTCCGGCGCCATGGTTCGAAATTTCCACATCCGAAACCGTTGCGACGGCGACTTCATGCGTTCCTGAACGTAGAACCAGGGTCGGCCCTGGCACAGGGCGACCGCGGCGAAGACCACCACAAGGAGCGGCAGCAAAAACGGAAGCAGCGCGAGCGCAAGGAACAGATCGAAGAGTCGTTTGCTAAGACGCTGCACCCGAGTCATACGCGTTTCTCCTTTTGCCGGGGCCGCATTGCAAAACCGCCATAGGTCGACCCGAGTTGCAGCCTATGCACGCCACAGTTGCAAATCCATTAATTCCCGAGCATATCTCGAACAGGCTCGAATAACGGGGCAGCACCTGCGCGATCGCCATGGCGCGGGGACAACTTGGGGACGGGACATGCATTTTTCGTTTCGCGGGGCGCTCGGCCTCGGCATCCTTCTGGCGCTCGGAGCCTGCACCTTGCCGCGCGGAGCGGCACTGCAATCCGAGATCGTGACGAAGGCGCAAAGCGAAGAGGCGAGCTTCGACTATGTCCCCGTAACCCGCAGCAGTCTCGCCGCACTCGCGCAGTGGCACGGCGGACGTCATGCGCAGCGCCAAGGCCCCTGGCCACGCGCGAGCCGGGGCAGCGCAGATCCGCTGATCGCGCCCGGCGACACGGTGCAGCTCACGATCTGGGAGAGCGGCGACAACAAGCTGCTCAGCGCGCCCGAGTCGCAGGTCGCGGGGCTGCGTCAGACCAAGGTAAGCGCGGGCGGGACGATCTTCGTGCCCTATCTCGGTGCGACCGAGGTGGCGGGCAAGACCCCCTCGCAGGCGCGCGCCGATGTGCAACAAAAGCTCGCGGCCGTAATTCCCGATGCGCAGGTCGAGCTTGACACGACGCCCGGACCGGGGCGGACGGTCTCCTTGATCGGTGGCGTCGCGCAGCCGCGAAAGGTGGCACTCGAGGATCGCAACCTGAGTGTGCTTGACCTTCTTTCTGAAGGCGGCGGACCGGATCCGAAATTCCGCAACCCGCAGCTTCGGCTGATCCGGGGCGGCAAGGTCTATCGCGCGCCGCTCGAGACGGTGCTCGACACGCCGTCTCTCGACACGCGGCTGTTGCCGGGAGACAAGCTCTCGGTCGAGGAGGACACGCGCTATTTCCTCGCACTCGGCGCGACGGGGAAGGAAACGCTGATCCCCTTTGGCCAGCCCCGGCTGAGCGCGCTTGAAGCGGTTACGCTGGCAGGCGGGCTTTCGGATAACCGCGCCGACCCGAAAGGCGTGATGATCCTGCGCGAGTATCCCCGCGCGGCACTCCGTAGCAACCTCAGCCAAGGACCGACGAAAACGCGGGTGATCTTCGCGATCGACCTGACCACGTCCGACGGGCTGTTCTCGGCGCAGAATTTCGGCATCGAGCCGCGCGACATCGTGCTGGCGACCGAAAGCCCTGCCGTTCCCGCTCGCACTCTGCTTGGCCTGATCGGCTCGTCGGTGGGCGTGGCAAATTCGGTAAGCAACGTCTCGAATTGATCCGCGCCGCGCTCTCGCAGGTGTGACCGCGGCGGCGGGCGCCGCCCTGACACCGATACAATTGCGCTTCTGGACTTCGGTCCGCCGCGGTGATTGGATCGCGCGCGTTACGAAGGAGACTGGCATGGCATTCGGCAAGAACATCCGCACCTGGTTCGAGGGCAAGTGGCACGAGGGCGATATCGCGGTTATGCGCGCGGCCGACCACGGCATCTGGCAGGGCAGCTCGGTCTTCGATGGCGCGCGGCTTTTCGACGGCCTGGTCCCCGATCTCGAGCCGCATTGCGCGCGCACCAATGCCTCGGCCGAGGCGCTGATGATCGAGCCGACAATCGAGACGGGCAAGATGGTCGAGATCGCCCGCGAGGGGCTGAAAGCCTATGCCAAAGGCGCGGCGGTCTATATCCGACCGATGTACTGGGCGATCAACGGCTCCGATCTGGGCGTGGCGCCCGCGCGTGGAGCAACCGGTTTCGCGCTTTGCCTCGAAGAGGTGGCGATGCCCGATCCGACGAAATCCACGACGCTCACCACCACGCAGTTTCGCCGCCCGGTGATGGCCGACAATGTGACCAATGCGAAGGCGGGCTGCCTTTACCCGAACAACGCGCGGATGCTGGTCGAGGCACAGCGCAAGGGCTTCGGCAACGCTCTGGTGCAGGACGCGATGGGCAATGTCGCCGAAACCGCGACCGCGAATGTCTGGATGGTGAAGGATGGCGAGTATTTCACCCCCGTCGCCAATGGCACCTTCCTTGCAGGCCTGACCCGCAAGCGGGTGATGGGCCTGTTGCGCGATGCGGGCGAGGTGGTGAACGAGGCAGTGCTGACGCTCGATGATTTCCGTTCGGCCGACGAGGTCTTCCTGACGGGCAACTTCGCAAAGATCACCCCGGTCTCGGCATTCGACGACGTGGGCTATCAACCCGGCACGGGCACGCAGCGCGCGCGCGAGGCCTATATGGACTGGGCGCTCGGCTCTCCGCTTTGAGCGTGGTTGCCAAAGCCGCGCCTGCGGGCGATGATCTGCGCCCAAACCGTGCCGGAGGATCCATGCGCAAGTTTCTGGTCGTTCTCGACGATACCCGCGAGTGCCTCAACGCGATGCGCTTCGCCGCGATGCGCGCGGCCCATACCGGCGGTGGCGTGATCATCCTCTCGGTGATTCCGCCCGACGAGTATCAGCACTGGATCGGCGTGGCAGAGATCATGCGCGAAGAGGCCCGCGACCGGATCGAAGCGCATTTCGAGGTCTTCGCGAAATGGATGCGCGACCGGCAGGGCGTCGATCCCGAACTGCAGATCCGCGAGGGCGAGCCCGTCAACGAGATCCTCGACGTGGTCAATGAGAACCCCGAGATCGGCGTGCTCGTGCTGGGGGCCGGCACCGGCAAGGGCGGGCCCGGACCCCTCGTGACGCAAATGGTAAAGCAGGCCGGTACGCTGCCGTGCCCGCTCACCATCGTTCCCGGCGAGATGTCGAAGGAAAAGCTCGAACAGATCACGTGACTGCGACTGCACGCCTCGGCCGCAATACTTGATTAATTCAGTCGGAAGGCGCATATCCGCCCCAAGCCAAGGAGGCATGCCATGTTCATCCAGACCGAGACCACCCCGAACCCCGCGACGCTGAAATTCCTGCCCGGCCAGACCGTGCTGGAGACCGGCACCGCCGACTTTCCGAGTGCCGAGGCTGCTGCGAAATCGCCGCTCGCGACCCGCATCTTCGCGGTTCCCGGCGTGACGGGCGTGTTTTTCGGCTCGGATTTCGTGACCGTGACGAAAAACGACGCGACGAGCTGGGATCACGCGAAACCCGCGATCCTCGGTGCGATCATGGAGCATTTCCAGTCCGGCGCACCGGTGATGGAAGGCGAGGCCGGTCCCGCCCATGCCGAGCATGACGGCGAGGACGGGGCGATCGTGGCCCAGATCAAGGAACTGCTCGACACCCGCGTGCGCCCGGCCGTGGCGCAGGACGGTGGCGACATCACCTTCCACGGGTTCGAGCGTGGCGTGGTCTACCTTCACATGCAGGGCGCCTGCGCGGGTTGTCCCTCTTCGACGCTCACGCTGAAGATGGGGATCGAGAACCTGCTGCGCCATTACATTCCCGAAGTTTCCGAGGTCCGCCCGGTCAATGCGTGAGACCCGGCGTGAGAGAGCGCGGTAATTTCCATCCGAACGTGCTGGCCTTCGACACGTCCGGGCCGTGGATCGCTGCGGCCCTGCTGTGTGGCGGGGTTCTGCGCGGACAAAGCTTCGCCGAGACAACGCGTGGTCAGACCGAGGGGCTGATGCCCCAACTCGAGGCGCTGCTGGACGGGCATGGGCTGGGATTTCGCGACCTCGACCTGATCGGCGTCGGCATCGGTCCGGGCAATTTCACCGGCATTCGGATATCGGTCTCGGCGGCGCGCGGGCTTGCGCTGTCTCTGGGCGTGCCCGCGATCGGCGTCTCGATGTTCGAGGTGATGCGCGATCCGACCGGCCCCGGCGCTCATGCGCAGGAGCTGGTCAGCATCGAGGCGCCCCGCGGTCAGGCCTATGTGCAGCATTTCCGCTATGGCGTGCCGCAAGCCGCGCCTGAGCTGATCGACCCCGAGGCTCCGCCCGAAGCGCTTCGCCTGCCCGTGAACATGCGCGTCACCGGCTGGCAAGCTGAGGCGATCGCGCGCCCCTTTGGAGCCGAGGCGGAACCAAGGCTGATCGAGGATATCGCGCCCCGCATCGCCCGCTTGGCGCAGTGGCGACACGATACGCTACGCGAGGCTCCGGAGCGTCCCGCGCCACTTTACCTCCGGCCCGCCGATGCCGCGCCACCCTCCGACCCTCCGCCGAAGATCCTCGACTGATGCAGCGCGAAGCCCTTGCCGCCCTGCACCGGGCCTGTTTCACCACCCCCCGCCCATGGAGCGAGGAGGAATTCTCAGCCTTGCTCAAAAACCCGGGCGTTTTCCTCCTCGAGGAGACGCATGGCTTTCTGCTCGGACGGGTGATCGCGGGTGAGGCGGAACTTCTGACCCTGGCCGTGGCTCCCGGAGCCCGCCGCCACGGTGTCGGGCGCCGCCTCGTCGAAGGCTTTGCCGATGCCGCACGCGCGCGTGAGGCGGTCAGCGCCTTTCTCGAGGTCGCTGCGGACAACACTCCCGCGCGCGCACTTTACGCGGCGACCGGCTGGACGGAATCGGGGCGCCGCAAGGCCTATTACCGCACCCCAGACGGCAGCCGGATCGACGCGCTCGTTCTCAATCTGCCTCTTGATCAACACCCCGGCTGACCATTCAATCAAAATTTCGGGCGGACCCTGCGTCAAACCGATTTTGCCGCTTGACCCCCCCGGCAAGCTCTGCCCAAATCCGTAGGTCTGCGGGTGGCTTCACCCGCCAATAGGCTTATTCAAAAAGCCCCAATGACCGGGAGTGATCCATGACTTTCTTCAAACAGTTTCTCGGCGCAGCCGCTACGCTTGCACTGACCGCAGGCGCCGCGATGGCCGAACCGGCGCTGATCTACGACCTTGGCGGCAAGTTCGACAAGAGCTTCAACGAAGCCGCCTATAATGGCGCCAAGAAATGGGCCGAGGAGACGGGCGGTTCGTACAAGGAACTGGAAATGCAGTCGGAAGCCCAGCGCGAGCAGGCGCTGCGCAAGCTCGCCGAGTCGGGCGCAAACCCGATCGTCATGACCGGCTTCGCCTTTGGTGACACGCTCAACACCGTCGCCCCCGATTACCCCGACACCAAGTTCGCGATCATCGACATGGTCGTCGACCAGCCCAACGTCGAGTCGATCGTCTTCACGGAGGAGCAGGGCTCCTACCTCGTCGGCCTGATGGCTGGCATGGCCTCGAAGACCGGCACCGTTGGCTTCGTCGGCGGCATGGACATCCCGCTGATCCGCAAATTCGCCTGCGGCTACGTCCAGGGTGTCAAAGCAGCCAACCCCGACGCGAAAGTGATCCAGAACATGACCGGCACCACCCCGGCGGCCTGGAACGACCCGGTGAAGGGCGGCGAGATCGCCAAGGCCCAGATCAGCCAGGGCGCGGACGTGATCTATGCGGCCGCCGGCGGCACCGGCATCGGCGTTCTGCAAGCGGCGGCCGATGGCGGCATCCTGTCGATCGGCGTGGACAGCAACCAGAACTATCTGCACCCGGGTCAGGTTCTGACCTCGATGCTCAAGCGCGTCGACAACGCCGTCTATGACGCCTTCAAGGCGGGCGCCGATCTCAAGCCGGGCATCAAGGTCATGAGCCTTGCCGATGACGGTGTGGGCGTGGCGCTCGACGACAACAACAAAGCGCTGGTGACCCCGGAGATGCTGACGGCGGTCGACCAGGCCAAGGCCGACATCATCTCGGGCAAGGTCACGGTGCATGACTACATGTCGGACGACAGCTGCCCGGTGCAGTAATGGTCGGCGCACAGGCAAATGAGGCGGGGCGGCAGGCAACTGCCGCCCTTGCCACTCAGGCCCCCGCGATCGAGCTCAAGGGCATCTCGAAAGCCTTCGGCACGGTTCAGGCCAACAAGGACATTTCGATCCGGGTCATGCCCGGCACGATCCATGGCATCATCGGCGAGAACGGCGCGGGCAAATCCACCCTGATGTCGATCCTCTACGGCTTCTACAAGGCCGATGCGGGCGAGATCTGGATCAAGGGCCAACGCACCCAGATCCCCGATAGCCAGGCCGCGATCTCGGCCGGTATCGGCATGGTGTTCCAGCATTTCAAACTGGTGCAGAATTTCACCGTGCTGGAAAACATCATCCTTGGCGCCGAGGACGGAGCCCTCCTGCGCCCTTCGCTTGCCAAGGCCCGCAAGGAACTCAAGCGCCTCGCTGAGGAATATGAGCTCAATGTCGATCCCGACGAACTGATCGAAGAACTGTCGGTCGGCCACCAGCAGCGCGTGGAGATCCTCAAGGCGCTCTACCGTCAGGCCGACATCCTGATCCTCGACGAGCCTACGGGCGTGCTGACGCCCGCCGAGGCCGACCACCTGTTCCGGATCCTCGACAACCTCCGCAAGGAGGGCAAGACGATCATCCTGATCACCCACAAGCTGCGCGAGATCATGGAGATCACCGATACCGTCAGCGTAATGCGGCGTGGCCAGATGACGGCGACGGTCAAGACGGCCGAGACCTCCCCCGAACAGCTCGCCGAGCTGATGGTGGGCCGCAAGGTGCTGCTCAACGTCACCAAGGCGCCCGCGCAGCCCGGCAAGACCGTGCTGGAGGTTGAGAAGCTTCGCGTGGTCGACGAGGATGGCATCGAGCGCCTCAAGGGCATCGACCTGAACATCCGAGCCGGCGAGATCCTTGGCATCGCGGGCGTGGCGGGCAACGGCCAGTCGGAATTGCTCGAAGTGCTGGGCGGTTTCGCCAAGGCTACCGGCACGATCCGCGTCAACGGCGAAGAGATCGACCTCACCGGCAAGCATTCCGACGGCCAGTCGCGCCGCCGCCGGGGCATCTCGCATGTCCCCGAGGATCGCCATCACCTTGGCCTGATCCTCGATTTCGCCGCATGGGAAAACATGATCTTTGGCTATCACAACGATGCCGCCTATCAGAAGAATGCTTTCGTGATGGATAATGCCGGGATCGTGCAGCACACGCAGGAAGCGATGGAACGCTTCGACGTGCGCCCACCGATCCCGACCTTGCCTGCGAAAAGCTTCTCGGGCGGCAACCAGCAAAAGATCGTGCTGGCGCGCGAGATCGAACGGAACCCGACGCTTCTGCTCGTGGGCCAACCCACCCGTGGCGTCGATATCGGCGCAATCGAATTCATCCATAAACGCATCGTCGAGCTACGCGATCAGGGCGCGGCGATCCTGCTGGTCTCGGTCGAGCTCGACGAGATCCGCTCGCTCGCTGACCGGGTCGCGGTGATGTTCGACGGCCGGATCATGGGGCATGGCCCGGTCGAGAGCGCCACCCAGACCGGCATGGGCTGCCTGATGGCGGGCCTTGGCGGGGATGATGTGCGTGGAATGGACGGCTGGACGATCTCCGACGAAGCCGCACCGGAGGAGACCGCCTGATGGAAAAGACACCGAAATGGGTCGATGTGGCCCTGATCCCCGTCCTCAACCTCCTGATCGCCTTCGTCATTTCCGGCATCGTTGTCCTGCTGATCGGGGAAGATCCGATCAAGGCGATCAAGGTCATGGTCTCGGGCGCGCTCGGCTCGCCCTATGGCTGGGGCTACACGCTCTATTACGCTACCAATTTCATCTTCACCGGGCTCGCGGTCGCCGTCGCCTATCACGCCAGCCAATTCAATATCGGCGGCGAGGGACAGGCGACGCTGGGCGGGCTCGGCGTGGCGCTCGTGCTGCTGGCCTTCCCCTGGCCGCATTGGTCGATCGCACTGATCGCCGCGATGATCGGCGGGGCACTTTTCGGCGCCGCCTGGGCCGCGGTGCCCGCCTATCTGCAAGCCAAGCGCGGCAGCCATATCGTGATCACCACGATCATGTTCAACTTCATCGGCGCCTCGCTTCTCAATTACATGCTGGTCAACGTGTTGCGCCCGCGCGGCGCAATGGACCCGGCGACGGCCCGGTTTGCCAAGGAAACCTATCTACCGACCTTCCACGATCTGCCGCTGATCGGGCAGTTCTTCTCGAAATCGGTCCCTGCGAATGTCTCCTTCTTCATCGCGCTTCTGGCCTGCTGGCTGGTCTGGATCCTGATCTGGCGAACCAAGCTCGGCTTCGAGATCCGTGCCTTCGGACGCTCGGAAACGGCCGCGCGCTATGCCGGGATTTCGCCGGTGAAGGTGATCATGGTGGCGATGCTGATCTCGGGCGGGCTCGCGGGACTTATGGCGATCAACAACGTGATGGGTCAGGGCCACCGCCTCGTGCTGAACTCGGTCGAGGGGGCGGGCTTCATCGGCATCGCAGTCGCGCTGATGGGACGTAACCACCCGGTCGGCGTGTTCCTTGCGGCGATCCTCTTCGGCTTCCTTTACCAAGGCGGCGGCGAGCTGGCGCTGGAAACGACGATCCCGCGCGAGCTGATCACCGTGATCCAGGCGCTTGTGATCCTCTTCACCGGAGCGTTCGACAACATGCTCCGCGCGCCGATCGAGCATTTCTTCGTCGCCCGCGCCAACGCCCAGAAGGAGGCCTGAGATGGATTTCGCAACGATCATCGAAATTCTCGATAGCGCCGTACGCCTGGGCACGCCGCTGCTACTGGCCTGCCTGGCGGGCCTGTTCTCGGAACGCGCGGGCATCTTCGACATCGGGCTCGAGGGCAAGATGCTGATGGCAGCCTTCTTCTCCGGCGCCGTTGCGGCTGTCACGGGCAACGCATGGCTCGGGCTGCTTGCAGGTATCGGCGGCTCGATGAGCCTCGCGATGGTGCACGGGCTCGCCTCGATCACCTTCCGTGGGAATCAACTGATCTCGGGCGTGGCAGTGAACTTCCTCGCTTCGGGCTTCACGGTGCTGATCGCGCAAAGCTGGTTCCAGCAGGGCGGACGCACGCCGCAGCTTTCGGGCAATGGCCGGTTCGAGCCGATCACCCTGCCCGGCGCCGAGGCGGTGAAGGATGTGCCCGTGATCGGGCAGATCTATTCCAACCTGATCTCGGGCCATTCGATCCTCGTCTATGTCGCCTTTGCGATGGTGCCACTGACATGGTGGGTGCTGTTCCGCACGCGCTTCGGCCTGCGCCTGCGCGCGGTGGGCGAGAACCCGGAATCGGTCGACACCGCCGGGGTCTCGGTGATCCGCCTGCGCTACACCGCCGTTGCAATCACCGGCGCGCTCGCGGGGCTCGCGGGCACCTATCTCGCGACCGGCCTCGCGGCGGGCTTCGTGAAAGAGATGACGGCAGGGCGCGGTTATATCGCGCTGGCGGCGCTGATCTTCGCGAAATGGCGCCCGGTTCCGGCGCTCGGCGCGACGATGCTGTTTGGCCTGCTGGAGGCGATCTCGAACCGCTATCCGAATATCGATCTGGGCGTTGTGAACCTGCCGATCCAGTTCATGCAGGCGGTGCCCTATATTCTTACCGTGGTCATCCTTGCCGGGTTCATCGGCAAGGCGATCCCGCCGCGCGCCGGAGGACAGCCCTATGTCAAAGAGCGCTGAGCTTGCCGCCCTGATCCGCGAACGTGCGGGCAGCGAGGCCCCGCGTCTCGGTCTGATCCTTGGTTCCGGCCTCGGCCATCTGGCCGAGGAGGTCGAGGGCACAGCGATCCCCTACTCGGATCTGCCGGGCTTCCCGCATGCGGGGGTCTCGGGCCACAATCCGAAACTGGTGATCGGCACGCTTGAAGGCGTCCGTGTCGCGGTCTTCGGTGGCCGGGTCCATTACTACGAGCACGGCAACCCCGCCGAGATGCGCCTGCCGCTGGAGATCCTGAAGGAGTTGGGCTGCGAGAGCCTTCTGCTGACCAACGCGGCAGGTTCCCTGCGCGAGGACATCCAGCCGGGCGGGCTGATGATGCTGAACGACCATATCAACTTCTCGGGGAACAATCCGCTGATCGGCGAACCCTCGGACGCGCGCTTCGTGCCGCTGACCGAGGCACATGATCCGGAAATCCGCGCAGGCCTGAAAGCCGCGGCGCAAGCCGAGGGGATCGCGCTGCCCGAAGGCGTCTATTGCTGGTTCTCCGGCCCCTGCTTCGAGACCCCGGCCGAGATCCGCGCCGCGAAGATCTTCGGGGCCGACGCGGTGGGCATGTCGACCGTTCCGGAAGTGATCCTCGCTCGCTTTCTCGGGTTACGCGTGGCGGCGGTCTCGGTGATCACCAATATGGGGGCGGGCATGGCAGACGAGAACATCAGCCACGAGCAGACCAAAGCGATCGCCCCGATGGGCGCGGCCAAGCTCGAAAGGGTGCTCCGACGATATCTGCAACAGTTGTGACCTCGCGCGCATGCGCGGGGTTTGACTCCGAAGGCCCTTGCGGGCAAAGACGTTGCAACCTCCTCAGCCGGTGCGGCCCATGCAGATCTACCTGCCCATCGCCGAAGTCTCGGTCAACATGTTCACCCTGCTGGGGCTTGGCGGCATCGTCGGGCTGCTCTCGGGGCTCTTCGGCGTGGGCGGCGGCTTCCTGATCACACCCTTGCTGTTCTTCATCGGTATCCCGCCCTCGGTGGCGGTGGCGACCGGCGCGAACCAGGTGGTCGCGTCGTCGGTCTCGGGCGTGCTGGCGCAACTCAAGCGTAAGGCGGTCGATATCCCGATGGGGCTGGTGCTGCTGGTGGGCGGTATCCTTGGCTCGGCAGGCGGTATCTGGGTGTTCAACCTGCTCACCCAGCTTGGCCAGATCGACCTCGCGGTGCAGCTTTGCTACGTCGTTTTCCTTGGGCTTATTGGCCTGCTGATGCTGCAAGAGGCGGTGCGCACCCTGCAAAAGCAGAGAAGAGGCACCGGCGTGCGCAAGAAGCGCGTGCAGCACACCTGGGTCCACAAACTGCCGTTCAAGTTCAAGTTCCGCGCCTCGGGTCTTTATATCTCGGTGATCCCTCCGCTTCTGGTCGGCATCGCGGTTGGCGTGCTCGCCGCGATCATGGGTGTGGGCGGCGGCTTCATCATGGTTCCGGCCATGATCTACCTTCTGAACATGCCGACCAAGGTCGTGATCGGAACTTCGCTGTTCCAGATCCTCTTCGTGTCGGCCTTCACGACCTTGATGCATGCGATCACGAACCAGACGGTCGACGTGATGCTCGCGCTCCTGCTGATCGTCGGCGGGGTTGTCGGCGCGCAGATCGGCTCGCGACTCGGCGCCCGGCTCAAGGCCGAGCAGTTGCGCATCCTGCTGGCGCTTTTGGTGATCATCGTTGCGGCCAAGCTCGGGCTCGACCTGATCTTGCGCCCGCATGACCTGTTCTCGATTACGACGGGAGGGGAAGGATGATCCGCGCCACGCTCCTCTCGCTCGCACTTGCCCTGACGTCCCTGCCCGCCATGGCGCAGGAGGCGACGACGCCCGACGCCACAGCGACCAAAGCCCCGCCCGAGCAGATCGTAGCCGGGCTCAGCCGCGACAATATCGGCATCACCACCTCCTTTGACGGCTCACAGATTCTGATTTACGGCGCGGTCAAACGTGAAGCCCCCGAACCGACCGATGAGAAACTCGCGGTGATCGTGACCCTGGAAGGCCCGCTGGGCCCCGTGACGATCCGCAAGAAATCGCGCGAATTCGGCATCTGGGTGAATACGGCCTCGGTAGGCGTCGCTGCGGCGCCGAGTTATTACGCCGTCGCGACCTCCGGCCCGATCGAAGAGATTCTCGATCCGCGCGTCGACACCCAGCAACGCATTTCGATCCCGCTCGCGATGCGCGCCTTCTCCGGGCCGATCGAGGTGGAGGACAGCAAGCCCTTCACCGAAGCCCTGCTGCGCATCCGTGAACGTCAGGGGCTTTACGAGATGGAAACGGGCGGTGTTCATATCGTCGACAACACGCTCTTCCGCGCCGATTTCGAACTGCCCGCAAACCTCACCGAGGGCGATTACAAGACCCGCATCTTCCTGCTGCGCGACGGCAAACTGGTCGACCAGTACCAATCCGCAATCGAGGTGCGCAAGATCGGCCTGGAACGCTGGCTCTACACACTCGCGCATCAGAAAGCAGCGCTTTACGGGCTGCTGTCGCTCGCGCTCGCCGTGTTTGCCGGCTGGGCGGCCGCCGCGATCTTCCGCTTCGTGCGTTAACCGCGTCCGACGAAGGGCATCCCGCTCGCCATCACAGTCATGTTGAGCACATTGGCCTCGAGCGGCAGCGCGGCCATATGCAGGACCGAGCGCGCCACATCACCCACATCCATCGTCGGCTCGGCGGTCTTCGTCGCCGCCGCATCCATGTTTGCCAACAACCCCGTGCGCGCATTGCCGACATCGATCTGCCCGCAGGCGATATCGAATTCGCGCCCGTCGAGCGCGATCTGCTTCGTCATCCCGTTGATCGCATGTTTGGTGGTCGTATAGGCGAGCGATTTCGCGCGCGGCACCTGCCCCGAGATCGAGCCATTGTTGATGATCCGCCCCCCGCGCGGGCTCTGCCCCCGCATCTGCCCGAAAGCGGCGCGGGCACAGAGGAACATCCCCGTCAGGTTCACTGCGATACAGGCGTCCCAATCGGCCATCTGCACCTCGTCGGGCAGGGCAGCCGGCGGGAACATCCCGGCATTGTTGAAGAGCACGTCGATCCGCCCGAACCGCGCCACCACCTGCGCGAAGGCCCGGCCCACCGCCGCCTCGTCGCTCACATCACAGGCCACGGCCAGCCCATCGCCCTGCGCCGCAACCTCGGCGAGCTTGTCCTCAGACCGCGCCAGACAGGCCACTTGCCACCCACTGGCCAGGGCCTGCTCGGCCACGGCCCGCCCGATCCCGGCACTCGCCCCGGTCACCACCATCACGCCCATAGACTTCCTCCCTTCGATTTGGCCCCAAATATCCCCACCGGGGTCTGCCTCAGCTCACTCCTGCGGCTCGGCCTGCAATTCCAGCTTCCCGCCCCCACGCGGCAGATCGTCGATAGACAGGGGCACCGAAGGCCGCGCCAGCCGCGCCCGCACCACCCACAAAAGCCGATGCTGCGCCCGGGTGATGGCCACGTAAGCGAGCCGCTTCCACAGGGGAATGCCCGCCTCGACCCGCCCTGCCCTATAGGCCGCGTAAATATCCGGCGCGAAGACCTGCACATCCTCCCATTGAGACCCTTGCGCCTTGTGGATCGTCACCGCCGCGCCATGCAGGAAGGTCGCCCCCATCCGGGCAGCAAAGGGGATGAACGGCTCTTCCTCATCCGGCATCTCGATCTTCACGATCGAGGCCGCCGAGAGCCGCGGGTCCTCCGCCCCCATCACATGCAGCCGCGAGAAACCGGGCTTCTTGCCGGGGCCGAGATAGATCACCTGCGCGCCCTTGATCAGCCCGCGCGCCTCCAGGTCGATCCGTTTCTTGCGATGCTTCACCGGCAGTTCGATCCCGTCACAGATCAGCGGCTCGCCCGGCAGCATCATGTCGGCGGGTGCGGAATGGGCGGCCCGGAAGGCATGGATCAGCCGGATCCGCGTCGCGTTGCGCCAGACCAGCACCGGCGAGCGCGCCATCAGATCGCTCTCCACCCGCTCCGCCCAGACGACGCGGTCGTCCTTGGCCGCGGCCTTCTCGATCTCGCGCTCGAACTGCTCGAAGGTCAGGCTGTCGTCGCCCAGCATATGCGCAAGATCGAGGATCGGGTTGTCCTCGGCCTGCCGGTGGATGCGATGCAGGATATGTTTGCGGCTGTCGGGCAGCCGCTCGAAGACCATTTCGCCCGATTGGTTCACCGGGGCGAGCTGTGCCGGATCGCCAAATAGCACCAGCGTCGGGAAGATCTCACGCAGATCGTCGAATTGCCGCTCGTCGAGCATCGAGGCCTCGTCGACAAATCCGATATCGAGCGGGTCTTCGCGCCGCTTCCAGCCATTGATGAAATCCGAGCCCCGCAGCCCTGCCGAAGCCAGCGCCGCCGGGATCGACTTGTGCAGATCGTAGAAAGCCTTGGCCCGGTCGAGCGCCTCCTCGGTCAGGCCCATCTCGCTGAGAAGATCGGGCTTGGGGCGCTCTCCCTGCCCGGTCAGCCATTCCGCGAGCCGCTCGTATTCCGGGTCGTAAACGGGCGTGTACAGAATGCGGTGGATCGTCGTCGCCGGCACCCCGCGCGAACGCAACACGCTCGCCGCCTTGTTCGTTGGTGCGAGGATCGCGAGCGTGCGCCGCTCCTTGCGCCGCTTGCCCTCGAAATCACCCGAAACCAGATCGACGCCCGCCGCCTCGAGCGCCTTGTAAAGCTCGGCCAGCAACAGCGTCTTGCCCGAGCCCGCCTTGCCGATCACCGAGAGCACACGATTGCCGCCACCCTCGGGCCGCAAATTGCCTTCGAGAATATCGACCCCGGCCGCCTCCAAAGCGGCGGCGACGGCATCCCAGGCCTCGGCCTGGTCATCGGAAAACTGGATCGCGGGGGTGGTCATGGCGCGACCTTACCCGCGCGCTATGGCGGGCGGAAGGGCGAAAGGCCGAAGCATCGCGCGGCTTGCCGCTTCGGGAGCCTCCGGCGGGGATATTTGCAGCAGTTGGAAAACAAGGTCTGTTTCCAACTGCCCGAAATATCCCACGGGGGTCCGGGGGTGTGAAACCCCCGGCCGCGCTCAGGCCGCCTTTCCCGCCGGGGTCGCGAGTGCCACGATATCCATCATGATCCGGTTCAGCTCGAAATCCTTGGGCGTGTAGACGCGGGCCACGCCGAAGCCCAAGAGCTTCTTCGCGTCCTCGTCGGGGATGATCCCGCCCACGACGACCGGGACATGATCGAGGCTGGCCCCACGCATCCGCTCCATCAGCTCCTCGATCAGCGGGATGTGCGAGCCCGAAAGAATCGAGAGACCCACCACATGCGCCTCGTCCTCGATCGCTTTCGCGACGATCTGTTCGGGCGTCAGGCGGATACCATCATAGGTGATATCCATACCGCAATCGCGGGCGCGGAAGGCGATCTGTTCGGCCCCGTTCGAATGGCCGTCGAGGCCCGGCTTGCCGACGAGGAATTTCAGGCGGCGGCCGAGCTGGGTGCTGACCGCATCCACGGCTTCACGAATATCTTCGAGCCCCGCGGTCTGGTTCGAGGGCGAACGCGAGACGCCGGTCGGGCCGCGATATTCGCCGTGAACGGCGCGCATGACACCCGCCCATTCGCCGGTCGTCGCACCGGCTTTCGCAGCGGCGATCGAGGCCTCCATGATGTTCTTGCCCGCTTTCGCATCCGACTTGAGCTGCGAAAGCGCGGCCTGAACGGCGGCCTCGTCACGCTCGGCGCGCCAGGCGTTCAGGCGGTTGATCTGCTCCTGCTCCACCGCCGGATCGACGACCATGATGCCGCCATCGCCCGCGGTCAGCGGCGAGGGCTCGCCCTGCTGCCAGCGGTTCACGCCGACGACGATGGTTTCCTCGGCCTCGATGCGGTTGATCCGCGCGGCATTCGATTCCACCAGGCGCGATTTCATGTAGTCGATCGCGGCGATCGCCCCGCCCATCCCATCAAGCGTTTCCAGCTCGGCGCGCGCGCCGTCCTTCAGCGCCTCGACCTTCGCGGTCACGGCTGGGTTGCCATCGAAGAGATCGCCATATTCCAGAAGATCGGTCTCATAGGCCATGATCTGCTGCATCCGAAGCGACCATTGCTGATCCCAGGGGCGCGGCAGGCCGAGCGCCTCGTTCCAGGCGGGCAGCTGCACCGCACGGGCACGGGCGTTCTTCGACAGGGTCACCGCCAGCATCTCGATCAGGATGCGGTAGACGTTGTTTTCGGGCTGCTGCTCGGTCAGGCCGAGCGAATTCACCTGCACGCCATAGCGGAAGCGGCGGAATTTCTCGTCCTCGATGCCGTAGCGCTCACGGGTGATCTCGTCCCAGAGCTCGGTGAAGGCGCGCATCTTGCACATCTCGGTGACGAAGCGGATGCCCGCGTTCACGAAGAAGGAGATCCGCCCCACCATCGCCGGGAACTGATCGGCGGGCACCTTGCCCTTGAGATCGTCGAGCACCGCGATCGCGGTCGCCAGCGCGAAGGCCAGTTCCTGCTCGGGCGTCGCCCCCGCCTCTTGCAGGTGATAGGAACACACGTTCATCGGGTTCCATTTCGGCAGATGCTCACGCGTATAGGCCGCGACATCGGTGATCATCGCGAGCGAGGGCTTGGGCGGGCAGATATAGGTGCCGCGGCTGAGATACTCTTTCACCAGATCGTTCTGCACCGTGCCTTGCAGCTTGGAGATATCCGCGCCCTGTTCCTCGGCCACGGCGATATAAAGCGACAGCAGCCAGGGCGCGGTCGCGTTGATCGTCATCGAGGTGTTCATCTGCTCGAGCGGAATCTGATCGAACAGCGCGCGCATGTCGCCGAGATGGCAGACGGGCACGCCAACCTTGCCCACTTCGCCACGCGACAGGATGTGATCGCTGTCATAGCCGGTCTGGGTCGGCAGATCGAAGGCCACCGAAAGACCGGTCTGCCCTTTCGAGAGGTTGGTGCGATAGAGCTCGTTCGATTTCTTCGCCGTGGAATGGCCTGCATAGGTGCGGAAGAGCCAGGGCTTGTCCTTGGCGGGCATCGTGTCGGTCATGGCGGCCTCCATCGGCTTGCGAATCTCGTTTGCGCAATATTGTTGCGCGCTGACACGGTTTAAATTGAAGTTTGTGATCCTGTCAATTCGCTGCGATGCGGCAATTGGTCGGAAATTCCCTCCTGCCGCAGCGTTGCGATATACGGTAGAGCCTCGCTGTGGAACGGCGTCGGGATGACACCCTTGGGAGTGCGCGACATGATGTATGGTTTGAATTCTGGCGTGATCGCTGTTGTTTTGCTCATTTCCATGGTGCTTGCCATGATCTTGGGCCGTACGTGGAGCGGCGCGCGGCGCCACGCCCACAGTGACGAGAGCAAGGCTCAGACGCTGGCGGTGCAAGGCTCACTGCTCGCGATTCTCGGCCTGCTTCTGGGTTTCACATTCTCTCTGGCGCTTGGGCGGTTCGACGCACGCAGCCAGGCGGTCGTCGACGAGGCCAATGCGATTGGCACAGCATGGCTGCGGGTTCAGCTTCTGCCTGAAGACGTTCAGCCCGAGGCTCGCAATCTTCTTATCCAATATGCACGTCTGCGCGCGCAGGCGGGCGAGGTGCCAGCCTCGAACGTCAAACGCCGCGCCGGGCTGGTGACGCTGGCCGAGACGACCTTCGATCAGCTTTGGACGCTTTCGGCCAAAACGGCGCGTGATGCGGGCGGGCCGGTGGCGCTGTCCTTCACCTCCTCGCTCAACGACATGATTGACCAGCTCTCGGCGCGCGACGCCGCGATCGAGCGCCATGTGCCCGAGCCGGTTCTGTTTCTCCTCTATGGCACCTTCATCATTCTCGGGCTGGTTCTGGGCATCGGCTCGGGCGAAAGCGGGGTGAAGCCGGGCCTGCCGATCTACGCGATGCTGGTTCTGATCGTCGCGCTTGTCTTCATCATCATCGATCTGGACCGGCCGAGGCGTGGGATCATCGCGGTCGATCAAGCGCCGATTCGAAAGCTCGCCGACAGCATGGGCGAGCCCGGCTGAGGTACGCGTTGCGCCGCGGCGGAGCAGGAAATTACGCTGCGTCGCAGCGGCTGAGACCAATGCAACAGGCCGCAAGCCCAGATGAGCGGGTTAGATTGGGGCAGAGATCGCGGGAGAGCGGTTTGAAACTGCCGATCACCCCGCCCCGGAGATGGCTCTCTCCCGCCCTTAGAGACTTCGCGAGCAGACCGCGGGCGGTTCCAATCCTGCCGCGACACGGCGTTGGCGCATCGTCGTCGAGACGGCCGTGGACGTAACGAAACTTGGTCACCAGGCCGAAAAATCTGGATCTGGCAGGGAAAAGAAAGCGCGCCACCGCGCGAGCGCGCCCGTCTCCGAAGCCGCACGCCTGCCACGTCCACCGGCACTCCTTGTGCGACGCGAAGCCAAAGACGGTCGCGCTCTCGAAGCTCGCAAGGATATGAGAGGGACGCGCCCGCACCCCGAAATCGGCGGAGACATAATATTTCAAAATTAGACGTAACGCCTATTGCAAAGTTGCGCGGGCCTGCGTAACTCTCCTGTCCAACCCGCCCCGATTCTGCGGCGCGGCGAGATTTGAACAGGAGAGAGCCATGGCCCTTGATCAGGAAACCGGGATCGCGCCCTACGACGCGCCGGAGAAGGACCTTTACGAGATCGGCGAGATGCCGCCCCTCGGCTATGTCCCGAAGAAAATGTACGCTTGGGCGATCCGTCGCGAGCGCCACGGCGAACCCGAACAGTCGTTCCAGCAGGAAGTTGTCGACACCTGGGAGATCGACAGCCACGAAGTGCTCGTCCTCGTGATGGCCGCAGGCGTGAACTATAACGGCGTCTGGGCCGGTCTCGGCGTTCCGATCTCGCCCTTCGACGGCCACAAGCAGCCCTATCACATCGCCGGTTCGGATGCCGCGGGCATCGTGTGGAAGGTGGGCGACAAGGTTAAGCGCTGGAAAGTCGGCGACGAGGTGGTGATCCACTGCAACCAGGACGATGGCGACGACGAGGAGTGCAACGGCGGCGACCCGATGTTCTCGCCCAGCCAGCGCATCTGGGGCTATGAGACCCATGACGGCTCGTTCTCGCAATTCACCCGTGTGCAGGCGCAGCAGCTCATGCCGCGTCCCAAGCACCTGACCTGGGAAGAGAGCGCTTGCTACACGCTGACGCTGGCCACCGCCTACCGGATGCTGTTCGGCCACCACCCGCACGAGCTCAAGCCCGGCCAGAATGTGCTGGTCTGGGGTGCCTCGGGCGGCCTTGGCTCCTACGCAATCCAGCTGGCAAACACTGCCGGTGCCAACGCGATCGGCGTGATCTCGGACGAGAGCAAGCGTCAGTTCGTGATGGATCAGGGCGCCAAGGGCGTGATCAATCGCAAGGACTTCAAATGCTGGGGTCAGCTGCCGACCGTCAACACGCCCGAATATAACGCGTGGCTGAAAGAAGCGCGCAAGTTCGGCAAGGCGATCTGGGACATCACCGGCAAGGGCGTGAACGTGGACATGGTCTTCGAACACCCCGGCGAGGCGACTTTCCCGGTCTCGACCCTGATCGTGAAGAAGGGCGGGATCGTGGTGATCTGCGCAGGCACCTCGGGCTTCAACTGCACCTTCGACGTGCGCTACATGTGGATGCACCAGAAGCGCCTTCAGGGCTCGCACTTCGCGAACCTCAAGCAGGCGTCGTCGGCCAACAAGCTGATGATCGAGCGCCGTCTGGACCCCTGCATGTCCGAAGTCTTCCCGTGGGATCAGATCCCGCAGGCGCATACCAAGATGCTGCGCAACGAACACAAGCCCGGCAACATGGCCGTGCTGGTGCAGGCCCCGAAAACCGGGCTGCGCACCTTCGAGGACGCACTGGAGGCTGGCCCCAAGGCGTAATGATGCGCCTGGTCTTCAGAGTGAAACCCGCGCTCGGGAGGGCGCGGGTTCTTTCATTCTGAGCCCGCTTTCGCGTTCAGCCAGCCGTCCCGAGGAATTTCACGGGGCGGGGAAGCTCAGCGTCACGGACAGGCCGGGGTGATTGTCGCCAAGGTTCAGCTCAGTCTCGTGCAGCCCAGCCACCGCCTGTACCAGCGCCAGCCCCAGCCCGTTGCCCGGCGTGGTGCGGGACCGCTCCAGCCGATAGAGCCGCCGCAGCACCTTCGCGCGTTCCTGCTCGGGAATACCCGGCCCATGATCGCGCACGACGAGATTCACGCGCCCTGCACGCCGCGCCAACTCGACCCGGATCTGCGGCTCGGGCCCGGCATGGCGGATCGCGTTCTCGATCAGGTTCGACAGCATCTGGCCGAGCAGCCCACGGTCGCCTTGAACGGTGAAGTCTCCATCCGGGCGGGACAGGCTGAGCGTGCCGCCCGCCTCCTCCGCCGATGCCTCGTAAAGTTCCGTGATGTCGCTGGCCAACGCCCCCAGTTCGACAGAGGAAAACCGTGATTTCGGGCTGCCCCCCTCGATCTGCGCGATGCGCAGGAGCGAGTGAAAAACCGCGACCGCGCCCTCTGCTTCGATGCCCGCGCGCTCGGCCAGCTCGCGTGCCTCGCCCTCGGGCAAGCTGTCGCGCAGCTCCGACAGCAGGACCGATATCCGCTGCATCGGCGTTTTCAGATCGTGGGCGATATCAGCCGAGACCTGCCGCAGCGCCGCGACCGTCGCTTCCTGCGTCTCGGCCATGACGTTCAGCCGTGCACCGATCCGCGCGAGGTCATCCCCGCGCGCCGATTTCACCCCATCCTCGGGCACCCGTGCCTCAAGCCGCCCCTCGGTCAGCTGATCGAGCGTCTCTTCGATCGCGCTCACCCGTCTGCGCGCCCGCATCCCCGCCCAGGCGCCATAGGCGGCTGAGATGAGAAGCGAGGGAACAAACGAAAAGACGAGGATCGCGAGAAAAGTCGAGGTCAGTTCGGCAATCGGCGCGCGGCTTTCTCCGATCACAAGCAGACCACCCGCGAGCGGCATGGTCAGGGTGAAATAGCCATGTTTCGAGAGCGGCTCGAAATCGGGGTGGCGCGAGACAACCCATTGGTCGCCTTGGTGAACCACCCGAACATTGCCGACTTGCCGCCCGTCGGGCAGCACGAAGGCGATGGCGCGCTCGGACGGGTCGGAGGCGCGTGCCTCGGCCGAGACGATCACCGAGAGCGTCTCGGGATTGGCGGCAACCTGAAACACCGCCGTCTGCTGCTTCAGATCGGCCTGGATCGCATCCTCCGTCGAGGTGCGCAGCGCCACATAGGCAAAGCCCAGCGTGACCAGCAGGATCGCGAAGACGATCCCCATCAGTCCGAGCGCCTGCCGCAGCGGCGTCGAGGCGAGGATCGCCGCGCGGTTGAGCCGACCCGTCATCAGCCCTCAATCCGGTAGCCCGCGCCGCGCACGGTATGGATGAGGTCACGCTCGAACGGCTTGTCGATCTTGTTTCTGAGCCGCGAGATGTGGGTCTCGACGACATTGGTCTGCGGGTCGAAATTCAGATCCCACACCCCTTCAAGCAACATCGTGCGGGTCTGCACCCGACCCTTGCGGCGCAACAGAAACTCCAGCAACGCGAATTCGCGCGGCAGAAGGTCGATCTCCTGGCCCGCCCGCGTCACGCGCCGCGCGATCAGGTCCATCTTCAGATCGCCGGCCTCCAGTACCACCTGCTCGGCCTGTGCCTGCGGTCGTCGCGCCAGCGCCGCGAGCCTTGCCGAAAGCTCTCCGAAGGCAAACGGCTTCACGAGATAGTCGTCGCCACCCGCATTGAGCCCCTCGATCCGGTCATCCACGCCGCCGATTGCCGTGAGAAAGATCACCGGCGTCGCAACCTTTGCCGCGCGAACCGCACGCACGATCGACAGACCATCGAGCTCGGGCAGCATCCGGTCCACGATCATCACGTCATAGTCCCCCGCGAGCGCCTGGGTCAGCCCCTCGCGCCCATTGGCGAGGTGATCGACCGTGTGCCCTTCCTCGCGCAGCCCGCGCGTGACGTAATCGGCCGTCGTCACATCATCTTCGATCAGCAGGAGCTTCATCGCGTCTTCTTCCTCGTTGCCCGACATAAGTGGCTGCTGAAGGCGCACAAGTCACGCCCCGCTCGCCCAAAGGTGAAAAGGATTACACGGCTGCAATCTTCCCGCAGAGTCCCTGACAGGCTAGGCCCCAAGATGGGATGCATCCCTGTCATAAAGGAGAGAGAGATGCAGGACATTCGCAAAACCCGTCTGCTGCGCACCCTGGCGGTCACCGCCATGATCGGGGCGGGCTCGGTTGCGACGAGCGGTCTGGTGCTTGCGCCGAACATGGCTTCGGCCGAGACTTTCACCAACACTGTTGATCTGGTGAAGAAGGTGATGCCCGCCGTCGTCACCATCGAGATCAAGAAGCAGGCTGACGATCAGGAAATGGCCCAGATGGGCATGCCGCAGGACTTCCCCTTCGAGTTCTTCTCGCGCCGTTTCGGCATGCCGATGCCGAACGGCGGCCCGAACGGTCAGGGTCAGCAGATGCAACGACCCGAGATCACCGGGCTCGGCACCGGCTTCGTCATCGAGAAGGACGGCCATATCGTCACCAACGCCCATGTGGTCGATGGCGCCGAAAGCGTGAAGGTCACCTTCTCGGATGGCACCAGCATGGATGCGAAGGTGATCGGCGTGGACAAGGCCACCGACATCGCTCTGATCAAGGTCGATACCGACAAGGATCTGCAAACCGTGGGCTTTGGCGACTCGGACAAGGCCGAGGTCGGTGAGCCCGTGGTGGCGATCGGCAACCCGTTCGGTCTGGGCACGTCGGTGTCGACCGGGATTGTCTCGGCCAAGGGCCGCGACCTGCAATCGGGTCCGTTCGACAACTACATCCAGACCGACGCGGCGATCAACAAGGGCAACTCGGGCGGTCCGCTCTTCGACGCGGATGGCGAGGTGATCGGCATGAACACCGCGATCCTGTCGCCCACCGGCGGCTCGGTCGGGATCGGTTTCTCGGTACCCTCCGACACGATCAAATCGGTCGTGGCCGATCTTCAGGATGAAGGCACGGTCAAGCGCGGCTTCCTCGGTGTCTCGATCCAACCGGTGAGCGACGATATCGCTGCCGCGCTCGGCCTCGACAAACCCGAAGGCGTGCTGGTGGCCGATGTCTCCGACGACACCCCGGCCAAGAAAGCGGGCCTGAAGCGCGGTGACATCATCGTCGCCGTTGATGGCAAGCCGATGAAGGCGCCGCGCGACCTGACCCGCGCAATTGGCTCGGACGAACCGGGCACCGAAGTGAAACTCTCGTTGCTGCGCGCGAACAAGCCGCTCACGCTCTCCGTCACTCTCGATGAGCGGCCCACCGAGAAGACGCAAGGATAATCCCCCAGTCTATCGGTCTGAGGTCACGCCCGGAGCACTCGCTTCGGGCGTGATTTTTTTCCGGCTCAGTTCGCGGGCCTCAGTTCGCAGGCGCGGGTGCGGCGGTTTCGGGGGTGACCGTTGCGGGTGCGACAGGAGCATCGCCTCCCTGCTCAGGAAGCGCTTGCGCCCCCGCTACCTGGTAGAGCCTCCAGTCGCGCTGGCGGAAATGACGCTCGGCGATCTCGCCAAGACCAGACACTCCATCGAGCGCTTTCGGCGCGAGGACCAATCCACCCGGATGCGCGGCCATCCAGTTCTCAAGCGCGCCATCCCCGGTGAGCACCGTCACCGGCGTCTCGAGCCGCGCCACATAGGAGAACTGGCCTGCGTAATTGCCATCGGTCGTTGCCACGCCATGATCGGAATGCGAGGCGATCAACTCGGCGATCGGGCGCGTGTCATAGACCGACCACAGGATCTGCCAGAGCATCGCCTGGATCGCCACCAGCACCAGCGGCGCAACAAACGCCTCGGCGCGCCAGCCTTCACGGGCACGCATCGCAACGATTCCCGCGAGGGCGAGGATCACCAGCCCCACGATCAGGAAAAGCCACGAGCCAGAGCCATCGGGAAGTTCCGGGAAAGCACCGAAATGCACCGCGACAGCGCCGATCGCGACGAGGATGCCGGGCAGAAGCCAGAACAGCCGAAGCGCCCGCATCCGGCGCTCGGCCGTGGGCAGCATTCCCGACAGCAGCAGCGCCAGCGCCGGAAGTTCAGGCAAAAGGTAATGGGCCTGCTTGCCCGAGATCAGCGAAAAGGAGATCAGGGCCGTCACCGCCCAGATCGTCACGAGACGCGAGCCCGCATCGGCCCAAAGATGCGAGGGCTTGAGCGCCGCCAGCCCCGCGCGGCTCCAGCCCCAGGGCCAGAGATAGGCGGGCAGAAGCGCGATAAAGAACCAGATCGGACGACCATGGGCAAAGCTCTCGACCATGCGGCCCGCGCTTTGCTTCCACAGGATCTGCTCGCGATATTCCGCGCCGCCCAGTACCACCGCCGGGCCAAGCCAGAAAAGCACGAGTGCGAATCCGATGAGGAAAGCCACCCCGATCCGCCCATACCAACCCTTGAGCGCCGGACGCCCCTCTCCGTGCGCCCAAAGCGGCATCAGCAGTGCTGCGGGCATGACATGCACGAGGATTACCGGCCCCTTGGCCAGAACCCCGAGACCGAGCGCAATCCCGAGCCCGATCACCGGCCCGGCACGCAACCCGTCCTTGAGCCCCCAGATCGCGATCATTCCCATCAGCGTCGCCGCCGTCAGCATCGTGTCGAACATCGTCGTCGAGCCGAAGATCAGGAAAACCCCGGTCGTGGCGAGGATCAGCGCGGCCAGTCCCGCGCGCTCAGGCGCCTCGGGCCAGAGCTTGCGCGCGAGCACCGCCACCAGCCAGACAGACAACAAACCGAAGAAGGGCGCGACCAGCCGAGCGATCCATTCGCTTTGGCCGAACACACCCCAGACGAGGTTGATCAGCCAGAACAGCAGCGGCGGCTTGTCACTGTAGATCCCGCCATTGAGATGCGGAACAATCTTGGAGCCGCCCGTCCACATCTCCCAGGCGACGGTAAGATAACGCGTCTCGTCGATCGCCATCAGCGGGCGCATGATCATCAGCGCGGTCGCGGCAAGGGCGAAGGTAACGAGCGCGCAGATCAGTGGAACGCGCCAGGCGGAGGAGGTCATCGGTTCGGGCCTTTCTTTGCGGGCGCGCGCGGGCGCGTCAGCGCATGCAAGACGCGAAACCGGGCCGCTCTGTCAAGCCTAGGCTGCAACTCCTCCCGGTCACGAATGACGCGCGAGAAATTGAACCGGGATGGAACAAGGCTCTCTCGAGCGACGTTTAGAGGGCAGACTGACACTCAAGGGAGACGTGTTCCATGAAGAAGATCCTGCTTGTTCTGCCGCTCACGGCGAGCGTTGCCGCCTGCCAGATGACCCCCGAAAATCAGTCCGCCGTGACCGGCGGTGTGGCTGGCGCCGCAATCGGTGCCGCCGTCTCCGATGACGGCGATCGCCTCGAAGGTGCGGCACTCGGCGCAGCCGTGGGCACCGCGGCGGGCGCACTCATCGGTGCCGCCAACCAGCCGGGCCAGTGCCGCTATCGTGACGCCTATGGCCGCGAGTATATCGCGCCCTGCTAAGGCCCCGCGACAGATAACCCTCGAAAGCCGTTCGGGCCTCGTGCCCGGGCGGTTTTTCTTTGTCCCGAAGGCTGCCCGGGGCGGCACGGATTGTCGCATGCCATTGCCGCAAGGGGCTCTGTCCTCTATCTGGCCCCTCAAAGCCGGATAGGAAACGATGACAAGCGCGACCGAAGCCCCGAAGCCAAAGACCATCCTCAACCGCATCGCCGCCCCCGTTTCGGGCAAGCTGCGCGCCGCAGGCTGGATCGGGGTTGTCGCCGCGCTGATCTGGCCCGCGCAGGCAGCTCTGGTCGGTCTCGTTCTGGGCGACCTGGTGGCGCCAGGCGTGAGCCCGCCCCTCTCGCCACTCGCAGGGGCTGCCGGGTTCGTGGCGCTCGCGCTCGTTCGTGTCGTGCTCGACTGGATTTCGCAGAAACTCAGCGCCGATGCGGCAGAAATCGTGCTGCGCGAGGCACGCGGCAAGCTGATCACCCGCTCGCTGCGACAGGCCAGCGGCGCGGCAGCGCTGTCGCCCGCTGAACTTGCCTCGCTCGCCGCCGAGAAACTCGCGGCTCTCGGCCCCTGGGCCACGCGCTATCAGCCCGCATTCCTGCGCGCGAAATTCATTCCCCTCGCCTTCCTGATCCTCGCTGCCACGCAAAGCTGGGCGGCTGCCGGCATCCTGCTGATCGCGGGTCCGCTGATCCCGGTCTTCATGGCGCTGGTTGGAATGGCCGCGCAGGAAGCATCAGAAAAGCAGATGGTCGAGATCGGCTCGCTCAACAAATTGCTGATCGACCGCATCGCCGCGATCACCGATCTGCGGCTACTGGGCGCCGAGGCCCGCTCGCGCGCCGATCTGGAGACGAAATCCGACGACTTGCGCGTCCGCACGATGGCCGTGCTGCGCGTCGCCTTCCTGTCCTCCACCACGCTTGAGCTCTTCGCTGCAATCGGGGTGGCCCTCATGGCGGTCTATGTCGGTTTTTCTCTGATCGGCTGGATGAATTTCGGCACCTGGGGCACGAAGATGACGCCCGCCGAGGGGATCTTTCTGCTGATGATCGCGCCAGAGTTCTTCCAGCCCCTGCGCGATCTGGCCGCCGCCTGGCATGACCGCGCGGCAGCGCTGGCCGTGGCCTCGGAGCTCGACACGGCCGAGACCGAGATCGCGCAATCGGCGACGCTTCTGGGCAGCGGCGGCGAAGGGATCGCCCCGGCGCTCGGAACGCTCCGGTGGCAGGGGCTGCTTATCCCGCCCGGCCACGCCGCCGAACCGATCGCGCTGCCTGACGGGCAGGTCGAACCGGGCGAGGCGGTGGCGATCATTGGCCCCTCCGGCGCAGGTAAGACGACGCTTCTGACCGCGCTGGTCGGACTGATCCGCCCCGAAGCGGGCACGATCCGCCTGGGCGATCTGGAGCTGAGCGACGAGAGCGCCGATAACTGGCGCGCGGTCTTCGGCTGGATCCCGCAAAGTCCGCGCTTCGCCGATGCGAGCCTGCGCGAGCTGATCACGCTGGGCCGCCCGGGTGATCTCGATGCCGCGCTGGATGCGGCGCAAGCTGCCGAGGTGGTCGCGGGGCTTCCCGGCGGGCTTGAGGCTCGGCTGGGCGATATGGGCGGGGGCGTCTCGGGCGGCGAGGCGCGGCGCCTGCTTATCGCGCGTGCCCATTACGCAAGCCGTCCGATCGTGTTGGCCGATGAACCGACCGCGGATCTCGACCCCGAGACCGGCGCGAAGATCATCCAGGGTCTGCTGGCCCTGCGCGCCCGCGGCGCGACCGTGATCGTCGCGAGCCACGACCCGGCACTGATCGCCGCGATGGATCGCGCAATCGAGCTGGAGGGCGCGGCATGAAAACGCTTCTGACCCTGACCACCCGCCTGATCGCAGACCAGAAATGGTCTTTCCTGCGCGGCCTTGCGCTCTCGTTTCTCGTGCTCGCGATGGGCGCGGCGCTTCTCGGCCTGTCGGGCTGGTTCATCACGGCCGCCGCCGTTGCCGGCATCACCGGGCTCGGGCTCGATTTCGATTTCTTCCGGCCTTCGGCCGGGGTGCGTGGACTTGCCCTTGGCCGCGCCGTGGCACGCTACGGCGAGCGGCTGTTGACCCATGATGCCACGCTGCGCGCGCTGGCCGATCTGCGTATCGCCCTGATGGATGGGGTCGCGCGGCGACCGCATGAGGAACAGGCGCGGCTGCGCGGCGCGCAGGCGCTCAACCGATTGACCTCGGATGTGGACGCGCTCGACGGGCTGCTGCTGCGGTTGGTGCTGCCCTTCCTCGCGGCGGGTATGGTGCAGATCTCGGCGCTGCTGATGTTGTGGTGGCTTGAGGGTCTGCCGATCGGTCTCGCGGTCTTTCTGATCTACCTCGTCGGCGGTGGCTTCGGGCTGATCTGGGTCGCGCGCGCCGCGCGTCACGATGCCCGCGCCGCCGAAACCGCGCTCCAGAACATCCGTCGGCGTGCGCTGGAGACAATGCGCGCGCGCGCCGATCTGGCCGTCGCCGGCCAGCTTGAGACCGCCACGGCGCAGACGCTCGCGGAGGTCGAGGCCGATGCGCTCGCACGGCGCAATCTCGACGCGCTCGACCGGCGTGTCGCGGCAGTGATCTCGCTCACGACCGCGCTGGCGGGGGCCGCTGCACTGGCAATCGCGGGGCAGATGGCGATGGCCGGACAGATCACCCCTGCCCGCGCCGCAGTTGGCCTCTTCGTCGCGCTCGCTCTTGCCGAGTCGCTGATGCTGCTGCGCCGGGGCATGGCCGAAATCGGCCGGATGCAGGAGGCGGGCGCGCGCGTGCTGGCGCTGACCGACACGCCCGAGCGCGCCCAGCCCGAAAATCCGGCCACTACTCCCGATCTGAATGCACCTTTGCTGTCCGCCCGGACCCTCAGCTTCACGCGGCCCGAAGCCACCCGCCCCGTTTTCAGCAACCTCACCCTTGAGCTGCGCCCGGGCGAGACGGTCTTCCTGACCGGTCCGTCCGGCGCCGGCAAATCGACCGCTTTGGCCGTGCTCGCGGGGCTGATGGCGCCCGATGGCGGCGAGCTGATGCTTGCCGGTCAGCCGCTTGCGCGCTGGCCCGAAGCGAAGTTGCGCGAGATGCTGACGATGGTTCCGCAACGCAGCCAACTGATCGGCGGCACGATTGCCGAGAATCTCGCTCTGGCCCTGCCGATGGGTGAAGAACTTTCGGAGGCCGAGGCCTGGGCGGCGCTGCGTGCCGTCGCGCTCGACGAGGTAATCGAAGCGCGCGGCGGGCTCGGCGCGATGCTCGGCGAAGGCGGCACCGGTCTTTCGGGCGGCCAGTCGAAACGTCTCGCGCTGGCTCGCGCGGCGCTCAGAAAACCCAAAATCCTGCTCCTCGACGAGCCGACTGAGGGTCTCGATGCAGAGACCGCGCTGACCACTCTGACCGGTTTGCGCGCCCTTTTGCCTGAGTCGACCTTCCTCGTCGTGTCGCACAGAACGCCCGATCTGGCCCTCGCGACTCGCTCCATTCCCCTGGGTTAACGCAAAAGCTGCGACACTAAGCCACGGTGAACCTGAGACAAATCGTCCATCACGCCCGTTCACAGGGGCGTGCGACACATCGTCAATTTGATTTGGCTCAAGGTCAGGCGCAGACCCCCGCGCATAAGTTGCATCCGGGAAAAACATTTCCGGGAAACTCGGCTTTTCACAAAACCGAGAGCAAGTAGGGAAACTGGAGAACGAGATATGGATTTCGGGATCGTCGAGCTGTCACGGCTGCAATTCGCCATGACCGCGATGTATCACTTCCTCTTCGTGCCGCTGACGCTTGGTCTGTCGATCATCGTCGCGATCATGGAGACGGTCTACGTGATGACCAACCGCCCCATCTGGCGGCAAATGACCAAGTTCTGGGCCACCCTGTTCGGCATCAACTTCGTGCTGGGCGTGGCAACAGGCATCACCATGGAATTCCAGTTCGGCATGAACTGGAGCTACTACTCGCATTACGTGGGTGACATCTTCGGCGCACCGCTCGCCATCGAGGGCCTGATGGCCTTCTTCATGGAAGCGACCTTCGTCGGCCTGATGTTCTTCGGCTGGGAAAAGCTCTCGCCGGTCAAGCACCTCGTGGTGACCTGGCTGGTGGCGATCGGCTCGAACTTCTCGGCGCTCTGGATCCTCATCGCTAACGGTTGGATGCAGAACCCGGTCGGCTCCGAGTTCAACCCGCTCACGATGCGCATGGAAATGACCTCGTTCTTCGACGTGGTATTCAACCCGGTGGCACAGGCCAAGTTCGTGCACACGGTTTCGGCCGGCTACGTGACGGCTGCAGTGTTCGTGCTGGGCGTGTCGAGCTGGTACATGCTCAAGGGCCGTCATTTCGAACTCGCCCGCCGCTCGATCGCGGTGGCCGCGTCCTTCGGTCTGGCCTCGGCGCTCTCGGTTGTCATTCTCGGCGACGAGTCGGGCTACGAGACGACGCACAACCAGAAAATGAAGCTCGCCGCGATGGAAGCCATGTGGGACACCGAGCCCGCACCGGCCTCTTTCACCCTCTTCGGCATTCCCGATCAGGAAGCGCGCGAGACCAAGTACGCGATCCATATTCCGTGGGTCATGGGTCTCATCGGCACCCGTTCGCTGACCGATCAGATCGAGGGCATCAATGAACTCGTCAAAGGTTCGGAAGAGCGTATCCGCAACGGTATCGTCGCCTATGACGACCTGCTGAAGATCCGCGAAGCCAAGGGCGACGTGGCCCCCGAGGTCAAAGCGCAGTTCGAAGAAAACGTGGGCGATCTGGGCTATGCCTACCTGCTCAAGCGCTACGTGGACGACCCGCGCAACGCGACCGACGCGCAGATCAAGATGGCCGCGGATGACACCGTTCCGACCGTCTGGCCGATCTTCTGGTCGTTCCGCCTGATGGTGGCGCTCGGCTTCTCCTTCATCGCGCTGATGGTCTACTTCTTCGTCATCGCGAACTGGAAGGGCATGCAGTATCCGCGTTGGGCGCTGCGCATGGCCGTGATCGTCATCCCCGCTCCGTGGATTGCCGCGGAACTGGGCTGGTTCACCGCCGAATTCGGGCGTCAGCCCTGGACTGTGGACGGCGTGTTGCCGACGGCACTGTCGGTCAGCCACCTCTCGGTGGGCGACCTTCTGGTGACGCTCGCAGGCTTCGTGGCCTTCTACACCGTGCTCTTCATCATCGAGATGGGCCTGATGATCAAATACATCAAGAAAGGCCCCTATCAGGATGTTGAGGTCACCCAGGAATGGCAAACGCGCCATGAAAACCGTCTCGCGGGCCGCAAGAACGACCCCATCGTGACCATGCCTGCGGAGTAAGACACATGATCCTTTATGAACTCTTCAGCTTCGACTTCCTCCGCGTCGTGTGGTGGATCCTGCTCGGGGTGCTGCTGATCGGCTTCGCGCTGACCGACGGCTTCGATATGGGCGTGGGCGCATTGCTTCCCTTCGTCGGCAAGACCGACAGCGAGCGCCGCGTGGCGATCAACACGATCGGCCCGGTCTGGGAAGGCAACCAGGTCTGGTTCATCCTCGGCGGGGGCGCGATCTTCGCGGCCTGGCCGCCCCTCTACGCGGTGAGCTTCTCGGGGTTCTACCTCGCGATGTTCCTCGTGCTCGCGGCGCTGATCCTGCGTCCGGTCGGCTTCAAGTATCGCTCGAAGCGCGAGTCGGCTGCATGGCGCAACGGCTGGGACTGGGCGCTCTTCGTGGGCGGCGCGGTTCCGGCACTGGTCTTCGGCGTGGCCGTGGGCAACGTGCTGCAAGGCGTGCCGTTCGAGCTCAACGACATGCTGATGCCGCTCTACCCGGGCAACTTCATCATGAAGCTTCTCGGTCTGCTGAACCCCTACGCGCTGCTCGCGGGTGTGGTGTCGCTCTCGATGCTGCTGATGCACGGCGCGGCGTGGCTGACGCTGAAAACCGAAGGCCCGGTGCAGGAACGCGCCCGCGCCATCGGTTCGGTGGCCGGGATGGTGGCTTTCATCACCTATATCCTCGCCGGCATCTGGCTCGCCTTCGGTATCAAGGGCTACCAGATCACCTCGGTGGTGCCTGCGGACGGCCCCTCCAACCCGCTCTTCTCGACGGTCGAGCACAGCGGGAGCTGGATGCAAGCCTATGCCGACCGTCCCTGGATCGCGATTGCGCCGATCCTCGGTCTGGCCGGGATCGCGCTGGCAACGATGGGCCTGCGTGCAGGGCGTGAAGTCTCGACCCTGCTGTGGTCGAAACTGGGCATCTTCGGCGTGATCTCCTCGGTCGGCCTGACGATGTTCCCCTTCATCCTGCCGAGCTCGAAACAGCCCGACGCCTCGCTGACGGTCTGGGACAGCTCGTCCTCGCACCAGACGCTTTTCGTGATGCTCGTCTGCGCGCTGATCTTCATGCCGATCATCCTCGCCTATACCGCATGGGTCTATAAGGTCCTGTGGGGCAAGGTGACGGTCGAAGATGTCGAGCGCGACAGCCACTCGGTTTACTAAGGAGACGCTAGATATGTGGTATTTCGCATGGATCCTCGGGCTTCCGCTGGCCGCACTGGTCGCCGTCGCCAACGCGATGTGGCTCGAGATGCAGAACGACTGCAAGATCGCCGGTGAATGCAAGAAGGACTGATCCTTCCCGGTATGAAAACCTTGAAAGGCCGCCTCCGGGCGGCCTTTTTCATGCCTATGCGCGGGACCAAAGGCGACGCTGCGGCAATTTGCTCCCCCCGCTAGCGCAAACAGTCGAAAAGACGTGACGTTTCAGAGCCAAAACGGGGCGTTTTCCCCCTGTCCCTCCGGGTCTCGCTCTTGTAACAAAATTGCCGAAAGAATCCGTTCGCCGCAATTTGGCGGACCAGACAAGGGAGACACGCCATGAAGGTTCTCGTGCCTGTGAAGCGCGTGATCGACTATAACGTGAAAGCCCGCGTGAAAGCGGACGGTAGCGGTGTCGATCTCGCCAATGTCAAAATGTCGATGAACCCGTTCGACGAAATCGCTGTCGAAGAGGCGATTCGTCTGAAGGAAAAGGGTGCCGTCGAAGAGATCGTCGCGGTCTCCATCGGCGTCAAGCAGGCGCAGGAAACCCTGCGCACGGCGCTGGCGATGGGCGCGGATCGCGCAATCCTCGTCGTGGCCGCCGATGACGTGCACAACGACATCGAACCGCTGGCCGTGGCGAAGATCCTCGCCAAGATCGTCGAGGAAGAAGCACCCAAGATGGTGATCCTCGGCAAGCAGGCGATCGACAATGACATGAACGCGACCGGCCAGATGCTGGCAGCGCTTCTGGGCTGGGGTCAGGCGACCTTCGCCTCCGAAGTCGTCGTCGAGGGCGAGGCCGCGAAGGTCACCCGCGAAGTCGATGGCGGCCTTCAGACCATCGAGGTCAAGCTGCCCGCGATCGTCACGACCGACCTGCGTCTCAATGAGCCGCGCTACGCGTCGCTCCCGAACATCATGAAGGCGAAGAAGAAGCCGCTCGACGAGAAGACCGCCGCCGATTACGGCGTCGACGTCTCGCCGCGCCTCGAAGTGGTGAAAACCACCGAGCCCGAAGCACGTCAGGCCGGCGAGATGGTGCCGGATGTCGACACGCTCATTGCGAAACTCAAAGAGAAGGGGGTCGTGTGATGGCCGTTCTGCTGCTGGGTGAAGTGAATAATGGCGAACTGTCGGTCGATGCGACCGCCAAGGCCGTCACCGCCGCGAAATCGCTTGGCGATGTGACCGTGCTCTGCGCGGGCGCCTCGGCCGCCGCCGCCGGCGAAGCCGCCGCCAAGATCGACGGTGTCGCGAAAGTTCTCGTGGCCGAAGACGCGTCGCTGAGCCACCGTCTGGCGGAACCGACCGCCGCGCTGATCGTGTCGCTCGCGGGCGACTATTCGCATATCGTGGCCCCCGCCACGACCGACGCGAAGAACGTGATGCCCCGCGTCGCAGCTCTGCTCGACGTGATGGTGATCTCGGATGTCTCGGGCGTCGTCGATGCCGACACATTCGAGCGTCCGATCTATGCCGGCAACGCGATCCAGACCGTGAAGTCGAAGGATTCCAAGAAGGTCATCACCTTCCGCACCTCGACCTTCGACGCCGCTGGCGAAGGTGGCTCGGCTGCGGTCGAGACCGTGGGCGTCTCCGATGCGCCGTCGCTGTCGTCCTGGATCGAGGACAAGGTCGCCGAGAGCGATCGCCCTGAACTGACCTCGGCGAAGATCGTCGTTTCGGGCGGCCGTGGTGTCGGCTCGGAAGAGGACTTCAAGGTGATCGAAGCGCTCGCCGACAAGCTCGGGGCCGCCGTGGGCGCCTCGCGCGCCGCGGTCGACTCGGGTTTTGCACCGAACGACTGGCAGGTCGGTCAGACCGGCAAGGTCGTGGCTCCCGAGCTTTACATCGCTGCCGGCATCTCGGGCGCGATCCAGCACCTCGCGGGCATGAAGGACTCGAAGATCATCGTCGCGATCAACAAGGACAAAGAAGCGCCGATCTTCCAGGTCGCCGATTTCGGCCTCGTCGCGGATCTCTTCGACGCCGTGCCGGAGCTGACCTCGAAGCTCTGATCCGCGCCGGATCGACAGATAGGAAAGGGCCGGGATCAACCCGGCCCTTTTGCATTACAGGTAGCGCTTCACGACCGGCGCCAGCGCGTCGGCAATCTCGCGATGCACCATCGGCCCTGGAACCATCGCCGCCGCAGGCTCCTCCAGCGCCGAGAACTGCATCCCCGCCGTGCCCGCGCAGCGTGCCATCAAAGTCGGCTCCACCCGCAAGACCTCGCTGGCGTGGGGGCGCAGCTCATCCACCATCGCCTCGCTCACCAGAAGCGGCTCAGGCCCCAGAGGATCGGTAAGATCGGGCATGTGATAATCTCCCATCCAAAGCAGGATTTTCACCCCCTCGACCTTCGCGAGAAGCGCCTTCATCCGCTGCACCCAAGAGGTCTGCAATTCCAGTGCGAGAGCTTCGAATCTCTCAGGCGCACGCTCTTTCAACGCCCCAAGCATGTGCCGGGTGAAATTGAACTCCGTAAAATCGATCCCACGGAACATCACGCGCATCTGGTTCGAGGCACGCAGGAACCGGTCATTCCGGCGCGGATGCACCGCGTAGAACCGATTCGACATGTTCTGCGCGCCCAGAAGCTGGATCACGGTTAGCTTCGCCGCTTTCGAGGTCGTGGCCAGCTGCGGCTCCTGCAGAAATACGTCGATACCCGCGTTCAGAACACCGAAATTCACCACGGGCCGGCCCAGATGCGCCTCGAGCAGGGCCGGCCAGGGCTCCGCCACGAATTTTCCATAGGTCTCCGTCCCGCCCATCGCGGCGATGAACTCCCCCTCGAGCGCGCGCCGTGGCCCGCGAAAGAGAAGTTTCGATTTGCCATAGCGGCACGGAAAGTAATCAAGGGCGCCATCGCCCGGATATTCGAAAGCCATCAACCCACCTCAGTCCATTTCGACTCACCCGAGGCCAGATTGCGCCCAAACTCTTACCAAGCGCCTAAGCTTAAAATTCTCCCAATCGAGCGTTTCGCTTGCATGCCGGGGCACGCAGATTATGGTCAGGTCGGAACTCAGCGAGAGAGATGGATATGGCGATCGAAAAAGTGGGTATCGTGGGTGCAGGCCAGATGGGCAACGGGATCGCCCATGTTTTCGCCCTGGCGGGCTATGAGGTGCTGCTCAACGATATCAGCGAGGATGCGCTGACCAAGGCGGTCGCAGTCATCACCAAGAACCTCGATCGTCAGGTGTCGCGCGACAAGATCTCCGAAGAGGAAAAAAACGCTGCCATTGCGCGGATCTCAACGACGACGAAACTCACCGATCTCGGCCCCACCGATCTCGTGATCGAGGCCGCAACCGAGCGCGAAACCGTCAAACAGGCGATCTTCGAAGACCTGCTGCCGCATCTCAAACCGACGACGATCCTGACCTCGAATACCTCGTCAATCTCGATCACGCGACTGGCCTCGCGCACTGACCGGCCCGAGAAATTCATGGGTTTCCATTTCATGAACCCGGTACCGGTGATGCAACTGGTCGAGCTGATCCGCGGGATTGCGACGGATCAGGAAACCTACGAGACGCTGCTGGCGGTCGTCGAAAAGCTCGGCAAGACCGCGGCCTCCGCCGAGGATTTCCCCGCCTTCATCGTGAACCGCATCCTGATGCCGATGATCAACGAGGCGGTCTACACGCTCTATGAAGGCGTCGGAAATGTGCGCTCGATCGACGAGTCGATGAAGCTCGGCGCGAACCATCCGATGGGACCGCTGGAACTGGCCGATTTCATTGGTCTCGACACCTGCCTTGCGATCATGAACGTGCTCCATGACGGGTTGGCGGATACGAAATACCGCCCCTGCCCGCTTCTGACGAAATATGTCGAGGCTGGCTGGCTTGGTCGGAAAGCCGGGCGCGGCTTTTACGACTATCGAGGCGAGACCCCGGTTCCGACGCGCTGAGTCGGGCCGACAGACAAGGGGGCGCTGCCCCCTCTTTGCGTTCGCAAATTCACCCCCGAGATATTTCGGTCAAGAAGAAGAGGCGCCCTCCCCCTTCTTCTTGATAAAAATATCTCGGGGGAGTCTGCCGTCAGGCAGACGGGGGCAGAGCCCCCTTCCGCCGGCCCCTCAAAGCGCCAGCGTTTCCTCACGCAAATCAGCCAGAAACTTGCGCGGATTTTTCAGCGGCTCGGCGATTTCCTCAGCGGTCTTCGCCGGGCCGATCACCGGATGTTGCGGCTTGTAAAGGGCGCGCTTGATTTCATAGAGCAGCAAGCCCTGGCGCACTGTGGCCGAGAGTTTGTTCGCGATTTGATAGGCGCGGGAATTGCAGCCCGGGAAATGGATCGGCAGGACAGAAGCCCCCGAGCGCGCGAGCATCTTCGCAGTGAACGGGTTCCATTCCTGCTCGATCACAGGGCCCATGAGCGTCTCGGAATGGGCAACCTGGCCTGCAGGAAACAGCACCACGACACCGCCGCGCTTGAGCTGCGCCATGCAGGCTGCGCGCATCTTCAGGCTATCCTCGCGCGCGTTCTGCTCATGCGGGAAGGGCACGGGCAGCATGTATTTCTCGATCTCGGGAATGCCCGTCAGAAGCGAGCGGGTCAGGATCAGGTAGTCATCGCGTACCTGCCCGATCAGATAGGCCAGCACCATCCCGTCGACGAGCCCGTGCGGATGGTTCGCCACGACGACGAGCGGGCCCTCCTTGGGAATGCGGGCGATCTGTTCGGGCGGGGTGGTGACTTCGATCCCCATCACCTCGAGCGCCTGCGGCCAAAACTCCGCCCCCACGGGCGCACCGATTTTCTCGAATTTTCGGATCAGACGCAGCAGATGGGTTTTCGCAGTGAGCCATTCCAGCGTCTGGATGGTCCCCACCTTGATAGGGTTCGTGAAAGTGCCCGCATAGGACAAGCGACGCTTGTCATATGGCTTGGACAGGGCTTGGGCTTCAGCGATTTCGACCTGTTGATCCACGACCGGACCTCTTGGCTATGTGCGGGTCACATGCCTTCGCCGAACTTGTCCTCCACGAGCGCCTGAAGCGCATCGGCGAGCTTCTCGGCCTCGGCCCCGCTTGTCGTGACCTCAATAGTGGTTCCGCGCGAGGCTGCCAACATCAAAAGCCCCATGATGCTGTCGCCCGAGACCGACTGGCCATCCTTTGCCACCTCGGCCCGGGCGTCATGATCCTCGACCACCTCGACGAAGCGAGCGGATGCACGCGCGTGCAGCCCCTTCTCGTTCACGATCTCCAAATTGCGGATCACGGACATTTGGCAGCTCCTTCGCGGGCGTTGTAGCTGTTGATGTATTTACGGCCAGCGTCGAGCGCCGCCTCGACCGCTGCGTGCACGCCGAGGCTGCGCGATTTCGCGAGCTTGATCAGAAGCGGCAAATTCGCCCCGTAGATGATTTCTCGATCGCAGGCTTCGCAGGCCATGAGCGAGAGATTGGAGGGCGAGCCGCCGAACATGTCGGTGACGACGACGACCCCCTCTCCGCTATCGACCGCATCAGCCGCGGCGCGTATCTCGGCCTGTTTGCCGGCGCGGTCGTGATCGTCCTCGATGGTGATGGCGCGAATGCCGCTTTGGGGGCCGACGACATGCTCGACTGCCGCGAGATATTCTCGCGCAAGCCCCCCATGTGCCACGATCACGATCCCGATCACGCGCCCGTCCTCACACTCGTACCGGCGCCCTCGGGCGCACGACGTTCCAATTCCCTATGACGTTTAGACACTTGCCAACCCGCTTCCGCAAGCGCTTTGGAGATGCTTTCGGTCATCGCGACCGAGCGGTGTTGCCCCCCGGTACACCCGAAACCCACCGAGAGATGCGTCTTGCCCTCGGCCACATAGGCGGGAAGAAGAAAGAGCAGCAGATCGAGCACGCGCTGGTGGAACTCGCTATAGCGCGGATCGTTGGCGACATACGCGGCCACAGCCGCATCACGGCCGTCATGGGGGCGCAGCGCCGGCTCCCAGTGCGGATTGGCGAGAAAGCGGCAATCGAACATCAGATCGAGCCCGCGCGGCACGCCGCGCTTGTAGCTGAAGGAGTTGACCGAGACGGAGAGCTTCTCGATCTGGCCTGTGTCGAAAAACCGGCCGATCTCGGCGCGCAGATCATGCGGGCTCATCTCGGAGGTGTCGATGAGGACATCAGCGCGCAGCTTGATCGGGGCAAGGATGTCGAGTTCCTGCGCGATGCCTGCGCCGGGGTCGTCCTCGGGGGCCAGAGGGTGGCGGCGGCGGGTCTCGGAATAGCGCCGTTCCAATACCTCGGGACGCGCGTCGAGATAGACAAGTTCGAGGTTCAGCTCGGGCAGGCGGGTGAGCGCGTCGATCAGCTCGATCAGCGCCGCGGCTGAGAAATCACGCGCACGCACATCGACGCCGAGCGCCACAGGATGCGGGAGATGGCCCGCGAGCAAACGCGGAACGAGGCCGAGGGGGAGGTTGGTGATCGGCTCGTATCCCAGATCTTCGAGCGCGCCGATCGCGGTCGTGCGCCCGGCCCCCGAAGGTCCGGTTACCAGAACCACGCGCTGGCCCGACTGTGTCCATGCCGGATCGGATCGGGTCACGCCCATCGGCCTCCTTTGAGCCATTGCAGAATTGCCACATCAAAATGGTCATGTTGCACACGCAGCACAAGGGGAAGTTCCACCCCCAAGAGACTGTCTTTTCGACAGTTCGGCAGGCGCTCGGTCTCTTCGCGGTCGAGATCGACGCTCAGGATGATGCGGGCATGCGACAGCGCATCGGCATTCAGGATACCGACGCCGCGCGCTTCGATCCGACCCGCGATCGCGGCGGGGGAACGCGCGATCAATCGCTCGCCTTCGACGCTCAGATCAACTCGGTCATCGGCCACAAGCCTCGCGCCATAGGCCATCAGCCGCAGCGCAAGCAGGGATTTTCCTGTGCCAGATGCACCTTTGATCAAAACGCCGCGCTCTGAATCGAGCGCGACGACGCTGGCATGAAGATTGAGAGAGGCGGCACCGGGCCCGCCCATCGGATCAGACCGGCAAGCCGACGACGAAACGCGCGCCGAGCGGATCGGAGGTCAGGTCGGCATCCGTCGGGCGGATATTCTCGGCCCAGATCACACCACCATGCGCTTCGACAATCTGCTTCGAGATCGCGAGGCCGAGGCCGGAATGGTCGCCGAACTGGCCTTCGGGACGCTCCGAGTAGAAACGCTTGAAGACCTTGGTCAGCGCCTCCTCCGGAATGCCGGGACCGGTATCCTCGACCACGACCAGCACGCGATTGTCACGCTGACGGGCCCAGACGCGCACCGCGTCGCCCTCTTCGCAGAAGGAGGTGGCGTTGGTGATGAGGTTAACGAAGACCTGTGCGAGCCGCGCTTCGAGGCCCGAGATCATCACCGGCTGCTGCGGTAGATCGGTAATGAAATCGACGCCCTTCTCCCGCGCCTGCTGGCCAAGATATTCGCTGAGATTCGACACCATCTTGATCAGGTCGAACTGTTCTTCCTCTTCCTTCACCAGCTCGGAATCGAGCCGCGAGGCGTTGGAAATATCACTCACCAGACGATCGAGGCGGCGTACGTCATGGTCGATGACCTCAAGCAGACGTGTGCGCTGCTCTTCCTTCTTGACCATGTGCAGCGAGGCGACTGCCGAGCGCAGGCTCGCCAGCGGGTTCTTGATCTCATGGGCCACGTCGGCGGCGAATTGTTCATTCGCGTCAATGCGCTCGTAAAGCGCGCCCACCATGCCGCGCATCGCACCCGACAGCCGTCCGATCTCGTCGGGCCGTGCGGTCAGGTCTGGGATGCGCACGCGCGAAGGCGACATCTTGCGGGCATTCTTGCCGCGTCCGATCTCGGCCGCGGCAGCAAGGTCAGAGAGCGGGTTGGCGATGGTCGAGGCCAGCACAAGCGACAGGCCGATCGACACGATGATCGCGATCACGAACATCTGGAGGACCTGCTCACGCTCGACCCGGACCAGCGCGTCGATCTGGCCCGCCACCGAGGTCAGGCCCACGACTCCCACCACCCGGTCGCCCTGACGGATCGGAGTGGCGACGGCGAAGATCGTCGAGCCGGAATCGTTCTTCTTCGAGGCGATCTGCGTGCGACCTTCAAGCGCCGTCGGCACGAGCCCCCGCACCATTTCGAGCGCGCTGTCGCCACTGGTGCCACCGCCGCGCGAAATCAGTTGCGCCACGCCATCCCAGGCACGACCCAGCACATCGGTCAGGAAAGTCGAACGGTGATCGAGATCGAGCCCCTCGACTTTTTCGACAGGTGCGCGATCGCCACCTGTCGTGGTGCCGATCAGTGCCTGACCCGGATCGAAGAGAAACAGGTCGGCCCCGTCGGGCAGCTCGATCCCGCGGATCGTGGCGAGCGGGTCGATCCCGTCGCCCGCCGCAAGATTGACCGGGGCGCCCGCGGGGAGCTGCGCCTCGAACACGTCGGCGGCGAGCTGGGCCTCGTTCACGAGGCCGCTCTCTCGCTGAAGCACAAGGCTGTCGCGGAAAGGGTTGAGATAGAGAACCCCCGCCACCAGCACGATCATCGCCAACAGGTTGAAGGTGATGATCTTGCGCGCCAGCGGCGAGCGGTTGAGCGAGATGATCGTACGCCGGGCACGCCCCTTGCGCAGATCGTCGTCGACCACTCCCTCGGGCGCGACCCAGTCTTCGCCCAGGACAACATCCGTCTCGAGCGCCTTCCTGGGCGCTTTCCGGGGGCTCTTGCGCCCCACTCCGATCCTCCCGGCGATGCTCATGAGCTCAGGATCACTCTTCGTTGTAGCGATAACCGATGCCGTAGAGCGTCTCGATGGCCGAGAAATCGTCGTCCACCGAGCGCATCTTCTTGCGCAGGCGCTTGATGTGGCTGTCGATCGTGCGGTCGTCGACATAGACCTGATCGTCATAGGCCACGTCCATCAGCTGATCGCGCGATTTCACGAAACCGGGCCGCTGGGCGAGCGCCTGAAGCAGCAGGAACTCGGTCACGGTCAGCGTGACGTCCTTGCCCTTCCAGGTCACCGCGTGACGCAGCGGGTCCATCTCGAGCGAACCGCGCACCATGACTTTGGTGTCTTCGGTGGTCGCCACCTCGCCGGTCGAGATCGCCTCCTGACGGCGCAGCAGAGCGCGAATGCGTTCGACCAGAAGACGCTGGCTGAACGGCTTCTTGACGTAATCGTCTGCCCCCATGCGCAGGCCGAGAACCTCGTCGATCTCGTCATCCTTCGAGGTGAGGAAAATCACCGGAATGGCGGTTTTCTGGCGCAGCTTCTGAAGCAGCTCCATCCCGTCCATCCGCGGCATCTTGATATCGAGAACGGCCATGTCGGGCAGACGCTTGTTGAACGCGTCGAAGGCCGCCTGACCGTCATTATAGGTTTCGACATCATACCCTTCCGCCTCGAGAGTCATCGATACGGAGGTCAGAATATTGCGGTCGTCATCAACCAGCGCGATCCTCGACATGTCGGAAAATCCCTTTACTGCTCTTGTTTGTTATTGTCCGCCATATTCATCTTTCGGGACCGCCAAATCAACAAGAACGTGCGAATCACACTGTTTTCGCGAATCATCCAATGCGAAAATCCCGAAGGTTTGACTAATTTGCCTCACCTTTCCGCGACAATCCGCCTTGGTGGCGCTAAACGTGACGATGGTTGCGCTAACTGCGTCATTGCTTCCTGTTCCTTCGCAAAATTGTCATGCTATAGGGCGGCCATCCGGGTAACTTTGTTGCTCGGATCGGCGTTTCGAGGCCCCGAAGCGCCGGGAGGAACCCAGATAAAGCCGCGTGACGGCATCGGGAGCGAGAGATGAGCATCGGACGTGTGAACCCGGCGAAACGCCTCGAAGATCAAGGCATCACTGGTCTCGGCAACGTTTACTACAACCTGATCGAGCCGGCACTTATCGAGCACGCCCTGAAGCGTGGAGAAGGCGTGCTGGGCAAAGGCGGCGCCTTTTATTGCACCACCGGTCAGCACACTGGCCGCTCGCCGAAAGACAAATTCGTTGTTCGCACTCCTTCCGTCGAAAACACCATCTGGTGGGAAAACAACAAGCCGATGGCTGCTGACGCGTTCGACCGTCTGCATGCCGACATGCTCGCCCACATGCAGGGCAAGGACTATTTCGTCGAAGATCTCTACGGTGGCGCCGATCCCGAGCATCGCCTCGACGTGCGTCTGGTGGCCGAGCTTGCATGGCACGGGCTGTTCCTGCGCACCATGCTGCGCCGTCCCGAGCGCAGCGAGCTTGACACGTTCGAGCCGGAATGGACGATCATCAACTGCCCGTCCTTCAAGGCCGATCCCGAACGCCACGGCTGCCGGACCGAGACTGTGATCGCGCTCAACTTCGACAAGAAGCTGATCCTCATCGGCAACACGGCTTATGCGGGCGAGAACAAGAAGGGCGTGTTCACGCTGCTCAACTACCTCCTGCCCGGCAAGGACATCATGGCGATGCATTGCTCGGCCAACCACGCGATCGGCAACCCCGATGACAGCGCCGTTTTCTTCGGCCTGTCGGGCACCGGCAAGACCACCCTTTCGGCCGATCCCTCGCGCATCCTGATCGGCGATGACGAGCATGGCTGGTCGGAAAAGGGCATCTTCAACTTCGAGGGCGGCTGCTACGCCAAGACGATCAACCTCTCGAAAGAGGCCGAGCCGGAAATCTACGCGACCTGCTCGATGTTCGGCACCGTGGTCGAGAACATGGTCCACGATCCCGAGACGCTGGAGCTCGATTTCGAGGACAACTCGCTGACCGACAACATGCGTTGCGCCTATCCGCTGCATTACATCTCGAATGCCTCGGAAACCTCGCTCGGCGGGCACCCGAAGAACGTGATCATGCTGACCTGCGACGCTTATGGCGTGCTGCCGCCGATCGCGCGTCTGACCCCGGCTCAGGCAATGTATCACTTCCTCTCGGGCTTCACCTCGAAGACCCCGGGCACCGAGGTGGGCGTGACCGAGCCGCTTCCGACCTTCTCGACCTGCTTCGGCGCGCCCTTCATGCCGCGTCGCCCCGAGGTTTACGGCAAGCTGCTGCAAGAGAAGATCCACGAGCATGACGCCTCGTGCTGGCTGGTCAACACCGGCTGGACCGGCGGGGCCTTCGGCACCGGCTCGCGCATGCCGATCCGCGCCACCCGCGCGCTGCTGACCGCGGCGCTCGACGGCTCGCTGCATGACGTGGAATTCCGCAAGGACCCGAATTTCGGCTTCGACGTGCCGGTTTCGGTTCCCGGCGTGTCCGACGTGCTGCTCGACCCGCGCCGCACCTGGGCCGATGCCGCCGCCTATGACGCGCAGGCGGAAAAGCTGGTTCAGATGTTCGCCGACAATTTCGCGCAATACGTCCCCTATATCGACGACGAAGTGAAAGCCGTCGCGATCGGCTGACCCGGCGCGAAAACGAGATTGGAAGGGCCGGCCATCGCGCTGGCCCTTTTTTCATTCGAAACAGCCACTTCCCCAAACCCATGATCCGGCTACATGATGCGGGCCATGGAGCTTGCACTGATCCATATCCTCACGCTGTCGGGCGTGACCGCACTCATCGGGCTGTTCGGCCTGACGCTTTTGGTGGCGCGGCTGTCGCACCGCCTTCCACGCGGGCCGTTTCCCTTCAGCGAGGTTCGCGTGGCCCCGGAGACCGGGCGCATCGCGCGCGCCCTGAGCGCGCGGCTCACGCAAGCGGGCGAAAAGAATGCGATTCAGGTTCTTACCGATCCGGTGGATGCGTTGGCGGCGCGGCTCGAACTTGTCGCGGCGGCGGAGGTCTCGCTCGATCTGCAATATTACATCTGGCAAAACGATATCGCCGGGGCGCTGATGCTGGGCGCCCTGCGTGCCGCAGCGGCGCGCGGCGTAGAGGTACGGCTGCTGATCGACGACAACGGCACGGCAGGGATGGACCGCACGCTCGCGGCGCTCGACCAGCTCCCGAATGTCGAAGTGCGGCTTTTCAACCCTTTTCCGATCCGACGCGCACGTGTGCTTGGCTATCTGTCGGATTTTCGCCGCCTCAACAGGCGCATGCATAACAAGGCGATGATCGCCGACGGACGCATCGCGATCCTCGGCGGGCGCAATATCGGCGACGATTATTTCAACGATCTCTCCTCCTCCGGGCTCTATATGGACATGGATGTCACCGTCGCGGGCCCGGTGCTTCCGCAAGTGGGAAAGCAGTTCGATCTCTACTGGAACGCCCCGGCCGCGATCCCGGCCGAATTGATGCTGGGCCGCTGCGAAGAAGAGGAGGCCCGCGCCATCGTGAAGGCCGAGGAGTTGCGGCTGTCCGCCCCCGAGGCCAGCGCCTATGCCGAGGCCATCTCCAGCCGCGAGCGCGGCAATGAGATCCTGGACGAAGGGACGCAAATCGTCATCGCCGATGCGCAGCTGCTTTACGACCACCCCTCGAAGGTCCACGGGCTCCTGAAAGGTCGTAAGCTGCTCTGGGAATATCTCGTCCGAGCGCTCGGCTTGCCGACGCAGGAGCTTGTCCTGATCACGCCCTACCTCGTTCCGACGCGCGCCGGGGTTCGCTACCTGCGGCGGATCGCGAAAGCGGGCGCGAAGATCCGGGTGCTCACCAATTCCTATGCCGCGACGGATGTGCCGTTGGTGCATTCGGGCTATGCGCATCGCCGCAAGGGGCTGCTGCGCGCGGGGATCGAGCTTTATGAATACGCCCCCGATGCCGAGGCGCAGCGCCCCACGCGCCTGAGGCCGGGAGAGTTCGTGGGCTCGGATATTCGCGGCACCTCGCCATTTTCGCGCAACAAGCTGCATGCGAAGGTCTTCGCGGTGGATCGCGCCCGTGTCTTCATCGGTTCGTTCAACTTCGACCCGCGCTCGATGCGGCTCAATACCGAGCTGGGGCTGGTGCTCGCCGCCCCCGAGATCGCTGCGCAGATCTCCGATGCGTTCCACGAGTTCATACCGCAGCGCGCCTGGCGGCTGCGCCTGACACGCACGCAACAACTGCGCTGGTCGCGCCCCGGTCAGCCGGTGCTCAAACGCGAACCAGGCGTTCCGCTGACCCATCGCATCGTGCTCTGGATCGCACAGCGTCTTCCGATCGAGTGGATGCTGTAGATCTTATTTCTTGCGGGTGCGTTTGACCTTGCGCGCAATCGCCTTCTTCTTCGCCGCATCTCGCGCCGGCTTGCGCGGAGGGCGCGTACCCGGACGGCGCCCCTTGCGGCGCTTGCCGTTGCCCGAGGGCATCCCCTGCCCCTCGACCTCCAGCAGCTCCAGCATCAGCCCGCCGGTGATCGGAACGGCCTCAGCCAGACGCACCCGGACGCGCTGGCCGATGGTGATGGTCATGCCGGTCTCCGAGCCCACCAGCTCCTGTGCCTCACGGTCGAAATGGAAGAACTCGCGCCCGATCTCGCGGATCGGGATCAGTCCGTCCGCACCGGTCTCGTCGAGCCTCACGAAGGCGCCGAATTTCTGTACCCCCGAGATGCGCCCGGCGAATTCGCTGCCCACCCGATCCGACAGGTAGGCCGCCAGATAACGGTCCGTCGTGTCGCGCTCTGCGGCCATCGAACGGCGCTCGGTGTCGGAGATCTGCTGCGCGGTCTCCTCGAGATTGTCGATATCCCACTGGCTCAGCCCGTCCTTGCCCCAGCCATGGCCGAGGATCAACGCGCGGTGCACGATCAGGTCGGAATAGCGCCGGATCGGCGAGGTGAAATGCGCATAGGACCGCAGCGCGAGGCCGAAATGGCCGTAATTCGTCGGCGCGTAATAGGCCTGCGTCATCGAGCGCAGCGTGGTGATGTTGATCAGCTCGTCGAACTCGGACCCCTCGGACTGGCTGAGCAGGTTGTTGAGATGCGCGGTCTTGAGCACCTGTCCCTTGGCAAGGTTGAAGCCCGAGGCCTGCGCCACTTCTCGCAACGCCTCGATCTTTTCGAGACTGGGCTCCTCGTGGACGCGGTAAAGCAGCGGGCGGCGCAGCTTTTCGAGTTCCTCGGCGGCGGCGACATTGGCCAGCACCATGAATTCCTCGATCAGCTTGTGGGCGTCGAGCCGCGTCTTGAACCGGATCGACGCGACGTGACCATCATCTCCGATCACGATCTGCCGCTCGGGCAGGTCGAGCTCCAGCGGCTGACGCAGCGCGCGGGCACGTTTGAGCGCCTCATAGGCCTCGTAGATCGGGTCGATGATCTCCTCGACCATGCCTTCGGTCTTCTCGTCCGGGTTGCCGTCGCGGGCATCCTGAACCTGCGCATATTCGAGCGAGCCGACCGAACGGATCATGCCACGGGTGAAACGGTGGCTCAGCTTGCGGCCATGTTCGTCGATCTTCATCCGAACCGCGAGCACCGCACGATCGACATTTTCATGCAGCGAACACAGATCGCCCGACAGCCGATCGGGCAGCATCGGTACGACCCGGTCGGGGAAATAGGTGGAATTGCCCCGCTTGCGCGCCTCGCGATCAAGCGCAGACCCCGGCGTCACGTAATGCGCCACATCCGCGATCGCGACCCAGATCAGGAAGCCGTTCTCGTTCTTCGGATCGTCGTCGCGCTCGACGAGCACCGCATCGTCCCGGTCACGCGCGTCGGCGGGGTCGATGGTGACGAAAGGCAGCTTGCGCAGGTCTTCGCGATCCCCGAGGGGCGCGGGCTCGGCGGCGTCGGCCTCGGCCACGACCTCGTCGGGAAAATCATCGGGAATGCCGTGCTGGTGGATCGCGATGAGCGACACCGCCTTGGGCGCCGAGGGATCGCCCAGCACTTCGAGAACCCGCGCCCGCGGCAGTCCCATACGCCCACGCGGACCGGTCTGCTCGGCCTCGACCAGTTCGCCATCCTTGGCACCTTCGGTCACACCGGCGGGCACCTGCCACTCGCTCTCAGAACCTTTGTCGATCGGCATGATCCGCCCGCCCTCGGCGGTCTTGCGGAAGATGCCGACAATGCGGTGCGAGGCGGTGCCGATCTTGCGGATCAGCCGCGCCTCGTAGTCATAGCTTTCATCTTCGACCGGCGTGAGACGCCCGAGGATGCGGTCGCCCTGCGCCAGCGCCGGATCGCCCTCGCGGCGCACATAGAGCACGACCGGCGCTGCCCCCTCGCCCGTCCATTCCGCGGGCTCGGCCCATTGGTCGCCCTGACTGTCTTCGCGCAGCATCCGCAGCACGGTTACCGGCGGCAGCGTGTTCGGGTCGCGGAACTGGCGGCGGCGTTTCTCGATGAGCCCTTCGGCCTCCATCTCGCGCAGGATCCGCTTGAGTTCGATCTTCGCCTGCCCCTTCACACCGAAGGCCCGCGCGATGTCACGCTTGGCCGTCTGGTCGGGGTTGTCGTTGAGCCAGTCGAGGATCTGCTGGCGCGAGGGAATGGGGGCGGCTTTGTTCATGGCCCTGCCTAGCATGGGCTTTGCGGGCCGTCACGCGGGGAAATCGCAGCGACGATGCTGCCGACGGCGATCAGGATTCCGCTTGCGAGGGCCGCGGCGCGGGCCTAGCCTCCGCGCGAAACTGATGGAGGCCCTCATGGCAAAAATCGAAGCCCGTCTGGCAGAACTCGGAATCACCTTGCCCGAGGCGCCGATGCCCGCGGCAAATTACGTGCCCTTCGTGCGCACCGGAAACCAGCTTTTCGTGTCGGGCCAGATCTCGAACGGTCCCGAAGGGCTGATCCTCGGCAAGCTCGGCGAGAGCATGGACGTGGCCGAGGGCGCAATGGCCGCGCGGTTCTGCGGGCTCGCGCTGATCGCACAGGCGAAGGCGGCGCTCGGCGATCTCGACAAGATCAAGCGCGTGGTGAAACTCGTGGGCTTCGTCAATTCGACCGTCGATTTCACCGACCAGCCCAAGGTGGTCAACGGCTGCTCGGACCTGATGGTCGAGGTCTTCGGCGAGGCTGGACGTCACGCCCGCTCCGCGGTTTCCGCCGCCTCCCTGCCGCTTGGCGTCTCGGTCGAGATCGAGGCGATTTTCGAGGTCGAGTGATGTCGCTGCATCCCGATTTCCTGCGGCTCCCGATCGCGCATCGGGCGCTGCATGACCTTGCGCTCGGTCGGCCCGAGAACAGCCGCGCCGCGATCCGGGCCGCGATGGCTGCGGGATACGGAATCGAGATCGATCTTCAGATCTCATCGGACGGCGTGCCAATGGTCTTTCACGACTACAAGCTGGACCGTCTTACCGGTGAGACTGGCCTCGTGCGCGAGCGCAGCGCCGCTGAGTTGGGCGCCATCCAGCTCAAGGGGGGCGACGAGGGCATTCCGACCCTGGCCGAAGTGCTGAAGATTGTCGGCGGCCAGGTGCCGATGCTGATCGAGCTGAAGGATCAAGACGGCGCGCTCGGTCTCAATGTCGGCCCGCTCGAGGAAGCGACCGCCCATTTGCTGCGCGACTACAAAGGGCCAGTCGCGGTGATGTCCTTCAACCCCCATGCGGTCGATGCTTTCGCGCGGCTTGCACCGGGCGTGCCGGTCGGGCTGACCACCTCGGCCTATGAGCAGAACGATTGGGCCTTTCTGCCGGTCGCGCGCGGTGACGAACTGCGACCGATCCCCGATTTCGAGCGCATCGGTGCGGCCTTCATCTCGCATGAGGCGAAAGACCTGACAGCGGCGCGCGTGGCCGAGTTGAAAGGCTTGGGCGTCCCGGTTCTATGCTGGACGATCCGCTCGGTTGATGAGGAGGCGCTGGCGCGGCAGGTGGCCGATAACGTGACCTTCGAGGGCTATCTTTCGGCGCTCCCCGCTTGACCGAGGGGCCGAAGAGCCCAGATTCAGCGCAAAGGCCTCGCAACCTCCCCCGGGGGACCATGGATCAAAGCGTTGAAATCACGCTTCATTCGGATATTTCCGAAATAGATGAAAGCGATTGGAACGCCTGTGCCTGCCCCGAAACCGGGGATGGGCAGCGGGCTTTCGATCCTTTCACCACCCATCGGTTTCTTGCCGCGCTCGAGGCCTCGGGCTCCGTCGGTCCGGGCACGGGCTGGGATGCGCGCCATGTCGTCGCACGGATGGGCGGGCAAGTGATTGCCGTTGCCCCGCTCTATGTCAAATCCCACAGCCAGGGCGAATATGTCTTCGATCATGGGTGGGCCGATGCCTATGAGCGCGCAGGCGGGCGTTATTATCCGAAGCTGCAATGCGCTGTTCCCTTCACCCCTGTCGCGGGGCGGCGGCTTCTGACGCTGCCGGGTCTGGAAGAGGCGGGCAGGCGCGCGCTGCTGGCGGGGATGGCGCAGATCGCCGAGGGTGCGGGGGTTTCCTCCATTCACATCACCTTCTGCACCGAGGACGAGGCGGAGCTGGCAGAGGATGCGGGCTGGCTGCACCGGATCGGTCAGCAATTCCACTGGATCAATCGCGATTACGCCAGTTTCGACGACTTCCTCGGCGAGCTCAGCTCCCGCAAGCGCAAGGCCCTGCGCAAGGAACGTCAGCGTGCACAGGCCTTCGGCGGCGAGATCGTGCAACTTACTGGCGACGACATCCGCCCCGAGCATTGGGACGCGTTCTGGTCCTTCTATCAGGACACCGGCAGCCGGAAATGGGGCCGGCCCTACCTGACGCGCGATTTCTTCGACCGCTTGCACGAGATGCGCGAGGATGTACTGCTTGTGCTCGCGATGAACGGACCGCGCCCAATCGCAGGGGCGCTGAACCTGATCGGGCGCGAGGCGCTGTTCGGCCGCTATTGGGGCTGTATCGAGGATCAACCCTTCCTGCATTTCGAACTTTGCTACCATCAGGCCGTCGATTTCGCGATCGCGCACGGCCTGTCCCGCGTCGAGGCGGGTGCACAGGGCGAACACAAGCTTGCGCGTGGTTATCTGCCCGTCCCCACCCATTCCGCACATTGGATCGCCCATCCCGGCCTGCGCCGTGCCGTCGCGGATTATCTTGAGGCTGAACGCGCCGCCGTTGATGAGGATATCGAGATCCTCACCGAGATGGGCCCTTTCCGGGCCCCGAAGGAACCCGAACGCTGAGCCGGCGTTTGTCAGAAGACATATGACAGGAGAGACGAATGAATCTTGAGGACCTGACCCAAGTCAGCAGCTGGCTGACACAGGATCGGATCGACGCCGCGATCATGGTCGCGGTGAACGTGGTGGCAGCGCTGGTGATCTTGCTGGTCGCGATGGCGATCTCGGCCTGGGCGAAGCGGCGGATCGTGGCGCTCTCGAACCGCTATGCACGGCTCGACGACACGCTCTTCGGCTTCCTCGGGAACATGGTCAAATACCTGATCCTCGCGATCGGGGTGATCTTCATCCTCAACCGTTTCGGCATCCAGACCACTTCGCTGGCAGCGCTCGTCGGTGCTGCCGGTCTGGCCATCGGTCTCGCGCTGCAAGGCACGCTGTCGAACCTCGCCGCGGGCGTGATGATCATTCTCTTCCGCCCGTTCCGGCAGGGCGATTTCATCGCGGCCGGATCCGAGAGTGGCACGGTGACCGAGATCCAGCTCTTCTACACCGTGCTCAAGACCTATGACGGCATCCAGATCATCGTGCCCAATGGCGATATCTGGTCGAAGTCGATCATCAACTACTCGGCCAATCCGACCCGAATGATGGATCTGACGATCGGGGTTGCCTATGACGCCGATCTGAAGAAAACGCAGGAGGTACTGGAGCGCATCTCGCTCTCGGATGAGCGCGCGCTGAATGACCCCGCACCGACGATCCGGGTGAAGGCCCTGGGCGACAGCTCGGTCGATTTCACCTTCCGCGTCTGGGCCAATGCGTCGGATTTCTGGGCCTTGCAGGCGGATTACACCCGGAAGATCAAGGAAGAGTTCGACGCGAACGGCATCGGCATCCCCTTCCCCACTCGCACGCTCGAAGTGGTCCAGGTGCCCAAGATCGAGACCAAGGCAGCGACGGCGGAGAGCGGCGCGGCTTGAACTGGCCGCGCTTCGCTGCGAGGCTGCGCAAAGCATGAGCCGAAGAGGAGCTGGCGATGACGTCGAAACTCGATACGGACGAACGCAAGGCGCTGCTGAGCGGGTTGGAAGATACCGGCTGGCGCGCGGCGGAGGGTCAGGACGCGCTGATCAAGCGCCTCCTGTTCAAAAATTTCTCCGCCGCATGGGGCTTCATGAGCCAGGCCGCGCTGAGCGCCGAGAAGATGGATCACCATCCCGATTGGCGCAATGTCTACAACAAGGTCGAGATCACGCTGACGACGCATGATTGCGGCGGAGTAAGCGTGCTCGATATCGAACTCGCAGGCGCACTCGATGCTCTGGCCGATGGCGTCGCCGAGGTTGATCGCGATATCGGCCGCCCGCTCATGCGGCTTGTCGAGACCCCCGAGGATGAAGACTGAACGCAAAACGCCCGGCGCATCGTCCGGGCGTTTTCGTTATCGCGAAGCCGTGGCTCAGATCTCGGCCAGCAGACCTTCGCCTGCCGAGGCCTCGCAAGTGCCGGGGCTTTCCTCGACATGCAGGATCTTCACCACACCATTCTCGACAAGCATCGCGTAGCGGCGCGAGCGGTTGATGAGCCCCACGGCAGGTGCGGTGAAATCCATACCGATCGCCTGCGTGAAGGCGCCCTCCGCGTCGGCCAGCATCGTGATGCCCGCTTCGGTCGCGCCGGTCATCTCGCCCCAGACCTTCATCACGAAGGGATCGTTCACCGAAATGCAGATGATCTCGTCAACGCCTTTCTCGGTGAACTGGTCCTTGGTGCGCATGAAGCTCGGCACATGAGCCGTCGAGCAGGTTCCGCTGAACGCGGCCGGAACCGCGAAGATCACGACCGTGCGGTCCTTCATCTTCTCGCCGAGGCTCACGGGTTGCGGCCCCTCTGCACCCATCACGAGGAAAGTCGCGCCGGGAAGAGTGTCGCCAGTCGTTATGGTCATGGAAGGCTCCGATGTTGTCGCGTTGCGTTTGTTCCGCGCAACGATATAGGGTCGGGCGCGAAACGGGCCAGTGGAGAATGAGATGAGCGGGATCGTGATCGTCGGAGCGGGTCAGGCGGCAGCCTCGATGGCCGCGAAACTGCGTGCCTTGGGCCATGAGGGGCCGATCACCGTGATCGGTTCAGAGCCGCTCCCGCCCTATCAGCGCCCACCGCTCTCGAAGGCCTATCTGCTGGGCGATATGGGCGTCGAGCGGCTGACGCTGCGTGCTCCGGACTGGTGGGCAGAGAATAACATCGCCTTGCAACTCGGCACCTGCGCCACCGCGATCGACACCGATGCGCAGCGCGTGACTCTCTCGAGTGGCGAGACCCTCGACTATACCGAACTTGCGCTCTGCACCGGCGCCACACCGCGCCGTCTGCCCGCCGCGATCGGCGGCGATCTGGGCAATGTCTTCACCGTGCGCAACCTCGCTGATGTCGATGCGATGCAACCGATGTTTCATGCCGGCAAGCGGCTGGTCGTCGTGGGCGGCGGCTATATCGGGCTGGAGGCTGCCGCGGTGGCGCGCAAACTCGGCCTCGAAGTCACGCTTGTCGAGGCCGCCCCGCGGATCCTCGGTCGCGTCGCCTGCGCACAGACCGCCGATGCGATCCGCACCCTGCACCAAGAGCACGACGTCGAAATCCTCGAAGGCATCGGGCTTGCGAAGCTCACCGGCGAGACCGATGTCACAGGCGTGGAACTGGCCGATGGCCGTACCCTCCCCGCCGATTTCGTGATCGTCGGCATCGGCGTCACCCCCGATGACGAGATCGCCCGCGCGGCCGGTATCCAGTGCGAGAACGGCATCGCCGTGGACCTGCGCGGACAAACCTCGATCGCCCATGTCTGGGCGGCAGGGGATTGCGCCTCTTTCCCCGGAGCGGAGGGACGAGTGCGTCTCGAATCCGTGGGCAACGCGATCGACATGGGCGAGCTGGTCGCCGCGAACATGCTCGGCGCTGGCAAGGATTACGTGCCAAAACCGTGGTTCTGGTCGGACCAGTTCGACGCCAAGCTCCAGATCGCCGGGCTCAACACCGGCTACGACCGGGTCATCACCCGCCACGATGATGGCGCGAGCTTCTGGTATTTCCGCGGCGGTCGCCTGATCGCCGTCGACGCGATCAACGATGCGCGCGCCTATATGGTCGGCAAGCGCCTGATCGAAGCCGCGAAACCCGTTACCCCCGAGCAAGTCGAGACGACGGCCGAATTGAAGGCGCTGATGAAATGAGGATCATCGGAGGCGAACGACGCGGGTTGAAACTGGCTGATGTTGGAGAAGGCGATGCGGCGGCGCATCTGCGCCCGACCACGGATCGCGTGCGCGAGAGCATCTTCAATCTTCTGATCAATGGCAGCCATGGCAATCCCGTGCCCGGTGCGCGCGTGCTCGACCTCTTCGCAGGTACCGGCGCACTTGGTCTTGAGGCGCTCTCCCGCGGGGCGTCCCGCGTGGCCTTTGTCGATGATGGCACCGCAGCCCGCGCGCTGCTGCGCCGCAATATCGAGGCGATGCGCGCGATGGGCGTGACCGATGTCTGGCGCCGGGACGCGACCAATATGGGTCCCAATCGCGGCCCCGGTTACGACCTGATCTTTCTCGATCCGCCCTATGGGATGGGGCTGGGCGAACGCGCCGTTGCCTCCTGCCTCGAAGGCGGCTGGTTCGCCCCGGGCGCGACCATCGTCTGGGAGGAAAACACCCCGCCGATCCTCGCCCAACCCCTGCTTCAACTCGACCAGCGGCGCTACGGCGACACGCTTGTCACCCTCGCCCGGATGCCCGAATGATCCCGCAAGCCATTCTCTTCGATTGCGATGGCGTGCTCGTCGACAGCGAACCCGCGACCTTCCTCCTGATCCAGGAAGAGTTCGCCCGCCATGGGGTCGAAAAATCGATCTCCGAGCTGAAAGAAGCCTTCATCGGCTCGACCATCGAACATGTCGCAAGCTGGGGCCGCGCGCACGGTGCAGACCTGCCTGAAACCTGGGTCGATACCTATTACGAGGCACTTTATGCAAGACTGCGGGCAGGTACCGACCTGATGCCCGGCATCCCGGAATTGCTGGCCCGCCTCGATGCGGAAGGGATCCCCTTCGCGGTCGGCTCGAACGGGCGACAGGCGAAAATGGAGGCGACTCTCGGCCAGCATCCCGCGATCCGCGCCCGGCTCGACGGGCTGCTGTTCTCGGGACAGGACCTGAACATGCCCAAGCCGAAACCCGATCTCTACCTGCATGCCGCATCCGCGCTCGGCGCCGATCCGCGCGCCTGCGTGGTGATCGAGGACAGCCCGACCGGCGCGCGCGCCGCGAAAGCCGCCGGGATGCGCTGCCTGGGCTATGCTCCGCAAGGTGCAAACCCACGCCTCGAGGCAGAAGGGGCAGAACTTTTCACTGATATGGCCGAGGTGCCTCGCCTGATCGGGCTCGAAAGCTGATCCCTTCTTCTTGACGGAAATATCTCGGGGGTGAGGCGCAATCGCGCCGAGGGGGCAGCGCCCCCTCTTCCTTGAAGACTTCAGCGATGCGGGCAGCGCACCCTTCCAAGTCTAGAGATCGCTCAGAGATGGGCGAGGTAATTCGTCACCGCCGCGCGCACGGTTGTCTGGCCGTCATTGCGGGCTTTCTGGATGATCTGGCGCAGCTCGGTAAGATCCGCGCGACGGATCAGATGTTTCACCGGGCCGATCGAAGCGGGGCGCATCGAGAGTGTCCGGATCCCGAGCGCGGCCAGCGTCAGCGCTTCGATCGGACGGCCCGCATCCTCGCCGCAGAAGCTCAGCGGCGTCCCCGAGACGGCGCAGCGCGCGATGATCCGCTCGAGGAAATTCAGGAAAGACCCATCCAGCGTGTCATAACGACGGCGCACGCGCTCGTTCTCGCGGTCGGCGGCGAAGAAGAACTGCTTGAGGTCATTGCCACCGATCGAGATGAAATCGCACTCGCGATAGAAGCTGTCCGGGGCGAAACCGAGCGAGGGGGTCTCGAGCATCGCGCCGACGCGCAGATCCTCGGGGACGGGGCGGCCAAGCTGTGCTTCGCGATCGCGCACGCGCAACAGCATGTCGCGCGCGGTGGTGAATTCCTCGGGAAGCGCAATGAAGGGGAACATGATCGACATCGGCCGTCCATTGCCCGCACGCAGCAGCGCCTGAAGCTGCATCCGCAGCACGCCGGGCTTGTCGAGACCCACTCGCAGCGCGCGCCAGCCCATTGCGGGGTTCGGCTCGTCCTGCGGCTTCATGTAAGGCACGACCTTGTCCGAGCCGATATCGAGCGTGCGGAAATGCACTCTCTTGCCGTCGGCCGCATCCATCACGCGACGATAGAGCTGGGCGAGCTCGTCGCGGCGCGGCACGCGGGTACGGGTCAGGAATTGCAATTCGGTACGGAAGAGGCCGACGCCATCGGCGCCCGAGCCTTTCAGCGAGGGCAGGTCGGCCATGAGGCCGGCATTCATCATCAGCGAGATCGTGGTGCCGTTTCGGTCCTGCGCGGGCAGGTCGCGCAAGGAGGCATAGCGCTTCTGCGCCTCGGCCTGCATCGCGATCTTGTCGCGGAAGGCATGGGCCACGCTTTCTTCGGGGCGCAGATGCACCACGCCCTGATCGCCATCGACGAGGATCGGATCGCCATTGAGCGCCTCGGCGGTGATCCGACCGGCATGGATCACCAGCGGGATCGAGAGCGCGCGGGCCACGATCGCGGCATGAGAGCCGACGGACCCTTCCTCCAGCACGATCCCCTTGAGCTTGCGATCGTAATCAAGCAGCTCCGCCGGGCCGATATTGCGCGCGATCAGAACCGGGTTCTCGGGCAGTTCCGCACCGGTATCGGTGCCTTGCCCCGTGAGTTGGCGCAGCAGCCGGTTCGACAGGTCGTCGAGATCGTTCAGGCGCTCGCGCAGATAAGGATCGGGGGCTTTCGCCATCCGGTCGCGCGCGGCGTTCTGCTCTTTCTCGACCGCAGCCTCGGCCGAGAGACCCGCCGCGATATCCTCGAGCATCCGCCGCTTCCAGCCTTTGGACGCGGCGAGCATCTTGAAGGTTTCGAGCACCTGGCGCTGATCCTTGTCGATCAGCGTCGGGCTTTTGAGCATGGTGTCGATCTTGGCACGCAGCTCCTTGATCGCGGCTTCGAGGCGTGCGGCCTCGGCGTCGGGATCTTCGCCCACCGGGTTCGTCACCACCACGCGCGGCTCATGCAGCCAGACCCGGCCCTCGGCGGCGCCTTCCTGCCCGGTCGCGCCACGGAACATCACCGGGAAGCGGTGGGTCGCGCCAATCTCGGAGTTTTCACCACCGACGAAGGCACCGAGCTCGGTCATCTCGGCCAGCACCATCGCCACAACTTCGAGCCCGTAAAGCTCGTCATCCGAGAAGGAGCGTTTCTCTTTCGATTGCACGACGAGCACGCCGAGCTTCTCGCCCACGCGCTGGATCGGCACGCCGACGAAGCTCGAATAAATCTCTTCACCCGTTTCCGGCATGTAGCGGAAACCGGGCTCGGAGGGGGCATCAGCGGAGTTGATCGGCCGGCCCGACCGCGCCACGCGGCCCACCAGACCCTCGCCCAGCCTCATCCGCGTGTGGTGAACGGCTTCCGGCTTGAGACCCTCGGTGGCGCAGAGCTCCAGCGTCTCGGGATCGCGGAACAGGTAGATCGAGCACACCTGCGTCCCCATCGAATCCGCGATGATCTGGGTGATGTGGTTCAGACGGTCCTGACCGCTCCCCTCGGTGGCCAGCGTGTCGCGCAGCCGCCGAAGCAGTGTGCGACTGTCACTTTCGCTCAGTTCCACCATCTGTAAAGTCTGCCCCCGTTTGATGAAGGCCGCCGGTCAGTCAGGCCTTGTCGAGCTCGAAGGCATCATGCAGGGCCTGAACCGCCAGTTCCAGATATTTGCGGTCCACCAGCACCGAAATCTTGATTTCGGAGGTCGCGATGACCTTGATGTTGACGTTTTCAGCAGCCAGCGCCTCGAACATCTTCGCTGCGACGCCTGCGTGGCTGCGCATCCCGATGCCGACAACGGAGATTTTGGCGACCTCGGTGTCGATGATCAGGTCGTCATACTTGATCAGACCAGCGGCCATCGCGTCTTCCATCGCCTTGCGGGCGCGCGCGACCTGGTTGGTCGGGCAGGAGAAGGTCATATCGGTCACGGCGCCGGTATGGGCGTCGTCATAGTCCTTCTCGGAGATGTTCTGGACGATCATGTCCACGTTGATCCCGGCTTCGGCCAGCGGTCCGAAGATTGCCGAGGCGATGCCGGGGCGGTCCTCGATGGTGAAGAGCGTGATCTTGGCTTCATCGCGCGAGTAGGCGACGCCGGAGACGACTTTCGATTCCATGATTTCATCCTCACCGCAAACGAGGGTTCCAGAGTTTTCATCGGTCTCCTCGAAGGAGGAGAGCACGCGCAGGCGGACATTGTAGCGCATCGCGAGCTCGACCGAGCGGGTTTGCAGCACCTTCGCGCCGAGCGAAGCAAGCTCGAGCATCTCCTCGAAGGCGATCTTGTCGAGCTTGCGCGCCTTGGGCGAGATGCGCGGGTCGGTGGTATAGATGCCATCGACATCGGTGTAGATATCGCAGCGCTCCGCCTCGAAGGCGGCCGCGAAGGCCACCGCCGTCGTGTCAGACCCGCCGCGGCCCAGCGTGGTGATCCGGCCCTCGGCCGACAGACCCTGGAAGCCCGCAACGACCGCCACGCGGAAACCTTCGGCGAACTTGGCGTCAATATTGGCGCGCGGGATCGACATGAAGCGCGCGGCGCCATGTGCCGAGGTGGTATTGATCGGAACCTGCCAGCCTTGCCAGCTGCGCGCCGAGACACCCATCTCCTGAAGGCGCAGAGACATCAGGCCCGCCGTGACATTCTCGCCCGAGGCAACGACCGCATCATATTCACGCGCGTCATAGAGCGGCGAGGTCGTCTCGACCCAGTTCACCAGCTCATTGGTCTTGCCCGACATCGCCGAGACGATGACGATCACGTCATAGCCGCGCTCAACTTCGCGCTTAACCTTTTCAGCGGCGTTGGCAATCCGGTCGAGATCAGCGACCGAAGTGCCGCCGAATTTCATCACCAGAATTGGCATGGAAACCCCCTTGGGCAGAGTCGCGCCCCTGCTAGCCCAAGCCGTTGACGCGCGCAAGAGATTTGCTTGGCGTCGGGGAAAGGGTGCGGCGGATCAGAGGAGAGAGGGGGCGGGGCTGCTGGAGGGCTCATGGCGCCCGGTCCGGCCCGTCAGTTCATCTGCGCGAGGTGGCCCCGCGCAGATGAAGCTTTGGATGGGCGCTCGAGATTATTGCAGTTGCAAGTCATAGATATTGTTAGACGTCGTCGGCTTGACCTTGTCGAACTTGAAGCTCGTCACGCCGAGATAGCCGCTCAAGCCGCTGCCCGAGAAGCCGTAATTACCGCCGGCCTCGAAGTGGTTCATCAGCCCGCCGAACTGGCCGATCATCTCACCGCTGCCGAAGTCGTAACCCAGCCCCAGTTCGCCCATGCCATAGGTCGTCCCCTTGAAGCCCGTCACGAAGACGCTGGGCGTGCCGCCCTGCTTGAACAGGTCGAGATCGAGAAAGACCCGCGCGCCCTTCACGTCATCATCCGAGTTGATATCAGTGTAGATCGCGCCGACGCGGGTCGACAGCCCGCCGCCCTGCTTGCCGAAGGTCCAGTTGAGACCGGCAAAGAGGTGTGTCTTGCTCTCGGAGCCCTTGGTCGGCGGCGCAAAATAACCCGCATGCGCGGCCGAGGCAAAGGTGGTCAGGGCGATGATTGCTGCGCTTGCAAGGCGTTTCATCCGGATCTCCGTCATTCTGGGTGGAAATTTCTTCAGTTTCGCGGCAAGCATTCACCAGATCGTGAGTTCACGCAAGGAAACCCCAGTGTTTCCAAGGGTAAGGTTCTCCGCAGTCTGGCGGAAATACCACAGGAAAGGCCGGGAATTCATGGCTCGGACCACAGGTGATCCAACGCGACGTGCGGCATTGCTGGCGATGGCAGCGACGGCAGCCTCCGGGCTCGCGCCAAGGCTGCTTTGCGCGCAAAATCTCGAGGCTGGCACGATCGCGCCCGCGACGCTCGACGCCTATCTCGACATTCTGCTGCCCGGCTCCGAGGGCACGCCCTCGGCCAGCGCACTCGGCGTTGGGGCGGAGCTGCGCGCGGAAATCGAGCCGGGCAGCCTCAGTGAACGGCTGATCGCGGCGGGAACCATGTTTCTCGACAGCGTCGGCCCCGCGCGCTTCGCGGACCTGCCGCCAGCCGCCCGCGACGAGATCGTCGATTGGCTCGCGCAGGCCGATTACAACGAAATCCCGGGGCGATTTTACCACGTGACACGGCTCCTTGCGGTGGGCTTTTACTACATCCATCCCGAGGCGCTTTCGGACCTGCCGCTTGAACCCGCGCCGCAACCGGTTGGCTATCCGCCACCATGGGGGGACGCATGAGCCCGCCTGATGTCGTGATCATTGGTTCAGGCGCAGGCGGGGCCGCGTCCGCTTGGGCGCTGACCAAGCGGGGGCTTTCGGTTCTTCTGCTCGAGGCCGGTCCCGCCTTCGATCCGTCCCGCGATTACCCGCTCACCAATGCGGATTGGGAACGCCATATCTTCCCGTCTCCACCCGGAAGTCGAGGGGAGATCCTTTATGGCGATCTCGGGCAGCTCGACCCATCCGACAGCGACTTGCAAAGCCATGACGCCGTCACTCCGCGCCAGCCCCCGCCCGGTTTTCGCGAGACGGGGGAGATCGGCTATTCACATGTGATGGGGGTTGGCGGCAGTACGCTGCATTTCGTAGGCGAGGCGCACCGTCTCCATCCCGCGAGCTTCCATCTCGCGCGCGACCACGGGATCGGTGCGGATTGGCCGCTCTCTTATGACGATCTCGCACCCTTTTACGCTCAGGCAGAGGCGATGATGGGCGTGGCCGGGCCCGCACGCCCCTCGGCCAGTGATGCCCGTCCACGCTCCGCGCCGCCGCCCCTGCCGGCCCATCCGCTCAGCCCGCCTGCGCGGCGTCTGGTCCAGGCGGGAGCCAAGGCAGGTCTGCCCTTCGAACCCAATATGCGCGCGGCCAATAGCGTGCCCTATGACGACCGGCCCTCCTGCAATTATTGCGGCCAGTGCAGCCGGGGCTGTCCACTGGGCGACAAGGGCTCGGCCGATGTGACCTATCTGCGCCATGCGCAGGCGAGCGGGCGGTTGACGTTGATCGCGAACGCTCCGGTCACTCGAATTGAGCTCGGCCCGAATGGACAGGCAGCGGCGGTTCATTATGTCCATGCAGGGAAGGCCGTCCGGCAGGAAACCCCGATCCTGATCCTGGCTGGCGGTGCCGTGCAGACGCCGCGCTTGCTGCTCGCGAGCGCGCAGCCGGACGCGCCCGAAGGCGTCGCCAATGGCTCGGGGCAGGTCGGGCGCAACTTCATGGAAACGTTGAGCTGGTCGAGCACGGCATTCGTGCCGGGACTGAAGAACAGCCATATGGGCCTGCCTGCCGATGCGATCAGCTGGGCGCAATCCGCGCCCGACGGCGTGCCGGGGGCGGTTGGTGGATGCCGCTATACTTCGGCGGTGCGTGAATTGGGGCTGAACGGGCCGATTGGCTATGCGCAACGCCTCGTGCGTGGTCATGGCGCGGCATTCCACCAAGCGATGCGCACTCAGTTTGGCTCGGCGCTCACAGTCGCGGCGTTGGGTGCCGTGATCCCCGATGAGCGCAGCCGCGTGACGCTTTCGGCTGAGCAACACGACGCCAACGGCGTGCCGCTGCCGGTGATCAGCTCGGTTCTCACCGCAAACAGCCTCGCCCTGCTTCGAAAGATGGCTGAAGGTTGCCGCAGCCTGTTGCGAGCAACCGGAGCCGAGGCGATCCTTGAAGAGCGGGGGAGCTGGGACAGTTTCTCCGCAACCCATGTCTTCGGCACAGCACGCATGGGAACGGAGAGCGCAAGCTCGGTGACCGATGCCTTCGGGCGCAGCCACGATCACGCGAACCTCTGGATTTCCGATGCGAGCCTGTTCCCGTCTTCGGGCGGCGGTGAGGCGCCCTCGCTCACCATCGGCGCGCTGGCGCTACGGCAGGCCGAAAAGATCGCGCGCTGAGACGGGCTCAGTTCGTCTTGCGGCGTGTCAGGAACGGGAGCGGCAGGACGGGCAAACCCTCTTCGAGCATCTCGCGTGCCTCTTCGAGCTTCGCCTCGCCGTGGATCGCGCGGGCTTCCGTCTCACCGGAATGCATCGCGCGGGCCTCACTGGCGAAGTTCATGCCGACGTAATCCGAGTTTTCCTCGATATGGCGTCGCATCGCGGCAAGGGCCTGTTCGGCCTGCGATTGCGGCTCCGAAAGCGGGCGCTCCGGCTTCACCTCGGGGGCGTCGGCTTTCTTGCGCCCTGGCGTCACCGAGGGCGCCATCAGCGATTTCTCGACCGTGCGCGAGCCGCAGATCGCGCATTCCAGCTGACCGGCCGCTTTCAGCGCCTCGAACCCGTCGGCCGAGGGGAACCAGCTTTCAAAGCGGTGCTCGCGATCGCATTGCAGCGTGTAGCGGATCATCTGCGCATCATCTCCAGAATGTCTCAGCAGATAAGCGTTTTGGCCTGCAATGCAAGCGTTTCGCGCAGCTCAGAGCCGGTCGAGCACGGCCTGCGACAGCGCTTCTATATCGGCGGGCGGGCCAAGCGCTGCGCGCGCCGTACGGGCCAGTTCGGCCTGCTCGGTCGCGCCGAGCGTCGCGAATTGCTCCGTGAGTTCAGCGGCATCCTTGGTAAGCCGCGCGCCGCCTTGGTCGTCGAGCGCACCATAGGCCTCGCGGAAGTTCGCGACATGCGGCCCGTGCAGGATCGCGCAATCGAAACTTGCAGGCTCGTAAGGCGTATGCCCGCCTTTCTCGACCAGCGACCCACCGACGAAACAGATCCCGGCGCTTTCATACCAGCGCCCCATCTCGCCCATCGTATCGGCAAGATAGACCTCCGCTTCGGGCGGCTCATCCTTCGATCGGGCGGTATGGGCAAGCCCCACCTTCGCGATCAGCGCCGCGATTTCCGGCGCGCGACGCGGATGGCGCGGGGCGAGGATCAGGCGCAGGCCGGGGCGGCGCGCGCGGGCGTCGGCAAAGGCGCGCAGCACCAGCGCCTCCTCGCCCTCATGCGTCGAGGCGGCCAGCACCGTCTCGCTACGCGCCCAATCGAGCGGCGCGCCACGCTCCAGCGTGATCGCGGTTTTCAGGTTCGCCTGCGGCAAGAGCCGCTCGGGCGGAAGCCCCAGCTTCACGAACCGGCTTTCCGATCCCGGATCCTGCGCCGAAAGCGCCCCGATCTGCGCGACCATCTTCTGCCCGAGCCCGGTCTTGCCCCAGCGCGCGGCGGAGCGCTCCGAAATCCGCGCCCCGATCACGAGGATCGGCAAGCCTGCCCGCGCCACCAGCGCCATACGGTTCGGCCAAAGTTCATTCTCGATCACGATCAGCGCACGCGGGCCATGCCGACGCAGGAACCGCCCCAGCACCGCGCGATGATCCAGAGGCGCCATGCGGATCGCGATGCGCGGATCGGCCCAGCCCTCCCCCATCGCGCGCGCCGTCGCGGTGTTCACCGTCACCAGCAATCGCAACGTCGGATCACGCGTCAACATCGCCTCGATCAGCGGGCGCGCCGAGGTCAGCTCGCCATTCGAAGCCGCATGCAACCAGACCCGCCCCGGCGAGGCTTCGCCCCCGCCAAGCCGTTCACTCGCCGCCCGCGCGCTTTCTTTGCCCCGCAGCACGCGCCAGCCCAGCCGGACCAGAACCGGCAGGGTCGCGAAGCTGACGAGAAGGCGATAGGCGAACAAGGGCGCGGCTCCGAGAGGTTTGCGCCATAGAACGGATCACCCCCCTGACAGGCAAGCCCTTCCTTGCGTTTTCGCAAAGCGATTTTGCGCGCACAGGCCTTGCCGCAGCGTCGCTGGCTTGCGACAACGAGGATGGAGGCGCATCGCGGGAGGGGATTATGGACCAATACGATTATATCGTCGTGGGCGCTGGCAGCGCGGGCTGCGTGCTCGCCAACCGGCTCTCGGAGGACCCTAAGAACAAGGTGCTGCTGCTCGAGGCCGGCGGGCGCGACAATTATCACTGGGTGCATATCCCGGTGGGGTATCTCTACTGCATCGGCAATCCGCGCACCGACTGGGGCTACAAGACCGCCGCCGACAAGGGGTTGAACGGGCGCCAGCTGCTCTATCCGCGCGGGCGTATCCTCGGCGGCTGCTCCTCGATCAACGGCATGATCTACATGCGCGGTCAGGCGCGCGATTACGATATGTGGGCGCAGGCTGGCAATCCGGGCTGGGGCTGGGACGACGTGCTGCCGCTGTTCAAGAAGCAGGAAGATTTCTATCGCGGCGAAAGCGATCTGCATGGCGCGGGCGGCGAGCTGCGCGTGGAAGAGGCGCGGGTGCGTTGGGAGCTGCTCGATTCCTTTCTGGAGGCCGCCGAGCAGGCGGGCTTCCCGCGCACCGACGATTTCAACACCGGCACGAACGAGGGCGGCGGTTATTTCCACGTCACCCAGAAGGCGGGCTGGCGCTGGAACGCGGTGAAAGCCTTCCTGAAACCCGCGATGAACCGCCCCAATCTGCGCATCGAGACCCATGCCCAGGTCGAGAAGCTGCTGATCGAAGAAGGCCGCGTCACCGGCATCCGCTATAACCGCAACGGTCAGAGCCATGACGTGAAGGCAGGCGAGACGGTTCTGTCGGCGGGCGCGATCGGCTCGGTCCAGATCCTCGAACTGTCGGGGATCGGACGCGGCGATGTGCTCTCGCAACATGGCATCACCCCGGTCGCCGAGGTGAATGGCGTGGGCGAAAACCTGCAAGACCACCTGCAATTGCGCCTCATCTACAAGGTGCAGGGCGTGAAAAGCCTCAACACCATGTCGTCGACGCTCTGGGGCAAGGCGAAGATCGGGATGGAATATGCGCTGTTCCGCTCCGGCCCGATGTCGATGTCGCCCTCTCAGGCCGGGGTCTTCACCCGGAGCTTCCCCGAAAAGGAAACGCCCGATCTGGAATATCACGTCCAGCCCGTGAGCCTCGACAAGTTCGGCGACCCGGTCCACCCGTTCCCGGGCATGACGGCCTCCGTGTGCAACCTGCGCCCCGAAAGCCGCGGCCATGTGCATATCACCTCGCCCGATTTCCGCGCCCACCCCGAGATTTCGCCGAACTACCTCTCGACCGAGGGCGACAAGCGCGTCGCGGCCGAGGCGATCCGTCAGGTCCGCCGCGTGGCGCAACAGCCCGCTTTCGCGAAATACCATCCCGAGGAGTACAAGCCCGGCCCGGACTACCAGTCCGAAGAGGATCTTGTGAAGGCGGCGGGCGATATCGGCACCACGATCTTCCACCCCGTCGGCACCTGCCGGATGGGTGCGGACGACGCGGCCGTGGTCGATCCGCGCCTGCGCCTCAGGGCGCTGAAAGGGCTGCGCATTGCGGATGCCTCGATCATGCCGACGATCACCTCGGGCAACACCAACGCGCCGACGATGATGATCGCCGAAAAGGCCGCGCAGATGATCCTCGAGGACGCCAGGGGCTGAGGGGACTCCGGTCAATCCGAAGAAACCGGCCTTCCCCACTCCAACTGCGCCAAATATCCCGGGGGTGAGCCCGTCAGGGCGAGGGGGCAGCGCCCCCTGATCTGCGCTTGCCGCGCTTGCACCTCACGCCTATAAGGGCGGCATGTTCTGGCTGGCCAAATATTCCCGAATTACTTGCCCGGCGCTCTGACGCGTCAGGGTAGCCGGGATAGTGAGCCCAAGCCTTCGGCGCGCCCGACCGCGCGCCACCCCTTCCCCAAGGACGACACATCCATGAGTTCCGACCAGACCAACGAGACGACCGCCCCCGATTATCGCGGCACCGTCTTCCTGCCGAAAACCGATTTCCCGATGCGCGCGGGCCTGCCGATGCGCGAGCCCGACTGGCTGGCGCGCTGGGAAAAGATCGGCGTCTATGATCGCCTGCGCGAGAAGGCCGCGAAGGAAACGCGCCCGAGCTTCGTGCTGCATGACGGCCCTCCCTACGCGAACGGCCACCTGCATATCGGCCACGCGCTCAACAAGATCCTGAAGGATTTCATCACCCGCTCGCAGCAGATGATGGGCCGCGATGCGCGCTACGTGCCGGGCTGGGACTGCCACGGGCTGCCGATCGAGTGGAAGATCGAGGAACAGTATCGCGCCAAGGGTCTCGACAAGGACGAGGTCGACGTGGTGGCCTTCCGCCGCGAATGCCGCGCCTTTGCCGAAAGCTGGGTCGACATCCAGCGCGAGGAGTTCAAGCGCCTGGGCGTCTATGGCAACTGGGCCGATCCTTACCTCACGATGAACTACCATGCCGAGGCGGTGATCGCCGACGAGTTCATGAAGTTCCTGATGAACGGCACGCTCTATCAGGGCTCGAAGCCCGTGATGTGGTCGCCGGTCGAGAAGACCGCGCTGGCCGAGGCCGAGGTCGAGTATCACGACCACACCAGCCACACGATCTGGGTGCGGTTCAAACCGAAAGTGGGCCTTGAGGGTGCCTCGGTCGTGATCTGGACCACGACCCCCTGGACGATCCCGCAGAACCGCGCGGTCGCGTTCAATCCGGGCATCGCCTACGGGCTCTATCGCGTCGATACGCTGGGCGAGAAATCGACCGCCACCGAGGGTGAGATGCTCCTGCTGGCCGATGCGCTGGCGCAATCTGTGATGGATCAGGCGAAGGTCGAGAGCTTCTCCCGCGTTCGCGATGTAGAGTCCACCGAATTCGAGGGCGTGATCCTGTCGCACCCTTATGCCGGGGTCGAGGGCGCGCAGGGCGAGTGGGATTACGACGTGCCGCTCCTGCCGGGCGATCACGTCACCGACGAGGCGGGGACGGGCTTCGTGCATACCGCGCCCTCGCATGGTGACGACGACTACCAGATGGGTCTGAAATTCGGCTTGCCGATGACCTATAATGTCGAGCCCGATGGCAGCTACCGCAAGGATCTGCCGCTCTTTGGTGGCGAGGCGATCATCGAGGCCGACGGCAAGGACGGCCCGGCCAGTGTCTCCAACATCAAGCAACTGGCCTGGGCCGGGGCGCTGCTGGCCAAGGGCAAGATCAAGCACTCCTACCCGCATAGCTGGCGCTCGAAAGCGCCGCTGATCTATCGCAACACGCCGCAATGGTTTGCCGCGATCGACCACACGCTGAACGACGGCATGGGCGAGTATGGCGACACGATCCGCAAGCGCGCGCTGACCTCGATCGAGGAGCTGGTGACGTTCACCCCCGAAAAGGGCAAGAACCGCCTGCACTCGATGATCGAGAACCGCCCGGACTGGGTGCTGTCGCGCCAGCGCGCCTGGGGCGTGCCGCTGACCTGCTTCGTCAAGAAAGGCGCGAAGCCCACCGACGAGGGCTTCCTGCTGCGCAATGCCGAGGCCAATGCCCGCATCAAGGCCGCTTTCGAGACCGAAGGCGCGGATGTCTGGTATCAGGACGGGTTCAAGGCGAAGGTTCTGGACGGGCTCGTGAATCCCGACGATTACGAGCAGGTCTTCGACGTGCTCGACGTGTGGTTCGATTCCGGGTCCACCCACGCTTTCGTGCTGCGCGACCGCGCCGACGGGACCGAGGACGGCATCGCCGATGTCTACCTTGAGGGCACCGACCAGCACCGCGGCTGGTTCCATTCCTCGCTGCTGCAGGCCTGCACCACGAAGGGCCGCGCGCCCTATCGCAACGTGGTGACGCACGGGTTCACGCTCGACGAGAAGGGCATGAAGATGTCCAAATCGCTCGGCAACACGATCGTGCCCGAAGAGGTCATCAAGCAGTATGGCGCGGATATCCTGCGCCTCTGGGTCGCGCAGACCGACTTCACCGAAGATCAGCGCATCGGCCCCGAGATCCTGAAAGGGGTCGCGGACAGCTATCGCCGTCTGCGCAACACGCTGCGCTTCATGCTGGGCAATCTCGACGGCTTCACCGAGGCCGAGCGGGTCGATCCCACCGAGATGCCCGAGCTGGAGCGCTGGGTGCTGCATCGTCTGGCGCAGCTCGATGTGGAGGTCCGCAAGGGCTATGACGCGTTCGACTTCCAGGGCGTGTTCCAGCAGCTCTTCAACTTCTGCACGGTGGACCTGTCGGCCTTCTATTTCGACATCCGCAAGGACGCGCTCTATTGCGATGCCGAGGATAGCGACCGCCGCCGCGCCGCGCGCACGGTGCTGGACCTGCTGTTCCACCGCCTGACGACCTGGCTCGCACCGATCCTCGTCTTCACGATGGAGGATGTGTGGCTGTCGCGCTTCCCGGGCGATGACGCCTCGGTCCATCTGCAGGACATCCCCGAGACGCCCGCCTCCTGGGCCGATGACGCCCTCGCCGCGAAATGGGACGGCATCCGCCGCGCCCGCCGCGTTGTGACGGCGGCGCTGGAAGTGCAGCGCACGGCCAAGGTGATCGGGGCTTCGCTCGAGGCCGCCCCGGTGGTGCATGTCGAGGATGCAGATGTGCTGGGCGCGCTGAAATCGGTACCCTTCGAGGATCTCTGCATCACCTCGGATATCGCGCTGACCGCCGATCCGGCCCCGCAGGAAGCCTTCCGCCTGCCGGAGGTTGCGGGCATCGCGGTCGTCTTCGAGAAGGCCGAGGGCGAGAAATGCGAGCGCTGCTGGAAGATCCTGCCCGATGTCGGCAGCCACGCCCATCCGGGTACCTGCAAGCGCTGCGACGCGGCACTCGACTGAGCCGCACCAGATGAGATTGGGAAGGGCGTCCGAAAGGGCGCCCTTTTCCATTTCGGGGTCCGGTTCGGGGATCGCCAATCGAAGATTGACCGGATCGGATACCCGCCCTTATCCTTTCTTCAAGAAAACCGCGCGATCCTCAGCCGCGATCGCATCTTATTTGTGCCAGTTTTCGAGGTCATTTTATCTCCATGACACAGAGTAACGATTTCTCCACACCCGCCATCGGCCCCCTCGTTCGCACCTGGGGGTTCTGGGCACTCCTGACCGGGGCCGTGGCGCTGGTTCTGGTCTTTCTGCAAATCTCCGGCGTCCTGAACGGGCCGCAGCCATCGGCCGCCAGCCAGGTCGGCGAGATCGCCGGAGAGATCAAACGCTCCGCCTGGCGCTCTTTCTTCGGTCTCGCCCCGAAACCGGCGGAACCGCAGCCCGTGCCGATCTCGCGCTACCTCGGCTTCGTCGGGCCCGTCCTCGGGATCATCGCGATCGTGCTGTCGGTGATCGCGGGCGCGCTGCGCGAGAACTGGCGCCTGCCGGCCTATGCGGCGAGCCTCGGCTTCATCGCCGTGTTCTTCCAGTTTTTCTGGTGGGTCGCGCTGCTGATCGCGGGCGTCGTGCTGCTCGTCACGATCATCGCGAATATTGGCGAGATCTTCAGCTTCTGACGCAAAAGGCGCGGACCGCTCTCGCAGCCCGCGCCTTCCAGAACTTTCCAACCGATCTCAGATCAGGCCGGCATGCGCCATCGCGGCGTCGATCGCGGCCTTGGTCTCCGGCAGCAGCTCGGTCAGCGGCAGGCGCACCTCGGCCGAGCACAGGCCCAGCTTCGACATCGCGTATTTCGCCCCGGCCACGCCCGGCTCTAGGAAGATCGCCATGTGCAGCGGCATCAGCTTGTCCTGATAGCTCAGCGCCTTGGCGTAATCGCCCGCCAGCGTCGCCTCCTGGAACTCGGCACAAAGCTTCGGCGCCACGTTCGCGGTGACCGAGATGCAGCCGACGCCGCCATGCGCGTTGAAGCCGAGCGCGGTCGCATCCTCGCCCGAGAGCTGGATGAAATCGGCACCGCAGGTCATGCGCTGCATCGAGACGCGCTCGAGCTTGCCGGTCGCGTCCTTCACGCCGATGATGCGCGGCAGCTTCGCCAACTCGCCCATCGTCTCGGGGACCATGTCGATCACCGAGCGGCCGGGGATGTTGTAGATCACGATCGGCAGTTCGCAGGCATCATGCAGCGCGCGGTAATGCGCGATCATGCCGCGCTGGGTCGGCTTGTTGTAGTAAGGCGTAACCACGAGTGCTGCATCGGCGCCGGTCTTCGCGGCATGCTGGATCAGCTCGACGCCCTCGGCGGTCGAGTTCGAGCCCGCGCCCGCGATGATCGGGATACGGCCCTTCGCGGCCTTCACGACCTCGGTGATCACGGTCATGTGCTCGTCATGGCTGACGGTCGGGCTCTCGCCGGTGGTGCCGACCGGCACGAGGCCGTGGCTGCCTTGCTCGATATGCCACTCGACGAGTTTCTTGAGCGTGTCCAGATCCAGCGCGCCGTCCTTGAACGGCGTGATGAGTGCGGGAAGAGACCCTTTGAACATGACACGCTCCTTGGTTTGTTGAGGTCGGGACGTTGAGTCGTCCCGGCGGAAATCGGCCGGGTTATAGGCGGAACCGCGACGCTTGCCAACTTGTGAATCATCCCCATCTGTGAGAGGCCCGTAACAAAGGGGAAAACCCCGCAAGGACGAGCAGAGATGATGATACGACGCCAGTTCCTCGCGGCGCTCGCCGCCACAGGGTTTGCCCTTTCCCCTGCTGCCTTGCGCGCAGCAACCGGTGCGCTGGCCGAGGCGCTCGCAGCGGCGAAATCCGGCAACTGGGACGAGGCGGAAAATCTCGCGCGCCGCGCAGGCCCGTTGGGTTTCGATATTCTCGAATGGCAGCGGCTGCGCGCGGGTGAGGGCGACTTTGCCGATTACCGCGATTTTGCCACCCGGCGCAGCAATTGGCCCGGCATGGCCTATCTGCGCGAGAAGGGTGAGGCGGTGCTCGACGGCATCCCGCCGCAGCAGGTGATCGCCTACTTCAAGCTCGGGCCACCGCAAACCGGTACCGGCGCGCTTGCCCTGATCGCAGCGCATCTGGCGCTCGGGCAGAAAGCCGAGGCCGCGCAGGTGGCCGAGACGGCCTGGCGCGAGCTGCCACTGAGCGATACCGAACAAACGCAGTTTCTCGTCGACTATCCAGCGTTGGTCACCCCCCATCACGGCGGGCGGATGCAGGCGATGCTCGATCGCGGTCGCCTCGACGACGCGCGGCGGATGCTGTCACTTGTCACTCCGGGCACCGAGGCCGTTGCGCGCGCCCGGATCGCCTTGCAGGCGCGGCAGGGCGGGGTCGACGACCTGATCGCGAAAGTGCCCGAGTACATGGTCACGCGCTCGGCGGGACTCGCCCGTGACCGCGCGTGGTGGCGTTGGCGCGAGGGGCTGGAGGATGGCGCGGCCGAACTGATCCTCGAGCGTTCGGGAAGTGCCGCCGATCTCGAAGATCCGGCGCTCTGGGCCGATCTACGCGCTGCTCAGGCACGCTGGGATCTGCGCAACGGCAATGTAGAACGCGCCTATAAACTCGCGGTCTCGCACCATCTCGAACCCGGCGGTGCGGATTACGCCGATCTGGAATGGGTCGCGGGGTTCGCAGCCCTCAAACTCGGCGACGCGGCCACAGCGCAAACCCATTTCCACAATCTCGAAAGGGCGGTGGATGGCCCGATCTCCTCGGCCCGCGCCTTCTACTGGCAGGGTCGTGCCCTGGAGCTTATGGGCAAGACCGATGAGGCCAAGGCCGCCTGGGCAAACGGGGCGATCCTGCAAGACGCCTATTACGGCCTCTTGTCGGCAGAGCGCCTCGGCAAACCGCTGCCGCCCGACTTCGCGAAAGGGCCGGAGTTGCCAAACTGGAACGAATACAAGTTCCGGCATTCTTCGGTCTTTCAGGCCGCCCAACTGCTTTATGAAGCGGACGAGAAAGATCTCGCCGCCCGTTTCGTGCTGCATCTCGAGGAAAGCCTAGGGCCGGGCAATTTCGGGGCGCTCGCGAAATATGCGCTGGAACAGAATGACGACTATCTTGCCCTGATCATCGGCAAGCGCGCGGCGCTCAAGGGCGAGATCATCGCGCAGGCGCTCTGGCCGATTCCGGGGCTGACGAGCCATGAGCTTGGCGTTCCCGAGGAGCTGGTTCTGGCCGTCGCGCGGCGCGAAAGCCAGTTCGCGATCGGCGTCGGCAGCCATGTCGGCGCGCAAGGTCTGATGCAGCTGATGCCCGGCACGGCCAAGATGATGGCGACGAAAACCGGCCTGCCCTACGACTATGACCGACTGACAACGGATGCGACCTATAACCTCAAACTCGGCGGGGCCTATCTGGCAGAACTGCGCGAGGAGTTCGGGCCCTCGGTGGTGCTGGTCGCGACGGGCTACAATGCCGGGCCGGGCCGTCCGCGCCGCTGGATCGACGACCTGGGCGATCCACGCATCGGCACGGTGGACGTGGTCGACTGGGTCGAGATGATCCCCTTCACCGAGACCCGCAACTACGCGATGCGGGTGGCCGAAGCGATCCCGCCCTATCGCGCGCGGCTGGGCAAGCCGGAGGTGAAATTCACCGATCTCCTGCGCGGGTTGGCGGGCTGAGCTAGCCCGCCCCTCCCAATTTCGGCGCAGGCTTGGGGTCGGCCAGCGGCGTATCCGAGAAGCGGATCGGGGTGCGGATGCCGGGGATGCCCTCGGCCTCGATCCGCATGCCGCGGGCCTGGACCTGCGGATCGGCGAAGACCTGATCGACGGAGTTGATGGGGCCTGCGGGAACGGTCGCTTTCTCCAGCGCGGCGAGCAGATCGGCGCGGGGCCATTGGGCGAGCGCGGGCAACAGATCGGCGCGCAGAGCCTCGCGATGGGCGACGCGGGCCTCGTTGGTGGCGAAATCGGGATTAGCGGCGAGATCGAGGCCCAGCACCGCGCAGAGCCGCTGGAACTGACCGTCATTGCCGACCGCGAGGATCAGATCGCCATCCTTGGCGCTGACCACCTCGTAGGGCGCGATATTCGGGTGCGCATTGCCGAGGCGGCGCGGGGCGTTGCCGGTCGCGAGATAGTTCATCCCCTGATTGGCGAGCACGCCCACGGCGCAGTCAAGCAGCGCCATATCGACGAGTTGTCCCCGCCCGGTGCGCGCCCGCGCCGCCAGCGCCGCCTGAATCCCGATCACCGCATAGAGGCCGGTGAAGAGATCGGCAAAGGCCACGCCCACCTTTTGCGGCTGACCTTGCGGGTCGCCGGTCAGGTCCATCCAGCCCGCCATCCCCTGAATAAGAAAGTCATAGCCCGCGCGCGGCGCGTAAGGCCCGTCCTGCCCGAAGCCGGTGATCGAGCAATAGACGAGGCGGGGATTGAGGGCCGACAGGCTCTCGTAATCGAGGCCGTATTTCTTGAGGCCGCCGAGCTTGAAATTCTCGATCACCACATCGGCGTTCTTGACCAGATCGCGCACGATCTGCTGGCCTTCCTCGGTGCGGAAGTCGGCAATGACCGAGCGCTTGCCGCGATTGGTGGCGTGGAAATAGGCGGCCGAGCGGCCCTCGGGCCCGTCGCCCTCGCGGGCGATGAAGGGCGGGCCCCAGCGGCGGGTATCATCGCCTTCGGGGGCCTCGACCTTGATCACCTCGGCGCCGAGATCCGCGAGCACCTGACCGGCCCAGGGGCCGGCCAGAATCCGCGCCAGCTCGACGACTTTCACACCTTCCAGCGGGGCCATCAGAAGAAGGCCTGCAGGCCCGTTTGCGCGCGGCCGAGGATCAGCGCGTGGACGTCATGGGTGCCTTCGTAGGTGTTCACCGTCTCGAGGTTGACCATGTGGCGGATCACCTGGAACTCGCCCGAGATGCCGTTGCCGCCATGCATGTCACGGGCCAGACGCGCGATATCCAGCGCCTTGCCGCAATTGTTGCGCTTGATGAGCGAGATCATCTCGGGGGCCGCATCGGCCTCGTCCATCAGACGGCCGACTTGCAGCGCCGCTTGCAGGCCCAGCGTGATCTCGGTCTGCATATCGGCGAGCTTTTTCTGGAACAGCTGGGTCTGCGCGAGAGGCTTGTCGAACTGCTTGCGGTCGAGCCCGTATTGCCGCGCGGCATGCCAGCAGAACTCGGCAGAGCCCAGCACGCCCCAGGCGATGCCGTAGCGGGCGCGGTTGAGGCAGCCGAACGGACCTTTGAGGCCTTCGACATGCGGCAGCAGCGCCTCTTCGCCAACCTCGACGCCCTCCATCACGATCTCGCCGGTGATCGAAGCACGCAGGGAGAGCTTGTTGCCGATCTTCGGCGCGCTCAGCCCCTTCATGCCCTTCTCCAGCACGAAGCCGCGGATCTTGCCGCCATGGGCTTCGGATTTCGCCCAGACCACGAAGACATCCGCGATCGGCGAGTTGGTGATCCACATCTTCGAGCCGATGAGGCGATAGCCGGTTGCGGTCTTCTCGGCGCGGGTTTTCATGCCCGCCGGGTCCGAGCCCGCATCGGGTTCGGTCAGGCCGAAACAGCCGATCCACTCGCCGGTCGACAGCTTGGGCAGGTATTTCCGGCGCTGCTCTTCCGAGCCATACGCGTAGATCGGATACATCACGAGGCTCGATTGCACCGACATCATCGAGCGATAGCCGCTATCGACGCGCTCGATCTCGCGCGCGATCAGACCGTAGGACACGTAGCCCGCGCCGAGCCCACCATATTCCTCGGGGATCGTTGCACCCAGAAGGCCCATCTCGCCCATCTCGCGGAAGATCGCGGGGTCGGTGCTTTCCTCGGCATAGGCGTCGATCACGCGCGGCTGGAGCTTGTCCTGCGCATAGGCACGGGCCGCATCGCGCAGCATCCGCTCGTCTTCGCTCAGCTGGGTTTCAAGGCGCAGCGCGTCATCCCAGGTGAACTTGCCCAGATCGGGGGCGTCCTTGGCTTTGATGGTCGGGCGGTCGGTCATGGCGATCCTCGGGCGTTGAAACTCTTTCGCCGGACTCTAGGGATCGGTGCGCGCGGCGCAAACGATTAAATTTGCGATAGTGATGAGTTTTGCGCATGATCTACCCCGAGACCCGACGGACAGTCCCGGACCATGCGCAAGAGCTACACCCCCACGATCAACGAGCTGCAGGCCTTTGCCGCCTGCGCGCGCTTTGGCACGACGACGCGGGCGGCGGCGGAGTTGAACCTGACGCAATCGGCGGTGTCGCGTTCGCTCGGGACGCTCGAGGAACGGCTGGGCGTGGCGCTGTTCGACCGGGTGCGCAAGCGGCTCGTGCTTTCGCCTGCAGGTCAGGTTTTCCTGGCGCAGGCGGAGGATATTCTGGGCCGGATCGACACGGCGGCGATGGGGGCGATGGCCTTTGGTGGCGCACAGGCGGTGCTGCGCATGGCGGTACTGCCGAGCTTTGCGCGCAGCTGGCTGATCCCGCGTCTGGCTGGCTTCGAGGCGGCACAGCCGCAGGTGAGCCTCGATCTGAGCGCGCGGCTGCTGCCCGTCGATTTCGAGCGGGACCCGTTCGACCTCGCGATCATGCGCTCAAGGCATGAACAGATCGGCGCGGAGATCGAAAGCCTCGTCGCCGAAGAGCTGATCGTGGTGGCCGCGCCGCAGCTGATGGCGGGGCGGGCGGTGCTGGATGACGAGGCCGTTCTGGACCTGCCCTTGTTGCAGCAATCGACACGGCCGACGCTCTGGCTCGACTGGTTTCGCGAGAGCGGGCGGGACGCGCGGCGCATCCTGCGCGGGGCGCGCTTCGATCATTTCGACATGATCCTCGATGCGGCGAGCGCAGGGATGGGGCTGGGGCTAGTGCCCGCGATCATCGCGCAAGGGGCGCTGGCCTCGGGGCGGCTGGTGCAGGCGAGCCCGCGCCGCTTCGCGACCGGCGAGAGCTACGCGCTGATCCTGCCCGAGCGTGCGCGGGAGGCGCCGCATGTGAGCGCCTTCCGCGACTGGCTGCGCGCCGAGATCGGCGCCTAGTCGAAGATGATGACCTGCCGGATCGCCTCGCCCGCGGCGAGCCGCTCGAAGCCTTCGTTGATCTCTTCGAGCTTGAGGCGATGGGTCATCAGCTCCGGGATCGGAAGCTGGCCCTGCACCATCATCTGCGCGAAACGCGGGATGTCGCGGACCGGCACGCAAGAGCCCATATAGGAGCCTTTCAACGCGTGCTCGTTCGCGGTGAGCGATACGGCGGGGATCTTGAATTCCGCCTGCGGGTTGGGCAGGCCCGCCGTGACGGTCGTGCCGCCGCGCCGGGTGATCGCATAGGCGAATTGCAGCGCCGGGACCGCGCCGGCGAGTTCGACGGCCAGATCGACGCCACCGCCGGTGAGGTCGCGCAGCTTTTGCACCGCGCCTTCCTCGGTCGGGTCGATGACATGGGTCGCGCCGAGCTTGAGGGCGAGGTCGCGCTTGTCCTTGGCCAGATCGACGGCGACGATGGTGCGCGCGCCCGCCGCGATGGCGCCCAAGAGCCCGGCGAGCCCGACGCCGCCCAGCCCCACGACGGCGCAGCTTTGCCCCGTCTTCAGCCCGCCCGAGTTCAGCACCGCCCCGACGCCAGTCAGCACCGCGCAGCCCAGAAGTGCCGCCTGATCGAGCGGGATCGACTTGTCGATCTTCACGCAGGAGGCTTCGGACACCACGGCGTAATCGGAGAAGGCCGAGACGCCGATATGGTGGTTCACGTGCTCACCGCCGACCGAGATGCGTTTCGATCCGGTGATCAGCGCGCCTTTGCCGGCCGCGACGGCGGCGGGCTCGCACAGCGCGGGGCGGCCTTCGGCGCAGGGCACGCAATGACCGCAGGAGGGTGCGAAAACCAGCACGACGTGATCGCCGGGGGAAAAACGGGTGACATGGGGGCCGACCGCCTCGACCACGCCAGCCGCCTCATGGCCCAGCGCCACGGGCATGTCGCGCGGGCGGTCGCCGTTGATGACCGAAAGGTCCGAGTGGCACAGGCCCGCCGCGGCCATCTTGATGAGCAGCTCGCCCGGTCCGGGATCGTCCAGCTCGGCCTCCACGATCTCCAGCGGCTTGCTGTCGGAATAGGGGCGTGCCTTGCCCATTTCGCGCAAGAGTGCGATCCGCGTTTTCATCTGTTGCTCCTCCCCAAGCGATTTGGGGCAGCTTGGGAAAGATCGCGGGAAGTGTCCATGCCCCCTTTCGGAGAGGGTCAGGCGATCACGGTAAAGGGATCGGCGAGCGGGTATTCCTCGAGGTTCGCGGTGTTCCCGATGCGGTCGATGACGGCGAAGAGGCCGGGGGCCGCCAGCGGCGTCAGAACCCCGTGCCATGTGCCGCGATGCAGGTTGATTGCCTGCGCCCCGTTGGTGAGGAACGCGCGGGGCTGCCCCGGTTGCCCGCGATCATCGGGGGCGACGATGACGAGGAAGGGGTCAGCGCTCATCGGGATGAAGGCCTGGCTTCCCTCGGGGTGGCGTTCGAGAAGGTCGCAAAGATAGGGCAGAGACCGGGGCTCAGCCTTGAAGATCGAGATCCCGGCACGACCGCCTGTCTCGGGTCCGAAATCGAGACGCGCGCGATCGTGGTAACGCCCGCAGAGCCCGGCATTGATGATCTTGTCCGGGCCGCCGGTGGCGTCGAGAACATCGCCGAAGGGAGCGAAACCTTCGGGGGTGAGCGGGTCTGCTTTGATCTGCATCGCAGGCCTCCGGTGGGAGGGGGCGAAGGGGGCTCTGCCCCCTCGGGCTTGCGCCCTCACCCCCGAGCTATTTTCGTCAAGAAGAAGCCTCAGCCCGGGAAGGGTGAGCCGAGCTTCGGGTGGCGGTTCACGTCCTTGTAGAGCAGGTAGCGGAACGGGCGGCGGCCTGCGGCGTAGCAGGCTTGCGGGCAGAACGCGCGCAGCCACATGAAATCGCCCTCCTCGACCTCGATCCAGTCCTGGTTGAGCAGGTAGACGCCGCGGCCCTGCAGCACGTAGATGCCGTGCTCCATCACGTGGGTTTCCGCGAAGGGGATGGTGCCGCCGGGCATGAAGGTGACGATATTCACATGCATGTCGTGGCGCAGGTCGTTCGGATCGACGAAGCGCGAGGTCGACCAGTAGCCGGAGGTATTGGGCATTTCCTGCGGCGGTTTCTCATGATCGGCGGTGACGAAGCTGTCGGGCGCGTCGATACCCGGCACGCGTTCATAGCGCTTTCGCACCCAGATGAAGGTCGCGGGCGTGTCATGGTCATTGGCGACCGACCATTTCGCGCCGGGCGCGAGATAGGCGTATCCGCCCGGTTCCAGTTCGTTACCGATGCCGTTGATCACGAGGCGCATCCCACCTGCAAGCAGCAAGATCACACCCTCGCCTTCCGGATCGGGTTCGGGAGTGTCCGAGCCGCCGCCCGGGGCCACTTCGACGATCAGTTCGGCAAAGGTCTCGGCGAAGCCCGAGAGCGGGCGGGCGAGCACCCAGGCGCGGGTTCGCTCCCAGCCGGGCAGCAACGAGATGGTGATGTCGGAGAGCACCCCGCGCGGGATCACCGCGTAGGAGGAGTTGAACTGGGCGCGCTCGCGGGCGCGCTGGTTCTGGTCGGGCAGGCCCCCGGTGGGAGCGAAGTAAGTATATTCCATCAAAGGTCCATGGCGTTCAGGCGATGCCACGCGATCCGCTCGACCTGACGACAGGCCTCGGCGAATTCCGTGTCGCGATCGTGATCGAGTCGGCGACGGAAGGCGTGGAGGATTGATGCCTTCGTATTGTCTTTTACCGCAATGATGAAGGGGAAACCGAATTTTTCCGTATAGTCCTTGTTGAGGGCCTCGAAGGTGGTCCGCTCGTCATCGGTCAGCGCATCGAGACCGGCGCTTGCTTGTTCGGAGGTACTTTCGGCGGTGAGGCGTTTGGCTTGCGCGAGTTTGCCCGCGAGATCGGGGTGGGCGGTCAGCACGCCGAGACGCTCGGAGTCGGAGGCGGAACGGAAGATGCGGGCAAGCGCCGAGGCCGTGCCCTCGACCGAGTCATGTGCGGGCCCGAGTTCCAGATCGTAGGCGCGCTGCGCGATCCAGGGCGAGTGCTCGTAGATGCTGCCGAAAGCTTCGACGAAGCGGGCGCGGGCCATCTGGCTCGGACGTTCGCGGCGGGTATGGGGGTGGGTCGCGGCCCAATGCGCGGCGATCTCGCCACGGGTCGCGAACCAGACACCTTCATGCGAGAGCGCATAGTCGAGGAAGCGCTTCAGCCCCGCCACTTTGCCGGGGCGCCCGATCAGGCGATTGTGGAGCCCGACCGAGAACATCTTGGGCGCGCCTTCCAGCCCCTCGGCATAGAGCGTATCGAAGCTGTCCTTGAGATAGGTGAAGAACTGCTCGCCCTCGATATAGCCCGGCGCCGTCGCAAAGCGCATATCATTGGCCTCGAGCGTGTAGGGGATCACGAGCTGGTCACGCGCGCCAACCTCAAGCCAATAGGGCAGGTCGTCGTCATAGGTATCGGAGATCCAGTCGAACCCGCCCTCTTCGGCGGTCAGGCGCACGGTGTTGACCGAGCAGCGCCCCGTATACCAGCCGCGCGGGCGCTCGCCCACGACCTCGGTATGCAGGCGGATGGCCTCGGCGATCTGCCGACGCTCCTCTTCCTCAGCCATATCCTTGTGCTCGACCCATTTCAGGCCGTGCGAGGCGATCTCCCAACCCGCCTCTTTCATCGCGGCGACCTGTTCGGGAGCACGGGCGAGCGCAGTGGCGACCCCATAGATCGTCAGCGGCACGTTCAACCCGGTGAAGAGGCGGTGAAGTCGCCAGAATCCGGCGCGCGCGCCATATTCGTAGATCGACTCCATGTTCCAGTGCCGCTGGCCGGGCCATTGCGCAGCGCCCGCAATATCCGACAGGAAGGCTTCAGAGGCCGCATCGCCATGCAGGATGCAGTTTTCCCCGCCCTCTTCGAAATTGAGCACCATCGAGATCGCCACGCGCGCACCGCCGGGCCATTGCGGGTCTGGGGTGGTGCGGCCATAGCCGCGCAGGTCGCGGGGGTAGCGGGTCATCGGGAGGCTCCATTTCTGTCGGACCTCGACAGGAAAGAGCAAAACGAGAGGAAGGGAAAGAGGGTCTGACCTATTCCATCCCGCTCAAACCGCTGCGATCGTCGCCTGAACCGCTTTTTTCCACGCGGCATAGCGCGCTTCGCGGCGCTCCTCAGTCATTTGCGCTATGAAATTGCGGTCGAGCGCCCAGGATTTCGCGAATTCCTCCGGTTCGGGGTAAAGCCCCGCCTTGTAGCCCGCGAGCCATGCCGCGCCGAGAGCCGTCGTCTCCAGCACTTTCGGACGATCCACCGGCGCGCCAAGGATGTCCGAGAGGAACTGCATCGCCCAGTCCGACGCGGTCATGCCGCCATCGACGCGGAGCGTGGGGCGCGCATCGTCGGACCAGTCGGCTTGCATCGCCTCCAGCAGGTCGCGGGTCTGGAAACCGACCGATTCCAGCGCGGCACGGGCAAACTCGGCGGGGCCGGAATTGCGGGTCAGGCCAAAGACCGCGCCACGGCAATCAGGGTTCCAATAGGGCGCGCCAAGACCGGTGAAGGCTGGAACGATGATCACTTCCTGCTCGGGGTCGGCGGCGTCGGCGAGGCTTTGCGTCTGATCGGCGGCCTCGATGATCTTCAGCCCGTCGCGCAGCCATTGCACCACCGCGCCCGCGATGAAGATCGAGCCTTCAAGCGCATAGGTCACCTTGCCGTCGAGCTGATAGGCGATGGTGGTCAGCAGGCGATTTTCGGAACGCACCATCTGATCGCCTGTGTTCAGCAGCGCGAAGCAGCCCGTGCCATAGGTGGATTTGAGCATACCGGGCTTGAAGCAAGCCTGCCCCACCGTCGCGGCCTGCTGATCGCCCGCGACACCGAGGATCGGGATTTCCGTGCCGAAGTGATCGGGTTGCGTCACGCCGAACTCGGCGGCGCAATCCTTGACCTCGGGCAGCATCCCCATCGGCACGCCCAGCTTCTCCGCAATCGTCGTGGACCAGCGCCCCTTGGCGATGTCGTAAAGCATCGTGCGCGCGGCGTTGGTCGCGTCGGTCACATGGGCCTTGCCACCGGTCAGCTTCCAGATGAGCCAGCTGTCGATGGTGCCGAAGGCGAGCTTGCCCGCCTCGGCCTTCTCGCGCGCGCCTTCGACGTTCTCCAGAAGCCAGCGGAGTTTGGTCGCGGAGAAATACGGATCGACCAGAAGGCCGGTGCGGGCGGTCACCGTTTCCTCGAACCCATCCTCGCGCAGCTGGCGGCAATACTCGGCGGTGCGGCGGTCCTGCCAGACGATCGCTTTATGGATCGGCTCGCCCGTTTCGCGGTCCCAGACGAGGGTGGTCTCGCGCTGGTTGGTGATGCCGATGCCGGCGATATCGGACGCCGCGATCCCGGCCTTCTCGATCGCCTTGCGGGAGGTCGCCAGCACGCTTTCCCAGATCTCGGTCGCGTCATGTTCGACCCAGCCGGAATGCGGGAAGTGCTGGGTGAACTCCTGCTGCGCGCTGGCCATGGGGCGCAGATCGCCATCGAAGATGATCGCGCGCGAGGACGTGGTGCCCTGGTCGATTGCCAGAATATAGGTCATGTGCTCCTCCCGTTTGGCGCGTCAGCCTGCGTGCTCCTCCAGCCACGCGGCGACAGAGTTGACCTGATCGGCATCGAGCCGCAAGCCCAGCTTGGTGCGTCGCCAGATCACGTCCTCGACCTTGCGCGCCCATTCCTTGTCCACGAGCCAGCGCAGCTCGGCCTCGGTCAGGGTCGCGCCGAAATCGCGGCCCAGATCGTCGGGGGTCTTGGCCGTACCGAAGATATCCCAGGCCTCGGTGCCGTAATGGCGGATCATCCGCTCGGCCCATTTGAAGTTCACGAAAGGATAGTCCTGCGAGAGCTTTGCGATCTTCGCGCCGACCTCTTCGGGGGTGAAATCCCCACCCGGAAGATGCGCGCCCTTGGTCCACGGCCCGCCCATGCCGGGCAGATGCGGACGGAGCTTGGCCAGCGCATCCTCGGCCAGACGGCGATAGGTCGTGATCTTGCCGCCGAAGACATGCAGCGCGGCGGGCTGACCCGCGGGCGCATCGAGCGAAAGCACATATTCACGGGTCGCCGCCGTGGCCGAACTGGCCCCGTCCTCATAGAGCGGGCGCACGCCGGAATAGGTCCAGACCACATCGTCGGGCGTGACCTCTTGCTTGAAATATTGCGAGGCGAAATCGCACAGGTAATCGCGCTCGTCCTCGGTACATTCTGCCGTCAGAGGCGAGCCCTCATGCGCGGCCTCGGTGGTACCGATCAGGGTGAAATCCTGCTCGTAGGGGATCGCGAAGATGATCCGCCCATCCGAGCCTTGGAAGAAATAGCACTTGTCGTGATCGTAGAGCTTGCGGGTCACGATGTGGCTGCCGCGCACGAGGCGGACATGCTCGCGGCTGGCGCTGCCCATCGTGCCTTTCAGGATCTGCTCGACCCAGGGGCCGCCCGCGTTGACTACCGCGCGGGCAAGATGTTCCTCGCGCCCGTTCGGACCTTCGGTGGTGATCACCCAATGGCCGCCGTCGCGATGTGCCTCGATCACCTTCGTTTGCACGCGGATGTCAGCCCCGCGCGCCTCGGCGTCGCGGGCATTGAGCACGACCAACCGCGCATCCTGCACCCAGCCATCCGAATATTCGAACGCATGAACGAACTTGTCCCTGAGCGGCGCGCCCTCGGGGCTACCCCGCAGGTCGAGCCGTTTCGTGCCCGGCAGCAGTCTCTGCCCGCCCAGATGATCATAGAGGAACAGCCCCGAGCGAATCATCCAGGACGGGCGCTTGCCCTTCATCCAGGGCATCACGGCGGACAGCATCTTCGAGACCGGTGTATCGCTCTCGAAGCGCATATCGGCGCTGTAAGGCAACACGAAACGCATCGGCCAGGAGATATGCGGCATCGCGCGGATCAGCACTTCGCGTTCGCTGAGCGCCTCGCGCACCAGCTTGATCTCGAGATATTCGAGATAGCGCAGCCCGCCATGGAACAGCTTGGTAGAGGCCGAAGAAGTCGCCTGCGCCAGATCACCCATCTCGGCCAACCGCACCCGCAACCCGCGCCCGGCTGCGTCGCGTGCGATGCCGCAGCCGTTCACCCCCCCGCCGATCACGAAGAGGTCCACCGCGTCCGTTCTTGCCGTCATTTTTTCGTCTCCTGCATCCCCAAGCGCGGGCATGCGACTCGTTCGCCAATGTTCGCTTTTATAAATATAGAAAATTTTCGCGCATTTTCGAGCGAATTTCGCGCAACAGTTCGATGACAGCCCAACGACAGAAAACGGCCACCGAAGTTTCGGCAGCCGTTCGTCTCGATGCTGATGTCGGGGAGGTCGCGCGTCAGGCGCGCGAGGCCTTCATCATCCAGATTTCCTTTTCGTGCCATTCCAGCCGGTCGGTGAGCATGCCCGCCGAGACCTCGTCGCCCACCTCCTGCGCGGTGGCGATCGCTTCGCGCAACTGCTCAGCCAACTCGCCATGCGCCGCGATCAGCGCCTCAACCATCGCTTCGGCCGATTGCGCACCCGCGGGCGTGTCGCCAGCCAGCGCCATCAACTGCGAGAGCGTCCCCGGCGCGTAAGCCCCGAGGCAGCGGATCCGTTCTGCGATCTCGTCGAGCGCTTCCCAGAGGTTCTGGTATTGCTCTTCGAAGAGTGCGTGGAGCTGACGAAACTGCGGCCCCTCGACATTCCAGTGATAGCCGTGGGTCTGGACATAAAGGCCGAAGGTCTGGCCCAGAATAGTGGTCAGGCTGTCGATATTGGCTTGCTGGCTCATGGCGTGCTCCTCCTTGGGCGGAAATGAACCCCGGCGGCGTGCCGCCGGGGTATCGGGATCAGATCTGACGGGTCGAGAAATACCAGTCGACCGTGTTGAAGCCTTCACCGGCACGGGCCTGCGCGGCTTCCGGCGTGGCGGGCGTCGGGACGATAACTTCGTCGCCTGGCTTCCAGTTCTCGGGCATCGCACATTTGTGCTCTTCCGCGGTCTGGAGCGCGACCAGGAGACGGTAGATCTCGTCGATCGAACGGCCCGCAACCATCGGGTAGTAGATCATGGCGCGCAGCACACCGTTGGGATCGATGATGAAAGTCGCGCGCACCGCCGAGGTATCGGACGCCCCAGGCTGGATCATGCCGTAGGCCTGCGCAACGGTCATCGAGAGGTCCGCGATGATCGGGAATTTGATCTCGGTGCCGAACTTCTCCTTGATGTTGAGCATCCAGGCGATGTGCGAGTAGTGGCTGTCGATCGAGAGGCCCAGCAGCTCGGTGTTACGCGCCTCGAACTCATCCTGCTTCTTCGCGAAGGCGATGAATTCGGTGGTGCAGACCGGCGTGAAATCGGCCGGGTGGGAGAACAGGATCAGCCACTTGCCCTTGTAATCTTCGAGGGTCTTCTGGCCGTGGGTGGTGGGTGCGTTGAAGGCCGGGGCGGGGGCGTTCAGCTGCGGCATCTGCGGTTGGGTCACTTCGGTCATTTTCATCTCCATCTGTCTTGCGCGTTTCGTGTTCGCTGTTTCGATGAGAGAGATTTAGGGGATGGCCTCTGATAGTTGAAATTGATTATAATGATCTCTGTTATAGAGGTTTTCGATAATGACTCCGCTCCTCACCCTGCGCCAGCTGCGCTTTCTCACCGCGATCGCGGACGAGCTGAATTTTTCTCGCGCGGCGGAAAGTTGCTTCGTCACCCAGCCCACCTTGTCGGCGGGGCTGAAGGAACTCGAGGACAGGCTTGGCGTGCAACTGGCCGAGCGCACCAAGCGATCGGTCATCCTCACGCCGATCGGGGCGGAAATCGCCGAGCGGGCGCGCGCGGTGCTGCTTGCGGCGCGTGAGATCGAAGACCTCGCGGCGGTCCAGCGCGCGCCTGAAGGCGGCGATCTGCGGCTCGGCGCAATCCCGACGATCGGGCCCTACCTGATCCCCCGCGCCTTGCCCGAGATCCGCCAGAGATTCCCCGAGCTGCGGCTCCTCCTGCGCGAGGAGATGACCGAGAACCTGCTCGACGGGCTTCAAACCGGGCGTCTCGATCTGATCCTCTTCGCCAAACCCTTCGACATCCCCGGCATCGAGGTGCTGGAGCTATTCGACGACGGCTATCACCTCGCCGCCCCACCCGGCAGCTTTGGGCCGTCCCCGGTGAGCGGCGATCAGCTCGACGGGGCACGACTTATGCTGCTGGAGAAGGGGCACTGCCTGCAACGCCATGCGCTTTCGGCCTTTCCTGATCGCGATATCGAGCAGGATGACAGCTTCTCGGCAACTTCGCTGCCCACCCTGATCTCGATGGTGAGTGAGGGGCTGGGGATCACGCTGCTGCCCAATCTCGCGCTTGATGCGGGCGTCATCGGCGGTCAGGAGATCGCCATCGCTCCCCTGCCCGATGCCTGTCCGCGCCGCGTCGTGCTCGGTTGGCGCGGAACCTCGGCCAAGGCGCCGCTCTTTCGCAAACTGGGCGAGTTGCTGAGCAGGACCCGCGCCGAGATGTGATCAGAGAATAACCTTCGGTTCGGGACGGCCCGCGACCGGAGATCGGGCCGCATAGACGACCCCCTGTGCCTCGTCCGGCGCAGCGATATGTTCGCGCGCCGTGGTGACGAAGAGCGTGCGATAATCCGTCCCGCCGAAGGCTGGACAGGAGCTGTGCAGACCGCCCACCGAAATCGCGCAATCGAAGCGCCCATCGGGGAGGTAACGCGCCACACGGCCAGCACCCCATTGCGCCGACCAAAGGGCGCCGTCGGCATCGGTCACCGCGCCATCGGGGTTCAGCCCCTCGGTCCGCAGATCGACAAAAACTTCGGGCTTCGCATCTGGCCAGCCCTGGGCATCGAGACTTACCGTCATGATCTGTTGCATTGGCGTATCCGCGAAATAGGCGCGCCGCCCGTCAGGCGCGAAACAGATCGCGTTGGGGATAGTAAGGCCGGAGAACACAAGCTCGACCGCGCCGCGATAATAGCGATAGATCCGCCCCTCCCCCGGCTCCGCCCCCTTGCCCATCACAGAGGCCCAGAACCCTCCCATCGGATCGGCGCGCCCGTCATTGCCGCGCCGACCGTGATCGGCCGCCTCAAGCGCCGCGACAGGTTCCTGGGCGCCGGTCGCGATTTCGAAACGCCGCAACCCGGTTTCAGTCAGAAGAAGAAGCGTCTCCGAATCGATCCAGCCTGCCGCCGACGCGATTTGCCCGATTTCCCACTCTTGCGCGCCTGATCCGTCGCGGCTCAACAGGCGCCCGGCGAGAACGTCAAACCAGAAAAGCGCATCTCTGACGGGGTGCCAGAGCGGTCCTTCTCCAAGAAAACACAAACGCTTATCGTAAATTTGCGACGCCATGCCCCACTCAACTTCCCTCGGGTCAGCCCATGGCAAAACGCCTCATGCGGCCCGAAAACGCTGCGCTTGTACCAGCGGTCATGGCATTCTGCCCTGACGCAAGTCACGATCCTGTGCATCTTGGGGGAATGGGGATGAAAGTCGACGACATGCCGGCGCTGTGCATCGGCCTGCCTTCCGGTGTGCGTGCCGAGATCCTTCCCTTCGGCGCAACGCTGCACAGCTTGCAGGTGCCGGACCGCTCGGGTGTGCTGGGCAATGTGCTTGTCGGTCTGCCCGATCCAAATGCCTACAAGCGACAGCGCAGCTTTCGCGGCGCGACGATCGGGCGGTTTGCGAACCGGATCGCCGGTGCCGGATTCACGCTCAATGGGGAGCGGCATACGCTGAGCGCGAATGAGCCCCCCAATTGCCTACATGGCGGCACGGACGGGTTCGATCGGCGCAAGTGGGAAGTCGTCGCGCATTGGATGAGCGCGCTGACCCTGCGGCTCGAGAGCCCCGACGGGGATCAGGGATTTCCCGGCGCGCTCAGCGTGGAGGCCGATTTTGTTCTGACCCCACCCGCAACGCTGAGCATCACCTACCGCGCAACAGTGTCCCGCGCCTGCCCCGTTTCGCTCACCTCGCACGGGTTCTTCAACCTCTCCGACGGCGGCCCGATTGACGACTACATGCTGCAAATTTCTGCGCAGCATTTCTTGCCGGTCGATACCGCATTACTCCCCGCAGGCGCCCCGCAATCCGTCTCGGGGACAGAGTTCGACTTCCGCGAGGCGAAGGTTTTGCTGCGCAGAAAAAGTTCTGGTTACGATCATTGCTTCTGCCTCGAGCCCACCGAAGAGTTGCGCGAAATTGCCACGCTTTACGATCCGAAATCGGGCCGCGAGCTGCGGCTCTCGAGCGATCAAACAGGCTTGCAACTCTACACCGATAAACGCGCTGACGCCGCACCTGCGGTTTGCCTGGAACCGCAAGCCTGGCCCGACGCGCCGAACCGGCCGGATTTCCCAGACGCGGTTCTGCGGCCCGGTGAGACCTATCTCAACCGCATCGAATTTGCTTTCTCGACACGAGACAATTGATATCCTAATTTTCGGAAATTTCGCGAAACAGAAAAATTATTGCTGCGCAGAATTTCTGTTTTGCGCCCCCAGAACACCCGCCGCTGACAGTGCCTCGATCTCTGCCTCGGACAGTCCCGCGTCGCGCAGCACGTCCTGCGTATGTGCCCCAAGTTCCGGCGCGGGCAATCGCACTTCGCAGGCGGTCTGGTCGAGCTTGACCGGGAAACCCAGCATCCGCACCGTGCCATGGCCGGGATGCTCGACATCAATCGCCATTTCCTGTGCCCTGATCTGTGGATCGTCAAACACCTCGCGCAGATCCTGCACCCGGCCACAGGGCACGCCCGCCGCATTGAGCCGCACGATCCAGCCATCCTGCGTGTCAGCGGAGAGCTTCTCGTTCAGCAACGCGCGCAGTTCGTCACGGCGCTCGAAGCGTTTGGGATTCGTGTCGTAGCGCGGATCGCTGAGGAGCGTCCCAAGGCCCAGCGCGTCGAGCAGCCGCTGCAGGATCGTATCGTTCGAAGGCGCAATCGCGATCTTGCCATCGGCGGCATCAAAGAGACTGTAAGGCGCGACCAGCGGGTGATCGTTGCCCATCCTCTCGGGCAGCTTTCCGGCGGCGAAATATTCCGAGGCGATATAGGCCATGGTAGAGAGCGCCCCGTTCACCATCGAGGTCTCAACCGCCTGCCCGGTGCCATTGATATCGCGTCCGCGCAGCGCCGAGACGATCCCGAAGGCGGTATACAGCCCGGCGAGCAAATCGGTGATCGGCTGCGCCATGCGCATCGGCTCTCCGCCAGGCGGGCCGTTGGTGCTCATCAGCCCGCTCATCGCTTGCGCAATGAAGTCGAAGGCGGGACGATCCACATAAGGTCCCGTGCTGCCGAACCCGTTGATCGAACCCACCACGAGCCGTGGATTGATCTCTGCCAGCGTGTCCTTGTCGAAACCCATCTTCGCCAGCACGCCGGGGCGAAAGTTTTCCACCAGTACATCCGCGCCTTCGATCAACCGACGCAACACGGCACGGCCTTCCGGGTGATAAAGATCGAGCGTCACGGATTTCTTGTTGCGGTTGAAGCTCGCGAAATACCAAGACAGCCCGTCGCGGATCGTGCCCTGCTGGCGTACCGGATCACCATCGGGGGTTTCGACCTTGATCACCTCGGCCCCCATATCGCCCAGCATCATCGAGCAGAACGGGCCAGAGAGGACGCGCGTCAGATCGATCACGCGGATACCGTCAAGCGGGGGGCGCAACGTCATCAGGCAGCACTCCCGCTCGAAGACCGAACGGCATCGCGCGGCTTGAGCGCAAGGCGCGGCCCCGCATGCATCACCTGCCCCGGCAGAGGATACCCGAGAAGGTCCTCCATCCGGCGCGCAACCTCGGCGACCTTCTCGCCGTCGACACCGCTTTGCACCCCGCATTCGTCGAGCAGATAGATCAGATCTTCAGTGCAGATATTGCCCGTCGCTCCCGGTGCGAAGGGGCAACCGCCCAACCCACCGACGCTCGATTCGTAGCGCGTGGTCCCTTCGAGCAACCCGGCGTAGACACAGGCGAGACCCACGCCGCGCGTATTGTGGAAATGCAACGTCACGTCGCTGCCCGGCACCTCAGCCGCCAGCGTTCGGCAGCGCGATTGCACCAGCGGCGGCGTCGCCATGCCGGTCGTGTCACCCAGCGTGATGCGCCGGATCCCCATATCCGCATAGGCCTTCGCCAGATCAGCGACCGCGCTGTCGGGAACGTTGCCCTCGAAGGGACACCCGAAGGCGGTGGCGATCGCGCCCTTCACCTCGATCCCGGCGGCCTCTGCGATCCGCACGATCTCGCGGAAGCCCTCCAGCGAGCGTTCGCGTGAGCAATTCACATTCGCCTGGTTGTGGCTCTCAGAGGCAGACATGAACACGACCATCGCGTCGACCCCGGCCTCGACAGCGCGTTCCGCGCCCTTGGCATTGGGCACGAGCGCGGTCAGCTCGGCCCCGAAGGAACGGTCGATTCCCGCGAGCACCTCGGCGGCGTCGCGCATCTGCGGCACCGCGCGCGGCGCGACGAAGGAGGTCACCTCGAACTGCCGCAGCCCCGCGGCAAGAAGTCCATTGACCATCTCGATCTTCGCCTCGGTCGGCACCCATTGCGCGATGCTTTGCAGCCCGTCACGGGGACCGACTTCGGTGATCGTCACAGCCTCGGGAAACCCCTTGATCAATGCTGACATGCGCGGCCCCTTTCGAAAGCGATTGATATGGTCGACCATCTTGGTATACCTAATCGGGATTGCAGGGGTCAATGCATGGCAGCGCTACAGAAAATCGCGAAGGAATCCGGGGGGAACCGCACCGATGAGGTGCTCGGGAGGATTCGCGCGGACATCCTGTCGTTGACGCTGGCTCCTGGCGAGCCGGTCACCGAGCGCTTTCTCGAATCGCATTACGACGTGTCGCGCACGCCGATCCGGCAGGCGCTTGCGACGCTGGCCAATGAAGGGCTCGTAGAGCGTGACAGCCGCAGCTGGATCGTCGCGCCCTTCAACATGCCGCTGCTGCGCGAAGTCTTCGAATTCCGCGAGGAGATCGAGGCGGTGGTGGTGCGGCTGGTCTGCGAGCGCGCGAGCGCCGAAGAACTGAACGCATTGCAAGCGACCGTCGATCGCGGACTGGAGCCGATGACGCCCGAGAGCTGGCTCGGCGCGGGGCTCGATATCCATGTCGAGCTGGCGGCGCTGACCCGCAACCGTTTCCTCACCGAAGCGGTGCGTGATTGTGTGGCCCGCGCAGCCCGGGCGCGCTGGCTTCTGGCGAGCAATGCCGAGGATCGCAAGGTTGCCCATCACGAACACAGCGAGATCATCGCATTGATCCGCAAGGGCGACGCAGCAAAGGCCGAGGCCGCGCTGCGGGCTCACACACGCGCCGTACGCGACCAGATCATCCGCGCGATTGAGGACGCGCGTCGAATCCTCGGGGCGAGGAGTTTTGTCGACACGCCCCCATGAGGTCAGCCGCCCCCCTTCGCGGCGGGCGGACAAGATGCCGGATCAACCGGCAAACCGAGACAAGCAAGGGAGGAGACTATGCTTGATTTCACGAAGATCCTCGGTGCGGGGCTGTTGGCCTGTGCGCTGGGTGCCACCAGCGCAAGCGCGGCCGAATGCATCGCGCCGGCGGATCCGGGCGGCGGATGGGACTTCACCTGCCGCACCGTGGGCCAGCTGCTCTACGATCAGAAGATCGTCGACGCCCCCGTTCAAGTGACCAATATGCCCGGCGGCGTGGGCGCCGTGGCCTTCGCCAATGTCGCGGCGAAGCGCGCGGATGATCCCGAACTGCTGGTTGCGACCTCGACCGTCGGCGTGACCCAGATCGCGCAGGGCAAATATCCGGCCGGCATCGATACGATGCGGTGGCTGGGCATGCTCGGCTCGGATGTGGGCGTGATCGTGGTCGATTCGAAATCCGACATGAAGACGCTCGACGACCTGCTCGCCAAGCTCAAGGCCGACCCTGGCTCTGTGCCGGTCGCGGGCTCGTCGGGTGTGGGCGGCTGGGATCACATCCGCATGCTGATGGTGGCCGATAAGGCCGGCATGAGCGCCGATGACTACAAGTCGATCCGCTGGGTTCAGTTCGACGGCGGCAGCCCGGCCGTGACGCAGATGATGGGCGGCCAGGTCGGCGCCGTCTCGACCGACCTCGGCGAGATCGCGGGCTTTGTCGAATCCGGCGATATCCGCATCCTCGCGGCGCTCTCGGATGACCGCATCCCGGCCTTCCCCGACGCACCCACCGCCAAGGAGCAAGGCATCGACGTGACCGGCTACAACTGGCGTGGGTTCTATACCGGCGGCAAGGTCTCGGACGATGTCTATAACGGCTGGGTCGAGAAACTGCACACGCTCTACGACACGGATGCGTGGAAGAAAGAAGCGACCGCGAAAGGCCTCGTTCCGATCTGGCGCGGCGGCCCCGAGTTCGAGACCTATGTGAGCGAACAGGTCGATGCGATGGCGCGGATTTCGAAAGAGATCGGCGTGATCCAATGATGAACCGGCTTCTCGGCATGGCGTTTCTCGCCATGTCGATCCTCTACGGTCTAGCCGCGCGGGATTACAAGGCGAGCTTCGGCGACCCCTTGGGCCCCGCGGCCTTTCCGATGATCATCGCCATCCCGGCGGCGCTTCTGAGCCTCGCGATGGTCCTGCGTCCCGATCCCGACCCGCAATGGGAGCGTGGCGCGCCGATGCTCAAGCAGGGCGCGGCGCTTGCGATCCTGCTGGGATATGTCGCGCTGCTCGAACCGCTGGGCTTTCCGCTCTCGACGATGCTCGGCACAGCGCTGCTGGCGCGGCTCGTGGGGACGCGCTGGAGTTATGCCGCAATCGCCGGAATCTCGATCAGCCTGCTTCTCTTTTTCCTTTTCGACAGGGTGTTGGGCCTTCCGCTGCCCGCCTTCCCCGATTTCATGAGCTGAACCGTCATGGACATTCTTGCCGCCCTCGCTGCGGGCTTCGCCGTCGCGCTCACGCCGCTCAACCTCACGCTGGCGGCGATCGGCAGCTTTCTCGGCACGCTGATCGGTGCGCTGCCCGGACTCGGCCCGGTCAATGGCGTGGCGATCCTGATCCCGCTCGCTTTTGCGCTGAAACTCGAGCCCAGCTCGGCGCTGATCATGCTGACCTGCATCTATTACGGCGCGATGTATGGCGGGCGGATCTCGTCGATCATGCTCAACATTCCCGGCGACGAACCGGCGATCATGACCACGCTCGACGGCTATCCGATGGCGCGCGCGGGCAAGGCGGCGCAGGCGCTCGGGATCTCGGCAATGGCCTCCTTCATCGGCGCGACGCTCGCGACAGTTGGGTTGACGCTGTTTGCACCGCTGCTGGCGAAGGCCGCCATCCATTTCGGGCCGAGCGATTATTTCGCCCTCTACGTGATGGCCTTCGCGACCGTGGGTGGCGTGGTCGGCGTAAATCCGGTGAAGACGCTCTTCGCGGCCTTTCTCGGGCTGATGCTCGCGACCGTCGGGCTTGATCCTGGAACGGGCACGGCACGCTATACCTTCGGCTCGTTCCACCTCTATGACGGGTTCGATCCGATCGTCGCCATTGTCGGTCTTTTCGCGATTTCCGAAGTGCTGGTCTATTTCGAGACGCTGCACAAATCCTCGGACGGGATGGTGAAGATGGGCCGCGCGATCCCGCGTCTGCGCGAGGTTCTGCAAGGCTTGACCGCCGCCTTCCGGGGCTCGGCGATCGGCTTTGTCTGCGGCATCCTTCCGGGGGCGGGTGCTTCGCTGGGTGCCTTCGTTTCCTACACAGCGGAAAAGCAACTCTCGAACAAAGATGGCACCTTCGGCAAAGGCGATCCGCGCGGGATCGCCGCCCCCGAAGCGGGCAATAACGCGGCTGCGGGCGGCGCCTTGATCCCGATGCTCACGCTTGGCGTGCCGGGATCGGGTACGACCGCCGTGATGCTGGCGCTGCTGATCTCGCTCAACATCCAGCCGGGGCCGCTTCTGTTCACCCGCGAGCCCGACCTCGTCTGGGGTCTGATCGCGGCGCTGTATCTGGCCAACCTCGTATTGCTGATCCTGAATATCCCGATGGTCGGCCTTTTCACGCGGCTGCTGAGTCTGCCGCAATGGCTGCTGATGCCCTTCGTGGTGATGGTCAGCTTCATCGGCATTTATTCGATCAGCCATTCGGTCTTCGACATGTTCGTGATGGTCGGGTTTGGCGTGCTTGGCTACGTGCTGCGCAAGTTCGATTTTCCTATCGTGCCGGTGGTGCTGGGCCTGCTGCTGGGCGCGGATATGGAGAACAACCTGCGCCGGGCGCTCTCGATCTCCGGTGGGGATTTCTCGATCCTCGTCAACAGCCCGATCGCGCTGGGGATCTATGCGCTCACACTGGCCATGCTGGCGCTTGCGTTCTACATGGCCCGCAAGGCCAAGCACGGCCCTGACGTGTCCGACTGATCCATCCCGGAGGAGCCCATGCCGCAGATCACCCTCAACCGCCGCTCGCTGGGCAAAGGCCCAGAGGTCTCCGAACTGTGCCTCGGTGCGATGATGTTCGGTGCGCAAACCGAGCCCGCGATGGCAGAGGACATGATCGCGCGCTTTGCCGAGGCCGGGGGCAGCTTCATCGACACCGCCGATGCCTATGCCGATGGGCGCAGCGAAGAGATCGTCGGGCGCGCCATCGCGGCGCGGCGCGACGACTGGTTCCTCGCGACCAAGGTGGGCAACAAGCTGGCCGGACAGCCCGATAGCGGTGGGCTGTCGGGGCGCTGGATCACCGAGGGTCTCAAGCGCAGCCTCGAGCGGCTCGGCACCGGGTCGATCGACCTCTACTACCTGCATCGCGACGACGAGGCCACGCCATTGGAGGAGGTCATCGAGGCGCTGGGGCAGGCGCTCGAAGAGGGCAAGATCCACAACTGGGGCTTCTCCAACTTCCGCGCCTGGAAGATTGCCGAAATGGTCCGCATTGCCGACAAACTGGGCGTGGCGCGCCCGCTCGCGGCGCAGCCCTATTATCATGCGCTCTATCGCCTGGCCGAGATCGACTACCTGCCCGCCTGCGGGCATTTCGGCATCGGTGTCGTGCCCTATTCGCCGCTCGCGCGCGGTGTGCTGACCGGCAAATATGTCGGCGGAATTCCCGAGGGCTCGCGCGCGGCGCGCGGTGATCAGCGCATCACCGAGACCGAGTTCCGCCCCGATCTCCTCGCCGCCGCCGAGCGCGTCGACACCCATGCCCGCGCGAGCGGTCGCCGCACCGCCGATCTCGCGGTGCGGTGGGTACTGGAGAACCGGATCGTGTCGAGCGTGCTGATCGGGCCGAAAAATCCCGAGCAGCTCGAAGGCTATCTGAGCGGACCGGGCACCGACTACACCGCCGAGGACGAAGCCTTCATCGAAAGCGTGGTACCTGTGGGCGCCGTGGTGGGCAATTATGCCGACCCGGCTTATCCCTTCCGCGGGCGCGTCACGCCGCTGCGCGACGCCTGAGCACGCTCAGTCGCGCGGGGCCGCCGCGCGACGCAGGCGATCGTTGATCGCGCGCCCCAGCCCGGTTTCGGGGATCGGCGCGAAGGCCAGCGTTCCCGCCTCACGCCGTCGCGCCAGCGCGTCACCCTCGCGCAGCATCGCGAAAAGATTGGCCGCGGCCTCGGTCAGCTCGCCCTTGGGCGAGAGGTTCAGATCGGCGCCCGCGCAATCCGCACCAAAGCCGATCCAGATCTCGTCCGGGCGAGGCTGCATCGCCTCCAGCCGCACCGCCGCCCCCGGCGCATAATGGGATTTCAGCTGCCCCGGCGCGTTGGGCTTCGACGCATCGCCGCCGATCGGCAATGGCGCGCCCAGAACCATTTCCAGCTCCTCCGCCGCAATCCCGCCGGGACGCAACAGCGCGGGCGGATCGAGCGAGAGGATCGTCGATTCCACCCCCACCTCGCAGGCCCCGCCATCGAGAACTGCCGCGATCTTGCCTGACAGCCCATCGAGCACATGCTGCGCCGTGGTCGGACTGATCTTGCCCGAGGGGTTTGCCGAAGGGGCTGCGATCGGCCCTCCGAACGCCTCGAGCAGCGCGCGCGCCACGGGGTGCGCAGGCAGTCGGATCGCCACTGTATCAAGACCGGCCGTCACCAGATCCGAGAGCCCCGAATCCGCGCGCAGCGGCAGCACAATCGTCAGCGGTCCCGGCCAGAACCGCGCCGCGATCTGGCGCGCGGCATCCGAGACCACCGCGATTTCCTCGACCGCTTCCAGCGAGGCCATATGCACGATCAGCGGATTAAAGCGCGGGCGGCCCTTCGCGGCGAAAATCTCCGCCACGGCTCGATCGTTGCGCGCATCTCCCGCGAGCCCGTAAACGGTCTCCGTCGGCATTGCGACAAGCGCGCCTTCGCGCAGCAGCTCCGCCGCCTTGGCGAAGCCCGTCGTGTCGGGGGCAAGCAGAAGGGTTTCGGTGCTCATGCAGTCGTCACGCAGCGTTGGAGTTGAAGGGGGCTGCCCTTGCGGTAGGGTGAGTTCAACCAGACAGGACATAGACGCGTCGGCTGCAATTGCCAAGCCGCCCGGAGGAGACCCATGAGCTACCGTTCCCCCGTTAACGACATCCGTTTCATTCTCGATCATGTCGTCCCGCTTGCCCCCGTGGCCGAGACCGAAATGTTCGCAGAGGCCACCCCCGACATGGTCGAGGCGATCCTGACCGAAGGCGGCAGGCTCTGTGACGAGGTGATCGCACCGACGAACCGTGATGGCGATCTGACGCCAACGAAGCTCGAAAATGGCGTTGTGCGCTCGGCACCGGGCTTCAAGGAGGCGCTTCAGGCTCTGGCCGAGGGCGGCTGGGTCGGCATCGCGGCCGATCCCGAATATGGCGGGATGGGCCTGCCTCAGGCGATCAACGTGGGCTTCAACGACATGCTCTCGGGGGCAAACTTGTCGCTCCAGCTCAACCCGCTGCTGACGCAAGGCCAGATCGAAGCGCTGGAGCATCACGCGTCCGACGAGCTGAAGGCGCTCTACCTTCCGAAGCTCATCTCGGGCGAGTGGTCGGGCACGATGAACCTGACCGAACCGCAGGCGGGCTCGGACGTGGGCGCGTTGCGCACCAAGGCCGAACCCAACGGCGATGGCACCTATGCGATCACCGGGCAGAAGATCTTCATCACCTGGGGCGACTCGGATGTGGTGAGCAATGTCTGCCATTTGGTGCTCGCCCGCCTGCCCGATGCGGCGCCAGGCACGAAGGGGATCAGCCTGTTCATGGTGCCGAAATTCATCCCTGACGAAAACGGCAATCCGGGCGTTGCGAACTCGCTCAAGGTCGTGTCGCTCGAACATAAGCTGGGCATCCACGGCTCGCCCACCTGCGTGATGAGCTATGAGGGCGCGACCGGCTGGATGGTCGGAGGCGAGCACAAGGGCATGGCTGCGATGTTCACGATGATGAACAACGCACGCCTGAACGTCGGCGCGCAAGGCATCGGCGTGGCCGAGGCCGCCTATCAGAAGGCGCTCGAATACGCCAAGGACCGCGTGCAGTTCACTCCGATCGTCGAACACGCCGACGTGCGCCGGATGCTGGCCGAGATGAAGGCCGAGATCTTCGCCGCGCGCGCGATCGCGCTGGCCTGCGGCGTGGCCATCGACATGGGCCGCGCGACGGGCAAGGAAAGCTGGCAGGCGCGCGCTGCCCTGCTGACCCCGATCGCGAAAGCCTATGGCACCGATATGGGCATCCGCGTGACCAATACCGGCGTGCAGGTCCATGGCGGCATGGGCTATATCGAGGAAACCGGCGCGGCCCAGTTTGCCCGCGACGTTCGCATCACCGCGATCTACGAGGGCACGAATGGCATCCAGGCGATGGATCTCGTCGGCCGCAAGATGATGGATGACGGCGCCGCGGCCTGTCGGCTTCTGCAGGAGGTCGAGGACGAAGCTCAGGCGGCCCGCAGCGAATTCCCGGTTCTGGCCGAGGATGTCTGGCAGGCGGCCGAGGCGATGCGCGAGCATACCGAATGGATGATCGGGCAGGGCATGCAGGACCGCTTCGCGGGTGCCGTGCCCTATCTCGATGCCTTTGCCCGGGTACTGGGTGGCTACTACCACCTGCGCGCCGCGATGGCCGAGGGCCGCAATTCCGCGCGTGGCCATCTCGCCGCCGTTTACATCCGCCGCCTCATGCCGATCTACGCAGCCTCGCTCGCCGAGGCGAAGGAAGGGGCTGAGGGGCTCTACGCGCTGTCGGTCGAAGACCTCGAGGCATGAGGGGCGAGAGCGCCGGCATTCGATACCCCTGGGCGGAACCGCCTCGGAGCGGCGAGGCGATCGAGGTGGCGCCGAGCGTGCTGTGGTTGCGCCTGCCGCTGCCGATGGCGCTCGATCACGTCAATTGTTTCGCGCTCGACGAGGGCGATGGCTGGACGCTGGTCGATCCCGGTATCGACACGCGCAAATGCCGCGCCGCGCTGCAGGCCGCGATGGAGGGGCCGCTTGCGGGCAAGCCCGTCACGCGCGTGCTGGTCACGCATTACCATCCCGATCATATCGGCCTTGCAGGCTGGCTTCAGGCGCAGGGCGCGGAGCTTATCACCACCCGCACCTCTTGGCTCTTCGCGCGGATGCTGCAGCTCGACCCGCAGGACCGGCCCGTGGCCGAAACGCTCGCCTATTACCGGCGCGCGGGGATGGACCCCGCCATTTTGGAAAAGCGCGCAGAGGAGCGCCCCTTCAACTTCGCCGATTGCGTGCATCCGCTGCCGCTCGGTTTCACCCGGATCAGCGAGGGCGACGAGATCACGCTGGGCGGGCGGCGCTGGGTCGTGCGGATGGGCGACGGGCACGCGCCCGAACATGCGACGCTCTGGAGCCTCGACGACGATCTCGTACTGGGCGGCGATCAGCTTCTGCCCTCGATCTCGGCCAATCTGGGCGTCTATGCGACCGAGCCCGAGGCCGATCCGCTGGCCGACTGGCTGACCTCCTGCGCGCGGTTCGTGGAAGTGGCGGAGGATCGTCACCTTGTCCTGCCCGGGCACAAGCTGCCTTTCACCGGACTGCCGCTGCGCCTGCGCCAGATGGTCGAGAACCACGAGGGCGCGTTGAAGCGTCTGCGCAAGCATCTGGACACGCCACGCACCGCAGGCGAATGCTTCCCGCCGCTTTTCAAGCGCCAGATCGACGAGGGCACTTACGGGCTCGCGCTGGTCGAGGCGATGGCGCATCTCAATCATCTTTGGCACAAGGGGGAGGTCAGCCGCACTCTGCGCGAGGACGGCGCCTGGATCTGGAGCCTGAGATGACCGAGATACGCACCACCGCCGAAGCGCAGGAAGAAGCCGCCCTGCCGCGGGCCAAGGTGGTGCATACCGCGAGCGACGCGCCCCAGACGGCGGAGGTCAAGCCACTTCCGCCCGAACTCACCCGCGAGCCGCCCGAGGACAAGAGCCCCGCGCAATGGGCCTATGAGCGTGTGCTGCTCTACATCCAGAACTTCGAAGAACAACTGAAGGAAGACGAGGAGGTCGTGCTCGGCCTGACCGGCGGCGAGGCCGGGGTGCTCCAGATCGAGGGGATCGGCTTTTTCGATCCCGACATCCTGACCTTCTACGGCACCGACGAATACGGCGCGCGGACGCAACTCATCCAGCATGTGAACCAGCTCAACGTGATGCTGATCGCCCAGCCCAAGCTGCCCGAGGACGAGGCGCCGCGCCGGATCGGCTTTCGGCTGGCCCGCGCGCTCGAAGAGGACTCCAAAGCGCAGAAGACTCCACCGAAACAGGAGGCGTGACAGGCGCGCAAGGCTCGGCTAGGTTTTGCTCTGGGAGAATGGCGCAATAGGGAGTACGCGCAATGGCCGACTACAAGCCGGGCAATATGGATATCCGTGTCCAGGAAAGAACATTCGCAGGATTTGTGCGCTTCGTCACAGTCTCGGTTGTTGTGATCATCTGCTTTCTGGTGTTTCTCGCTCTTGTGAACGGCTGACGCGACCGGCGCAGCTGAAAGAGACACGCTCAGAACGGGAGATCGGGCAGATGATGCGCCTGCTTCTCGTCTGCCTGATGCTGCCGCTTCTGCTGGCCGGCTGTGGTGCAGACAATATTTACGCCTCGGATGCCGAGGTGGCCAAGTATCGCTACGTCTCCGAAGAGCCGCCTTCGTTGACGCTCTACACGGTGATCAGCACCAACACGGGTGCGGGCGGACATTCGGCGTTGATGATCAACGGGCGCGAGCGGATCATCTTCGATCCGGCCGGCACCTGGAATCACCCCTGGGCGCCCGAGCGCAACGATGTGCATTTCGGCATCACCGAGAAGATGCGGAAATTCTATGTCGATTATCATGCTCGCGAGAGCTGGTATGTGCGCGCGCAGACGATGCCACTGACAATGGCTCAGGCCGATCAGTTGATGGCACGGGTCGAGCGTAACGGCTCGGTCAACAAAATGATGTGCGCGGATTCGGTCTCGAGCGCGCTGCGCGACATGCCGTGGCTGCACGACAAGATCCCCTTCACCTTCTCGCCGATCAAGCTGTCGAAGGCCTTCGGGGAGTTGCCTGGGGTGGTGACAAAGGATCACTACGACAACGACCCGGATGACAATTCCGGCGTGCTCTTGATCCAGCAAGAGCCCTATCGCCACGGCGAGACGGCGTTCAACCAGTGACCTGATCCTTAGCGGGTCCGCAATTGCCGGCGCGACAAGGCGCGAGCGAGGGCGGGCCCGGCTATCAAAACGAGCAGGAAACGCGCGATCTGCATCGCCATGACGAAGGGCACATCGACCTGCGTGCCCGCCGCGATGATCGCCACCGAATCCGCCCCACCGGGGCTGGTGGCGAGATAGGCAGTCACGGGATCGATCCCTGCGAAATGGACCAGCGCCATAGCGAAACCTGCGCAAATCGCAATCAACGCCAGGATCGAGCCCAGAATGCGCGGCAGCAGGCGCGCGGCGTGGCGCAGCACCTCACGGGTAAAGCGCATCCCGATCCCCCAGCCGACGATCGCATAGCTGAGTGCGAGCACCGTCTGCGGCAGAGTGATCTCGATCAGCCCCAGCGCGCTGAAAAGCAGGCCACTCGCCATCGGGAAGAGAAGCCCGCCACCGGGGATCCTCAGCTTCAATCCGAGAAAGGCCGTGCCGATCCCCAGCACGAGGCTCTTGGCGATCTCCAGCATCGCGCCCGCCTCGGGTTGGGGGCGCATCGCCGCGACGCTGCCGGGCTCGACCACGCCGAAGAGCCCCACAACGGCAGTTGCAGCGATCGCGCAGCACGCGACACGGGTATATTGCATCACCGCGACCAACCGCATATCGGCGCCGAAATCATCTGACATCAGCGTCATTACCGTTGCGGCGCCCGGCGAGGAGCCCCAGATCGCGGTCGTCCCGGGCAAGCCGCCAGAGCGCGCCATGGCCCAGCCCAGCGCCGAGGCACCGAGCACCGTCGAGAGCGTTCCCGCGAGGAAGATCGGCCAGTCGCGAGCAATCTCGGGCAGTATGCTTGCGGGGAGTTTCGAGGCGATCATCACGCCAACCACACCCTGCGCAGCCACGAAGGCCGCGCGCGGCAGTTTCACCGCACCGCCGCTTGAGGCAAGCGCGATGGCCACCGCCATCGGGCCAAGCAGGAAGGCGGCCGAAAGATGCACTGCGGCCAGAAACGCGGCCAGCAGGCCCGATCCGACCAGCAACACAGCCCAACGCAAACCGTGCGGCCAGCGCGCAGGATCGAAAGCTCGGGATCTGGTTGTGGGCATGATGGCTCGCACAGGCGGATTTCCTGTGTCGTCCCCACCAGATCGCGCCTGCTCCGTCAAGCTTCCACATCGCGCAGGTGCCTGTGCAAGGGCACCCCACCTACTCCGGCACTCGCAAACGCGCGAGGGAGCTGTGCGAGACCACTGCCTCTTCTTGCGGCAATGTGCCCTGTAACCCCGGGGAGAACAGACGTTTTCTTGTCGCAGGGCCGTGAATTGATTTGAACTATCCGGTAAAATCGCCACTTTGGGCTCAGTCCCGCCGTCACGAGCGGGCACGTTACATGGGAGGAACGGATGTTTCACAACATCAAGCTCGGCGCGCTGGTCGCCGGGGCCATTGCGCTTAGTGCACCTGTCGCTCACGCTGAGAATTTCATCAACATCCTGACCGGGGGTACCTCGGGCGTCTATTATCCGCTCGGCGTCGCGATCTCCGAGGTCTATGGCCAGAACATGGAAGGCGCCCGCGTTCAGGTGCAGTCGACCAAGGCGTCGGTCGAGAACCTCAACCTGCTTCAGCAGGGCCGCGGCGAGCTGGCCTTCGCGCTCGGGGATTCGGTGAAGGATGCCTGGGAAGGCAACCCCGAGGCGGGTTTCAAGGCACCGCTGGGCAAGCTGCGTGCGATCGCGGCGATCTATCCGAACTTCATCCAGATCGCAGCGCTGAAAGATGCCGAGGCGACCACGATCACCGATCTCAAGGGCAAGAGCCTCTCGGTCGGCGCGGCGAAATCGGGTACCGAGCTGAACGCGCGCAAGATCTTCGACGCTGCGGGCATGAGCTACGACGACATGGGCAAGATCGAATACCTGCCCTTCTCGGAATCTGTCGAACTGATGAAGAACCGCCAGCTCGACGCAACCTTCCAGTCCTCGGGGCTTGGCAATGCCGCGCTGAAGGATCTCTCGACCACGCAGGCCGTCACCTTCGTCGCGATCCCCGCCGATATCGCCGAGAAGCTGGGCGCGCCCTACAAGGCTGGCGTGATCCCCGCGGGCACCTACCCGAACCAGGATGCTGATGTGCCGACGGTAGCGATCACCAACATCCTCGTCACCCGCGAGGGCGTCTCGGATGAGGAAGCCTACCAGATGACGAAGCTGATCTTCGAACATCTCGACACGCTCAAGGCCGCGCATTCGGCGGCTGGCGGCATCTCGCTCGAAGATGCGGTGAAGGGTCTGCCGATCCCGCTGCATCCGGGCGCCGAACGCTACTATAAGGAAATGGGCGTTCTGCAATAATCCCGCGTAAAGACGGGGTCGGGGCGACGCGCAATGTCGGGTCGCCCCTTGATATTTCAGGGAGGAAACGATGACCGATACGAGCAAGGAAGCCGAGGTCGATGCCATCATGCACGACCCGCTGGCCGATGGGTTTCCGCATAGCCGCGAAGGGCGCGTGCTGTTCTGGCTCGCTGTGGCCTTCTCGGTCTGGCAGATCGCCTTCGCCGCCCATGTGATCAGCCCTTCGAGCCAGATCGCGCGCGCGGTCCATGTGGGCTTCCTGCTGGCTCTCGGTTTTCCGCTTCTCTCCATCGCGAAAGGCTTCGGCCCGCTCGGTCGGAGTTTGGCCTATCTGCTTGCCGCGGGCGGCGTGGCCGTCGCGGCATATCAGTGGATCGAATACACCCCGCTTCTGCTGCGCGCGGGCGATCCCAACACGCTCGATCTGGTGATGGGCGTGTTGCTTCTGATCACCGTCTTCACTGCTGCCTGGATGCTGATGGGCCCGGCTTTGCCGATCATCGCGGGTACCTTCTTCCTTTATGCCATGTTCGGCCAACACCTGCCCTCGCCGCTCAACCATCGCGGCTATGCCTTCGAGCAGGTGATCGAGCAGATGAGCTATGGCACCGAAGGGATCTACGGCATCCCGACCTATGTCTCGGCGACCTATATCTTCCTCTTCATCCTGTTCGGCGCCTTTCTCGAGAAGGCCGGGATGATCAAGCTCTTCACCGATGTCTCGCTGGGCCTTGTCGGCCACAAGATGGGCGGCGCGGCGAAGGTCTCGGTGCTCTCCTCGGGTCTGATGGGTACGATTTCGGGCTCGGGCGTGGCCAATGTCGTCACCACCGGGCAGTTCACGATCCCGCTGATGAAGAGCTTCGGCTACCGCTCCGCTTTCGCGGGCGGGGTCGAGGCCACTGCCTCGATGGGCGGTCAGATCATGCCGCCGGTGATGGGGGCGGTCGCCTTCATCATGGCCGAAACACTCGGCGTCGATTACGTCGAGGTCGTGAAAGCCGCGCTGATCCCGGCGATCCTCTATTTCGCGGGCGCCTTCTGGATGGTCCATCTCGAGGCAGGCAAGCGCAACCTGCGCGGCCTTGCCAAATCCGAGCTGCCCTCGCCGCGCAAGGCACTCAAGGAAGGCTGGTATCTGCTGCTGCCGCTGGCGGTGCTCGTGTTCCTTTTGTTCTCGGGCTACACGCCGCTTTTCGCCGGAACGGTCGGCCTTTCGCTGACGGGCCTGCTGATCCTCGGCGGTTCGGTTGCGCTGGGGCTGCCCAACACCGTGATCCGGTCGATATTCTGGATCATCCTCGCGCTGGTCGCCGCGGCGTTCTTCGAGGTCGGAATCTGGGCCGTACTCGCCGCACTCGCGGTGCTGGTCGCGATCAACGCATTCAACAAGGGCGGGCGCGAGACGCTGGCGATCTGCCGTGACAGCCTTGCCGATGGTGCTCGCACCGCACTGCCCGTGGGTATCGCCTGCGCGCTGGTCGGCGTGATCATCGGCGTGATGACCCTGACCGGGGCGGCCACCACTTTCGGCCAGTTCATCGTGGGCGTCGGCAAGTCGAGCCTGTTCCTCTCGCTGATCCTGACGATGATCACCTGTATCGTGCTCGGCATGGGGATCCCGACGATCCCGAACTACATCATCACCTCCTCTATCGCGGGCCCGGCGCTGCTCGACCTCGGCGTGCCGCTGATCGTGAGCCATATGTTCGTCTTCTACTTCGGCATCCTCGCCGATCTGACGCCACCCGTCGCGCTCGCCTGTTTCGCCGCCGCCCCGATTGCCAAGGAAAGCGGCCTGAGGATCAGCTTCGAAGCGATCAAGGTCGCAGCGGCCGGTTTCGTGGTGCCGTTCATGGCGGTCTACACGCCCGCACTGATGTTGCAGGATGGCGGACCGCTGGCGGCCTCGATCGGCTACTGGCCGGCGGTGGCCTATGTGGTGATCAAGGCGCTGCTCGCGCTTTCGCTCTGGGGCGTGGCGGTGATTGGCTGGCTCGGGCGCCCGCTGGCGCTTTGGGAACGTGCGCTTGGCATGATCGCGGGCTTCACCCTGATCGCGGCGCTGCCGCTGACAGATGAGATCGGTTTCGCGCTGGTCGCGCTCTTCGCCGTCACGCTCTGGCTGCGGCGCGAGAAGGCGGCGGCGTGAGCGCGAGCTGCCTCATGGTCGGCGCGGCGATGATCGCGCTGGCCCCGAGCGGCCAGTTCTCCCTCGAATGGACCCATTCCGTCGAGAAGGAGGGCTGGCGCGAGCATTGGCAGGTCACGGACCACGGCACGCTGCGACTGGTTGGTGCGGCGGTGAAGGGGTCGGGCGCGGGAATGGAACCCGGCCCGGGCGGCCATTTCGAGAATGGATGGTGGGTCTGGAAAGCCGACGGTCCCGAGGTGCCCGAGCTGGAACTCGCGGCCTCCGGTGCGACCGTTTCGGGCTGGACGCTTTGCGCAAAAGACTGCCAGACGCTCGGCGTGACGCCCGAGGCGCCGATCCGCATCGCGCCCTGCCCCACGACCGGGAACTGACGGGTCTTAGAAACTCGGCGGGGTCGCGGCGCTAACGATCACGCAGCGCGTTTGCGCCACGTTGCGGAAACGATGCGGCAGGCGGCTATCGAAGAGATAGGCGTCGCCGGCGCGCAAGAGTTCGGTCGTCTCGCCCACGGTCAGCAGCATCTCCCCCTCGATGACGAACCCGCCCTCCTCGCCTTCGTGGCTATAGGCTTCCTCGCCGGTATCCGCGCCGGGCTCGTAGGTCTCATAGAGCAGCAGCAGGTTCGTCTGTCCCTGCTTCCCCCAGCGCTTGAGCGACAGCGCCTTGAGCGCCTCCGCCCCCGCCGAGCGGTAAATCCGGCCCGGGTTGATCTCGGTCAGCTCGCCATGGCGAAACACGAACTTGCCCGGCTCCGCGGGCGCACCGCTGTCGAAGAACTCCGCCAGCGTCATGCCGAGAATCTCGAGGATCTTGCGCAGCGAGGTAATCGAGGGCGAGGTCTTGTTACGCTCGATCAGCGACACCAGACCGTTCGTCACACCCGCCCGCTGCGCCAATTCACGCTGCGACAGACCGCTTTCCTCACGGATCGTCTTCAATCGGTTGCCGACATCGAAATCGCTCAAATCACAATCCTTTCGCAGCCTTGTTCTACGGGCGGCCGCAGGGGCTGACAGACACACTAGACTGTTTAACGCCGTTTAACAAACTAAACGTTGCGAGGTTACATATTAAACGCTAGCGTGCGGCGCATATCCTGATTCTCCGCCAACATGCGAGGCCCGCCATGACCACCAATACCGAGCTTGAAACCCGCCGCGCCGCGGCCCTGGCCCGTGGGGTCGGCGTGCAAACCCAGAATTTCGCGGTCTCGGCCGAGAACGCGACGGTCACCGATGCCGACGGCAAGGAACTGATCGACTTCGCCGCCGGGATCGCGGTGGTGAACACCGGTCACCGCCACCCGAAGGTCATCGAGGCGGTCAAGGCGCAGCTCGACGCCTTCACCCATACCTGCCATCAGGTCATGCCCTATGAGCCCTATGTGCGCCTCGCCGAGCGTCTCAATGAGAAGACCCCGGGCGACTTCGCGAAGAAGTCGATCTTCGTGACCACCGGCGCCGAGTCGGTCGAGAACGCGATCAAGATCGCCCGCGCCTATACCGGCCGCAACGCGGTCATCGCCTTCGGTGGCGCCTTCCACGGCCGGACCTTCATGACGATGACGCTCACCGGCAAGGTCGCGCCCTACAAGGCGGGCTTCGGCCAGATGATGCCCGACATCTACCACGTCCCCTTCCCGAACGCGCTGCATGGCGTGTCGACCGATGACAGCTTCGCCGCGATGGAGAGCCTGTTCAAAACCGATCTCGACCCCTCGCGCCTCGCCGCGGTGATCTTCGAGCCGGTGCAGGGCGAAGGCGGCTTCAACCCGGCCCCGCATGATTTCGTCAAGCGCCTGCGCGCCTTCTGTGACGAGCATGGCATCGTGATGATCGCCGATGAGGTGCAGACCGGCTTCGCCCGCACCGGCACCCTCTTCGCTATGGACGCTTACGGCGTGGCGGCGGACATCACCACGATGGCGAAAGGTCTGGGTGGCGGCCTGCCGATCGCAGCCGTGACCGGCAAGGCCGAAGTCATGGACGCGGCCAACCCGGGCGGTCTGGGCGGCACCTATGGCGGCAACCCGCTGGGCGTCGCGGCCGGTAACGCAGTGCTCGACGTGATCGAGGAAGAAGACCTCTGTTCGCGCGCCAACGAGCTCGGCTCGCGCCTCAAGCAGCGTCTGGAAGCGATCCGCGCCACCATGCCCGAGATCGCCGAAATCCGTGGACCCGGCTTCATGGTCGCGATCGAGCTGATGTCGGACGGCAAGCCTGACGCAGCCCTGACCCAGCGTATCCGTGTCGAGGCGCTCAACCGTGGCCTGCTGCTCCTGACCTGCGGCGTCTATGGCAACGTGATCCGCTTCCTCGCGCCGATCACCATCCCTGACGAGCAGATGGCCAAGGCGCTCGACATCCTCGAAGAGGCGATGGCTGCGGCGAAGGAGGCCTGAGCATGCTGAAGCTGAACGACCCCAGCCTTCTGGAAACCCGCGCCTATGTGAACGGCGAGTGGATCGAGACCGGCAAGACCTTTGATGTCAACGATCCGGCCACCGGGGAACTGGTGGCCAAGGTCACCGATCTCGGCGTGGCCGAGACCCGCGCCGCGATCGAGGCTGCCTATGCGGCGAAACCTGCCTGGGCCGCGCTGACCGGCAAGGAGCGCGCGGGCTATCTGCGCAAATGGTTCGACCTGATGATGGCGAACCAGGACGACCTCGGCGCGATCCTGACCGCCGAGATGGGCAAGCCGCTGACCGAGGCCAAGGGCGAGATCGCCTATGGCGCGTCCTTCATCGAGTGGTTCGCCGAGGAAGCCAAGCGCGTCTATGGCGACGTGATCCCCGGCCACCAGCGCGACAAGCGCATCATCGTGCTCAAACAGCCGGTGGGCGTCGTGGGCTCGATCACGCCGTGGAACTTCCCCAATGCGATGATCGCGCGCAAGGTCGCCCCGGCGCTGGCCGTGGGCTGCACTTTCGTCGGGCGTCCGTCGGAATTCACGCCCCTTTCGGCGCTCGCGATGGCGGTGCTGGCCGAACGCGCGGGCATCCCGGCAGGCGTGGTGAACATCATTCCCGGCCTCGATGCGGCGGGCATGGGCGAGGAGCTTTGCGCCAACCCCAAGGTCGCGAAGATCACCTTCACCGGCTCCACCCGCGTCGGCAAACTGCTGATGAAGCAGGGCTCCGAGACGGTGAAGAAGATCAGCCTGGAACTCGGCGGCAACGCGCCCTTCATCGTCTTTGACGATGCCGATCTCGACGCCGCCGTCGAAGGCGCGCTGATCGCGAAGTTCCGCAATAACGGGCAGACCTGCGTCTGTGCGAACCGGATCTATGTGCAGGCGGGCGTCTATGACGCGTTTGCGGAGAAGCTCGCGGCGAAGCTCGGCACGCTGAAACTCGGCAACGGGTTCGACGAGGGCGTGACCACCGGCCCGCTGATCAACGCCGCAGCTTTGGCCAAGGTCGAGGATCACATCGCGGACGCCACCGAAAAGGGCGCCGAGATCGCGACCGGCGGGCATCGCTCGAACCTTGGGCGGACCTTCTTCGAACCGACGATCCTGACAGGCGTCACGCAGGCGATGAAGGTCGCGCGCGAAGAGACTTTCGGGCCGCTCGCGCCGCTGGTGAAGTTCGAGCACGAGGCCGATGCGGTCGCGATGGCGAATGATACCGAGTTCGGTCTGGCGGGGTATTTCTACTCGCGCGATCTCGCCCGCGTCTGGCGCGTGGCCGAGGCGATGGAAACCGGCATCGTCGGCGTGAACACCGGCATCATCTCGACCGAGGTGGCGCCGTTCGGCGGCATCAAGCAATCGGGGCTGGGCCGCGAGGGCTCGAAATACGGCGCCGACGATTTCCTCGAGATCAAATACATGTGCCTCGGCGGGATCGAATGATCGCTCCGCTGGATTGAACGATCAGGAAGGGCTGGCAAGTGCCGGCCCTTTTCGTTTGGAAAACCGGTTCGGATCCGTGCCCTTTATCCGCGCGCAATCGTCAGGGTCACCCGCAACCCACGCGCGCCTTGCGCGAAACTCAGGTTGCCGCCATGTCCTTCGGCCACGGTGGCGGCAATGGTCAGGCCCAACCCATGACCCGAGACCTGAGCCTCTTGCGGGCCGCGTTCGAACGGCGCGGTGAGCGCGGCCATCACGTCGGGACGGGTCTCGCCGCCCTCGTCCTCCACCACGATCTGCGCGCGCTGTGCATCGGCCTCCAGGCTCACATGTGCGCGCCGTCCGTATTTCAGCGCATTGTCGATCAGGTTCGAGATCGCGCGCTGCAAGGCTATCGGGCGCGCAGTCACGAGGATCTGTCGCTCGGACAGCTCGCCATGGCCCACCCGCGAGGAAAAGAGCGAGCGCGCGCCTTCCGTGCGCACCGGCTCGATCGGGCAAAGCTCGACCGGCTGGCCCGCGTCGCGATAGTCGTCGACCAAGGCCTCGACCAGCGCGCTCAGGCTTAGCTGGCGGGGCGTCTCGACGTTCAGCTCGGAGCGGGTATAGGCAAGCACCCCGTCGATCATCTCGGTCATGCGCTCGATATCGGCGGCAAAACGGTTGCGCAGCGCCTCGTCCTCGATCAGCGCCGCGCGCAAGCGCAGGCGCGTCGCGGGCGAGCCGAGATCGTGACTGACCCCGGATAGCACCATCAGACGTTTCGAGAGTCGCTGGCGCTCGCGGTCGAGATGCAGGTTCACTGCTTCGACGATGGCGGCAAGCTCGGCCGGACCCTCGCGTTCGTAAGCATCGGGCCCGCCGCGCAACTGGCGATCATGCAATTGGCTCGCGAAATCGCTGAAGCGATGCGCGATACGACTGGCGCCCACCAACAGCGCCAGCAGGGCAAACCCGCCCAGCGCCATCGCCGCAATTCGCCGGTCGGGCGGCGCGGCCTGACAGGACCAGAGCGCCGAGCCGTTAAGCCGATACCACGTCCCGCCGGAGCTGCGCAGCACCACCAGCGGATCGCCGCAATAGGTCGAGAGGAGCCGCACGATCTGGCCCAGCATCTCCTGTGCGGCCATGTCCGGCCGGGTGGTCAACCGCCCCACCGGATAGCTCAAATCAGAGGAGATCGCCTCGACCACGAGCTGCGGCATGTTCGTGCCGCTCGGATGCAGACCCGCGACCGGAATATGGGTCAGCAATGCGGGCCGCGGCGCGTCGGACAGCGAGATGAACTGCGCTTTCTCGGCCAGATCGGCATCCGGTTTTGTCAGGGGGTAGGCTTGCAGATCTTTCGGCATCCCCGCGCCGGTCTCGATCGCGGCGAACAAAAGCTGACCGTCGCGATCTGCGCGCAGCAGATGCTCGCGCCAGGCATTCTGGCTGCCGAACCAGAGCCAGGCCGCGGCCACGCCGGCCAGAAAAGCCGCCCCGATCCAGAAGGCCGCCATCGCACGCAGGCTGGGATGGGGCAGCGCCCTCATGTCTCCTCGCGCGTCACGTCGCAGGCAAAGACATATCCTGTGCCGCGCTCGGTGCGTAGCATCTGCGGCGCTTTCGGGTTGCGTTCGATCTTCGAGCGCAGCCGCCCCACCAGTACGTCGATCGCCCGCCCACCGGCATCGGTCTCGGGGTGGTCGCTCAGCGCGGCGGCGATCTCTTCGCGGGTGAGCGGGATATGCGGATTGGCCAGCAGCACCTTCAGAAGCGCGGTCTCCCGGCTCGAGAGCATCACCTGATAGCCGTCGGGCGCGATCACCTCGTCGCGCTTGCCGTCATAACGCCAGCCGCCGAAACGCCAGACGCTCGTTGCGCGGCGATAGCTCAGCGAAGGCGAGCGGCGAACCCGGCGCAACACTGCCTTGACCCGCGCGATCAGCAATTCGGGATTGAAGGGTTTGGCGATGTAGTCATCGGCGCCGACCTCGTAGCCTGCCATGCGCTGATGATCGGCAGAGAGCGCCGAGACGAGGATGATCGGCACGTCTTCCTCCGAGCGCAGCCGCGCGCAGATCTCGATCCCGTTCTCATCGGCGAGCATCACGTCGAGCAGGATCAGATCGACGCGGTTCTCCGCCAGATGAGCGTTGATCTCGGCCTCGCTCGTGGCGGGATGCGCGATGAACCCGTGGCGCTGGAAATAGGTCACCATCATCATGCGCATCTCGGAATCGTCATCGACGATCAGGAGCCGGGGAATAGTCATTCCTGTCCCTTCCTTGCGCGCGACCCAGTTTGGCGCGGCCGAAAAACCCGGAATTGGTAACAGCTTGTAACAAACCCGACAAGAATCTCATGCCGCAGCGCAGAGACCGGGCGGTAACGGGATTGCGACCGAAAAATCGTTTTGCAGAATGTCCACGTTACCGCGCCTCTGGAGGGGGGCGCAGACATCGGGAGGAAAATCGATGACCAAGATGACTGCATTTGCAGCCCTGTCCGCATTTGCCCTGACCGCAGGCAGCGCGTTCGCCGAACCGAAGGCGGAGGTGCTGCACTGGTGGACCTCGGGCGGTGAAGCGAAGGCCGTGGCCGTGCTCCAGCAGGAATTCGCCCAGCGCGGCGGCACCTGGACCGACATGCCGGTCGCCGGGGGCGGCGGCGACGCCGCGATGAGCGCCCTGCGCGCCCGCGTTCTGTCGGGCAACGCCCCGACCGCGGTTCAGCTCAAGGGCCCCGCGATTCAGGAATGGTATGAAGAAGGCGTTCTCGCCGACATCTCGGATGTCGCCGAGGAGCAGCATTGGGCCGATGTTCTGCCCGCGCGCATCGCCGATCACATGAAATGCGACGGCCATTGGTGTGCGGCGCCCGTCAACGTGCACCGCGTAAACTGGGTCTGGGCGAACAAGGCTATCCTCGACGCCAATGGCATCGAGATGCCGAAGACCTGGGACGAGTTCAACGCCGCGGCCGAGAAGCTGAAAGCCGCCGGCATCACGCCGCTCGCGCACGGCGGTCAGGCCTGGCAGGACGCGACCGTGTTCGAGACCGTCGTGCTCGGCCTCGGCGGGCCGGAATTCTACCACAAGGCGCTGGTCGAGCTCGATCAGGACGCGCTGAAATCGGACACGATGAAAGCGGTCTTCGACGAGATGCGCACGCTGCGCGGCTATGTCGATGACAACTTCTCGGGCCGTGACTGGAACCTCGCGACCGCGATGGTGATGAATGGCGAGGCCGCCTTCCAGATCATGGGCGACTGGGCGAAGGGCGAATTCCTCGCCGCAGGCAAAACCCCGGGCACCGATTTCGTCTGCGCGCCGACCCCGGGCGATGCGGGCTTCCTCTATAACGTGGACAGCTTCGCGATGTTCAAGGTCGATGGCGCCGGCAAGCAGGAAGGCCAGAAGATCCTGGCCGAGCTGATCGTCGGTCCCTCCTTCCAGGAGACCTTCAACCTGAACAAGGGCTCGATCCCGGTGCGTACCGACGTGTCGCTCGACAAGTTCGACGATTGCGCGAAGATGTCGGCTGCCGACATGAAGGCCGATGGCGAGAATGGCTCTCTGATGCCGTCTTACGCCCATGGCATGGCGCTGCGTGGCGCTCAGGCCGGTGCGATCACCGATGTCGTAACCGCGCATTTCAACTCGGACATGTCGTCGGAGGAAGCTGTCCAGCAGCTGGCCACCGCCGTCGCCAACTCGATGTAATCGCCTGATTACACCCTTCCGCCCGGTCTCTGCACCCGCAGGGCCGGGCGGACCCCATCTAGGACAAATCCCATGACCGACTGGCTTTCCCGCCATGTCCCAAAGATCGTATTGGCGCCGACCTTCGTGGCCGTGCTGCTCTTCGTCTACGGTTTCATCGCCTGGACGGCCTGGGTCTCGCTGACGCGTTCCAAGCTGATGCCGCGCTATGAAATCGACGGGCTGATCCAATATGAGCGGCTGTTCGCCAGCCCCCGCTGGGACACGGCACTTACCAACCTCTTCATCTTCGGCGCGCTCTTCATCGGCATCTCGATGATCCTCGGGCTGATGCTGGCGATCTTCCTCGATCAGAAGATCCGCATCGAGGGTGCGCTGCGCACGATCTATCTCTACCCGATGGCGCTCTCGATGATCGTCACCGGCACCGCCTGGAAGTGGATCCTGAACCCCGGACTCGGCATCCAGGCGATGGTGCAGGGCTGGGGCTTCGAGAACTTCACCTTCGACTGGCTGATCAATCCCGAGATGGCGCTCTATGCGATCGTTATGGCGGCGGTCTGGCAAGCCTCGGGCTTCGTGATGGCGCTGTTTCTCGCTGGACTGCGCTCGGTCGATGGCGAGATCATCAAGGCCGCGCAAGTGGACGGCATCCCGACCTGGCGCGTCTATACCGCGATCATCATACCCTCGATGGCACCGATCTTCCTGTCGGCCTTCATCGTGCTCGCCCATCTCGCGATCAAGAGCTTCGACCTCGTTATCGCGCTGACCGGCGGTGGCCCCGGCTACGCGACCGACCTGCCCGCGACCTACATGTATGCGATGGCGTTCTCGCGCGGGGATCTCGGCCAGGCGGCCTCCTCGGCGATGATCATGATGCTCGTCGTCTTCACGATCGTGGTTCCCTATCTCTATTCCGAATTGAGGGCGAAGAATGACTGACGCGACCCTGACCCAAACCGGGCGAGAGCCACGGTCGGCCGGCGCGCTGATCGGCCGCCGCCTGCTACGCTGGGGGCTCTATGCGCTGCTGTGCCTCTTCGCGCTCTATTACCTGCTGCCGCTGTTCGTGATGCTGACCACCTCGCTCAAATCGCTCGAGGAGATCCGCACCGGGAGCCTCGTCGCGCTTCCACGCGAGGTGACCTTCGACGCCTGGGGCAAGGCCTGGAGCGGCGCCTGCACCGGTATCCAGTGCGAGGGGCTGCGTCCCTTCTTCTGGAACTCGGTGATGATGGCGGTGCCGGGCGTGCTTCTCTCGACGCTGATCGGCGCCCTGAACGGCTACATCTTCGCGCAATGGCGGTTCCGCGGCGCGAACCTGTTCTTTGCCTTCCTTCTCTTTGGCTGCTTCATCCCCTTCCAGGTGGTGCTGCTGCCGATGGCGCGAATGCTGGGAATCTTCGGACTTGCGGGGACCATCCCGGGACTGATCTTCGTGCACACGATCTACGGTCTCGGCTTCACCACGCTGTTCTTCCGCAACTACTATGTGACGATCCCGCATGAGCTGGTGCGCGCAGCCAAGATCGACGGGGCGGGCTTCTTCCGCATCTTCTGGTCGATCTTCCTGCCGCTCTCGCTGCCGATCGCGGTGGTCACGATCATCTGGCAATTCACCCAGATCTGGAACGACTTCCTCTTCGGTGTCTCGTTCAGCTCGGCCGGATCGCAACCGATCACCGTCGCGCTCAACAACATCGTCAACTCGACCACCGGCGTGAAGGAATACAACGTCGACATGGCCGCCGCGATCATCGCGGGCCTGCCGACGCTCTTCGTCTACATCGTCGCCGGGAAATACTTCATCCGCGGGCTGACCGCCGGTTCCGTGAAAGGCTGATCTCATGGCACCCATTCTCGACATCAAGCATCTCTACAAGAACTACGGTTCGACCGAGATCCTGAAGGACATCAACGTCACCATTGAAAAGGGCGATTTCCTCGTTCTGGTCGGCCCTTCGGGCTGCGGGAAATCGACCCTGCTGAACTGCATCGCGGGGCTTGAGGAAATCACCTCGGGCAGCATCGAGATCGACGGGCGTGACATGACCCATGTCAGCCCCAAGGATCGCGACATCGCGATGGTGTTTCAGTCCTACGCGCTCTACCCGACGATGTCGGTGGCGAAGAACATCACCTTCGGGATGAAGGTGCGCGGCATTTCGCAAGAAGAGCAGGATCGCAAGTTGGCTGCTGTCGCCAAGCAGTTGCAAATCGAGCAGCTCCTCAAGCGTCGTCCCGGCCAACTCTCGGGCGGGCAGCGCCAGCGGGTTGCGATGGGCCGTGCGCTGGTCCGCGATCCGGCGCTGTTCCTGTTCGATGAACCGCTCTCGAACCTCGACGCCAAACTGCGCGTCGAGATGCGCTCCGAGATCAAGAAGCTCCATCATCGGCTTGGCGCCTCTATGGTTTATGTGACGCATGACCAGATCGAGGCGATGACGCTGGCAACGAAGATCGTGGTGATGAAAGGGGGCGTGATCCAGCAGATCGGCACGCCGTCGGAAATCTACAATCACCCCGCGAATACCTTCGTCGCGGATTTCATGGGCAGCCCGCCGATGAACCTGATCCCGGCGCGCGCGCATAGCGAAGGCAACGGCACCAAGCTCGAGATCGACCGCGAGGGGCTCGAGCCGATCTTCCTCGATGTGCCGCGCAAGGATCTCCCGGGCGACGTGGTGGTAGGTGTGCGTCCCGAGGATCTCGCCGAAGCTGGCTATCGGTCGGGCGACACCGTTCAGCGCGCCGCGATCCGGGTGGACATGGTCGAGCCTGCGGGCGCGGATACCTTCGTGACGACCCATATGGGCGGCAAGATGATCACCGCGCGGCTACACGCCGAGACCGTCGCCCATCCGGGCGAGATGCTCGATCTCGAGTTCGATCTCGAGAAGGTCACCTTCTTCGAGCCGACCTCCGGTCAACGCATCTGAACGCACTCGAGACGTGAGACGGCCGGACCCGCGAGGGCCCGGCCGTTTTTCTGTGTCCGGCTCCAGGAGGCGCCTGCCCCGCTCAGAGTTTCGCCGTGGTCACGTACCGCAATGCCCGCGCGACCTGTTCGGGGGTACGGGCCACCGCGCTGGCTGCCGCGTCCACCTCCTTGAGCGCGTGGTCATGCTCGGGCGGCTGCAATACGATGATCGACTTGCCCAATGCCGCTGCATATCCCGCATCAAACGCCGCGTTCCATTGCTTGTATTTCTCGCCGAAGCAAACGACGAGCACGTCGCAGCGCTCGATCCCGGTACGAATGCGGATCGCGTTGAGCGAGGCCCCCTTGCGGTCGTGCCAGAACTTGTCTTCCTCGGCGCCGAAAATCTCGACCCCGCAATCATCCGAGGCCGCATGATCGGTGACCGGACCGGACCAGTCGATCTCAAGCCCCTCGCATGCCGCGATCACGGCATCGCGCCAGTCGGTGTGAATCTCGCCTGCCAAGTAAACGCTCAGTCTCATCTCAACTCCCTCTTTTCGGCCGGCTCAGGGTCGGGCAGCGCGCAAATGGCGCAACGGCCAGTCATATCGAGGCCGGAGTCTCGACCATGCAGCGGGGCTTGGCAAGTTGCGCCCGAGATATCCGGCGGTAGCGCCGTCGCGCGTCCCGCCACAGGCTTCACGCATTCAGCCAGCCCGCGAGCCGGTCGGGATCGGGCACCCCCCCCGCATGCACAAGCTTGCCGTCGACAGAAATTCCCGGCGTCGACATCACGCCTGCAAGCGCGATCGCTTTCGGATCGGAAACCTTTTCGACCTCGACCTCGATACCCAGCGTCGCGGCCGCCTGCTTCACCATCTCGGCGGTCGTTTCGCAACGCTTGCAGCCCGGACCATAGACTTTGACGGTTTTCATGTCGCGTTCCTTTCAGAAGAGAAGGTTGAACAAGTAGCCCACAGCGAGAATGCCGCTCGCGACCACGCCGATAAATACGGCGATCAGGCGCAGCGTCAGAACCTGCTTGAGGATGATCATCTCGGGGAGACTGAGTGCGATGACGCTCATCATGAAGGCAAGCACCGTTCCGAGTGCCGCGCCCTTGCCAAGAAGCGCCTCGACGATCGGGATGACGCCCGCCGCATTGGTGTACATCGGGATCCCCATAAGCACCGCGGCCGGAACAGACCACCAGGCATCAGCCCCCATGATCCGCACCATCAGGTCTTCAGGAACGTAACCATGGATCAAGGCGCCCATCGCGATCCCAAGAACGATCCAGATCCAGACCTTTGCGAAGATTTCGCGCACGGCCTGAATGCCGAGCCGATAGCGGTCGACCATGCTCAGACGATCTTCCTCAAGCCCCTCGGGAACCTGTGCACCGGAATGAATGTCGCGCACCCAGTCCTGCAGCCAGCCCTCGAGCCGCAACTTCCCGATCACGAAACCTGCCGAGATCGCGATGCCGAGCCCGAAGACCAGGTAAGTCATCGCCACCTGCCAGCCCACCAATCCGAAGAGAAGCACCAGCGCCACCTCGTTCACCATCGGCGCGGCGATCAGGAAGGAGAACGTTACCCCGAGAGGGACGCCCGCGGAGATGAACCCGATAAACAGGGGGACAGCCGAGCAGGAACAGAACGGCGTCAGAACACCGAGACCCGCCGACAGGATGTTGCCCACCCCCTCGCGCTTGCCAGAGAGCAGGGCGCGGGTCTTCTCGGGGGAGAAGAAACTGCGTACCACGCCCATCGCGAAAACGATGAGCGTCAGCAACATCATGACCTTCGGCACATCATAGAGAAAGAAGGCGATCGCCTCGCCCGCATGGCTGTGGCGGTCGACCGGCACGAGAGAGGTGAGCCAATCCGAGATCTTGATGAGCTGATGATAGAGCCACCACCACGACGCGACGAACCCGGCAACGCCAACATGCCAAAGCCAATCCCGACGCAGAGGAGCTTGCGGATGCCCCGTCATTTCCGTGCTCATGCTGCACTCCTGTCGTTAGCGGAGCCAACCCGGACGATCGCCTCCAGAACCAGCGCGATTTCCGCAGGCATCGTCGGATTGAGACGATAACGCACCCATTGCCGGTCACGTCGGTCGATGACCAGACCAGCGTCCTTGAGGACGCGCATATGACGCGACATCCGACTCTGCGTAGCGCCGATCCGTTCCATCAGTTCGCAAACGCAATGCTCATTCCCATCGCGGAGCAACCGCATCGCCTCGAGACGAGTCGGCTCGGCCAGAGCGGAGAGAACAGACAACAACATGCGACGCCACTTTGGTTCTTGCGCTTCCAATATGCGCATAGGCGCATATTCATTGCCAATCCGCTTTGATCCGCATCAAAGGGCTGATGAAACTGCTGAAAAAAATGCCCTTTGCGATCGCGGCTTACAGCATCGGTTCCTGAGAAAATTCAGCGAGAAACAGCGGAACACATGTCGGCGCGCGCGTGTCTCGCCCAGATGTGCAAGGTCGCTGGAACGCCATTTGCGTCGGTCGGCCTAAAGCTTGCGTGAATTGGGTAAAAACTGACAGCTTCGGGCTACGCTTCAAAGCGATTTCGGGGCCTCGTGGTGTGGTGACCATGTGCCCTCATAACGCTTCGGCCCTGCACCCACGTCGTCATCCGGAACGCATAACGCCCCGCTTTTAGCGAGGCGACTTGTTTGTGGGTATTTTTTGTATTTTGGTTGCGGGA
>NZ_AUND01000022.1 GCF_000714535.1 Thioclava pacifica DSM 10166 | reverse complement strand
GTCTTCCGCCGCCGCCACAACATCGGCCGTCGAAAGGCCTGAGGCCGCATCCGTCACCCGCTTCCATCCCATCCGAGAAAGCGCGAATCCGATCAGGCGACGTTCGAGCGCCTGCCGAATGGCCGGGCCATCGGGCATGACGTATGGCAAAACGAGATCGAAGCGGCGCAGCACCGCGCGGTCAAGAATTCCCGGCAGGTTTGTAGTGGCAATGACGATCGAAGGCCCGGTATCTTCATCCAGGAACTGCAGGAACGAGTTCAGAACCCGCCGGGCCTCGCCGACGTCGTTCTCACCGCCCCGGGCCGCAGCCAAAGCGTCGATTTCGTCGAAGAGATAGATACCGCGCGTCGTCTTGACGGCATCGAAGATCATCTTCAGCTTCTGCGCTGTTTCACCCATGAACTTCGTGATCAGCCCGTGGAGCATGACCGAAAAGAGGGGGTACTGCAGCTCACCGGCAAGCGCTGAAGCACTCAGGGTCTTACCCGTTCCAGGAGGCCCGGAGAGGAGAACGCGCCGCCGTGGCTTCAACCCTTTTGCCTCGAGCTTTTCGCGCATTCGTGTCTCGACAACGAGATGCGCGAGTTCGCTCTCAATCCTGTCTGGCAAGATGACATCGACCAGGCGCTCGGTCGGATAGGACGCGGCAAGGAACTCCGCCAGATCACCGCGTGGTGTTGCGATAGGAGTGATCGCAGGGGCTCGCTTCGCAGGCGGCTTCTGCCCCGCTTCGGCCCATTGCCGCAACTGTTCAGCCAGCCGGGTATGCCCCTTCTGCTCTTCGGCCGCAGAGAGTTGCATCGCCAGATCGTAAAAACGATCGGCGTCTCCCTCCGCGTGGCTCTTGACGAGACCGATGATTTGCTGGGCGGATGCCACGGCTAAGCTGCTCTTTCTTCGAGGTTTTTTATCGACGTATGTTACGTTGAGATTCTATACATAAATCATCCAATCGACCAGAAAAATCGCCATCCCGTCCGCCGAGCGTGGCACTCGAATCCCCTTTTTCCGATACCTGTATTGGAAAGTAACTAATCGCGAAAAGCAGTGGGAACTCAGCCAACGCCAACCTGAGGTGGCTCCCTCTGAAAACCCGCATCCTCCATTTGCTCCCTGTCGGGCAGGTCATGCAGGCTCTCCAACCCGAACGCGACGAGGAACTGCTCTGTGGTGACGAAGGTATAGGGGGCCCCTCGTCTGGGCGACCTTGGCCCGGTCCCAATCAGCTCGCGCACATGCAGCCGGCCGATCAGGTCGCGGCTGATTTCTTTGCCGAAGATGTCCTTCAGACCGTCGCGCGTAATCGGCTGATGGTAGGCGATGGCGGCAAGGACCGCGACGTCGAATTCACTCAGGTCGAGTAGCTGGCCCCCGACATCCGCGGCCGCACGGATCGCAGGCGCGTAGATAGCCCGCGTCCGGAACATCCACCCGCCGGCGACCTGCGCGATCTCGAATGCCCGCCCCCCCAGATCGGCGGCGAGGTCCTCGACCAGCAGGTCAATCGACGCCCCCTGCCCCACCACGCGGGCGAGATCTTCGCGCGGCACTGGCGAGGCAGAGGCGAAGAGCACCGCCTCGATCCGGCGCATCCATTCCCGCCAGCGCAACTCTGGCGGCAGGTCGGGTAGCTCGCGATCCAAGTCAGGTTCAGAGCGATCCTTCGCCATCGCTACACCCCGTAGAGCCGGAAGGTGTCGCGCCCGGTCAGCTCGCGCACCGCGCCGAGGTCGACCAGCCGGTCGCAGAGCCGCCGCGCGGCGCGATCCGGCAAAGGCAAAGCCGACGGCGCCACCGCGTCCCAGGTCAGGAACATCTCGACGGCATCCCCCGCCCCCTTTGCCCGCAGCTTCGGAGCGACCGCCTTCAGGTGCGTCACCCGACGCGCAAGGTCAGACGCCTGACGCACCGCCTCGACCACCGAAGAGATGAGTGCCCGATGACAGGCCAAGCGAAGGTCATCACCCTGCTTGCGCAGGTCCGCGCGTTTCAGGGCTGCGGCCAGCAGCGGCACAACGTGACCCCAACCGAGGGCTTGGGCGAGAGCCGCATCCGCGAGGATCAGTCCTGCTACGTGTCCGTCATCAGAGTTTTTGGG
>NZ_AUND01000021.1 GCF_000714535.1 Thioclava pacifica DSM 10166 | reverse complement strand
TCTAAGAAACACGGGGCTATTCAGTCTGTCGCTCAGAGCCAGAGGGACGCAGCTATTCAGGAGCGAGACACTATGGAGGCCTTCATTGGAGATCTGCGGAGGTCTTCTCTCGCGGACGGAACCTTCTCGACGACCGGAAGGGCATGGATAATTCAGCACTACACCGCACTAACGAAAGAGCTTGACCGCCCCATCCACTGGTCGAAGCGTACCTCTAACTAAGAAAGGCAAACGACTATGTGGAACAACATCGGGCTACCGGGCCTCATTGTGATTGCTTTGATATTTTGGGGGCTATGGAAGATCTTTAGTCGCAGCAAAAAGAAGTAGTTACGCCCGCTCAAGTTGCTTTTTGCCTAGGAGCCAGAGCAGCAACATCGCCACGATTGGGTTTGTTATCAGGCCAAATAGGACCCAGCCAACTGCATTGCGACCTCGCACCTTAGCCATTCCTGCGGGTACTTGGATGCAGAACCAGAACAAGAACCAGAGGCCGAGGAGCACGGCGGCTGAGACGGCAAGAATTTGCAGGATCTCCAAGGGCAACTCCACATGTAGCTAACACATAGCCCTCTCCCAGCGGAAAGGGTGTCGCAGTCGAGGATAATGGGGTGAGCTATGCCGTCTAGCTACAAACGATGACCTTGGGGCATTAGCTGGGTCATCCCAGAGAGGCTGGGTGTGCCTAACCCCTTTAGGATTAAACGATCTGACGTTTGGCAGAAGGAATGGCTGGGGCGGTAGGATTCGAACCTACGGTGCGCGGTACCAAAAACCGGTGCCTTACCACTTGGCTACGCCCCAACGTGGAGCGGTGTTTAGCCAAGCTCGGGCGGGGCTTCAAGAGGAAAATCGGAAGAAATTTCGATTGCGTGCAGATCGGCTCTCGGGCAGGAGGCGGGGCATGGAACAACGCGATGTGGTGATCCTCGGCGCAGGGGCGGCGGGGCTGATGGCAGGGATCGAGGCAGGGCGTCGTGGGCGCTCGGTCACGGTGCTCGACCATGCGCGCAGCCCCGGCGAGAAGATCCGGATTTCGGGCGGCGGGCGGTGCAATTTCACCAACCGTCTGCTGACGCGCCAGAACGCGACCGCGCGCTTTTTGTCCCGCAATCCCCGCTTCGCGCTCTCCGCCCTGTCACGCTACACGCCGGCCGATTTCATCGCCCGGGTCGAGGGGGCGGGCATTGCCTGGCATGAAAAACATCTCGGACAGCTCTTCTGCGACGGCAAGGCTACTCAGATCGTGCAGATGCTGGTCGAGGATCTGCACGCGGCGGGCGGGTGCCTCAAACTCGAAACCTCGGTCGTGAGCCTGCGGCGCGACGGCGAGGGGTTCGTGGTGAACACCACAGGCGGTCCGATCGCCGCCGGGTCGGTGATCGTGGCGACGGGCGGCAAGTCGATCCCGAAAATGGGTGCGACGGGGATCGGCTACGAGATCGCGAAACAGTTCGGGCTCGAGATCGTCGAGACCCGCCCTGCGTTGGTGCCGCTGACCTTCGCCGAGCAGGATCTCGCGCGCACCGTCCCGCTGGCCGGGCTCGCGCGCGCCGCCCGCGTCAGCCATGGCAAGATCGGCTTCGACGAGGATCTCCTCTTCACTCATCGCGGCCTCTCCGGCCCGGCGATCCTGCAAATCTCGAGCTACTGGCGCGAAGGCGATACGCTCACGATCGACCTGATGCCGGAGGGCGATATCTCGGCGCTCCTGGCCGCGCAGCGTGCCGAGGCGGGCAAGAAGGCGCTCCATAACGCGCTTGCGCGCCACGTGCCCGAGAAGCTCGCGCAATTCGTCGTGGCTCAGGCGGGGCTCACAGGGCGACTGGCGGATCAATCCAACAAGGCGCTGGCGCGTCTCGCGGATCAGATGCACCGCTGGCAGGTGCGCCCGGTGGGCTCGGAAGGCTACCGCACGGCTGAGGTCACTCTGGGCGGGGTTGCAACGGAAGAGCTCGATGCCAAGACCATGGAGGCGCGCCGCGTACCCGGCCTCTATTTTATCGGCGAAGTGATCGATGTGACGGGCTGGCTCGGCGGCTATAACTTCCAGTGGGCCTGGGCCTCGGGCTGGGCCGCGGGGCAGGTCGCCTGAGGCGCGCCTCTTCTTCTTGATGAAAATATCTCGGGGGGTGAATTCGGCTTTAGCCGAAAAGGGGGGCAGCGCCCCCTAGTTCTGCTTTCGCCGCGTGAGGAGCGGGCTTTACCGCCCGACCCCCACATAGGCCTCGAAGCCGGCCTTCTTGGCGTCCTTGTGATGGTAGATGTTGCGCAGGTCGGCCATGCGCGGGGTCTCCATCTTCTTCGCGAGCTTCTTCAGATCGAGCGCGCGGAACTCGTTCCACTCGGTCAGGATCACCACGCAATCAGCCTTGGCGGCGGCCTTGTAGGCGTCATCAACCCATTGCACGCCCGGCAGCAG
>NZ_AUND01000020.1 GCF_000714535.1 Thioclava pacifica DSM 10166 | reverse complement strand
CCACTTCTTGGGACGCGATCTTGAAAATCAATGCATCCTGACCCTTCTGTATCTCCGCTTTGCTATGCTGTCCCCGTCAGCGACCGTGGCCGAGGTTGCTGACGGGGCGGTGTATGGCGTCTGAGCCTTGTGGGTTGGACCACGTTTGCTAGCGAGCCAGCACCGTCTCTCTTCATCATCTCGAACAGTTGCATGTGGCCGATCAGGACCACGGATCAGAAGGAAGAGAACATGGATAACCTATCACATGGTCAGATCATCGGCATAGATGTCAGCCGCGACTGGCTGGACATTCATTGCTTGCCAAGCAATCAAAGGCTGCGATTGGCGAACACGGCTAAAGTTCATGAGCGGTTGAGTGAGATGGCCCTCTCGCAAAGTGCCTTGGTGTGTTTTGAGGCGACGGGTGGCCAGGAATGGAAGCTATGGGCTGCTTTGGATGCCGCAGGGGTCACGTCACGGCAATTACCGCCAGCACAAATCAAAGCATTTGCCGCCAGCCGGGGCACACGGGCAAAAACGGATCGGATCGACGCGGAACTGATTGCCCGGTTCATGGTGTTCAGGCCCGATGCGGGGCGCACCCTCCCACATGAAAAGATACGTCTTCTCAGGGCTTTGATGTCCAAGCGCGGGCAGCTCGTCGAGACACGGAAACGCCTTCTGGCGCAGATCAAGGCGCATAGGAAGCTCGGATCAGCCGATACGTTCGAGGCCATGGATGCCGAGCTGAAAGACCTGTTGAACCGGCAGGTCGTCACCCTGGAGGCCCAGATCGAACAGGTAATTGCGACCGATGCTGGCCTTGCTGCAACTGCCAGCATCCTGCGCTCCGTTCCCGGGATCGGCCCTGTGGCGAGCACGATGCTGATCGCGGAAATGCCAGAGCTTGGTCAAATCACAGGCGAGCAAGCCGCGGCACTTACCCGAGCAAGTGGGCGGCCTAGACAGCAATCGCCGCTTGGGCCGCTATGAGTGCTTCAACTGCAACCTGAACTTCCGCATAGAGCTCCGCTTCGAGCTCGCCTGCATCGATCTCGACAATCAGCGCATAGCGCACAGATGGCAAACCTTCATCCAGAAGCTTTTTCGACTTCCACCATCCGGTGACGGGGTGAACAGCCAGCAAGTTGCGCCGCGCTAGATCTGAAGCCTTACACGTCAGCTGATCTATATGGAGGGAGCCGACATGGCGCCGATTGCTACCGTAGTCCCAAAGATCATCCTCGTCGTTTGCAGGACCATCGGGCTGTTCGGCCGCCTTGCTGATCCGAGCCAGGAATTGGGCTTCGTTCTCGCCAGCGCGATTGAGTTGGAAACGTAAGTTGTGGGACGCGTAGCGGTACCGAACGCCGCGTGAGGCTTCGGACGGGTTCGGAGCGATGAAGCTGCTGAGTGCCACCCGCAAGGTCACATCTCCATTGCCGAGCGCGCGCAAAGCCTCAACGGGCCAGGGAAGGGCGAACAACTTCATTTCATTGTGGACATCACCGCCGGTCTTTTCAGAAATTCCGTAAGGCGTAATCGTGTCTTCCACGATGAGGGTCAGCGCATTCGACGCGCTGCGGCGGGCACGGGCCATGTCCGGCACACCATATCCATAGCGCTGAAAAAGGGGCGTGTAGTGACCCTTGTTCGGCTGGGCCGGCAGATGTGCACGCATCTGCTGCGTCCACCGCGCTGAAGACACATAAAGACCACGGACTGTCTCGGGCCAAAGCGTCGGATAGTCGGACCAGAGTTCCGTTACATCCTTCGCTGCAAGCGCTGTAGCCGCGCTGGTGTCGAAGGTGAATGTGAAAGATCGGACCGGATAATTGTGGTGCGTCGAAAGGAGCGATAACCATCCGTGCCGCATTGGCGGAGGCATGGCACTTAGCGCCCAGTTTCCACCCTCAAGGACTACGTCCGGCTTGTTTGGCCAATGGGACGACCACGATGCAGTTCTCGAAGCTGGCGACAAGTCGCCGAATGGTGCAAGCGCTTGTGCCGGCTCTCCATTTGGTAGTACGGTCTTCTCTGTAAAGGCTCCGACAGACACAACATTCCACGCCTGAGCCGGCGATTCGATTTCGTTGTCCTCGTGATCGCATCGGTCGAGGTAGTTTCCGGCACCAAAGGTGAAGTTGTCGGTATTCCCTGCCGAGACAAGCACCAGGCGCTGTTGTTTCACCTCACCTGAAACACCGGCGGCGAGCTGATCGACCTCCGTCGACCAGGACGTCGGAGCGCCGTCATGCGGGGTGTCCTCACCCGTCGTCGTGGTCATGGTGAAGGTCCGGCGTCGGGGGCCGACCTGTTCGACCGCATTGATCGCCTGTCTTGTGACCGTGCCAAGGAGATGATGCGGGTTCATCCCTGCATCAGGCAGTAGCTTCACAGATTCCAGACGGTTCACGACAGAAACCGGATTCGCCTGGTGCAGTTTCGGCGTCAGATCTCCAAAGAGCGCCAGTCCTCCCATCTGCGTGCCATGGCCCTTCACATCCTCTAGTCCCCAGGCCGGGTTGGCGGCATGTCGGTCATCCACGCTGAGCGCCGGCTGAATGAGAGGATGGGCGCGACTGACACCGGTATCCAAAAGCGCAACGTAGCCAGGATCGGGATTGTCAGTGTAGGTCGTACGACCCGCGAGTTCGTTGACCCATTGCGCCTGTTCTGCCACTGGCAAGCCGTCGAAGAAGTCCGCTGTGATGGTCGGAGCGGCAAGGGCGCGCACGCCGCCCAGTCGGCGGACGGCCTGAGCGAGTTGATTACGATCGGCCTGTACGACCACAACGGTATCTTCGGGAAACTCCAGCCGATCCGCTCCCACTGTGACGCCGTAGTTTGGTGCGGCCGCGACGAAGGCTTCGGTCATTTGAGGCTCGAGCCAAACCTCCCAGACGGTCGCAACATCCGCTCCGGGAAATTTGCCTGGAGGGCTGCGCCAGAGGGCACGCAACCCCGCTCCCGTGATAGCAGCAACGCTTTGCACCAGGTCCGCGTTCTTCGGACGCCCCGGGACGATTTCACCATCTTTCTCGCGATCAGGCGTGTCTTCAGTCCGAAACTGCTCGACCTTCTTGCGCAGCTTTTCGATACCCTTGGCTGTCGCAAAAACCGTCGCGCGCTCTTCGGCGCCGCCGGGAACTGGAGCATCTTCGATGCGCAGAAGCATCAAGCCGCTGGCGTCCAAGCTGTCCTTTTTTAGACGTTCGTCTACTCGGGAGCGGACTTCCAGATAGACGCCGGGAAGTTCGGCTGCTGGAATATCCGGCAGCGCGTCGATGGCCTGAAGCAATGCTTGGGCATGCGCAGCGCGATTGGGGACATCACTTGGTCTTTTGGACCCGCCCCTGCCCTTTGCTTGGAACGGGCGGGGCTGTCCGAGATGGCGAAGGATGAAGTGCGGAAGGTCGCGTGCCATCGTCATCGGTCCCTAGTTCTTGGAGCGACCGTCGGCGTTCGAGCGCATCAAGCAAATCCTGTGTCGCAATCTTGTCGGTATCATTTAGCACAGCAC
>NZ_AUND01000019.1 GCF_000714535.1 Thioclava pacifica DSM 10166 | reverse complement strand
CCTTAGCTCAGCTGGGAGAGCGCCTGATTTGCATTCAGGAGGTCATCGGTTCGATCCCGATAGGCTCCACCAAACTTCGGTTTGATCGTTAAGCACTGAGATTGAGTGTTTAACCGTCCAACCGGACGAACATTGACATCGTTTAGAGAGATGAAACATCAGCGTCACAGGCGCCTCGTGTGAGAGGTGCGCGCTACGCAAGTAGCAAGATGTGACGTTGTCCAAGTCAAGTACACTAACCAAAGTGGAACTCCGGTTCCACGACGCGACATCTTCGGATGTTGCGGGTAAGTATGCATGCTTTTGACCGGAAGAGGTCTTGCTTCTTCCGGATCAAATCAAGCGCGAGAAGGGCGTTTGGTGGATGCCTTGGCAGTAAGAGGCGATGAAGGACGTGATACTCTGCGATAAGTCCTGGGGAGCTGAGAATAAGCTTTGATCCAGGAATTTCCGAATGGGGAAACCCACCTGACAGTTCGTTATAATTACTTCGGTAGTTTATAACGTTCTGAAACAGGTACTTATTACCTGAATACATAGGGTTTTAAGAGCGAACCCGGGGAACTGAAACATCTAAGTACCCGGAGGAAAGGAAATCAACAGATACTCCGCTAGTAGTGGCGAGCGAACGCGGACCAGCCGAACCTTGAAAGTGACCAGAATGATCTGGAAAGATCAGCCATAGTGGGTGACAGCCCCGTATGGGAAGCTCGATAGGACGCATTAAGTAGGGCGGGACACGTGAAATCCTGTCTGAAGATCGGGGGACCACCCTCGAAGGCTAAGTACTCCTTACTGACCGATAGCGAACCAGTACCGTGAGGGAAAGGTGAAAAGCACCCCGACGAGGGGAGTGAAACAGTTTCTGAAACCGGACGCCTACAAGCAGTCGGAGGGGCCTTGAGCCCTGACGGCGTACCTTTTGTATAATGGGTCAACGACTTGGTCTATCGAGCGAGCTTAAGCCGTTAGGTGTAGGCGTAGCGAAAGCGAGTCTTAAAAGGGCGTTTTAGTTCGATGGATCAGACCCGAAACCAGATGATCTAGCCATGTGCAGGATGAAGGTGAGGTAACACTCACTGGAGGTCCGAACCGACACCCGTTGAAAAGGGTCCGGATGACGTGTGGCTAGGGGTGAAAGGCCAATCAAATCTGGAGATAGCTGGTTCTCCGCGAAAGCTATTTAGGTAGCGCGTCGATTGTATTCTCCCGGGGGTAGAGCACTGCATGGATGATGGGGGCCCACAGCCTTACTGAGTCTAAGCAAACTCCGAATACCGGGAAGAACTGATCGGCAGACACACGGCGGGTGCTAACGTCCGTCGTGGAGAGGGAAACAACCCTGACCAACAGCTAAGGCCCCCAATTCGTGGCTAAGTGGGAAAGCATGTGGGACTTCCAAAACAACCAGGAGGTTGGCTTAGAAGCAGCCATCCTTTAAAGATAGCGTAACAGCTCACTGGTCTAGTCAAGAGGTCCTGCGGCGAAGATGTAACGGGGCTCAAGCCACGAGCCGAAGCTTTGGATGCACAGTGATGTGCGTGGTAGCGGAGCGTTCTGTGATATAGAACGCTGCCTCCTTACGCTCTTCGGAGCTATTGGAGGCAATGTTCTGACTGTGAAGCCGGGCTGTAAGGCATCCGGTGGAGTGATCAGAAGTGAGAATGTTGACATGAGTAGCGACAAACAGGGTGAGAGACCCTGTCGCCGAAAGTCCAAGGGTTCCTGCTTAAAGCTAATCTGAGCAGGGTAAGCCGACCCCTAAGGCGAGGCCGAAAGGCGTAGTCGATGGGAACCAGGTTAATATTCCTGGGCCATGTGGTGGTGACGGATCGCGAGGGTAGTTCGTTCTTATCGGATTGAACGGGCTGCTTAGCGGTTCCTGGAAATAGCCCCACTTTAAGATCGTACCCGAAACCGACACAGGTGGACTGGTAGAGAATACCAAGGCGCTTGAGAGAACCACGTTTAAGGAACTCGGCAAAATGCCTCCGTAAGTTCGCGAGAAGGAGGCCCCATTCTCACGCAAGTGAGGGTGGGGGGCACAAACTAGGGGGTGGCGACTGTTTACTTAAAACACAGGGCTGTGCGAAGCCGTAAGGCGACGTATACAGTCTGACGCCTGCCCGGTGCCGGAAGGTTAAAAGGAGGTGTGCAAGCACCGAATTGAAGCCCCGGTAAACGGCGGCCGTAACTATAACGGTCCTAAGGTAGCGAAATTCCTTGTCGGGTAAGTTCCGACCTGCACGAATGGCGTAACGATCTCCCCGCTGTCTCAAACGTGGACTCAGCGAAATTGAACTGTGTGTCAAGATGCACACTACCCGCGGTTAGACGGAAAGACCCCATGAACCTTTACTATAGCTTCGCACTGGCATCAGGATTGTGATGTGCAGGATAGGTGGTAGGCTTTGAAACCAGAACGCCAGTTTTGGTGGAGCCTCCCTTGAGATACCACCCTTCGCACTCTTGATGTCTAACCGCGGCCCGTTATCCGGGTCCGGGACCCTGCGTGGTGGGTAGTTTGACTGGGGCGGTCGCCTCCCAAAGTGTAACGGAGGCGCGCGAAGGTTGGCTCAGACCGGTCGGAAATCGGTCGTTGAGTGCAATGGCAGAAGCCAGCCTGACTGCAAGACTGACAAGTCGAGCAGAGACGAAAGTCGGCCATAGTGATCCGGTGGTCCCGAGTGGAAGGGCCATCGCTCAACGGATAAAAGGTACTCTGGGGATAACAGGCTGATGGTGCCCAAGAGTCCATATCGACGGCACCGTTTGGCACCTCGATGTCGGCTCATCTCATCCTGGGGCTGGAGCAGGTCCCAAGGGTACGGCTGTTCGCCGTTTAAAGAGGTACGTGAGCTGGGTTTAGAACGTCGTGAGACAGTTCGGTCCCTATCTGCCGTGGGTGTAGGATACTTGAGAAGAGTTGCCCCTAGTACGAGAGGACCGGGGTGAACGGACCACTGGTGGACCAGTTATCGTGCCAACGGTAGTGCTGGGTAGCTATGTCCGGACAGGATAACCGCTGAAAGCATCTAAGCGGGAAGCCCCCTTCAAAACTAGGTATCCCTTGAGGGCCGTGGAAGACCACCACGTCGATAGGCTGGAGATGTAAGCGCGGCAACGCGTTCAGTTGACCAGTACTAATTGCCCGATTGGCTTGATTTGATCCGGTAGTAGCCAGACATCTGGCTCCGATCAAAAAAGCATGCACAATACATGACTTGGACTTCGCTTCTTCCTCGGTTTGGTGGTCATAGCACGAGCAAAACACCCGATCCCTTTCCGAACTCGGCCGTTAAGTGCCGTCGCGCCAATGGTACTGCGTCTTAAGACGTGGGAGAGTAGGTCACCGCCAAACCTAGAAAGAAGCGAAAATATCATCTCTCAAAACGATCTCATCCCCGATCGCAAACATAAGCCCTCGGGAATTGGCGCGGGATGGAGCAGCCCGGTAGCTCGTCAGGCTCATAACCTGAAGGTCGTAGGTTCAAATCCTACTCCCGCAACCAA
>NZ_AUND01000018.1 GCF_000714535.1 Thioclava pacifica DSM 10166 | reverse complement strand
TCGCGCAAAAGCCCGCATCAGAAGGTGCTGAAACTGGGTCGCGTGCTCGCCGTGGGCGAGGCGCTGATCTATTCGGAGGGAGATACGCGACCCGTGGCGCGTTCGAGCATGACCTATTCGATCCCTCCGAAATAAGCGTCGCTGCACTAGGCGATTGACTGCATCAAAGAGACTTCGGTCGGGCGCCGTCCTGCATCTAGGTCGTAATCCCTGCGCAGGGTTCGCGACAGGAGGATGTGTCCAGCCCGAGGGTTGATCGGTGTCATGGACAGTGCGCGCCGACGCTGGACAGATGATGCGATGGACCAGCAACGTGATACCGAATCCCTTTTGCCCGCACGTGACCGGTTTCTTCTCCTCATGATCTTGGTGGTCGGAGTCGTGCTCAGCACGATGATCGGTGTCGCGGGTAAGCTCTATCTCGATGCGAATGGGGTGCCGACCGTCGGATGGGGCAGGGGCGTGCAGTTGATGGTCCCGGTCGTGATCTGGGCCGAAGTGCCCTACCTTGTCTATTTCCTCGTCGCGCAAATTTTCATGCGCCGCGCCTTGCGCACGGATCGCGCGACCGTTCCACGCGTTCGCGTCGTGTTGCTTGGCGGATTGATCGGGCTTGCGGCCGTGGTGGGCTATACGTTGTTCGGGATGGTCACCTATGTGGGGCCGGGCGGTTTCGGAGAGATGGTGGCGATGATGCTGGCGCTCTCGATGTTCACTTTGCCCTGGCTGATCTTCAAGGCCGCGGTGGGGGCGGTGATCGGGGCGCTGCTGGGTGGGCTTCTTGCGCGTGTCTTGGCGGAGCGTCGGTCCTGATGAGGTTCAGAGCATAAATCTGCCGGGAAATGCGCGAAAATATTTGGGGTATTTTAATACCTATTTTTTAGACCTTTGTTTTTGTTTGGTAAATTACCACGCAACCCTCTTGAAAACGTATCCGGAATCGCGCAAAAGCCCGCATCAGAATTCGAAATCCCCCACAAGGGCAGATCACAGATGAAAACCTACACCGCAAAACCCGCGGAGATCGAAAAGAAATGGGTCATCATCGACGCTGAAGGCGTCGTGCTGGGCCGTCTCGCCTCGATCGTCGCAATGCGTCTGCGTGGCAAGCACAAGGCCACCTTCACGCCGCACATGGACATGGGCGACAACGTCATCGTTATCAACGCCGACAAGGTGCAGATGACCGGCAAGAAGCGTGACGACAAAACCTACTACTGGCACACCAACCACCCCGGCGGGATCAAGTCGCGCACCGCGCGTCAGGTCCTCGAGGGCGCGCATCCCGAGCGCGTGGTGATCAAGGCGGTCGAGCGTATGATCTCGCGCAACCGTCTGGGCCGTGCGCAGATGTCGAACCTGCGCGTCTACGCGGGCGCCGAGCATCCGCATGAAGCGCAACAGCCTGAAGTTCTCGACGTCAAGTCGATGAACAAGAAGAACACCCGGAGCTGATCATGGCCGACGATATCAAGACCCTCGACGATCTGAAATCGGTCGTGTCCGGTTCGGACGCTGTCGCGACCGAAACCGAAACCGCCGCTCCGCGCGAGCCCGTGCGCGACGCGCAAGGCCGTGCCTATGCCACCGGCAAGCGTAAAGACGCTGTCGCTCGCGTCTGGGTGAAGCCCGGCACCGGCAAGGTGGAAGTGAACGGCAAAGAGATGAACGCGTATTTCGCGCGTCCGGTGCTCCAGCTGATCGTGAACCAGCCCTTCGAAGTCGCCAATGTCGAAGGTCAGTTCGACGTTTACGCGACTGTCGCAGGCGGTGGCCTCTCGGGCCAGGCCGGTGCGGTGAAGCACGGTATCTCGAAAGCGTTGCAGCTTTACGATCCCAGCCTGCGTTCGGCTCTCAAGGCCGCTGGCTTCCTGACCCGCGACTCGCGCGTCGTCGAGCGTAAGAAATACGGTAAGGCGAAAGCCCGCCGTAGCTTCCAGTTCTCGAAGCGCTGATCCGATACGATCGAAACAACGAAACGCGGCTCCCTCGGGGGCCGCGTTTTGCTTTTGGGGCTCTGCCCCCGCCTCCTGCGGAGGCTCCCCCGAGATATTTGGATCAAGAAGAAGGGGCTTGTCTGTTCCCGATCCGAATACCCGGTGTGATCTGGGCGAGACGTACAGAGTGCGCCATCGTGATCAGCGACGCGGCGACAAAGCCGATGGCCTAGCATTTGCATTGTGCCCCCCATGCGCTAAGCACAATGGCAAATGAAATACATGAGGCCTCGATGTCCGTCTCCATGCTCTCCACTTTCGTCAAGCCGATGCATCCTGAGGGGCGCAAGTTCGTCGCCATCTTCGCGGGTATCACGCTGGTCCTGTTCCTGATCTGGCCACCGCTGGGCTGGATCGGGGTCGGGCTGACCGTCTGGTGCTATTACTTCTTCCGTGACCCGGAGCGGGTGACGCCGACGCGCGACGGGTTGATGGTGTCGCCGGCCGATGGGGTGGTTTCGCTTCTGGAGCCCGCCGTGCCGCCGGCCGAGCTGGGGCTGGGCGATCAGCCGATGGTGCGGATCTCGGTCTTCATGTCGGTCTTCAACTGCCATGTGAACCGGCTGCCTGCGGCGGGGCGGATTTCGAAAGTGGCTTACCGGCCCGGCAAGTTTCTCAATGCCTCGCTCGACAAGGCGAGCTCGGACAATGAGCGCAACGGCATGGCGGTGGTTCTGCCCGACGGGCGTCAATACGGTGTCGTCCAGATCGCGGGGCTCGTGGCACGCCGCATCCTGTGCTGGTCGAAGGAAGGCCAGAGCCTGATGACGGGCGAGCGCTTCGGCCTGATCCGTTTCGGCTCGCGTCTCGATATCTATCTGCCGGACGGTGTGGAGCCGCTGGTCTGTATCGGCCAGACGATGGTCGCGGGCGAGACGGTCCTTGCCGATCTCGATGGTACGGAACCGGCGCGCTCGGGCGGCGTTCGCTGAAGAGAGGGAGGGGCAGGGATGCAGCATCACGACCTCGAGCCGCATGAAAAGGACCGGATGCCGTTTCTGCAACTCGTGCCCAACCTGGTCACGATTGCCGGGATGGGGATCGGCCTGACCTCCATCCGCTTCGCGATGGATGACCGTTTTGAGCTGGCGGTGGCCTTGATCCTTCTCTCGGCGCTGATCGACGGAATGGACGGGCTGCTTGCACGCCGTCTCAAGGCAACGTCGGATTTTGGTGCCGAGCTCGACAGCCTGTCTGATTTCCTCTGTTTCGGCGTGGCCCCCGGATTGCTCCTCTATCGCTTTGCGCTGGGAGAGACCCATGCGTTCGGCTGGATCTTTGTCCTGGTCTATGTCGGCGCGGCGTGCCTGCGGCTTGCGCGCTTTAACGTGATGCGCTCGGAGCCCGACTCGATGCGTCATTTCACCGGGGTGCCGGCACCTGCGGGGGCGGGGCTCGCGCTTTTGCCGATGTTCGTGACTTTCGCGGAGCTCGGCGATGCGCGCGCGGTGCCGGTCGTGGTGGCGTTCTGGCTCGGGTTCGTCGGGATCCTGATGATTTCCAGGATCAAGACCTTCTCGCCCAAGGCGATGCGTATCCCACGCGGGGCCGTCGGCTTCCTGCTGATCGGAACGGTGATCGCCGTCGGGATGGTCTTCACGCGAATCTGGCTGCTGATGGTGATTCTGGCTGCGATCTACGTCGTGATGTTGATTCCGGCGATCTGGAAGGCACGAGGGCGGCTTTTGCGGGGGTGACTCGGGCCGCAAAGGGCGCTCGACTCGCGCAAAACCGGATAGCGACTCGCGAAAGACTATCCTGACCCTGGGGAAGGGGGAAAACGAACGGGGGCTCACGAGCCCCTGTTTTCATTTTCTGCCCCTATTTTGATCAAGGAAATAAGGGGCGGGCGAAAAAAGTGAGGGTTTCGAGAAAAAACCTCTTGCGGACCCCGGTCGGTATGCGTAGAAACCCCCTCACCGAAGCGGAACACACCGCAACGGGGCGCCGGAAGGGCCAGCGACGCTGACACGGAAGGCAACGAAAACTACTGAGGTTTGAGAGCGGGGCGCGCTTCAAGTAAGCGCTTCCGGTTCTTTTTGGCCTCACGCTCTTTGACATTGATGGATA
>NZ_AUND01000017.1 GCF_000714535.1 Thioclava pacifica DSM 10166 | reverse complement strand
AGATCGTCGTGGCCGACGGGCTCGTCGACGAGGTGATCGCGACGATCACCAAGGCCGCCAAGACTGACAAGATCGGCGACGGCAAGATCTTCGTGCTCGATGTCGCCCAGGCCGTGCGTGTGCGGACTGGCGAAACCAATGATGACGCGCTCTGAGACGCGACAGGGGAAAGAGAGACAGATGAACAAATTCACCAAACTCGCAGGGCTCGCCGCAATGCTCGCCCTCGCCGGGGTTCCGGCCCTCGCACAGGATGCGGCTGCGCCCGCCGAGGTCATCGACAAGGGCGATGTCGCCTGGATGATGACCTCCTCGCTGCTCGTGCTGTTCATGATCATTCCGGGCCTTGCGCTGTTCTATGGTGGCCTCGTGCGCACCAAGAACATGCTTTCGGTTCTGATGCAGACGACGATCATCGCCTCGGTCGTGATGATCGTCTGGGTGCTCTGGGGGTATTCCTTCGCCTTTGGCGGCGGCACCTCGCCGTTCTGGGGCGGCCTCGGCAAGCTCTTCCTCGCGGGCGTCACGATGGATTCGACCGCGGCGACCTTCACCGATGGGGTCGTGCTGCCTGAATATGTCTTCATTGCCTTCCAGATGACTTTCGCCGCGATCACCCCGGCGCTCATCGTCGGCGCTTTCGCCGAGCGGGCGAAGTTCTCGGGCATCGTGCTCTTCGTGATTCTCTGGGTTACCTTCATCTACTTCCCGATCGCGCATATGGTCTGGGACGGTGCAGGGCTGATCTTTAACTGGGGCGCGATTGACTTCGCCGGCGGCACAGTGGTGCACATCAATGCCGGTATCGCGGGCCTGATGTGGGCGCTCGTGCTCGGGCCGCGCATTGGCTTCGGCAAGGAGAACATGGCACCGCACTCGATGACCCTGACCATGGCGGGCGCCGCGATGCTCTGGGTGGGCTGGTTCGGCTTCAACGCTGGCTCGAACCTCGAGGCGACCTCGAACGCGACGCTGGCGATGCTCAACACCTTCGTCGCGACCGCCGCGGCCGTTGTTTCCTGGTCGGTCGTCGAAGGTCTGGCGCGTGGCAAGGCCTCGGGCCTCGGCGCGGCCTCGGGTATGGTGGCCGGCCTCGTCGCGATCACCCCGGCCTGCGGCACCTCGGGGCCGGTCGGTTCGATCGTGCTCGGCCTGATCGTCTCGCCGATCTGCTTCTTCTTCGTCACCACGATCAAGTCGAAGTTCAAATATGACGACAGCCTCGACGCGTTCGGCGTGCATGGCGTGGGCGGCATCGTCGGCGCGATCGCGACCGGCATCCTCTGCGCCCCTGCGCTCGGCGGCACCGGCTTCGTGGCCGAGGGTGGCACCATGGCAGCCCAGCTTGCCGCACAGATCAAGGCCGTGCTCGTCACGCTGGTCTGGTCGGGTATCGGCACGGTCGTGCTGATCTACATCACCAAGGCGGTCACCGGCATCCGCGTCACCGCCGACGAAGAGCGTCAGGGCCTCGACCTCACCTCGCATGGCGAGACCGCTTATCACAGCTGAGCGTCACGCCTCCTTTGAACTGAAAAGGCCCGGGATATCCCCGGGCCTTTTCTTATGCGTCATTCGCTGACCGGAGCACCTTGCGGTGCGCGTCCCGATCCTCCCTGATAGTCGGGCTTGCGCAGGAAGAAGACGAGCGGAATCGCCGCCAGCGTGATCCACATCATGAAGCGGAAATCGTCGAGATAGGAGATCATCGCCGCCTGCTCGCTCGCGAGCGAATTGAGCACGTAATAGCCCGCCTCCGTGCCGTATTTCGACAGCGCGGAAGAGCCGCTCATCAGCCCTTGCAGATTCTGCGGATTGATCGCCGAGACGATTTCGGAATGGTTCACGGCAATGTTGTGGGTCAGCAGTGCCGTGACGATCGAGATCCCGATCGACGAGCCGATATTGCGCAGCAGGGAAAACAGGGCCGTGCCGTCGCCGCGATATTCCGGATCGAGCGTGGCGAAGGTCAGCGTCGAGATCGGAACGAAGACCGAGCCCAGCCCGAATCCCTGGATCACCCCGGAAATGATGATCCATTTCGGTCCCATCACCGGCGAGAAGGTCGACATCATGTGCAGCGAATAGGCGGTCAGCGACAGGCCGATCACGACGAGGATGCGCAGGTCAACGAATTTCACCAGCCGCCCTATCAGCAGCATCATGATCATGGCCCCGACCCCGCGTGGCGACATCACAAGCCCCGTCGTCAGCGTCGGATAGCCGAAGATCCCCGAGAGCATCGGCGGCAGCAGAGCCAGCGAGGCGAGCAAGATGATCCCCACCACGAAGATGAACAGCAGCCCCATCGAGAGGTTGCGGTCGAGGAACATGCGCGGATCAAGGAAGGGCTTCTTCGCACCGAGAATCCAGATGAGAAAGACCCAGAACCCCGAGACCGCGAGCGCCAGCTCGATCCAGATCTCACGCGAGGAGAACCAGTCGAGATCCGACCCTCGGTCAAGCATCATCTGAAGCGCGCCGATCCCGATCGCGAGCGCCGCGAATCCGAAGAAGTCGAAGCCGATCTTGCGCTTCGGGGTCTCGGGCAGGAAGAAGGCCGAGCCTGCGATGGCGATCATGCCGAGCGGCACGTTGATGTAGAATACCCAGCGCCAGTTGATCACCTCGGTGAGATAGCCGCCCAGCGTCGGGCCGATGATCGGGCCGAGCATGATGCCCGCGCCGAACATCGCCATTGCCTGCCCGTGCTTCTCGCGTGGATTGATGTCGAGCATGAAGTTCTGTGCCAGCGGCACGATGGCTGCGCCGAACACACCCTGCAGGAGGCGGAAGATCACCATCACGTCGAGCGACCATGCGATCCCGCAGAGCATAGAGAAAACCACGAAGCCTACGACCGAGACCATGAAAATCTCGCGCCGGCCGAAGCGGTTCGCCAGCCAGCCCGAAAGCGGCGTCACGATCGCGGCGGCCACGATATAGGAGGTCAGCACCCAGTTGATCGTGTCGCGCGAGGCGCCCAGATCGGCGCGCATGTCGGGCAGGGCCACATTCGCGATCGTCGTGTCGAGCACCTGCATGATCACGGCCAGCATCAGCGAGGCCATGATAAGGCCCCGATGCTTCACGTTATGCGGGTCGATCCCCTTGGGCTTGTCGCCCGGGGCTGTCTGAGCGGCCTCGGCCATAGCTTACTGCCCCTGGCTTGCGGGCGCGGCCTGCGCGGTGGCCGTGTCAGCTTGGTTGAGCAGCTGTTTGTAATGCGGCTGGGCGGCGGTATCGACCGTCACCTTGGCCGAAAGACCGGCGCGCAGTCCGTCCAGCACCGAGCCATCCGCCAGACGCAGCCGAACCGGGACACGTTGGGTGACCTTGACCCAGTTGCCGGTCGCGTTCTGCGCCGGAAGGATCGAGAACTCCGCCCCCGTGCCTGCACCGACGGCCTCGACCGTCGCGTGATACTCACGGTCGGGGAAGGCGTCGAATTCGACGGTCGCGGGCTGGCCCGCAGCCATGTGGGTCAGGTCGGTTTCCTTGAAATTCGCGATCACCCAGACATCGGACGTATCGACGAGGGTAAAGAGGCTCGAGCCCGCACCAACCATCTCGCCGGGTTTGAACGACGATGCCTGATAGATGACGCCATCGGCCGGGGCCGAGATCTCAGTCAGAGAGAGATTGTATTTCGCATCATTGACCGCCGCGATCGCGGCTTTCACGGTGGGGTGGTCATCGACCTGAATTTCCGGGTCGCCATCCAGCGCGACTTTCGCGGCAGCCACTTTCTGTTGGGCCGCGGCCAGCGTGTCCTGGGCGGCCTGCGTCGTGGTGCGCTGCGCATCAAGGGCGGTCTGGGTCGAGGCACCCGACGCGGTCAGCGATTCCTGACGGGCAAGCTGCTTTTCCTGATAGGCAGCATTGTCGGCGGCCTGTTTCTCATCGGCCAGCGCTGCCTTGTAGGAGGCGCGCAGCTGCTCGACCTGAAGACGGGCCGAGGCCAGCGCGGCTTCGGCCTTGGCAAGCGCAAGCTCATAGGGTTTCTTGTCGAGCTCGAAGAGCGGCGCGCCCTTCTTTACATGTTCGTTCTCGGAGACATAGACCTGCGTCACACGGCCCGAAATCTGCGAGGCGATCGGAATCCGCGCCATCTGGTAATTGGCGTTCTCGGTGCTCGCGGAACCGCCCGAGCTTAGCCAGTACCATGCGCCGCCCAGCACGATGAGGGCGGGCACGAGGAACAGGAGCCAGACTTTCAGCCCCTTGCGCGGTTTCTCATTTTTGGCGGAATTTTCGGCTGCCTCGGGGGCGGGCTTCTTGTTGGTGTCACTCATCTTGGGCCTCGGAAACTGATGAACTGCTCTCTTCGGAGAGGTTGTTGATGATGTGGCGCAGCGTGGCCATGACTTGCTCGACGGTTTCGTCGGTGAGGCCTGCCAGCGCCTTTTCGTAAATCTCGTCTGCGATCTCGCGCGCCTCTTCGAATGCGTTACGGGCTTTCGCGGAAGGGTGGATCAGCTTTACCCGGCGATCCTTCGGGTCGGGTTGGCGCAGTACCCAGTCGGCCTCTTCCATCCGGTCGACAAGACGCGAGACCGAAATCGGCTCGATCTCGAGCAACTCGGCAAGGCGTGCCTGCGGCAGTGGGCCCTCGCGCTTGAGATAGACGAGAAGCCGCCATTGCGCGGTGGTCAGGCCAAGTTCATTCGCCTTCGCTTCGAAGCGGCGGCGGATCAGACGCGTCGCGTCGTGCATGAGGAAGCCGAGGCTCTGATGGGGCATTGCGTGCTCCGCTGTGTCTTTAACGTGAGCCTATACATTATAAGCTTGCTTATAATTTCAAGTAAGAATCCGGAAAAAAGTTCCCAAAAGAAAAGGGCGGCCCCGAAAGGCCGCCAATTCCAAAGAGCTTTCGCTGTAGCCTGTGGTTCAGACGCCCGCGTCGATCAGCGCCTTCGCGAGCAGCGGAACCGAGTTCGCGTTGAGGCCAGCGATGTTGATGCGCGAATCGCCGACCATGTAGATGGCCGCGTCTGCCTTCATCTTGGCCACCTGCTCGGGGCTGGCGCCAAGACGCGAGAACATGCCGCGATGCTCGGCCACGAAATCGAAGCGATCCGAGTTCGACAGCTTGCGCAGCTCGTCGGCGAGCTGCTTGCGCAGGTCCAGCATACCGGTGCGAACTTCTTCCAGCTCGGCTTCCCATTCCGCGCGCAGGGCGGGGTCGGTGAGAACGCGGGTGACCAGCGCCTGCCCGTGATAGGGCGGGAAGGAATAGGTCTGGCGGTTGAGATAGGCGAGGTTGCCCTGCACCGTCTTCTTGGTCTCTTCCGAGCCGAGCACCATCAGACAGCCGGTGCGCTCGCGATAGATGCCGAAGTTCTTCGAGCACGACGCTGCGATCAGCACTTCCGGCAGCCGCGACGCGATCAAGCGAGTGCCCGCGGCATCTTCTTCCAGGCCGTCACCGAAGCCCTGATAGGCAAGGTCGATCATCGGCACGGCGCCGGTGCGCTCGAGCAGGTCCGCAACTGCGCCCCATTGCTCGATCGTCAGATTCGCGCCGGTCGGGTTGTGGCAGCAGCCGTGCAGCAGCACGATATCGCCCGCCTTCACCGCCTCGAGATCCGACATCATCGCGTCGAAATTCACCGCGCGGGTATCGGCATCGAAATAGGTGTAGGGCTTGTTCGCCTGACCCATGAAATTCAGGATCGACAGGTGGTTCGGCCAGGTCGGGTCCGACACCCAGATCGTGGTGTCGGGGTTGGCCATGCGGGCGAGCTCGAAGCCCATGCGGCAGGCGCCGGTGCCGCCCACGGTCGACAGGCATGCGAGGCGGTCGGCCGGGTAGCCCGCGCCCAGAACCATTTCGGCCATCGCGGCGTGGAACTCGGGCTGACCGGCGAGCCCGGCATAGGATTTCGTGGTCTCTTGATCCCAGACCTGCTTCTCGGCCTTGTGGATCGCCGACATGATCGGGGTCTTGCCGCTCGCGTCCTTGTAGACGCCGACGCCGAGATCGACCTTCTGGTCGCGCTCATCGGCCCGGTATTCCTCCATCAGCGCGAGGATCTTGTCCGGCGCTTGCGGCTTGAGATTGTTCAGCATCATGCTTCTCCGGTTGCGACCTTGAGGTCGTTATACATGCCCCATTCGGCCCAGGCCCCGTCATAGACGGCCCAGTCCGACTTGCCGACCAGCTCCAGCGCGAAGGCCAGAAGGGCGGCGTTGACGCCCGAGCCGCAGGTGGTGATCGCGGGTTTCGCGAGGTCCACGCCCGCGGCCTCGAAGATCTTGCGCAGCTCGTCGGGGGATTTCATCGTGCCCTCGGCCGTCAGCAGGGTCGACCATTCCACGTTCTTCGATCCGGGAATGTGGCCCTTGCGCAGGTTGGGGCGGGGTTCTTCGTCCTGGCCGATGAACCGGCCATGGGCGCGCGCGTCGATGATCTCGTAATCGCCGAGCTTGCTCGCATGGGCGACCTGCGTGACGTCCTTCACCAGACCCGGGTGGCGCTGCACCGTCATGTGACGGTCGCGCACCATCGGCGGCATGTCTTCGAGCGGACGGCCCTCGGCCTCCCATTTCGGCAGGCCACCGTCGAGCACGGCCACGTCGGTCTTGCCCATCAGGCGGAAGGTCCACCAGACGCGCGGGGCCGAGAACACCGAGTGCTGGTCGTAGATCACGACCTGATGGCCGTCGCCCACACCCATCGCCCGCATGCGCGAGATGAACTTCTCGACCGGCGGCGCCATATGCGGCAGTTCCGAACGGTTGTCGGCGATCTCGTCGATGTCGAAGAAGCGCGCGCCGGGGATGTGCTTGGCGTCATAGGTGGCTTTCGCATCCCGCCCCATCTGCGGCAGGAACCACGAGCCATCGAGGATACGCAGATCCGGATCCTTCAGATGGGCTGCAAGCCAGTCCGTCGATACGAGCTTTTTCGGGTCATCCATCGTCATGCGTCTCCCTTGCCGGTCGGAATTGCTTAGACTCAGGGGGGCGGCCGACGCAAGGGCAGGGCGGTCGAATCCGTCGAAAGGTCTCAGTAATTCTGCTTGAGAAGGCGCTGTTTCTGGCGGTTCCAGTCGCGCTTGGCCTCGGTCTCGCGTTTGTCGGCGAGCTTCTTGCCCTTGGCGATGCCGATCAGCAGCTTCGCGATGCCCTTCTCGTTGAAGTACATCTTCAGAGGTACGATCGTCATGCCTTCGCGCTGGGTGGCGTTCCACAGCCGCGACAGCTCTTTCTTCGAGACGAGCAGCTTGCGCTTGCGACGCTCCTCATGGCCCCAGTGACCGGCCTGCATATAAGGAGCGATATAGGCGTTGATCAGCCAAAGCTCGCCATCCTCCACCGAGGCGTAGCTCTCGGCGATATTGGTCTGACCCGAGCGCATCGACTTCACTTCCGAGCCCATCAGCACGATCCCCGCCTCGAGCGTGTCCTCGACGGCGTAGTGATAGCGTGCCTGCCGGTTCTCGGCGATCAGCTTGGAGTTGGGGTCAGATTTCTTGGCCATGGTCGCACCGAGATAGGGCAGGGCAGGGCCTGTGTCCAGTGCGTCACCGGAGCGCTTGACGGCGAGGGGGCGGCCCGCCTAGCAGAGAGTGTGCAAGAGGAGGCGCGCAATGCTCCATCAGATCGCTATCGGATCGCTGATGATGCTGATCACGGTATCCTTCGCCGCGACCACCGCCTGGGCGATGGAGGCGATGTTCGTGCGCGCGAGCCGCTGGCTGATGCGCGAGCCGCACGGGCCGAAGATGCTGTTGATCGTGATCGGCGCTGCGCTCTGGGCGCTGGCGATGGTGACGGCGAGCGTCTGGTCCTGGGCGATCTGCTTCCGGCTGCTCGATGTGTTCCATACGATGGAGGAGGCGGTCTATTTCGCCCTCGTCGTCTACACCACGCTGGGTTACGGCGACATCATCCTGGATCACAACTGGCGGATCCTCGGGGGGATGGCGGCGGCGAACGGGCTTCTCAATATCGGCTTTCTTACCGCGATGATGGTCGAGGCGCTGCGTCAGACCCGTAAGAGCCAGCTCGAGGCGCGCAGGATCAAGGCGCATTCCAACATACACCTGTGACCCTGCGCGAGGCCGGGCTTATTCGAGCATCAGCGCGTCCTTGACGATGCCGGTCAGCATATCCGTCACCGGATCCATCGTGCCCGAAGGATAGTCGCGGAAGCCCACGGTGATCTCGCCGGGCTTGTCCGGGGTCTCGTAGACGAAGATCGTGTAGGGACAATATTGCACATTGGTGATGTCGGCGGTCATCACTTCGCGCGACACCTTGGCCGAGCAGAAGGAAAAGATGTCCGCGCCGGTGAACAGCGTCTCGGTCGCGCCGACCGCGTCTTTCGTGCGCTCGAGCATCTCGCCGGTATGGCTTACATGGTCGACCACGAGCCCTGCGCCGACGATCGCGTTTTGCACCGCGAAGGTGACGTTGTCGAAGCTGTCCTCGGTGGTCCAGGTGTGTGCTTCCTGCGCCTGCGCGATCTGCGCACCCATGGCTATGCTCGCCGCGAGCGCGGCCCCGATGAGCTTTTTCATAAATCTCTCCCTTGTCTCTCAGTCGGGCGCGAATGGGTCGCCCGATGATCCGGGCTCGATACTGGCGCGTAATTTTTCCAATGCATAGGGGTAACAATGTCGCCCCGCCCGACGAAGAGGGATGCGAAACACGTGCCCCGGCCCCATATTGCGGGGGAGACAGGAGGATTTGATGCGCAAGACCCATTCCACCGACCCGAGCTGGTCTGATGTTACCCCGAAGGCCGATTTCCTGAACCGCCGGCAAATCATGGCAGGTGCGGGCGCGATGGCGCTGGGGTCGATCGCTGGTCCGGCGCTGGCGAGCATCGACGCGAAGCCCTCGGCCTATTCGACCGATGCCGCGCCGAACACGCTCAAGGAGATCACCTCCTACAATAACTTCTACGAGTTCGGCTGGGACAAGGGCGACCCTGTTCAATACGCGGGGCAGATGGTGACCGATCCGTGGTCGATCGAGATCGACGGGCTGGTCGACAAGCCCGGTACCTACCCGCTCGACGATATCCTCAAGCCGGTCACGCTCGAGCAGCGTATCTATCGCTTCCGCTGTGTGGAGGCCTGGTCGATGGTGATCCCCTGGATCGGGTTCGAGCTCTCGGCGCTTCTCGATCGAGTCGGCGTGCAGCCCTCGGCGAAATACGTGGCCTTCCAGACCCTCTACCGTCCCGAGCAGATGCCGGGTCAGCGTCAGGGCGGGATCGACTGGCCCTATGTCGAAGGGCTGCGCCTTGACGAAGCCATGAACCCGCTGACCATTTTGGCGACCGGTCTTTATGATGAAGAGATGCCGAACCAGAACGGCGCGCCGATCCGCCTGGTCGTGCCGTGGAAATACGGCTTCAAGTCGATCAAGAGCATCGTAAAGATCTCGCTCACCGAGAAAGAACCTCCCACCACCTGGAACCGCTTGCAGCCGCGCGAATACGGCTTCTATGCGAATGTGAACCCGGAGGTGGATCACCCGCGCTGGTCGCAGGCGACAGAGCGGCGTGTGGGGGCGGGGCTTTTTGCCGGACGCGAGCCGACGCTGATGTTCAATGGCTATGGAGAGGAAGTCGCCTCTCTTTATAGCGGCATGAATCTGGCGAAATTCTATTGATGAGCACGGCAAGCCTCTCTGCCCCGATCAACAGCGCGCTGCGGCGCGTGCCGAGCTGGGTCATCTATCTCGCGGGCCTCATCCCCCTCGCTTGGGTGATTTGGCTCACGTTGACGGGTGGGATCGGGGTGGATCCGGTCAAGGCGATCGAGCACCGACTCGGCAAGATCGCGTTGTGGTTCCTGATCGGTGGGCTCGCCATCACCCCGGCGCGGCGATTCCTCGGGCTCAACCTGATCCGCTATCGCCGCGCGATCGGTCTCCTGGCCTTCTTCTATATAGCGCTGCATCTGACCGCTTGGGCGGTGCTGGATATGGGGATGCTCTGGGGGCAGGCGGCAGCCGACCTGATCAAGCGCCCCTATCTCTTTCTCGGGATTTCCGGATTCGTGCTGCTGATCCCGCTGGCCCTGACCTCGAACAACGCCTCGATCCGTAAAATGGGGCGCAACTGGCGCCGCCTGCATTGGCTCGTCTACCCGGCGGTGGGCCTCGGCGTGATGCACTACCTTTGGCAGATGAAGGTGATTTCGATCGAAGGTTGGCTTTGGCTGGCGGTTTTTTCCCTCCTTATGGCCCTGCGATTCTGTCCGCGCAGCGCTTGACCCGGGGTGACCCGCTTCAGGAGATTTCGTTGAATCGGGTGATTTGCGAAAGATTCTTTCCCAAGGCCCTGTCGCGCATATTTCGCATCTGCAGAGACGAGATAAAAACGTAATAAAAACAATGATATGAAAGTTTTTGCGCGGAAATCCGAAAGTTTTTTGAAAAAGGCTCTTGCGGACTTCGGGCCTGATCCGTAAATACCCCCTCACCGAAGCGGAACACACCGCAACGGGGCGCCGGAAAGAGCCGCAAGGCACTGAAAAGCGAAAGAAAATTTAGGGATGCAGTTGGCTAGCGGCGCCACAAGATGGGGCGCAACTGGTTGATTTTTGTCTCTACGCTCTTTGACATTGATGGATA
>NZ_AUND01000016.1 GCF_000714535.1 Thioclava pacifica DSM 10166 | reverse complement strand
ACCGCCGGAGCCAAAAATCCCTGATATGGCAGAGACTTATGAGATTGCCCCTTCGGGGGCTTTTCTCGTTTTTGCTCCGGGGTAACGTCTGGGGTAACAAAATCTCTTTAGGTTTGGAGGTTTGTCCCATGTCTGCTCTTGAGATCGCGCGCAACGTTCTGCCGCTTCTGCTCGGCACTATTGGCACTGTCCTTTCGATCTACAATTTTTTGGATGCGCGACGGAAAAGCGCGCGCAATTTGCAGCTGTCGATCAACTCCGCGGTGCCTGCTTACCATGACGGGCACGTGGGCGATCCCCTTTTCCAAGTCACCGCCACTAATACCGGCCATCGGAATGTGACCGTCACGAACCTCGGCTTAGAGCTGCCGGGAAACAGGACCTTGGCACTTATGCGGTCGTATCCGGGTTTCGCAGACACGGCCACGCCGACCACCTTGTCGGATGGAGAAATCGCCACGCGACATTTTGGCTACCGCGATCTCGCGGAAGCGATCCGCACAACGGACCTTCCAGCAAAGGTCCGCATCAAACCATTTGCAGTCGATTCCGCTGGCAAGCGGCACTATGGCGATCCATTGGAGTTCGACGCAGGGAATTGGTGACCATCCGCGGCTGCAAGACCTCGCTTCTGCGTTCCGACGCGATAGATGTTTCAGCTAATTCAGCGTGCCGATTCGACGCATCTTCTCCGCACCCTGTTGGGAAATTTCCAACCCTCCAGGAGCGACAGTTCAACCTCCGCAAAAGGCCGTTGGAAAAGCTCCAATATCAAAGTTGGAAATCTTCCAACAATTTGACATATAATGTTTTTTTCTGGATCATCGAGGGTGCAAGCAGAGGAGAAAACCATGCACCCGATGAACACCGAAACCGCCGCAGAACTGACCACCGCCACCTTCTCAACCTCGCCGTTTATGGCCGATATCGCCGCCCTGCCCGGTGTTGATCCTGCCCTCGTCGCGTTCCGCACCTGGGCAACGGCCCGCGAGGCCCTGCTTGATGATCGGCCTGAGGGTGAACAGGAAGCCGCCGCTTTCCGCGCCCTCGTCGAAACCAAGGCGTCGGGCCCCGCGGGGATTGCGGCGCTGGCTGCAGCGGTCAGGGAGGTGTTCGGGAATGACGAGCCGGTTCTCGATGCGCTCGTCGAGCAGATCATCGCCTCGGCGCAAGAACAAGCTTCGGAACGTTAGACGATACCTTTGCGACGTGGATTGGGGCGCTCGGCACTCTCCATATCGATCACCCCTTTACACACAGGACATTGGACCACGTATCCCGATGGCTGAAGGATAAATGCAAAGCCTTTCTCGAAGCACGTGGCGCATACCATGTGGTCAGCTTCCTGATCGCGGAACTCTTCCTTAAGTCTCCTTACAAACCCTCCCAGCGCCAGTTGCTGCAGCTCATATCTATGCAATTTCGAGTTACGTTGGTCCGCCTCTCTCGCTTTGTCCTGCGCATCTCTTAGAAGGCCGTTCATCTCCAAGAGCGCATTCTGAGCGCGAAACAGTCGCTCGTATAGATCAGACAATTCTTCGGGCGAAAGATGCGCTGGCTTGTCGTCTTTAGACCTTAGGCCGCGAACGTAATCCGTTCCGCCCCGGAGCAAGTCCAGCCCCTGTTTTCCCGCAACCAGAGCTTCACCAATCTCTTTGAGGCCAAAATCCATTCTATCACCATCAGTCATTCAACGATGGTCGCATAATGGGTCGCCTGGTACGCGCCAGCAAGAGGAGGGTTTCGTCGGCTTTTGGGCGGGGCCCGGCGGCCCCGCCCCCCCATCGTCAGCCTCGGGGCGCTGAGAGCCCCCGCAGACGGCGGGAGAGGCGCGAGAGGCCGCTGACATGCTCGCGCACCGCCGGGGGCAGCTCAGCGTCGATCCCGTCGAGCACGGCGACGATCTGGTCGGCGATCTCGAACTGCTCGACCATCAGGTCGCGGCGCTCGTCCGCATCGCGCTGAAGCTCGGCGCGGCGCTTCCAGACCACCTTCGAGTTCTTCCTGATGGTGCGCGATTTCTCGACGCGCTTATTTACCTCGTGCTCAATGATTCCGGCCACCGCCGCGCGCAGATCGACCTGCCCGCGCTTGATCTCGAACACGCCAGAGGCGGCGAGCTTGCGCGCCGTGTCTTCGGATCGCGCGATCACCCGGCAAAGGAAAGAAAGGGGCACCATCGGCGCCCCTTTCCCGCTGTCTTCAATCATCCCGCTCATGCCGCCGGATCAGCCTCGGAGGAGAGTTCGAACAGCAACTCGGGGCGCGAGCAATATTGCAGCGCATTCATTTGCACATCGATGTTCGCGCCTTTCTCGTTTGCCATCTGCCGGATCTTTGCCGTGAAGCGCTCGCCCTCGGTGTTGACCGTCTCCATGTAGTCGGCCGGGGCATAAGCGCTGATGAAGAGATCAGGGACGCCCAGCGGGAACACCCGGCATTCCGTCGGCGCGACGAAGGTCGCATCCGCGCCGCCGCGATAGTTCTCGAAGATGATCCCGCCGAAGGAAAACGCCGCATAGGCGCCGGGGGCTTCCTCATTGACGTAGCCCGACCGGAGGAAGGCGGCCTCGCTGGTCCCGCGGTAGGTTTCGCGCACCTCGGGGTGGGTGATGAGATCGTCGAAGAAAGTATCGCCGCAGAAAGCGTGAACCCCGGTCATCGGATATGCGCCGAGCTTGTCCATGATCTTCCGCACCACACCGGAACAGGCCCGGCGCAGCGCGCCGTCTGTCGCGGCACTGTTCGAGAGGTCCAGCCAGGTCTTGTCGGGAGCGGTCACCTCGAGCTCGTCGTAAAGGTTGAGGCTCGAACCATCGGCATACGTGACCACGCCCTTGATCGCGCCCATCCTGGCATGCTCTTCGGTCGCCAACAGGTTGTTGCGCGCGGCGAGCATCTTTTCGTAGACCGCCACCGTGACCGATTTCAGGGTCGCTTCGGTGCCGAATTCGCGCTTGTCCTGAATGCTCTCGGCATAAAAAGCATCATTCACCTCGAAATGCGGGACAGCGAGTTCGACGAGGCTGCGCTTTCCGTCTTTCACGGTCGATCCGGGGCCGCCCCGCGGACTGGGCGGGACCAGCTTGAGTTCGCCGTTCTTCTTCTCGATCGCGGTCTTCGTCGTCGAGATCGGTTTCGAGCGGAAAATGCCGAGCTTTTCGATCCGCGACGGGACGAAATTCTCTTCGTTCACGAGCGCCGAGAGGGTCGAAACGCTGAACGCGGGGTCGCTAAAACTTACCGTCATGATGGCCTCCTTATGCCAGATTGGGAGCGGCGCGCAGCTTCGCGAGCGCCTCGTCGGCGGGAACGCCATCGGTCGCCAGCTTCACCGCCAGTTCGGGGTTCGCCTTCCCTTCGGGAGAGCGAATGATTGCCTCAATGCGGGCAAGTGCGAGCGGCACAAGCTTTTTGAGATCGAGGGACGTATCCGCGGTTTCGGCCGCGGGACCGTTCTGAAGCGCCATTGCGGCCTCCTTCTTGTTCGGCGCGACCACCGCGGCCCGCCTTGTGAAATTTCGGTTGATTGGATGGGCCATCACATGCCCCCCGGCAGATCGGCCATGACGCCCGTGAGCGACATGCGCATTCTGTCTTCGAACTCACGCATGACTCGGTCCATCATCGACGCGAAGTCGCCGCCCCCTTGGATCACCGGGGCGAACGAGATGTGGATATCGCCGAAGCGAGCGCCACCACCTCCAGAGCCGTTAGGATGCACGAAGCCGCCGCGCGAAGGCGTCACCACCTCCGGCCCGTTCTCACCCACGAGATACGCGCCACCGGCACTCATCGGCCCGCCCTTGGCGCGCTTGCCCGAGAGCGGGAATTGGGAGGTGGCGGGCGCGGGCGCTTGCACCTGGGCGGAATAGGGAAGCGCGCGGAAGCTCTTCGCGAGGACCGCCAGACGAGAAATCGCCGCGTCGATGGAATACGTTCGAACCTTTGGCTCCACCGATACCGCGCCGAGCGCCTGAGCCGCCGCTTCTGCGTCCCGGATCTTCGTTTCGAGCTCTGCCAGATCGCCCTTTCGTGCGTCCAGTTGGTCGCGCAGCGGGGCGGCCATGACGGACGTCATGGGGCCGTTTCCGAGATTGTCGATATCGCCCTTTAGCTCTGCAATGGTGGCGCGCACGTCGACCGCCTCTGACCGGAGCAAAGCAACCTTCTCTCGTGCCGCCTCTGCCGGGATCTTCCCGCCCGAAGCGGCGGCATATTCCGCATCGACCGCCGCTTGACGCTGCGCGGGGGTGAGCGCGGCGAAGCCCGCCTCCGAGCGCTTGAGCATGTCGCTTTCGCTCTCTCCGGTCATTCGATCAGTGTTCGCGGTGGTGGGCGTCAGGGCGACGGTCGCCGCGAGGCCGATCCCGCCCCATTTCAGAGCAGCGAGGCGGCGCGCACGGGCGGCGGTCTTGGCTTCGAGTGCAGCAAGGGCGGCGTCGGCAGTCGCCGCCCCGGCCGAGACACTCGCGCCCATAGCGGTGGCGGCGCTCCCGACAAGGCCGAGACCGCGGGCCATCAAGGCGAGTGCCCCGCCCTTGCCCAGGAGCCCCACGAACCTGAGGACGCCAATGGCCCCCTTGAGTGCCACCAGACCCCCGACAACGGACATGATCCCAGCGGTGATCTGCGGATGGGCGTCGATCATATTGGCCATCGACTCCGCAATCGGAGCAAGCTTGTCCATCAGATCGGACAGGACAGGGAGAAGGGCCGAGCCGATCGTGATCTTCAGCTTCTCCATCGTATTGTCGAAGCGGCGCACCTTGGCATCGAAGGTCGCATTACGCACCTCGAATTCCTTGAACGCCGACCCGGCGTATTTCGACTCGTCGGCCACAAGGCCCATCGACGATTTCACGAGATCGAGGTTCGTCAGGAGCGGGCCCAGAGCCCGCGCCTCGTCGCCGAAGAGGTTGGACGAGACGGCCGCCTGCGTCTCCTTCGGGAGCTTCGAAATGCGCTCGAGAACGTCGATCGTCGTCGCGACCGCATCTTCCTGCATCCGCTTCGCGACTTTGCCAGCATCAAGACCGAGGTCGTTGAACGCCTGACGCTGACGCTTCGTGGCGCTCTCGCCCTTCGTCAGGGCGCGCCCCATGTTGCGGAAGCTGGTCGCCGCGACCTCGGCCGGAGCGCCGGAGGCGATCATTGCGGACGAGAAGGCCGCAACTTCTTTGGCCGAATAGCCATACTGTTTCGCGGTCGCGCCGACGCGCTTCATCACGTCGAGGATTTCGGCCGCGCTCGATGCCTGGCTGTTCGACAGGTAGTTCATCGCATCAGAGAGCGAGACGACCTCGTCGATCGACATCCCCATACCCGTCATCAGCTTCGCCATTCCGGCCCCGGCCTCGTCTGCCGAGATATCGAATGCGGTGCCGACCTTGGCCGCTGCCTCAGTGAACTTGGTGAGGTCTTCACCGGCAATCCCGGCTTGGCCCGCCGCCGCGGCAATGGCCGCAAGGCCGTTGACGCTGATCGGAACCTGCGTCGAGAGGTCCATCAGGTCCTTCTCGAACTGCTTGTATTCCTCGGGCGTCTTGAAGTTCACCACCTTCTTGACGTCGGCCATCGAGCTTTCGAACTCGCGGGCGGCTTGCACCGGGCCGCCGATCGCGCCTTTCAGCGCGTAATAGGCCCCGACGCTGTCGAGGATTCCCATTCTGGCCCTTGAAAGGGCGGCATCGTTGCGCGCGATCGCGGCGTGAAGCCGCTCCTGCACCGTGACGCCGCCCTTCGTGCTGTCGTTTACCGCGCTGTTCACGCCGCGGATGCTGCGTCCGATCCTCTTCGCCGACCCCGACACGCGGTCGATCATTTCGACGACAAGCTGCGAGGTTCTGCGGGTCATGGTGCTGCCCTCCTGAATTTCGCGACGACGGCGTCGACTTTTGCTTGGACGATATCGAGAACGTCGTTGACGTCGTCGATATCGAGTAACTCAGCAGTGGACGGGGGAAGTCCGGCGGCAACATCGATCGTGGATCGTGCGAGCTTCATGCTCGGCGGCGCGCTCTCGCTGAGCCGTTTCAATGCGACCACCTCGGCCGCTCCGACATTCAGAACCAGTGCCCGGATCGAGTGCTCGGAGCCGTCTTCGTGCTTGACGGCGATCGGGCAGGAAAGATTGAAGACTGTCATGGGCGCCCCTCAATCTTTTCACCCGTTTCGATGGAGGCTTTGGCCTTGCGAAGAGCGGCGTTTATGCGCTCGATGCCCGCAAGCGCCTCAGCCTTGATCAGAGATCGCACGGGGTCGTGGAACTTTGTGTGAATTTTGGCGAGCTCAATGGCGGTCATGTCGACCAGAAGGTCCATCGCTTCGCGCGCCTCCTTCTGGGGGATCATCTCGCGCATTCTGGCATCGAGCCGCAATTCGACCTCGCGCGCCTTCGCTTCGTCGATGCGCTGCCGGGTCGTCGGCACCTCGCGCGCCGCGACCTGATCCTCGAAGTATTGGGTAAAACCACGGAGAACCGAAGCGGTCGAGTAATACCCGCGCCGGGTGCGCTCGATCACGCCGCGAGCCGCAAGCTGCCGGACCCATCGTTCAGTTCGACCGGCAGCCTGAGCGATTTGCGCGCCGCTCATCTCTTGATCTGCCAGATTCATCACGACACCTCGCTTGCGGAAACGGAAACGAGTTTTTTTGGATCGGAAAAACGCAGCGATACCGGGGCCGCGGTGCGTCGCTGCAGGCCGAAAATCTGATACGGTCCCTTGACCGGGGGGTGGGTCGGGAGGAGGCCGCATCGGCCCCCTCCCCTCGGACGGCACAACGACGCGCCAGCAGGACACCGCCCGAATGACGTGCGCGGTCTCGCCCGCGCTGGCGCATGTTCGCGCGATAGAGCTCGCGCCGGGAACTGCCGCCCTGCGCGGGAAAGGGGTCTCGAAAACCCGCGCGAATTCTTCATGGTCACACCCCCAACGTCGCTCGGGGGTCGGCATCGGCCCGGCGCAGCACCTCGACGCCGCCATCCTCGGCCGCACGAATGAGGCTTTCTTCTTCGATCTCGGCAGCGAGGAGTTTGGCTTTGACCGCGTCGACCTTCTTCTGCCGTTCGGCGGGCGACATGGACTTGCGCGATCCGAGCGCCGCTTCGGCCTTCTCGATCACCAGAGCCCGCACCTGGTCGCGGGCCACGGCGACGATCAGCCCGAGCAGGTCGGCGTCGGTGAGCTCGGGCTTCCAGTTTGGCGCCCCGGCGGGGGAGACCAGACCGCGCACCGGCAGGGCGTCGCGCCCACGGTCGGCGAGGCGATCGAGCGCGGCGTCGAGAGCCTTCGCGATCTCCTTCTCGGGCGGGGCCGAGTTTTTCAGCTCGGCCAGTTCGGCCTTGTGGCGGTAAACCGTCGTGCGAGCTTGCTCGACCTTGGTCGCGGCCTCGATGCTTTTCAAATCGATCTTACGTCCGAACATTGGATTATTCATCTACTCGGCGATTTTTCGTTTCAATGGGGAGCGGGAGGCCCTTCTCCACCGCGTATTCGTGGGCCGTCTGATACGTCTGGGCGGCCTGCCGCGCGATCGCGCTGGCGCTCTCCGCGGCCTCCTTGGCGGCTTCGGCCTCGGGCTCAATCTCGGCGATACGCGCCTCGATCGCCTCGGCCTGTTTCGCCTGATCGCGCATTCCGCGCCCCTTCATGGTCTCGGCGATGCGCTTCCCCACGCTGCCGAGGTCGAGGTCAGCCGGTGCGATCTTGGCGAGGTCAGACCGCGCGGCGGCGAGAGCTCCGAGCAGTTCGTTTCGCCGCTTCGAGGCGGCGAGCGCCTCGGAGCGCTTCTTGTCACGGATATCGCGCAGCTTGGTCAGGTGCTTTCGGCTGTTGAATTTTGGATCTGGCATCGGTGGGGCTCCTCTTCGGCTTCCCCTGACGCTGCCCCTGATCCGAGCGCTCCGAAATTGCTAGGATAGGTAAACTAGCAATTGACACGCGCGAATTTGCCACGCGCTGGCCATCCATTTTCGACAAGAAGAGTGCGGAAAGCATCATAGCCGAGGATTGGCTTCGCCATTCCAGCGGCCCTGAGGCTGCGCAGATTCCAGACGATCGGCTCGATCCCTCGCCCACTCGGTTGCGCCTTGGAGTTCACCGCCCGAAAGGCCGATTTGATTTCCCCGTGGATCGAGAGGATCGACCGGTCGCGGTTCGGATCAAGGCGATCTGCGCAGGCGATCAGCGCTTCGTTTCGCACTCGACGCCGCTCGGCCGCAGGATCGTCTCTCGCCTCGGGCTTCGGCGGCGCGCTGGGCGAAAGCATCTTCGCGAGCTCCTCGCTCGTCACCTTATGAGCCCGAAGCAGCCGTTCGAGATCATGATCTAGGAGGATCGCCCTAGCCGGGTGCATCATCAGACCTCCGTCTCAGGATGAGGCGCGCCCAAGGGCGCCTCATCTGCCGCGACCTGTGATAATTCTTGCCCTTCAGAGTCTGGACCGTCTTCTCCGAACGTTTCGGCCCGACCAGCGTCGGAATCTATCCCTTTCCTGTTCGGCGGAACCGGCGTTCCGCCACTGAATTCAGCATCAGTGGCGGTATTGTCGTGCCGCCCGGTGCCGGAACCTGTGTTCCGCCCGGTGCCGGAACGGAGGTTCCGCCCGCTCTTGTTCACTACGCGGCCGAAAAGAACGTAATTGTTCGCCGCCTGCCCCCTTTCATTGGTTCGCTTTTCCGACCGGACGAGGCCAATATGTTCGAGGCCTCGCATCGCCTCCCGGGCAGCTCGATCGGTGACGCCAGCTTCATCGCCAATTCGCTTCATCGCAGGATTGCATTGCCCTGTTTTCCCGTTGTGATGGAAGCAGAGGACGTAGAGAACGAGCCGCTGGACCGGAGACATTTCGACCCCGCGCAGCGCCATTGCCCAGTTCATGGCTTTGATGCTCATTCCTGGCCCCCGCAGTCTTCCCATGCCGCAACCTCGGAGAGACGCCAAACACACTGCCCCGACGGCGTGCGAAACGACTTCGGAAATCCATCCTGATGCTGCACCGTGTTCCAGACTGTTCTCGCGCTCACGCCATAGCGTCGCCCAAGCTCGCGCGTTCCGATTAAGATCTCCTTCGCATCCTGCGCCGCTGCATCGGCCGCCTCTAGCGCGCCCCTTAGCGCATCCTGATCGATCGAACCGCCGTCACGCAGATCGCTCAGAGCATCTACCAATGCCCGAATGCCAGACCCGTATGGCAATTCGAGAAGCCGACGCGTGACGGCGTCGGCGAAGGCCTCCGGGTCGTGACCGGCGACTTTGCGGATCGCACTTCCCAATGTGCTGCTCATGCATCACCGCCATCCCCGTCAGTCGACGAACAGCGAACGGTTTTGATGCCTGCCCGTTTCTGTTGGAATTCGACGATCTCATTCTTGCGAAAGAACTTGCGATTGCCGATCACGATTGCCTTGGGGAATTCAAGACGATCGTCGTTCTCCCAGCGATAGAGCGCTGCGCGAGAAAGGCCGCCGAAGATTTCTCGGACTTGCCCCGAACTCATCAGTTGGTCTGGGTTGGACACGATGTTGCTCCTTTTGATCTCAACGTCTCGGAGCATCTCGAAAAGTAAACAAGCGATCAAAAAGGCATCTCGGAAACTTTTCCGAGTTTCATTCTTGCCAATGAATTCCGTCAGTTGAAGCATGCAAGCCGTGCTCACTCAGGACGTCGCGCATCATGGGGAGCAGCCATTCCCCCTCCCCGGATCCGATTTCGCCCTCGACGACATGGGCGACCGCCACGACAGCGGCTTTCTTGAGGTTGAAATCCTCCAACGGGAGAAGGTCAGCCAACAGCATCACGCGAACGAATTTCCGCCGGGCTTCATTTCTACTCGGTCGTGGGAACGCGGCCCGGGCGGCCGCTACCATCTGTTCGGCGGCGAGTTCCATTTCACGCGCCGCTTTGAGCGCCGGTGCCGCGGCGTCGAAAGCCCCGCAGGCAGCGAGATTGAGCCCTGCATCCGAGATGCCATCGAACCCGTGCGCGAGTTCCAACAGGTCTGCCCTGATCTTCTCGGCTTTCGCCCGGAACGATTTCGCGCTGGCGGCTGCGGTCTTCGCATCCTTGAGGGCTACCTTCGGCCGGCGAATCGAACGACAATATTGCAAAACTGAGTGGTCTAGCATCCAACGGTCGTGTGGGCTGCATCCGGTCACCGCCTCGGCGCCAACCTCTTCTTCGATCGCATCCCACGCAGCCTGTAGCGTTCGGCGCTCCTCTGCGGACAAGTTCGAGCGGTTGAGGAGTTCGTCATACTGGTCGAGGAACTTGTCATACTCCATCACCGCGCCCCCTCAATCCGCACCACGTTATCCGCCTTGCCGGTGACGATCTCCCGCACCAGCCGCGCCCAAGCGTTGAGAGCCTTTCGCTTTTCGTCCGCATAGTCGTGCCTCTGATAGACCGCGACGATCCCGCCGCCCGTGCCTGAGACGTGGTTCAATACGGCTTCGGTGACGCGCACGGGGATGCCAAGCCGCGCCATGCCGGTTGCCGCCGTGCGGCGCAGGTCGTGGAAGGTCCAGTGCGGAATTTCGACAGGCTCGCCCGTCTCCCGCTCGGCCACCTCGGCCATCTTCTCGGCCACATGGTTTCGGCCCTTGTGAAATCCGCTCAGAGGCGTTTCGCCGGTCGTGGTGTAGATCAGCCCCGGCTTGCCCTCGATCCGCGCCACGCCCGCCAGAACGTCGCGCACAGCCTTGGAGAGCGGCACGTCATGCGCCCGCCCGTTCTTCGTGCGCTTGGCGTCCAGATGCCATAGGTCGCCGCTCACCTCGTTATCGGTCATACCCGCCACCTCGCCCAGCCGCTGCCCGCTGAGTAACAGGGTTTGCGTGAACGGCCCCCACGGGAATCCCAGATCGTCGCAGGCTTGCCAAAGCCAACGGATTTCGTCGTCAGACAGCACGCGGTCGCGGCTCGTTTCCTTGGCCACAGGCTTCACGCCGGTCGCCGGATTCATCGGCAGAATGTCCCGCTCCACGCACCAGTTTAGGAACTTGGAGAGATAAGCCCTGACCCGGTTTGCCGTGACCACCCGCCCGCTGTCTGCGATCACGTCCAACAGGTCGATCACGTCGCGCTTGGTGATTTCGTGAATATCGCGATCGCCCCACTCCGCAGCGACGAAGCGGTCAAGCTCGCGCTTCACGGTCGCGCCTGATTTCAGGCTATTGAGGTGGCGTTTCTCGTATTGATCGAGCAGGGTCTTCACCTTGTCCCGATCAGATAGCTGCGCCTCGATCCTTGCCGCCTTCGTGCGCTTCTTCTCCGCAGACGGGTCTTTCCCGCGCTCAATCTTCTCCAGCGCTTCGGAAGCCGCGCTGCGCGCATCGGCGACGCCCATCAACGGCCATCGGCCGAGGGTCAGTTTCTTAGGCTTGCCAGCATGCCGATAGCGAAGCGCCCACGACTTAACCCCGCTGGATTGCACGACCAGGTAAAGACCGGCCAGCGCCGGATCGGGGAGCTCGTATCGCTTTTCCGGATCCGGCTTTGCGGCCTCAACGGCCTTGGTCGTAAGCGCCCTTGCCATAGTCAAATTGTCCTCTGGGGTAACACTGGGGTAACGTTTTTCGCTGACACGCTTCGATACCCTTTGATACGCTCGAAGCGTATCAAAGCGCAACAAATATCTGCTTAATAAGGATTTTTTCTCATTCAATCGCTACACTTTGCGACGCTTCGAGACACGTAGATTTTAGACTGTTAATCAATTGGTCGTAG
>NZ_AUND01000015.1 GCF_000714535.1 Thioclava pacifica DSM 10166 | reverse complement strand
CACCACCCGGTGGGACACTGCTTTCACGGAGGACCGCGCATGGAAGATCTTTACAGGAAACGGCAAGAGGAAAAGGCGCGAAGCCGCGCGAAAGATGAAGAACGTCTGGCCAGGGGCGAGGTCACTCCCAGCGAGCTGCAACGGCAGAATATGGTCTTCAAGAACGTGCGTGCAGACCGGGTTGGCTTCGTAAAGAGCCGCGAACCGAAATCCGTCAAGTTCCTCAGCCTTTGAGGCTGCTATGTCTATCGATCAGGAACTGGCTCGAGCGAGAACTCAACGCCCAAGACTCCTCGGCGCGTTGGAGACATTGCTTCGGGCGCGCAATCCGGACCTCGATCTCTTCGTCTCGGCCCTCGCCCATTATGGCGAGCCCGGATTGGCCCATCTCCATCTCTATGGCATCGAGGACGACCACGAACGCAGATCGCGGCTGATGGAATTTGCGACAGCCTGGCTCCTGGAGCGCGGCATCTCGATCGAGCTTCAGGAGGGACGAGACGTCTATGACATTCGTCCATGGCGCGAGGCCGATGGGGGCACGGCTCAAGATATGGGATCTCTGGACGTGCTGGACGAGACCTGAAAGCGCTCGAACCTAGGTCGGCAGAAGAGAAATTACGGGTGACACCAGGAGACTGGTGCGCCCTCTCCCTCTCGAAGCTGGGCGACCTTCCAATGCCCCGTATATCCTCTTTTCAAATGAGCCGCGACGATCTGAAAGCCGCTTTGCGGCCAGCTCTTCGGTGTGTCGACGAAGAGCAATTCCGCAATCCCGAATCCGGTCTCTTCGAGATCCCGCAACCGCGCCTTCGTCGTCAGGTTCGTGAGTGGCGCAAGCCAGACGATATTTTCGCAAACCTGCATCGCGTGCCGCGTGAACGTCCGCAGCTCTGACCAGGGCGGATTGGTGACGACCCACTCCACGCTTTCGCTCCATGCCAGAAAGTCGCGCCCCTCACTGATCTCGCACCAGTTGCGCTCCAGGTGATCCGGGAAATGATCAAAGAACGCCCCTTCCCCGCGCGACGGATCGAGAATGCGCCCCGTCATCGCATGCGAAAAATGATCGATGATTGCCTTGGCCAGATCCGGCGGCGTCATGACACGGTCCTGTTCCGCGTCATTTTTCGGCGGCACCAACCCTCGCCGCTTCGCCAGATCGCTTAGCTCCAGAGGTTTATGGATGCGGAGCAGCCGTAAGGCTGCGGCAAGCGTCGCAACACGCCCGGAAAACTCCGCTTCCAAGGCAATGACCGTCACGCGGCTGCAGCCGATCTTGCGGGCGAGAGCCTGCTGCGAAAAACCGCGCGCACGCCGCCGCTCCATGAGCACGCGTCCCATATGTTTCCCGGGCGTCGTGACACGCCAGCGCAGGCAAAGGACCGGCAAGACGGCCTCGAGCGAAAGGATCGTGCCTGCCCCGCGCTCCAGGGCGCGCAGGGTGGGGATGCTGATCTTGGCGCGGGATGCGAGTTCGGCCTGCGTGAGCCCGCGCCCCACGCGTTCGGCTCTGAGGATCTCGAAAAATGACATGTGCGAAAATCTTTCCATCGAAAGCTCACAGATAGAAAGAAAATGCGACAGAGCGCAACCGCTAGCGCCAGGCGCTCCCGAAAACGAGCGGCAACCAACTCGAGCGAATTTTCCGTGCCACGAAAAATCGCAAACCCGTTTTTTCGCCCCCGGCACCTAGACTGGACGCATCACCGAGATCCGCACCGGATCGTCCCGTTTTCCACCGCCGAGCCTCGCTCGCGCGGTCTCAGGAGATGCATGCCATGGCCCAGCGCCCCTTCACGCCGAATATGCGAAAATCGCATCGCGCAACCAACTTCACCCAGACCGATGCAGCCCTTCTGGAGCGGCTCGTGAACGCGCGGCTGCACGTCGCCGAGCTGATGCTGGAAAAACCAACCTATGCCCCGATCTTCGAGAGGCTGGAACACGAGATCGCGGCGATCGAGGCGCGCCGGATCGAGGATCCGCTGGCGCGCGCGAGGGCGATCCTGCGTGGGCAGCCGAGCGATGCGGCCAGCCCGCCGGAGCCGTCTGATGAGACGCCGGAGCCGTGGTGATTGGGACCTCTCATGTGAATTCTCAGCCCTCGGAGGAATGCGCCTGTCCCCACGCGGCAAGTCGGCCACAATCGCCGACAGTGCTTCGTGCCTCTGCTATGAAAGGCTCAGGAGCATGTTTCTGCGAAGCGCTCCGCCAAGCACGCAGGCATCGAGGAGAGCCGTGAACCGATCAGCGTATCGGCTCATACAAGACCGTCTTCCGCATCCATTGCAGCAAGGTCACTCAAAGCATCAGAGCGAGACGCGTCACGCTTCTCCTTGTAGGCAAACAGATCGTCGGCACGAACACGGCGATGACGGCCGGTCTTCGCAAACGGAATCTCGCCTTCCTCGAGAAGCTTTACCAGGAACGGGCGGGACACATTGAGAAGGTCCGCCGCCTGCTGCGTGGTCAGCTCTGACTCGACGGGGATCACCCGGAACCCGCGACCGCTCGACACAAGCCGCAGCACCTCGAGCAGCGAAGCCGTCAAGGCAGGCGCAAGCGTCACGGTTCGGACTTCACCGCCTTCCAAGGCAAGCGATAGTTTAGTCGGCTCGCCTTCCTTGATCTGGGAAGCGACAATCGTTCTGAGCTGTGCGGCGTTCTTGATCTCGACCTCGTCGGGCAAACGATCAAAAAACGCCCCTTTTCTGAGGGCGTTCATCTTCTCTCTCCGGTTCTCTCTTCTCGTGTTGAATATAGGGTATCCGTCATTCGAAACAATCGCAACATTCGAAATATTCGAAATTTTTAATGTCGTGTAAACAGGTTGTCACCCTTCGCGGGTGGGGGCTACCGAGGCGAGTTTCCGTTCGGCAGCTGCCCTCAAATCGTAACGGAGACAACCGACCGCGCACACGCCGATGAAAATCAGGAACCCGGGATCAAGCGAGGGAATAAGTGGCAGGTTTTGCATGCCCTTTGCGCTCTCCTCTCCAAAATAGAGGCCATCGAAATCCGATTGGTAATTGCGCTGAGTATGCTGCCTCGCTCATAGTTGTCCGCAATTTGACGTAGAAAATTGGAGATGGGCTATGGCCAGAGTTATCGAAAGCTCATTTGGTGACTGCGCGCTCACCACCGGTCTGAGCTTTGGTGGAAAAGTTAAATTTACGATAGTTAAGGGCTGGAAAGCGACCAAGTACGATCAATCCCAGTTCAAGAGTGTCGAGGAGATCGACGCCGAAGTATTCAGGTCCGGCGGCAAAGCAGCGGCAGGGGCTATCATTGGCGGCGTTCTTACGGGCGGAATCGGCTTCCTCGCCGGAGCCGCCTATGGCGGAAGGAAGCGGAAAACCGCGAGCTACCTCATCCACTTCGAAGACGGCGAATACATCGCCTATGAAGAGAAAAACAAAAGCGTGATCAAAGTGTTTGACCGCCTCGTCGAAAAACAAGCGGTACAAATGCGTTTGGCAGACAAGAAATAGACTGTAACTTCAGTCGCGTCAGGTCACCTTAATCTTTCACCGCCCCCACCGCCAGCGCCCGCCGCCTCTCACAGTCGATCAGCGCATTCCCGAGCCGCGTGATTGTCACAGCGTCCGCACTTAGCGTACCGCCTGTCGCCACAGGGTCCCCAACCTGAGCGCGGGAAAACGTGATCGCACGGCTCTGAGCGCCATCAACGGACTACTCGGTCGATGTTTGACCATAGCACCATGCGACGCATCGGCACCTGCGGGGCGCGCGAAGAGCATCCCCGCCCTGTGGCCTCTTCAAAATTCTGACAAGGCTGGTGCTGATCTTGCTAGCAGCCCCCGCCGTTTCCACGGCGGAGGCATTCAATCCGACGGAGTGACCGCGTTGGAAAGTCCATTCGCCGCGGGCGACTGCAGACGGTTTCGACTATCGGCATTACGCCGGCTGTGGCGATTTTTCCTTTAACTTGTGAGCGTCGGCGTCCCGCACCTGCGCAAGCTGACCCTTCCTTTGATGAAGGATTGACGCTTCGCAACCGTCGATTTCGCCGTGCTCGACGATCAATCCACTTTCCGCTGAGAACACAATCGTCCGCAACTCCACGTCGTTCGGAACGATTGTGCTAGCTTGTGCGGCCCAAGAGCTGATGTCGATCGCCTCGGGGCAGTGATCCGTGAGAATGTCGTCAGCAATCACGGCATTCCAGCTCTCCTTGTTCCACCCCCAACCCGAGGCATCCTGCTGGAAGGCCGCGCGCATCATTCCAGGTTCCATGCGAAAGAACCCACCATACCCGATGGCAGAAATAGCCTTTGGCATTCGCCCGACCTTAAAGAAATATCGGGCCACGCCTTGCTCCGCCATGATCTCGAAGAGCCGATCCAAGTGAGCGCTCACTTGCGGAGACAGGGATGATTTTTGCCTCAGATCGAGCGCGCCGGTCGTGCGAGAGACGATCTGACACCGTTCTCGCTGATATATCGCGTCATGCCGACTCAGATCGAAATCCTTCGCCTCTGGGATAACAGGCAGGGGACGGATTACTGAGAGGAGCCGGGGTGAAACCGTTACATTTAGGTCGCCAAGAGCGATCATGCGACAACGCTCAAACCGAACCATTCAGGCACGACGGATCAGAGGTATTGACAGAAGACCGCGCGCAGCTCACGCTCGAGTGAAATCATCTGGTAAACGCCAATGAAGCGTACATTGTCTTTTATTCTTGCTTTTGCCTCCGTTCCAAGCAGCTTGGAGGCACAGGATTGGGTTGTTACTCCAGATCAAGCGCGCTGCCTCCTTAAAAACAAACAAGCGTATCTTGAGAGCGCTGCCGATGTCGTCGTCATCACGATTGGAACCTGTCCGGAAACTGACATCTTCGCAAGCGCGATGGATGGGAAAGCTAACATGGGCGCCGCACCGGATATACATACGGGAGAAGACCGTTCGGCGTCTGGCTATGATGACGTGGTCGTTTACAAGGCATCGGATCTAAAATGTCTGACATCAAACATGATCCGCATGGACGACGAGAAGGCACTTCTGCCAAAGACAGTTCCTTGCAAAAATTGACAACTCTCCAAGGAATAAAGGTCGTAATTGAGCTTCTTGCTGGCTTGACTGTGATCGTTTCTTTGGTCATCGGGCTTATGACTTACAGGGCGCAGCAGGCACAAGTGAGACGAGATGCGACCTTCACTGTGTTGTCGCGGCTCAGCGAGGACCGCCTGCTTGACGTTCAGCGCAGAATTTCATCTGAACTCGCCCGTTCGGAAATCAAGAAATTCAAAGGCGTCAGGGTCCCTCGCGACACGATGGCGACCTATATAGGTAGCCTTGCCGAAACGAGCAGCGACCGGCTTCTCTTCGATCAGGACATCATAACTCTGGTAAGTTATTTTGATGACGCTGAAGTCTGCATCGAAACAAAAACGTGCGACGAAAAAATCCTGAGCGCCCATCTCGACGAAGTTGCTGTCCGATATGCCTGCCTTCTCTTGCCCTATGTGTTCAAGATGCGGGATGAATACCTGCTCACCGGCTTGGGAGATCGCATGTCGCTTCTCGTGAATTACGAGACACGCTGCTAGTCACAAGCAATTTCTGCGCACGAGTAATGACATTCGCGCATCCTGCAGCGGCTCCAGGTCTCGCTCCAACATGATATTATTTCGAATTTGCATTCCGCGCGTGGCGATCGCCAGGCGTCGTGCGCCTAGCACTGCATCCCAAGCCAATTCTGGAATTATGAACTCGAGCCGCGCGCCGCCTTTGTGGACGGGATCATCGAAAATGTCTGCGAGTTGGACGGGAAACTCATTCTCACCAGCTGTTAGATAAAGCAGATCGCGACCCTGCCTTAACTCCTGAACCGAAACGCAACGGCTTCCTATGCATACTTGCTGAGCACTTGAGTCTCGAACTGCCCGAACGTGCTCAAAAGTCAGCTGCAATCGCAAACCGCTGTTATTCGAATAGCAAAACAGACCAATAGTTGGCTGCCCCGGAAATTCGGTCTCTAAAACAATCCCATCCATCATACTCGCCATTCTCCATTGAAGTTGGGCACGTGGCATGGCAATGCGCAAAGATACGGCTAGTGCCTCATCGATCGGAAAGTTAGAACCTGGGCGAAGTTTGGAGACTTCAGCATAAATTTCGGGGCTGACGCCCATCTCTGAAAGGTAGGTAACGAAAAGCCCAACGGCAATCTGCTCTTTCAGGCGATCGAGCGCCGTGAAGGTCCTTTCACTTAGTCCAGCCAGTATTTCCGCATTGTTAGGACGCTCAAATACTAATGCGTTATCGTCTGGCGGGGCGTCACGCTGTATTCCGCCGAGGAACGTGAGCGCACAGCCGCCCTTGCAAAACCCCGGCTCGAAGCCGGACGGCGTCAGACGAGCGATCCGTGTCGCGAGACGGTTACGCCGGATCGCACGTCCAAGCTCCATTGAGGGTTCCAAATCTCCAGCAAGTGAGTTGAGAACAATGGTATCAGCGGAATTTAAATCTAGTTCTGCAAATTGCTTCAAAGTCTCAGATGAGATAGCACCTTCGAAAACCAGAACCGGGCATTCCTTATCGCAAGCGCCGCCACTGCGCGTAACTGCCTTGAATTGCGCATTATCAGCGAAACAAAGTGACGGAATAATTGTTATGATAAGCGCAAAAAATCGCATCATGCGCAATTTTTCCTCATGAGCTTCAGAAGATCGGAACGTCCGTTGTGTGGGAGAACCCCGGAAAGCACGTCCATCAAGAGGACCCCGCTTCCAGTCCTTACTGAGGCGGGGCCATGCTCAGGTTCGTCCTGAGGCATAATCACGAAGCTCGTGTCCCGTGACAACTGGTGGAAAGCCTCCAAGGAAAACTTCAAGTCTAAGAGGAAGCTGAAATCGCCTTCGCTATCTCCAAACAATCCGCCAAAGACAACGGGAACAATCGCCCCAGATTCAAGCTCAGCAGAGGGTTTGTGTATGTTGCCTAGATAGTCGCGAAGATCTCCAGACGCATAGTCTGTATCTACAAAAGTGGAACCATCAGGGGTGCGCCGCAAGAGTTGGACATGAACCATATTCGGTTCACGCGTCATACAGAAGATCCTTTCGCCGCGGTCTCCAGCGCTCAACTCGAGCCGCAGCCCGTCTCCATAGGGTAATATCTGCCATTGATAGCCGATAGAATCTTGCAGAGCCGCTTGTTTGAACGGCTGGTCACCTTCAACAACACCGAATCGCACCGCCTCTTCGTTTGTGAGAAAATGCATCTCTCCGGGAGGCGTTTCGGATGCGACGGTATAAAGATCCGTATGGATTTTCATTTCTATAAGATATTCGATTAGCACACCCACAACATACTGATCTTTAATACGATCCACGCCAGTAAAGGCAGCCTGCTCGCGCTTAGACAATAGGTCGCTGTCAAAAAATTGGTGAAACCCGAGCGTAGTCCTCGCGCCTTTTGCCTCCTCCATCCCTGGTGCCGTAACAATTCTATCTGCTGCACCAAGAAAAGCGTATGCACATGCAGATTGGCAGGTCCCGAGACCGCCCATCGAGTTCGGCATTCCCGTCCAAGCTTGAATACGATGTTTGCGAAACAATCGACCAAGCTCCAATGCGGCCTTTAGGTCACCTCCTGGCGAGTCAAGCCAGACCATTCTGGCTGAAAATATTCCGATGCCGATAGGCTTGGATTCGATCAGCTTTCTAAAGCGTTCGGGAGTATCCGTAGTGATCTCACCGGTAGCCTCTACTGCAATGCACGACGGGCAACCATTGATTGCCCCCTTGTCTACGAAGACCATGGGCTCAGCGCAGGAAGGCACAACGCACCTTATCGTCAAGATCAAGGCAGCAAGAAAGAAAACCTGAGCCTTCTGAAATAATGTGAACATTTCGGCCTCGAGAAAAATCTGTTCACCACTTTACTATGCAACGCCCTCCAGACAAAGCACCAAGATCAATGCGGCTTGCGCCGAATATTACCCCACTGTGCCTGTCTTAACGTTTTTACGAGCGGCGTTAACCAACTTCTAACGCACGCTCGCAAAACCCGCGTTCAAGGTAGGGTCTGGACCCATTAATTGGCTTGCGACCACCTTGCTGACGCGATTCACGCTTCCGAACTGATGGGGGCAAGATGAATAATCTATTCTGGCTGACCGACGAGCAGATGGTGCGGCTACGGCCGTTCTTTCCAAAGAGCCATGGCAAGCCCAGGGTCGATGATCGACGGGTCTTGAGCGGGATAATTTTCATCAATCGCAATGGCTTGCGTTGGTCCGATGCGCCGCCGGAGCATGGCCCACCGAAGCCCCTCTACAACCGATGGAAGCGCTGGAGGTGAGTGGCTGAACGCCACTGGCCCGAGAGAAGCCACGAACGGGGCGTTTTCGCCCGGATGATGGAGGGGCTTACGTACGAGGCCGCAGACCGGAAGACGGTGATGATCAACGCCATCCATCTCAAGGCGCACCGCACCGCTTCGAGCCTGCGGTTGAAAAAGGGGGGCATGGCCGCCCGATCAAGCTCTTCATGACAGCCGGCCAGGTCAGCGACTACACGGGTGCGGCGACCCTCCTGAGCAGCCTGCCCGAGGCCGAATGGCTGTTGGTCGATCGGGGCTATGACGCCGACTGGTATCGTGAAGCCTTGCAGGACAAGGGGAATAAGCCCTGCATCCCGGGCCGGAAGTCCCGAGGCAAGCCCATCAAATACGACAAGCGCCGCTACAAGCGGCGCAACCGTATCGAGATCATGTTCGGTGCGCTCAAGGACTGGCGCCATGTTGCAACCCGTTACGACAGGCGCCCGAAGGTCTTTCTGTCCGCCGCAGCCCTCGCCGCAACTGTCATCTTCTGGCTTTGAAAATTAACGAGTCTGGAGCCTAGCCAGGAAAACTTAGCTGAAAACTCCAGCTTCAAACCGTCCAGTTTTCAGGGGGCCGAGCAGCCTCAGCTTGAAAACTGTCAGAAACTAAACTATATATCTGACACTTGGAGGCGAAGATGCAAACCACATCTCAAGCGATCATGGCCTATGCTGAAGCGCTGCCGGAGGGTGCGACCCTGTCGGCGCGGGAGTTGTTGCACCTTGGAGAGCGTGCCGCGGTGGACCAGGCGTTGTCGCGGTTGGTTCGGCGGGGTGAGCTTATGCGCGTGAAACGGGGATTGTTCGCGCAGCCTGTGAAAACCCGCTTCGGGACCCGGGCGCCATCGGTTGAGGCCGTGGTTGAGCACATTGCGAAATCAACCGGTGAGCGCGTGTCGCAAAGCGGGGCGTCGGCAGCGAACTTGCTCGGCATTTCGACGCAGAATCCATCCCGTCAGGTTTTTTGGACCTCCGGGCCGAGCCGTCATCTGAAGCTCGGAGCGCAAAGCGTCGAGCTTAAACACGTGCCGAGCTGGCAGCTTCGTGCGCCCAACAGCCGTGCCGGGCACGCCTTTCGGGCGCTCGCCTATTTCGGCAAGTCCGAAGCTGCTCATGCTTTGAGGCGCATCAAAGCGACGTTGAACGAAGAGGAGCAGCGGGAGCTTCTGAGCTTTCGCGCCTCTGCGCCGACCTGGATGGCAAAGGAACTTAGCGCGCTAGCGTCATCGCAATGACCGAAAGCCAAACCTATTTTTCGCTGTCGCGCGAAGACAAGATCGACGCGCTGGAAGTGGCCGCCTCGAAACTGGGGCGGCCCGCGGACCTTTTGGAAAAGGACATCTGGGTCGTTTGGGTCCTAAACGCCTTGTTCGACAGTGATCTTGGCGAACACCTGGTATTCAAGGGCGGAACGTCGCTTTCCAAGGTCTATAAGGCGATCGACCGGTTTTCAGAAGATGTCGATCTGACATATGATATCCGGCAGATCATTCCAGATCTTATCAAGGATCCCGACGATCCATATCCGCCAAGCCGCTCGCAAGCTCAGAAATGGACCGAAGCCGTTCGGGATCGCTTGGGCGAGTGGGTGGCGTCAAAAGTGGCCCCCATTTTGTCGGACAAGGTCAAGGCAGCGGCGCTCCCGGCAGAAATCCGTGTGGAAGGTGACAAGATCTATCTGAACTACGACGCGGTGCGCGGCGGCAGCGGATATGTTCGATCCTCGGTCTTCTTGGAATTTGGCGCCAGGTCCACAGGTGAACCGGCGCAGCGTCACGAAGTGGTTTGCGACCTCTCTGGGGCGCTACCTGAATTGTTTACGCCCGTTGCCATGCCTCGTGTGATGATGGCCGAACGGACGTTTTGGGAGAAGGCGACAGCTATCCATGCCTATTGCCTGCGAGGCACGTTTCGAGGCGGCGACCGCTATGCGCGTCACTGGTACGATCTTGATCGTCTGCAGGCTGTGGGTATCGCTGCACAGGCGCTGGAGGATAAGACGCTTGCTCAAGATGTTGCGAAGCACAAACAGCACTTTTTTCGCGAAACCGATCGTGCGGGCGCGACGATTAACTATGCCGATGCCGTCTCAGGGTCGCTTTGCCTGATCCCAGAAGGGGAGGCCCTTGAGGCGCTGGCCCAAGACTACCAGAAAATGCAGGAAGCTGGGCTGCTTCAGTCAGACTCCATCGCTTTCGATGACCTAATGGCTCGTCTGATGGTTCTTCAAGATCAGGCCAATAACCGAGCTGAATGAAGGAGACAGATTTGGTGATGGGCGTGAATCCTTTATGACGTCTAACAATGTCGCGCCGATTGAAGCCATCAAAGAAACGCATCGAGCTTTGGCTGTTTTGCGTGCGCTCGAGCGGGCTCCGTGCTACCGAATGCATGAACTCGTCCTTTTGGATTGGCTCCGAGTAATTGCGCTTGCAGCCACACGAGACGAACTCACTTCGACCGCCTGCTCACTGGAGACCTTCGGCTTGGTGCGGCTGGGCCAATACGACGATAATCGGGTGCTCGAGCTGACTGAGCGCGGTCAAGATGTTGCGTTGGGCCGCGCCACTGCGGAGGGCGTTTTGCGGCCGGGGCCGGACTGCCCTTACTGATCCACTGCCGATGCCTCATGCACGTGTAGTCCTCTGAGCTGAAGGCTGTGCAATTGCGGACAGGGTCGGCTTAGTTCTTTGCAGCATGTCGGATAACCACACTGACGCGCACCAGATTTCCGACTTTCTCGATGAGGTCGGCATGGAAATCTCCGAGAGGAAAGCGCTTCCCGCCAACCTCGACGGATTTCATCTCCAGCTCCCCTCCGACAATACGCACGATGCCGGACGGAGAAGACATCTCTTCTCGCGCAGAGGCCGTCACTGGCGAAAGGGCAAAAGGCAAAATTCGTGATTCGTGAAATAATGCGATTGACAATCGTCAATTGAGGCCATTATGAAGATCATACAAAAGTTTTTTCACGGATTTTGCCTCATGCGAAAAATCATCAGAGAGTATCACCAGATGTGCCGTGCCGAGGGTGTCGAGTTGCTTGGCATTGAGCATCGCGGCCGTCACTTCGCTCTTCATTTCGAGCGAGGCTTTCTCATCGCGGCTTCAACTCCTTCTGACCGTCGCGCCCGACATAACCTCCGCGCAGCGATCCGCCGCATGGATAATTAAAGGACACAGCTATGAATAGGCCCCCCCTTACCCCCGACACGATGACGGCTCAGGTTCGCCGCAACGCTTGGTCGGACGACGAACCCCTTGGACATGTTGCTTACCTCCGCGCATATGAGCATGAGCTTCGCAAATGTGCAGAGCGGCCATGTCTCGCGCTGGAACAGCTTTTCGGGCGTGATGCTGTAGCTGCCCACCTTTTTAAGATGGTGCCTAACGCGCCTCGCGAAGCGGAGAGTTGGGTGAGCCTACTTAGCTTTGGATCCTCTTCGCTGCTTGATGCAGGTTGGCCTGCTGCGAAGTTGCTTGATGACGCGGGACTTTATGGCGTGTTCGGCGTAACACCCGAAGAAGTGCCTTTCGAAAAACGGTCGCATTGGATCGCAACCTTGCCGTTGCGGCTTTTTGATCTCGAGCGTGGCCTGCAGCCTGAGGCGAACGGGGTGATCAGTCGTGTCGTCAACCTTGCGCGCTCCCGCCACGCGCTGGATATCGGGGTCAGTTACGACCACGATTTCGCGGAAATTCCCGGTGTCGTGGATATTTGGTCGCTCGCAATCTTGGGAGGCGTCACCGAGGGACGGATCCGGAACATTCTGTCCAGCGGAGATGGCGTATTGGAACGGATCGATCAAGGGTTGACGGCCGAAAGCGCAGCGACATGGCTTAAGGGGCGCAAGGAATTCTTTGCTTCGATCTGGCAGAAGCCCGACGAAGTGTTGCCCGAGGCGCCTAGCCCGGATTTCTCGGACGAGGTCGTGTTTGTGCCCGTCGCGGCGGATGGCAGCTTTTTCCACCCTGGCCTTGCGCGTGGAGGAAAGTTCATGATCGGCGCCAAGGGCGAGGAATTTCAAAATTCCACGTTTGAGGAGGCGCTGTCGGCTTTGCAGAAGATGGCTACGCCGCGTTGGCGTCGTCCAAATGAGTCAGGCAACTGGGGTATCGTCTCGGGGCGCGACTGGAAGCGGATTGAACGCCGCGAGCTGATGTCGATGTAAGCTGGAGCCCGTTTATGCACCTTTATACCGAAGAGCTTATGGCTCTTCTAAGTGCTGTTTCCCCCGACGTTCCTGATGAAGAAGTCGAGGGTTGAGTTTGGCTCTGTTTCCCCATTGCGGTGAGTTGGGCCGCGAAGGCGGCGGCGGTCTGGTAGCCTAGCGCCGAGTGTGGGCGCTCGGCGTTGTAATCCGCCACCCAATCCGCGACGACAGCGCGAGCATGGTCGAGCCCGTGAAACAGCGTCTCGTTCAATAGCTCGTCCCGCATCTTCGAATTGAAGGCTTCGCAGATTCCGTTTTGCATCGGCTTGCCGGGCGCGATGAAGTGTCAGGACACGTCAGCTTCCTCGGTCCATGCCAGCATCGCGTTCGAAGTGAACTCGGTTCCATGATCGCTGACGATCAAGCCCGGTTTTCCTCGCTTTGCGATCACGGCGGTGAGCTCCCGCGCCACCCGACGTCCCGAAATCGAAGTGTCGACCACGGCGGCCAGGCATTCCTTCGTCACATCGTCGATCACCTTGAAGACGCGGAACCGGCGACAATGCGCGAACTTGTCGAGGATGCCGACGGCAGAGATCGGCGGTCTTCGCACCTGCCTCGGCCTCCCTCAGGATGTCGATGATCTGGGCTTCGTTGAACTTCGATGGCTTCATGGTCCGATCCTTCTGTTGGGTCGGACTCTAGCATCAACTGGAGGAACTGGGGGTCATAGCACGTCGTAGCGGCGCCGTGCGGCAGGATATGCAGGCAATCGAATTCTCGATATGTTCGTTTGAAGATGCCGCTATGAGAACCATTTCGCTGCTCAACATCAGGGAAGTGAAGAAGAGCTTTTTCTATGGCCCAGGCTTGGAAGCAGGGCGATCCAAGTATTCATTCGCATCGATGCCGCGCCGATCGATCATTTCGCGCGGGCAGCGCACGATGCAACCTTGAACACCGTTCCGTTCGACGATCTCAGCCTCAACCGGCGAACCGATCTTAAACCAGCGCGCCTTGCCTGCGACTGGAGGCACGTTGACATAGCCTGCGCTGACATATGCCCTAGGAAAGAAAAAACTCTCAGATGTCTTTCTAGGTTTGTGGGCAAGAGGCGTCTTTGGACGCGTATTCTCTTCTGAAAGAGGCGAAGTTCGGATTTTAGGTGGCCCAGATCCGCGCAGTCGCTCCAGACCATCGAAATCGGATGGAACAGGCTCGCGCAAGCGGGGATCCTCTATGTCGAGCTGCTTTAGCGTAAAACGATCTTTGCCGAAATTGCAGAGCGCACATGAAATCACGACGTTCTCGAGCGAAGACATTCCACCGTGACTATGCGGTTTGACATGGTCATACTGAAGCCAGCACACTTGAAAGGCTGCATGCTGCTCGGCCGGTTTTCTCGAATTCCAGGGAACCGCAGATGGATATAGCCCATGGGCAATCTTGCGTATGTCGGCATGAACGACCGGCAAACCGCAATAGCGACACCTGTATCCATCACGCTCAAGAACCGCTTTTTTTACCGACGACTTGATTGCACGATCGGGATCGCGCTGGGACTTTGGAACACATTCGCTATCGCTTTCCGGATTCCAGAAAACGACATTCTTGCTCACGCCAGTCCATGCATTGTTGAGCCATTCCCAAGTGATTGGACAGTTCGCTTCTTCGAACTTAGCGGCTGCGGTGTCGAAATCCCGTTCGAGATGCGCATCCGCCGCATCAACAAGGGCACGGATTGCTTCATGCACTTCTGAAATCGGCTCTTTGATGAACCTTCGCACGTCGATCGGCTTTCAGTTAAAATATTTACGTTAAGGTAAGCTTGGAAATTGTCAACAACACAAGAAGATGCGATCGCCGCTTCAGGGACCCCGCACAGAGCACGTTAGCGACGTCATTTGCCCGCAGGCAAAGCGGTCGACGAATTTCTCGGCCGGAAACACCTGTGGCTAGCGTGAGCGCCCGACAAGCCAATCTTGCGGCTGCACATGCAACCAAACCCGAATTCGACAACCCAGCGAAGGTCGGCCCTGCAGATGCTCGCCCCCTCTCTCTTGGGTGGCTTGCCGACGCGACTGTCCGAGTTGTCCACATAATTCGACCAAACCGCGGGATTTTCGAGCTTTTCCAAGGCCAGATTTTCGCCCTCCTCGCCTAAACTGAGGTCATCAAGAAAGGAAAGGACAACATCATGCTCGACACCCTCCCCACCTCGGGCCCGCGTCACGACTTCGCCGTCTTCGCGATGAGCCTCGCCTATACCGGCGACGAAATCGCGGCAGCGTTCGAATATATCGACCGCAAGGAACGTCGAACTCACCCTCCCGGGGAATTCGATCATCGCGGGCGCTTCTTCGCCGCGGAACGCACCCTGGCCGTCAGGTTTTGTCGCGCGCCTTCGGCCAGGTGGCCATTCCCCCAAATGCGCGCCGCCCGGACCGCCGATCACTGTGCCGAGCTCTTCGACGTCGAAGACGCGAAACATGTGAAGCGCCTGGCGCTAGCCTTCGAGCGCCGCAGCGCCGGCGAGACACTCGAAGATCTGCGCCGCTTGCTCACCCCCGGCATCCGCGCGCGCCAGGCGCGCAGCTGACGCGCTTCCCCGCGCAATCCTCTGGCGCGGGATTTCGGAGCGAGCCGGAATTCTCGAACCAGAGATGCGCGGGGCGCCCTCGCTGCAGGAGCTGACCCTCTACAAGCTGTCGCGGAGCAAGACGACACCGCCTTCGAACGGCGTCCCGGTCACACACCCGTGATCGCCCTTGCCGGATCCCCGGATTTGCATAAACACCCTTTTAGCAGCTGCAGCATTCTGCTAACGCTCATTTCTGAACGATGTCGGATTTTCGACGCCAGATTGTGACTGCCCCTCCCCCCAGGCTGACCCGAGTCAGCGCTGATGCGGTAGCCTGCCGGAATGCGGCCTCCTGATGGCAGGCCAGCGCGACAAGATCCAGGAAGATGTTCGCTTTCGCATCCTGCGCCTGCTCGAGGAAAACCCTGAACTGTCGCAGCGC